>JACJNY010000063.1 GCA_014695295.1 Microcoleus sp. FACHB-61 | reverse complement strand
TTCTGGAACTGATTCTAGTTCTGGTTGAGGATGTTCTCTCAACTCTACGGTTTCTGGAACTGATTCTAGTTCTGGTTGAGGATGTTCTCTCAACTCTACGGTTTCTGGAACTGATTCTAGTTCTGGTTGAGGATGTTCTCTCAACTCTACGGTTTCTGGAACTGGTTCTGATTCTGGTTGAGGATGTTCTCTCAACTCTACGGTTTCTGGAACTGGTTCTGATTCTGGTTTAGAATCATAAAGCAACTCTTCAGTTTCTGCAACTGCTTCCGATGCTGAATGAGAATCATAGAGAGACTCTTGCCTATCTGAAACTTGCAGATTTTCGACAATCGGTTGCGATTCGGATTGATGAGAATCCGCGATCGAGTCTTGAGTTGTTGCCGCTTCTTGCAGATTTCGATCGACCTCCGGTTCGCTATGAACCAGATTTTCCGGTTTCTTTTCAGCCGCTGTCAGCCTTAAAAACACATCTTCCAGAGTAGCGCGAGAGCGACGCATTTCGCAGAGTCCAAATCCAGAGGCGACGATAGCTGTGGCAATTTCTCGTCCGGGTTCTATGTCCGGTTCGCACATTGCCCGCAGGCGGTAGCGATTCACTAAAAATTGCTGGCTTGGAATCAATTCGATCGATCGAACTCCCGGCAAATGTTCCAAAGAAGGCAACAGCAGACTGTTTACCAAATCCGCCTCGCCTTCAACTTCGAGTTCGTAACCCTCTCCGACAGCCAACTCTCCCATCAAATTTTCGGGAGTACCCGCAGCGACGATTTTTCCGCGATTGATGATGGTAACGCGGTTGCAAGTCATGCTGACTTCCGGCAGAATGTGCGTGGAAAGGATGATTGTGTGCTGGCCGCCAAGACTTTTGATTAAATTGCGGACTTCGATGATTTGTCGGGGGTCGAGGCCGACGGTTGGTTCGTCTAAGATAATGACCGGTGGGTCGTGGACGATCGCCTGCGCGATACCGACGCGCTGACGAAATCCTTTAGAAAGCTTGCGGATTAAAACTTTGCGTTTATCAACCAGGCCGCAGCGTTCGATCGCGGAGGTAACTTGTCGCGCGCGATCGCCCGCAGGTACTTGCTTAATCCTCGCCACAAAAAACAGAAACCCTTCCACACTCATTTCTGGATAAAGCGGCGGGTTTTCCGGCAGATAGCCGATGCGCTGTCTGACTCCCATCGAGTTTTCGTGAACGTCGAGGCCGGCGATGCGGGCCGTACCGCTGGATGCCGGCAAATATCCCGACAAAATCCGCATCGTTGTGGTTTTACCCGCGCCGTTTGGCCCCAAAAAACCGAGAATTTCTCCTGATTCGACCGAAAAAGACACGTCCGCGATCGCTGCGGTCGAACCGTAAGTTTTGCTTAAGTGTTCTACTTCAATCATTTGTCAGAAGTCACGCGATTTTAGATTTTAGATTTTAGATTTACTTTGCCAACCACAGGCGGGACGCCTGTTCCACCAAGTTGAGAGTCCCGCCCGATCGGCGGGTCGATCGAATTTATGGCGAAATTTTTAATTTGATTTTGTCTTCCAGTGTAGTCTGGCAAGAACCAAATCTATCATAAGGGTCGATCGTACTTTGAAACAAAATGCTAGGTAGTAGGGTGCGGAGCCCGGAAATGATGAGCCCATGTACATCGAATCGCTACCAACTGACGCACCCTACCAGTAGAGTCCGTGCCTAAGCGAACCCTCCACTAGCTGCCTTCGCTACAGAGGCGGGGCTGTTTCTAGGTTGAGTAGCGCTTACGCGCCCCTCCGCGTAACGCGACGAAAGCGGTTCGTTCAAAAAAATCTCAACTCCTTTTCCAAATCTTAATTTCCCCCAACCAACCCGCACTCACAATCGTCTTACCGTCGCTGCTAATCGCCACAGCGCTAACGTAGCCAGCATGACCGCTCAAATTACCTCTCAAATCCCCCGATCGCACATCCCAAAGTCTCACACTCTTATCCCAACTCCCAGTAACCAGCGTAGTGCCATCCCGACTGAAAGCCACCGACCAAACCCCGTCAGTATGCCCGCTCAAACGCCGAATTAACTGCCCGTTTCCGGCATTCCACAACCCAACAGTGCCGTTGCTGTTTCCCGCCGCTAAACTTTTGCCGTCGGGAGTAAAAGCTAGCGACAAAACAGACAAGTTTTTGCCGCTAATGGTGCGAATTGCTTGACCTGTAGCTAAATTCCACAACCTAATTGAACCATCTTTGCTGCCGCTAGCTAAAGTTTTGTTGTCTGGACTAATTGCAACAGCATTCACCAACCCAGAATGCCCGGTCAAAGTCCGCAGCAACTCCCCCGTTTTCGGGTTCCAAATCTTAATCGTTTTGTCCCAACTACCGCTGGCTACAAATTGACCATCAGGACTAACGGCAACGCTCGAAACTGCATTGGAATGTCCGCTCAAAGTGCGTACAACCGCGCCAGTTTCTAAATTCCAAATTTTCACAGTTTTGTCGTCGCTGCCGCTAGCTAACACTTTGGAGTCCGCACTCGCGGCCAGTGCGTTTACGGCTTCCGTGTGACCTTGCAGGGTAGTTTTTAATTGCCCGCTGGGAAAATTCCAAACTGAGATAGTGCCGTTGCTATTTCCTGTAGTAAAATAAGCGGAAGCTAGGGCAAGGGAACTGACAACTTCCGAAGGCCCTTTGAGGGTATTTGTGGCAGCAAAGGCGATCGCACTTGCGGGCCTGCGAGGCGCATTATTCGCCGGGGTTTTAGGGTTTCCGGCCGTAGGAGATTGAGGAACTACTGGCAGCGAAATAGTCGATCGCCATTTCATGAAAGTATTAATTTCTATTCCCGCCGCCACGATTTTATCAGAGTTGTCCTCTAACCTGACAATGCCGTTAATTGCGACAACTCGCCCCGCGTCATCGAGCACCGGCCCGCCGCTCATGCCGGCTCTCACTAAGTTGTTGTATACCAAAGTATAGCCGTTCCAGGGAGTTTGGCGGCCGGTGAGCTGACCTTCCGTGGCGATGAAAATCGGCTGTCTCAAAGAACCGCCGGATATCGGCCAGCCAGCCACATAAGCCTTGTTTCCCTTAGTTGCTGCGGAATTAGCTAATTGAGCCAGGGGGTAGCTTTGAGTGCTGCTGAAAGGCACGATCGCCAAATCCGCACCGGGCATTCGCCGCACGAGGCTATAGTATACAGAGTGAGCTTTGCCGTCCGGAGTTACGACCTCGTAATCGCCAGCTTTATCGATAACGTGCCAGTTTGTGAGAATATAGTATGTGCTGCCCTGCTTCTCTAAAATTACTCCTGAACCGCCTTTTGGCCCCTGGATGCGAACAGTAATTTGTTGGGCAACGGTTTTAACTTTGTCGGCGGTTAATGCGAGGGCAATTTGAGGTGATGTCAGTGGGATGAGGGCGATCGAACTCAGGGCGATCGTAGCACTCAAAATAGCCGGAATTGTTCTGCTGTAATTCATTATTGTGTCAATTTAACATACCCACATATCAACAGACGCATAACTTTTCCGGTTTGTGGCATATTGACGGTTGACAACGCCAAAATGCCTGCGCGACCGAACTTTCGACATTCGCACAAGCCTCACAATATTTGACACGGCCCTCTGGCTAGCAGAAAAATTTAGAATTGGGAACCACAAATAGACTCAACCATAGCAACTGGCTTATCTCTATTTTTTTCTCGGCAAATGATATTTTCAGCCATACGCTGCTCGGAATATTTCGCATTAGCCATCCAGCCGAGGGGTGCGCCTGCGATCGCGCCGACTGCTAAACCAGTGAGGAGGCTCCAAACAAGATGCTTTCTGGCGATCGGCTGTTGTTCCATAAAAATTTATCCTAAAGATTTACCCTTACCAGGAATACCACACATAAAAGTTAGTTTCTTCCTCCTATGTACTTATTTCCTAAGTAGTAACCCATTATTAAGTATCATGTCCTTCACAGTCCGCTTAACACAATCCCATGCAGCAATAATCAAGTATCCAAACTTAACAAAACCGATGGCAAGAAATACATGGTATTTAGAAACTGGGACAAAGAGTTAACTGAGGAAAATCTCCGAGAGCAAATAACCAAAGCCCAGCAAGCATGGAAACAAGCCGAGGCTACAGAACCCCGCGCCGAATCCGTGTATTACAATCAGTCTGAAGATTTAATAGCGATCGAACTAAAAAACGGTGCTATTTTCTGTTTTCCTCCAAGCCTTGCACAAGGCTTAGAAGGCGCTTCACCAGAACAGTTGGCTGATGTTTGGCTACCGCCTTCCGGTAGTAGCGTGCACTGGGAAAGCTTAGATGTTGATTTGGGCATTCCCGAACTTGTAGCAGGTATTTTTGGGACAAAATCTTGGATGGCTGATTAATTTCTTAGTCCCCCTCTGCTCGGACTTTGTTTAACAAGAAACGATTTCAATCGCCGAACGATCTCAAATCCCCGACTTCTTGGAGAAGCCGGGGATTTCGTGTGTAATTCTATGCCAAATCAAACAGCAAAAATTCAGCATCTTCCGTAGCTTCAATCACCACCTCAGCCTCCCCGCTAACCGCCGCAGCGTCGCCATTTTTCAAAGTCAAACCGTTCAGCAAAACCGAGCCGCGAGCCACTTGCACCCAAGCATGGCGATTCGGCTGCAAAGCATGAGAAACCCGCGATTTTTTATCCAAAACAGCCGCATACAAATCAACATCTTGATGCACTTTTACAGCACCATCTCTGGCATCTCGCGCCGCCACTAAGCGCAGTTTTCCGTGCCTTTCTGCTAGGGGAAATTCCCGCTGCTCGTAACTTGGCTGCAAGCCTTTTGTATCGGGTAACAGCCAGATTTGCAGCAAATGAACTGGGTCTGTTTGCGAGTTATTGAACTCGCTGTGCTGGATACCCGTACCTGCACTCATCCGCTGCACTTCACCGGGTTTAATCACTGCACCGGTACCCAAACTATCCTTGTGTTCTAATGCTCCTTCTAATACATAAGTAATGATTTCCATGTCGCTGTGCCCGTGAGTGCCGAAACCTCTGCCGGGGCTAACGAAATCCTCATTAATTACCCGTAAAGAGCGAAAATTCATATAATTTGGATCGTAATAGCCGGCAAAAGAAAATGTGTGGTAACTGTCCAGCCAACCGTGATTAGCGTGTCCTCTTGCTTCACTTTTTCTGACGGTAATCATTTTCTGAATCCTCAGTGAAATTTATCGGGTGTTTCTTTGATGTTTTTATTTTAAGCCGAGTCAAGCTATTATGGATAGTACGCACTTAAAAGTGCGGTAGTTACCAAAAAGATACTATGCAAGTCCAAGAAGTAAACGTCGATCGAGCAAATTGCCCTGTAGAACGCACTCTAGAGGTGATTGGCGGGCGCTGGAAAGTCTTGATTCTGCGGGAGTTGTTTCAAGGAGTGAAGCGCTTTAACGAGCTGCAACGAGCTGTCAACGGCATTACTCAGAAGATGCTGACGCAGCAACTGCGGGAAATGGAATCAGACGCGATCGTGCACCGGGAAATTTACCTGCAAGTGCCGCCAAAAGTTGAATATTCGCTAACGCCTTTGGGCGAAAGTCTCAAACCGATTATTAATGCCATGCACGAATGGGGAATTCAGCATATTAGCGAAGATCGAGAATGAGCGGTTTCTAGATCTTTTTTTTCCCTCTTCCGACAGATTTCAAATTTTCAACCTAGTTCAACAATAATAATATGAACAACATAGAGCGTCTCGCCACCCTCAACCGCATCCGCAAACTCAGCCGCCTGATGGATACCGCCATTGGCATCCCCGGCACTAAATTTCGCATTGGTTTAGACCCCATTATCGGTTTAGTTCCGGGTGCTGGAGATATCGTAGATACCGCGTTTTCCGCCTACCTAATTTATTTAGCAACTCGATTCAACATTCCCCAAAAAACTCTAGGGAAAATGGTTTACAATATCGGTCTAGAAGCCGTGGTTGGTTCAGTACCTTTAGTCGGAGATATCTTCGATGCTTTTTATAAATCAAACATGAGAAATCTGGCGCTTTTAGAAGCACACCTCGAAGAAGTTGAACCCGAACTAGCCGCAGTTGCAGAACCTATTCCTCAACCTATTAAAATGTAGGGCTGGTGTCACAAACAATAATTGTAAATAACCAACAATCTCTCAAACCCGCCCCCATCAAACGAAAAATCACAATGTACATTTTCCGCATTCGATCCAAATTTAATGTTGATGGGGGTTGTCTGTTGTGGGGAACGGGTTTATCTAGATTGTTGGTACTCGTCAGATATTATTCGTAAAACCCGCCCTTACGAAATAATTACTGATGTCGTTTAACCGCTTCCACGAAAGCAATAACATCCGCTTCCAAAGTATTAAAAGCCGTTACCAGTCTAACAGTACATTCATCCCACCGATAAAACAGAAAGCCCTCAGCTAAAACCGCTGTAATTACCGATTTGGGAAGTTGAATAAAAATCTCGTTGGCTTCAACTCGATGGCAAAACTTCGCTCCCTCAACTCCCGCCAAACCTTCGGCTAATTTGGCTGCCATATTATTTGCATGAGCCGCATTCTTCAGCCACAAATTATCGGTTGTATACGCTTCCAACTGCGCCGACAAAAACCGCATTTTCGAGAAAAGATGCCCGCTGCGCTTGCGGTAAAAAGGGAAACTCTTTGCTAATTCTTGATTAAAAAATACCACAGCTTCCGCAGCCATCGCGCCGTTTTTTGTCGCTCCAAATGAGAGAATATCTACACCGGCGCGCCAAGTGACATCAGCAGGAGAACAGCCAAGACTGGCGACAGCATTGGCAAAGCGAGCTCCATCCATGTGCAGGTGCAAATTGTGAGCGCGAACTACTTCCGAAATGTGGGAAATTTCTGCGGGATTGTAGACAGTGCCGGCTTCCGTTGCTTGAGTGATGCTGACGGCTGCAGGCTGTACGTGGTGGACGACACCTGCACCAGCGCGATCGAGTATTTTTCCTAAAGTCTCTGCTTCTATTTTACCATGATTTCCTGTTACTGTCACTAACTTTGCACCGCCTGTAAAAAACTCCGGCGCGCCGCATTCATCCAAATTAATATGAGAGTCCGCGTGACAGTAAACAGCCCCGTAAGGAGGAGTCACAACCGCAAGGGCCAGAGCATTAGCAGCAGAACCGGTTGCTACAGGGAAAACACTCACCGATGTCTCGAACAAATCCGAAAATTTAACTTGCAAATGCTGTGTATATTCATCATCTCCGTAAGACATCACAGCACCGCAATTAGCCGCTGCAATCGCAGCCATAATCTCCGGCGAAACCCCGGTTGCATTGTCGCTACAAAAATTCATTAGAATAATTGGTAAATAGAATCTATAATATAACTCAACACTCAGCAGTCAACACTCAAGCATTAAACCAAGAGGAAGAATTATGGCAGAGTACCGCCAAATAGAATACCGCATCGGCAAAGACGGCAAAATTACCGAAACCGTCCTCAACGCCACCGGTTCTAGTTGCACCGAAACCACCGCCGGAATTGAAAAAGCCCTTGGAAAAGTAGAATCTCAAGACTTGCTGCCCGAATACTACCAAGGCGAAGAAAATTTGAGCGTTGAACAAACGCAGACTTTAAAACAAGTTTAGAAGAGTTAAAGATGTTTGAGCTCCTCGGTGCAACAGTTGATGTAACAACAGTGCCTGCCTTCAGCTTCGCGCTAGCTATCGGGGGCATTTTTCTAATTTTAGTCTACGTTTATGCTGCATCTGAGGCGGGAGATGCGATCGAGTTTAAGTACGATGCAATTCTGCGGGAACGCATGAATCAGCTAGACATTCTCGATTGGCAAGATTTAGGCGAAAAAGCAGGCTTAAGCCGCTTTGCGGTGCGCTTAGTGCGGCAGGGAGATGTGGGAAAACTCACGCTAGACCAACTGAGGCGGCTGGCAACAGTGCTGAATTTGAATTTTCAAGAGTTCGATCGCACTTTGCTCGCGCTGCCCATATCGGCTACAATCACAACTAATCCCAGCGAAATAGAAGAATTGAGGCAGCAGTGTTTCCGGCTGCGAGAAGAATTACAGCAGCAAAAAGCTCAACTAACTGCCGATTTTCGCCGCGCTACCTTTGAACAGTTGCAAACTTTGTTAACCAACTATCCCGCCGCCCGCAAAATGGCAGAAGCCAAGCCGGATATGCCCGCCAAAAATCTCTCAGCTTTGTTTACTCCCTTAGAAAATCTCTTGTCAAGCTGGGATTTTCAAACAATCGGTTCGGCCTGGGAAAAAACTGCTTACAATCCGCAGTTGCACCAGCCGGATGTTGAGGATATAACCGAAGGAGAATTAGTTTATATTCGGTTTGTCGGCTATCGGGAGGGAGAGCGAATTCTTGCTCCTGCTAAAGTTAGTCGCACCCTGCCAGCGGGAATGAAAAATTAAATTTTAAAATTTAAATCAACATGACTACAGTTGCCATTGACTTCGGCACCAGCAACACGGTTGTCTGCATTCTAAACCCGGATACGCAAACACCAGAAACTTTGAGATTGGGCGAGATGTCCCGCATTTTTAAAACGAATAATTCGAGCGGAGATGTGCGAGAAGTATCTGTAGTGCCGACTTTAGTGTTTGTGAACAAGGCGGGAGAGTTGGTGTTGGGAGAAAAAGTGCGATCGCAGCGTTTGGGGCAATCCCAGCCAGACCGTTTTTTTAAAGCTTTTAAACGCAATTTAGCCGCCGACTTTCAGCCACCACCCCGCAATCTTGATGGCGAAACCTACAGGTCAGAATCAGTAGCAGAACAGTTTATCAAAACTATTTGGAAACAGTTGTATATACAAAATATACAGCCAGAAAAAGTAATTTTTACAGTCCCCGTTGGAGCATTTGAGCGATATCTAGATTGGTTTCGCGACTTAGGAGAAAGTTTGGGAGTTGCGGAAGTTCAGGTAATAGATGAATCCACAGCCGCCGCCCTGGGATATGCAGTAAAACGCCCCGGCTCTCTAGTTTTAGTAGTTGATTTTGGCGGCGGAACTTTAGATTTAAGTTTAGTCCGTACTGCTCTAACCCCCCCCTTACCCCCCCTTACCAAGGGGGGGAGAAATCTCGCTCCCCCCCTTAGCCAGGGGGAGAGAAATCTCGCTCCCCCCCTTAGCCAGGGGGAGAGAAATCTCGCTCCCCCCCTTAGCCAGGGGGAGAGAAATCTCGCTCCCCCCCTTACCAAGGGGGGGCTGGGGGGGGTGCGTGCCGAAGTGTTGGCAAAATCCGATGCTTATGTCGGCGGCGAAGATATTGATATCTGGATTGTGGAAGATTATTTGCGGCAAATTGGTTCGTCGCGGGCAGAAGTCGGCCCAATTGGCTGGCAAAACTTATTAGAAATAGCGGAAAAATTAAAAATTCAACTTTCTCATGTTAATGAGGCGAAGGAAAGCTGGTTTGACGATGAAAATTTTATGTCTTACGACTTGCAGCTAAACCGAGACAAGCTTGAGGAAATTCTGGAATCTAGGCAGTTGTTAGAACAGTTGCGGGAAAGTTTAGATGAAGTGCTGAGTCTTGCACAGGGAAAAGGTATCGGCAAAGCAGATATCGAACAGGTTTTGCTGGTAGGAGGAACTTCTTTAATCCCGGCTGTATCTAATTTAGTGGTTTCGTATTTTGGGCGGCAAAAAGTCCAAAGAGACAAGCCGTTTGAAGCGGTGGCGCACGGTGCTTTAGCCTTGACACAATTAGCGAGTGTTGACGATTATTTGCGCCACAGCTATGCAATTCGTCTCTGGGAACCTTATGCTAAAGCTTATGCTTATTCGCCGATATTTAGCAAGGAAATGAAGTATCCCTGTCAAAGTTCCGAAGAGTTGACGCTGCAAGTGGCAATTGAAGGGCAAAGGGAAATTCGGTTAGATATTGGGGAAGTTGCGGAGGTATCGCAAGCGGAGGTTATTTTTAACGAAAAAGGGCAAATGACGAGCAGTTGGCTCAACAAACAGACGGATTTTCGCTCTTTGGACAGCCACCACCAGCAGGTTTGTGTGGCGCATTTGAACCCGCCTGGGGTATTGGGAATTGACAGGGTTTCGGTGAGTTTTGAGGTGGATGAGAGGCGGGTTTTGTTGGCGACGGTGCGGGATTTGGTGACTGGTAAGGTGTTGGTGGAAAAAGGGGCGATCGCGAAACTGCAATAATGATAAAATTTTTAGATAACATTCGGATCTTGAAATCTCTACTACACAAACTCTCGTCCGGATGGTGCGCGGACTGAAGAATATCGATTTAAATCAAAGTTATGCCGCCATGAAAAAGCAACAAAATAAATTCAGCCACCTGACGGCAATCGAAAGAATTTCCCTGTCATTCCCGGCAAGATTTTTATTGGATAAAAACTTGCTGCAAGGCAAAGTCTTAGATTTTGGGTGCGGCTTCGGCAGCGATGTTAGATTGTTGCAGCAAAAAGGCTTCGATATTACGGGTTATGACCCTTATTATTTCCCGGAATTCCCGGAAGATAAATTTGACACAATCATTTGCTTTTATGTTTTGAATGTTTTGTTTCCCGAAGAACAAGCTAATGTCTTGATGGAAGTGTCGCACCTGTTGAAACCGGGAGGGAATGCGTATTTTGCGGTGAGAAGGGATATCAAAAAAGAAGGCTTTCGAGAACATTACGTGCACAAAAAACCTACATATCAGTGCATTGTCAAACTTCCATTTAAGCCAGTTCACCTAGATGAGTATTGCGAAATTTACAAATACGTGCATTACAACCATCAAAGAAATTCTACTAATAACTGCATATTCTGCAATCCTTACAAAAACCTAATTTTGTTAACTGAATCAGCAACAGCTTATGCGATGTTTGACGGTTATCCCGCCAGCAAAGGTCATGTTTTAATCATCCCCAAGCGTCACGTTGCCAATTATTTTGAACTGCCGTTTCGAGAGCAATCGGCTTGCTGGTTTATGGCTAATAAGGTACAAGAGATGTTAAGTAAAGAATTTCAGCCTGACGGGTTTAATGTGGGAATAAATATTAATAAACAGGCTGGTCAAAGTCGCACTCACGCGGCTATTCATGTTATCCCCCGTTACAATGGCGATGCGGCGGGGAATAAAGGCGGAATTAGGTATGTGATTCCAAAGAGTGGGAAATAAAACTTAGCAAATTGTGAAAGGAATTCTTTTTTACCGCAGAGGCGCAGAGAACACAGAGGAATAGAGAAGAGAGGAATTCATAATTTTTGTAAGGATTGTTATCTTTGAGCAAACGGCGAGCAAAATAGAGTTAAAATGTGTTTGCAAGGTCTAAAACTACACATTAGCAGCAATTTGGTGTTCTGTTTATGTCTAAGCGCAAAAAGCAAGAATGGCTCAAGGAAACCTTAGAGCTCAAAGAAGACCACAATTGGAAGTCGAAGCCTGGAACTAGGATTTTTGTAGCAGGAAGAGGTGCAGTCCGCTTTGATGTCCCGGAAGATTGGCATTTTGAACCGGATACTAATTCGTTCCGGTTTACGGATAAAAAGCCGCCGGATGATGATTGTCGTTTGGAGGTTTCGTTTAATTTGCTACCACCTGGTAACTGGGCAGATTTTCCGCTGGTGCCGCTATTACAGAAGGTGGTTGAAGATGATACGCGGAATCCGATCGCTTTTGGGGAAATTATCCAATTGAAGCGGCAAACTGCCCGCATTGTTTGGACTGAATTTAAGTTTATCGACCCTCCAGAGCAGCGGGAAGCTTATTCGCGGATCTGTATTGGATTGGGTTCTAATGTTCAGTGTTTGATTACTTTTGATTACTGGGTTGACGATGCAGAGCGTTTGACTCCTGTCTGGGATACGGTGATGGATTCGTTAGTTCTGGGTTTGTTTATTAGCGACCCTCGAACGGGGTTCGCACGTCCAGACTAGACCGATTTTCTGGGAAACTTTCAACAACTAATTTTGCTAAGTGTTGGATTGGCAAGCCACCGAGCAGTAAATTTAGAACCTACATTAAACTTTACAACCGCTTTGCCATGAAAATATCTGGCTTGCCAATTCCGTTGGCGTCGGGCATCACTCCCACGATCGCAAAACCCATTTTTTGATAAAATTCGTAGGGATGACCGCGCAAATTTCTAATTTTGGCGATGTGTTCCCAAACGTTAGGATAAAGATTGATGCCTGAAAGACTGGTTTGATTGTCTTCGTCGTCGGTACCTACCCACAGCACGATCCCTCCCCGGTTTTTAGCTTCTGCTGCTAAATCAGCTACGAGCGATCGACCAATTCCTTGTCCGCGAAATTCTGTTCCCACTACCAGCGGGTGCAGTTCCCAAACATTACCGTCATACTGTTTAATCCCCCCAATCCATCCCAAAACTTGATTGCTGTCGCCGACAGCAATTCGACTGATGCGATCGGCTCCTAAAGATTCTTGCACTTCTTGCAAAGCAGAATTTAGATCTGGCCAAGCATCGGGCCAATGCTCTTTAAAACCTTCAACTATTAATCTAGCTACCTGTTGAATTTTTGGCTCGTCAACCGCACGCAAATCTGTAATTTGTACGTTCATGAATTTACATACTAAATCAATGATTACGGACTAATACGCTCACAAACCGGATTTTATAACCGGGGGAAGCGGCAAAAACGAAATATTATTCATAGTCTTCACGCTTCTTATGTTCCCAAAGAGAAAAGTTATTATTGAAAACTTGCGTGAAGCGAAGCTATCCCCCAGGGAATCGCCCGTTAGCGTTAGCGAAGCGATCCGAAGGAAAGCCCTCGAAGAGGATCGCCAATTGCCCGCAAAATACTAACACAAGTGCCGTACAATTATCCAACCATCCGGCATCAACCAACCTGCTAACCCCATGCTTTGCGATTACCTGGTACAAATCCTCACCGCCCGCGTCTACGATGTTGCTCAAGAAACAGCCCTAGAAGTAGCCCCGAATCTATCAGCACGGCTCAACAATAAACTTTTGCTGAAGCGAGAGGATATGCAGTCGGTGTTTTCCTTCAAACTGCGGGGTGCGTACAACAAAATGGCGCAACTGTCGCCGGATTTGCTAGCACAAGGTGTCATTGCAGCTTCCGCCGGCAACCACGCCCAAGGAGTCGCCCTCGCCGCCCGCCACCTGGGAACTCGCGCGATAATAGTCATGCCCGTAACGACGCCGCAGGTGAAGGTAAATGCGGTGATAGCCCGTGGTGGAGAGGTAGTTTTGCATGGGGACGCTTACGATGATGCCTACGCCTTTGCGCGTCAATTAGAGGCGGAAAAAGGTATGACTTTTATTCACCCTTTTGATGACCCCTACGTGATTGCTGGACAGGGTACGATCGGCATGGAAATTCTGCGACAACATCAAAAACCAATTCACGCGATTTTTGTGGCAATTGGTGGCGGTGGATTGATTTCGGGAATTGCGGCCTATGTCAAGCGGTTGCGGCCGGAAATTAAAATTATTGGCGTCGAACCGGTGGATTCCGATGCCATGAATCAATCGCTGAAAGCGGGTAAACGGGTGCGTTTGTCGCAGGTGGGTTTATTTGCTGACGGCGTTGCTGTGCGGGAAGTGGGGGAGGAAACTTTTCGGTTGTGTCAGGAGTATGTGGATGAGATTATTTTGGTGGATACGGATGATGTTTGCGCGGCGATTAAGGATGTTTTTGAAGATACGCGATCGATCTTAGAACCTGCTGGCGCTTTGGCGATCGCAGGTGCGAAAGCTTACGTCGAACGAGAACAAATCGCAGGAGAAACATTAATTGCTGTTGCTTGCGGCGCGAACATGAATTTCGATCGGCTGCGTTTCGTAGCAGAAAGAGCCGAGTTTGGCGAACGCCGCGAAGCCATTTTTGCAGTCACAATTCCCGAACAAGCTGGCAGTCTCCGCAGGTTTTGCGAATGTCTGGGAAAGCGCAATTTAACTGAATTTAGCTATAGAATTGCGGATGAGAAAGAGGCACATATTTTTATCGGTGTGCAAATTCAAAACCGTGCCGATGCGGTGAAGATAGCCGCGAGTTTTGAAGATTGTGGCTTCAAGACTTTGGATTTAACTGATGATGAATTAACGAAATTGCACGTGCGGCATATGGTGGGCGGGCGTTCGATGCTGGCCGATCATGAATTGTTTTATCGCTTTGAATTTCCCGAACGTCCCGGTGCGTTGATGAAGTTTGTCGGTTCCATGAGTCCTAACTGGAATATCAGCGTTTTTCACTATCGAAATAATGGCGCAGATTACGGGCGAATTGTGGTGGGTATTCAAGTACCGCCCGATGAGATGCAGGAGTGGCAGGCTTTTTTGGATACGCTGGGCTATCAGTATGGGGATGAGAGTCAGAATCCGGCGTATAAGTTGTTTTTGAGGTAGGGTTTTTTGAGAAAGTTACCCTCTTTATGAAGTTGAAACCGGGGCAACCAGGGGGGGATTGCCCCTACAAAAACGAATTACTCGCAACGCGAGACTAAGAAATCTGCCGGATAATGAAGCTGTTAAGTATAATTAAGGAAAGAACACTAATTTTTGATATTTTTATGCAAACACCACAAAGTGAACAAATACCGGGAACTTTAATACCAAGTCTTTATGAAACAGATTTTTATGCTTGGACTCAGGAACAAGCAAAACTCCTCAAACATCGAGAATGGAGCCAAATTGACCTACCTAATTTAATCGAGGAGATTGAGTCATTGGGAAAACAACAACGCGCCGAATTAAGAAACCGCTTGAGTATTTTGATTGGACATTTGCTTAAATGGGAATATCAAGTATCAAAAAGAAGTCGCAGTGGGGTGAATACAATTTGCATCCAGCGTATGGATATATTAGAGTTACTCAAAGAGAATCCAAGTCTCAAACCTTACCTACAAGAAGCTCTCCAGACAGCTTACATCAAAGGAATGGCATTAGCTTCTGGAGAAACAAATCTGCCACGAAAAACTTTTCCCGAGAATTGTCAGTATACCTTAGAAGAAATTTTTAGCGATGCTTTTTATCCGGGTGAACAGGCAACAGATGAGGTGATGGAATGAGAGCGATATTAGTTTTTGAATTAGGGCGATCGCACTTTGGTTTTCTGGCCACGCGAAAGTAGCGCTGTACTGGCTGGGGTAAATCGGCGATTTCCCGCGCATCAAATGTGAGAGGTTTAATCGGCGATCGCCCCGCTTCCAGATTTGCTGGCAGTTCCTGGGTACCGAGATGCCAGCGGTATGCTCCAAGGGCGATCGCGCCAACAATGCCAACTACAAGCGCGAGGATGATTAGTACGATCGCCGATCGCCACATGGTGATTTCTCTTGATACCTAAAAACGAGTTAATCAAGCGCGAGTCTTACACCCATCGACCCACTACAACTCTCAGCGTTCCATCTGCCAAAGTTTCCTCTTCTTCAACATGAAAACCCTCTGACTGCACCGCCGCCATCAAACTTTTGCGCGCGTATTTTTGACTAATTGAATTGATAAATTCCTGCTGATTAATTCGAGCGCCCCAAAAATCCGCCACCAATTCGTAATCCTCTCCGCTGCGGCGAAAACCCAAATCGTAACCATTGGATTGCCGAATCACGTACTCGGCATTAGTTTTGTCACCCCGATAACCCCGTACCTGCACATTGGACTCTACTTGATAACCCAACTCTTCCAACACTTGATGCAGCAGTTCGCCGTTCTTGATCTGAACCTTGATAGTTGTGAAGTGTGACATATCACTTTCGGATTTTTGTGTAAAACGCTGATTTGATTATAATAGCATAAACAGCAACCGTCAATAAGTTAGGAATTGCGCTATTAAACCCGCTTTATACGATAAATATGGGGTTGGGCAGGATAGCATCTGCACATAAACCCGGTTGAGGGCGGTTTTGTCCCCAGCGTCCTGTAATTACCAAATTTTAAGTTTTAAATTGATACCATATCCACACAAAAAAGCAACTTTATGCCCGTATTTTAAACCTTTAAGCAATCATTCCTTGCCAATTTTTCAATCTAAAATCTAAAATCTAAAATGGTATGATAGCCGACAATTCTAACCAACCCAGAGAATATGATGCCGTCCTCGGCGGTCAAAGTCAAATCCCGATCGCCGGCGCTGTTTTGGGAGGCATCGCCGGGGTCAAGCAGCGCTTCAACAGTCCTAGTATCGAGTCGCGGATTGCCGCTGTTAAAGATGCTCCTAAATACGGAGGCGCTGGTTTAAATTTAGCAATTGAAGCGCTGCGTGACCCCGCAGCAGAAGTGCAGCGAGTTGCTTATTTAATTTTGCGACCGAGGACAGAACCTCTAGTGCGCCAAGCTTTAAAAGAATTCGTGCCTTACAAGCTTTTTGACTGCATTCGCAGTGGAAAAACTGGGACAAATGTTGCGATTAGTCCCGGAGGTGATCGCACGGCGAGTTTGCACGGCAAAATAATTAGAATTTGCGATGTAGATACAGGAGAAATACTCTATACTGTTGAGAAGTATCCCCGCGCTCAAGAAACTTTTGTCCTTTGCCAAGAAAGCGAAGTTTTTGTAAGGAGCCGAAATACTCCCAAACATCGTGCGATCGAAATTTGGCAAGGAGGAGAATTGCGGCATACTTCCCTCGGACATGAAGGGGAAATTAGCGCAATTGTCATCAGTCCCGACAGTCAAGTTATCGCCAGCGGTTCGGCAGATACTACTATCAAAATTTGGAATTTAGAGACGGGAAAGTTAATCTGTACCTTTGGCAGTCTTTTAACTTGGGGAGCCCATAAAGCAGGAATTGTTAGTCTTGCTTTTAGCCCGATCGCACAAACTCTCGCTAGCAGCAGTTCTGACGGTACAATTAAACTGTGGAACCTCCGCAGCAGAGAATGCTCCCAAACAATTAAGGGTTACGCGAATTGTCTGGCTTTCAGTCCAGACGGCCAGACTTTGGCTGCTGGCGGCTGGGACAGAAATATTCAACTGCGGCAGCTATCGAATCCAGATAGTTCAATAACTTTGGCCGGGCATTTTAACTCAATAAATGCGATCGCCTTTAGTGCCGACGGACTCACTGTTGTCAGTGCTAGTGCCGATGGTAATATCAAATTTTGGAATGCCAGTACCGGCGAAAATATTCACACTCTCAGCGGACATCAAAGCTCTGTTACTTGTCTTACTTTTAGCAGCGATGGTGAAACTATTATCAGCGGCAGTATAGACAAAACTGTCAAAACTTGGGGAGTTATACCATTTTAAATTTTAGATTTTAGATTTTAAATTGAAGAATTGGGAATGACTGCTCGGCTATGTGTTTGGAGCTTGCCTACAGTTACATTTTTTTTGAGGGCTATTAATTGAATCCCCGCTAGCGCCACTCCAAAAAATATTATTCTGATGCAAACAGAAACGATATTATTTTTATATTTTTTATCACTCAACCCGAGCTTTTTTCGTATAAACCGGGTTTAGCAAGGCTGCCTTCATGGCTATTCTTATAAAACTCGCTCGGACGGGCTTCCTAAGTACAAACACCTTTTATGACTGGTAATTGACCGCACATGATATTAAGAGTGCGTTCTGGACTGTTTAATATGTCCCAATTCCCGATTCCTCGGTGCGTGAATCTACGCAAACAAATATAATAAATTTACAATTCCAGTTCTTGTCTAAGCCGAGGATTGCGGAACTTCTTTGTTCCCTACTACACTTACTTACAGTAAAAGTACCGCTTCGCAGGCATTATTCAACGGATAGTCAATTTCTGAACAGTCGCCAGAAAGCCGGAACGAGCCGCAATTCCTGAATCCTTTAAACTAGCTTTAAACTATCGCATACCGATCGGGAGTATCGCAGCTAACTGTAATATTTCACTTAAAAAGTTTATGCTTAAAAGATAGGCTGGGGTTAAATATACAGTGCACCCCAGAGTAACCATGTCACACTGCAACCAATCCATCTGTCGTTCCCGCAATCTCGCAGAAATGTGCGACACTGCTGCCAGTTGGCAGCAAAAAGCCGATCGACTAACGGTAGAATTAAACAGCACCCGGGAGCGGCTTCAGGCAGAAATCGATCGGCTCAAACAAGCCAACGAAACCCTGCACGCCGCCGTCAGTTGTGCCCCGATTTTTCTGTGGGCCACAGACAGAGACGGCAAGTTAACGCTTGCACAAGGCAAAGGATTAGAAAATTTGGGACTCAAACCAGGTGCAACTGTCGGGCTGTCGATTTTTGAAGTTTACAGCAGCCAGCCAGATATCTTAGAAAATATTGCTGAGGTACTAGCAGGAAACGATCGCACTTGGAATGCCCGAGAGGGGGATTTTATGTACGAAATTCGATCGGCAGCCCTGCGAGATGGAAACGGCGAAGTTGTCGGGGCAGTAGGTGTTTCCACTCAAATTACCGAGCGCGAGCAGTCCATGGCCACTCTGGAAACGGCAAATCAAGAATTAGAAGACAGACTTCAGCAGCAAACGGCAGTCTTCAATGCAGCACTTGCCGAAAGCGAAAAAAAGTACCGCAACCTCGTAGAAACCTCCCAAGAATTGATTTGGTCGATCGATACAGAAGGCCTCTTGACTTTTGTCAATTCCGCCGCCAAACGCATCTACGGTTACGAACCGCCAGAAATGATCGGCCGCCGCTTCACCGATTTTTTAGTTTCCGACCAAAAAAGTACGCTAAAAGAAATATTTTCGCAACTTTTAGCGAGAACCAGAATTCAGCCACAAACCGCTAATTCTCCTTACGAAACAGTACACGTTCGCAAAGACGGTACTCCCGTCCACCTGCGGGTCAACAGCATCGTCAACCAAGCTGAAAACGGCGCTATTTTAGGGTTGTGCGGAACGGCGGCAGATATTAGCGATCGCAAGCGATCGGAAGAAGCACTCCAAGAAGCTACAGACCAACTTCGCGCCGTGTTGGATGCCGTGCCCGGACTGATTTCTTGGATCAGTTCAGATTTGCGGTATATCGGAGTCAACCAGCACTTAGCAACCTCGTTCCAACTGTCTCCTGAAAGCTTTGTCGGTCAAGAAATCAACTTTCTCGACAAAGGCTCGGCTTTTGGAGAGCTGATCCGAAATTTTTTTGACAGTTCATCTCAGCAAACCTGTCAAGAAATAGACATAGAAATTAACGGTTCCCTCCAAAATTATTTGATAGTAGCTCAGAAATATCATCAGGGAACCGCAGCAGTTTCGGTAGGGATAGACATTACCGAGCGCAAGCGCGCCGAAGCTCTAAAAAACCAATTAATCTGCTCGCTGCAAGAATCAGAACACAAATTTCGCAGCCTTTACGAAGCCACCAGCGACGCAGTAATGCTGCTTGACAAAAAAGAGTTTTTTCACTGCAACCCCGCCACCTTAAAAATATTTGGCTGTACCAACAAAAAAGAATTTTACGGCAAGCATCCGAGGGAATTTTCCCCGCCATTCCAGCCTAACGGACAAGATTCAGCCAGTCTAGTTTCACAGAGAATCAACACAGCAATGCAAAGAGGTAGCTGTCGATTTGACTGGGTACACAAACGACTCGACGGTTCAGAATTTCCTGCAGAAGTGCTGTTAAATTCAATGGAAATTAACGGGCGAAAAGTAATTCAAGCAGTAGTGCGGGACATTACAGATCGCAAGCGCGACGAGGATGGCATCAAAGCATCCCTCGCAGAAAAAGAAGTTCTCCTCAAAGAAATTCACCACCGCGTCAAAAACAACCTCCAAGTTATTTCCAGTTTGCTCAAACTTCAGTCCCGCTACATCCAAGACAGCCGCGTTAGTGAAATGTTAAAAGACAGTCAAAACCGAGTCAGATCGATGGCCCTGGTTCACGAACAATTGTATCAATCCAAAGACTTGTCAAACATTGACTTTGCTGAATACATCCAAAATCTCGCCCACAATTTATTCCAAGCTTATGAAATTCATGCAGAAGGCGTTAAGTTGCAAACAAAGATTGCGCAGTGTTCTCTTAATATTGATACGGCTGTTCCTTGCGGATTAATTATTAACGAGCTTGTGACAAATGCCCTAAAATATGCTTTTACAGGAAAAATTAAAGGTAAAATTAACATAGATTTCACTATAGATAATAACAGATTTTGCGTGCTAACTGTGAGCGACAGCGGAATTGGTTTTCCTCAAGACTTAGATTATCGAAAAGCCCGAACGTTGGGTTTGCGGCTGGTCGGGTCTTTAGTCAAGCAAATCCGGGGGAAAATAGAACTGTTAGAAACTGCTGGCACGACTTTTAAAATAACCTTTTCCCAGCCCCAATTGCATTCTTAGGAGATAATTTAGTGCTCAACAAAAAAATTCTAATAGTTGAAGACGAAAGCATCATTGCGGAAGACATTTCCGACAGTTTAATATCTCTAGGATATAGCATAACTGGTATGGTCTATTCTGGAGAAGAAGCGATTGAATATGCAGCCAAATTCCGGCCGGATTTAGTTTTGATGGATGTTAACCTGCAAGGAGAAATCGACGGCATTACAGCAGCAGCAGAAATTCGATTGCGCTTTCAAATCCCGGTAGTTTATCTGACAGCTTATGCTGACGAAAGCACTTTGTGGCGCGTCAATGCGACCAAACCCTTTGGCTATATTGTCAAACCCTTTGAGGAAAAAAACTTGCACACAACTATTCAATTAGCTCTCCACCGACATCAGTACGATAGCTTAACAAACTTGCCAAATCGTTCGCTGTTCCGAGATAGGTTAAGTCAGATATTAGACAAGCAAAAAGAATTGCCAGCGCTCATTCCCGTTATCACTCTCAGCTTAGATAAAATTAACCGAATTAACAGTACATTGGGACACGATATCGGCGACTCCGTACTTTGCAAATTTGCCGAGCGACTGAGTAACTGCACGAAGAACATTAATATTGTGGCTCGTTTGGAAGCTGCCGAATTTGCAATTGTTCTAGAACCAGTTGCCGAAAAGCATGATGCTGCCAAGATTGCTCAAAACATTTTAGATATTGTAGCCCAACCTATGATTGTCAAAGGCTCGGAACTTTACCTCACGGCAAGTATAGGGATTTCTTTATCTCCAAACGACGCCAGCGATGGAGACAAACTGCTGAAAAATGCTTATACAGCTATGTACAGTTCTCAGCAAAGAGGTGGAAATAATTATCAGTTTTATACTGCAAAAGTTGCGAATACTTCCATCAAGAGATTCACTCAAGAAACTTGTCTCCGCAATGCTTTAAAACGCTCTGAATTTGAAGTTTACTATGAGCCGCAAATAGAAATTAAAACAGGAAAAATTATTGGTGCTGAAGCTTTGGTACGCTGGAATCATCCAGAAAGGGGCAGAGTTTCCCCAGGAGAATTTATTCCAATGGCTGAAGAAATGGGCTTGATAGCACCGCTGGGCGAATGGGTGTTAGAGACTGCTTGCAGGCAAACTAAAGCTTGGCAAACACAGGGTTTGCCGCCGCTGCGGGTAGCAGTCAACGTGTCAGCCCGCCAGTTTGAGCAAAAAAATTTGACGGAGAGAGTCAGACAAATATTGAGAGAAACTAATCTCGATCCTAAATGTCTGGAATTAGAATTAACGGAAGGTTTGATTTTGCAAGATGAAACGGCAGCAGTTCAAACTTTTACGGTGTGGAGAGATATGGGGATTAGCATAGCAATTGATGATTTTGGAATGGGATATTCTTCTTTGAGTTATCCGAAACGCTTTCCGTTTGATGCGATTAAAATTGACAAGAGTTTTATTCGCGATATTGCAGACGATCGCCAAAATGCAGCGATTACAATAGCGATTATTCAAATGGCACACTGCATGAACATGAGTGTGATTGCTGAGGGGGTAGAAAATGAGTCGGAACTTGCTTTTTTGCGCGATCAGGAGTGCGACGAAATTCAAGGTTATTTTTTCAGTAAAGCTTTGCCCAGGGCTGAGTTTGAAGCGCTGCTGAAAAGCGATAAGTGCTGGGAGTTATGCTGGAAGAAGAAGGAAGAAGCAATTTTCAGCTCAGGTTTCAGCAATTAAGAACGTCCTAATCGTCTTGGCAGTTGCTATAAAATAGGATCATGGGGAATGGGTAATTGGTAATTGGTAATTGGTAATTTTTCCTAATGACTAATGACTAATGACTAATGACTAATGACTAATGACTAATTTAAAAGATACGATCGACCAACCAACCTCCCAGCCACAGCCCAAAACCGGAAGTAGCCACCAAGAGGATAAACGTGTAAAGCCCGCTGCCGGTGTGGGTCAACCTTTCTGCAGCTACCATCCGCGCCACAACTCCAGCAATAATGCCGATCGCAGCCCAAGCGCCATAAACAGTCTTAGACCCGGCGATCAGTGAGGCTTCGATTATCGCCCGCGAACCCGCCCCAGCCAAAGCCCCCGCCCACGCCCCAATCCCCAGCCCGATCGCACCTCCGATCCCGACGGGGCGGCCAGAATTGACGCCTACTTCCGCCGCCAGCCCGCACGTCAAGCCGACAATCGCCCAAGACACGGCCGCCACCAACGCCTTGACCCAATCCCCAGAACCCGTTCCAGCCATCAATCCCACCACTGTCACCACTCCCGCCACGACCAAAACTCCAGCCACAGCCCGAGACTCGGCCTCGGAACTGGCGATCGCCCCCAAACCAGCCCCAACTGCGCCCCAAGCAGCCCCTGTGACCATTCCTCCCGCCTGAAAACCGGCGATCGACCCCCCTACCGCCCCAGCCAAAACTAACGCCGCCAGCCACACTCTGGGCGTTGCCGAGCCCTCCGCCAGCAAAATCGCGGCCCACAGCCAATCTGCACCGCAGATTAAAGCCCACATCCACAGCGGGGCGTCTGATACCGTCAAAATCCAACCGGTCAAAGCGTAACTCGCCACAGCGATTGCTAGCGGCCCCCAAGGGAAGCTTGAAGAGTGTTGAGATGGCCGCACTTCCCTCGGCGCGCTTCGCGGTTGTGAGTATTGAGTTGAAAATTCTTTTTTCCTTTTCGAGGTCAGCTTTCGATAGTTTTGAGAAGGCCCTGCTTCCCTCGCAACCGTTCGCACTGGTTGCTTTCTTCCCCGCCACGCTTGGCGATTTTGAGCTGTAAATCGTTTCTTGCTTGAAGAGTTCTTTTGAGTTTGAAATTTTTTGGAGGCAGCTTTTGGGCGGGTTTGACTGCGCTGGGAACCAGGCCTGGCGGCTGATTTTGCAGAACGCCTTCTCAGCGGCTTTTCCGGCGGGGGCGGCGGCTGCTGAAACTGTTTTTCGATCGGCCTCGATGATTCAGGCTGACTCAGAAACAACACCAACTGCTGGTAAGCTTCATTAATTTCTGTTAATCGTTGGTGAGCTTTTTGTTGCAGGCGGTCGTTGTGCGCAAACCGATCGGGATGCCACACAAACGCTAAATCCCTGTAAGCGCGCTTAATTTCTTCTAAGGAAGATCCCGGCTCAATTTCGAGGATTTCGTAGCATCGGTTAATGTCAGCCATAGGCTTCGATCGGCAGGTGTTTGTAAATTTACGCGCGTGCGAAGCTATCCCGTAGGGAATCCTACTTAACATCTTGTACTATTCTCAGCCAAGCTGCACAGTAAGCCGAGATCCGATCGAGTGTCAAGCGTCCTCAAGTCTGTCGGCCATCCTTCCGGTCGATCGATGCCGACTGACAACTGAGTACAATGAGAAAATCCTTTCGTGCGATCGGTATTTGTGTCTGTGTCGGAAAATCAAGCTCCCACCTTCATCCTAGTTGACGGCCACTCCCTGGCCTTTCGCTCCTACTTCGCCTTTGACAAAAGTCGAGACGGAGGCTTGCGAACTACGACAGGCATTCCCACCAGCGTCTGTTTTGGCTTTCTCAAGTCGCTGCTGGAAGTAATGGCAGCCCACGACCCCCAGTACATGGCGATCGCCTTTGACCTCGCCACACCCACTTTTCGCCACGAAGCAGACGAAACTTACAAAGCCGGTCGTGCGGAAACTCCCGAAAATTTTATTCCCGATCTCAAAAACCTGCAAGAACTCCTCACCTATTTGAATTTACGAGCAATAACTGCTCCCGGCTTCGAGGCGGACGATGTTTTGGGAACTTTGGCAAACAAAGCCAGCGCGGCAGGTTATCAGGTCAAAATCCTCACGGGCGATCGAGATTTGTTTCAATTAGTAGAAACCGAAAAACAAATCAGCGTATTATATTTGAGTGCCGATGAACTCAGGCGATCGGGCAAAGGCAAATCCCAAGAATACGGCCCGGAAGAAGTCAAAGCCAAACTCGGTATTTTGCCCGAACAAGTAGTAGATTACAAAGCCCTGTGCGGCGACAAATCCGACAACATTCCCGGAGTGAAAGGCATCGGCGACAAAACCGCCCTGCAATTGCTGGAGGCTTACAATTCCCTCGACGGAATTTATGCAGCCATAGACGAGATTAAAGGAGCAACTAAGAAAAAGCTAGAAGAAGGCAAAGAAGCTGCTTATCATTCTCAACGCATGGCGACAATTGTCCAAGACGTGCCATTAGAAATCAACTTAGAAGATTGCAAGCTTATAGGTTTTGACGAATCAGCATTGATTCCCATGCTGGAAAAATTGGAATTTAAAACCTTTTTAAGCAAAGTTAAACAAATTCAAAAGCGTTTTGGTGGTGTAGAAAAACCATTGGCAAAGGGCGAACCCGATGCCCACCCCACAATCAATTCAATGGACAGTGGAACAGGCATCTTGCCTGTTGCCGACAGTGGAACAGGCATCTTGCCTGTTGCCGACAGTGGAACAGGCATCTTGCCTGTTGCAAAGGGCGGGCAAGATGCCCACCCCACAATAGATAAGTCACCTGCCACTTCTGAAAGTTCAGAAGACGACGCGTTGTGGTTTTTTAGTCCCGCAGAAACCCTAGCCGCCCAGCAGGAAAACAAATTGCCAATTAAACCCCGAATAATTCAAACAACCCAACAGTTAAACGAATTAGTCCAACTGCTGCAAACCTGCACCGACAAAGCCTCACCCGTGGCCTGGGATACCGAAACCACCGCCATCGAACCGCGGGACGCCGAATTAGTGGGAATTGGCTGCTGTTGGGGAACCGGTGAAGAGGATCTCGCTTACATTCCCACGGGACACAAAACGGGCACAAACTTAGACAAAGCCACAGTTTTAAATGCTTTGCGTCCGATTTTGGAAAGCGAAAATTATCCGAAGGCGCTGCAAAATGCTAAGTTCGATCGATCGATCCTGCGGTGTCAAGGAATTAAACTAGCAGGAGTCGTCTTCGACACCATGCTAGCGAGTTACGTACTCAATCCAGAAAAAAATCACAGTCTCAGCGAACTGTCAAGGGAATACTTAGGCATTGTTGCCAAAACTTACAATGAATTAGTGCCGAAAAACAAAACAATTGCTGACATCAGTATTGTAAAAGTAGCAGACTACTGCGGCATGGATGTTTACACTACATTTCGGTTAGTAAATAAACTTAGATCCGAATTGGAAAAAGCTGATGAAGCTAACTTTTCTACAAAGTCGTTGCATCGGTTGCTGCTGGAAGTAGAACAGCCCCTAGAACCAGTTTTAGCTGAAATGGAATACTGCGGAATTCGCATTGATTCAGAGTATCTGCAAGAACTGTCGCAGCAGCTAGAAAAGAGCTTAAAAGAAATAGAAGAAAAAACTTATGAAGCAGCGGGGAGAAAGTTTAATTTAGGTTCCCCAAAACAACTCAGCGAAATATTGTTAGAAAAAATTCCGGATGAGTTTCAGAAAAAGTCTCGCAAAACTAAGACGGGATACTCTACAGACGCCGCTGTTTTGGATAAATTGCAAGGAGACCACCCGATTGTAGACGATTTATTAGAACACCGAACATTATCCAAGTTGAAATCAACTTATGTCGATGCTTTGCCGCAGTTAGTGCGTGCCGATACCGGGCGAGTGCATACAGATTTCAACCAAACCGCAACGGGTACGGGAAGGCTTTCTTCTTCCAATCCAAATTTACAAAATATTCCCATCCGCACCGAGTTTTCGCGGCAAATTCGCAAGGCTTTTTTGCCGGAGTCAGGTTGGCTGATGGTGTCGGCTGACTATTCTCAAATTGAACTGCGAATTTTGGCTCATTTGAGTCAAGAACCTGTGTTAATAGAAGCTTATCAAAATAACCGAGATGTGCATACCGTAACCGCTCAACTGCTGTTTGAAAAAGAGGAAGTAACTCCGGACGAAAGACGGTTTGGCAAAACAATTAATTTTGGGGTAATTTACGGTATGGGGGCGATTAAGTTTGGTCGTTCGATGGGCAAAACTTCAGCAGACGGGAAAGAGTTTATTAAGCGATTTAACGAGCGTTACATTAAGGTTTTTGAGTTTTTGGAGAAAGTAAAAAAAGAGGCGATCGCCCTGGGCTATGTCACCACAATACTCGGCCGCCGCCGCTACTTGAACTTCGAGAGCGAAAGCCTCCGCGACTTAAAAGGCCGCAATCCCCAAGACATTCACTCCGATCGACTTAAATCTGTCAGCAGAGATGACGCCCAATCTTTGCGGGCCGCAGCCAACGCTCCCATTCAAGGCTCTAGTGCTGATATCATTAAACTTGCCATGATTGAGGTAGACAAAATTTTGCAAAACTATCAGGCGCGGCTGCTGCTGCAAGTTCACGATGAATTAATCTTTGAAGTCCCTCCCGATGAATGGGAAGAATTGCAGCCGAAAATTAGAATGGCAATGGAAAATGCTCTGCCTCTTAGCGTACCGCTGATAGTTGACATCCACGCTGGGCAAAATTGGATGGAAACAAAATAAAACACAGAACTATGAGCCAAACTAAAATCGCCATTTTCCCCAAAATAACAACCTTAAGTGCAGTTGCTCTGCTATTGCTACTATTCGGATGCCCCCAAAAGTTAGGGCCGAATAACTATGCTGTCAAGCGAGTCAGCGACGGCGACACCCTTGTCGCCAGCGATAGCGCTGGAAAAGATATCAAAGTGCGTTTTGCCTGTGTAGATGCACCGGAAGTCGCGCACACCAATGCTGAGAAAAATAGCAAAGCAGCAGCAAAAAAAAATCAATTTAAGTGGGGAAATCTAGCGCACCAAAGAATGCAGCAGCTTGTCAAACAAGGGGGCGGTCGCGTTGTTTTGACCGTCACCGATACTGACCGTTACGGCCGCCAAGTTAGTGAAGTTCGCTTGCCAAACGGCACATTTGCCCAAGAAGTTTTGGTTCGCGAAGGATTAGCAATGGTTTACCGTCCTTACTTGAAAAACTGTCCGAGTGCAAGTGTTCTGGAACAAGCGGAAGCCGAAGCTAAGAAAAAGCGCCGCGGCGTTTGGGGAGATTCTAAATTTGTTCCCGCGTGGAAATTTCGGAACAGTGGTACATGATGGGAACAAGGAAGAAGTCCGATGGAAGTCCGAAGGAGGAAGAGGGTAGAAATAAGAACTAACTCTTGCTTTCGGAGTTTTGTTCGTCTAGTATAGCCACAAGTTTCAGCCTATTTGTATATGGACAGGGAGAGAATTATCTTGTTGATATGGAATCTGCGAACCTGTATCAGAGATTTACAGTCTTGGGCTCACTCAGGTCTTGTTAAACCCGGTCTCTACTATAAATCTTAGGTTTAGCTGTTCCGCATCCGCCCAGAAACTGGTTGCTCAGCGGATGGGGAGCGTACTAATTTAGTACAATACAAGAAGGACGAGGTTCTGCTCGTACCGTCCGCAATCTGTGGAGTTTCGGCGATAGCTGACGCCAGATTCATCTAAAACCAGACATGAGTTCGATCGCACTTTTCTCCGAGCTTTTTTTAGGAAAAGTCAACAAATGTGATAGGCTCCTGATAAATCAATAAACTGCTGACAAAAGCGGTCTATTGCAATCACCCAAAAATTAACTTTACCGGACATCAATGAATATCAAACATCTGGTTATTTCTGGTATGGCACTGCTCCTCGGTACTGCAATCGTAGGCAATGCGATTGCTCAAGAACTGACCGACGACCAAAAAACGGTTGTTTGTCGCTTGAAAACAGAAGTTGACCAGCGGAAAGGCAACGGTCAAAAATTAGTATTTGTGCCGTTGCTGGGTCAAGTTCGCAAGCAAGTTTCATCTCCTTTTAGAGCCACGCTGCATCCTAATGTGGAGTATGTTTTTGTTGCCACTTGCGACGGAAATTGCCAGGATTTAAACTTATCTCTCAAGGATGCCAGCGGGCAGGAAATAGCTGCGAGTCAAAAAACAGGCGAACTGGCGTCAATCTCTTTTACTCCCCCATCCCAAGGCGAATATCAAATCAGTGCTAAACCCGGTGAATGCACGAAGGCAGAGGGTTGCAGTTACGGCCTGGGAATCTTCGTTCCTGCCTCTGCTAGCGTACCTAATGCTTCAAGAATTCCTGCGGAGATAGCACAATTTCGACTTTGCCAGTAGAGGAACAGCGATAGAGTTGTGGGTTGCGAGTAGAGTAGAGTCTTAAATCAGAGATCTAACTCATAACTTGCAACTTATAACTCGCTACTTATAATATCGCAACCACGCCCGACGATGAGGACGTTCTTAATTAGTGAAACCCTCCCTTTGACTGTTTCTTCCTTCTTCCTTCTTGCTTCTGCTATAATTTGTTACCCATAACTCCTCCCAACTGTCAAGCCGATCGAGCTGTGGAACCCTGCAAAGACCCGATCACTGCCGAAACCGGCGCCGAAGTCAGAACTTTATTTACCCTCAGGCAGGCATCAATTAGAATATAGATGGTGCCTCTCAAAGGTGACGAGTACATTGCCCATGTCTTTAACCTTAGCCTTGAAAAATCAACTGCAAAACCATCCTCAAATAGGGTTGAAAAGTCTGTTGGGCCGCTTGGGCATCAGGCAGAAAATCGGCTGCGGATACGCCTTGGTCATTGGTATTGCCGTTTTGGGTGCTGTGGCGGGACGGGGAGTAGAATCCTATCACAAACACCAGGTTCGGGAAAAACTGACGATCGACCGAGATAAAGCGGAAATCCTGACAAACCTCAATAATACGGTGCAGGAAGTCAGAATTCACCAGCAAGAGCTGGCGAGTCTGACGGCAAAACCGCAAATTTTCGATCGCCAACGCTCGGAATTCCTGACTCGCGTGGCTCAGATGAGCGGCCTCCTCGAACAACTGCAAACCCCCTCGCAGGCGAAGAATCCCGAGGTTGCAAAAGACTACCAACAGCTTCAACAGTTCGTTCAAGCCCACGGCAAAACCGTAGAATCATACTTTCAACAAGTACAAAAATTGTTGGCGCCTGCGAAATTATCTGCTTTGAATCCGAAGCAGCAGCAGGCTTTGGGGCAGAACTTGAACAATTTTGTCGCTGGCGAAACCTCTGTGAAACTCAAACAGTTTTCCGAGGATTCAGCCAAACTGGCCGGCAACTTTCGCGAGAAAGCAGATGAGGCATTTAGAACCTACGAGGAAGCAGAAAAACTTGGAACTCTGATTCTGGTTGGCTCTCTCGCAGTATCCGCCGGTATCGCAGCGCTACTTGCAGCATACACCAGCCGGGCGATCGCCCGCCCCTTAGAAGCCACCACCCTCATCGCCCAGCGAGTTACCGAAGAATCAAACTTTGATTTACAAGTACCCGTCACTACTTCCGACGAAGTGGGAATGCTGGCAGTTTCGCTCAACGAACTCATTCAGCGCGTAGCAGAATATACAGAAGACTTGCACGAAGCAAAAGTAGCAGCCGAAGCTGCCAACCGCTCCAAAAGTGCATTTCTCGCCAACATGAGCCACGAACTCCGCACCCCCCTCAATGCCATCATCAACTACAGCGAAATGCTGCAAGAAGATGCTCAAGATTCCGGTTCCGAAGATTTTCTTCCCGACTTAGAAAAAATTCAAACCGCAGGCAAACACCTGCTCGACATGATCAGCGACATCCTCGACATTTCCAAAATAGAAGCCGGTCACGTCACGCTTTATTTAGAAAACTTCGACGTGGCGACCATGATTGAAGAAGTGATGACTACGGCTCAACCGCTAGTAGAGAAAAAAGGCAATGCTTTAGCACTGAAAACCAAAGGCGAACTCGGCACAATGTACGCCGACCAACCGAAAGTGCGACAAATTCTCCTCAATTTGCTCAGCAATGCTGCCAAATTTACCGAAAAAGGCGTCATTACTATCGGCGTCGAAAGAATTATAATTGAAAAATCAAGACCGGCGAAACAAAATAAAAATAATGATTTTTACTCGGGTTCAAACTACAGTTCTCAAGTGTTAATGTTTCGAGTCAGCGACACCGGCATTGGGATGACAGAGGAGCAATTAGAGCAGATATTCAAACCTTTTATTCAAGCTGATGCTTCGACTACCCGCAAGTACGGAGGCACGGGTTTGGGATTGACAATTAGCCAGCGTTTGTGTCAAATTCTTGGCGGCGAAATTAGCGTTGAAAGCGAGGACGGTAAAGGTTCAACTTTTATTGTCAGTCTCCCGGAACGGGTGGTAATGCAGGCATGAAGTCAGGCAAGATATGGATTTTGACACGGATACACGGATTAATGATTGAGCATTCGTCAATAGTCAGGAGGCAGATATTCAAGGAAAAAGAAAGAGGGAGGAAGGAAGAGGGAAATTTTAAAATCTATTGATATAGCAACCGCCAAGGCGGTTAGGGCCTAAAGTGTAAATAGCCCCAATTGTCGTGCGATCGCATGGAATCTCCAAAGTTGTAGTCTTAAATATCCATACTTGGGACAGTTTTTGATTACCAACTTTAGGATAAGGGTTTCAAGGCTCCAAGGCAATCGAGCTACCAACGAAAAATCGAGGGTTTCAGACTACGAAATAAAAACATCCAGACTATTGAAATATCAGGGCTTATGAATATTACTCGCGTCTCTGTAGATTCGGCCGGCAATCAAGGCAATCAAGGCCCATTCTCCTTCACCTATCCTTCCATTTCGCCCGACGGGCGGTTTGTGGCGTTTTATTCTTATGCCACCAACCTCGTGCCGGGGGATACTAACAATCACCGCGACATCTTCGTGCGGGACACGCTCACCAATACCATTACCCGCGTCTCTGTTGACTCAGCAGGCAATCAGGCGAACAATGACTCCTTCAGCCCCTCCATCTCAACCGACGGGAGGTTTGTGGCGTTTCATTCAGATGCCACCAACCTCGTGCCGGGGGATACTAACGATAACCCTGACATCTTCGTGCGGGACACCCTCACTAATACCACCACCCGCGTCTCTCTAGATTCGGCAGGCAATCAGGCGGACACTGAGCTGTACAAGGGTTCCGGCTCCCCCTCCATCTCAGCCGACGGGAGGTTTGTGGCGTTTTATTCTAGTTCCGCCGACTTTGTGCCGGGGGATACTAACGACATCTACGACATCTTCGTGCGGGACACGCTCACCAATACCACCACCCGCGTCTCTCTAGATTCGGCAGGCAATCAGGGAAACAAGACCTCCTTCGATATCTTCTCAATTAACGGGTCTTTCAGCCCCTCCATCTCAGCCGACGGGAGGTTTGTCGCGTTTCAATCAAATTCCTCCAACCTCGTGCCGGGGGATACCAACGGTAAGACTGACATCTTCGTGCGGGACACGCTCACCAATACAACCACCCGCGTGTCAGTAGATTCAGCAGGCAATCAGGGAAACCGTGACTCCTATCGCCCCTCCATCTCAGCCGACGGGCGGTTTGTGACATTTGAGTCTAAGGCCTCCAACCTCGTGCCGGGGGATACTAACGACACCTACGACATCTTCGTGCGGGACACGCTCACTAATACCACCACCCGCGTCTCTGTAGACTCAGCAGGCAATCAGGCTCTCGGCGACTCTAGCTCCCCCTCCATCTCAGCCAACGGGCGGTTTGTGGCGTTTTCATCTTGGGCCTCCAACCTCGTGCCGGGGGATACTACCTATAACTCTGGCATCTTCGTGCGGGACACGCTCACCAATACCACCACCCGCGTTTCTGTAGATTCAGCAGGCAATCAGGAAAACCAGGACTCCTATTACCCCTCTATCTCTGCAGATGGGCGGAGAGTAGCGTTTGATTCTGCTGCCTCCAACCTCGTGCCGGGAGATACTAACAATACCTTCGATGTCTTTGTTTCTGACACCGGCAACACTCCAGGCAATAACCCTCCTAATAACAACATCAACGGCACGGACGGCAACGACCTCCTGAGTGGCACCAGCGGCAACGATATCATCAACGGTGTGGAAGGGAATGACGTACTCACCGGTTTGCGGGGCAACGATATCCTTGTCGGGGGCGACGGCAGCGATGTCCTCAATGGCGCCAAAGGTTTTGACACTCTCAACGGCGGTTTGGGAAACGATATTCTAGTCGGCGGCGGGGGCAACGATGTCTTTGTTTTAGGTGCCGGGTTGGGAGTTGATACGATCGCTGATTTCGCCAAGTCTCAAGATACCGTGCAATTAATCAATGGCTTGACCTTCCGACAGCTATCAATTTCGCCGGGAACGGACGGCACATTAATTACAGTAGCCAGCAGCGGTGAAGTTTTAGCTTCTTTGATAGGTGTTGCTCCCAATCTCATCGGTTCTGAAGATTTCATCTCGGTCTAGAGATAGTAAAGGGGTCATTTGTGAAATCACTTTTACTCAGGGAACATGATTAAAATTGGCAAACAATCCTTGGCGTTAATAGGCACAGTTATTGCAGTTTTGTAACCTACTTTTACCGCTTGCTTCACAAGAAAGCAACAGCGAACTGAGCAAACTTCTATTTTTCTTAGAAGCCCAAAAATGGTTGTTGCCGATCGAGAAACAGTCTCTGCGATCCGCAACAACCCCGCCAATCTGTCTTGTCCGAACCTCCGCCGCCCCTTTTACCGTCGTTGGAGCGTGTAATCGAACAGTTTTTGAAATATTGTTGACTGTTGACTGTTGACTGTTGACTGTGAGTCAAAAAAATGAAAATTGCGCGAATTATTTGTTCGCAGCTTGATTCGACTTTACCCCCGACGAGGAAACGCGGATTTGATATCAATTATCACAATAAAGAATAATTAACAACCAGACCCGGACTAACGCACAGACTCTATCTGTAGGTGCGCCGTGTGCATCTTACATATAGGGGTTCTGCGTAAGTTTTGATAATTCCCAGGTCAAAACCTGGGAATATAGCAGTCCTAAAGAACAAAGCCTTGTACAAAAGTAGTTTTCAAGACTCCTTCAAAAGTGCGTTCTGTCTTGTCCATCAGCACAACTACATTGCGCCCGTTCGGAGACAAACGAACTTCTCGGATTGAATAAGAGAACACCCAATCTTGAAAATTGTTCAGCGTTCCGAGGACACGCTGCCGACCGTTATGATTAATTACAAGACGCATTGCCGCGCTTTCTTTGCCAGGAGAAGCAGTTTTTTGCCGCTGTTCCAGGCGAATTTGTAAAGGCTTTGCTGTATTGACTTTGACGGCGACTGTCTCGCTTCCATTGGCTCCGGGAGTACGAGAAATAATGCTCAGTTTAGTTCCAGCTTTAGGAGGAGTTAACTTCAAAGTTTGCCTGCTATTCCAACTTTTTTGAAGCAAGTCATCTTCTGCCATTTTAGTGCTTTTATTCGAGTCTGGCTCGCCATATTTAGTTTCGATACACCCATTTTTGATGCAGGAATTTGCAGCAACTTGGACAATTTGCAATTCTGCTTTGGGAATTCCCGCTCCAGTATCTCTGGAACTTTCTAGATACAAGTAGTAATTGCTGTCGGCGGAAAAACCAGACATCCGGTGTGCGGCACGCCAGGTACTTGCCAAAGCTTCAGGGGCTAGTGCGATCGCGGCACTTGCTATAATTCCTAACGAAATTAAAGGTAAAATTTTCATAGCTATCTTTTCCAGTTCTGAGAGTTATAGCTGCTGTTATTGATTAGTAAAACAATAACGCTTTGGGTTTAGCTATAGGACTGTGACGCTTCTCAAGTCCTCTCTCCTATTTACATGAGTGTTTCTCCATTTTCCGCACCTGGAGACTGTTTAAGAATGTGCAGTTTTTTCAAGTGGTACTAGAAAGCATTTTTAATGTGAGAGTTGCTCCTATCCAAGAGTGCAACTTTTAGGCGCGACAGTTTGCTTTTCGCTGCGAGGGACTGCCACAAAGGACGGAAATACCTATCTACAGAGAGGGGAACACCGATCCGCCGGCCCTCTGCAACTCCCTACAATGACAATTGTACGAGGAATAAAGCAATTGCCTCTACAGCAGCCATCATTTTTAATGCAGGGAATAAAAATTTATGCAACCAAATAATCCAAACCAATTTACCGAAAAAGCCTGGGAAGCCCTCGCCCGCACCCCCGAAATCGTCAAAGCAGGTCAGCAGCAGCAGCTAGAAAGCGAACATTTGATGAAAGCTTTGCTGGAACAAGAATCGGGACTCGCTAGCAGCTTATTTAACAAAGCTGGAGTTTCTCTAGCAAAATTGCGCGATCGCACTGATGAGTTTATCAGCCGTCAGCCGAAAATTTCTGGAAGCGGCGGCAACGTTTATCTAGGTCGTTCTCTCGACACTTTGCTCGATCGCGCTGACACTTATCGCAAAGAGTACGGCGATGAATTTATTTCGATCGAGCATTTGATACTAGGTTACGTTAAGGACGATCGCTTTGGCAAAAATCTACTACAAGAATTTAAACTAGATGAAGCCAAGCTCAAAGATATTATTGCCCAAGTCCGGGGGAACAACAAAGTGACAGATCAAAATCCAGAAGGCAAATACGAAGCGCTGGAAAAATACGGCCGAGATTTGACTGAAGCAGCACGTCAAGGCAAACTCGATCCGGTAATCGGACGGGATGACGAAATCCGCCGCACGATTCAAATTTTGAGCCGTCGCACCAAGAATAACCCGGTATTGATTGGGGAACCGGGAGTCGGCAAAACTGCGATCGCCGAAGGACTCGCCCAGCGAATTATCACCGGAGATGTGCCGCAATCTCTCAAAGACAGACAATTAATTAGCTTAGATATGGGCGCGTTAATTGCCGGCGCAAAATTCCGGGGAGAATTTGAAGAACGCTTGAAAGCGGTACTCAAAGAAGTTACCGACAGCAACGGCAAAGTCATCTTATTTATCGATGAAATTCACACCGTTGTCGGTGCCGGCGCCACTCAAGGCTCGATGGATGCTGGCAACTTACTTAAACCGATGTTAGCGAGGGGAGAATTGCGCTGTATCGGCGCTACAACTCTCGACGAATTCCGCAAGTACCTCGAAAAAGATGCGGCACTAGAACGCCGCTTCCAGCAAGTTTATGTTGACCAACCGACAGTTGAAGATACTGTCTCGATTTTGCGGGGCTTGAAAGAACGGTATGAAGTTCACCACGGCGTGAAAATTTCTGACAGCGCCCTAGTGGCGGCGGCTACTTTGTCTACTCGATATATTAGCGATCGCTTCCTTCCCGACAAAGCCATTGACTTAGTGGACGAAGCAGCCGCTAAATTAAAAATGGAGATTACCTCCAAGCCGGAAGAACTAGACGAAATCGACCGCAGAATTTTGCAGCTAGAAATGGAAAGACTGTCGCTGCAAAAAGAAAGTAACGCTGCTTCGATCGAACGCTTGGAAAGACTGGAAAAAGACTTAGCAAACCTCAAGGAACAGCAAAGCGCTTTGAATGCCCAGTGGCAATCGGAAAAAGGTGTCATCGGCAGCATTCAAAAGATTAAAGAACAGATTGACAAGGCTAACATTGAAATTCAACAAGCAGAGCTAAAATACGACTTGAACCGCGCTGCTGAGTTGAAATACGGCACTTTAACCCAATTGCAAAAGCAACTGCAAGAAGCAGAAGCTCAACTGTCAGCAACTCAAACCACAGGTCAAACTCTGCTGCGGGAAGAAGTCACCGAATCCGACATTGCCGAGATTATTTCCAAGTGGACGGGAATTCCCATCAGCAAGTTAGTTGAATCGGAAATGCAGAAACTTCTGCACTTGGAAGATGAACTGCACAAGCGGGTAATCGGACAGGATGAAGCAGTGACGGCTGTTGCAGATGCAATTCAGCGATCGCGCGCAGGTTTAGCCGATCCAAATCGTCCGGTTGCGAGTTTTATCTTCCTCGGCCCCACGGGTGTTGGCAAAACCGAGTTAGCCAAAGCATTAGCGTCTTATCTGTTCGACACCGAAGAAGCGATCGTGCGAATTGATATGTCGGAATACATGGAGAAACACGCGGTTTCGCGGTTAATTGGTGCGCCTCCGGGATACGTTGGCTACGACGAAGGTGGACAATTAACTGAGGCTGTGCGCCGCCGTCCTTACTCAGTGATTCTATTCGATGAAATCGAGAAAGCGCACCCGGATGTATTCAACATCATGCTGCAAATTCTGGATGACGGCCGCGTTACCGATGCTCAAGGTCACACGGTAGACTTTAAGAATTCTGTGATTATTATGACATCGAATGTTGGCTCTCAATACATCTTAGATGTGGCGGGAGATAACGAACAAATGCGGAGTCGGGTGATGGAAGCGATGCGGGGAACTTTCCGCCCGGAATTCTTGAACCGGATTGATGAGATGATTATCTTCCACGGTTTGAGTAAGGCCGAACTGCGGCAAATCGTGCAGTTGCAAGTCAAGCGCTTGGAAAAACGGTTAGCTGAACGCAAGATGTCTCTGAAGCTGTCGGAATCTGCGATCGATTTCTTAGCAGAAATTGGTTACGATCCGGTTTACGGTGCGCGGCCTTTGAAGCGAGGAATTCAGCGCGAGTTGGAAACGCAAATGGCGAAGGGTATTTTGCGGGGAGATTTTGCCGATGGCGATACCATTTTTGTGGATATCGAGAATGAAAGGTTGGCATTTAAGCGGCTGCCGGCTCAGTTGGTGACTGCGAAATAATTTGAGTAGGGTGGGCTGCGGCCCACCTTATTTTTTTGAGGGGCGATGGTTCTTTGTTTAACCGCAGATGTAAGCGGATGGACGCGGATGGACGCGGATGGGATTGGAGGCGATCGTTCTTAAGGGCGATCGCTTTGTGATTTATCTTTTTTCAACTCTTGACGCTCTCGAACAGATTTAGTTAGCAGGTACGTTGCCAAACTGCTAACGGATCTGCTTTCTTCTTGTGCCCATTCTTCCAGAGCTTTTTGAATCTCCTCTGGCAAGTATGCGGTAACTCGTCCCCGTGAAGCCATTCGTTGTACTGCAAAACATTTCAACAGACTCAATCTTACGCCGTGGCCATCGCTTAAGGGCGATCGCTTTCTGATTTATCATTTTTCTGCTCTTGGCGATCTCTGACTGCTTTAGCTGCCACATGGGATAGCAGGTTTGCAAGGGTTCTATCTTCTTCTTCGGCCCATTCGGACAAGGCTTGATGAACGTCTTCTGGCAGTGTAACTGTGACTCGCATTCGTGAAGGCATGGGCTGGCATGGTTTTACTTCAATTGTCTTCAATTTTACACTCCAACACCATTTGATATATTTTTGTGTCATTTGATGCCATTAACATCAAATTATGCTATTAGTGTATATAAGGCTCAGGCCTTAAAACGTCAGAAGCCAGCCCCTCACTGTCCAAGGTTCCGGGCTGGCTCTGGCTCCAAAAATATCAATGGAGACGAGTTCTATGTTGACATACAAAGACCGCTTGTGTTGTTGGGCGATCGCCCGTTTGTTACCCTCTGAGCAATGGATAATTGTTGCCCGCTTCCGCAGTCGTTCAGATGCAGACGGGCATTTTCAGTTTCTGCGTCAAACTATACCCCACGTCAAGTTTGAGGTTGTGTTCGATATAAGCGGGGACAGTCACCGTTTATCCCCGTTGGGCCGCCCTTCCAATCCCGTCACCAGCCCGTTATAAATGGTAATTTTCGCGGCGGTTTCAGTTAACTAAAGATTTGCGATCGCACTTTTTTTGATAAGTGCGATCGACCGTACCATCTTAGCCCAATCACAATTTACACTGCGGTAGCCTCAAAACTAAAATTCTACGAACACGACTTTATCTACCTTGGGCTGTGGTAAAATTATCATATCCACAACACTTTCTCGTTACTTAAAAATATGCGATCGAAACTCGAAGAAATTACGCTTCAAGACAAAGATGCTGCTGAAGCCCAAATTCGCGACAAGCAGAAGCAAATTAATTACGATACGAGAGACTATCCACTCGAAATACTTGTTCAAAAATATATGGAAGGAATTAACGATGATACTAATAAGAAGTTGTTTATTCCCAACTACCAACGCGAACTTGTTTGGGATGAAGCAAGGCAATCAAAGTTTATCGAATCGGTTATTTGGGGGCTGCCAATACCTTCTATATTCGTTGTTGATATCGGTCATGATGAAAATGATGAACCACGTTTAGAGATCGTAGACGGTGCACCACGCATTCTTACCCTAACTAGATTTGTTAACAACGAATTAACCTTAAGTGGACTCAAAAAAATAGAGCGTTTAAATGGATTTAAGTTTAGTGATTTACTCCCGACTCGGCAGAGGAACTTCAACCGAAAAACAGTTCGGACGATCCAATTAACTGAAGCTGCCAATAAGGAATTCAGAAGAGATTTATTTGAAGGGATACAATCATTTTAATTGCAATGTCAATCCATTTTACATACTCCACACAATCTGAGGCCACCCGTTTTAGAAATAAAGTAATTGTGCCGACGATTAAATATGTCCGCGATTAACTGCTAGGTCAAGCATGAATACTGTACTATTAGACTTTAATACACGCGCCAAAGAGGTGAATGATTACTTCATTTTTCTGGAGAGCTTGGAAAAACAGACAACGAAGTTAGCTTTCCTCGATACTCCTGGCAAATACAAAATTAAAAGCATCGATCCCGAGTTAGCAAAAACTCTCAAAGCTAATGGTTTTTTGTTACTGTATAACCTAGTTGAATCCACTATGCGAAATGCCATTGAAGCCATATTTGAGGAGTTCAAAAATAAAGCAATCTCCTTTGACCAACTAAAACCAGAAATCAAACTGATTGTCCTCCAAAATCTTAAAAATCGTTCTCCTAAGAAACTTTATTTAACAATTAACCAACTCTCTACTGATATCATCACAGCTACATTTGATCGCGAAAAACTATTTTCAGGAAATGTGGATGCTAGGTTGATTAAAGAAATAGCCGAAAAATATGGTTTTTCATATCAAACAGACTTTGCTAAAACAAAAAACGGGCAAAACCTTGTAGTTATTAAAAGTAATAGAAATGACTTAGCACACGGGATTAAGTCTTTTGAGGAAGTGGGGCGAGATAAGACGATTGAGGAACTCTTAAAAATTAAGGAAGAAGCCCTAGAGTATTTGCGTCAAATACTGGAGAACATTAGAGATTATCTGGACAACGAAGAGTATTTGGAGTTACCCACAGTTAATCCTTAATTTTTATAGTCCTGGACGCAGTGGTGGTTAGAAATCGGTTTTTTTTTGCCCAGAAGACGCATTACAGCCCGCAGAAACAGCAAAAAACCCGCTTTCTCGCGCCATCAACCTAACATGACGCAATTACGTTAAAAAACCGGGTTTTTGCGTCCAGGACTGATAACTTACTTCCGCACCATCACAGACTTAATCACAGCATTCGGGTGATACTTATTAGTCTGAAAAAATCCCCCTTGACCAGCGCCATAAACTCCCCCAAATTGTTTGCCTTCAGCCTTGGGAACAAACATAATGTTTCTAGTGGGTTGCTTAGCAAATACAACCCCTTCTCTCATTTCATTATCCACGTTATAAGATAAAGTAGCCTTGCCGTAAATTGCCTCAGCTTGTTTCAGAGTCATTCCCGGCCCGACGCCCTGAACTGTTTTATAATTAGAATTCTCAGTCATCAAAAGTTCAATGACATCGGTATCTTTTAGCTTTGTACCGGCAGCGTAGATAATCCGATATTGCACTTTTCCCGACTGGCTGACAGCCACGGCATCAAAGTCTACCATAAAAGGAGACTGAACTTTAAACTGTGCCGTGGAACCCAAAGCCTTTTTCAATCCTCCGAAAGTCATCCCCATCTTCGCCGCTCCAATTGTGCGATCGGAAATTGTTAAACTTGCAGAAGGTCTTTTTTGAGCAGCATTTGCCGTTTCCCCCAGCTTATTTGCACCCCCAAGCGCAACAGCGGAACCCGGAACCGAAATTAAAGTGAGGTAACTGCCGATCGCCAGCAAAGCAGCTATCATTGATCCAGACAAAACTTTAACATTCAACATGACTAATTCTCCTAGATTTCAAATGCGACTATCTACCCGCATCTTTTGGACTATCCTGGGCATCACTTTGCTAGTGTGGATTCTCAGAGGCGTTGGCCTCTTGACATTCATTCCCGGTGCTGTTATCTGGATACTGGTTTTGCTTTCTTTTGTTTCGGGTATCCTCACCACTTTACTGCGCCGGTGAGCCAGCATCCGGTAAATAACAATTAAAATTAACAATTAACAATTAACAATTAACAAATTATTTTAAGTTGGATTGTTTCATTGCCTTTCCCACCGTCACATTTAGCTGAGCTCCGATCAGCATCACCAAAGAAGAAAGATCGAGCCACAGCAGCAACACAATAAAAGTTCCGATCGTGCCGAAAGTCCAACTGAAATTGCCCCAATGCCAAACATAAAACCGAAATAAAGCTGAAAACAGCGCCCACAAAATAGCAGCAAAAACAGCTCCCGAAAAAATAGGAATATCTGCTTGGTGGCGACTCGGCCCGTAGCGGTAAACAAAGGCAAAGGCAAGTGATACAATTCCCAAAGAAATCGGCCACCGCCACAGCCGCCAAACACCTAAGAGTTGGGACTCCAAAGGGCAATTGTCGGTGAGCAGCAAGCAATTTTTAACATCTTTTAAATCGCAATTGGCGACGGACTCCAGCAGGCAACTCTGGCGGGCAAGAGCTTGTACAATTAAGTCGCTGACAAATACTACTCCCGATGCTAGAATTAACAGCACAATTGTACCGATACTCAGCCCTAAAGAAATAAGTTTAGCTTTCACAAAAGGTCGAGTTCGATCCCTCGGGATTTGATGGATGCGATCGAGTGCAGCCATCGCCGCGCTCATTACTCCAGAAAATATCCAAAGCGACGCAAAAAAGCTCACCGAAAACAGCCCTTTACTGCGAGTTAACAAAATTTCTTTGATTAAGCCGCCAATCAAATTCCGAACGTTATCCGGTATGACTTCGCCCAAAAGTCGAGCGATTTGATACAGTGTTGACTGCAAAGGTTCAAAGAGGGCGATCGCAGATAAGATAGCCAACAGCCCCGGAAACAGCGCCAGCATAGAATTGTAGGCCATTTCCGCAGACAGCCCCGGCAAGCGCTGCTCTCCCGCCTTCGCACCGACTTCTTTCAGCGTGTCCCAAGTCAAACACCGACAAAACAGCCAAAAACCACCAAATTTTCTTTTGAGAGCTCGAAGCAGCCTCAAAAATGCCTGAAACAAAGCTAAAATCAGGTAGCGCAACCAGTAAAAAATGTTCATAGCGCACAGGAGACGGGGAACTAGAAAAGGGAAAATGGATGCAGGACGATCGGGCAACTGGAAATAAGGAGCGTTAATTAATTAAGCCATTACCAATTCGCCGTTGCTCATCTAAAATCTAAAATCTAAAATCTAAAATCTAAAATCTAAAATCTAAAATCTAAAATCAATATGGCTCAGGATGTCAGACAGTGGTTAGATGAAATCAAGCGGCTGCAACAGCAGTTAACAGAAGTTTCGCGCGATCGCGATGAGGCCGGTGAAAGTGCCGCTCAGTGGCGCCAACTCTACAATACCGAAGCCGAGCAGCGGCGGAATGATGCGAAATTAACTCAGCAAAGCATCGCTTCTCTGCAAGCACAAATAGAGCAATTACAAAGTTTCTCCCCCATTGTGCCCGAAGGCGATGATGCTGGGGTTGCTCGCCAGGAGGAAGTCGCAAAACTGCAAACAGTTAGCGAACTTAAAGCTAAGTTAACAGAAGTTCTCGAAGAGCGCGATCGCGCGATCGAACAAGTTAAACAACTCACTCAAGCCCTCAAACAAGAAGAAGCCCGTCACGCCGAAACTAGCAAAAATTTAACCACCGCTCTCGGAGATGCTGTTGATTTACTCGCTAAAGCACAAACTTCTTCCCCTGCAAAGACAGAGACAGTATATTCTTTAGAAATAGTACCTAATCGCACGGAAAATCCCGGAGAAACAGCTCTGGAAATCCGCCAAACTTCCGCCCAAACTGGCAGAAGTCCCGCCCAGCTTCCACCTTCTAAAAATCAGTTACTCGATCTACCGCCGTTTGGAAATTAGGAATTAAAAATTCAGGAATTGTCGGCATGGCGAGTCCCCTTGGCAGGTAGGATTTAGTCACCGATGCGTTGTTGTTGCTTTTCCTGCAATTAGGCGGCATTAATTTATCAGCTTCTTTATTATTCCGCATCTACGGATAATCTACTAATTGATGTAATTGTACTAGATCCCAACCTATAATCCGCCTTCAAAATTTTGAGGACGGTCAAAAAATATTCCTCGCGTCGTACCAACCTACAGTCTTTAGATAGAACTTAATCGAGCTAGATTCTACTACTATCGACAACGACTGATGCGCGAGGAAACTTCATGAAGGCAGAGATATCCATAGTCTGGAAAAAGATTCAGAGCATGATCGATGGCTTTATGATCATGCTGCCTAATATTGTGCTGGCGTTAATTGTCTTTGCAATTTTTTACTTTGTGGGTAGGCAAATTAAGAGAGTGGTCAGGCGAGTTACCCGCCACCACCACCAAGCTCGAAATTTGGGGCTGGTGTTAGGACGGTTAGCCCAAAGTGCGATCGTCCTAGTTGGTCTGTTTATTTCTCTTTCGATTGTAATTCCCACATTGAAAGCTGGCGATTTGGTGCAACTGCTGGGAATTAGCGGGGTGGCGATTGGTTTTGCCTTTCGCGAGATCTTGCAAAACTTCTTAGCCGGTATCCTAATTCTTTTGACGGAACCGTTCCGAATCGATGACCAGATTGTGTTTAAAAACTTTGAGGGAACGGTAGAAAATATTGAGACCCGCGCTACAACAATCCAAACCTATGATGGTCGGCGGATTGTCATTCCTAATGCCGAATTGTTTACGAATACGGTGACAGTGAATACTGCTTTCGATAAACGCCGCATGGAATACGATATTAGTATTGGTTACGGCGACGATATTGACCACGCCAAGCAGTTAATCCTGGAAGCAATGTACAGCGTGAATGAGGTTTTGAAAACTCCTGCACCCGATGTACTAGCGATGGATCTAGCAGAAAGTACGGTCAATATCCGCGTTCGGTGGTGGATTGCTCCGCCGCGCCGAATGGACGATCTGCGATCGCGCGACAAGGTAATTTCTGCTATTAAAAAAAAGCTATATGTGGAAAACGGCCTCGATTTGCCTTATCCCACGCGGAACATCTTGTTCCACGATCAAACCGAAGAGACAGATGACGATCGCTCCCAGCAGCGTGAAGGATGGCCCGCAGGCAAAAGTAAAGTTCCGAAACCTCGTCGTATGGGCCGCTCTTTGCGAAAATTGACCCAAGGGCGATCGCAACAAGACGGCAACGGAAAATCTTAACCGCCTCACAAGTCATGAAAAATGTCAAGTGGAGCAAACTTTGGAATTCGCTGCACTTGGCTCGTGCAACTGGAATTTATATTAATCACCGAGCGATCGAATGAGTAACAAACCCGATTGATCTCATGCCTAATTTTTAAGCAAAAACCACAGTCCGATTGCCATAAACTAAAACACGATTTTGTAAATGATATCGCACGGCTCTTGCTAACACAACTCTTTCTAAATCTTTACCTTTGCGAACCAAATCAGACACTTCATCGCGGTGACTGACGCGCACAACATCTTGTTCGATAATCGGGCCAGCATCTAAATCTGGTGTAACATAGTGGGCTGTTGCACCGATAATTTTTACCCCTCTTTCATAAGCCCTTTCGTAGGGATTTGCACCCACAAACGCGGGTAAAAATGAATGGTGAATATTAATCACCTTGGGAAATTTTCTGATAAATTCTTGACTCAAGATTTGCATATATTTAGCCAAAACTACTAAATCAATATTATATTTTTTAATAATTTCTAACTGTTGTGCTTCTTGAATAGCTTTATTGTCTTTAGTAATGGGAATATACTCAAAGTCGATACCGTATTGTGCGGCTAGAGGCTTTAAATTTTGATGGTTGCTGATTATCAGCGGAATTTCACCTCTGATTTCTTGCGCTCGCTGTCGCCAAATCAAGTCTAATAAACAATGATCTTGACGGCTTACAAAAACCGCGATCCGCCGAATTTGATGGGAGAAATGCAATTGCCAGTTGGCTTGTAAGTCCTTGGCTATTTCACTAAAAGCAGGTGTTATTTGTTCGGTGGTTAAGTCAAAATCATCTAATTGCCATTCTAGCCTGCTCAGAAATAATCCGGCGGTAAAATCTGTATGGTGATCCGCGTGGATAATATTGCCGTTGTGGGATGCGATAAAATTGGCAAGTAAGGCGACGAGTCCTTTGCGATCGGGACAGGCAATTAACAGGGTTGCAGTAGGGCTAGTCATAATATAATGACAAAATTGTCTCGCTGAGTCGATCGAGAAAAAAGCGATCTCATAGGCGTTTATTGATACGCTTAGGGGCGGACAAGATGCCCACCCCACAATGGATTTTAACTGAGAGTGGAACAGGCATCTTGCCTGTTTCTATGGGCTTACGGGCGGGCAAGATGCCCACCCCACAAGAGATTTTAACGGAGAGTGGAACAGGCATCTTGCCTGTTTCGATCTTCCTTCTTCCTTCTTCCCTGTTCCGTCTTCCTTCTTCTAAAATCCCATCGCCCCAGCTACTGCATCCAAAGTCGGAGCAATACCACTTTTAAACAGATTGTTGCTGTGATTAATTGCGGTATCCGGGTCTTTCAAACCGTTACCAGTCAACACGCAAACCACCGTCGCCCCAGTCGGAACTTGGTCTTTTACCTTCAGCAAACCGGCCACAGAAGCTGCGCTCGCGGGTTCGCAGAAAATCCCTTCCTGCGATGCTAACAAGCGGTAAGCGTCCAGAATTTCGGCGTCGGTGACTGCGGCAAAACCGCCGCGGCTGGCTTCGGAAGCTGCGATCGCCTGTTTCCAGCTAGCCGGATTCCCAATCCGAATTGCTGTCGCCAGGGTGTCCGGATGCGCCACCGGTTCTCCCGTCACCAACGGTGCAGCCCCGGCGGCTTGAAATCCCATCATCTGCGGCAGGCGCGAACATTTTTTGGCTTGGTGGTATTGACAAAAACCCATCCAGTATGCTGTGATGTTTCCCGCATTTCCTACGGGAATGCACAGCCAGTCTGGGGCGTCGCCTAAAGCGTCCACCACTTCAAAAGCCCCGGTTTTCTGACCTTCCAAGCGGTAAGGATTCACCGAATTTACCAAAGTCACGGGGTAGTTAACAGCCATTTCGCGGACAATTTCTAAAGCTCGATCGAAATTTCCGCCAATCGAAATGACTTCCGCACCGTAAAGCAAAGCTTGCGCCAACTTGCCCAAAGCCACGTAACCCTCGGGAATCAACACGAAAGCTCGCATCCCCCCGCGTCGGGCGTAGGCGGCGGCGGCGGCCGAAGTATTGCCGGTACTGGCGCAAATTACTGCCTCGGCACCAGCTTCCTTCGCCTTGGAAATCGCCATTGTCATCCCCCGGTCTTTGAAACTACCAGTGGGGTTGAGGCCGTCGTATTTCACCAGGACGCGCACGTCTCGACCGATGAGAGAGGCGATCGCCGGTGCTGGAATCAGGGGAGTATTGCCTTCTTGGAGGGTCACTACCGGCGTGGTTTCTGTCACCGGCAGGTAGGGGCGATAAGCTTCGATCAAGCCCGGCCAGCCGTAGCGTTTCGGCGAGGCTGCGCGGGCAGCGGAGTTAGCAGCAGAGTCAGTAGCAGGTAGAATCAGGGTCACGATGTCAATGGTTTTAGGCAATGGCCAAGGAATTTAAACTAATTTTAGCTCGATCGGTTAATTTGATGTTTAATACGATCGGTTCAGGTTAAAGTAACTTAATGGTGTGAATGTGTAGATATGTCTACTCAATTACTGATGTCAAATAATTCATCCACTCTTTCCCGGCCTCAAGTCACCGCGAGCAATCCCGAAATGGCTAGTTCTTCTACGCTATCGACCACTTTTGCCCGCAAAGTAAACTCGGTGAAGTGCCCGTACCAAGCCGACCAGCAAGTTAAGTTCCTGCACTTGCAAGCGGAAATCGAATCCTTGCTGCTGGAAGTGCAAAGCCTCAAACAGCAACGCTCGATCGCTGGCTTGCCGGCTCTCGACCCGATTTCTGGTAGCAACAGCAATTAGCAGACAACAGCACCTCATGCTAATTGTGCTGCCCCTGTGTTATAAAAACAAAGGTTTTGCTACCCGCAGTATTTTTTGCCTAAAGTGCTAGAAATTCCTAACTGCGGATAGCGATCGCTAGCATTTGCTAAAACGCGCTTGCCTACTGCTCAACTCGTCTGCCGCAAACTGGCAACGAGCTGAGGTTTTACAGCGCTTTTTTATGGCGCTAATTTGTTAAGCCATGCTCATGGTATACGGAGAATCGAAATCAATTTATGACAGCATCGATCGAAAAACCACTAAATTTGACATCCGCAAGTGACCCTTCCAACCTGCGCCTCAAAGATATTCTCAAAACCCTGCCGCGGGAAGTATTCGTCAAAAACCCCCGCAAAGCTTGGACAAAAGTAATCGTCAACGTTTTGCTAGTTGCGGTCGGTTACTGGGGCATAGCAGTATCTCCTTGGTTTCTACTACCCCTGATGTGGATTTTCACAGGTACCGGATTAACCGGTTTTTTTGTGATCGGCCACGACTGCGGTCATCGGTCATTTGCTAACCGCCGCTGGGTTAACGATTTAGTCGGACATCTCGCATTTCTGCCGTTAATTTTTCCGTTTCACGCATGGCGGCATGGACACAATTACCACCACAAGCACACCAACAAAATTGGCGAAGATAATGCTTGGCAGCCGATGACAGCAGAAGACTACGCTGGCGCGTCCAAGCCTTTACAAATAGCTTATAGTTTAATTTTCGGTCGGATGTGGTGGATCGGCTCGATCGCCCACTGGGCAAAAGTACACTTTATGTGGTGGCGCTTCAAAGGCCAACAGCAACAAGAACAAGTCCGGTTTTCAGTTTTTGTAGTTTTAATCGGTGCTGCGATCGGATTCCCGATTTTAATTGCAACCACAGGCATTTGGGGATTTGTCAAATTTTGGTTAGTGCCCTGGCTGGTTTACCATTTCTGGATGAGCACTTTTACGATCGTCCACCACACAGCACCAGACATTTCATTTCAAGAACCCGAAGAATGGAACGAAGCCCAAGCGCAACTATCGGGAACAGTTCACTGCGATTATCCCCGCTGGGTAGAGTTTCTGTGCCACGACATTAACGTCCACGTTCCCCACCACCTTTCAACTGCTATTCCCTGGTACAATTTGCGCCTCGCCCACAGCAGCTTAAAGGACAATTGGCAAGATCATCTCTACGAAACAGAATTTTCTTGGTCTTTAATGAAGCGGATTGCCGACAACTGTCACCTATACGACCCGGCTGGCGGCTATCAAACATTGCAGGAATTTAACGCTCAAAACAAGTAATTTTGAAACGGGATAAATCCCTAAACAACCCGGTTTTTTAAACAAAACCGGGTTTTTCGATATTACAATCCGTAGCCTTTGTAAGGGCAGGAATGCGTACCCTACTGTCACTATCACAATCCGTACCATTATTAAATCAGTCATTCCCCATCTAAAATCTAAAATCTAAAATCTAAAATCGAATGACTTTCAATCCCAATAACTGTCGCAACGAAAGCGAAGTAGAAAGCAAACTCATTGTCAGCTATCTGCTGCCAAAGTTAGGCTATACGCCCGACACTTGGCACCAAGAAATAGCATTTGGGAATATTCGTCTAGACTTTCTCTCATTTGCCACCCAAGTTATCCCGATAGTTGTCGAGACAGACTCGCCGATGAGTGTAGTCATGGAGGCTAAACATCCGAAGGAAAATTTAGACCGCCACCTGCGAAAACTCCATCGCTATTTAACAAGTTTGAGCATCCGCTACGGACTCATAACTAACGGTAAAGAAATTAGAATTTATGCAAGAAGCGCCGATGATATCCAGCTAGTCTTTAAGTGTGCTGGACAAGACCTTGAAACTAGAATTGAGGAAATTATAGCTTTAATTGGCAGAAATACTTTAAAACCTATAAAAAATCCCGATAATCTCGAACTGGAAGATAGTAAAATTAATTTGGTTAGTCCTGAGTTAGTTAGCGAAGTCGCAGTACAACCAGACAATTCCGCCACCGCAGAACCTGAGCCAAGTCAAATCTCAGAACCGGAACAAATACCTGAAAATAATCCCGTTAAGCCTCAAGTTAAATCCGATGTAACCGTTCCCCAAAAAAGCCAAAATACTATGAAAATCATTGCAGTTTACCACAATAAAGGCGGCGTCGGCAAAACTACAACAGTAGTCAATTTAGCAGCAGCGCTGAGCAAGAAAGGTAACAGAGTATTAGTCATAGACTTAGACAGTCAGGCAAATACAACTTTTGCGACAGGTTTAGTTAAATTTGAGGATGAAGAACAAGACGATTTGAAAGATAATAATATTCTTCAAGTTTTGCAATCCGAAGAGTTTTTCTCGATCGCAGAAGTAGCTCGCAAGTCTAATTTTTGCAATCCCGAAATCGATGTGGTTCCTTCCCACATTGATTTAATGCAATATGAAACGGAACTCAATCAACTAGATTTCAGCCGAATGATTTTAATTCATAAACTAGAAGAAGTAGAGGATAAATATGATATTGTACTGATCGATACGCCGCCATCTTTGAATTTTTATGCTAGAGTTGCCCTAATTGCGGCGGATTATTTAATTATTCCTTCTGACTTAAAACCTTTTGCCAATCAAGGACTGATTAATGTCAAGGATTTTATTAAAAAAGTCAACGTATTCAAAAAACAAATTCGCAAGAAACCTCTAGAAGTTTTAGGCGTACTCTCTTGCAAAATCTCCACAAATTCTAAATTTGTACAGTACAGTTTGCCCAAGCGGAGGGAGGCAATTCCCAAACGCTACGGCTTTGAAATCATGGACAGCGTAATTTACGAGAGAGACGATTTAGCAAAGTGTGCAGAACAATTTCAAATCGTGGGAAATATGGAAATCGCCGATCCCATTTCAGTGCTAGACTTTAAGCCTGATTCCATCGCATCCCAAGAATTTGAAATGCTAGCACTCGAAGTTTTGGAAAAAATAGGTAAAAACTAATGAAAAAATTATCTCCCTCACTGGTTGCAGTTAAAAAAATTACATCCGCAGTGCCCCGTTCCAATTTCGCAGAGCCGGATTTGGAGAAATTAGCGCGACTGATTTTAGAGTCAGGAGGATTGATTAACCCGATAATTGTCCGCCGAAACGGTATGGATGCTTACGAAATAGTAGACGGAGACTTGGAATACTACGCGGCGGCGAGAGCAAAGGAAATAGATGCTTTCAAAGGGGAGACAATCGGAGCATTTATCCTGGAAGAAGAAAATGAAGAGCTTCTACTGGAACAACTTAAAATTCTCAGAAAAGCCGCAATCACTCAGACGAAAAGTGTAAGTGACGTTCCCCAACAGTCCTCCAGCTTTGAACAGCGGCTGACAAATATTGAAACTCGATTGGAAAACAGAATTAATGAATTGAAAGCCGAGTATACGCGGGAAAAACAGGCGCTGATAGAGAGGGTTAAAGATGTTGAAAGCCGGATTCCAAAACCTGTTCCGCTGTTGGAAGCACTCAACACTCAAGATAAATTCAAATTGGCTACAAATTTGAAAAATGCTGGCATAAAAGCTCAAACAATAGAACAAATCATCAAACAGCGAGATTTGCAGCAGTTTGCATCTTTTGAAAATGTGTTGGAACGCATGAAAGGTAAAGGGTTAGGCGAGAAAACAATGATTAAGCTTATTGACAAGTGGCAAAAATATTTATAAGCTTTCAGCCATCTCAATTGCATTTTTGGGGCGCTCAAAGCCCGCCCGACAAAATTTGAAAAATCCGATATGACTCGGCGGTTGAAACCGATCCTACACGAACTTCCGTCCCTCTCTAAGAGACTAAAGAATAAAGGCGATATTAAAGCTGGCTTTGGTATAACTCGCAATTGCGATCGCAACTCGCAACGCCAGCCCGATCGCCCAGACGCCAAAAAAAGTAAAGATGAGTAAAGCAGTGTATCCTTGGTGTCTCACAGCCAGTTAAACTCATCACAGTAGCTTTTTTTAGGAATTGCAGTAACTTTTGCCGTAGCTTGCGGGGCGGGACGCCATCGCCCGCGCTGTCACCGCACAGCCAGTCACACAGTTACAGCAGCAACGCCATATCTCCCCCAGATAACCGAGTTCGATCGCAGACTGGGAAGACTTAGCCCAAGAAACCCTTTAGCTTACCACGGTCTGGGTAAGGTGTTTGTCTCGCACCTTACAATTAGAGTCCTTGGGTTAGTCCTGCATCCCTTAAAACGCAGGCTGTAAAGTGCGAACATCCATAAATACCTACACACCAGATTTTAATGACAAAAGGGGACTTGTAACAAGATGGATCGATCGTCCGATCAAAACCGAATAGTTGAATATTTGCGCATTAAGCCCATTAGCCACAGTCAGATTTACACTTCCCAAATTGCAGTACCAGAGCTTCAGAAGGGGGAAATTCCCCGCGAACGCCGCGAAGCTCTCAGGAGAAGCCTCATCGAGCAAGGCAGCAACTTGATTCCTTTAATTGTGCGCCCCACTGAAGCTTACAGCAATGAAGAAGAATATGAAGTTGTCTGCGGCTCAGATTGGTGTATTCTTGCTAAAGAACTCGGCATCGAGCAAATGTGGGCTTGGGTATTTGAAATGACCGACGAGGAGGTAGCTGTTGCTCAAGCAGAAATGGAACATTTAGCTCCGCAACCGACTCCTAAAACTGCACAAATAGAGACTCTCCTGCAACAATTTGAGCTATCATTTCAAAAAAAGGTAGACAATTTAACAAAACAAATAGAAAAATCTGTTAAAAAAAATGAAGATCTACTAAAAAAGCAAGTTAAAGCTCTAGCTGACCAGAACTTAGATAATGACCCAATAGAACAGATTAAGCGTTTGCTCGAACAAGTTGAAAAAACATTTCATGAAAAGGTAGATAAATTGGCTAAAAAAATTGCACAATCAGGCAGCGATAGTCCGCCGACATCGGCTGTTATTTCTGAGGTGAATCTTGAAGCTGCGTTGAGACAATTGGATGAACTGGAAAAACTGCTATCAAAACGATTAGAACGCACAGTCCAAACAATTAATCAGTTTGTTTCCGACGCGATCGAAGACGTAGAAAAAGACCTGAAAAATCAAATCGAAACGCTCCGCCGCCAACTGGGAGCCGCGGCGACGCACTCAGAAATACCGCCAGAGGCGCAACCAAAAACCAAGTCAAAAGCACAGCCTAACAAGCAGCCTAATAAGCAGTCGAAGGCACAGCAGAAACCTCAGCTACCGCAATTGCAGTTGGAGTTGCCGTTTCCTTCCCCAAAGGAAGACTACGACACTCTTTCGCTGAGGCGCTTGAAGGCGATCGGCAAAGACCGGAAAATTCGAGGCTACGCGCGCATGAAACGACCGGAAATTCTGGCTGCTCTCAGGGAAATTGACGGCCAATAAAGCGGTAATTGCTAATAGTTAAAGACTAATTGTGCCGTGTTCGATCGCGCTTTTTGCCAAAAAGCGCGATCGGGCTTTGAGAATAGTCGTCGGCAGAGGTATGAAAAGCTTGCTAAAATAGACACACAACCTCTTACTCCTCACCCAGCAGCCATGTCCGCAACCGCAGAATTAGCTACTACCCAAGAAATACCAGAACAAGAGATACCAGAAAATGTTATCTTTCCTTCAGGCGATTTATACAGTGACGAACCTCCGGTGGAAACAGAACTGCATCTCCGACAAATAATCCTACTCCTCAACTGTCTAGAATGGCTATGGCGAGATAGAAATGATTTCTATGCTGCTGGAAACCTCACCATTTATTACAGTCCCAAGCAACTCAAATCGAAAGACTTCCGAGGCCCAGACTTTTTTGTGGTACTCGGAACTGAACGCAAAACTCGGAAAAGCTGGGTAGTTTGGGATGAAGAAGGAAAGTACCCCAATATTATCATTGAAATCCTGTCTCCCAAAACAGCGGATATAGACAAAAACTTTAAGAAACAACTCTATCAAGATACTTTTCGCACTCACGACTACTTTTGGTTTGACCCAGAAACTTTAGAATTAGCTGGGTTTCATTTAGTTGACGGGGAATATGAAGCAATCGCACCGAACGAATTCGGGCATCTGCGGAGTCAGCAGCTCGATTTGAGTCTGGGAATTTGTGGCGGAAAATTGCGTTTCTTTACAGCAGAAGGAGAGCTTGTCCCTACTCCTCAAGAGGTTGCAGAAACGGAGACTCAACGAGCCGGACAAGAAGCTCAACGAGCCGATCGCCTGGCCGCGAAACTGCGAGAATTAAATATTGATCCCGATACAATTTAGTGCAACCCCTACTCACAAAAACACGGTTTACTGCCGCGTGTATCGGTGCTTCACCCCAATCGGAAAATACTCCGCATCGCCCGTCGCAGTTAATGTCACCACAGGTAACTGATATTCGGGCGGCACGTAATTAGCAAATTCGCTGTTTAGCCGCCGCAATTGCGCGAGAATTGAAGATGCGATCGCCTGTTTCATCTCCTCGTCGCCCTCCACCCCCGCTGCTAATTCCACAACCACCGATAAAAACCGATTTTGATCCGCATCTTCCTTGACTTGCAGTACAAATTTTCCCGTCACCCACTCCCGAATGGTGGGAACTTCTAAACCTACGGTGACATTTTCTGGGTAAATGTTAGCACCGAAGTAGGAAACGGTAAAGTGCGATCGCCCGAATACATAAACAAATGGCAAGCAGCGAATTCCTCTGGGGAAATCAGCAACTTTCATACCTGCTGCTTGCTGCAAACGTGCCACAGGGTTAAATCCCCATTCAGCCAAAAAATTGAGCATTGCTTCGTAACAAATTAAACCGCCGTTATCCGAGATGTGATAGCGTATTAGCGGGATGCCGTTGTCGCCCGAAAATAACAGCGTGCCGTCATTATTCACTTCAAAAAAGCGGCTTTTCGGATCGTACTGCACCAGCGTTGGCAACCGCGATTCCCCGAATAAATTGCGTGCTGCTTCCGGATTGTTTGCTAAAAAGCGGCGGATGCAAATGCTCAGCGGTGTCTCGTTGCCCAAAACGCCCGCGTCGGCAGTACCGTAAAGGCTCGCAGAGTTGTAATATAGATTGTCAGAATTAGTGCGATCGCTCACCAAACTCCGCCATTCTTCGCTAAACACTTCCCCCGCAAACACCATCTTAATTCGATATTTTTGCCACTCCACACCGCCAGCAATTCCGCTATCAATCACATCCTTGATAAACGGCGGATATCCCAACAATACTACTTGCTCGAAATGCTCCCCAAGTTCCTGCACAACTCGAAATATTTCAGTCTTATTATTCCCAGGCGTCACTACTGTAACCGGATAGCCCTTACTCGCTAGATAGCGGCAGCAATTCGCCGTGTACATTCCGCCTACCCAAGTTCCCAACGCAAAGCAAATGATAGCTAAAGTTGAGCGATTGTCGGCGTAAAAACTGTCGTGAAATATTTGTTCAAAACGAGCGGCAATTTGCAACTCGTCGCTGATAAAACGCGGCCAAAATGTCGGATTTCCTGTCGAACCCGATGAAACAGCGATGAAATCGCAAGTTTCTAATTTGCCCTGGTAGCACAACTGAGGTAGCGCGTGACAGCGTAAATAATTCTCTTTGGTAATTAGCGGCAATTTTTGGAATTCTTCAAAGGTTTGAATTGAGGCGGGATTGATGTTGAGTGCAGCTAGGAAAGTCTGGTAAGCTGGTACTGTGGCCGCGACTTTTTGGAAAAGCGCGATCGCCCCGGATTCGGCAACTCGACTCTGCTGGTGTTGCAATCGTTCCTCAAGCGGCGCCCTCAAAAACTCTTCAAACGCCCCAATTGCTCGCTGACGCTGTTCTGGCTGCATGATTTGCTCCTTAAAATGCGTATTTTGCACCTCGATCGCTCAAGAGTCAATTAGTAACGCGGCGCGACCGGGCGGCACATTAGGTCGGGTACTAAAAATTTGAACAGATTTTGAGGTCGATCGAAAAGATGGCGCAGCCGATGACCAAGCTGCCGATCGACTAGTGACATCCTCCTGCACCAAATCAAAGATTATGGTGTAGGCTTCCCAAGAATCACTTCCTAGGTTTCCTGGTTGCTCTCTTGCGAGATTTCGCCACTTGCCTAGACTGAGTTGCCTCAGTCCCCGGTAGATCGGCTGCACAGGCGCTTTCGATTCCCGTCTGTCCAACGGTACTAATGAGGCATATTCCTCGGTTTCTGATATTCTGACCTGCTGCCACATCTCTATTCGTTGTGTATCCACAGTGAGGACAGCTATGAACTCTAACACTCAGGTCTTTTTTGACGAACCCGCCACACTCAGGACATTCTTGAGAAGTCCCCCTAGCATCAACTTCGGCAAAGAATTTCCCACGCTTCCAGCACACATACTTAACGATGGTTCTGAATTGTCCAAAAGCAGCGTCAAGCATATGCTTCCCAAACATCCCTTTGGCACTGATGCGGTAATCCAAGTCTTCCATGAAAACCATATCACCAACATCACAAAGGGCATGGGCTTGCTTGAAGTGGAAGTCTTTCCTCGTGTTGTCAATTTGATGGTGAAGTCGGGCAACTTTAAGGCGTTGTTTTTCGTAGTTTTTAGACCGCTTACTTTTTCGAGACAGTCTGCGTTGCAGCACTTTCAGCCTACCTTGCAGACTTTTAAAGAACTTTGGCGGTTTTACAAGAACACCGTCACTTGTTGCCAAGAATTTCTCCAACCCAATATCAACTCCAATGGGATGACCGTAGGGTGTTGGGTCGGGAACGTTGACATCACATTGCAGCGAAATAGATGCGTACCAGTTATCGGCTTTCCTCAAGATTCGCACTTGTTTGACCACAAACCCTGTCGGGATAGGGCGATGCAAGTTGATGGGAATCGCCCCAATCTTGGGCAGTTTAATGTGCAAATTAGTCACCGGATTCTCTTTAAATTGAGGAAACAGCAACGACTTAAACTGGCCATACTTCTTGAATCTGGGGAAGCCGTACCCTCTCTCCTGGAAATATTCCCACCCTCTATGCAACTGCTTAATAGCTTGCTGGAGAACTTGAGAAGGAACCTCACTCAACTTGGGAAATACTTTCTTAGCTTTCGGCAAGTTGTTAAGCTGTTGAATTTCGCCTGGGAACTTTAGCTCCGAAGAAATGATGTACTCTTTCTCCAGAGAGCATCTGTCAATCGGACACTTACGACTGTCACACCAATCTTTTATCTCTCGAAGTGCATAGTTAAATGCGCCTCGACAGATTTCCATCCACTCAATGAGTTGTTGCTCTTGAGCGGAGTGTGGATAGATTCGGTAGCGGTGTGTAAGTGTGAGCATTCCAGCATTATACAGTGTTTACTGGTGAGTGGTGTAGCGTTAAATGTTAATTTAAGGGAGATCGAGTCCCATAAAATTAACTTGGGGGAGTCCATGTATCCCACATCAAATCAGAGATTATGGTGTGGGTCTTATAGCTCCCCCCAACCCCCACGAAAAGATAAACACTGACACACTATGTCAAGATTAATTCAGCGATCGCCCAAAACTCCCAGTCTCAGTCAAGCGTGAAAATCCGACGCAGCAAGTTCCCATGAACAATCCCATCTACCCCGGCATAACTCTCAACAACCACTACCGCATCGTCCGCGAATTGGGACACGGAGGCTTCGGGCGCACCTACCTCGCTGAAGATGCACACCGATTTAACGAACCCTGCGTTTTAAAAGAATTTGCGCCCCAAGTACACGGAAGTTACGCTTTACAAAAATCAGAGGAACTGTTTGAGCGGGAAGCGGGAGTGCTCTACAAGCTGCAACACAATCAAATCCCGCGCTTCCGCGAACTCTTCCGCGTCAGTATCAGCGATCGAGGCTACCTATTTCTCGTCCAAGACTACGTGCCCGGTCAAACCTACCGCTTTTTGCTGGACGCCCGCAAGCGTCAGGGTTTGCGGTTCATAGAAGCAGAAATCAATCAACTGCTGCTCCAGATTTTGCCCGTGCTCGAATACATTCACTCTTTGGGAGTGCTTCACCGCGACATCTCCCCGGACAACCTGATTCTGCGGAGTTCTGACGGGATGCCAGTGCTGATCGACTTCGGCGGAGTAAAACAAGTCGCCGCCACCGTAGAGTCTCTTTTCGCTGAGGCTAACGGCACTCCCGGCCCCGCGACTCGCATCGGCAAGCTCGGCTACGCTCCCGTAGAACAGATGCAGATGGGTATCGTCTCTCCCCACAGCGATTTGTACGCTCTGGCGGCCACGGTTTTGGTGTTGCTGACGGGGAAGGAACCGCATCAATTGCTCGACAGCCAGACGCTGAATTGGAATTGGCGGGCGGAATGTTCTCTGTCTCCGAATTTGTCCCTGGTGCTGGATAAAATGCTTGCTCAGCAGCCCAGCCAGCGTTACTCCTCGGCTCGCGAGGTCATGCTCGCTCTCTCCGGCAATCCCCCTTTACAGCCACCTTTGCCACCTGCCCCGGATTTTGGGATCACGCAGCCGCCGGATTTCTCGCCTATACCCGTGCCCGCCCCCGCGCCAAAACTGCCGGGAACTCCGGTGCGAGGTGCTGTGGGCAATCAGCAAAAGATGCCTGCTTGGAAAATGGTTTTGTTCGTGGTGGCGGTGCTCTCAAGTATGGGGGGAGTTGGGTGGTTGGCGGGCAATTCTTTGTTAAATCTGCAATCAAAAGTGCAGAAAGTTTCCCAGCCTTCAAGCCCGAAGCAGCAGCAAGAAGATGCTTTGCAAGATCGCTTTGTAAAGCTCAAAATTGACGATCGATTCTATAGCGGTTACGTCAACCTTGTGGACGAGACTTTCTATGCCAAATACCCAGAATTGGGCGGACGGCAGTTAAAAGAAGGCTCGGACGATCGCCAGTGGCGCGAAAGGTGGCAGAAAATCGGGGACGAGTTGCTCGATAAGCTGGAAAACCTCAGCAGCGACGCTAGAGCGCGGTTGGGCAGTTACGACACCACAGATATCGATCGCTGGAAAACAGAGGTTAACAAGCTGAATTTGAGCAGTCGGGCTTTGTACGATTTGGCTGATGCTAGGTTCTTTTATTGGTTTCCAGAACAGCCGCGCGATCGCAATATCATTGGTTTGCCGATCGGACAAATTTGGCAAGCAATTACCGCTGACGAACTCGAAGCCTTACAAGCTGGAGCAACTGTCGAAAGCGTTGAATTTGACCGCCGATCGAACAGCAAAAGCCTCACAGGCAATCTCAAACCCGGAGAAGGGAAAGCTTACATTGCGCGGTTCGCTCAAAATCAAACTTTGCGCGTGAATTTGCAAGCACCGCGCAAATCTACTCTGCTGTCAATTTATTCTCCCGGGCGGACAAACAAAGCCCGCGCTTTGCTGCAAGATGCAGAGGGGCTTAGTTGGTCTGGATTGCTGGATGATGCTGGTTATTATGAATTCGTGGTAGTTTCTCAAGCATCCGAGCCGATCGCTTACGAGTTGAATCTGACGGCAGAATAACTGCTATTGACGCTCTCGATAGACCCGGGCAATAATAAGGTAATACCAATTAGATAAGTTGTCCGGTTCAAACACAGAATATGCTGAAATTCGCGATCGTAGCTTTCATGACTTTTGGATTAGTATTGGTGACTGCACTAGGTTTACATCCCGCCAATGCGACAGTCAGCACTCCCGAATTTTATGCTTGGAACTTTGCCTCTGTAGGCAGTAGCGAGCTTGTTTGTAAAAAGACGGTGGTAGTTCCGCAAGATCTCAGCATCCCGTCACCAATGCAGGCTGTCAGTATCACTTCTGCAATTGTAGATGAAAAGTTTTGCGCGAATTCCACTAAGCCTGTGAATTAAGGCAGTGCATAATATGATGTTCGGTTATACAACCATAATTAAGCTCTGCATCAGTCGCTTTTAGATTTTAGATTTTAGATTTTAGATTTTAGATTTACTTCACAGATGAATCTGGGAGCTGGAACTAGGGTCTAAAATTTTGATCTCTCCACGACTTTTGTCCTTCGCAAGTATCCGTTTTTGGGCGGGTCAGGAGGCAGCGTACTTATTCATCCATCGAGACAAAACAAAAGTCCTGAGTACAAATACGGGCTAATGATCGGGGATTAACCGGACATCATGTAAGTGATTGCCTGAGTGATTGCCACCATCCGCGCAGTGACAGTGTTGGTGGCATTTTTTTTTATGATAAAGCCCGGGTATTTTGTAATAAAAATTTATCAGATGAGTCTGGCGCAGCAGCTTTCTGCTTTTGAAAGAGATCGAACTCTTCCCTATTTTGGCAGTTCTTTTATTGTGACTTAAGAACCGATGGAAAATATTTAGCCATTTGGCTAATCATTTATTGGCTAATTGGCCGAACTACTAATTCGCTAGTTTGAGTATGCTAGAGTTAGTCAGGTTCAGATATATAGTGCCATCTGTTATCTAATTATCATGCTCAAAATTTTGGTGATCGAGGACGACGAATTAATCCGGGAAACTCTTCTGCAACTCCTGGAATCTCAAAGCTACCGGGTCATTGCGGCCGAAAACGGTCGAGTTGGGGTGCAGATGGCACTTTCGGAGATACCTGATTTAATTTTGTGCGATGTCCAGATGCCGGAACTCGACGGTCATGACGTGTTGCGGACTCTGCGGCAAAACTCGCTAGCTGCAACAATTCCATTTATTTTCCTCACGGCTCAAAGTGACAAAACCGATTTTCGTCGGGGGATGGAATTGGGGGCTGACGATTACCTGACAAAGCCGTTTACCAAGGCTGAATTGCTCGGAGCCATTGCTTCTCGCCTCTTGAAACGGCAAACTATTACTCAACCGCTGACAGTCGCGCTTCACCAAGCAGAAACCAGACTCAAAGATTTAGTTAACGACTCGACCAAGGTTACGACTCTCTCTCCTGAAAAGTTTGCTCTGGAAGCTTTGCTGCGCCACGCTTTGGCACAAGGTGAGTTTCAGGTATACTATCAGCCGCAGGTGAATATTGCTACCGGTCAAGTTATCGGCGCGGAAGCTTTAGTGCGCTGGCAAAATCCCGATCGAGGTATAATTTCTCCCTGCGAATTTATTCCCTTAGCAGAAGAAACAGGTTTAATTATTCAGATTGGCGAGTGGGTACTGCTTTCAGCTTGCGCTCAAGCCGCTAGTTGGCTGGCGGCGGGGTTTTCGCCCTTTACAATATCAGTAAATTTGTCTGCCCGGCAGTTGTCCGACCCGGAACTCAAGGCCCGAATCGTGCAAATATTGGAAACTACAGGCTTGGAGCCTGCTAATTTAGAATTAGAAATGACTGAAAGCGCGTTGGTGGAAAATGCCACAGTAGCAGGCGCTACTTTAAACGAACTTAAAGCTCTAGGAATTCGGATTGCTATTGACGACTTCGGCACCGGTTACGCTACTTTAGGATATCTCAAGCAATTTGCTTTTGACACTCTAAAGATCGATCGAATTTTCGTCCGTAATGCGAACGAAGATACTCAAAATGCTGCTATTACTACAGCAGTAATTTTACTGGGTCACAGTTTGAATATGACAGTAATTGCTGAGGGAGTGGAAACAGAAGCAGAACTAGATTTTTTGAAACAACATCAGTGCGATATCATGCAGGGGTATCTGTTCAGCCGGCCCGAACCAGCAGCGGTACTTGAAAGTATGTTAGTTGCCGACCCGCATTTGTTGGCGCAGCCCCCAGCAGCACCTGCTCGCGTTGTCCCTTTTGTACCTGTGTCCGAACCAGAAAAATCTAAAAACCTTTCCATGTCTGGTCTAGGAATAGTGTAAGTGTCACCAAGATTTCTGTATAATAGAAAAAGATTTTTTCTTTTACCTTCTATTTTCTGCTGAAAAGCTGACCTTTTATTATAAAAAGTTCTAGCTTTTTTGGATAGATGAATAGAAGAAGGAAATTTTAGCCCAACATTCCTTAACTTCTTCCCATTTTATGCGATCGGCGCCCGTAATTGGACTATTTGAGGAATTGTGGCGTCTTGAAATTGCGAGCTTTTATCAAGTTGCAGCAGGTAAACTAATTGAAGTTCCTACTTTGGGAGCCGCAGTTTCAAGAACTGTCCAACTGGATTTGGTGCAAGCCTCTCATGGAAAGAATATTAGTAGTTGACGACGAAGCAGACTGTCAAACAGTGTTAGCAATGTACCTTGAAAGCCAAGGATACCGGGTTGAATGCGCTAATTCAGGGCTTGAGGCGCTCTCGATTTTTGAGAATGCCCCCCCAGATTTGGTAATTTCAGATGTCATGATGCCGGAAATGGACGGGTTTGAGTTTTGCCGCCGCTTGCGAACTACACGTTTGGGACAGTTGGTGCCGTTTATATTTTTGTCAGGTCAAGGCGAGATTGAGTCAAAAGTTGAAGGTCACTCGATCGGCGCTGACGATTATTTGGTAAAACCTTTTCAGTCTGAAGAAATCTTAGCTAAGGTGAAGGCGCAGTTAGAGCGCTCTCACCGCATTCACGCCGAGATTGTGCGGCTGCTTCAAACTTCTACGGCTATGGCGGTGGAGCCAAAAGCTGTGGCAGTATTGCCAGCACCTGCACCTTTGCCTTTAACACCAGCCGAGGAAAGAGTTTTTTGGGAAGTTATTCAGGGTTATACTAACAAACAAATTAGCGATCGGCTGTTTATTAGCCCCCGGACTGTGCAAGCTCATCTAGGCAGCATTTTCAGCAAATTAAACCTAGAAAATCGGGCCCAGCTTGTGAGATTTGCTCTAGAAAAGGGATACAAACCACCCCAAACTTAGCTCAGCTCTCAACCTACGCTGCGCCAGCGCTTAGCGTCGATTTTAGATTTTAGATTTTAGATTTTAGATTTACTCTACAGATGAATCTGGGAGCTTGAACTAGGGTCTAAAATTTTTATCTTTACACTACTTAGGTGGGAGGCTTGTCTCCGTTTTTGGGCGGGGTAAAAAACTCTTGTAGCTGCCAAAATAAGGGAGGCTGGCGCACTCAGCAGGCCGATTATTCCAAATTCAAAACAAATTCAAAACACAATAAGGAAAATTAGTTATCACGCAAACGCCCGGCCCCAAATTCGTACCCCGCAAGTTGGCACGTTCCAAATCAGCCTGCCGCACGCTATTAGCCGCATCGATATTTGTACCGCTCAATTGAGCCTGAGGAAGCCTAGTATTTGACAAAATAGCATTCTGCAAATTCGTATCGCGCACATCCGCGAAAGACATATCCGCTCCGCTTAAATTCGCACGATTCAAATTAGCTCTAAACAGCAGCGATCGCCTCAAATCGGCATTCGACAAATTAGCTTGCAACAGATAAGCTTCGCCCATATTTGCATTAAAAAGTTTAGCACCGCGCAAATCAGAACTCGTCAAATTCGCTCGCCCCAAAAAAGCATTAGACAAATCCGCATTTCGCAGATTAGCACCCTCAAAGTCAGCACCGTACATCTCGGCATTAACTAAGTTAGCATTAGACAAATTAGCCTCACTTAAATCCGCTTCTAACAAATTAGCTTCATAGAGATTTGCTCCGCTTAAATCTGCTCCTCTTAAATTAGCTCTGTACAAGCTAGCCTTGAACAAATCAGCATTTCTCAAATCGCAGCCCTCGCACTCATTACTTTCCAGCAATTGCCTGACATGATCTGGATTTTGAGCTTTAACGGGATGTGCAAGCCCAAACAAAGCTAAACTTGCCGTTACAGTTGCCAAGATTTTAAGTTTCACAAACAAACCTCACTGCTACTTCAAATAAATTATACTAGCAAACTGTAAACTTTAAACCCATGCCCTTCTCCCTTTTCTATTGCTCTGGCTGCTCGGCGCCCTCTGCGGTAAATCCCCAAAAAACCTATTGGCAGCCAATGATTTAAACCTGCTTGCAGCAAGGCGGGCAAAGCCCGCCATACTTAACTTAATTAAGCCTCATCTAAAGCAGCAACACCAGGCAATTCCTTACCTTCAAGCAGCTCCAAACTAGCACCGCCACCAGTGGAAATGTGGCTCATTTGTTCGCCTAAATTCAACTGTTCCACAGCCGCCACCGAGTCACCACCACCGATAATTGTGGTAGTACCAGTTTGGGTAAGTCCAGCCAAAGAATGAGCAATACCTTCAGTTCCAGCAGCAAACTTCTCCATCTCAAACACGCCCATCGGCCCGTTCCAGATTACCGTTTTACAATCGGCCAAAGCATCTTGGAAAGTTTTTACTGAATCCGGGCCGATATCCAAACCCATCCAACCCTCGGGGATGCTTTCAACAGAGACAGTTTGAGTATTCGCATCAGCAGCAAACTTGTCAGCAACTACCACATCAGTAGGTAACAGAAAAGTAACTCCCCGTTCCTTCGCCTTAGCTTCCAAAGACTTAGCCAATTCCAGCTTGTCATCTTCCACCAAAGACTTGCCAACGTTCAAGCCGCGAGCCTTGTAGAACGTGAAAACCATGCCGCCGCCCAACAGCAGTTTGTCGCACTTTTCCAGCAGTTTTTCAATGACTCCAATCTTGCTAGAAACCTTAGAACCGCCGATAATAGCAGCCAAAGGACGCTGGGGATTGTCGATCGCACTGCCGAGATATTGCAGTTCCTTCTCCATCAAAAACCCAGCCACAGAAGGACTCAGATACTTAGTAACGCCCTCTGTAGAAGCGTGAGCCCGGTGAGCCGTACCAAAAGCATCATTGACATACAAATCGGCCACAGAAGCTAACTTCTTAGCAAATTCTGGGTCGTTTGCCTCCTCCTCTGGGTAGAAGCGCACATTTTCTAGCAAAACTACATCGCCGTCTTGCATCCCGGCGACTGTAGCAGCGACTTCATCGCCGATGCAGTCGTCAGTCTTTTTGACCTCTTTCCCCAACAATTCCGACAGCCGCTTAGCAACCGGCGTCAAGCGCAACTTCTCCGTCACGCCCTTGGGACGGCCGAAGTGGCTGCACAAAATGACCTTAGCGCCCTTGGACGCTAAATCTTGAATTGTCGGCAGAGCAGCCCGGATGCGAGTATCATCGGTGATATTGCCGTTGTCGAGCGGCACGTTAAAGTCCGCCCGCACCAGTACCCGTTTGCCCGATAAGTCCGATGCCGATAAATTTGCTACAGTTTTTTTGGTCACAGGATTAACCTCCTAATATGTGTGTTTTTGTCTAATTCCGTTCAAATGGCGGCACTGGTCACTTGCACTTGGGGCCTCGGACGCATTCAAGCGCGTCCGTACAAAAAACGGAAGATGAAATAAACGGCAATGATTGGCTCAACTTGGCACTCTCCAACCTAAAGGCGGGGAGATTCTTGGTTCAACGAAACCACTTAACTAGCGAGTCCTTGCGTCATCTAGACCAGAGGTGGGATTCTCCCAAAGCGTTAATTCGGGTATGCCCTACCCTATTTGCATTGCTGCAAGTCCTGTTTGAGGAAAGAAACAAATTTGTTTCACAATACTGTTCGTCTAGCCCCTATAAATCCTTTACCCACTGCTAGGAAAAAACTAGAACAATGCAGTAGAACCGCATAGATTTAATTGTCAAGGTTCAGTGCTTTGCCGTTTGGCAGCAAGGTTTTGTAAGTGGTTGATTACCTTTGCCACTATAATTAGCACAGTACCTTAAACAGGCGACAATGGCAAGAACCAAAGTATACAACTTACGGCTAACTGAAATGGAATGGGAGGAGTTAGTTGCTGATGCTGAATTCGAGCAAGTATGGCCTGCTGAGGTTCTCAGGGACTATATTAAAACATTGAATAAAAAGCCCTCCTAGAAGGACAGGGCTTTAAACCCAATTTCTTGGTAAACATTTTATCCGAGTTCGTACCGGGAGATGTGCGTTATGTTCAAGACTGTCTTATTTCCTGTAGATCAAAGCCGAGAAGCCCGCGAAGCGGCGGAAAAGGTTGTCAATATTGTGAAAACCTACACTTCTCGTTTAGTTATTCTGTCGGTAGTCGAACCCCCAGCCGAGGAGTCCGACTCCCCGCCGCGAGAGGTGATGAGTTCCCCCGAAGCAGTCGCCAAACTGCTGTCTGAGGCCCAATCGATGTTTTCCCAGCAGGGAATCGAAGCTGAAATCATTGAGCGAGAAGGCAAACCGGCTTTCACGATTTGTGATGTGGCTGACGAAATAGGGGCCGATTTGATTGTGATGGGCTGTCGGGGGATGGGTTTAACCGATGATGGGGCGTCTGACAGCGTTACCAATCGGGTGATCAATCTGTCTCCTTGTTCAGTTTTGATTGTGCCTTAAGGAAGCAAGAAGGAAGAAGGAAGAAGGAAGAAGCAAGAAGCAAGAAGCAAGAAGGAGGGAGGAAGACGGAAGAGGGAAGAAGCAAGAAGCAAGAAAGAAAACTCTTTCTTTTTACTTAATCTCAGCAGTGTAAGTTAGAGACCTAACAGCTTTCTTTTTCATTTTCCCTTTTCCCTTTTGCCTCTTCCCTCCTTACTTCTTGATTCCTTACTTCCTGATGGCCTCCCTCGTTCCTTCTTTTGTGATTCTCTCCTTCCTTAAACTCATCCTTCTTACTTCTTCCTTCTTACTTCTTCCTTCATCCTTCATATTATGAAAATTCACTGGTATCCCGGTCACATTGCCAAAGCTGAACGGGCATTAAAAGAACAGCTAAAGCGGGTAGATGTGGTTCTCGAAGTCCGAGATGCCCGCATTCCATTAGCTACTTACCACCCCCAAATGCCGAGTTGGGTGGGAGGCAAGGCGCGAGTATTGGTCATCAACCGCATGGATATGATTACGCCTCGAACACGCGAGGCGTGGGAAACATGGTTTGAGGCCCAGGGGGAAACAGCGTATTTTACCAATGCCGAGCACGGTCAAGGAGTAGACGCTGTGGCGGATGCCGTGCAGGATGCTGGTGTGCAGCTAAATAAAAGAAGGTTCGATCGAGGTATGCTGCCCCGCCCAGTCCGGGCAGTGGTGATGGGCTTTCCCAATGTCGGAAAATCTGCTTTAATTAATCGGCTGTTAGGGCGGAGAGTGGTGGACAGTGCCCGCAGAGCTGGAGTAACTAAATCGCTCCGATGGATTCGCATTTCTGACGAAATTGAATTATTAGACGCCCCTGGAGTGATCCCCACTCGCATTAACAATCAAGAAAATGCCATAAAATTAGCTATTTGCGAAGATATTGGCGAAGCATCTTACGACAATCAGGTAGTAGCCGCGGCTATGGTAGATTTGCTCCAAGGGCTGGAAGCGGCTGATGACACGTTGATATCACTATCTGGTTTCAAATCTAGGTATAAATTAGATGCAGCATCTAGTAATGGTGAAGATTATTTGCACGAGGTAGCAAAAGACAGGTATAAAGGAGATGTCGAACGAACGGCGCGGCAGATGTTAAACGATTTTAGAACGGGTGTGTTGGGTCAGCTTACTTTGGAGTTGCCACCGGCTTGATCGGACTCGTGCCATACAACTAATCAGGAATGGTATTAAATAGGCATTTGCTGACATTTAGAATTTGAACTTCGTCTCCTATGTGTACTATTTTTTCTTCTGCTTGAGGTGGCACTCGCGTGTTAACTATCAGCCGACTAAAGTGATTTAAATGCCCTCTATTTACTAAGTCAGGCATGATTTCCTTCTGCTTGGCTGTTAGTATCTTTTTAAAATGTGGATAAGCTTCTTTCGCTGCATAATTTCGCGTAGATAGGAGACTGGACTGACCGGGATTAATACCTTCAAATATTACAGTCCCTATTTTAAACCTGACAATTTCATCAGCTTGTGGGAAAAGTTCGTCTTCCCAAAAAGTCGGGACATCTCCTATTTCAATATTAGCTCTCAAGCGATGGCGCATCTCGTTAACGGAAACTCTCGGAAACCAAGATGCAACTTCGGCAATTGTTTCGGTACTGATAATGTTTGGCCCCGGCGCATTGGTATCGTCGGGAAAGCCTGTCAGCAAGTTTTCAATTAACTTGACGGGGAAACCGAAGTAGTTGCTCAACCAATATTCTATCCCTCGGCGTTCTCTATCTACATGAAAAAAAAATTCTTGTTCGGTGTCTTGAATTTTCAGCCCGGCAATTCTATTTTTGATATCAAAGGATAAGCGCAGAAAATGAACTCCGCTGTTGCGCTTAGTGTTAACAAATTCTCCGGCTTCATCGCAGATTGCCAAAGAGCGATCGCCTTCTAGAGCTCCGCTGGCAAGAATAGTTGCTTGATTGACAGCTATGCCGTCAAGGGACTTGACCGGATAGATATGAATGCTGGCGACGTAAGACATTTCAATTTATCTATAAATAATTGTCGTTTTAGATACATTCTAGCATCCCCTGCAGCCAGAAGGATGACCGCAGTTAGCTTTATGAAATAAAATATGAAATAAAAAGGGCCAACTTTTTTGAAGTTTAAATTTTGCGGGAGCTTCTTGTAAAGAAAAATTAAAGAAGTCTGACGGAGCTTGTGGTATATATTATGCTAAAAAATACAAACAATTGAACCGAGTTGCAAGCAATGACTGAAAGCGAAAGAACCGGAATGATTTCGCGACGCAATTTAATGTTGAGGGCTGGTGCAGGGATGCTGGCCGCCAGCATTGCACCTGCGCTATTACCAGCCCGCGCCGCAAAGGCAGAGGCAATCTCTGGCATTACTCCCAACGGTGCTCTCAAGAAATTGATGGAGGGGAATCAACGCTACATTGAGCAAAAGCGGACATTTCCCGACCAAGCTCGATCGCGAATTGTAGAAGTAGCACAGGGCCAACATCCGTTTGCAACCATCCTGGCTTGTTCTGATTCGCGCGTTGCTCCCGAAATTATTTTCGACCAAGGATTAGGGGATTTATTTGATATCCGAGTAGCTGGAAATTTTCTCGACGATGTGGTTCTCGGCAATATGGAATATGCCGCTCTAGAATTAGGCGTGCCGCTATTAGTAATTCTGGGTCACGAACGCTGCGGTGCTGTTAAAGCAGCTTTAGATGGCAAAGCTGTTCCGGGTCACATTAGCACTTTGGTGGCGGCGATTAAACCAGCAGTTGATGCCACCAAAAATCAAGGGGGCGATGCCTGGGATAACGCAGTCAGAGCTAATGTGAAAATGAATGTAAATAAGTTAAAATTAGCGTCGCCTCTTTTAGATGAAGCAGTCAAAGCGGGCAAGCTTAAAGTTGTTGGGGCCCGCTACGATTTGGATAGCGGCAAAGTAGAGATAATTTCTTGATTTTGCTGGTAATTTTCAGAAGTTGTAGGGTAGTGCCAAGAGTGCCTACCCTTGGGATCGAGGGGAAACCATCGGGGATTGTCCCTACAAATTACTTGGTAACGAGAAAGTAGATATGCAAGTTTAGATTAAACCCATTTCTTGCAGTCCCCGGCGCAGGCGTTCTGCTTCAAAGGGGCGGCGCTGTTCGTGAAGGGCGATCGCTCTTTTGAATTCTGCTAAACTTTCTGGCATTTTGCCAATTTTCAGCAGCGCTACTGCCAAGTTTTGATGAGCTTCGGCGTGTTCGGGATTGATTTTAATGGCTTGTCGGTAATAGGCGATCGCATCTGCTAAATTTCCGGCTGCCTTCAGCGTCAGTCCCAAATTGTAGTGACCTACTCCAAAATTAGGGTCAATTTTTAAAGCTGCTTTGTAAGCTTTTTCAGCAGATTTCAAATCTCCTTCATCTTTGAGCAAATTGCCCAAATTATTGTAAGCGCCCAACTTGAGCGCCGGGATCACATCTGTATTAATTGCCGCTTGATAGTGTTCTTTTGCTTTAACAAATTGCTGCTGCTGGCGATAAGCAATTCCCAAATGATAGTTTAGTTCGTAAAGAATAGAATCATCAATTGCCGCAGCATTCAAGCCCCTGGTTAATAAATTAATTCCCCGCCCAATTTGCCCGGTTTCTACATACAAAGCACCTAATTTGCTACAAGCATAAGCATCGTTTGGATAATAAGCTATATAGCGTTCCATTGCTGCTTGAGCTTTTTGGAATTTACCTTTTGCTGCGATCGCATCTTTTTGATAACCAGAGTGCCAAATCGCCACATCGGGGAGAGAAGCTATTTTCCATTTGGGTTCCCTCTGCAAAATCTCAGCCACGCTGTCGTCTACCATTGCGTGGTAAGGGCGAGAAAAGCGGATGTCGGGGCGATTGCGAAATAAGCGCGACACTAGGGAATAGGGAGATTGAGAGGCACCGATCTCTTGGCGGATGAGATTGATCAAGAGCAGCCGATCGCTCCCAACAGCCTGCTCGATATGAGGTACAATCTGCGGTACCAAAACCTCATCGGCATCTAATACCAAAATCCAGTCGCCCTGGGCGTGCTTCAGACACTCGTTGCGCGCCGCTGCGAAGTCGTCGCACCATTCAAAGTCATAAACCCTCGCGCCAAATCCTCGGGCAATTTCACGAGTGCGATCGCCCGAGCCCGTATCCACCACCACAATTTCGTCCACAACACCCTTAACGCTGTCCAAAGTCCGCGACAGTGTGGCCTCTTCATTCTTCACGATCGTGCACAGAGTCAGATTCATCGGGCGCAAGCTTCCCTCGTTTCACAAAATTATTGTAATTTTTTTACCAGTAAAACACAAAAACTCCCAGAAAAGATTCTTCTATTTCCCTTTTGGTTTGAGCATAAGTACCTTTCTTCCCTAGAAAAAGTGGGTTAACTCTTTTGAGATATTAGAAAGCCTCAAACTCGGACGATTCATGGGAAATCCTACCACTTTCGGTTCCTCCCTACGGTAGAGGTGAGGGCCCGATAGCGGTTGTTATTCTAAGAACATAAGACAAGGCACAAGAAAAGTTTAAGTATTCAGGAGAAAAAGACATGGGCGGTATTATTGCTTGGATCGTTTTAGGACTGATTGCCGGTGCGATCGCCAAAGCCATTTATCCGGGAACCCAAGGTGGCGGTTTTCTGGCAACAACAGGTTTAGGAATTTTGGGCGCCCTAGTGGGAGGTTTTCTAGGTCAACAGTTGCTGGGGACGAGCGGGGGAGCTTCCTTCGGAGCAATAACTCTACCCAGCATAGCTTTTGCAGTCGTAGGTGCGATCGTTCTACTTTTCATCTGGGGATTGTTAACTCAGCGTGCTGCATAACAAATATTGCCAATTCCCAGTCGATAGACTTTTAGGTATTCATAAACCCGGTTTCTAGAAGAAACCGGGTTTTTCAGTTGTTGGTAGGGTGCGCCAGCCTACTCATAGCAAATTCCGGGTTAAAAACCCCCGATCGGATTCGGCGGTTGAAACTGCTCAAGAGTCAAACTTTCGTCCGAACAGAGGGGAATTGAAGAATAAAAGGGTAACAATCCCGGATTTGGTATCAATTAATTAATCAATCCGCAAATTGAAAGGCAAGCGAACATAAACCCCCTGCGGGTCGTTCATCGACTCGATCGCAGCCAATTCATGCTGCATTTTCTTAACTTCAGCAGTCAGCGGGTCGAGTTTGGCGGCTGGTTTCAAAAGGCGAACGCCTGAAAGTCTTTCCAAAATGCGCTCCTCCAAACTGCGGCGTTTTGGATATTCTTCCAATTGCCAATCGTCGCCAAGTTTAGCTTGCTTCGCCGCCTCTCTGACAGCATCTTCAAGGCCGCCAATTTCATCGACTAAACCCAACTGTTTCGCGGCCGTACCAGACCACACCCTACCTTGAGCAATTTCTTGTACCTTGTTTTTGGGCAGTTTGCGGGAGGTGGCGACTTTAGTAATAAATCGATCGTAAATGCGATCGACTATTCTCTGAATATTCGCCAATTCTTGAGGAGTTTTCGGGCGGGAAACCGTGCTAGTATCCGCAAAGCGGGCGGTTTTCACAACGTCCCAAGTCAGGCCGTTGTTAGCAGCCAACTTTTCGGCGTTGAAGAGCATTCCAAAAACGCCGATCGAACCGGTAATCGTATTGGGCTCGGCAAAAATGCGGTTGGAACCCATCGAAATCCAATAGCCGCCGGATGCTGCTAAATTGCCCATTGAAACGATAACTGGTTTCTTTTTCCCCGTCAGCATAACTTCGCGCCCGATGACCTCGGCCGCCGTCGCGCTGCCTCCGGGACTGTTGACCCGCAAAACCACTGCTTTTACGTCGTCATTTTCTCGAATTTTCCGCATTTCTTGAGCGATGCGATCGCCTCCTACTTGGGTCGCGCCCCCTTCTCCGTCTACAATCTCTCCCTCGGCGTAAATTATAGCAATTTGATTTTTTTTGTCGGCGCGAGTTGAGTTTTTATCCTCAGCAATTCTCGCGTAGTTTTTCAAACTAATTTGCTTGAAAGATTTGTTTTCGCGATCGGTTCCTGTGAGTTTTTTGAGTTCGGTCGATATTTCGTCAAAGTATACAACTTTATCAACTAACTTGTTTTTGAGAGCTTCGTCAGCCATCAAAGTTCCGCCATTATCTGCAAGCGCTTGCAGTTGCGGAACAGTCACTTTGCGGCTCGGGGCCACAGTTTTCAGGTATTCTCCCCACATATCTCCGAGCAACTTTTGAGTTTGCTGGCGATTTTCGGGACTCATTTTTGTGAGCAAAAACGGCTCAACGGCTGACTTGTATTTGCCGACGCGAGTCACTTGCACTCCGACGCCGTATTTCTCCAAAGCACCGGTAAAAAACATTGCCTGACTGCTAAAACCGTTGATTTCCAAAGCGCCGTAAGGATTGACTGCAATTGTATTAGCAACGGAACCGAGGTAATAATCTCGCTCGTTCCAGTCCATCTGGTAAGCAAAAATGGGTTTTTTGGCATCTCGGAAACGCTGCAAGGCCCCTCGAACTTCTTTGAGATTGGCAAACCCGCTGCTGCTCGAACTTGAGCTGCCTTCGAGATAAATGCCAACTATTTTCGGGTCTTTTTTCGCATATTCGATCGAGTCTAAAACAGTCCGCAGCGTCACAGCATCGCCGGAATCATCCGAAAGCACATCTTGAAGCGCTGCGCTAGTGCTGCGGCTCGGTTTGCTGTCAGTGATATTTAAAGAAAGGTCTAATACCAATACAGACTTATCTTGAACTTGCGGGCCTGAATCTTTAGACGACGATGCCGCCAGAGCAATTAGCAGTACCAGTCCCCCTAATCCTATGCTGCCCAGCAGCAACAATCCTAGGAAGGTTCCCAGCAAACTTGCACAGGTATATTTTAGGAAATCTTTCATTAGATAATTTGTAATGGGTAATTAGTCATTCGTCATTCGTCATTCGTCATTTGTCATTAGTTATTAGTTATATCAAATCCGGTTAGAGCGGAATGATACCGAGCGTGCAAGCGCCGCCGCAGGCGAGCGGGATGCTCGCAGTGCACTCGGAAAAATATTATTCCGATGCCAGCGGAAACGATATTATTGGTCATTCCTGCAAGTAGGATTTAGTAATTATCCGCTGTCGTTAGTTATTAGCTAATGACTGTTGACTGTTGACTAATGACTGTTGACTAATGACTGTTGACTAATAACTGCTGACTGCTGACTCACTTTTATCTTAACCTTTCCAAAACCCCAGGATGTTTTAACTCATCCAAATTAGCGCAGCCCGTACAGAACATCACGGTAGCGATTTCTGCAATTAAAACCTCAGCTAGAACGCCTGCGGCTGATTCTGATTCCGCTGCAGCTTCTAGAAACGGCCGCGCCAGTCCCGCAATATCCGCGCCAAGGGCGATAGCCTTCGCTGCATCCAACCCATTCTGCAAGCCTCCAGAGGCAATCAGAGGAACATCCGGCGCTACGGCGCGGGTGCTGACAATACACTCGGCTGTCGGTATTCCCCAGTCGGCAAAGGTTGCGCCCAACCTGCGCTGCTTGCCATCTTTAGCTCGCTTTCCTTCTATTTTCGCCCAAGAAGTGCCTCCTGCTCCGGCAATGTCGATCGCAGCTACCCCGGCGGCGAGCAATTTCTTTGCCATGTTTCCTGAAATACCGTTACCGACTTCTTTAGCAATAACTGGTATTGGTAATTTATCGCACAATTTGGCAATTTTATCTAACAGCCCTTTAAAGTTAGTATCGCCTTCGGTTTGAACGCACTCTTGCAGCGGATTGAGGTGCAAAATTAGGGCATCTGCTTCGAGAATATCAATAATTTTTTGGCACTGTTCCAAACCGTAATTGTAGTTTAATTGAACCGCTCCGATATTGGCAAATAGCAGAATATCGGGAGCGCGGCGCCGGACGGCAAATGTAGGAGCTAGTTGAGGATTTTCTACGGCGATTCGCTGGGAACCGACTCCCATTGCCAGTTTGTATTCTTGAGCAACATCGGCGAGGCGATAATTGATTGTCTGGGCTAATTCTGTGCCGCCGGTCATCGAGGAAATTAGCAGGGGAACGGCTAGTTTTTTGCCGAAAAATGTGGAGGTTAAATCGAGTTCAGTGCGATCGAGTTCGGGCAAACAGCAGTGAGTAAAACGGTAGCGTTCGAGTCCGTTGGTAGTTTCGCGAAATTGTACGTCTTCTTCGAGGCAGATCCGCAGGTGGTCTGCTTTGCGGGTTTCGGTTTGCGAGGGCGGGGTTAGCGGTAAGTTCACAGGCGAGTTCACAGTGGCTATTTGAAAAAAGAGTTTTGAGTTGATAGTTGGAAGGGGAAGCTTAATTTTACTCTTTTATTGTTATCCAGGAACGGTCAGCGGCATTCCATTATCTGAAGGTTTTAACTTCAACAAAAAAGGAACTGCTTTTTGCACCCATGCTTTGATTGACGTGTAACTTGCCGCATCTTCTCCGAAACAAATTTCCAGCATATCCGTGTGAATTATCCCTGGATTCAAAGGAACCGCCGCCATACCTCCGGGCAATTCTTGAGCGAGCGAGCGCGTAAGTCCTTCTATCGCCCACTTAGAAGCACAATAAGGCGCGACTTCCGGCGAAGTTGACCTTCCCCAACCAGAACTAAAGTTAACAATTATACCGCTTTTTCGAGCAATCATTGCCGGGACAAAGTGGCGAATTACATTAGCAGTACCTTTAATATTAACATCAATAACCTGCGAAAATTCTTCGTTACTGACATTCCAAAGAGGCGCGAGATGATTAACTACACCTGCATTGTTAATTAGGAAATCAGGCGGCTCCTTTTTTGCCAGCATTTCTGTTGCCCAAGCTTTTACTCGATCGTCGTTTGTGACATCCAAACAAGTAAAATGGTTTGGCGCACTATATTTTTGGTTGAGCTTTTCTACCGCTTCGGGAGAACGGGCGCATCCCAAAACTGTATGTCCCAATTCAATAAACTTTTCGGTCAGGGCAAGACCAAGACCGCGAGTGGCTCCGGTAATTACAATTAATTTTGTCATAGATTTGGTGAATTTTGACGTTAAGTAATACAATACATATTGACGGGTCAATTGACAAATCGAGCGCAGGGAGAAAGCATGAAAGTAAAAGCAGCCGTTGCTCGCCGTGCCGGCAAACCTTTGAGCATTGAAACGGTTGATCTAGATGGGCCGAGGGCTGGAGAGGTGTTGGTGGAAATTAAAGCCACGGGTGTTTGTCACACTGACGCTTACACTCTTTCCGGCGCCGATCCTGAAGGTTTGTTTCCTGCTATCTTAGGCCACGAGGGAGCCGGGATTGTCGCAGAAGTTGGGCCGGGAGTAACGAGCGTCAAAGCGGGCGATCGGGTAATTCCTCTCTACATTCCCGAATGCCGCAACTGCGAATATTGTTTGAGCCGCAAAACTAATCTCTGTCAAGCAATTCGCGTGACTCAAGGCCAGGGAGTGATGCCCGACGGCACGAGTAGGTTTTCTATAGACGGGCAAAAACTTTACCATTACATGGGAACTTCTACCTTCGCTAATTATACAGTATTGCCAGAAATTGCAGTAGCAAAAATTCGCGAAGATGCTCCTTTTGATAAAGTTTGTTTGATCGGTTGCGGCGTAACAACTGGCATCGGCGCTGTCATCAATACTGCGAAAGTAGAGCCTGGTTCTAATGTGGTAGTTTTCGGTTTGGGCGGCGTGGGCTTGAATGTAATTCAAGCGGCTCGCATGGTGGGAGCTAACATGATTATCGGCGTAGACTTGAATCCCAGCAAGCGAGAGATGGCAGAAAAATTCGGTATGACTCACTTTGTCAATCCCCGCGAAGTGGAAGGCGATTTAGTGCCTTATTTGGTAGATTTAACCAAAGGCGGAGCTGATTACAGTTTTGAATGTATTGGCAACATTAATGTGATGCGCCAAGCTTTGGAATGCTGCCACAAAGGTTGGGGCGTGAGCGTAATTGTTGGGGTAGCGGGAGCAGGTCAAGAAATTAGCACCCGCCCGTTTCAGCTAGTAACTGGCAGGGTTTGGAAAGGCACGGCTTTTGGCGGCGCCAAAGGCAGAACTGATGTTCCTAAGATTGTTGATTGGTATATGGACGGTAAAATTGATATTGACAGTCTGGTAACTCAGGTAATGCCGATCGACCAAATTAATGAAGCCTTTGATTTGATGCACAAAGGCGAATCAATTCGTACAGTTTTGACTTTTTGAAGGTGAAGGAAGAAGGAAGAGGGAAGAGGGAAGAAGGAAGATAGGGCTTACGGAAAAAGTGGTTTTACATAGCCGTAAGATACACGACTGCACCCTAGATAACTTCTCTCTTCTCTCTCCCTCTGCGTCCTCTGCGCCCTCTGCGGTTAATAAAAAAATCTAATTCACAAATGAAATATAATTAATATGATATCCGAATCCCTAAAACTGCACAAAGAATATAAAAGTTTTGATGGCAAACTCGGCTTTTACAGCCATCAATCCTCCGCTTGCAACAGCGAGATGAAATTCGCTGTTTATCAGCCGCCGCAAGCTTTATCTCAACCCGTACCCGTCCTGTATTTTCTATCAGGTTTAACCTGCACAGAAGAGAACTTTATGGCAAAAGCGGGGGCGCAGCAATTTGCGGCAAAATACGGGTTAATGCTGGTTGCGCCCGACACTAGCCCGCGCAATACTGGCATCCCCGGCGAAGATGAGGATTGGGATTTAGGAAGTGGTGCGGGTTTTTATGTTGATGCGACAGCCGCACCTTGGAATTCTCACTATCGAATGTACAGTTATGTGGTTGATGAATTGCCCAATTTAATCGCCAAAAATTTTCCAGCGATACCGGAAAAACAGGGAATTTTCGGTCATTCAATGGGGGGACACGGGGCTTTAATTTGCGCTTTGAAAAATGGATCTCGCTATCTTTCAGTTTCCGCTTTTGCGCCTATTTCCGCGCCAATGCGCTGCCCTTGGGGACAAAAAGCCTTTGGACATTACCTCGGCAGCGACAAAGAGATTTGGAAGGCTTGGGATGCTAGTGAATTGGTTGTTGCAGCGCAATATAACCGTCCGATTCTGGTTGACTGCGGCACTGCTGATTCGTTTCTTGCTGATGGGCAGTTGTTGCCGGAAGTGTTCGCGGAAGCTTGTGCAAAAGCGGGACAGCCGCTAACTTTAAGGATGCAGGAAGGTTACGATCACAGTTATTATTTTATTGCGAGTTTTATGGAGGATCACATTCGCCATCATGCGGCTGTTTTGTGCGGGTAAAACTTATTTGTAGATAAGACTAGGCGGTTGCAACCGCTCAAGAGTCAAGCGAAGTCTGCGGCTCGCCGCACGCCTTCGCGGACTGAAGAATAAAGAGGCTAAAAAGTCAAATAGGAATTACGCACGAGGGCCCAGAAACCGGGTTTTTCACCCGTCTACTTCGTTGCAGCCCTAGAACAGATAAAAAACCCGGTTTCTTTAGTCGCAGTGCGCAATATCATGCCCGTTGAATTGCCGGCAAAAACATTTGGTCGCGACTGTGGGGGCGGGTGGATTTAGATTGTTAGTTTCCATCATAAATTTTTGGTGCAACCCGCCCCTACAAAATCAATTCATATCAATCGGAAATACCCATTCTTTATAATTGCTGTCGCGATTTTCGATAATCCCCGTTAGTTTGTCCAAAATCTTTTCGGTGATGGGTCTGTTTTTGGGCAATTGATAGTTTTCTACTCGGTTAATGGGCGTAATTTTGGCAGCGGTTCCGCAGAGGAAAATCTCGTCTGCAATCAACAGTTCTGATTTATCAACTGGTCTTTCTATGACTTCAATTCCTAAGTCTCTGGCGATGGTGATTACGCTGTCTCTGGTAATTCCTTCGAGAATATCTTGCTCGAAACCGGGAGTAACTAATTTACCGTTTCTGGCGACAAATATGTTCATTCCTGAAGCTTCGCTGACTTTTCCCTGAGTGTTCATCATAATTGCTTCGTCGAAGCCGGATTCTACTGCTTCTGTTTTGGCTAAAGCTGAGGTTATGTAGGCGCCGCTAATTTTACCTCTTAAGGGCAAACTGCGGTCTTCTTGGCGGTACCAAGAGCTAAATCTACAGTTGACTCCTTCTTTGGGCAAATAGTCTGAAAGTTCTAATCCGTAGACAAAAAAGTCTGTTTCTACGTTGTGCAGTCGGGGGGCAATTCCTAAACTGGATGTGTAGATAAAAGGGCGGATATAAAATGATTTTGTTGGTTGGTTTTTCTTGACAAAATCAATAATTATTTGTTGGATTTTGCTGGCTGGCAAATCGCAGTGGAGGAAGCTGGCACTTTGACTTAATCTTTGACAGTGGCGGTCTAATCTAAATAGCAAGATTCGATCGGCATTTTGGGGGTCGGGAATTCCCCGCAACCCGCCTAAAACTCCGGTTCCGTAGTGCAGTGCGTGGGTTGCTATGGAAATTTTGGCGTCGGTAAATGGGAGAAATTGGTTTTGAAAGTAGGCAATTGGCAGAAAACTATCCATGATTCAAGCTGGCGATGAGTTTTGCAGTCCGCAAGGAATGGTGAATTTGGTTATATTACCATAAGTTATACCTTTTTAGATTTGAGATAAAAGAATTGAAGAATTGGATATGACTGATTCGATATAAGTTGGGAACACGGGCCTACAGTTGCATTGTTTTTTTGAGCTGGGATTATTACGGGGTTATATCAATTTATAAAATAATATAAATTGCGGTCAGTGTGGTTGATAATTGTTTTGGCAAAAAGTGCGATCGACTACAAACAAAAATCAACCAAAGGGCAACTATGGCACGCAAATGTTTCATCATTGAAATGGGGATGGGTATAGACCAGCACGGGCAGGAACCGACTGTAGCCTGTGCAAGGGCTGTACGGAATGCGATCGCCCACAATGCTTTGCTGGGCGTCTGGGAAGTTGCGGGTTTGAGCGACCCCAATCAGATGATTGTTGAGGTTAAGGTGGCCGTTCCTTACCCGGAACAGGTGCGGGAACAAGAGGTGTTAGCGGTGCTCCCTTTTGGCAGCAAAACTCTGATTGTGGAGCAAGGGGGCATGATTGTGCCAGGAAGGGCGATCGCCTCTCTGAATGATAAAAATGATGAAATGCTAATCGCTGTGGCGGCTGTGAGTGTTTTTGTGGAAACTGAGGATTAATTAATTTTGTGTTGTTTGAATAAATCTGCGGTGAAATACGATCGCCCGATCGCACTTGCTTGTTTCTGCGATCGGGCGATCGCCTGTCTGTTAAAAAATGATTAATTTAGACTAAGTTGTAGGGTGCCCCAGAGAGCTCGCATGAAATACCGTAGAAAATCTGAGTCTCTGAGGCACTCTAGAATAGGTCTGTTGGACGCTAAGGTTTATTTGCGCCTACCTACTTAATTTTGAACTTTTAATTGATAATTTTTAATTTCTCAGGCGGCCGGGTATGTAAGCAATCCAGCAAAACCCTACGATTAACAACAGCCACGTCGGTGTAATATTGCTGCCCAACAAGTTGCGGAGAAAATCTTCCATTGTTCTCAAAAATTAGAGCGTTTAAAAGAATTTATTACTGTTCCCTCTCGGCTCACAAAAGGGAGAGTCCGATCGCGTTTTAGGCGATCGGACTCTACTTCATATTATGGCTTGCTGGTATCTGCCAACATTTGGTTAACCATTTGCAAGTGTGCCTGAAGGTTCGGCAACTTCTGGGTGGCCCAAGCCTTCAAATCGGGATCTTGTCCCTGTTGAGATTGAGCTTGAAACAGAGCAATAGCCTGATTGTGGCTCTCGATCATAGCCTGCTTGTAAGCAGTGTCAAAACTTGTACCGGAGAGTCCCGAAAGTCGCTTCATCAAAGCTGTGTTCTGGGTACTCATCTCGGTTGGCAATTCAACCTGCTTTTGCATTACTAACTGCATCAGTTCTTGATTTGCCCGAGTGTGTTCCTCAACCATTTCTTGCCCGTACTGTTTCACACCAGCACTCGAACCGCGCTGCACTGCCAATCTGCCGAGTTCCACTTCCATCATACTCATTTGACCTGCTTGCATGACAAACGTTCTGTCTCTGCTGCTGAGAGAATTAGGCGAAGTTTGACCACCTGCTGGACTGTTGGGAGAACGGCCGGGAGTGTTGTTGCTGGGAGTAGTTGGACTGTTGGGAGAACGGCCGGGAGTGTTGTTGCTGGGAGTAGTTGGACTGTTGGGAGAACGGCCGGGAGTGTTGTTGCTGGGAGTAGTTGGACTGTTGGGAGAAGTGCCGGGAGTGTTGTTGGTGGGGGTAGCAGGAGAGCCAGGAGTAGTAGCATCGTCGGCTTGGTTATCAGCAAGCTCAAAAACGCGATCGCCCGACTGGTTTAAGCCGTGAGTGTGGCGGTTTAATTCTGCAAATCCCGGCACAGCTACCAAGGAACTAACGCCGGCAATTCCGGCAACAGTAACCAATTTTTTGAACAAATTTTTGCGATTGAGTGAAGTCATGAATTTCTAAGCCTCTAAGTTTTCAAAATTGCGTGAAGCGAACCTATCCCGTAGGGAATCGCCCGAAACTACCGATGGGACGGTGTACTGTTTTTCCGAAACAAGTTGATCAAACCAAACGCGCCCAAGGCACCCAGCCACCCCAAATTGTTGGGGCTATCGCGGCGAGCACTCAAAACTCCAGAATTAGTATCAGTCGGCGTCGATGTGGTACCGGTTGTACCCGTTGTACCCGTTGTACCCGTTGTACCCGTTGTACCCGTTGTACCCGTGCCTGTCGTACCGCTTGTACCGCTTGTACCGATGCCAGTCGTACCGCTTGTACCGCTTGTACCCGTGCCAGTCGTACCGCTTGTACCCGTTGTACCCGTTGTACCCGTTGTACCCGTTGTATCCGTGCCACTCGTACCCGTTGTACCCGTTGTACCCGTTCCACTCGTACCGCTTGTACCGCTTGTACCCGTACCTGTCGTACCGCTTGTACCCGTTGTACCCGTTGTACCCGTTGTACCCGTTGTATCCGTGCCACTCGTACCCGTTGTACCGCTTGTACCGGTTGTGTCCGTGCCACTGGTACCCGTTGTGTCCGTGCCAGTCAGACCGCTTGTACCGCTTGTACCGCTTGTACCGGTTGTGTCCGTGCCACTGGTACCCGTTGTGTCCGTGCCAGTCGTACCGGTTGTACCCGTTGTGCCCGTGCCACTCGTACCGCTTGTACCGCTTGTACCGGTGCCACTCGTACCGCTTGTACCGGTTGTATCCGTGCCTGTCGTACCGGTTGTACCACTTGTACCCGTACCGCTTGTGCCAGTACCAGTTGTGCCCGTACCCGTGCCAGTCGTACCGCTTGTACCCGTGCCAGTCGTACCGCTTGTACCGCTTGTGCCGGCGCTACCGCCAGCACCGCCGCCAGCACCGCCGGCTCCCGACTGGGCTGAAGCAGGCACTGCTAAGGAAACCGTTGCTAAACCTAAAGTACAAGCGCTTGCTAAAACAACTTTCAACAATTTAGAAGATTTCATGGTAATTCTTGCTTTTACGTAGAGTCCTGCGATCGCTTCTGATGCCAAAACCGCAGGGTCAAATTGACAGAGTAACGTGCAACTTTTCTAGCCTTTGCTGCGGGATAATGAAGGTAAGGGAGCAAATTTAGTCCCGTCCCCTCGATTATTTTTCCCTGATCAATTACACCGCAGCCTTAATAGTTTATAAGCTATTACGTATCGTTCAAGTTCGCCATTCGTCTTTAGGAATATTTGGCAAAATGGCGTTTTATTTCAGGTGGTGGATGATATTTGATTTGGCGGCCGGCTAGGTAAACCAAAACTTGCGCGCGGGGAATAGAAACCGGGTTGAGCTGAAAAATTTTGGGTTGAGTAACAAGACATATACGAATCAACCGGATTTCTGAGACTAGCGCGCTGAGCTTCCTATAAATTTTCCCCTGCTGCTGGTGCTTTGAGGCAGAAATTCTTGATTTTCTCAGCGTCAATTTTGGGTTGGCGCTCCGCCAGATGAGTTGGTTTAATTTTTTTTTGAGCGCTATTTTTCCTTAACTTGCTGCTGGCAATTTGGGCACTCGCAGAATACCGCTCAAACTTTCCCAGGAAACTAAATTATCTCTAAACGCGCGATCGACCATCCTAGTCCCAGAGCGCCTACAACCCAGCAACAGCAAGGCTTTTTACTGGGCTTTGACTTGCGTTAAACAGGAAGGCGAACTGAGGGCTATCTGAGTCTGGCCCGCGCGACATTCAATTAACCAGCGGCGGCGCACTCGCCAGAATTGCTTGTGAGAGCGATCGGGCAAACCCTGATTTAGTAAAGCCAAAGGTATGCCAGAGGGCGCTGGTACTCTAACACATTTCCCAAGCAGAGATCAACTATGCTGCATCGAATCCTTGCCCGAAGTCGCTATCTAATGTTAATCAATGTATTCGGTTCTTTTGTAGCCTCTGTAACGCTTTTGACCTACAGTGTCCTGGAAACCGTCATTACCATCAGCCACCCAGCTACAGCATCCATTTCCAGCGAAAACTCGAAACAACTGATTCTGTCCTTTATCTAATTTGTAAATTTGTTTCTCCTAGCCACAGTATTTTACATTGCTGCACTTGGATTTTACGAGCAGTTTATTGACGCTCGCATTAAAGTATCCATCTACCTGGAAATTAACAACATCGAAACCTCAAAACAATATTCACCAGCGTGAACTTCGTCGTATTGAGCGTATTGTTTTTCGCCGAGGTACTGCCGGTGGAAGGGCGGGACGAACCTCCTTCCCTTTGGAGCGGGGATCGCTGTAGTAATCGCTGCGCTGACGTATTTTCTAAGTTCGCAGGTGAAAAAGCCAAAATCAGATTAATAGCTGTTTAAGCTGGGAAATTAGCAAAATCCGGCTGAACCAGCAACGGCAATCAATTTTCATTATTTCTTCACAATAAATTTAATATTACATCTGTCTTCGGACTGATAAGAATGCAATCTTAAACTTGCTTTTAGAGAGATGAAGGTAGTGGCATCGAGTATATAACATAGAACTGATGTTTGATAATAGGACACCATTATGCCAGAACAACAATTTGACACCTTACCTTCAGAAGCGCAAGAACTGCCCCAGGGAGCGCAGAACATTTTTAAGGCGGCTTTTAAGAGCGCTAGCGAAGATGGAATGAGCGAAGATGGTGCTACTAGCGTGGCTTGGAACAGCGTAAAGGCTGAATATAGTAAAGACGAAAGTGGCACTTGGGTTCACAAGGGCGACGATACTAACCAAACCCGCAAATCAACACAGGCTGCCGGCAATTAAGTAGGTGGTTACAAATAAACAGTACATGAGCAGAGCGGGCGAGAGCAGTCATATACTGGCTTCACTAAAAGTGATTTTTAGCTAAACCCGCTCCTACAAAATACTCTGTTTATTTTTTTTGCGGTTACCTACTTAGTCCTCAGTCATATCATGTCCGCTACAGAAACGGTTATCAGGTTATTAGTAAGGGCTGGAGTCCTCACTAATAACCAATTGGATAGAGGTTCTTCGAGCGGACATAATATCATCAGTGATTCGCCATGTAATAATGGCCCAGCCCAAAAACCGATACTTGCAAACGACAGGAGTCGCCAGCCGCCCCAAGTTTTAGACTCTTCTTCAATCTCCCAGATTCATCTGTGGAGCCGATTTAAAATGCTTCGACTTAGGGTTCACGCCGAAGTATAAAATCTAAAATCTAAAATCTAAAATCTAAAATCTACTGATGGGTAATGATTTAAGTTGATAGCTGTTGGATTCCGTGCTGTCCCTGATTTAAATGCGGCTATTCAGGAGTTAATGCAGCGTAGTTAATCGGGTGTCGCATATCCCATTGCAATTCGGCTAAAACGAGCAAGCTAAATACCATTACGGCTGCCGTAAATAGGAAAGACCAAGCGCCGGTATAAGGTAAAATTAAAATCCCCGACAGGTGAAAGAAAATTGTCGCTAAAAGCGCGCGCGAGTCCACGGCCAATCCAGTCCCAAAATACCCAATTACGCTCATTCCCAACCACAGGGGACAGAGATTCGGCAACACTTTTTCCCAACCTAAAAAAATGCCCAAGTCGGTCAGCAGCAACCCTAATAACATTAGTATTACCCAACCGTAAAGCACCCAAGTCAGGCGTTCTATTTTGACCCAAGAGTATGTCATGCTTACCATTGCTGCTGTATCTACGAGGCTGAGCACTGACCACAAACCTGGTTGCAACCTCCAACTCATAGGAAAAAATTTTGCGGTGCCGAACATGGGTATTAACAGGAAGCTCCACAGCAGGCAAACTCGATCGAGACAAGTATAACATTTTGAATAAAATCGATCTTTGCCAAGGGGAAACTGAACCTGCCAAAGCCCTTCTAACTCCTGAACCTCCATGTTAAACTGTTTGCGACGCAGAGGCGGGACTGAATAATTAAAAAAGGTCATATCTGACACTATTAAAATTCACAATTAGTTGCTTAGGTAATATCTCAACAGCCATCGCTCTAATTGCAACCTGTCAATCGGATTAATTTAGTTAATTTTATTATATGTAGAGAGTAATAGTAACTCGATCGCAGCCGGTAAAACAGGGAGAGAGATATCACAATTTGATAAAATAGCTCTTGCGATAGATGGCTGCAATATTACTGATTGGGTACTTTTAAAATAGTCAACTTTGTTACAGAATTTATGCTCACTTCATCCCATCCTCTGAAACAGGTATTCCACTGCCCGGAAGAATCGGATTTTTACGCGCACTGCTTGGAAAGTTTAGTGTTAAATGCCAGTGATAATTCTCGACTTATCGTAGAGTTTGGTTCAGGAGAGGGAAGTCCAGTTATTAAGTCTTTGCTGAGAACTGATTTTGACGGGAAAATACAGGGATTTGAGCTAAATAAAGTAGCTTGGAAAATTGCTGAATCTCAAATTAAGGAATATGAACTGAGCGAACGATACACCGTCAACAATTGCTCTTTTTTTGATTCGCCTTTATACGAGTCGGCAGATTGTGTAATTTCAAATCCGCCTTACTTGCCGGCGGTGGATGATAAGATTTACCAGCCGCTGTTGCACGGCGGGAGTGATGGTTGTACAATTGCTAAAAAACTTTTATCTCTGGGCTGCGATGAAGTTTTGTTGATGGTTTCTAGCTATTCTAATCCTGTGGGTTTGATCGATTATGCCTTGGCTCGGGGCTACTCGGTTGCGAATTTTGAGATTGCACCTTTAAATTTTGGGTATTATAGCTCGGAACCCAAGGTGAAAAGCGCGATCGCCACTCTCCGAGAACAGGGAATGGCTTTTTATTCGGAAAATATCTATCTGCTGGCTGGAGTTTTGTTTAAGAAGCAGCAAAAAGCGCAAAGAGATTTGTCGATCGAGCTAATTAAGTTAATGACAGCATTTTAATCTAATTCCTAGTAGGGTGCCCCGGAAACTGAGGCACCCTACCTGATAGCCGTTAATTGTGTTCTGTGGCTTGGATCGATCGCACTACAGCAGCCGCAGCCCGATCGCCGATCGACTTCTCCTGATCGTACCCCAACACCAGCTCCCACGCCTCCTGCGGGTATCTATCAACCAGCGGGAGCGCCACTTCATCCAACATCCAGCGGCCGTGACGCTCGTCTTCTTTGATGTGCAGTTCCCAATAACCCATCGCAGCCTGCGAGAGGCCCAGACGCTGGGCGGCGGCTAGATAATTGCGGTATGCGACGGGCCCCGCCACCTCAAAATAAGTGAGTCCGCCGTTGTAGCGCAGAAAATGGCGCTTGCGTTCCGTCAGCAGGAAGTTGTGATTGATGCTTGCGAGCACTTGCCAAGGCACTAAATCGAAGTACGCTTCTGGTTCTGTACTCATATCGAATTCAGCCAGCATTTGAGCAAAAAAGGTCGAGTGCTTGCGCGGGAGGCGACCGCCGCCGTATTCTTCGATCAGCACTCGGGTAAGGGTGCACTGAATTTCGTTGCCGGCGCCGCCGAGGATGCGAGAAAGGCGGCTGGCTTCAACTAAACCGTCGAAAGAGGCGATCGCCAGCAGGTGTCTGTATCCGGCTGCTGTCATCTCTTCCCGCAAATAGCGATCGCTCTCGTTCAAAGGAGGATCGACATCGGCGGCCGCGCGATCGCGCAGGGCTTGCTTGACATCCGGCAATTTTTGCAGCGCTGCAACGTCGATTTGTGCGATTTCCCACTGCTGCCAAGGTTCCTCAATGCGATCGCGCACAGAACGCAAATAGTGCGATCGTTCGTTGTTGTAGTGGCGCAAATCGTCGTACCAAAACAAGTTGAGGCGGTTGATACGGTAAAGCACGCGCTGCAAGAAGCGGTGAGCGGCCTCATCGCCGTTCGGTTCCTGATAAGCCCATCGAACAGCCACTGCGATCGCGCTTTCAAAATCGCTAACAAGTAACGGTTTTGTCGCCACCGTCTTGTCTAAATCCTCTACCTCTAGCAAATTGACAAATTGCCGCTCGGCTGCTTCATAATTTGGGAGCGCGGGTTGCTTTTTCGCAAGACTCGGCGACTCTGAAGAAGGAAGTATCTCTATCGTGTTTGGCATGGAATGAAGTTTTGCTAACTCTAATTATTGTGCTGCCTGCCCAAACAGCCAACCGTTCCAGATTGCTGAGGATTATGGCTACTTCATTTCACGATACCCAACCCGTCAGCGGCATACACCTTTCTATTGATAGATATTTGACAGAAATCCATTTGGTCACAACTGCCCCGATTCATTCCGAAAGCAGGGTGACTGAGGGAGACTTTATCAAGCTGCGCAAAGTAATTGGGGCTAATATCTGCGCATCTTTTGGAGCCGGCACTGCTTGCCGCCACGCTTTGATACCGCCTGAAAGGACAACCACATTCAGGCTCATATCCTTAATCTTATTAGTCTCATTTCCTCCTGATTCTTGGGAATACCGAGCGACTTTTTCCAACTGTTTGTATGCTTTAACCGATCGCCCTCCTCTGGCACAATAAAGTACAATTATTGGCTGATTTCGCTCGGATTTAACCCTAGCTTTTACAATGGATTGAATCTGCTTGACACCGAACCCCATCTCAATATCAATTATGGGAACAAGGGGACTTTCACCGATGCGATCTTCCGCGTATTCTTCGGGCGATCGCACATCAATCAAAAGCACTGGTTTCAACTTACCCTGCTGCAATTGGGCAACAGTTACTTGTTTCGTATTTAAACTGGCGATAAAAGTTAGGATATCCATGTGATGAAATAGGGCAACTGCACCCACAGAAGCAACAGTCGTCAAGCCAAAACCTATAATTACTCGCCAAAGGCGAGAATAGCGATTAATACCTGGTTTTGCATTTTCATCTAGCATTTTTCATCCTCCTTGAAAATGGAAAGAATATTTGTCCGATATATCCAGCAGGTATAGAATCAGAGATTCCATATTGATGAGGCATTTTTTGGGCTGGCATATAGATAGTTCCAAATAGCAAATCTAGCAGTGGCAACTGAACAGCAAAGTTTTTATTGGGGATTTGGGGAATTTTACTGTGATGCCAGTGATGAAATTGTGGGGTGGCTACGAACCATTTTAGGATGCCAAATTTTAATTTCATATTAGAATGAATTAAAAACGCTATCGCCGCCGAATAAACAGCATAAACTACCAAACTCTCCTTAGTAAATCCCAACCAGTAAAGAGGCATAATTTTGCAAATCTGAGTAAAGATTTGCTCGCATGGATGCACCCGCACTGCTGCTAACCAGTCCATGTGTTCAATGCTGTGATGGACTGCATGAAATTGCCAAAGCCAGGGTACTTCATGCAGCAGTCTGTGAGCGATATAATATGCCATATCTGAAACGATAACTGCTTCTGCCAACTGCAACCACACAGGTTGAGATGCTACTTTGCTTTGCAATTCCGGGTTGAGTAAATTAGTCATCAGCGACAAAATTACAGTCACAACAATAGCGCCTGATCTGCCAATAAAGTGACCTGTAAAAAAATAAGTGGCATCGGTTGCCCATCCGAGACGGAATATCTTTTGCTTGTGCAAGAATAAAATTCTTTCGAGGGGAATGAAGATGCAAGCTAAGATGATGAAGCCTTTGACAATTTCAGGTAACATGAGATTATCATTAATGTCGATATTTACTTAAGCACGTCGCTACTACCAGCAGCGCAGACAGGAACATCCTTCTGAAGGATAGGAGCAGGCGGTTGGGTATTTCCAGGAGAATTTGCTGCACACAGAATCGATACAGTAGTCTTCTCTTTGTTAGCTGCTTTGGAAACAGGTACTAAAAATACAGCCCCGACATAGCTAGTAAGATTATTGCTGCGGGCTACAGCATAACTAAACGCAGAATTTTTGGTAGATATGGTTGAATAGTTATAGTTGGTTGTCTGAGTTTTAATGCCGAGACCTAGGGCATTAACGGAATTGGAAAATGCGCCATCCTCGGCGTATATTGCTTGTTGACCTTTGTTCATTGCGCTAACATATTGTTTACCTTCTGATTGCTTCGCTTTCTTCGCGCCACCACAACCGACAACAGAAGGGAGGGCGAGCGCACCAACTATTATGCTGCCCAGAGGAAAGTAAATAAAAGTGATCCTCAGTAAGATTCCTACCCAAGATTTACTTTTTTTGTCAGGGGGAAGGTTTTTTTCTGAAGATGTCGCTTGTTTGTTAAGTGCATCGAGTTGAGGGTTTGTCTTAAGCTGCATGGTTGTTCTCGATACTGCTTGTTTGTTGAGTGCATCGAGTTGAGGATTTTTTTTAAGCTGCATGGTGGTTGTCCAAATGTGTTAGCAGAGTAGTTTTCAAGTGATTGACATACTCCCCGGCGTAAACACATGGGGATTCTATAGTCAAACAGCGAGTACACGCGTAGCTTGTCTAATATCGCCTAATCGAACAGTCGATGCCAAGAAAAACAAGCAAGTTATTTTTAGCGTCGTTTTCATCCAGTCCATTGAGTGCGGTGGGGCTTGCAAACCTCACCTACTGCGCCTTGCTTCTACTCTATTTTTATTGAATCACGTGGCTATTTTAGAACGTGAGTGAATTCTCATCGACTTCTCATCGACTTTTCTGGGACTTACGCAACACACACCTGTGACAGAAACCGGGTTTCTGGTCAAAACTTGGCAATCAACCTGAGATTTTTCCTCAGAAACCCGGTTTCTCTGGAGTTATCCCAGGGTTAGAAACCGGGTTTTTGGCCAAGACTTGGCAATCAACCTGAGATTTTTCCTCAGAAACCCGGTTTCTCTGGGCTTATAGCCGATCGCCAAAATACTCCTGATACAACCGACATCTCGGAATGCAATGATTTCCATCCAATTTCACCAACCCCATACTATTTAACTTAAACCCCAATTCTGACCTCAATCTAACTGGCTGGGAAACACTCAGAATCTCTCTCATCGCCTCCATTAATTCCGAATATTTCTCTAAATTCCATAAATGTCGCCGCAAATGATCGCTGTAAATTCCCGCTTCAGTTGCAGATTCTTTCACTAACCGATCTAAAGTCACATCTTGACGCGAAATATGATACATTCCTAGCCGCACTAAATAAGGATTTCCGCCCACTAAACCCATCAATTCTGCAACTTCATTCCCACTCCAATTCAATCCGTGCCGCTTTGCCAAATCTTGCACTTGCTGGGAATTAAACTCTGGCAATTCAATCGGTAAACCCACATTAAAAGGCGATTTATTCACATCCAGCGGGATATAAACTTCCGTCGAATGAACCACAACCAAGCGAAACTTTTTCCAAATATCTCGCCGTTTTGCTTCTTCGTGCAAAGCTCGCAATAATCCAAAGAAGTCGTCGGCAATTTCCGGCGATTCAAACAGGCGATCGCTCTCATCCAACCCTAACGTCAGAGGTCTTGAGGATTCACACAGCAAATACTGTTCAAAATAAGCTTTGCAGCACTGATTGCTGCCAATCAAATCGGCTAATTCCCAACGCTTGGGCAACTGCTCCAGCATTCCTAACTCTTGACCGATGCTAGCACAAAACCACTGCAAAAATGTATCGGAATTAGCGAATATTTTCCGATTGGCTAGCTGAAAACTCAGCGCTACCGTGCGAGAACCTTGCTGTTCTGCGTGATGCAAAATCCTCGCCATTAAGGAAGTTTTGCCCATTTGTCTGGGTGCTTTTATGCGGATCAGCGCTCCCGGCTGGGCGATCGTCTCGTAACAGCGGGATTCGATCGGAGGGCGATCGATATAAAAACGAGAAGCTATTTCAACTTGTCCTCCCGGCAATTCTGGCGGCGCTGCTGGCAGGGGTTGAATTATTGACTTTTTTGTGCTACTAATTGCGTGCCATTCTACAGCTAATTCATGGTCGGCAGTTAACGATGTGCGACCTTCTTTGATAATGGTTAAAATTTGTGATAATAACTTAAATGAGTCCCCAACACCGCGCCACAGCCAGGGCTGAATCCCTGCTAAATAGCTCAGTAAATCAAAAGAAAGCGGTGTATTTAATTCAACGCAAATCGGTAAAATTGCGGGTTTATGACCAGTTAAATTGTGCAATTCTTTGGCTAGCTGCACTTGTTCCAATACCATTTCGCTAGCGGCCGATTCTTCCGAAATCAGCAACAGCAAATAATCGCAACGCTTTAAATATGAGGCTGAGTCGCTGCTGTTGTTAATAAAAAAGACTTCGTGGCCTCCCGCACTCAAAGCTTGGTGTAACTGCTGGGAAAGGGTTTTGTGTGAGGTCGATCCTCTTCGAGGGCTTCGCCAACGGGCGTTGGCGTTAGCGAAGCGATCCGAAGGAAAGCCCTCGAAGACGATCGCCACTTTTGCCCTCACCAGCACTACCTCCTCTGGCTCTGAATTCGCCTCAAAATCGGCTATATCGCGCCATTCCTGCCCCAATCCGCGACAAATTTCGATGAAATTGGCATAATCCACAGGTTTGCCATTCAGAAAATGGCTGACCGTAGATTGGGCCATCCCTAAATCCTCAGCCAGGATTTTCTGACTGGGAAAGCCATTTCTCAGGAGACAGGATTTAACTGCGCGAATGCACCCTTCGCGCACCCTTAGCGATCGTGGCATTGCTTATCACAATCGAGACACTGAAACCATCATAAATGCCAACCGCCCCTAAAGTCGATGAAAAGTCGATGAAAAGTCGATGATTTTTCAAATAACTCAGTCACCAACTCAAATAGCCGCCTGATTAGATTAGAAATAACAAGGTTGAATCCCATCAAAACGAGGTAAAAGCATTGTGTATTCTCTCCTAATTTGGTCGCTGGCCTCAGCCACTAATCAACCAGGTTTCGCCTTCACCCCGCCCCTATTCTGGCTGCTGCTCGGAGTTGTGCTTAGTGCGATGGAGCTATTAATCATCAAAACTCAGCCCCTAAAATACAGATTTTACCTGCTAATGATGGGAGCTTCGGCTTTAATTGAATCCTTTATTTTGTGGAGAGGATCTGTAGCATTTCAGTTTAGTTGGGCGAACATCATGTATGAAGATTTTGACTGGCAGATTTTCTACTGGATGGGGATAGCCCTGGCGCTGAGCATCTGGATTCGACCGATTTTTATTGTTCGCAAAAAGTTTGTGATTCCCGAAGCAACCGAAGCGACAACTATCTCCGAAATTTTCCCCGGAGAAACCGGAATGGTGATTTATGAAGGGGCTTCGTGGAAAGCTCGCAATGAAGATTCCCAAGGGGCGATCGCACCCAGACAAAAAGTTTACGTTTTGCGCCGCGAAGGAAACACGCTGATTGTTATACCTCACAGATTAATTCACATCAGCGGCTAAATCTGAGTTGGCTCTTTTATGACTCGGCGATTGAAATCGCTTCTTGCCAAACAAAGTTCCTCTCTAAGAGACTCAGAAATCACTATCAACTGTCAACTGTCAACTATTTACCAGGAGATTCATTATGTATCAGTATTTTTTGATGGTGTTGTTTGCAATCACCGGAGTATCCTTAGCCAGCAGCGTCAAAATCGTCCGTCAAGGAGATGAGGCCTTAGTTGAAATTTTCGGAAAGTACGATAGAAAGAAACTCGAACCTGGTTTGACTTTTTTGATTCCCTTTGTCGAAACAGTGGCTTATAAACAAACTCTGCGCGAGCAACTGTTAAAGCTGCCACCGCAACCATGCACGACCCGCGATCGCCTTGCCATCACCGTTGAATTTATTGTGTACTGGCGAATAATTGACTTAGAAAAAGCCTCCTACAAGGTGCAGAATCTCAAGGAAGCGATGTTAAATATGCTGATTCTTTCAATTCGGACTCACATTGCGACATTATCTATGGAGGAACTTTACACGGCTCGCCATGAAATCAATAATGCTTTAGTAGAGGAGTTGGATACAGCGACAGATCCTTGGGGTGTGAAGTTTACAAGAGTGGAATTGCGCGATTTTGCGATCGGCAGTAAAGTGATTCAGCCAACATCCGTCGATCGCAAAGAAGTACAAAAGCTGCGAGCTTAGGGATTAGTATTCCCTCGTTTTCCTCGTTACCAGGCTCTTCCTGGTAACGCAGATACAGAGGCTCTGCCTCGGCGACGTTAATTCGCCTTGTATATACCATTTAAGGAGAAAATACCATGACTAAATATCAAGAATCAAGTATTAGCAATTCAGCTTCTAAAGGTTGCGGATGCTTATTGCTTTTAATGGGCCTTGTAGTAATTGGCGCGATCGCTCTGCCATCATTTCTGGTGAGTGGTTGCCAGGGATGTAAATCTAAGACAAGGGAAGCGAAACAGTATGTTGGCTCAATGAACAAAGCCCAGCAAGCCGTATTTATAGAAAAAAGTGCTTTTGACACTTCTGTTAATGCTTTGGGACTTGGCATTAAAACAGAGACACCACATTTCAAGTATTCAATTCGTGCCACTAAGAAAGCAGCATTTAATTATGCAGTCTCAAAGCAAAAAGACCTTAAAAGCTATGTCGGTGGTGTTTTTCTGGTGCCTGCTAAAAACTTTGATCCAAATGCTGCTAAAGAGGAAATAACTACAACGTCCATATTGTGCGAAACTGATTCTCCCGGTACAATTAAACCAGCGGAACCCACCTATGAAAATGGTAAAATTGCTTGTGGTAAAGGCACAACACAAGTGACCAGATAATCTAACTATACGCAAGATAATGACAGTCGATTACTAATATCAAATCTGCCTTCAATTGAGATTTACCGGACTAAAGTCTTTACTACAAACAGAGAGGATAAAAAACTATGAGTCAACAAAGTTCTAAATCAGCTATCATTGAATCTAATGGTTGTCGATGGTTAGTGAGTTTAATGGTGATGGGAGTATTGGCTTCGGTACCTGTGCCATCCTTTCTGGTTAAGCTTAGGAACAACAAGCAATGGGAACCCAGAGATTATATTAGCTTAATCAACAAACGTCAGCAAGCCTATTTTGCCGAAAAAAGTGCTTTTAGCACTTCTGTTAAGGCTTTAGGAATTCGCATTATTAAAACCGAGACAGAAAATTACAAATATTCCCACCACACAACAAAAAAAGCAACATTTAATTATGGAGTCTCAAAGCATAAAGATCTTAAAAGCGTTGTCGGTGGAGTTTTTGTAATTCCTCCTACAAAAGTTGAGTCAAATGCTTCTAAAAATAAAATAACGACCACATCTATATTGTGCGGAGCTGATTCTGCTGGTACAATTAAACCACCAGAACCCACTTATCAAAATGGTAAAATTGCTTGTGCTACAGGCACCATAGAACTGAGACAAAGTTATCAATAGAGGCAATATAATGACAGTCGATTACCACTATCAAATCGGCGGCAGTCTCCCGCAAAATGCACCTACTTATGTAGTGCGACAAGCTGACTCAGAACTTTATCAAGCCCTCAAAGCCGGAGAGTTTTGTTACGTGCTCAATTCCCGACAAATGGGCAAATCCAGTTTGCTGGTGCGAACTGTACAAAAACTCTCGGCTGATGGCATTGCCTGTGCTACGATCGACCTTTCGGACATTGGCAACCAGCAAGTCTCTCTAGATAAGTGGTACGGCGGCGTCGCTTACAAGCTATTGTGCAGTTTCAACCTGTTTAACCCAGTCGAGTTTATGGCTTGGTGGCGGGAGAGAGAGTTGATGCCGCCAGTGCAGCGCTTAGGAGAGTTAATTGAAGAGTTGCTGCTGGTCAAAATTTCTCAAAACCTGGTCATTTTTATTGATGAAATTGATAGCGTTCTGAGTTTCCAAGAACCGCTAGACGATTTCTTTGCATTAATTAGATGTTGCTACAATAAACGCGCTCACAATTCAGAATACCAGCGCATTACATTTGCTTTGCTGGGAGTAGCTACGCCCTCAGATTTAATTAGCGATGCAACTCGCACGCCCTTTAATATCGGTTTACCTATTGAATTGCACGGTTTTAACTTACAAGAAGCTCTGCCTTTAGCAAAGGGATTTGAGGGAAAAGTAGAGAATCCTCAAGAGGTTTTAAAAGAGATTTTGGACTGGACTGGAGGGCAGCCATTTCTGACTCAAAAGCTTTGCAAGCTGATTCTGCACCATTTAAAAAGCTTAGCTTCGGCTTCTATTATATCAGACTCAACGGATGAAAGCAAAACTGAAAATTTTACTACAAATCAATTATTAATTAGCGAGATCGTGCAATCTCATATTATTGATAATTGGGAATCATCCGATGAACCGGTACACATCAAAACAATTCGCGATCGCCTTCTCAGAAGTCAGCACCGCGCCAGTAGGTTATTAGGACTATACCAAAAAATATTGCCACTTTCAGAACCCCCCGATTGTAGGGGCGGTGCCCCCGTGCCCGCCCTGGTAGGGGGAATCTGGGCGGATGATACTCCCGAACAAACAGAATTGCGGCTGAGCGGATTAGTAGTAAAACGAGCCGGAAAATTAACCGTATCCAACCGCATTTACGCAGCTATATTCAACCCAAACTGGGTAGAAAAAGCGCTCGGCGACTTGCGCCCCTATGCTGAATCTCTAACAGCATGGATAGCTACACATTGTCAAGATGAATCTCGCTTGTTGCGGGGTCAAGCACTAGAAGATGCCCGACAGTGGGCGGCAAATAAAAGCTTGAACACCCAAGATTATCAATTTTTAGGTGCGAGTCAAGAAGCGGAATTTGCCAAATTGCGCGATCGCGAAAAACAAACTCAAGCTGAAATGGAACAACTGCGCCGCGAAAAAAAGTTACTAGAGGAACTAAGCGAAGCACAAAAGCAGAAAAAATTGATTGCAGTTAAACTTTGGCGCGAGCAACAACTGAGAGTGCAAACAGTTACAGGAGCCGCAGTCATATTAATATCAATCCTGATAGTAGCTTTTTGGGTAAAACCGTCAATCGAAGAAAGAAACAACAAAATTCTCACTCTCAGTTTGCTCTCAGAAACGCTATTTGCCGCAGATAAAAAAGAAGAAGCTTTGCTAGAAAGCATCAGAGCTGTTACAGAAATGAAACGATCGCTCGGAGTGAGTTCAGATATTCAGATGCGAGTGGCGATAGCCCTGGAACAGGCAGTTTACAACTTTCGGGAACGCCGCCGCTTGCAGACTCAAGCCAGTACCCTTGCTTTCGCGAGTTTCAGTCCCGACAGTCAAACGATTGTGACTGCTACCGATGATAATTATATCAAGCTTTGGCAAAATAATGGAACTTTGCAAGCAACATTGACAGGGCATACTGATAAAATTATAAGGGCTATTTTCAGTCCTAGCGGTCAGATGATTGTCTCTGCAAGCAACGACCAAACTCTCAAAATTTGGCAAAAAGATGGCAAGTTAATTCATGATATAAAAGGACACAGCGGTGAAATAACAAGCGTCTCTTTTAGTCCAGATGGTAAAATCATTGCTTCAGCAAGTGCCGATGGAACAGTTAAGCTATGGAAAATAAACGGTGAAGAATTGTCAAGTTTAAAAGTGGAGCGAGGTTGGATAACCAGCGCGAGTTTTAGCCCAGACGGTCAGATAATTGCTGGGGCTGGCACTGATGGCACTGTTAAACTTTGGAGTTTGAGAAAGATTGTGGAAAAGTTGCAAAAGCAGCAGTCAATCGAAGCAAGCAACGATATCAAATTGCTCCGAACTTTACAGATGGAAAGTGATAAAATTATGAGTATTACTTTCAGTCCCGACGGAGCAATGCTGGCGGCTGCAAGTGCTGGGGGAACTGCGAGAATTTGGAGCAAAGACGGCACACCGCTAAGTATTTTAAAGCATACAAGTGGATTGACAAATATCAGCTTTAGTCCCGACAGTCAAATGTTGCTATCTGCAAGCACAGACAAAATGCTGAGGCTGTGGAACATTGACGGTACATTGCTCAAAACTTTAAAAGGTAACAAGGATGCTGTGTGGAGTGCGAGTTTTAGTCCAGACGGCAAGGCGATCGCTAGTGCTAGTGCTGACGGTACGGTGATGCTGTGGAATTTTAATCTAGACGATTTGTTGCGGCAGGGTTGCGATGGAGCCCGCAATTATTTTCAGACAAATCCGATCGCAAATCACAACAATCGCCACCTCTGCGATGGGATTGGAACTCAGTCGGAACTCACGCAAAAAAAACCGGGTTAAGAGTCAATCGATTTTAGATTTTAGATTTTAGATTTTAGATTTTAGATTAAAGAATTGAAGCATTGACCCCACGGATGAATCCGGGGGCTTGTATCCTGGATGCTTTCGGTCAAAATGTTGAGTTTGCCAGCAAAGTATGTAGGCAGAAACTGGCTTTTTGACCAAGAATTTCTTGATGGTACAAGCCCCCGGATTTATCCGTGGAATCAATCGAAAATCGAAAATCGAAAATCCTCAAGCCCCCGCATTTATCCGTGGGGTCAATCTAAAATCTAAAATCTAAAATCTAAAATCGATTGACCGCCCCTGCGTCTAGGGCTGATATGGTTTAATTTGGTAGCAGCTAATAGGTAATAGGTCAGCCCGATCGGTGTATTCAACTCTAGAACAAAAGTACCAGCGCCTGCAAAAAGACTTAAGAAACGGAGTCATCGCCCTTGGGGGCATTGTATGCACGGGTACTCTCTGGTATTGGCAGATGGAAAAATGGCCTTTGCTCGATGCCGCTTACATGACAGTCTTTACCCTAGCAACTGTGGGTTACGGTGAACTTCACCCCCTCGGCAAACGCGGGCGAATGTTTACCATATGCCTGATTTTGATGGGCGTGATTGTGATTGGTTTCATCGTCAACCGCTTTACAGAAGCGCTAATTGAAGGATATTTTCAAGAAGGAGCAAGAATTAGGCAGCAGCGACGATTGGTAGATTCTTTGATCGGGCATTACATTCTCTGCGGTTTTGGGCGCACTGGGCGTCAGATTGCTTTGGAGTTTCAGGCAGAAAATATTCCTTTTGTGGTGATAGATTCGTCGGTGCCGTCGGTTGAGGCAGCTTTGGCGCTGGGGTACACGGCTGTGCAAGGAGACGCGACTCTGGACGAAACTTTGGTGAATGTGGGGATCGATCGCGCAATTTGCATAGTAGCAGCTTTGCCTTCGGATGCCGAGAATTTATACACTGTCATGTCAGCGAAAACTCTGAATCCGAAGGTACGGGCGATCGCCCGCGCCACCACAGAAGAAGCCCTAAAGAAGTTGCAGCGGGGCGGCGCCGATGCCGTCGTATCCCCCTACATTACCGGGGGAAAACGCATGGCGGCGGCGGCTTTGCGGCCTCAAGTTATGGATTTTTTAGACGGTGTTTTGACGGGCACCGACAGTTCTTTTTACATGGAGGAATTTTTGGTCGATCCCAATAGTTGTGTCTACGTCGGGCAAACTTTGAGAGATGCCAAGTTGCGATCGCAATCGGGGGCCTTGGTTTTAGCAGTGCGGCGCGCTGGCGGGACTTTGATTGTGGGGCCTACCGGAGAAACTGCGATCGAAGGAGGAGATATGCTGATTTGTTTGGGCACGGCTGAACAACTGCGAACTCTCAATCAAATCCTCAGTCCCCTGAGTTTTCGCCTCCCCCGCCCCCCAAACTAATACTATTTAGCGGTAGGGCAAGCGCTTAAGAAAGTTAGCCCATCTATACCAAGAAATTAGAGATTAAATTTTCACTTTTGTAGTTAGTCGAGGTTGGGAGAGTTCAAAAGGCGGTAAATGCTAACTCTGATGGATATTGCACAGATGTCCCTTGGAATATAAAGTGTAAAAATCCTGGAGTGCTGACATTTGTTCTCTCAATCTAGATATCTCTATATCCAAGGGAGAAAGTAGTTTATCAAGGTAGCGAACCTCACTCAACCACATTCGTAAATCAGGTTTGAGAGTTGCAGAGAGCGTTTCGGGGCAGGATAGTAATATTGCTGTTATTGTCTCTGCTACGAATGGCTGTTGCGCTCGCCACTTCCCTACAACAGACATTGCATCCCCGTCATCGCTTGACAAGTATTGGTGAACAATATCAAACAGTGAATTTAACTCCATAGCTGCTCGTAATTTCTCAAGTGTCTCTGCCGTCTCTGAGGAGGTATCCAGCATAGTGGTGAACTCAACAGGCCAATTGTGCAGGATGGTACTGACAAATGAAGCTATTGAATCAGGTTGCTCTTTTTTGAGAATATCTGGCAGTATTTCTGCAAAGTAAGGAGCAATACTGCGCCACTGATGTAAATCAAAAGCAACATGAAAGAAGGTTTCTGGCAATCTTTCACTTTTCTGCAATAAAATATAACCTCGACATTGATTAGTGACGGGATCGACAGGCTCAAACGCTTTCCATAACAAAGGCAGAGGAACCCAGTGAGGTGGATATTTGAAACGGGCAACATCTAGCAGAAGAACTAGATCCCGCTGTCGATGATAGCCACCAATTGGTGAGAAGTGACCATCACCGGTTTGTCCCAATACCTTTCGGCTGTAGGAAACAACTAGATGAATATCACCTGGCGCAGTAGTCACCTGCTCAACTGCTTGCCGAAAGTTTTCCAAGCTGCTTTGGTTGTAACGGTTAGGTTTTACAACAGCACCGTTGCAACGTGCGATACAGGCAAACTCATCAAAGGTGATACCGTTTTCTTTAATGACTGAAAGAGGTAAGCAACAGTCTAAAAATTCCTCTCCATACCATCTCCACACCCCTTTCCAAATGCGACCCGGATCGATGGATAAAGCATTAAGAACAACAACTAAACTACCCAATCCACAAAAAGCTGGTTCTGCTTGAGTATGAAACTGTTCAGCTAGAGCAAAATACCCTTCCATCTCTCCCAATGCCAACGCTTCTCGAAAAATTTGCCTTCCTTCTACTGAGGAAAAGGCAATAGCAGAATCGGGGAGTGAACGACGATAAAACCCTTGAGCGGACATTGAGCGTTTTAACCCTCATTGCTTACGGCTAATAGATATTATGCAACATCGCCAGATTGATACTGATGAATGCACATATCTACTACCTTTTTTGCATTTTACTTTTGATTTAAAAAATCAACCCTATCCACCACCAAAGATTGACAATAAATAAAAATGCCCTCGCCGACTTGGCCGAGAGCATTTTTGAGCAGTTAAACTGCGTTTTGAGCGCCGTTTGATCCGAGTCATAGACTCGTTATAGGCAAAAATGGCTGAAACCCAAAGCCGATGGTGGGATTTGAACCCACGACCGTTCGATTACGAATCGAATACTCTACCCCTGAGCTACATCGGCACAGACAATTTTGAATTTTAGCACAAGCTAAGCGAAAAAAGCAATGAGTTGTAGAATTTAATTCAAAACTCTACAACTCCTAACTCAGAACTTGTTAAACGGCCAGTTCCCCGTCAGTTGAGCCACCTCGGGCCCCGGAATAAACCAAACCCCGCTGCATATCCAGCGTCAGCATAGTTCCGTCCCGAATTACCCGCGTGGCATTCTTGACACCTACCATCACCGGCACGCCCAAACGCAAACCGATAATCGCGGCGTGAGAAGTCAAACTGTCCTCCTCCGTCACCACGCCTGCGGCTTTCCGAATCATCTCCACAAAAGCGACGCTGGTGTGCTCCACTACCAAAATTTCTCCAGCGTGGAAATTGCCTACATCCGCAGCAGTGCGAGCAACCCTGGCCATGCCGCTCACCGAGCCCAAACCGACACCGGTGCCTTTGCCTAAAACCGCTGTCACTACCTCAACTTTGATCAAATCTGTCGATCCGGCAACCCCTTGCAGAGTACCGGCGGTCATCACCACTAAATCTCCGTCGCACACTAACTCTTTTTCCTGGGCGACAGTCATCGCAGATTGAAAAGTCTGGCCGGTGGAGGGCAAATCCAGCACCAGCAAAGGTTTGACTCCCCATACTAATTGCAGTTGTCGGGCTACGTCTACGTGAGGAGTAATTGCCAAAATCGGAGTTTTCGGTCGGAATTTCGAGACATTTCGGGCTGTAGCGCCGGTTTTGGTCAGCGTCATGATGGCCGCCGCGTTCAACTGTTCGGAGATTTGGCTGACTGCTTGGCTGATGCCGTTGGGGATCGATCGACCGATATCTTCTACATTCCTAATATTGCCCCTAATTCCTTCCCTCTCCATCCGCACCGCAATTCTCGCCATCGTCGCTACCGCTTCGACGGGGAACTTGCCGACAGCGGTTTCATTCGAGAGCATCACCGCATCAGTTCCGTCGAGAATCGCGTTGGCCACGTCGGAAATTTCCGCGCGGGTGGGACGGGGATTACCTACCATGCTGTCGAGCATCTGGGTAGCGGTAATTACGGGAATCCCCATGCGGTTGGAAGTAGCAATCAAGCGCTTTTGCAAAATCGGCACATCTTCGGCCGGCAGTTCCACTCCCAAATCGCCACGGGCGACCATCACGCCGTTGCAAAGGGCCAGAATTGCTTCCATTTGTTCGATCGCCTCGTGCTTTTCGATCTTGGCAATCACCGGTACTTGCTTGCCCGCACTGGCAATCAGCTCTTTAATTTCGAGCATATCCTGGGGATTCCGCACAAAGCTCAGGGCCACCCAATCGACACCTTGGTCGAGGCCGAACATTAAATCTTTGCGGTCTTTATCAGTCAGCGCCTTAATTGACAGGTAAACTCCCGGAAAATTCACGCCTTTGTTGTTGGAAAGCGGCCCACCGACTACCACGCGGCAGTACAATTCCCGCGCCGCGCGGTCTACTTTTTCGACCCGCATTTCCACTTTCCCGTCGTCGAGCAGGATCAGTGCTCCCTCTGGAACTTCGTCTGCTAGGGGGTCGTAGGTGACGGAAGAAATGAGTTCGGTGCCGGGAACCTGGCGGCTGGTGAGAATGAAAGGATCGCCGTTTTTGACAACAATAGACCCTGTTTCAAAGCGCCCTAAACGAATTTTCGGGCCTTGGAGGTCTTGGAGGATGGCGACCGGCTGGTTGAGTTCAAAGGATGTTTGCCGGATTAAGCGAATGCTGCGCTGGTGGTCTTCTTCTGTTCCGTGCGAAAAGTTGAGTCGCAAAGTTGTCGCACCGGCTTCTATGAGCTGGCGCAGCACTTGTGGGTCTGAAGTTGCTGGGCCAATGGTGGCGACGATTTTAGTCCGGCGTAGGGCTTTTGGCAATTGCATCAGCGGTGTTCTGGGGAGGCAGGTGGATTTCTTGTTTAAATTTCGGCTAACGTTTCATCTTTGCACTACAAGCAATGACGCTAGTCTCAAGTCTTAAAAATTTTGATAGTCGTCAAAACAGCAGGTATTGAACAATATATAGAATATCTGACTTTTTACCGATCGGTAATTTTTTCTTGGAGAGCACTCTTTTTTGCAATTTTTTCCGCTCTCAGGCTTGACATAAATACAGACATACCCATTTATTTTCTTTGGTCTGCTCAGCTTTTTTGGCTAATCTAGCACTGGTATCCTTGCACAACAGCAATACTTTCCTGTTTGTGCAGACGCTAGTGTCTGGCGATCGAACTCAGTTCTTTCATAAAACTTTACTATTGTCCGGCTTGTATCTTATACTACGCAAGTGTGAAATATTAAGGAGTCTTAACAAAGATGTCGGAGGCAGGACGGCCGCTGACAGTGCCGAAAGAGTTTCTGAGTCCTCCCGGTGACTTCAATCCGACACTGCTGCTGTTTTTGAGTGCAGTAGCGATTATCGTGATTTCTAACTTGGGTTTCTGGTGTTGGGGATGGCCGCAGTGGTGCTGTTTTTCGCTGAACGTGTTGGCTTTGCACATGGCTGGAACTGTGATTCACGATGCGTCTCATAATGCAGCCCATCGCGATCGCACGATCAATGCTATTTTGGGACACGGTAGCGCGCTGATGTTGGGTTTTGCATTTCCGGTGTTTACGCGGGTACATATGCAGCATCACGCCCACGTTAATGACCCAGATAACGATCCAGACCATTATGTTTCTACCGGCGGGCCTTTGTGGTTGATTGCTGCGAGGTTTCTTTACCACGAGGTTTTCTTTTTTAAGCGCAAACTGTGGCGGAAATACGAATTATTGGAATGGTTTTTCAGCCGTTTGTTTGTGATCGCGATCGTGTATATCTCGATTCCGTACGACCATTTAGGTTACGTGCTGAATTTTTGGTTTTGTCCTGCTATGGTGGTGGGATTGGCCTTAGGGTTATTTTTTGATTATTTGCCGCACCGTCCGTTTCACGATCGCGATCGTTGGAAAAATGCCAGAGTATATCCTAGTCCTCTTCTAAATATCTTGATTTTGGGGCAGAATTATCATCTGATTCATCACTTGTGGCCTTCTATTCCTTGGTACAATTACAAGCCTGCTTACGAAGCTGTGAAGCCGCTGTTGGATGAGAAAGGTTCCCCTCAAACTTTGGGAATATTGGAAGGGAAAAAGGACTTTTGGAGTTTTATATATGACATTTTTTTAGGGATTAGGCTGCATCACAAGAAAGCGTCTGATTGATAAAAAACCCGGTTTCTTTGAGAGGCCGGGTTTTTTTTGTATGGCAGAAGGAAGAAGGCAAATGCAATTCGGGGTAATGGTTTGAGTAGGGAAACGGTACAGCCTTTGGTGGTGTCAACTTAAGCTTTTAGTCCGCCAGTCCTCCCACCCGGCAGTCCGCCAGGGAATGATATCGTTTCCGGTAGCATCGGAATTATTAGCCAAAATTAGGACACGGCAGTGCCGTGTCCCTACAATATTATTTTCGGTAGGGACACGGCAATGCCGTGTCCTCTATATCATTTCGGTGCAACCGGAATTGATATGAATTCTCTGTCTCATAGCTAAAGTCCTCTCAAAGAGGACTGAAGAACTCATTAGTCCTCTTTTAGAGGACTTTCACTTTGAGGCAGGGGTTTCAACCCCTGACGGACTATCGGTTTTACCTTAAGTTGACACCACGAAAGGTACTGCCGTCTCATGACTGTGGGTAAGATTAATTCCGATGCCACGGGATTTGATATCAATCCCCTCTGGGGGAAGTGGTAAAGAAGCTAAGTAGGGGCCCAGAAACCGGGTTTTTTACGAAAATATTTGGTTGTAGTCCACAGATTCGGTAAAAAACCCGGTTTCTTTGGTCGGAGTGCATAAATTCTGGCGTTGCAAAGAAATGGAAAAATTTCCAGCAGATGTAGTTTCAATCCCCTCTCGGGGAAGTGGTAAAGGAGACTAAACGTTATGTGGATAAGAGTGGTAAACAACAAACGTTTCAATCCCCTCGCGGGGAAGTGGTAAAGGAGACTCTATGAGAATAAAGTATTTGTATCAGGACGTTGGTGTTTCAATCCCCTCGCGGGGAAGTGGTAAAGGAGACTGATTTTGAAAGCTTTCAACGACTAAGCTAAACGTTTTAATCCCCTCGCGGGGAAGTGGTAAAGGAGACGCGGCGGACAGGTGACTCCTCCTGGAAATCATCCAGTAAACGTTTCAATCCCCTCTCGGGGAAGTGGTAAAGGAGACTTTATGTCCAACGATGGATATAATGCCGACACCAACGTTTCAATCCCCTCTCGGGGAAGTGGTAAAGGAGACCTTCTCTCTAGACTTAGCTAATAGCTTAGTTATAGGTTTCAATCCCCTCTCGGGGAAGTGGTAAAGGAGACGGGGCCGACGTGTTTGTATTAGAAGTAGATGGTCAAGGATTGTTTCAATCCCCTCTCGGGGAAGTGGTAAAGGAGACAAGATCAGCAAAAAGGTTTTATAAAGGGGGTTGAAAAGGTGTTTCAATCCCCTCTCGGGGAAGTGGTAAAGGAGACTTAATAAATTCTTGAGTAATCCGATTACTCCCCTCCCTAGTTTCAATCCCCTCTCGGGGAAGTGGTAAAGGAGACCTTCAGCTGGCTTAGTCTCTGCTTTTCCCTTTGCACAATGTTTCAATCCCCTCTCGGGGAAGTGGTAAAGGAGACCCACTTTGTTTATATCTCATGGTGGACAATGGTTTCAATCCCCTCTCGGGGAAGTGGTAAAGGAGACTGAGATTCCTTATATGAAACTCGACGTTCTAGCTTGCGGCGTTTCAATCCCCTCTCGGGGAAGTGGTAAAGGAGACTCTTCGGCCAGGGAGCCTTACCCAGAAAGGGTTTCAAGCCTCAAATCGACGCACCATTTTTTACCTGTCAATAAGACCCTAAAACCTGCAATAAGCTCAGTTGCTTGCAAGCCGTAACCCTTGGTATCAGAGTAATCGACGCACCCCAACGAGAAAATCAGGGTTTTGCCGATCGCCCGAGGTGCGTCGATTGCCCATCTGCGACACTGAAACTAGCCGCAGATACAAAAAAAAACTATGCAATTTTCAACGTTCTGGAGCGATCGAGCTTTGCAACTCGCAAACTCACCATACACCTTAACCTGCAACTTGTCAACAAGAATGAGAGTCAAATCCGACGAGATCCTTTTTTGAGTTGTCGGGGCGATCGACAAAATCCCAGAAACCTGGTTTTTGCGGTTTCCGTCGGCTGCATGGCGTCTTCTGAGGAAAAAACCCGGTTTCTCGGGGCCCGTGAGTCTAGGAGTGTTTGACTTTTTGAGTTGTCGGGGCGATCGACTTTCACAATCGCGAAGTCTACTTTTCCCCAGCCACCGCCACCGCTAAATTCCTATCGGGGCGCAAATTTTGAGCTCCCCGCAAATAAGGATGATAAATTTCAGTATGTGCCGGCCAGTTAACGTGAATTAAAAACCGGATGCAGCGTTCCAAAGCACCCTCAACGTGCATTTGCTGTACGTCCAACAAAGGAACATTACACCAGTGAGGACGTTCGCGGGCGATCGCAGCCGGAAACACAGCATCTAAATCACGAGTAGCAGAAAACGTAGCACTAATAATTAAATCTGGATTTATATCATTTTTTGCTTCTAATTCATCTAATAATTCTCTCACCGCTTCTCGAATTGCTGCCACCGAATTCTCGCTAGCAGTAGTAGCCCCACGAATCCCCCGCACTTGCCACTCCACGCAAATTTCCTCCATTTTAGTCAGTTGTTCAGTTGTCAGTTGTTAGTTGTCAGTTGCTAGTTGTCAGTTGCTAGTTGCAATTACCAATTACTAATTACCAATTACCACTGCCAACAGACTACTGCCAACTGCCAACTGACTATTTAATCACGGGCGATACATCCACAGCGGCAAACCGCTAGTAGAAAGCTCGAATTCGAGCAAATTCTTGTAAGCTGAAAGCCCGGATGTATCCAGACTACTCCCCAAGACGCGATTTAGGAAAGGTTTTTGTTTTTCTAGCGTGCAGCACTCGGTTTTTTCCGGGTCGAGGCCTGCGAGTTCGGCGGCAAGGCGGCGAGCGTCCTCTTCTGTTCCCAGTCGATCGACCAAACCCAATTCTAAGGCTTGCTGACCGGTGAAAACGCGACCGTCGGCAAAACTTTTCACGTTTTCAACGGCCAATTTCCGGGCTTCAGCAACGGTTCCCACGAATTGCTGGTAGCTGGTGTCGATCAAGTCTTGCAGAATTTGCTGTTCAGGATCGGTCAATTCGCGATCGAATGCCAAGATATCTTTATACGGCCCCGATTTAATCACCTGAAAAGAAACGCCTACTTTTTCTAACAGCCGTTCTAGATTGTTGCCCCGGATAATCACGCCAATGCTGCCAGTAATTGTACCGGGATTAGCAACGATATGCTCGGCTCCCATGCCGATGTAAACTCCGCCAGAAGCTGAAATATTGCCGAAACTGGCAACTATTTTGACTTTTTCGCGCAAACGCTTGAGCGCGCTATAAATTTCCTGGGAATCGCCGACAGTGCCGCCGGGGCTGTCTATCCGCAGCAGCAAGGCGGGAAATTTGCGTTCTTCAACGGTTTTGAGAGCTTCTAGGACTCGTTTACGGGTTTCTCCGGCAATGGCTCCGGTGATTTCGATACGGGCGATTTGTTTGCGGTAGCGGGGCTTGAATGGCCAAATCATGGGCAGTGTACAGGCAATGTTACGGATTTTTGTAGCTAACTTCTTATAGTGTGCCTTATTCATCGGGGTAGATGTTGTGCCTGTGTTCGCAACAGGCAAGATGCCTGTTCCACCTTGATTTTGTGGAACAGGCATCTTGCCTGTTCATAATGGCGACAACAGGCAAGATGCCTGTTCCACCTTGATTTTGTGGAACAGGCATCTTGCCCGTTGATAATGGCCGAGATTTGTGCGATCGCACTTAACCCACGTTCAATATATAATTGTAAAAATTGCTTAACAAAACTACATCATCCCCACGAGAATCAATCTCATCAATTATCTGGAGTCTCCGCCATGCAGCTAAAGCTTACCGATTCAAAACTGCCTTTTGCCCCGCTGTTGCTAATTGCGCCGTTTTTCCTGTGGGGAACCGCGATGGTAGCGATGAAGGGGGTGATGCCGCACACAACCCCGCTGTTTGTGGCTGTCGTGCGTTTGATACCTGCGGGTGCGTTGGTGCTGCTGGCGGCGGCATTCATGGGAAAACCGCAGCCGCAGGGTTGGAAAGCTTGGCTGTGGATTTCGCTGTTTGCTTTGGTTGACGCTACTTTGTTTCAAGGCTTTTTAGCCGAAGGTTTGGCGAGAACCGGTGCGGGTTTGGGTTCGGTGATGATTGATTCTCAACCGCTAGCGGTGGCGATTTTGTGTTTGTGGCTGTTTCAAGAAAAAATAGGTTTTTGGGGCTGGTTGGGATTAGTTATTGGCGTTGCGGGCATCAGTTTGATCGGGTTGCCGGATGGCTGGATTTTGGGGCTTTTTCATCCTGAAAACAGGCAGGTTTCTGGGGGTATCGAACAGTTGTTTCAGGGTGGAGAATGGTTGATGCTGTTGGCGGCTTTGTCGATGGCTGTGGGTACGGTTTTGGTGCGCTGGGTTTGCCGTTATGTTGACCCGGTGGTGGCGACTGGTTGGCACATGATTTTGGGCGGTTTGCCGCTGTTGGCAATTTCGGCTGCAACTGAGTCTGAGCAGTTTGTGAATATCGATTTTTCCGGCTGGATGGCGTTAGGTTATTCTACTGTGTTCGGAAGTGCGATCGCCTACGGTTTATTCTTTTATTTTGCTTCGAGTGGCAGTCTAACCAGTTTAAGTTCTCTTACCTTTCTTACGCCTGTATTTGCTTTGCTATTCGGCAATTTGTTCTTGGGCGAAGTGCTCAATCCGCTGCAATCGATGGGAGTTGGGCTGACTTTGGTGAGTATTTATTTGATCAACCAGCGGGATACTTTGGCTGATAAATTGCGAAAAGTGCGGCACGGTGAAGCGAGTGCAGAAGTTGAAGCAACAGGATTGTTAGAGTCGTCTGAGTTGAATTCTGTAGAATTACCCGTGCAGTTGCGGGTTAGCGAATTGGAATCAGAACTTTAGCGCTTTGAGAAATTTAGGGAGAATCAGTTAATTCAAGAATTAACTGATTTGGAGTTACAATACATCGATTTTACCTCTAAGTTTGTATGCTTCCACGGTAATCTCCGATAACTATGTTTCTATTATATGACATAATAACTTACTTCATTACCAATCCTCTTCATCACCAATCTTAATGTCTCTGCTTTGAATCTCTTCTATGAAAGTTTTTAAACTTGGATTTTCTGCGTAATGCTTCATCAAAACTTTATGCTTGCGATATGGTTCTGAAATTTCTTGATAATATGTAGGATTTTTAGCCTTAGCGTCGATCGTAAAATTGTGTTTTTTCGGAAGTTCCCGATTTAACGTGTCGAGACAGTGTGTAATTTTAGCTTTTCTACTGTCTGTATAATACAGTGGGAGGAGCCAACACTCAATAGAGTCAACAGAAATTGCAAACACGATCCGCTGTTGATGTTTATCATAAAAATCCTCACCAATCGTATCTCTGAATTTTTCAATAACTTTTTTGATCGACTGCTGAGGAGTAAATTCATTACCATTTTCATCTCGCTTGGGAATATTATAATTAGAATTTTGGGAATCCAGCAAAACATCTGTATCTATTTGGATAATGATATAGTCATTATATTGGAAGGCTTGTTTAAAATCGCTTGACTTACAATAATCAAAAACTAGAGTCCAGCCGCCGTATGTGGATTTATTCTCATTGTCTTTATCTCTTTCTGGTTGAAGTGGTCTGATATCTAAATCTCGACTATTGAAATATCCAGCTAAAATATTCTCAATTACAATTTGGTCAGTATATCCCTCTGTAATCAATCCAAAACTAATCATATTAAAAATTTTTAGGAAGTCCGCCGATATAGCCCCTCAAAAACGCCTCTGATAATTTCACAGGTTCTTGTCCCTCCAAAGGTTTAGGTTTGAGAATGCGTCTAGCTTTAGTGTAACCTAATTGATTGCGGGAAATCACAAACAGTCGCTGTTCGTCATCATCTAAATCCAAACCGTCCAAAATTGCCGGGTTGTGAGTTGTAAAAATGACTTGTTTGTCATGTTTTTTTGCTAATTCGACTAATTCTTGGATTAATCGGCGGCATAATCTGGGGTTGAGAGAAGCGTCAATGTTATCTATTGCAAAAAATTTAGGCGTGATATCGCTAATAAATAAAGCGAAGTAAAAAAGCAAGAATAAAAAGCCTTCATTAGAACTTCTTTGATCGAAGTAAGCTAAATCTGGATCTAAGTATCTATCTTTAATTTGGAGAGAGTTTTGAATACTTGATAAATTGGGAGGAGCTTCAAAATCTTGAAACCAATCTATCAATTGCAGTTTTTTATTGATTTCATTAAGCTGCTCCTGGTTATCTGAATTCAAAACTTTTAATAGTTTAAACAAGCCTTCTCCATTAATCCCTAATGGTTGAATTTGCCCTTCTTTTTCAAAAGTACGTAAGGCGATATTTTCAGGAGAGTAAATGATAAATTCCTGTATTTTAAGTGTTTTGATATTTGTTTTGCGGATAAATTGATATTGTCGATCTCGGCTGTCTAAAAAACTATTATATTCCCAAGCAGCAAGCGGCCTATAGGCTCTTTCTAAATTCCGTTCTTCTTCTGAAATTCCATAGTAAAAATGATTTCTCCATCGAGCATAGGGTGTATTATCGTTATTTAAAATAAACCTTATTTTTATTGTGTCATTATTTCCTCTAATTTCAATGCTGATATCTTTATCTAAATTTTCCTTTTCAAAAGCCGATCGCATAAATTGAGGTTCTGTAACTCTGATGCCCCGAGAAGCTAAAAACTCGTTATCCAGCTTGTCATCAGCCGCAGCAGAAGCAAGGGCGATCGCCTCTAGGATATTGCTTTTGCCGCAGCCATTTTCACCGATCAATACAGTTACTCGTCCTAATTCTAGCTTCAGCTTTTGAATGGACTTATAATTTTCGATTCTGACTTCTCCAATCATAATTCAATCCCATATAATCTTAGTGTACTCATTGTATCTCCGATCGCATGAATCTCAAAGAACGCTTGCACAGCCATCTGATTCAAATTGTACGCGATCGCAATCCATACCTCGCATCCGAAGGGCATTTTTATGCTCAGCAATACATCCGCGACCAGTTGGCACAGTGGGGAACTGTAGAAATTGACGATTTTTCCGTGCGCGGGCGAATTCATCACAATTTGATTTTGGATTTACCCCCCCTCAGTCCCCCCCTTGCTTCGGGGGGGAAGCAAGAAGAATCACCCCTTGCTTCGGGGGGGAAGCAAGACAATCTGGGTCTTGAAAAGCAGATTAAGAAGCGGTTGCCGCCGATCGTAATTGGTGCTCATTACGATACTGCACCCGGATCGCCTGGGGCCGATGATAATGCTACTGGTGTTGCTGTTTTGCTGGAACTCGCAAGGGATATCGCATCTGCGCCGCTCAAATATCCAGTGCAATTAGTCGCCTTCGATATGGAAGAATACGGTTATTTGGGAAGCAGTCATCATGCAGCTAAATACAAGCAACAGCAAGAGTCAATCCGGTTAATGATTTCTTTGGAAATGTTGGGTTATTGCAACCATAATCCTAATTCTCAAAGCTATCCCGCTGGCTTGAAATATTTTTATCCAAATAGTGGTAATTTTATTGCTTTAATTGGCACTTTGCGGACGGTTCCCGATTTGATTAATTTGAGTGGCAAAATTCGCAAATCTGGTCAGCCCTGCGAGTGGCTGCCGGTGCCGAATCGAGGTTTAATTGTCCCCGATACTCGCCGCAGCGATCATGTTCCTTTTTGGGATAATGGTTATCCGGCTATCATGGTGACTGATACTGCTAATATGCGAAATCCGCATTATCATCGAGAAAGTGATAGGATTGAGACTTTGGATTTGGATTTTCTGGCTGGTGTTTGTCAGGGATTGGTTGAGGCTATTCGATATATATAATTAACACGATCGAGCGCCTGTTAGTTTGATTGACCAGAAATTATGACTTTTATGAGCTGAAGTCATGAATTTTATGAATTGACTCAAACAGAAATTTAGTGAATACTTGTAAATTAGTCAAGCAAAAATTTTAAAAGAAAGAGATATGAATCATACTTATTCCGATCGCACTCGCTGGCAATTTTGGATCGATCGCGGTGGCACTTTTACTGATATTGTCGCCAACAGCCCCGACGGTAAATTAGTCATTCACAAGCTGCTGTCGGAAAACCCAGAACGCTACACCGACGCCGCAGTTCAAGGAATTCGCGATATTTTGAGAATTCCCGCCGACGCAGCTATACCCGCCGCCGAAATTGAAGCGATTAAAATGGGGACGACGGTAGCGACAAATGCTTTGCTGGAACGAAAGGGCGATCGCACAATTCTGTTAATTACTAAAGGTTTCCGCGATGCGCTGAGAATTGGCTATCAAAACCGCCCCAATATTTTCGCGCGTCACATTGTTTTGCCGGAGATGCTGTACGATCGAGTTATTGAAGTTGCAGAACGCTACAGCGCTCAAGGTGAGGAGTTAACTGCTGTCAATCCCGAGTTTATCCCGTCTTTGCAGCAAGCATACGATGAGGGAATTCGCAGTTGTGCGATCGTATTCATGCACGGCTACCGCTACTCGGAACACGAAAAACAAGTTGCTAAAATAGCGAAAGAAATTGGCTTTACTCAAATTTCAGTATCTCACGAAGTTAGCCCGCTGATGAAACTGGTTTCGCGGGGAGATACTGCGGTTGTCGATGCTTATTTATCTCCGATTTTACGTCGATACGTCGAACAAGTAACCAGTGAATTATCTCCTGTAGGGGCGGTGCCCCCGTGCCCGCCCTCCCCGTCTCCGCCCTCCCCGTGCCCGCCCGCTTCGCGCCTACCAAAATTAATGTTCATGCAATCGAATGGCGGCTTAGTGGACGCCGCACAATTCCAAGGAAAAAACAGTATTTTATCCGGCCCTGCTGGGGGAATTGTCGGTGCTGTTCAAACCAGCAAAAAGGCAGGTTTTGATAAAATTATTACCTTTGATATGGGCGGAACTTCGACAGATGTTGCCCATTTTAACGGCGAATACGAACGCGAATTTGAGACGGAAATTGCTGGGGTGAGATTGCGATCGCTCGTGATGGCAATTCACACTGTAGCAGCCGGCGGCGGTTCAATTGTCTTTTTTGACGGGGCTCGCTACCGCGTCGGGCCGGAGTCTGCAGGGGCCAATCCTGGGCCCGCTTGCTATCGCAAAGGTGGCCCCTTGACGGTGACTGATTGCAATGTAATGTTGGGGAAAATTCAACCGGATTTTTTTCCGAAAGTATTTGGATTGAATGGAGATTTGCCGATCGCCCCTGACGTAGTAAAGCAAAAATTTGGGCAATTAGCGGGGGAAATTGGGGGCGAGAGGACGGCCGAAGAGGTGGCGGAGGGTTTTTTGGCGATCGCGGTGGAAAAGATGGCAAATGCTGTCAAAAAAATCTCGCTTCAGCGCGGTTACGATGTTTCGGAGTATACATTGTGCTGTTTCGGCGGTGCGGGCGGCCAACACGCTTGTGCGATCGCCGATGCTTTGGGGATGAAACGGGTATTTATTCACCCTTATGCGGGTGTGTTGTCCGCTTACGGTATGGGTTTGGCTGATGTGCGGGCTATTCGCGAAAGGGCGATCGAGCAACAATTAAATGCAGAATTATTAGCTAATTTGCATCATATTTTAACCGAATTGGAGGTAGATGGAAAGAGGGAATTGAACCGCAGAGGCGCAGAGAACACAGAGAAGGAGTCCGAGGTTTTAGTTGTTAGCAAGTTGCGCTTAAAATATCAGGGAAGTGACTCGGTTTTGGCGGTAAATTTTGCTGACAATATTGAGGCGATGCAGGCTGAATTTGAAGCAGCCCACCGACAGCGTTACAGTTTTATTATGCCAGAAAAACCGCTGATTGTGGAAGCGGTTTCGGTGGAAGTTGTAGAAAGAATGGATGTGCCGGAAGCATCCACAATTTCCCCCTCTGGTGGCACGGGCAAGATGCCCGTGCCACCAATTTCAACGGTGCAAACCTATGTTGCTGGCGGGTGGCGGGAAACGCCTGTTTATCAGAGAGACGATTTGCGATCGGGCGACTGCATAGAAGGCCCTGCTATGATTGTTGAAGCTACGGGAACTAATATCATAGAACCGGGCTGGGAAGCGGAAATCACCGAAAATAACGATCTAATTTTGAACCGCAGATGCACGCAGATGGACGCAGATAATATCGGCGTTCATTCGCGTTTATCTGCGGCTAAATCAGATCCGGTTTTGCTGGAAATTTTTAATAATTTGTTTCGGGCGATCGCGGAACAAATGGGCGTCACATTGCAAAACACAAGTTCCTCAGTCAACATCAAAGAACGCCTCGACTTTTCCTGTGCAATTTTCGACAAAAACGGGCAATTAGTTGCCAACGCGCCCCACATTCCTGTACATTTAGGTTCTATGAGCGAAAGCGTTGAAGCTTTAATTTTAGCACAAGGCAATGCGATTCAACCGGGCGATGTTTATGTTTCTAACAATCCCTACAACGGCGGCACACACTTGCCAGATATCACCGTTATTACTCCAGTATTTAATTATGATTCCTCCCTTCCTTTGTTTTATGTTGCCTCGCGGGGACACCACGCCGACATCGGCGGCATCACTCCCGGTTCCATGCCTCCTAACAGTACAACAGTAACTGAAGAAGGTGTATTGCTCGACAACTTCCTGTTAGTAAGCGAGGGCAATTTTAGACAAGAACAATTACTAGAACTTCTGACAGCGGGGAGTTTTCCTGTTCGCAATTCTGCTCAAAATATAGCCGATTTGCAAGCACAAATTGCTGCTAACAAGCGAGGCGCAGAAGAGCTGATCAAGATGGTAGAACATTATGGATTAGAGACTGTGCAAGCTTATATGGGGTTCGTACAAGACAATGCGGAAGAGTCGGTACGGCGGGTAATTGAGGTTTTGAGTGATGGGGAATTTACTTATTCGATGGATAGTGGCGGACAAATTAAAGTAGCGATTACAATTGACAAATCTGCGCGCAGTGCAAAAATAGATTTTACTGGCACTTCTGCTCAACAATCCAACAATTTTAATGCTCCCGCAGCCGTGTGCAAAGCCGCTGTTTTGTATGTTTTCCGCACCTTGGTAGATGACGATATTCCTCTAAATGCGGGCTGTTTGAAACCTCTGGAAATCATCAATCCCGAAGGCTGTATGCTGAATCCTCGCTATCCAGCGGCGGTAGTGGCCGGAAATGTGGAAACATCGCAGAATATTACCGATGCTTTGTATTGTGCGTTGGGAGTGATGGCGGCTTCTCAGGGAACTATGAATAATTTTACCTTTGGAAATCAGCGCTATCAATATTATGAAACTATTTGCGGCGGTTCGGGTGCTGGTGCAGATTTTGACGGTACTGATGCGGTTCAAACTCACATGACTAATTCGCGTTTAACCGATCCTGAAGTATTAGAATGGCGGTTCCCGGTGTTGTTAGAAAATTTTGAAATTCTGGCTAATAGTGGGGGGAATGGATCTCATCGCGGCGGTAATGGAGTCGTGCGGCGAGTGCGCTTTCGGGAGGCGATGACGGCGGGAATTTTATCGGGGCGGCGGGTGATTTCTCCTTGCGGTTTGAATGGTGCGGGGGCCGGTTCTCTTGGTAAAAATTATGTTGTGCGGGAAAATGGAACTGTGGAAGCTTTGGGAAGTACGGCGGTTGTGGATATGGATGGCGGTGATGTTTTTGTGATTGAAACCCCCGGAGGTGGGGGGTTTGGAGTGTAAGAGTAAAACATAACTTTGCTCTAACTATTTTCATGTCGTAACTTTTATGTTACATTAATGCTCAATATAGCATTTTACCTAGGGATATAAAAAATGGAAGGCAAGCAATTATCTCTATTTTCAGAAGAACCAGAAAATTCCGAAAACTTTTTTGAACGCAAACGAGACTGGTCAGCATCTAAACATAGGATACTGCTTAAATACCTACAAGCATTTTGCTATAATCTTGGAGGTGATGGAAACTATCAATCCGATCATATCAACTATGTTGATGGTTTTGCCGGTACTGGGAAATATAAAGAAGGAATTGGAATTGAAGATTTTGTAAACAATTCTAATTTTTGGGCCAAGTATCAACATAATTTTGAAAATACCGATGGCTCACCCTTAATAGCTCTAAAATGTGCTAACCTCTTTAATCAAGAAAGACGAGTCAACTTAAGATGTTTTTTTGTAGAGGCTGAAGCGGAGTCTAATCAACAGCTTAAGGAAAACTGTCGCTTTCTGGGTAAAGATTTGTTTTACAAAGTTTATGAAAGTCAAAAATTTGAGTCCGCTTTTCCAGGTGTAATGAAGGACTTGAATCGCTATCCTACGTTATTTTTTCTTGACACTTTTGCGGTCAAAGGAGTTACTTTTGAGCATATCTGTGAAATAGGAAATTATGTCCGTCAGAACAAAGGAGAGCTATTTATACTATTTCACAACAGTGCAGTAGCTCGCCATGCGGGGCATTATAAAACCGTATATGATAGTATAAAAGAGCAAAAGACTGCTGAAACTTATATAGAGAACTTGACTAAACTCCTAGGTATCAATTCAGACCAAGATTGGAAACCAAAGTGGCTAGAACTTAAAGATCAACCTCAACAATTTGAAAAATGGGCCCTTGAATATTTTAAGAAAAGAATGAAAATAGAAGCAGGGTTTAGAGGAGCAACCAGTTTTGAAATTAAAGAAAGCTACAGCGATCCCAGACCCAAATATAGTATTGTAGTAGGTAGCAATCACCCCAAAAAAGCTTTTGGAAGTTTCTTGAACGATTTCGTTTGGGAGGAGGAAAGATTGTTATTTTTTAAGGACAGCCACACAGGAATTAAAAAATTTTTAGAAAAAGAATGGAATTCAGAGCAGCAGAAAAGATTAGCTGAAATAAAAACTCAGGCTATCCAAACTTTTGGTAAGCTTAATGATTGGATATCTTTTGAGGATGCAATTACTCATTTAATATTAGAAATGAATGACATAGGACGTTTAAAGCGAACTCATTACAATAATGATGTTTTAGATTGGCTGTACACAGAACAATTGATAGAAATCAAACATCCTTCTAAACAGAAAAAGCCTTACACATTAAAAAGCCACTTTAGGCTTAAAAAATGATACGAATATCAAACCGTATATGTAAGAAAATTTAGAGTTTTTTACTCAACAGGAATTAAGGGTAGTTATTTTAGCCATCTTTTTTGATGTTTCTTCCACGTTTCAGGCATTTCATCCCAGATTTTCCCATCCAACCGTCTCCCAGCAGCTTTAGGTGTTCTACCTCCCCATTGCTTGAAGAAAAACGCGACTTCAGCATCCTGACACTGATCCCGAATACTTTGTGCCCATTCTTCCCGCATCGGACGGTGTTTTTGTCCAGATTCTCCCCCAACTATTACCCAGTGAATATCTCTTAGATCAAGTTGCAAAGGCCCTAAAAGTGGTTCGCAGGATAAAAAGCGTATCTTTGCATTGACTTGTCGCAAATGATCCACACGATGAACATAGTTTTGATTTTCAACTGACACCCCCATCCAAATATTATCAGACCAATCAAGTTGAGGGGCTAAGTCTGCTAAACGCTGATGTCGCTTCGTAAGAATTTGATAAATGTGGTGAGGAGTTTCACGCATTACATCAAAAACTTGTTTCAGAAATTCCAGAGAAACATCTTCATGGAACAAATCACTCATTGAGTTAACAAAAATGCGACTCGGCTTTCGCCACCTTTTAGGCTCATTCAAACGTTTTGGGTATTCCGTTAAATCAAAACCGTTAGGAAAATTAGTATGAAACCGTTTTGTTAATGCTTCAGCATAACAATGCGTACAACCTGGACTGACTTTATCGCAGCCAGTCGTTGGATTCCATGTTCTGTCGGTCCATTCGATACCAGTATTAATGCTAGACATACAAAAAAATTACCATTTAAATAACATTTGTAGGTGACACTGAACCAATAAGATTCACTCTACTAATTGAGGTTTATTCACCGTCATCTACAACTTAATTATATAATAACTTTGACTTTATTATCAACATATTTTTTAAGCACTTGCATCAAATGTATATCGTGTTGTAGAATCGGGCTGCACCAGCATTTATTACCAAAACCGTTACAGAACAATTGTGCAAACACCTAATTTTTCCGAATTCAACCATCCTGTGGTCAAATCCCTGTTTCACCACAGCGATCAGGAATTATTGACTCTGTTTCAAAACCATCCCGATCAAGGTAGGTTCTTCACGGCGATTTTTTGCCGCTACGCTCAAATTGTCCACTCCCTGATTCGCCATTCCGTGCGATCGCCCGTACAAGGCGATTACCTGTTTGCCCACACTTGGCTGCACATCTATCACGAACTCCGAGGCCTCGATTTGCGCCGCGAAATCCAAGAGTCTGATGGCGAAAATCTCAGTCTCCAAAACTGGCTGATTAATGTCACGGCTATCTGCATCAATCAAGCCGAATTGCCCCCTGTTGAGTCGATTCACTACTCTTTGCAATCGGCTTCGCCTCCCCTCTGGTGTTACGTCAAACAAGCCTTAGAATTGTTAGCGCCGCTGCCGCGTTTAGTCGTGTTGATGGCTCAGACTTTCCGCTGGAGCGAAACTCGAATAGCAGCTTATTTGCAAGCTGAAGGCGAAGCTATTTCGCCCGCTCAGGTAAAGGCTTTGCTGCAAAAAGGATATCAAACTTTAGAATCAAGTTTGCCGGAGGATATTCGGGCTATTTATCTCGATGAGAATCTCGATTATCAAGAAGAACTTGCCTAGAGATCCCATACAATCGCGCCGAGTTTGTGGCTTCTCAAAAACCCGGTAGTTTGAAAATATCGGGTTTTTTTAGCTATTATCTATAGGGAAAGTGTTCCCTGCGTAGCCTAGATTTCGATGTTTTGTGTAAGTTGTAATCATCTATTTTAGTTGAATACAAGCAATCCAAATATAAGAGGTGGAAATGGCAATTTATCAAGTTCGGTTGGTGAATGAGGCTCTCGCGCTCGATCGCACGATCGCAGTACCAGACGACCAGTATATCTTAGATATGGCAGAAGATGCCGGCATCCGCTTGCCGAATGGATGCAAGCAAGGAGAGTGTTCTGCTTGCGTTGTCAAACTGCTGAGCGGTGAAATCGACCAAAGCGAACAAAAGTTTTTGAAGCCGTCAGAATTGCAAGCTGGCTACGCTGTTACTTGTGTAGCTTACCCGCTTTCGGACTGCACTTTGTTAACCCATCAAGAACAAGTTTTGTATCAAGCTGCTCTTTATTTTAAGTAATACCAAATCGGTTTTCAACTATCTTTTTTTCTAGTCTCTTAGAGAGGGACGGAAGTTTGTATAAAAGCAAATTCTGCTCCCAGATAAATTGTTTATCAAAGCAGATTTGGTGTCATGTAAGGTGCGTGACTCTCCAGCATCTCGCTGTTAATTGAGTAACTAAAAAGTCACGCACCCTAATGAGTATAGATAAACCCGCCCTTATAAATTCAGCAATTCTACAATCCGCTTCAGCGGAATGTGCGCCCAATCCAAGCGGTAATTAAGTTCGTAGGCTAGCTCGCCAACCGCTTTTTCCAAAATGTAAGCATCCAGCAAAACTTGTAGTTCCGGTATAGATTTGGGCAAGAAGCTTGCATCGGCTGCTGTTGCCAAATAGCTCTTAACAAAAGTGAGGCTGACCCAGCGGTGCCAAACGTTGGCCCACTGCTGCATCTCCGGGAGATTTTCAGGGCGAATCATGCCGCTTTCTACTTCATTGCGGAGTGCCAAAGTAACAGCGTAACTCAAAGATTGCAGCATTCCCGCAACATCTCGCAGGGGCGACCTCTTCATCCGCCGCTCGCTTAAGGGTCGATCGCGTTCTCCTCCGAAATCAATAATTACGAAGTCTTTGCCTGTATAAAGAACTTGCCCGAAATGGAAGTCCCCGTGACAGCGAATTCTATCGGCCGTGATTCTCAAGTTCAAAATAGACTTGAAACGTTCCATGAGCAAATCTTCGCGGTTAAGCAGCTTTTGCGCCGATTTTTGTATTTCTGGCGGCAGTTTTGACAGCCGTTTTTTAAGCTCCAGCAAAGTTCTTCCTGCCACATTTCTCATGTATTGATAGATGGAACGCTGGTAAAACGAGGTAAAGCTTTCTGGGGCAAAAGCGGGGTTTTCTATGTCAGAAGCTAAAGCGAGGTGAAGTTCGGCTGTCCGCTTACCTAAAAGTTCGGCTGATGCTAAGTAAGAGCCGATGAGTTCGCGAGCTAATGGCGGAATTTCTAGGGATAAATCGGCTACTAGCGAGTTTTGCTGCCGCTGCGTTTGTCCGGTCAAAGCGTTCGGTAAATAATTTTCGGGGGAAGTAGATAAATTTTCGCCGGAATGCTTTGCTTCTACTGTCATTACTTGCTCGAAATAGTCGCGCAGTGTGTCTAATGTATAAGACCAAGCGTCTACGCTGTCGGGGATTAAATTTTGTAGTATTCCGACTGTAACGACTTGTTTTCCTGGCGTGTGATATTCCAAGGCTCCGGCAATTGGAGCGTAGTGTTGGATCGAGTTGCGCTCGGTTAAAAAGCGCCCGATTTCTAATTCGGGGTTGATTCCTTCCTCTACTTTTCGCAATATTTTGAGGACGAAGCGGTCGCCGTAACCTGCGGATGTATTGCTTTGTTCTTTTTTGAACAGGTGAGGGTCGAGGTGCGATAAATCTTGTTCTGAGCTGAATGCACTGTCGGCCATTCCTACCAGTTGACCTGCAACACCTCTGTAAGTGCGAGAACTGCCGATCGCCCCCAGCAGCGCGCTCAGAAAACCTTTCTCCCCAGCAGCATCAAATAGTACCCCGACTTCGCTGTTGGTTTCTGGGAAGTGCAGGCGCGCGATCGCCCGCTCGTCTACATCGCCTTTCATCTCTTCCCAACCTAAAGGCAAAACGTAAGTTTCCGGCATACCTTCAGTATAATTCAACTGCAAAAACAGAATGTAAACTTTAGATTCTTCCCCGGCACTATCTTTACAGTCAACAGGTACAACCTCACTTATTTCTAATGATTGAATTGTCCTGTCTGTACCGCTATACCAGCGATTGCGCCGCAAGTATTCCGGCAAAAGATTGAGCAGCATATCGCTTAACTGACTTGTAGCAAAAGCAGTTTTCCAAGTACCTATGACCGCCAAACTCGGCAATTCTGTGTGAAAACCGTTCCGCGAAAAATCTTCGTGTTTAGCACGAAGAGTAAACCAGTAAAACGTGTGAGGGCTCAAGCTCAAGAAGTAAGGGGATTCCCCAACCGCCGGAAACTCAGTGCGGCCGAAAATCTCCTCTGGAACAGCACCTTTAAAGGGCGAAAGGTCTAATTCTGCCGTCTGCACGAAGCGCGACAAATTAGCCACTACGAGGATGTGTTCGTCTTGATAAGTGCGCACAAAAGCTAAAACTTTGCGGTTTTCCGGGTACAGAAACTCGCAAGTTCCGCGGCCGAATGCTTGGAAGCGCTGCCGAATTGCAATTAGGCGTTTCATCCACCACCAAAGAGAACTCGGATTCGCCCGCTGCGCGTCCACGTTAATAGATTCGTAGTGATATTCAGGGTCAACAATTGGCGGCGCGTAAAGCCGCTGCGGGTTAGCACGGCTGAAACCGGCATTGCGATCGCCGCTCCACTGCATCGGAGTTCTCACCCCGTTGCGATCGCCCAAATAGATATTGTCTCCCATACCAATTTCATCGCCGTAGTAAAGCACCGGCGTACCCGGAAGAGACAGCAGCAAAGCATTCATCAACTCGATGCGGCGACGGTTATTTCCCATCAAAGGAGCCAAGCGGCGGCGGATGCCCAAATTAATTCTCGCCTGAGTGTCTTGAGCGTAAACCCGATACATATAATCTCGGTCTTCATCACTCACCATTTCCAGCGTCAATTCATCGTGGTTCCGCAAAAATAAAGCCCACTGACAGTTATTAGGAATATGGGGAGTTTGCTGGAGAATATCACTAATTGGAAAGCTATCTTCCATGTGCAAAGCCATAAATAAACGCGGCATCAGCGGAAAATGAAAGTTCATGTGACATTCATCCCCAGCAGCGTAATATTCAACCGCATCCTCCGGCCACTGATTCGCCTCAGCAAGCAGCATCCGGTTGGGAAATTTCTCATCTACGTGCTGCCGCAATTGCTTCAGGAATACGTGAGTTTCTGGCAGGTTTTCGCAGTTAGTACCTTCGCGCTCGTACAGGTAAGGCACGGCATCCATGCGGAGTCCGTCTACTCCCAGTGCCAACCAGAAATCTACCACATCTAAGATGGCTTGGCGGACGGCGGGATTGTCGTAATTCAAATCGGGTTGGTGGGAATAAAAACGGTGCCAGTAATAAGCTTTGGCTACCGAATCCCAAGCCCAATTAGAAGTTTCAAAATCTTGGAAAATAATCCGAGCCTCTTGATATTTTTCCGGCGTGTCGCTCCACACATAAAAATCTCTTTCGTTACTGCCTTTTGGGGCGCGGCGCGATCGCTGAAACCAAGCGTGCTGGTCGGAAGTGTGGTTAACAATTAACTCAATAATGACCCGAATTCCCCGCTGGTGCGCTGCTTCTAAAAGGTCTTTAAAATCCTCTAATGTGCCGTAAATCGGGTTGACGGTAGTATAGTGAGATGTATCGTAGCCGTCGTCTCGGAGCGGCGAGGGAAAAAATGGTAGTACCCAAATTGCTGTTACTCCTAAGTTTTGCAGGTAATCCAGTTTTTCGGTCAGTCCTCGAAAGTCGCCGATGCCGTCTGCATTGCTGTCTGCAAAAGCGCGAACTGGTACTTCGTAAATAATCGCGTCTTTGAACCACAAGGGGTCGTTATTTAACATTGAGTTGGGCATAATTTTTATGGTTGATTGGTAATTGGTAATTGGTACTTGGAATTTGGTAATTGGGATTTGTTAGTTCAAATCCAAACTGATAAATCATAACTCATAATTTGACCGCGATTGCTCATGCGAGCGTCAGAGTTTTAATCGTAATTTATTAACGCAAAACTTATAACTTCTTAACTATAAAACCTCAACAATCTGTTTTGCTATTTCGGATACAGTTCACAATCCGGATACCGATGCGCGCTGCACAGCCTACCTATTGGGGCGCACCCTACATACCGACGCGCGGTGCGCACCCTAGAGACGAAGTACCAGGGGCGGTATTTACTACCTCCCGGACGGTTGCCACGACAGTACACTACCTTGACGTTAAGGGCTAGGTATCGTTACATTAGTTTACATAAAGCAACAAAAGTTAAGGAAAAAGCAAAAATGACAATTGTAATCGCTCTTTTAATCATCGGTTGGGTAGCGGCCTCAGTGATTGGTACTCAAGCATATTTCCTGGGCGAACAGTCAAAGCCCATCCACGAGCGGAATTGGAACGATGAGTCTTTTGAACAACTGGCAAAATCAGTGACGGGAACAGAAATTGATTACAGCGTTCGCGTTCCTGCCTACAGCATGGATGCCTATGCGAGCCGCACCATGTCCAATGAGTAATATTAAGTAAGACGCTTCACTATTTTCAATAACAGGCTTTCTGCCCTGTTTCACTACAAAATTGATTGTTTGTGGAACAGGATGCAGCATTTTTAATCACAAGCTTTCTGGCTTTGGCCACTAGAGAATTAATTGTTTGGGGAACAGGATGCACTATTTTCAATAACAGGCTTTCTGACCTTTGGCACTGGAAAATTGATTGTTTGTGGAACAGGCTAGAAAGCCTGTTCTTAACACAACTACAAACTCTTACCTGCTAGCGCTGGGCGAAATTCTTTTTTGCGAAATTGCAAAGAGTTATTTTCACAGTCGATCGCAATTGTATCGCCCTCGACAAACGCATTTTCCAGAATCTTGTTTGCCAGCGGGTTTTCCAGCTCCCGCTGGATGGCGCGTTTCAAAGGACGAGCGCCGTAAACCGGGTCGTAACCGACATCTGTGATATGGTTTTTCGCCGCATCCGACAGTTCCAAAGTGATTTTTTGCTCTGCCAACAAACGCTCGATCCGCTTCACTTGAATGCTGACTATTTGCCGCAATTCGATCTTGCTCAAAGTGTGGAACAAAATTATCTCGTCCACCCGATTGAGAAATTCGGGCCGGAAGTGCGATCGCAGCGCTGTCATCACCCGTTTTAACATCTGTTCGTACTCTTGATCTGTCTCCCGTTCTTGAGTCAATAAATTTTCATTTTCACTCTTGTTTTCACTCTTGTTTTCACTCTTGGTTACAGTATCAGCATCAACTCGCTCGGCCGATACCTCAACAGTACCGTCGGCAGCCACTTTATAATCTGTCTTTTGGCTTGACAAATCTTTCGTTTCCTGCTTGCGACTAGCAGGTTTTTTAGCGGTTTTTTCCTTCTTAGTAAACACGTCTAAAATGTGGTCGCTGCCGATATTGCTGGTCATCACAATTACGGTATTTTTAAAGTCAACCACTCGACCTTGAGAATCGGTAATTCTGCCGTCATCCAACACTTGCAACAAAATGTTAAATATATCCGGGTGTGCCTTTTCCACTTCGTCAAATAGCACCACCGAATAAGGGCGTCTCCGCACTGCTTCGGAAAGTTGTCCGCCTTCGTCGTAACCGACGTATCCCGGGGGAGCTCCTACTAACCGAGAGACGTTTTGCTTCTCCATGTATTCCGACATATCGATGCGGATGATCGCATCATCGCTGTCAAACAAAAACTCCGCCAGCGCCCGCGCTAACTCAGTTTTTCCGACGCCTGTGGGGCCCATAAACAAGAAAGAGCCGATCGGTCTGCCGGGGTCTTTCATTCCCGCCCGAGCGCGCCGAATTGCCGCTGCCACGGCTGTTACAGCTTCCTCTTGACCGATGACTTTTTGGTGCAAGTGTTTTTCCAATTGCAGCAATTTTTGGCGTTCGGATTCTAACAACCGATTAACCGGAATGCCCGTCCATTTAGCGACAATTTCCGCAATATCGCCCTCAGTAACTTTTTCGCGCAGCAGGGAAGAACCTTGAGCTTGCTGTTTCAAAAGTTCCGCTTCTTTCGCTTCGCGATCGCGCACCGCAGTTTCCAACTTACCGTACTTTAACTGTGCGGCTTTATTCAAATCGTAAGCCCTTTCTGCTTGTTCGATTTGCACTCGCAGTTGGTCTTCTTCTGCTTTCAATTTATTGATTGCATCCAACAACTGCTTTTCGCCCAACCACTGAGAGGACAATTTTTCTTGCTTAGCTTTTAAGATGTCAATCTCAGATGTGATGCGTTCGACGCGGAAGCCGAGCCCAGGGGCTTGAGCGCCTTTTCCTTCACCTTCGATCGACAATTTTTCCATTTCCAACTGCATCACCCGGCGGTCGATTCCTTCCAATTCCACGGGTTTAGAGGTAATCTCCATTTTCAAGTGGGCGGCCGCTTCATCTACGAGGTCGATCGCCTTGTCCGGCAAAAATCGATCGGAAATATAGCGAAAAGACAGAGTTGCAGCAGCTACCAGGGCCGAATCAGTAATTTTTACCCCGTGGTGGCGTTCGTAACGGTCTTTCAATCCGCGCAAAATCGAAACAGTATCTTCAACGCTGGGCTCGCCGACAAATACTTGTTGAAACCGACGTTCCAAGGCAGGATCTTTTTCGATATGCTTGCGGAATTCGTCGAGAGTTGTAGCGCCGATGCAGCGCAATTCGCCTCTCGCCAGCATTGGTTTTAACAAATTTCCCGCATCCATTCCCGAACCGGAACTGCCGCCGCCGCCAGTGCCGACAACGGTGTGCAATTCGTCAATAAATAGGACAATTTGCCCGTCGGAATCGATGACTTCCCGCAGAACAGACCGCAATCGTTCTTCAAATTCGCCCCGGAATTTTGCCCCAGCAATTAAACTGCCCATGTCGAGGCTAAATAGCTGGCGATTTTTCAAAGATTCCGGCACGTCGCCGTTGACAATTCGTTGGGCTAAACCTTCGGCGATCGCAGTTTTTCCGACTCCGGGATCGCCAATTAACACCGGATTGTTTTTTTGGCGACGGGAAAGAACTTGTACCACGCGGCGGATTTCCTCGTCGCGGCCGATTACTGGGTCGAGTTTGCCGGCTTTGGCGGCTTCTGTCAAATCGCGGCCGTACTTGTTGAGGGCGTCGGAGTTAGCTTCCCCATCTTGATCTGGGGCTTTAGCGTTGCTGCGGCTGCCTTTCCCGGTTTCGGAATTTTTTTCTTGGGCTTTAGTAGTGGCGCGGACAGATTTGATCGCTTCTTCGAGTTTTGGTCGATCGAGCGTACCGGCTGGGGGTTTGCGATCGTAACCGGGGCGGCCCGGCGGGCCGTCGCCTTTTGTCAGCAACCTGCGACCGACTCGTTCGTCTTCTACTAAGCCAATTAATAAATGTTCAACGGCGATAAAATTATCTTGCCAAGTCGCTCTAGTGGCCTCAGCAACATCTAACATCACTTCTAAGCCGCGGCCGAGGTATAGTTGGTCAGCGTTGGCAACTCTGGGCTGTCGTTTGGCAAAAGCATCTAACTGCTGCGCCAAGCGGGGGGCATCGACTCCAGCTTTGCTGAGAATGCTGTTTGCCTGGCCTTGCTGTTCGAGAAGGGCGATGGCTAAATGTTCAACCTCTAGCTGCTGATTGGCAAAGCGGCGGGCTACATCCTGGGATTTGACAATGGCTTCCCAGGCTTGATCTGTAAATTTGCTAGGGTCTGTTGGCTGCACGTTGGTTCCTCGCAATCAAGGGGATTCCTGTTGTTATCCGTTAATACATCGTCTCATAACCATCATAATCTTTAAACAGGATTATGAATTTCTGAGTGCGGTTAACTAGGGCGGAAGTTGTGACATAATTGACCTCTTGCAAAAGCTTACAGTCCGCAATCCACCCCGAAATTTGGTGCGGTCTGACCGAAGCGGGCGATTCCATTGGGGATAGCTTCGCTCGCGCGTACTTATGAAAATATTCCCAGAAACATTTTCTTTTGTCTGGTGAGATTTATGCTATTTCCCACTTACCAATTTCTAGTATTTTTCTTAATAATTTTTAGCGCGATCGTCTCTGTGAAACCCCAAGTCGATTTGTATAAAATTGTCTTGTTAATTTCCAGTTTATTATTTTATTCCTTTTGGAGTTTCGACTTTCTATTGATCCTCGTTGTATGTACAGCGTACAATTATATCATTCTCCGGGGTGCCTGCCACGGCAAATATAGAAAACTTGCTTTAATCTCTGGTTTAATTTTCAACATTGCCGCTCTCGGCATTTTTAAATATTGCAACTTTTTTGTAACTTCTTTATTTGAGGTACTGAACCAGCTACAAATTCCAGCTAACTTTGAAGTTGTGCAAATAATCGCCCCCGTCGGTGTGTCGTTCTACACTTTTAGAATGATTTCCCATTTAATCGACTGCTACCAGCAAAAAATCCCCTGTCCGAAATTTGTAGACTATGCCGCCTACATTACCTACTTTCCCCAAATTGCCTCCGGGCCAATCTCGCGAGCTGGCGAATTTTACTCGCAGCTAAATTCACAAAAAAAATACGACTATCAAATTGAAGAAGTTATAGTTTTAATTTTGTCGGGACTATTCAAAAAATATACTTTATCGAGCTTTTTGTTTAACTTCACTGAATTGCCCTTCAAAGCCCCCCAGCAGTACAGCAGCATCGATTTAATCCTCGCGGCAATTTCCTATTCCTGCTTAATTTACGTAGATTTCAGCGGCTACTCGGATTTAGCCAACGGCATCTCCTGTTTGCTGGGTTTCAAACCCATTGCCAACTTTAATATGCCATACCGATCGCTCAGCCTGCAAGAATTTTGGAAAAGGTGGCACATCAGTCTTTCCGAGTGGCTGAGGGATTACGTTTATTTTCCTTTGGGCGGCAACAAATACGGCAAGTTGAGGAAGTACCTAAATCTATTTTTAACAATGGCGATCGGCGGATTTTGGCACGGCGCAGGTTTAAACTTTATTTTCTGGGGAGCAATTCACGGTTTAGGATTAATTGTCAACCATTTATGTAAAGATATCCCCCAAGCTATCCACTTTAAATTAGACTATGCCTTTCCCAGATTTGCTAAATTTTGCAGTTGGCTGCTAACATTTACTTTTGTTACTTGTAGCTGGGTATTTTTCGGCACTCCCAACTGGGAAACTGCGGTGAGTTTTTTTCAAGGAATTGTCCATCCTGCAGTCGCAACTTTTCAATTTAACTTTTGGCAATTGTATTTAGTAATTGCAGTCATTGGCGCGATCAACTTGTGGGGCGATCGCATCGCGAAACTCTTGCAAACCGTATTGTCATTAAAAAACATTTTCTTTCGGGTTGTCTTAGTTTCGCTGCTCGTGTATGCTATCTTGATGTTGGGGCCGAGTACCATGCCGCCTTTTATTTACTTTAATTTCTAAGAAATATGAAAGACCGGGAATTTTTGCTGATTGTTACTTCTGTAATTCTCACTTTAATATTTTCAAACTTATCATTATTTCTAAAAAGCTTTGCTTCAACTCCTTTCGCCAGTGCAGAAATTAAACAAGCCGTGGGCCAGATCGAAATAGACGGTTTCCGAAAATCCGAACAAGATTTTTGGAGCAAAATTAAAGATATTAACTTCGATAGCCTCCCCAAAGAACCAGAAATTCCTCCTGTCAAAACCGAAACAAAAGCGGCCGTTGAACCCCCAAAGCCTGCTAATGCTAAAAAACCCACCCCAGCTAAAAAACCCACCCCAGCTAAACCTAAACTGACCAGACCTTATCGCAGATTTTTATTTATTGGAGATTCCGTAATGTTCGACTTAGGAATTCAACTCCAGTACACTCTTAAGAAAAAATACAATATCGCCGATACGAAAATTGACTACAAGGTCTCGACCGGATTAAATCGGATAGATTATTATGATTGGTATGCCAGAACTAGCCAAATTCTTAATAATTACCAGCCGGATGTAGTGATAGTTTTGTTCGGAGCCAATGACCGTCAAAATATCATTGATTCTCAAGGAAAAGGCCGGGCTGTTCTGACCAAAGAATGGCAAAAAGCTTATCAAGAAAGAGTTGAAAGATATGCCAATTTACTGGATTCGTCATCCGTGAGAAAAGTGTATTGGGTCGGTCAATCGATCCCTAACAAATCTTCGTATCTCAAAGCTTTTCCCATCATGAACGATATTTATAAAAATGCCAGCAAATCTTCAGCCAAGATTGAATTTATTTCTACTTGGGACACTTTTGGACAAGCAGGAAGATTTGTTCCAGTAGTTGCTAATAAATCGGGTAAGCGAGGCTATGTAAAAAATAATGACGGCTTGCACTTTACCTCCCACGGAGCTCAAATTATCAGCGACTTACTCGTTGACCAAATGGTGAGCGACAAAATCTTAAAAGCTCCGACAAAGAAATGACTATAGTACGTTGGGTTTCGTGACCCAACCCTACCTAAGCTGTTGGCTATTTAAATTGGATATTTCGGAGCATATTTCGGGCGTTGCTTCGAGCAGCCACAAAAGTTTAATTATTGGTTTAAATGCAATTTAAATACTGATTAACTTAGTAATGAGAAATCTACTTGGGAAACCGGGTTTCTAGCTCCCTATGCGTCGAGGACTAATATTGACAAAAAGCAGCAGTAGATGTAAAATTGAATTCAGCATCAAACAATGGCGTCAAGATCTAGCAATTGTCATGCCGACAAATTATGACGAGCAATCTGTGGAAACTCGATCGCAACAGCATCCCTGAATCAATTGAGTGCAGCGGCACAGCGCTAATCTTCTCTCTCACTAAATATACTCAACCTTGGCAAAGAATAAACACTGTTGAAGGAATCCTGCGACAGTGCGGGAGCGATCCTTTTGCTGAAGTTTTGGGCCTACCGAAAAGCGGAATATTAAGGGGAAATATACCGCAATCCGTCAGAAAACCGCATCCGAATTTGCTGTTTCGCGCTTTGGCAATTCAGGCATTTGGGAAGGTGGGAGAGGGGCTGATCTCAAGTGAGAGAGCGGCTAGAGCAAGCGATTTCAGCAAAAATCTGCTGGCGGCGTTAGAAGTGGAAGCGCGAGGGGGAGCGACTCCTTTAATTCGGTGGTCTGCGGCTGTTAGTATTAAGTCAATTTGGTTGAATGAAGCAGGGCCAGGCAAGGAAGGTGCTGTAAATGTCACAATCAATGCAGAGGAAATTGAGCGGCGGGTTGTAGAAGAACAAATTAAACTGTTAGCAATCAACAAATTTGCTTTGGACGACAGCAGCAGAAATGACAGCAGTAAGGAATATGAGAATTGTCTCGATTTTTGGGTGTACGGCCCGAGCTGGCTGCTGCCGAGCCTGCCAATGGATTGCGAGGAATATCTGTTTTGGATCGATCGAGTATTTGCTGCGATCGCACTTACGGGCCCATACAAATTGAGTGCCGAAAACGATGCAGCGGTAACGAACTTTTTGGAAGTTGTGGAAAATAAGTTTAATGACTTGGAATTCTCCAAAATACTTGCCAAAATTTTTGAGTTCCTGCACCACCCGGAAGCGAGAGTTAAAAATCTAGCTACAATTATTTTAGAACCTTACAAAGACCAGCTAGACCGAAAATCTGCGCCGATTATGGCAGCGCTCGTATATAAATTTAATGTAAAATATCCGCCCTTAGAATGTCTGACTCTTCCCGAAATTGAGGAGTGCAAAGCGTCACTGTGTTTCGGTAAAATGGAAGTTGATGACTTGTATTCTGAGGCTTTGTCGCTGTGCGGCGATCGGGATGTCGAACTCGCAAGTTTCTTGTCAACTAAACAAAGGAAATACCAAAATACTCTAGAGGAGAAGATCAACAATCTCAGCAAGTTAGTTAAATCAATCGTAGATTGCCAGAGCTTGTTAGATGCTAATAGGGAACTTTTGTATTTGACTGTAGATCGGCTGGAAAAATGGGATTACACCCTAGACAATAAACTGGATGCGCACCGCAAACAACTCCAAAACCTGAGCTTTGACAAAAGCACCTCCGAGCAGTGCATAAACCTCGACAATGAACTCAATTATATCAGAGATTGTTTGCAGTATACTTTGTATGAAGTCACATCAAATATTAACAGCCAAATTAGAGAGTTAGAACTTTCTGCGTCCAAAAATAGCAAGACTGCAACAGATATGTTTAGGTGGACGTGGCTATTGTTCGCGGTGGGGTTCTCAGTAGGGCTGTTTTTGTATTTATCGGATTTACTGATTAACTGGATATTCGGGGTCAGCTACGCAAGCGAATTTCTAGTTTATTGGATTCTTTTATTTAGTGTGATGGTGGTATTTTTGTTAGTATTAGCTGTATTCTTTTCGGCGCTCGCTGCTTTAGACCAGCGCCGAGAATCTAAATTAATTCCTCAATTTGATAGCTTAAGCCAAATAGGCAGCAGTTTTTCTGTTTTGTGGCAAAAGAGTTATTTGCAGCAGTTTGTACCGTCGGTGCGATCGAACTAAAAGTGTTAAAAGCCCCCTAAATCCCCTCAGTACGGTGCGTCAGAGGAAGAGTTTCAACCTAACTCAAAAAGTTGGTTTCTGGCGCACCATACCAGGACTAGCATGACGAACTCTAGGATGCGGTTGCCGCACTTACTTTCTGGGTGTTGCTACCTTGATTTTGCAGTTGAATTAATTCAACTTTATATCCATCTGGGTCTTGCACAAAAGCGATGACAGTTGAACCGTGCTTCATCGGGCCCGGTTCCCGAGTAACTTTACCACCGCGAGCTTTAATTTCTTCGCAAGTACCGTAAATGTCGTCAACGCCGATCGCAATATGACCGTAAGCATCTCCCAAATTGTACTCTGTGACGCCCCAGTTGTATGTTAATTCCAAAACTGTCGTGTCTGATTCGTCGCCGTAGCCAACAAAAGCCAGAGTAAATTTACCGTCTGGATAGTCCTTTTTCCGCAGCAATTTCATGCCCAGAACCTCGGTGTAAAATTTGAGGGAGTCTTCCAGGTTGCCGACTCGGAGCATCGTGTGTAGTAGTTGCATTTAGCTCACTCCAAATTTTTTAAGCTTCCTCAATTTTAGCTAGATCTCGCTGGAAAAAACCGCGCCGGCAAAGTTTACCTGGTTTTAGCTTGCTTTTTACTGAACAAAAACCACCACAGTTCTAAACCAATTAATGTCAATCCGCCTGCTGTTACGCCAATTTTTAAACTGAACGGCTGTTCGATATGCCGAAATTCAGCGGTTGATTTTGCAGGAGGGATTGATATTTGATTGGCTCGAACTCCCGATGCAATTCCGAGCATAATTCCTAAACTGCCGAGGCTTCCTAAGATTTGGCGTTGGTTCAACATTTTTTAAATTTCTCCTAGTTTATGCAAGAGATTTTCGTTGATAAATCGGGGGATGGTGCGTATGGCGCACCTTATATCTGTGTGCAGGTAGGGTGGCGCACCATAGATTATTGAAAAACTCCTAATTTAGGCAATAGATTTGGGTTGAAAATTCCGCAATCGCAAAGCATTACTAACTACAGAGACTGAACTGAAAGCCATTGCTGCACCGGCGATAATTGGATTTAGCAGCCAGCCAAAAATGGGGAATAAAATGCCCGCCGCGATCGGTATTCCAGCGATGTTATAAATAAACGCAAAAAACAGATTTTCGCGGATGTTCCGCATGGTGGCGCGGGAAAGTTTAATTGCTGTAACTATGCCTTGCAAATCTCCTGAAATTAAGGTAATGTCGCTGGCTGCGATCGCCACATCGGTGCCGGTGCCGATCGCAATTCCCACGTCTGCTAAGGCCAAAGCCGGTGCGTCGTTAATTCCGTCTCCCACCATCGCGACAATTTTTCCTTCTCCTTGCAGGGCTTGGATTTGAGCTGCTTTTTGGTGGGGTCTAACTTCGGCAAAAACGCGAGTAATGCCCACGGATTGGGCGATCGACTCCGCAGTCGCGCGATTATCCCCAGTCAGCATCGCCACCTCCAAACCGAGTTTTTGAAGTGCTTTCACCGCCTGCGCTGACGATGGTTTGAGGGCATCCGCAATGCCCAGAATTGCCTCTATTTTGCCCTCTACCGCCATCCAAACAACCGTTTTGCTCGCAGCTTCCAAAGCTCTGCCGCGCAGTTCCAGATATTCAGTATCGCAGCCTAGTTCCTGCATCCACCTCAGCGTTCCCAGGGCGATCGACTTTCCGCCTACAACCCCTCGAACACCACTTCCCGCGATCGCCTCAAAATCCTTAACATCCGTCAAATTAACCTCTTGAGATTGAGCGTACCTCACAACAGCTTCCCCCAAAGGATGCTCCGAATTTCGCTCTACAGACGCCGCCAATTGCAGCAACTTTAACTCATTGCTGTTCGCCGTTCCTTTAATGGTCACAAAATCAGTTACAGTCGGCTTGCCTTCTGTGAGAGTTCCAGTTTTATCTAACACAATAATTTGGATTTGGTGAGCTAATTCTAAACTCTCGGCTCCTTTAATTAAAATCCCGTTTTCTGCACCTTTACCAGTTCCCACCATCACAGCAGTCGGAGTCGCCAAACCCAAAGCGCAGGGACAGGCAATAATCAGCACTTCCACCATTGTCACCGTGGCGAGAGTGATGTTTCCCGTTGCGTTAAACCAGATAATAAAAGTAGCTAAAGCGACGGCAATTACTGCGGGAACGAACCAACCAGTTACTTGGTCGGCTAACTTTTGAATCGGTGCTTTTGAACCCTGTGCGTCCTGCACCATCTTGACAATTTGAGCTAAAAATGTATCGTTGCCAACTCTTGTCGCCCGAAACTTGAAACTGCCAGTTTTATTAATTGTGGCTCCGATCACTTCGTCGCCAAGCTGCTTTTTGACGGGCAAACTTTCTCCCGTAACCATTGCTTCGTCTACTGTGGAAGAGCCTTCAATAACATCTCCATCTACGGGGATTTGCTCTCCCGGCCGCACCTGCACGATGTCGCCAATTTCCACTTGGGCGATCGGCACTTCCAACTCTTCCCCGTTGCGAATTATCCTAGCAGTTTTTGCTTGCAAACCCATGAGTTTGCGAATGGCCTCGGAAGTCTCTCCCTTGGCCCGATTTTCTAGGGTTTTCCCCAACAAAATTAAGGCGATAACGCTAGCGGCTACTTCGTAGTAAACGCTAGGAGTCAAACCTTGGGCCGTGAAAAAACCGGGAAAAAAGGTCACAAATACAGAATAAAAGTAAGCAGCACTCGTACCCAAAGCAATCAGGGTATCCATTGTTGCTACGCGCCGTTTTAGCGATTTCCAAGCTCCCACATAAAACGATTTTCCGCACCAGAATTGTACGGGGGATGTCAGGACTAATTGCAGCCAAAAATTGTGCAGCCATGCGGGAATAAATGGCAGATGCAAGCCAGTCATCGCTGGAATAGCGCCCACAACTAGCAGGATGCTTATGATACCTGCCGTCCAGAGTTTGCGCTGCAAGTTTTGAGATTCCGATTTGCGATCGGCTTGTTCGGAATCATCCTCTGGCGCCGCCATTTCTTGAAGCGGCAAAGCTTGGTATCCCGCAGCATCAACAGCCGATTGAATTGTTTCTAAGTTAGTGTGCTTGGAGTCGTATTGGATGGTTGCTTGTTCCATCCCAAAATTTACATAACACTCAAGTACGCCGGGAACAGATTGAATTGCTTGTTCGATAGAGGAAGCACAAGAAGCACAACTCATGCCCCGCAATTTAAGTGTGAGATTGTCCATAGGGGTACTCCTAAACTAAATAAGAGCGCAGGTTGCCAAGGTATTTAGTAATTGGCATAACCGAGTTGCCCAATTACAGAGGAGAATTGCGATCGAGATGAGTCGTGCAGTTGCTGGACGCTGCGGTTGTAAGGTTCAGCATTTCACCCTAAGATGAAATTAGGATGAAATTGCTGTATTCCTAAAGTTATAAACCGCTGGCGTTGACCTTAACATTAATCGACTGGGTAGCCAGCAGATGCGATCGCTTTCCTAACTTCACTTTCCGACTTAGCGGTTTGAATCGTGACCAATTTTGTCTTGGTATCCGCCTCAACAGCAGCGGCTGAGTCAATTGCTTGGACTGCATTTGTTATTGTATTCGCACAAGCAGAACAAGCCATCTTGGGAACTTTTAGCTGTAAAGTCATAGTTTGAACCTCAGCAGAAACTACTCTGCTCAATAAATGAATTAACTCCATTGTAAAGTCTCCAGTTCACAGGAGAGTCAAGGGGAATTGTGAAATAAATCAGGAATTCTGAAAAAAGTGGTTTGACACGCTACCCATAGGGGTAAGGCGCGCACTGTGTACCCTACATAATTAGGTTGTGAGTCCTGTAAATCTTAAATTTGAGTTCGATCGACGGCACAGCAATAATTCTTTACAATTCCCACTCAAAAATTTCATCCTAATTTCATTTCTATGTGGAAAGCTGAAGATAAATGGCAGTTTTAAGGATATAAAATCGATGAAACCAATTTCATTAAAAACAGGCTTTGCAGCGCTGATATTGACCGCCACAGCCGCTTTAACCGGCGGAGTGCTAGCTGCTTGTTCAAAAGCCCCTTCCAGCGAAACTCAAGCCCCAAATGTTACGGCTGCAACCGAAGCAAACAACAAGCAAGACGCGGCACAAGGCGGCATGGGTGGCATGAATCATGGCATGAATCATGGCATGAATCACAATATGTCAATGGATTTAGGCCCTGCTGATGCCGACTACGATTTGCGATTTATTGATGGCATGACAGTACACCATCAAGGTGCTGTAAACATGGCTCAAGATGTGCTTAAACAATCCAAACGCCCGGAAATGAAAAAACTTGCCACTGATATAATTGCTGCTCAGAACCGCGAAATCAATCAAATGAAAGAGTGGCGAAAAGCTTGGTATGCCAAAGCCAGCAGTACGCCAATGGCTTATCACGCTCAAATGGGTCACATGATGGCCATGACTCCCGAACAAATGCAAAGCATGATGATGAGCATGGATTTAGGAGCGGCTGACGACCAATTTGACTTGCGATTTATCAATGCGATGATTCCCCACCACGAAGGAGCTTTAGTGATGGCTGAAGATGCTTTGAAGAAGTCGAAACGACCGGAAATGAAGAAATTAGCTCAAGAAATTCTGACTTCGCAAAAGCAAGAAATCGAGCAAATGAAACAGTGGCGGCAAGCTTGGTACAAACAGTAATACCATATTTCATCCGGATTTCATTTTTATCTGCAAAACTGATATGTGAGTTCAGATTCGCTCCTACTCAATCATGCAATACTACCGCCGTGTCCGCTCCCCAGCACCAATAGTTCACTTTTCGGGAATACTCCTGAGTCTTTTGTTATTCATCGAGTCCACCCCCGTTTTTGCCCACGCGGGACACGGAGATGAATTTCACCAAAGCGGCGAAACACCTCAAACTCCTGCTGCTATTTCTGTCGATGCCGAAACAGCAAAACGATTAGGAATTAAAGTCTCTCCTGCCGCTCGCCAGCGACTAGAGATCGGCATCAAAACCACAGGACAAATTGAAACTTTACCCAACGAAAAAGTAGAAGTTACGGCTCCTGTTACTGGGAAAGTAGTAGAGTTGCTGGTTAAGCCTGGGGACAAAGTATCAAAAGGTCAAGCCCTTGCTGTTTTATCGAGTTCAGAATTAGGACAATTGCGGGTTGAATCTCTCTCGAAACAGGCCGAAGCTGAGGCGGATTTGCAGCAAGCAGAAGGGGATCTAGAACTAGCACGAGAAAATTACGATCGCCTGGTGAAAATAGCTGAAGCTGAAATAGCACAGGCGCGAACTCAATTAGCAGCAACTACCCAACAGTACGAAAAAGAGCAAGAATTAGTAAATAAGCGCTCTGTTGTCAAAGTTGCTAAAGAAAATTATCAGCGTCAGATTGAAATATCGCAAGCTGAGATCGCCAGAGCCGAAACAGAACTGACTGTGGCTAAAGAACAGTTCGATCGCGATCGAGAATTGGTGGCTGCAGGAGCGATCGCGCGGCGCACAATGCTGGAATCGCAAGCCCACTTCGCCGAAGCACAAGCCGCTGTTGCTAAGGCAAAAAGCCGTCCTGAAGTTATCAAAGCCCAAACCGAAATTAAACAAGCCGAAGTAGACCTCCCAATGCGGGAATTGCGGGAATCTCAAGGCAGAGTAGCAGAAGCAAAAGCTCAACTTACCAGAGCTCTGAGCCGCCGGGAAGTCCTAGAAGCCGAGAACCAAGTCAAACGCGGCAAAACTGCCGTCGAAGTCGCTCAGTCGCGCATTCGCTTGGCTGACGCAGCCTATCAAGCGCGGCTCCAACAATTAGGAACTGCTGCCAACGATCGAGGACTCGTTACCGTAGTTGCTCCGATTTCCGGGACGGTAGCCGATCGCGAAATCACTCCAGGAGAGTCAGTAAACGCTGAAAAACCGTTGATGAGTCTGTTAAATGACAGCCGCGTTTTTGCCACAGCCAATATTTACGAAAAAGACCTGAATCAAGTAAAACAGGGTCAGGAAGTCAGGGTAAAAGTCGCTAATTTACCCGATCGCACTTTCAAGGGAAAAATCGCCTTAATGGGGTCATCCGTGGAAGGAGAAACGCGGGTTGTGCCGGTGAAAGCAGAACTAGATAATATTAACGGCGAATTAAAGCCCGGACTGTTTGCGGAGTTGGAGATTTTAACAGACAAAACTGCAACAAATATTTTAGCAATTCCGACTGCGGCGGTAGTGGATGTTAGCGGTCAAAAAACTGTTTACATCCAAAATGGCAATGCTTATCAAGCTGTTGAAATTGAACTCGGTCAAACTGCCGGAGATTTAGTTGAAGTGAAGAGGGGTTTATTCGAGGGAGATTTGATAGTAACGCAGCGAGCACCTCAACTTTACGCACAATCTTTGCGGGGCGGCAGCAAGCCCTCAAAAGACGAGGAAAAGAAAGAGACTTCTCCCAAGCTAACAGAGGTTAATTTTAATAATTTACCCGTGTCTTTATGGTGGGCGGGAATAGGGGGAGGAGTTGCGATCGCATCCCTGACTTTCACAGCCGGCGTGTTGTGGGGAAATCGGCGCAAATTGCCAGCAATAGCAGCGGATTCTGGAAACAATAATTTTTCTGTCTCTGCACCGACATTAAACGCGATTACATTAGATGAATTGCCGCCCCATGATGACCACCACCGCGTTAAAAGTCAGGAGACAGAAGCCAAGAGCTTGAACTAAAAATTTTGTTTAATCTAGCAATTATAACCTACATAAAATGACTTAAAAAGGCGGAATAGCCGATGGTAAACCAACTCGCATAAATAAACGTGCAAATGCCTGAGAAAAGTGTTCTAAATAAGGAGATTTTAATCGCCAGCGTTCGTTTAAATTACTAGCGTCTTTCAACACATATTCGTAAGGCAAGGTTTGGATATCTCTAAAATTTACAACCAGTGCTTCTTTGTTATTATCTGGGTTCGTTGGTGATGCCAGCAGGTGCAAACCTTCTGTTCTCCCTCTTAAAACTTCATTCCATTTTCCTTTTTTCTTAAATGCTTCGTTATTTTCCTCAAATTCTGAAATATGGTAAATTGCACACAGCACTACCTGAGCTACTTTTTTATTATCCAAATCGCAGCTTTGGGTGAGAATAATTAAATCTACTTCATTAATTTCTATTTGTACGTCTTGAATTTCACTATTTTTGCCAAAACTTGTTGGGTCAAATACTGGTATTGGTACCAGACACCCAGGTAGGTAATCACCTTGCCTGAGAGTGGATTCATTTACCTGCACCCAGAAAGGCTCTACGATCATTCTTCATCGAAAATATAGGGCAGAGGTTTTTTACGCCCTTTGAACTGAGCGCGCATGATTACTCGTTCCGAACGCTTTGGCGGTACTGGCTGCCAGTCTATTTCGCCAATGCTTTCTAGAGTTTGTAAGTATTGTTTGACAACTGTTAAATTCCGCAACACTTCATCAGCTAGTGCTGCAAGTTTTCGGCCTTCAGGACTTTGTAATTGAGCTGTGGCTTTTGGCTCTAACACCAGCAATTTTGGTGATGGTGAAACGCCCTTAGGACGTAGGGGGGTAATTGTAGCCATCAGTTAATCGACTCCCTTATGCGTTCTGTAATGCAAGCTTCAAAAGCTATGTTTTTTTGTTCGTGCATTTGTTCTAAAATGTGCCAAAGCCCTATTTCCTCATGAGGAATATACCCTTCCAAAAAGAGGTCTAAATCCAATATTATAGAAACAAAATCAGGGGTGGGAGGTGGAACTATTGCTTGATTAATAACCAGCATTGTTCCCAAGTTTTCTTGCGGAATTTGTAGCTGCATAAAGTAGCCACTTAATCCTTGTGGCAAGTCAGGGGAAACTTCCGGAAATGTCCTCAAATACTCTTTGAGATCGCCAATCGGTAAAGGAATATCTAGCCTGTTAATATACCTGAGTGCTAAACGAACTATTGCTTCTGGATGTGTCACCGACTGATAGATATTCCACAGTCGCTTTGCTTCATCCCGAAAATTTTCCCAACAGTCGTAAGGGGCAAGCCGACTGAATGCGAAAGCATCTAAACGCAGTTGAAGAATTTGTTTTTGGTCGCCGCGGGAGGCTATATAGCCAATTGGAGATTGGCTGGCTGTTGCCCCAACACTAGCACCTGCCATCATTTGTCCCTGAAAAAGTAACACCTCTTCACGCTGAGGATACTCAGCCTGAATGCTGGAGTACACCTGCGCCAAATTGTCAAGTTTAACTTCGGGTGGAAGTTTAACTTGTATATCAATCAAGGCTTCGGTGATTGGGGCGTGCGAGTAGTGTTTTGGTGCTTGCATAATAACTATTGTAAGCTGCATTGTCAAAAATAGCAAGACAGGTTATATCATTTGAGATTTGAAATTTTAGATGACTTATTAATCAAGGTTGGAAGTTAAAAGATTTCATCCTAATTTCATTTTTGGGTGTCAACGTAAATTGAATAGCTATTTAACGTCGATCGCCCAACGGTGGCTGGTAGTCATTACCTCTATAAAATCATAAAATGTTCAGCACAATTCTCAGATGGGTAATTAACCGTCGCTGGCTAGTCGTTGTCGCCACCATTATTGTTAGTCTGTGGACATTTTCTATCATCCCCCAAATGTCGCTTGATGTCTTCCCTCCTTTTGCACCCCCGCAAGTCGAAATTCAAACCGAAGCACCAGGGCTCGCGCCGGAAGAAATCGAGTCTTTAGTAACACTGCCAATTGAAAGTGCAATTAATGGAACTCCTGGGGTGACAGCAGTGCGATCGTCTTCGGCTGTGGGCCTTTCTGCGGTTAAGGTAATCTTTGATTGGGGAACTGAAATTTATCAAGCGCGGCAGTTGATAACAGAACGGTTGCAGCAAGCGCAAAGCAAACTCCCCGCCGGAGTAGAAACACCGCAAATTTCTCCCACGACTTCACCTGTCGGTACTGTTATTACCTATGCTTTTACATCAGAAACTACTCCTTTGATGGAAGTGCGCCGTCTGGTTGACTGGCAAGTCACAAATCGGCTTTTGGCAGTGACTGGGGTTGCTCAAGTCGTGGCTTACGGCGGCGAAGAAAGGCAGTATCAAGTATTAGTAGAACCTGCAAAGTTGAAAGCTTTTAATGTGTCGTTGCAGCAAGTTGCCGAAGCGGCGGCGGCTGCGAATGTTAACGCGCCGGGGGGGTATTTAATTACGCCGGATCGAGAAACTTTAATCCGGGGGGTGGGGCGGATTGAGTCTGTGGAAGATTTGCAGCAATCTGCGATCGCATCTCGGCAAGGAACAGTCGTCAGAATTGGTGATGTCGCTGATGTCAAGGTTGGTGCTGCTATCAAGCGGGGCGACGGCAGCTTTAACGGCAAAAAAGCTGTGATTGTGATGGTAAACAGACAGCCAGTTGCTGATACTCCGACAGTAACGAAAGCGGTTGAGGCAGCAATGGCTGAGGTGCAGGAAGCTCTGCCAAAAGATATTAAAGTTACTGTGACTTTTCGACAGGAAGAATATATTAATTCCTCGGTGGAGAATGTGCGATCGGCTTTAGTTGAAGGCAGTATTATCGTCACCCTTATTCTCATCCCGTTTTTGATGAATTGGCGCACTCTGGCGGTTGTTTTGCTAGATTTCTTTTTGACTTGGCTGTTGGCGCTGCTGGCGATGTATTGGCTGGGGCTGGGGCTGAATACGATGACTTTGGGGGGTTTGTCGGTGGCGATCGGCACTGCGATCGACGATGCGATCGTTTATGCCGAAAATACCTACCGCAATTTGAGAGAAAATACGTCTTCTCTGCATCCGCGCCCGGTAATGGATGTGATTTTTGATGGCAGTCAGGAGGTGCGCGATTCGTTAATTGGAGCGACTGTTATTGGGATTGTGGTGTTTTCGCCAATTTTTACTTTGCCCGGTGTAGAAGGTCGAATTTTTACGCCTATGGGAATTACTTATCTGGTAGTTGTTGTGATTTCTAGTCTGGAGTCGCTGTTAATATCTCCGGCCCTTTGCGCTCTCTTGTTGCCTACCAAACGTATGAGTGCTGCGGAACCTTGGCTGCCGAGATTTTGCAAGAAAGTCTATCATTTTTTTATACAACTGTCAATGCGCTATTCGGGGATTATTTTAGCTTTAGCTGCTGCTAGCATGGTGGCTGCATTAATTATTTTGCCTTCCTTTGGACGGGTGTTTTTGCCGGAGTTTCAGGAGCAAACTTTGGTGAATACTATTATGCTTTATCCGGGGGTGTCTTTGGAGACAACAGATAGCGCGGCTTTTGCTATTGAAGATGCACTTAAGGATGATACCAGGTTTGAATACGTGCAAGTGCGATCGGGCAGAGCTCCGGGAGATGCTGATGCTGCGGGAGTCAATTTAGCTCACATTGATATCGGTTTGAGCGAGGTAGGGATGAAAAACAGACCGAAAACTTTGGAGTCGCTGCGGCAGGAATTTGCTAAATTGCCGGGAGTTGCACCAAATATCGGCGGTTTTATTTCTCACCGGATGGATGAGGTTTTATCTGGTGTCAGAAGTCAGATTGCTGTCAAAATCTTTGGGCCGGATTTGGATCAGCTTCGCAGCATCGGTGCAAAAGTTGAAGAGCAAATGAAAACAGTTGAGGGAATTGTGGATTTGCAGCTCGAACCGCAGGTGCCAGTGCAACAAATTCAAATTAAGTTTGACCGCCAAGCTGCGGGTAGATACGGTTTGAAAATCGGAGAGCTTTCTGAAATAATTGAGACAGCTTTAAACGGGAAAGTTGTTTCTCAAGTTTTGGAAGTGCAACAAACTTTTGACTTAGTTGTTTGGTTGCAGCCTGAAGCCCGAAAAAACCTAGAAACTATTCAGAATTTGTTGGTTGATACTCCAAGCGGCAACAAGATTCCCCTCGCCCAAGTTGCGACTGTTAAATACGGTACGGGGCCCAATACTATTAACCGCGAGAATGTTTCTCGCTTGATTGTGGCAGCGGCTAATGCTAAAGGTAGGGATTTGCGATCGGTTGTGAATGAAATTCAAGCTAAAGTCAAACGAGAGGTGCAGTTGCCTTTTGGCTATTTTATCCAGTACGGCGGTCAATTTGAAGCAGAACAAAGAGCTTCGCAAAATATTATGATATTTAGCGCGATCGCCTTTTTGGTAATTACAGTATTGATGTACTTGTCCGTGAAGTCTATCGCTTCAACTGCTATGATTATGATTAATTTGCCGATCGGATTAGTGGGAGGAGTAATTGCGGTAGCTTTGACGGGCGGCATCATCTCTGTAGCTTCTTTAGTTGGCTTTGTCACTTTATTTGGCGTTGCCACCCGCAACGGCTTGCTTTTAGTAGACAACTACAACACTAAATTTGCCGAGGGAATGGCTTTTAAGGAAGCTATTGTTAAAGGCTCCATGGAACGGCTCAACGCCATCCTAATGACCGCTTTAACTTCAGCTTTGGGTTTAGCACCTTTAGTCTTTGAAGGTGGGGCGGGCAAGGAAATTTTGCAACCGCTGTCAGTCGTAGTTTTAGGAGGGTTATTTACTTCTACAGCCTTAACTCTGTTAGTTTTGCCAGCTTTGTATGCTCAATTTGGGCATTTTTTACGACCTCAACAACTTCAGCCAGTTATTGAAGACGGAAAGGTAGTTAATGTGTGATATTTTCCAATTATTGTCAGTCAGCAAGGAGTCAAACAAATGAAATCGCTTAAGTCAAATTTAATTGTTCTAGGTAGTGTTGGATTGCTGTTTTTGGGAGCTTGCAGTAAAGGCGACCAAGCAAGCGATACAAATAGCAGTCCAGCCTCCTCTCCTGTTGCCTCTCAACCTGCGTCTTCGGCTCCCGCCGCTGCTTCTGCAAAAGCAACTCAAGGGGGGCAAGTTGTGGAGTCTGGAGCTTACCATTTAGAGTTTGTAACTGAAAAAGAAGCTACCGGAACTCATTTAGATTTGTATTTGCAAAAAGGGGATAAAAAGGAACCTGTTCCTAACGCGAAAGTGACGGCTCAAGTGCAGTTGCCGAATGGAAAGCAGCAAACCCTAGCTCTCAAGTATGATGCTGAGGGCAAACATTACGCTGTGGTGTTTCCCGGCAAAGAACCCGGTCAGTATCCAGTGAAAGTGACTGCGGATATCAACGGCGAAAAAGTTGACGGTCGTTTTACCTTCAGTCAATAAATAGCTGATTTCCTAATGCGCTCTAACTTATGGGCGCATTAATTATTAGCAACAAACAACTGCCTCCTGCATTTCCACTAAAAAGCCGATCGTATTTCGATCGCACTTAATTCCCTATTTCGTTACCTGAGTTTTTTTGAACGGGAAAAACACTCGACCGGCCAAACTTTGAAAGTAGATGCCGCCGACGGTGATTAAAAATACGAAATAAGCCAGGGCCTGCACGACATAGAGCTTATCCGTGTAGCCAAACAACGCACTCAACAGCAAACCGGGAAACTTGTCTTCTGGAAGCAGTTTCGAGTTATTCCAGACCAGTGGCCCGAGAATGCAAGAGTGGATTTTAGTAAATCTTTCGTAATAGAAACACAGCCCTGCTGACTCGCGATTTGCTTGCGATAAAATATTCACCGCGCTGTCAAAAAGTCCCAAAGTAGATACCACTAAACCCGCTACAATAAAGAGCAATAAAATGCCCATATATTTAAAAAACAGGCGGATATTAATTTTGACTCCCCATTTAAACAGCAGGACACCAAGTCCGGTGGCTGAGAGAATGCCCGCCAAAGCGCCGAGGGCTGGAATAATGCCTTGTTGAAACTTGGCGACGACAAACAAAACAGTTTCAAACCCTTCGCGCAAAACGGCAATAAAAACTAAACTAAATACGCCCCAACCGGCATGAGAGTTTTGCGTTAAGGCAGCACTCACAGCGCCTTCGACTTCGGCTTTCATAAATCGCGCTTGCTTGGTCATCCAAATCAGCATCCAGCTCAGCATTGCTATTGCTATCACCCCAAAGGTTGCCTCTAGCACCGATTCCATAATCGGTGCAAACGGCTGATTGGATGCGGACAAAATTTGAATAGTCCAGCCGAACAGTACACCTATCAAAGCGCTGGCAATAAGTCCAACGCCAACACCGCCGAAAACCCAAGGACTTAAATAACTTTGTCCTGATTTTTTGAGGCAAGCGAGAACGATTCCGACAACTAAGGCGGCTTCGACTCCTTCGCGGAGAGTAATTACAAAGGTGGGCAATGCTTCGCCAAAATTCATTTTTTTATGGTGGGAATGGGACTGGTTAAGGAGCGAGGTAATTGGCAGATTATTTACCAATTACCGCTGTTAATGAGAGTAATGCTTTTAAGAGGCGGGTTTGAGAACTTTTTGGCTGTCGCTTTCGATCGTTTTAACTAGCTGGTTGACTTGTTCGGTTGTTTTTACGGGGGCGGGGGGTGCGATCGCAGTTGGCCAATTTGCCTTAAGTTCATTCATGTTGGCAACAATTGCTTTGTCAATTTCCGGGCTGGTTTTAGCCACTTGATCGGCGATATCTTTGTACAGGTTTTCCGCGTACATGACAAAACCCCGCGAATCTTGGTATTCAATAATTGCGGAAATTTTGCCGTTAGCAACCGCCGCTCCGTATTCGGAATTAGCTGTATCTAGCAAGCCGTTAATCACTTGCAGCACGAACTTCGGATCTTTTCGCTGCGCTTCGGGAAGGGCGGCAATTGCTCCGTCAACTGCTTGCATTGATGTGTCAAATTCTGCATTCACTTGAGCCGGATCTTTTGCACCCGCTTTAACTAAATCCTGCAATTTAATTAAAGTAGTCTTAAATTCGGGAATTTTACGCTCGTTTAGCTGATCTTCCACATCGGCATAAATTTCTTCGACTGGATGCCCGATGTGCGGTTCGGCTTGGTCGGGTTTGCCTTGATCCAAGAGTTCTTTGGCTACGATAAGATGCCCTTTCATCAAGCCAAGTTTAGTCATGTAATCTACATCTTTGGGCTCGCCTGTCAGCACCACATTTTCAATAGTTACCAAGTCTTTGATTTGGTCGAATTGGGCTTGAGTAATGACTTTTTTAGAAACCAATTCTTCGACTTTTCCGTAAGGGCGGCTGGCTTGAATTTTGTTAGAAAGTGCCGGTACTCCTAACTTGGCTTCGAGTTTATCTAACTCTGAAAGAATGGCAGTATTGATGTTTATGGCGCCTTTGCCACCGTGATTCCCGCTGTGACCGCTTGTGGATGCGGGACTGGCTGTAGCAGCGGGTGAGACTGTGCTGTCGGTGTTGGTGGCTGTGGGGGTGGAAGCGCAACCGGCCAGAGCAACAAAGATGGCTGTAGCCGTGGCGGTCGGTAATAAGCGAAAGGATGGTAACATGGCTGTTGCTAATTTTTACGTTATGTGCATTTGGACTCACAAGTTATTAAGAAAGATTCTCAATTATTTGCGAGCTATTCATTCTACCTATTTGCGATCGAGCTTGTCAAATAATTTCATACTTTCTTTGAATCGGCGCACCGTGGTAGCAGGATGTGGTTTAAGTGATGACTTCAAATACCCCCATGCAGCCTGCTTCGGCGATCGCATCTTGATGGGGATGAAACATAAATTTTCCGGCGTAGCCGTAGGTAAATTCTAAGATATGTCTTTCAGCTACTCCCATTGTAATTACATCGGTTCTTTCACTGGGAGTCAAAGTCATTCCCGTGCGATATACGTCAAAAAAGTTGGCGTGCAGGTGGAAGGTTACTGCCGCTTCGTACTCAATTAGGTTGAGAACGTACAGCCGGATTAGCTGATTTCGGTAAATAGGTATCGGGTTGTTCATGTAATAATTGGGCAACCCGTTAAAAGCGTAAAGCTCGTTTTTTTTGTCGTCGTTTACGTCGTATCCTCCCATGATTAACAATATTTCATCGGCGGGAGGGCGGGGTTTTGGCGGATCGATGATGAACATTCCATAGAGTCCTTTACCTATATGGCGAGTTACGGGCTCAATATGGCAGTGATATAGATGCACTCCGTAGGGATTGGCATCGAATTCATAAATAAATACCGAACCGTGTTTCACTGGTTTAACGCCATCCATTTCGCTGGTATGAACGCCGTGAAAGTGCAGCGAATGAGAATCTCCGGCTTTGTTATAAAAAATGACGCGGATACGATCGCCCTCTGTTGCCCTTAATGTCGGCCCCGGCACGCGATTGTTGACGTTCCAGGTGTTGAAAGTGACCGCGCTGTTAAGTTGGACGATCGAAGTATTAGCTTCCAGGCGAAATTCGCGTACCGTGCGCCCGTTTTCGCGCGTCACCGTGCCGTAATCAAAATCCCGCGCAATTTGCATCGGGTTGATATTGCTGACGGTGACTGCATCTGCGGGCATTGGCGGTACTCTCGCCACAGCCGATCGTTTTTGGGTCAAATTTTGCAATGCGATCGCGCTGCCCGCTACCCCAGCACCAGCTATTCCTAGCTGTAGCAGTTGGCGGCGACTCCAGCGCCCCGGCTTTTTGATGGCGGGACGATCGGATAAATCTGTCATACTTATTGAAAATTTTTATCAAATATTCATTCGTGCTTGATTATAAGACATTACCAGCTTGTTGTCAATAATTGTCAACTATCATCTTTTTCTGCGCAGTCAATCGATTTTAGATTTTAGATTTTAGATTTATTCCCGTCAGTCAGCCAGCGCGTTGGAATGAATCCGAGGGCTTGCGATCCAATTAGTTTCGGTCATAAAATTTCATGCTGATTTCATCTAAGTGTGTCAGCTTATATGTTGGGGGTTGGCGCTGTCGGCGGCTAACAATGTATAGAGATTGACCGCTGTAAATTAATCTTATGAGAGTTTTGCTAGTTGAAGACGAGCCAGATTTAGGAAAAGCGATCGAGCGAACCTTAAAGCAGGAAAAATATATAGTTGATTGGGCCCTAGATGGCAATGAAGCTTGGGAATATTTAGACAGCCAGTGGACGCAATACACCCTCGCTATTTTTGACTGGTTGCTACCAGGATTGTCAGGATTGGAACTGCTGCGGAGATTGCGTGCTAAACATAGCGCACTGCCCGTATTGATGCTGACAGCAAAAGACCGAATGGAAGATAAAGTTGCGGGACTAGATGCCGGGGCTGATGATTATTTAGTCAAGCCGTTCGGGATGGCGGAACTGTTAGCAAGGTTGCGGGCATTGCAGAGGCGATCGCCCCAAATTCAGCCACAACAGCTACAAGTAGGGAATCTCGTTCTCGACTGCGGAAATCGCACTGCTTGTCATCTCGATCGCAACGGCAAAAACCAGATAATTTCGCTGACAAACAAAGAATTTCAACTGTTAGAATATTTTATGAAACATCCCAACCAAATTGTCACCACCGACCAAATTCGGAATCAGATATGGGAAGCAAGTGCAGATACCTTTAGCAATGTAGTAGCCGCTCAAGTGCGCTTGCTGCGGCGCAAACTCGAATCAGTTGGCTGCGCGAATTTAATTGAAACTGTACACGGCGTCGGATACCGCATGAGAAATTAAAGCTGTAGGGGCAACGGCGGGGGGATTATATCTCGTTTCCAGTATCTGGCTATAATATAGAAAACTCGAATAAAAAAATAACTGCCATGAAACATTTAATCCAACAAGAGTTAGAAAAGCTCGATCTCGAACAACTCAAACAAGTATTTGAATTTATTGCATTTCTGAAATTTCGTGCCAGATTAGTTACTAATCTAGCAGTAGATGAAAGTAACTTAGCCACACTCTACAGCGAATTTGCCGAAGAAGACCGACAACTTGCGGAACTCGGAATGAGCGAATATGCAGAACTCCTAAAACATGAAAATTAACTGGTTTCCAGAGGCTCTGCCTCGAAGAGATTCCATGAAAATTGGAGGCCGAGCCTCCGGATATGCGTTACCAGGTAGAGCCGGGGAACGAGTAAAAAAATAATGTATTATTTAAGATATTTACCTTAAAAAATAGCGCTCGGCTCAATGTGAATCAAAATAAACTATTTAACCGAACTCGCTGGCAATTAGCTATTTCCTATGCGGCTGTAATGGGTTTGATTTTAAGCTTGCTGGGATTGGGCGTATACGAGGCGATCGCCCACGCTCACTGGGTAGCCATAGACCGCGAATTAGAATCCGTAGCTGGGACGCTACACGACAGCCTAGAAACAAAATTGCAGCAGCCCGGACGCCTGGAACCAATAGTCAATGAACTTTTGCCCAACCTCCGCGTAATTGGAGTTAACGGTCTTACAAAACAGTTGCCAAGCCGCCATATTTTAAGCGCTATCAACCAAAGCTATTACTATATCCGTTTATTTGATAATTCAGGAAATTTGATTGCTACAGCAGGCGCTTACCCCGAAGAATTGCCACCGACATTTAATTCACAACACTGGCAAACAATCAGTGACAGCAAAGGCAATATTTATCACCAAATTTCTGTATCGCTGCATACCCAAAATCAGGAAAGTTGGGGATATTTTCAAGTGGGGCGGAGCTTGCAAGACTTCAACGATTATCTCAGTACAGTCAAATTAATTTTAAAGTTGGGATTGCCGACTGCGTTAATTTTGGTAGGCTTTTCTAGTTGGTGGCTGGCTGGATTGGCAATGAAACCAATTTATTCTTCCTACCGACAAATACAACAGTTTACAGCGGATGCTGCCCACGAATTGCGGACGCCTTTAGCGGCATCCCAAGCAACAGTAGAATCAGGGCTTTTGATGCCTGAATTGGATGAAAAAGAAGCGCGGGAAATTTTGCGAACTGTAGAGCGCCAAAACCGCAGATTGACTCAGTTAGTGGCTGATTTGTTGTTGTTGGCGCGGATGGACTCTCAAGCGATATCGAATCGCCCTCAGCTTTGTTGCTTGAATGACCTGGTTAGCGATTTAGTAGAGGAATTGGCAGCTTTGGCGATCGCCTCAAAGGTAGCGCTAACATCCGAAATGCGCGTACAGCAGCAATTGAATGTTGTAGGCGAGGCCGATCGACTTTATCGCCTAGTTGCTAATTTAATTGTTAATGCCATTCAATACACTCCGGCTGGGGGAAAAGTAACAGTTATTTTAGATTGCAGCCACCAGGAGGCGATCGTTCAGGTTCAAGATACCGGTATTGGGATAGCGGCGGCAGATTTAGAGCGAATATTCGATCGATTCTACCGAGTTAACAGCGATCGATCGCGCCATACCGGCGGTTCGGGACTGGGATTGGCGATCGCCCAAACCATAGCCCGGGCACACGGCGGCAGCCTCAGCGCCCGCAGCGAATTGGGGCAGGGCGCTACTTTCCTGCTGCGGTTGCCTTTGTGAGCTACTATGTGAGGGAAACCGAATCATCTATTTGGGGTAATCCCTTTTGCAAAAGAGAGCGCGATCGCCCAAAATCATTAAATAGTCAGTAGTCAGCAGTCAGCAGTCAGCAGTCAGCAGTCAGTAGTTAGTAGTTAGCAGTAACAAGTTATAACTGGGAAATAAGAGTGGCTAACAACTAACAACTAATAACTAATGATTAATGACCAATGACTAATCACAATTCCTAAAAATTACCTAGAGAAAAGCTATGACAGTTTTAGAACAGGGAACAATCTCCATCCATACCGAGAATATTTTCCCGATTATCAAGAAGTCGCTATACACCGACCACGAAGTCTTCTTGCGGGAACTAATTTCTAACGCCGTCGATGCCATTGCCAAACTCAAAATGGTTTCCCGTTCCGGCGAATACACCGGCGACATTGGCGAACCGCAAATCAACATTGCTATTGACCAAGAAAACAAAACCCTCTCAATTTCCGATAACGGGATCGGCATGACCCCTGACGAGGTAAAAAAATACATCAACCAAGTCGCTTTCTCCAGCGCAGAAGAATTTATTCAAAAATACCAAGGCAGCGGCGATGACGCAATTATCGGTCACTTCGGTCTCGGTTTCTACTCTTCTTTCATGGTCGCTCAGAAAGTAGAGATTGATACTCTTTCTTACCAAGAAGGCTCCCAAGCAGTACACTGGTCTTGCGACGGTTCCCCCGCTTTTGAACTATCAGAATCCTCCCGCACCGAACGCGGCACTACTATTACTCTTACACTCCAAGATGAAGAACAAGAATATCTAGAACCCAGCCGCATCAAGCAGTTAATCAAAACCTACTGCGATTTCATGCCGGTTCCCATCAAATTTGAGGGTGAGGAACTCAACAAGCACAAAGCAATTTGGCGGGACTCAGCCAGCAACTTGCAGAAGGAAGATTATTTAGAACTGTACCGCTACCTTTACCCGTTCCAAGACGAGCCTCTGCTGTGGGTACATCTGAATACAGATTATCCTTTCATTGTTAACGGAATTCTTTTCTTTCCGAAACTGCGGCCGGATGTCGATGTTACCCAAGGCAATATTAAGCTATTCTGCAATCAGGTTTTTGTCAGCGACCACTGCGAAGAAATTATCCCGAAATTCTTGATGCCGCTGCGGGGAGTCATTGACAGTACCGACATTCCGCTGAACGTTTCTCGCAGTTCTTTGCAAAGCAATCGCACTGTGCGGAGAATCGCTGATTATATTGCGAAAAAAGTGGGCGATCGCCTGAAAGAACTCTACCGCGACGACCGCAACGAATACATCCGCTGCTGGCAAGATATCGGCACTTTTGTCAAGTTTGGAACTCTCAACGATGACAAGTTCAAAAAGCAAGTCGAAGATATTTTAATCTACCGCAGCACCTACGAGCCAACAGCGGAAAAGCCAGAAACTGTAACGCCCGAGGTTCAGGTGCAAACTGAGGAAGGAGATTTGTGGCAAGATGTCACTCCGAAGTCGGAAACTTCTACTTCGACGCAACCTTACACCACGCTGAAAGAGTATTTGGAACGCAATCAAAAACGTCACGAAAATCGCGTTTTTTACTGCACCGATCCGGCATCTCAAGCAACTTACGTGGCAATGCACAAAAGCCAAGGTTTAGAAGTGCTGTTTATGGATTCTTTCATCGACACGCACTTTATCAGCTTCTTGGAACGAGAATACTCAGATGTCAAATTCTCGCGGGTTGATTCCGACATCGACGAAACGCTAATTGACAAAGAGAAAGAAGCGGAAATTGTCGATCCGGCGACGAATAAAACTCGCAGCGAACAAGTTAAAGAAATGTTCCAAAAAGCTCTCAACAAGCCGAAAGTGAACATTCGCACAGAAGCTTTGAAGTCTGACTCTGCGGAGGCAACGCCACCTGCGATCGTACTTTTGCCGGAAGCTTTGCGCCGGATGCGGGACATGACGGCGCTTTTGCAGCAGCAAGCAGCCGAATTCCCCGAAGAACACGTTTTGCTGGTGAATACGTCTCACCCGCTGATTCAAAATCTGGCGAGTTTGAGTCAGGGTGCGATTATTCAAGGCGGCGGCGAGTCTCCGTCTGCAGAGTTGGCGAACATGATTTGTCACCACGTTTACGACTTGGCTTTGATGGCCCAGAAGGGTTTTGATGCTGAAGGCATGAAGGATTTTGTCGAGCGCTCGAATCAAGTCTTGACAAAATTGACGCAACGTGCAATGTAATTACCCCCCCCAACCCCCCCTTGCTAAGGGGGGGAGCAAGAGTTTATTTCCCTTGCTGAGCCGGCGATCGGGTGTTTTTTGTCCCCCCCTTAACAAGGGGGGCTAGGGGGGTTCTGCGCTGTTGCTATATAATGAAAAGCTGCACGCAAAAAACGGTAATCTGGAGGGAAGTATGTCACGGAAATGTCAGCTAACGGGAAAGAAGGCGAATAACGGTTTTGCAGTTTCTCACTCGCACCACCGCACTCACAAATTGCAAGACGCAAATTTGCAGTGGAAGCGGATTTGGTGGCCGCAACAGAAGCGCTGGGTAAAATTGCACCTTTCTACGAAGGCGATTAAAACCTTGCAACACAAGGGTTTAGAAATAATGGCGAAGGAAGCTGGAATTAACCTGTACAAGCTTTAAAAAACTTGGCTAATGTAAAAGTAAGGGCGATCGCACTCTCAATTGTGCGATCGCCCTTACTTTTAGAGAAAAACCTTTACTAAAGCCACTTTCTGCATTTGAGTAAATAAGTAGTCATCTCGCCTTTGCCTTTAACTTCGATCGCGCCGCGGTTTTCAAAGGAATACTTTTCTAGCAACTGCTGATAAGTTGTCTCTGTTACCTGAATACACCCCGGCAAGCCGTGAGATTCCATGCGGGAAGCGGTGTTAACGGTGTCTCCCCACAAATCGTAAATAAATTTTTTAATTCCAATAACTCCGGCAACAACCGGGCCAGTGTTGATGCCGATTCTGATGCTGAAATCTTGATTGTGAAGATTGCTGAAGTCAGTAATTGCCTCCTGCATATCGAGGGCCATTTCCGCGATCGCTTCTGCGTGATCCTGGCGAGGAATTGGCAGCCCTCCTACTACCATGTAAGCGTCGCCAATCGTCTTAATTTTTTCCAAACCGTGCCTTTCTGCTAGGTTGTCAAATGTCGAAAAGATGTCATTCAGCAAGGCTACTAATTGCGTTGGAGAAACTAGCGAACTGAGCTGAGTAAAGCCTACTATGTCCGCAAATAAGACAGTAACGTCAGCAAAGGTGTCTGCGATCGTACTGTCTCCCCGCTTCAACCGATTTGCTATTTCTTCAGGCAAAATATTCAACAACAAGCGTTCTGATTGTTCCTGTTGAACTCGCAGTGCACTTAAAGTATCATTCAGAGCATTAGTTCGTTCTTTCACTCTAAATTCTAACTCTTCATTGAGCTTGTAAAGCGCCATTTCAGCCCGCCGGCGGTCTGTGATATCCGTACCGATAGTCAGCATTCCCGCGAACTTTCCTGCTGCGTCAAACAGCGGTTTATTTGCCCAGGATACCCAAACCCTCTCGCCGCTGCGCCGGATACTTTCATTTTCATTTCGCATATATTGTTCTGGGTTTTGCAAAATATCTCTCAACTTTGCTGCCAAGTCATTTCCTGCTGTATCTCTCTGGGGAATGATTGTTCCCACTGCGTTTTTGCCAATTATCTCTTTTTCATCGTAACCAAAAAACTTCTGGGCAAATTCGTTAAAAAAAGTAATATTTCCTTCCGTATCTAGTTTTAAAATAATGCTGTTAGCATATTCCACTAATTCCCGATACTTAATTTCGCTTTGGCGCAGCGAATCCTCTGCTGAGGCGCGTTCGGCTACTGTGGCGGCCAACAGCAGCGATGTAACTACAATTACGCTCATAAAAGCCTGCAAAAATAAGATTGCCTGATTGATATTTTCCGCTTTGGCAATAAAGGGGCCACCTCCCTGAGAACCGCCCCAAATTGCGATAGTGGATACAATGAAAGATGCTAAAACCGCCCCGCCCTGGCCGAATTGAATGGTTGCCCAAATTACCAAGGGAAATGGCAAGTATTCGAGGGGATAACCCGAGAGATCACTTTCACTTTTTGAGTGGTAGACTACCCAACTGACTGTTACTAATAACAGCAGGCATATTCCGGCACCGATGCGATTTGCAATTGTTTGAAAACCTGTATCTGGTGAAGGGCTTGGTGCTTGTTGGTGGTTGTATATAATCAACAGCAGGGGAGTAAAAATTAAAACTCCTAATGTATCTCCGAGATACCAATTCCATCGAATGTGCCAATATTCGCTCCAGTCAACTAAACCAGTTACACAGAGGCGCAGCGTGCCGAGAGTGCAGTTGATTTGAGTGGCAACTACAGCACCGCAAAAAACTAAATTGACTACATCTATCAGCCGATATAGTGACGGGCGAAACTTAAGCTTTTGCAGCAAAGTAAATGCGCACAAAGCTTGTAAACAAGCGCAAAAGGCACTAATTGTTGCAAGTGTTAAAGACACCTTAAGGTTAATAGTTTCGTAAAAAAATACGCCTAAAGCTATTCCCGGCCAAACGCGGCGACCAAATAATAAAATTGCCGCTTGTGCAATTCCTGCGGGTGGCCAGACGCAGGTAGCTAATTTATTTACGCCGGGGATTGAAACTGCTATTTTTGCTGTCAAAGCGTAAGCAAAAGCAAGGACAGCTACTTTTGCTAAGTATTGCCAATTTCTAGATTGATGAAATCGCAGAAACTGAATTTTTTGGGAGTTCATACTGAGTGTTATATTTTTAACTAACTATAGCAACCGCGCCCCAACATTGAGAAATTATTAATTGCTGAAACATGACTTCTTATATTGCTTCTTCCTTAGGCTATAACTTGATACCTGTAAGAAAATAAGTGTTCATCTCGCCTTTGCCTTTGACTTCGATCGCGCCGCGGTTTTCAAATAAATACTTTTCTCGCAATTGCTGATAAGTTGTCTCTGTTACGTGAATGCACCCCGGCAAGCCGTGGGATTCCATGCGGGAAGCGGTGTTAACAGTGTCTCCCCACAAATCGTAAATAAATTTTTTAATGCCGATTACTCCGGCGACCACCGGGCCGCTGTTGATGCCGATTCTGATGCTAAAATCTTGCTTGTGGATATCGCTGAAGTCAGTAATTGCCTGCTGCATATCCAAAGCCATTTGTGCGATCGCTTCTGCATGATCGCTGCGGGGCATTGGCAATCCTCCAACTACCATGTAAGCGTCGCCAATCGTCTTAATTTTCTCTAACCCGTGCTTTTCTGCTAGGCGATCGAATGTGGAAAAAATGTCGTTAAGCAAGGAAACTAATTCCGGCGGAGAAATTTGCGAACTAATTTTGGTAAAACCGACTATATCTGCAAACAATACTGTTACTTCGGAAAAAGTATCGGCGATGATGCTTTGGTCTTGTTTTAATCTGTCGGCGATCGCTTGCGGTAAAACGTTCAGCAGGAGACGGTCGGATTTTTCTTGTTCTAAGCGCAAAGCTGCCTCAGCTTGTTTGCGAGTTGTGATATCTTGAACAGTACCTTCGTAATAAAGCAAATTTCCATGTCTGTCGCAGACAGTATAAGCATTCTCCGCAATCCAAATTATACTGCCATCTTGGCGGTAAACTTGAGATTCAAAATCTGATACTTTGCCGTTTTTTCGCATTAACTTAATGACTTCGGCGCGGCGTTTGGGGCATACATATAGCTGGCGGTTAATATTAGTTAAATTCTCTTTCAACTCTTCAAAGGAACTGTATCCGTAAATACGAATTAAAGCAGGGTTGACGCTGAGATATTCCCCCTCTGGAGTAGTTTGAAAGATGCCTACGATCGCATTTTCAAAAATGCTGCGGTATTTGGCCTCAGCTTGTCGCAGCGCTTCTTCAGCGCGCTGGCGTTCTCGCGCTTCCACTGCGAAAGTTACAGAGTCTGTTAGAGAAACAGCGAAACTTTGTTCTTCAATCGTCCAAGGGCGCGGCATTCCTACGTGTTCTAAACAGAGGACTCCTGCTGTTTCTCCGCCTATTTGAATCGGCGTATCTAGCATGGAAGTGATGCCCAACGGAATTAGGTAAGATTCCCGAAATTCTCTAGTTCTAAAATCGTTTTGCGCGTCAAAGGCAGCAATTGCGCGTTCTTCTCGCAGTGCTTGAAAATAGACAGGATAGTCTGCTGCTGCTAATTCCAAACCGTGTGAGTGCTTGTTGAGAGCGCGATCGAACAAATCCAGGCACTCCATCTTGGATTTAGTGCGATCGTACAGCCAGACGCTCGATCGGGCAACTTCCAGAGTACGGCTAGCAGTTTCAGTTATTTCTTGAAGCGCTTTGGTTAAGTCGCCTTGATTGAGCGCTTTATTTTTGGCTAAATCAATTAATGCCGATTTCTGTTTCTGTAGCTGAAGTTCGCTGTGTTTCAGGGCATTTGTCCGCTCTTCAACTCGGATTTCCAGCTTTTCATTCAGCTTTTGCAGCGCTATTTGAGCTTTTCGGCGATCGGTGATATCTGTGCCGATGCAGAGGATTCCCAGGAGTTCTCCCCCTGAATCAAGCAGCGGTTTATTTGCCCAAGATACCCAAACGCGATCGCCACTGCGCCGGAGGTTTTCATTTTCATGGCTGGTAAAGCGATCGGGATTTTGTAAAATTTTATTATAAACCAACTCTAAGTTCTTCCCTTCGAGGTCTGTCTGGGGAATAATTGTTCCCATTGCATTTTTACCAATGATTTCTTCCTGAGTGTAGCCAAAGAATATTTCGGCAAATTCGTTAAAAAAAGTAATATTGCCGTCAGCGTCTAACTTCAGAATAATGCTGCTAGCATTTTCCACCAATTCTCGATATTTAATTTCGCTTTCTCGCAGGGAATTTTCTGCCTCGGCGCGTTCAGCTACCGTCGCTGCCAATAACAGCGAGGTAATGGTAACTACAGCCATAAAAGCTTGCAAAAATAAGATAGCCTGAGTGATATTGTCGGCTTTGGCTATGAACGGCCCCCCTCCCTGAGAACTGCCCATAATTGCGATGCTTGAGACAATGAACGATGCTAGGACAGCGGCTCGTTGACCGAATTGGAGCGCCGACCAAATTATGAAAGGAAACGGCAAATATTCCAGAGGATAACGAGAAATAGAAGCTTCACTTTTCGAGTCAAAAACAAGCCAGCTCACCCCAATTAATAATATTAACCATACTCCCCGCCAAATTAAATATCTTTGCTGGCGGTCTGTTTGTCTTTTTAAACGATCGGCGCTTACTTTAGGGCGAAAAAATATTAGGATTAAGGGAGTTAAAATTAAAACTCCCATTGTGTCTCCCAACCACCAATCCCATCGAACCGACCAATATTCTGCCCAATCTACTTTTCCCGCTAAATATAGGGAAAACGCGCCAATAGTGCAACTGATTTGAGTAGAAATTAGACCGCCAAACAAGATTAAATTAACTACATCTTTTAAGCGAGCAAGAGATGGACGAAACCCCATCCAGCCCAGGGCAGTTACTGCAAAAACAGCTTGCAGAATGGCCCCGGCGTTTCCTCCCACCCAAACCACGAATATCTGTTCATTTGGGTTAACAATATTTAGCAGGAATGTACCTAAAACTATGGCAGGCCAGACTTTTATCCCAAACAATAAAAGTCCAGCTTGTGCAATTCCTGCGGGTGGCCACACCGAGGAAGCGAAGGGACTAACACCTTGAATTGAAATTGCTAGCCTCGCCCCCACGGCGTAAGCGACACTAACTACAGCTACTTGAGCGAAGTATCGCCCAATTCGGGATTGAGGCAATCGAAGAAACTGATTTAGGTTCAGATTCATATCGAATTTTAAGTATTAGGGAATTTCACATCAAAAGGAAGAGGGAAGTTCGGCAACGGATTCTGTAACGGATGTAACGGATGTAATGGATGTCAGAAAGAGGGAAGAGGGGGGAGCATCTCATATTTGTAAAAACACTTCTTCTGGCTCCTTCCTTCTTCCTCTTTCCTCCTGGCTCCTGGCTCATTTCTTCTTCCTCTTTCCTCCTGCATCCTGCCTCCTGTATCCTACCTCCAAACTCCAATTTCTAGCTTGGCTGCAAAAGTGAGATGCTCCCGAAGAGGAAGAGTGGAGCTAATGTAGGGTGTACACCGCGCACATTGCGAGCCTAAATGTAGGTCGGGGTGCGCGCACCTTACCAATTATAAAGGCTTAGTTGATGGCGGCTTCAATCCACTGTTTTAAAGTAAAATTTACTTCATCAATGAGAATTTCATGTGATTTGTGAGTTGCTCTTTCCACAACTTCAACCTTGCCGGATTTCAGCGAACGACCCGGAACAATGCGATAGGGAATGCCGATTAAATCAGCATCTTTGAATTTAACTCCGGCTCGTTCGTCGCGGTCATCTAGCAAGGTTTCAATGCCAGATTGGTTGAGTTCTGCGTAGAGTTTTTCGGCGACTTCTACTTGTTGGGCGTCGGAAATATTGGGGATGCTAATGATGGCGTGATACGGGGCGATCGCCACTGGCCAAATTATCCCGTCTTTGTCGTAAGATTGTTCTACGGCCGATTGAGCTAGCCGCGACACGCCGACGCCGTAGCAGCCCATAACAAAGGGCATTTCTTCCCCTTGTTCGCTGGTGTAAGTGGCCCCCATTGCTTGGGAGTATTTGGTTCCTAATTGGAAGATGTGGCCGACTTCGATGCCTCTAGCGCTTTGCAAGGTTTGTTCGGGGTTGTGCACTGCCCGATCGCCCTTTTTGGCTGTTCTGACACCTACAACCGTTGCTGGTAGCGGAAATTCTTTATCCCAATTAGCCCCGACGACGTGGTATCCTGATTCGTTTGAACCAGTGACAAAGTTTGTCAGGTCAACTGCGGTGCGATCGACTAAACGCAAAAACTTAGAGTTTACCTCCTTGCTCCCAGCAATATAATCATCAGCAATATCGGGAGCCATATAACCGAGAGGTAAAGATTTAGCAGCCCATTTCCGCTGAGCTTCCGCATCGGGAACAGTCAAAAATAAAACAGTTTTAGCTTGATAATTGCCTGCTAACTTCGTCAACTCATTCAGCAATTTTACCTGATTCACATCTTGGTCGCCGCGAATGCTTACCAATACCAAGACTGTGATGCCATTGTCGTAAACAGCTTGGTAAAGCACATTTTTGACAACGTGCGTCGGAGAACATTTCAAAAATTTGCAAAGTTTATCAATTGTTTCAGTTCCCGGCGTTTCCCGCTTTTCAAAAGTTGCAAAGGGCGACGGTTCCACATCAGCAGGCATCGATACAGCCTTTTCCACATTAGCTGCATACTGACCATCTTCAGTATAAAGAACTTCATCTTCTCCCGCTTCAGCCAGCACCATAAACTCTTGAGAACCAGAACCGCCAATTGCTCCCGAATCTGCATCTACTGCTCGGAATTGCAAGCCCGATCGGCGCAGCATATTGCTGTAAGCTTGAGCCATATCCTGATAAGTTTTTTTCAGACTTTCTTCGTTTGTATGGAAAGAATAGCCATCTTTCATAATGAATTCGCGACCGCGCATCAACCCAAAACGCGGGCGAATTTCATCGCGAAACTTAGTTTGGATTTGATAAAGATGTAAAGGCAATTGCCGATAGGAACGAATCATATCTTTAGCAATTGTAGTAATTACTTCTTCGTGAGTTGGGCCCAGTCCCAGTTCTCGCTGCTGCCTGTCTGTCATGGCAAACATAATACCTTCAGCTTGAGTGTAGGTGTCCCAGCGGCCGGATTCCCGCCACAAATCGGCCGGTTGCAATTGCGGGAGGAGGCATTCTTGAGCGCCGGTAGCGTCCATTTCTTCGCGCACAATTTGAGATACTTTTTTGAGAACTCGCCACATCAAAGGGAGATAAGCATAAATTCCGCTGCCGATGCGCCGGATGTATCCCGCACGGAGTAATAGTTTGTGGCTGGGGATTTCTGCTTCTGCAGGGTCTTCGCGCAGGGTGACAAAAAGCATTTGAGACAGTCGCATAGCTGATTTCCTTAAAATACCGGATGATTGTAATCTCAGATTAACTTCTGATATTATCAGAGGTGAGGCGGATTTGATTAAATATATGAATAAAATTTGGCAAAACTACGAAAAAGGTATGGCAGTATTTGATAATTGTCACTCTCCTACTGTGCAATCTCAGTGGCTTGCCTTAAAAGATGAAATAGGAGAATTTGTTCGAGAACCTAATGCAAGCGAAATTTGGGATATTGTTCATGCTACTGGTCGATTGCTTTACAAACTAATCGGAATTCCCTTATATTTACTGGCCTATCCTACTGTTCGCAAACACAGTCAACGTTTCGAGGAGTACGGCTGTATTCGCAGCCTTCGCAACTGTGAGGGTAAATGCTGTGGCAAAAATTCGTAGCCTAGGCTGCGGCGCACCCGAGATCATGTTTGTTGAATTGCCTCCAATTAGATTTAGGAATCCTCGATCGCACGCGGCTGATTATCCAGCTCGCTCGCTCGGAATTATTAGCTCGTTTTGAGCCTAAAAATCAAACTGAATCCTCACTCGGTAACGCACTATACGATATCTAGGGTGCGCCGAAGAACACTTTACTACTATTGATAATAGGTAGCGATCGCCCCCCGCCTCAAACTTGCCACTTTTATGCGAACTCTGCTGCTAACCGTCGCATAAAAACTAATTTCTGACTTTAGACGGATTTATTTTTTCCCTTCCGCAGGCATAATAAGCAGTAAGGATGAGATCACTAGAGAAGTGATTTACGGCTCATCCCAATTTCACTAATAAGGGCTTCCGTAAGATTAAGCCTGACCAAAACAAACCATCATCTAAAGATTACAAAATCCCCTATAAATAAACTTGGGGTTAAGTTTCGCTATGCCTAACTCGGCATAAAAGAGTAGGAGGTAATTTATGTTTGAAAGCGAGTTATTAATGTCGCTGTACAGTCCCAAACTCAGTATTTCCCAAATGCCAGTAGAAATAGATGTGCCATTTGACCACCCCGATATCGGAGGGCTGATGTTTTTAAGCCCTCAGTTTTTCGTAGCATTAATCGCCGGAGTCATTATGGCTTTCGGCTTCCAATTCCTGTTAACAAATTTCTCGATCGCCGCCAAAATCTCAAATTGGGACGAGGCTTTACCCGACGATGACGATGATGATGAGTCCGAAACTTTAGGCAGTAAAGTTCGGAAAATCGAAGGTTTAGTCGGGGGTTGGATTTTAGTCACAGTTAACCTGGCTTTATTTTTGGCTTGTTTTCTGGCAGTCAAACTAACTTCAATTGCCAGCGTAGACGGAGCCGCAATTATTGGTGTGGTTATCTGGGCAGCGTACTTTTTAACGCTGGTGTGGCTCGGTTCTAGCGCCGTCGGTTCTATGATCGGTTCCTTGATAAAAACCGCTTTTTCTGGCGTTCAAGGCGTCATGGGTACTGCCGGTGCAGCGATCGGCGGCAAGATGGCTAACGACCAAATGGTCAATACTGTAGAGGCATCTGTTGCCGCTGTCCGCCGCGAATTGAGTTCGGCTGTAGACCCGGAGAGCATTCGCGAAACACTGCAAGATTATGTGGGTTCTTTGCAGTTGCCCAAGTTAGATGTCAAGGAAATTCGCGGTCAATTTGAAAAATTGCTGGGCGATGTCGATATCAAACCTCTTGCGGGAAGCGATGTTCTGAAGAATGTTAACCGCCAGACTTTTGTGGATTTGATTAAGAGTCGCACAGACTTTTCTCAAGAGGAAATAAATCAAGTTGCCGACCAACTCGAAGGCGTTTGGAAGCAAACATTCGGCCAGCAGCAAGAGCAGAAAGACCCGAATGTAGAGTTGGTTGATTTTCTCAAGTTTGCGGCTCCCGATTTGCTGAAGTCGGACGAACTCAACGCCAAGCTGTCTCAAATTCTGGAAAGTAGGGAAAACAAATCGGAATCCGGCAGCCCCATGAAGCGAGCGATGCAGTTGGGTGTGGGATCTCTTGTGAACACTGTTTTGTCGCGGACGGATTTGTCGGATTTGGATGTTGAAAAAATCACTGGTCAGTTGCAGCAACTGACAGCCAAAGGGACGGAACAAGCTAAATCTTTGGCTTCTAAGGTGGGCGACAAAGTGCCTGCGCTGCCTTTCAATACAGCTAAGGCTGATGTGGAAAACTACTTGATGAATGCCCAACCTTGGCATCTCAACCGGGAGACAATCAAGCAAGAATTTAGGGATGTGATTTACGACCCGGAAGCTTCTCCCGGGGCAGTTTTACGCCAGTTAGAGCTGTTTAATCCCGATTATTTTGTAGGGATTCTCAGCCGCCGCGAGGGGTTTACTCCGGAACAGGCGGCGGAAATTGCCGAACAGCTTGAAGCTGTCCGCCAAGAAGTGTTGGAAATTGTGCAAGCTGCTGCTGGTGAAGAACAGTCTCAAGATTTGCGCAGCCGGATTGAGAATTATTTGCGATCGACCGGCAAGGAAGAATTGAATCCTGAAGGTATCGAGCGCGATTTCCAAGCGCTTTTGGAAGATCGGGACGCTGGTTTTGACGCTTTGCGCGATCGCCTTTCGCAGTTTAACCGCGATACTTTGGTGCAGTTGCTGGGTCAGCGGGAAGATTTCAGTCCAGAGGAAGCCGATCAGTTAATCGGACGGCTCGAAAGTTCGCGCGATAGCGTGATTTCTAGAGCTCAAGAATTGCAAGAGCAAGCGAAATCGAAAGCGCAAGAATTGCGGCAAAAGGTAGAAGACTATCTCCGCAATACTAATAAGGAAGAACTCAATCCCGAAGCGATAGAGCGCGAGTTTCAAACGCTGTTAAACGACCCGGAAGCCGGATTTAAAGCGCTGAGAGAACGCTTGTCTCAATTCGACCGGGATACGCTGGTGCAGTTGCTGTCACAGCGCCAAGACCTCAGCGAAGAACAGATAACTCAGGCGATCGACCGGATCGAATCTGTGCGCGACAACATTATCCACGCGCCGCAAATAGTTGCAGATAAAGCTAAGGAGCAGTACGAGGAAGTTACTGCAAAAATTGGCGAGTACCTGCGGAATACAAACCTGGAAGAGCTCGATCCAGAAGGCATCAATCGGGATTTGACTAAATTGTTTGAAAATCCGAAAGAGGGTGCTTTGGCACTTCGGGACAGACTTTCTCAGGTCGATCGCGAAACTTTAGTCAAGCTGCTTTCGCAGCGGGAAGATTTGAGCGAAGAACAGATCGAGCGGACGATCGATCGCGTGCAAGATTCGATTCGCAGCATCGTGAAATCGCCCCGCCGCTTGGCTTCTCGCGCTCAAAAAACAGTCCGGGATTTCCAAGGAAGTTTGGAAAATTACTTGCGCAATACCGACAAGGAAGCACTCAATCCTGAAGGCATCAAACGCGATTTGCAGTTGCTGTTTAGCGAGCCGGGAATGGGGATGCAAAGTTTGGGCGATCGCGTGAAGCACTTCGACCGGGATACCCTGGTAGCGCTGCTGTCGCAGCGGGAAGACATCTCGGAAGAGGAAGCTAACAGAATTGCCGACCAAATTGAATCTGTCCGCAACCAAATTGTCGAACAAGTTCAAATGGTTCAGGACAAGTTGCAGTCAGCAATCGATGGTATTTTCGGAAAAATTCGGGATTACCTCAATTCGCTCGATCGACCAGAGCTCAACTACGAAGGCATCAAGCGGGACTTCCGCAAAGTGTTTGACGACCCGCAGGCCGGATTTGACGCGATTAAAGAGCGTTTAGGTGAGTTCGATCGCGGTACTTTAGTTGCCCTGCTCAGTTCTCGTTCCGATATTTCCGAGACTGACGCTCACCGAATTGTTGACCAAATTGAAGGAGCTCGGGACAGCGTTTTATTGCGGGCCGAACGCCTGCAAACAGAAGCCAAAAAACGCATTAAACAGCTCAAAAAGAAGACCAAGCAGCAAGCAGAAGATGCGCGCGAAGCGGCAGCAACTGCTGCTTGGTGGCTGTTCGGTACGGCTCTGACTTCTGTGGTTGTTTCGGCTTTGGCTGGAGCAATAGCAGTCAACGGTATTTCTGGTTTGTTTAGCTAGAGCTTAAACAAGTTTCCATTAAAGTTCTCCTGATACTAGGCTGGCTGTTTGCCAGCCTATTTTCTTGGACTGACACCCCATTTGTTTGGTGTTGCATAATTGCAGGATGATTTTGATTGTTTTGTGGGATGGGCGTCCCGCCCGTCCGGTGTATTGTTGCAGGCGGGACACCCCACAAGTATCATCCTCAAATTGTGCAACGCCGTTTTTTGAGTCTGCCCGACCCTACGTCCTGCCACGTCAACTGCGGCGGATTTTGTTGATGTAGCGAATTCTATTCCCCGATAAAATTCGGAGGAAATACTTTAGATAAATCTAGGGACAAATCCCTAAAATTAGGGATGCCAACTGTCTCGTTAGGCAGAAAAATTCTCTTGACGCGATAACCAAATTTGCCTTGCGAATTCTGATAATGTTCGCTGTAACATTCCAAACAAATTTCTAATAAGTTAAATATCCAATAGTCAGAGATACCCGCTTCAGCATAAAGGGGCAGCTTGACTTGTTTGTCGTAATTCAAAGAAGAATCAGCAACCTCAATTAGTAACAATATATCCGCTGCTGTGGGGTGACAGGATAAATAGTCATCAGGGCGATTTTGCACGATCGCGCGATCGGGTTCTGGTTCGCTGTCATCAGGCAGAAGAATCGGTTGTTGTCCCCGCAGTGTCGCCCTTTCTCCCAGCAGCTTAAATAACTCCCGTTCCAAGCGTGTCTCGCAAACAGAATGAGCCGTACCTTTAACAGCCATGTTTACAAGTTCTCCCTTGATTAACTCAACTCGATCGTCCTCACCAAAGAACCCCAGTTCTGTCAGGCGGTGATATTCCGCTATGGTGAAGCGTTTAGCAGTTGCGATCGACATAACAGCCACCTAAATACAGGTCTGTTGCGATTATAGGCGATCGTCGATCGGCTAAACAATGCTAATCTGGAGCACCGCTCACAACAATCTTGTCAAATTAGCCTCATCCTTTGGTTGCAAATTTCTCAAATTTTGGTGAGTTTACTCGACGAACTTATGTCCGGGATCATATCTGCCTTAAGCAAGATTCTCGCATCACTATTTATTAGGTACTTTAACTATGTAGCAAAAAAAAGTTTTCTAAATAAGAAAGCTGAGCAATACATATTATTTTGGAGGCTTGAATGACATTTACTACTTCCGGTGCTTACGACCAAGGAAAAGCAGATATTCAGAGCTTGAGTGTAGACGACCAATTAGGTTTGCTGTGGTTTGTTTACACCGAAATGGGCAAGTCAATAACGCCAGCGGCTCCCGGTGCTTCCGGTTCCGAAATCGCTCAGGGTTTGTTCGATCAAGTCAAACCGCTGCCCCACGAAGAACAACTACAAGTAATGCGCGACATTGCCTCAAAAGCCAATACTGAAATCAGCCGGATGTACGGCTCGATGAGTCCTGAAACCAAGCTGGCTTTTTGGTATTTTCTATCACTAGGAATGGACGAAGGAACTATTATACCCATGCCTCCCGACTATGAACTTCCAGAAGCAGGAAAAGCTTTATTAGGAAAGGTTCAGGCGATGGACTTTCAGCAGCAAATTGATTTCCTTCGCGGTACAGTTTTAGTAATGGGTGCTGAAGCCGCTCCGGGGGCTGGCATTTAAAAATAGGACTTAGGAAAAAAAACCCGGTTTCTCGGAGAATATTGGGTGCGGCAACGACGCATTTAGGAAGAAACCCGGTTTTTAGCCGTTCGATGCGTAAGTCCTCAAAAAGATTAGTAAGTAGCTCAAACTAATACGCCGCGCCAGAAACCCGGCTTCTTCAAGAAACCGGGTTTCTGGCTGTTCTGTTCTTTTAGGTTTACGGAGAATATCCGCACTTGACACCTAATAACTGAATTCAACGGCTCTGTTTCCCACAACTTCCGGCGCAGCGACTGTTAAACGCATATCTTCGCAGGCAACTGTTAGCAAGGGCTGACCTAAGTTTAAAGTGGCAAAAGGACTTTCTTCTGCCACTTCTAATTCGCCTTTAATCAAACCGATGCGAGACTCTAATCCTCCTTTAAACAACAGCAAATTGCTGCGGTCAGCGCTGAAAACATTTCCGCTAAAAGGCATGGGTAAGGCTAAACTTTGCTGGCTGTAATTGAGGCTGCACAGTTGACGGTTTTCTTGGCGAACCGTGACGCGGTAACCTAGCGGTGCTGCCTTTACCGAATGGCTACCTTCCCAACTAAATTGAGCTAATTCTTTAGGAAGTCCCCAAATTTCGCGCCCGCCGGCTACCGAGTTAGGATTGTCTACGTAGATGTGGGAAATCCAAGCGCCCCATTTTCCAGCATAATTGGCGATCGCGCTAACTACAATTAACTCATTGTACTCCATCACCGAACCCAACCCGTAGGAGGATAGATAAATGCCACCTAGCGTTTTCCCCGGCAATAAAGAAACAATTTCTAACTCAGAGGGAACCAAGGGGCGCACTCGTGCTACATCTACCAATTGTAAAGTCTGAACAGCATAACCTTGCAGATTCCAAGGTGCAGATGGGTATACCATTTTAAGTGATTGAATGTGTGATATTTTATATTTATTTTAGCTCAGGCTCTAAAACAGCAACAGGTTTTGGTATTTCTTCACACATTGTTAGTAAATTTACTTGGTGGTAAACAAAATACCGGGGCAAAAATTAGATAAATACCTGAAGAGGGAATTTAGGTGGTAAAAAGTATAGATTTTACGGGACGAACTGAACATATAATACTAAAATTGGCTGGCTAATTATTTTAGATAACTGGGCGAGGGAAATCGCAATGTCAACTTTCCAGGTATCTGTAAGAGCGGGTTTCATCAAAAATACGTGGCTGTAACTAAAGATTTAAATCAATCCGCCCCACAAAGCGGTAAATCATCATGTACATTTTTGGGATTAGTTGTGTGGGGGCGGGTTTATTCAGATTGTTAGTGGGAATTAGATATTATTCGTAAAACCCGCCCCTACAGACACTATCCGCGTTAATCCGCTTAAATCAGCGGTTAAAAACCTCCAAATCTACTTACTCGCATAACCCGTACTTACCAAAAACTCGCGCAACTTCCCAAAGAATTGAGTGCGATCGCGTCCTTGATAAACCCTCTCCAACAACTGCCAACCTTCCGCATCCTGGCCCATGACATACTTGTTCGCCATGAAAGCCGCCAACACCCCTTTCACCTCTCCATCTTCACTAACACGCTTGTTAGATTCCAGCCAAAGCTCAGCAGAATTCGTGTATACTTCCACCGGATACTGCTTGGTAACATCTTGCATTTTTCCGGCGCGGTACTCCCAAACTTGTAGCGGGAAGCGAGAATCAGCATAATTTGTAAAAGCCTCGGAAAATCGCCCGTCCTGGCTCTTGAACTCTGGGAGATCATTTTTGCCAAGATCGACCATCTCGTAAGTTACATTGCCCCAGAAATGCTTGATATGAGTGTATTTTTTAGCCGCCGAGTCGTAGCGGTAAATAAACGAATAATTGCAGCAGCGGGCGCCGCTTTTGATTGACACTAAATCTGCTAGCACTTCCGGTTCCTTGTCCCCGTCCAAATCGCGAGTTCGCAGCGATAACAAACGTCCTTCTGATACTTCTTCGCTGGCTTTTTTGTCAGGATTATCTACTAGAGAACGAGTCGGGATCTGCACTGGTTCTTCTAATAAAGTTTGACCGTCACGGATAATTTTGATGCGGAGGTTTTTAGCATTTTCTGCTTCTTTTACGAAAGAAACTTCTGCCCGAACTTTCCCAGATTCCGACATTTCTGTTGTTCTCGGCGGGCCGATATCCAGCGGAACTTGGGCGATATATTCCGAAGGAACTAAGGCAGCTTGGCCGGGTTTGGCGAGCGCTTGACAGAAAAACGTTGCTACTTCGGCGCGAGTAGCATTCCGAGTAGGTTCTAGCTGTTTAACAGCCGGATAATTGACCACAAGTTGTTTTTCTGTGGCGGCGGCGATCGCATTTCTTGCCAGTTCGGGAATTTCCCGCGCATCTTCAAAAGTCGCATCCAAAATCTCAGCCGCCGACCCCGCAGGTGTATATTTCAAGCCGCTGGTTAGAGCTACCAAAACCTGCCAGCGGGTAACATTCAAAGTCGGGTTAAAAATACTGCCGCTGTAACCGGACATAAAACCCGTCTGATAAGCTTCTCGAATTGCTTTAAAACCCCAGTAATTTGTAGGAATATCTGCAAAGTCGATCGGAGCGCGGACGGTTTTGGCATCGGGAAAAGCCATGCGAACCATTGCCGCAAACTCAGCGCGGCTGACTGGGCGATTCGGGCGAAAAGTGCCGTCTTCGTAGTAGCCGCTGATAATTTTTTTCTCTGCTAACTCCTCAATGCAAGCTTGCGCCCAATGGTCGTTAACATCCTTAAATTTGGCTTCAGCAAATGCCGGCGCTACATTCAGGCCCGGAAATACTAAATTGCCGATTATTATCCCCAAGGCTACGACGAAAGCAATTACAGCTTGACTTTTGTGCGATCGAATCATAGAACAGACTCCTCTACTTGCAAATTGGCGATCGAAAGTTTCGGAAAATTTACATAATATCAAGTATATTAGCCGGATTTAATACCATTTATTAAAAATTTAGCTGCGATCGGGGACACGGCATTGCCGTGTCCCTACTTTTTCCAGTTGGTATAATAAAGCTTACTTCGACTCAAAAGTCATCTCCATCACCGTTTTTGTTGTGATTGTTAATTCTTGAGAACTGCCAGCATTTTTAGCACTCATTTCGCTATTGGAACTAACAGACCCAGTAGACCGAAAAGGCATTAATCTATCCAATCGCATTGTGGTTGCTCCCCGACCCTGAGAAGCAAAAGATTTTAGGGTTAAGGTAGTTCCCGGAGGCAGTTGGGGAGAGGTAATATTTTGAGGGTTTGCTTGCTGCTCTATACTTACATTCAGAGAGGCAACTCCATCTTGCCAGCTAGCCAATTCATAGGTAGAAATGTCATTCACATTCATGCCCCTGAAATCAGAGGAAGAAGAAACGCGCCATTTGGCTCCTTTTCCGACTGCTTCTGCGGGTAGTGGCGAGGTAAGTTGCTCTATAGATTTAGACATTTGTCCAACCATTTGTTTGAGGTTGTTGTCAGCTCCTTGGGGCAAAATAAAGCTACCTCCTTTATGAAAACCCCGATTGTCTATGATGAAAGAGCCTTTCACTCCCACCATGCTTTTGAGTGCGGAACGCATGGCATCTTGGACGGCTGGCGGCATATTTCCAGTATCGCCGGCGATATCTGAGTTAGTATAAGCAAACTCGTAGTGAATATCCCCGTTGGGATCAATTTTAGTGACTTTTGTCTCGAAAGTCATCACCGATACAGGAATTTTAGCCGCAGGCGAAGACCGACCAGATGCGGATATTTCCACATCCATTTTTACGGTCATAACAGTCGTTTCTTTGACATCGATAGCTGGTTTTAAACGCAGTTGCTGTCGGGGTTCCACTCCCGGATTTAGCAGTTCGACTTGAGGGGTTTTCGAGTTGGCTGCAGGCGCGGATACGCCACGGTCTGGCTGCTGCACTACAAGTGGAGTTTCAGCACTGATGGAAGCAGGAGAAAGCTCGATCGCCCATCCCGCAGTCGCCAAACAAAGAGATGCTAGAAACAGTCTTTTTTTGTTCATGGACTTAATTGGCTTTTACTTGAATGTTTGCTTGTTGCCACAGTCGATCGACTGTCACAAATTTGTAACCTTTATACAAAAGCAATGGAATTATTTTCTCAGCAGAAGCAGCAACATCTTCGCCACCGCAATAGCCATCGTGCAGTACAATAATTGATCCGTTTTCAGTTTGCTGCACGACGCGACTAATAACTTTCCTAACCCCCGGTCGCACCCAATCTTCCGGGACGACACTCCACATTACAGGGCGATATTCCCACTGTTGCAATAACTCTAATGTTCGGGGCGTAAAAATGCCGTTGGGCGGCCGCACGTCCAGGATTAATTTTGGATCTAAATCGCAAGCTTTGGCAATTGCTTTTTGCGTGTCTTCTAAACTTTGTTTGAGTTCGTGGGTTTTGAGTTTTGGGAACGATATATGCTGGTAGCCGTGGAGGCCGATCCAGTGTCCGCGATCGCACACTTCTTTAGCCGTTTCTGGATGCCTGTCAACGCAAAATCCCAGCCAGAAAAAACTAGCTTTTATGTCATATTTATCTAAAATTTTTAACAGTTGAGGTGTGTGTTGCCGGTGAGGCCCGTCGTCAAATGTTAAGGCAATTTCTCGGCTGTTGATATCTCCCGTCCACAGACATCTGGGAAAAGCAGATTTGAGAATGGGATGAACGACAGGAAACAGGGGTGATAGTGGCATTGATTAACCTTGATAAATGCGATCGGGTAGAAATTAAGCTGCGTTACAATAGAGTAAAGTTAACTCAATCTAGGTAAATATGACAACTACCGTTGAGATTGGAACGCTAATTGTCACCACGCTGGGAACTTGCGGCGGCCGCCCCCGCATCGCCTGAACCCGAATTACCCTAGAAAATATTGCTACTGATTTTAATGCTGGGCTGACTCAAGAACAAATCATTGATGAAAAACCGCACTTGACTTTAGCACCGATTTATGGTGCACTAGCCTACTATTATGCGAACCAAGACAAAATTGACGCGGATATAGCCGCAGAAAACACTGAGTGGGAGGGCTTGGAATCTGCATATACGACCAAAGTTAAGCCGTTATAATAGAATATGATAGGAATAGTTTGGAGCTTATAGTAGAGCTAAATAACTGTTAGTAAAAGATGAGCTATCGCCACTAAAAAAAATCATTAACTCTTTTGATAGAGCCTCAAACTATATCCGATAATTGACCTCTATCTCAAGGTCGATGCGCTCGCCCTACCGTGTCTTCCTATACTTAAAAAAAGCACAACTAATCGACCAACCATCAAGGAGGTAAAATGACCGAGGAATATTTAGCCGAACGCACAGTTTCAGCCGTATTTAAGGAAGAAGAACAATTAGACGGCGTAATTCGGCGCTTGCTCGATCGCGGAGTTTCCCGCGACCACATCTCAGTAATGGGAAAAAACTTTCAGTCTAAAACTAAAATTGCCGGCTTTATTACTAAAAAAGATGTAATTTTAGGCGGTCTGCGAAGCGGGGCAATTTTTGGTTCCTTATTCGGTTCTTTTTTGGGTTTGCTAACTGGCGTCGGCGTGCTGTTTATTCCCTTTGTCGGTGCAGTAGTCTCGGCGGGCCCGCTGGGTGCTGTACTGTTGGGTGCAGCTAGCGGGGCGATCGCAGGTTCGGCCGGTGCGGGTCTAGTTTCGGCTTTAGTCGCTTTGGGAATGCCGGAAGAGAAAGCAACTATCTATCAAACCCGCGTTGAAGCAGGCGAATTTCTCGTAATGGCAGAAGTTCCCGCAGATAAATCGGGCGAATTTCAACTCTTGCTAGAAAGTGCAGGTGGCGAAGAGATAGCTATTAGCGAAATGACGCTGCCGCGCGCCGTCAAAGGTCGCTGCAATAGTCCGGCAGACTTGTCTCCAGAAGTGCGATCGCACCTGTCGGCAGAAGCTCAAAAAACCTTTATCGAATCCTACAACGCCGCATTTGACGAAACCAACGACTCGATACAAGCTGAACACACTGCTTGGGACGCCATTCACCAGCAATACGAAGAAGATGAAAGCGGCGTTTGGACTAAGCCTTTAGCGAAAGTCTAGTCTTCCAATCGCAGTAAACTAATAAAAAATACAATCAAGCCTCTAGAACTGCGGTTCTGGAGGCTTTTACGATTTTAGATTTTAGATTTTAGATTTTAAAATGGCGCAAAACTTAATTCGTAAAGACTTGGAAATTACCGAAAGTCTCATTACTTTTTGAAAGTGATATAGCAATCCTAAATTATTTGTGAATTTCTTACTCCCTCCCCTTACCAAGGGGAGGGTTGGGGTGGGGTAAAAAATTTACGACTCATTGAGGATTGCTATATTGCACTAGGTTGCGTTGTCCAGTACAATCTATAAGCTTACAATATAAAGTTGAGTTAAGCAAATGCAAAAATACGTTTGTACAGTTTGCAATTACGTCTACGATCCAGAAGTAGGCGACCCCGACGGAGGCATAGAGCCCGGTACTCCCTTTGAAGAGATCCCCGACGATTGGGTTTGTCCCACTTGCGGGGCGGCCAAATCCGATTTTGAACCAGAATAAGCGAGAAAAAATTTGTCCGATCGAATGCTCAAAATTACAGTTATCGGCGGCGGTGCTGCTGGTTTTTTTAGTGCAATTACCTGTGCCAAAAGCTACCCGCAGGCCCGCGTCACTTTACTAGAAGCTGGCCGGCAACTCCTGGCAAAAGTTCGCATCTCGGGCGGCGGGCGCTGCAATGTGACTCACGCTTGTTTTGACCCCGGTGTTTTAGTGCAGAATTACCCCAGAGGAGGGAAAGCTCTGCGCGGTGCTTTTACTCGCTTTCAACCCCGCGATACTGTAGAATGGTTTGCCGGTCACGGTGTGAAGTTGAAAACAGAAGAAGACGGGCGAATGTTTCCGATCACAGACGATTCGGCGACAATAGTTAACTGTTTGATCCGGGCTGCTGAGGATGCAGGCGTAAAAATTCGCACCGGCGATGCAGTAGTTTCAGTAAAGAAGTTAACAAACAACAGCGCAGAGGGCGAAGACGGCGACACCGCCCCTAGGTTTGAAATTGAGTTGAAGTCGGGGGAGAGATTTAAGTGCGATCGCATTCTTCTCGCTACAGGCAGCAATCCGTCGGGTTATAAGTGGGCAAAAGATTTAGGTAATACTGTAGAACAGCCCGTTCCTTCTCTATTTACTTTTAATATTTCCGACAGCAGAATCAAAGAATTAGCCGGAATTTCTGTTCCTAATGCTAAGGTGAAATTGCCGGGAGCTAAATTAGAACAAAGCGGGCCTTTGCTAATTACTCACTGGGGTTTAAGCGGGCCTGCTGTACTGAAACTTTCGGCTTGGGGTGCGAGATTTTTGCACGATCGCCATTATAAAACATCTGTGCTGATTAATTGGCTTCCCCAGTACAATGCGGAAGTTTTGCGGCAGCAACTGCTAGCGGTTAAGTCGCAGTTGTCGCACCGATTGATTGTCTCTAGCTGTCCGTTTCCGGTGCCGCGCCGCCTCTGGGAACGCTTGACAAGTTCGATCGGCATTGATGAGCAAAAACGCTGGGCCGACTTATCTAACAAAACCCTCGATCGCCTCCTGCAAGAACTCGTTCAAGGCGAATATCAGATTGCAGGAAAAGGCGCATTTAAAGAAGAGTTCGTCACCTGCGGCGGTGTCAACCTCAAAGAAGTCGATTTTAAGACAATGGAAAGCCGCCGCTGTCCCGGACTTTTCTTTGCGGGCGAAATCTTGGATATCGACGGCGTGACGGGCGGTTTCAACTTCCAAAGTGCCTGGACTACAGCGTGGTTGGCCGGAAACGCGATCGGCAAACCATCCGATTTTAGATTTTAGATTTTAGATTTTAGATTTTAGATTGGGGAATACTCGCTATATAAAGGTTTGGGAGTTGCGATCGCGCGTTCTGCTTGCCTGTATTAAATTTTGTGTTATTTTTGACGGAAGGCGCACCAAATGTGTGTCAACTTTAGCTTGTAGACACAATTCGCAGTTTTGCGGAGTTAACATCGGGTGAGATACATGAAAGACTTGAATCTAAAAACCCTAAAGTTCGATCGCCACCTTGACAGCCATCTTGACTCATTTTTCATCGAAAAAAATGGCTTGCTGGAATTCAACCCCAACTTTATCACTCCCGAATTTTTAACAACCTGGACGTTTGAAACCCACCTGTACGGCGAACAAGTTGCGATCGACCACTTTGTCATCACCTTTCCCAGCCGAAGCGAACTCGAAAACTACGCCGCATCTTTCCGCCCCTTCGGTGCCAAAATTGTCGAAGGCCCCGACTTATTCCCGATTAACTTTTGTGCGGCAAACATTAACGTTCCCTCCGACTTGTGGCTGCATTTAATGACCTTATTAATGCCAGCCGGAGGCTTAGTAGTATTAGATGCGCCCCACGCAGTCGGCGACCAAAAAAACCGCTTCCAGCAAGAAAGAGGATTAACAGCAGTTCACCACGTCGCGCTTCGAGTAGAAAACGTGCAGAATGCTGGTAAAATCTGGCAAGATAAAAACTTTAAACCGCTATCAGAGCGTCCTCTAAACTACGGCTCATTAACCCAGTGGTTTGTGCAAAACCCCGCCGGACAAATCATCGAATTAATCGAGCGCCACCCCGGGAACAACGCTACTTTCGACTGCAAAAACATTGCAGGTTTGCGCCTCAGTGAAGGAAGAATGAAGAAGGAAAAAACTTCTAAAATTTAACTTGTCACTCCCAATCACCAATTACCAATTACACTTACCAATTACCCAACAACTATGATTGCATTAAAAATTCCCAAAGTCACTTTTCAACCCCCAACATTCAACTCACTTGAAGAAGAACGCCGCCACCGCAAACAGCGTTTAGCCGCCGCATTCCGATTATTTGCCCGCTTCGGATTCAGCGAAGGAGTGGCCGGACATATCACCGTCCGCGACCCCGAACACCTCGACCATTTCTGGGTCAATTCTTTTGGAATGCACTTTAGTTTAATTCGAGTCAGCGACCTAATTTTAGTCAACCACAAAGGCGAAGTTGTTGAAGGAAATAAACCCGTAAACGAAGCAGCATTTGCCATTCATTCCCAAGTGCACAGCGCCCGCCCCGACGTAATCGCAGCAGCCCACGCTCATTCTCCCTACGGCAAAAGTTGGTCGAGTTTGGGCCGCCTGCTTGACCCGCTGACGCAAGATGCTTGTTCTTTTTATGAAGACCAAGCTTTATTTGACGATTACACCGGAGTTGTTTTGGAAATCGAAGAAGCTAAACGCATCGCCAAAACTTTAGGTAACAAAAAAGCCGTTATCTTACAAAATCACGGACTGTTAACAGTAGGTCAAACAGTAGATGAAGCAGCTTGGTGGTTTATTTCAATGGAACGTTCTTGTCAAGCGCAGTTAATGGCCGAAGCAGCGGGAAAACCAATTCTCATCAAGCCAGAATGTGCGCGTTTTACACAGCAGCAAGTAGGGTCTCACCGCATGGGATGGTTTAGCTTTCAACCGCTTTATGACATGATAGTGCGTCGGGAACCCGACTTATTAGATTAGAAATTCGGCGGTGGAAACCGCTACTACACAAACACAGCCCGCAGGCAGCGACTAAAGAATAAAGGGGGTATGAAAGCCGGATTTAGTATCAGGAGTGCAAAAGTTATTATAAATTCATGCTGAAGTTGATTCCAACCAAGCTATCAAATCCTCTTGACTGGTAAAATCTAACAAGACTTCTCCTAAATCCTCTAATTGTTCGAGAGATAACTGCCGAATGCGAGTTTTAGTTTCTGGTGGGATTTCGCCAGTGCGCCGCCGGAGTAGACGCAGGATTAATCCTGTTTGCCCCTCAATTAGACCTTCTTGGCGACCTTCTTGCATCCCTTTAATAATAGCACCGCGCTGGTCTTCAAAAAACATTTCCCGCTTTTCCAATTCCTCTAATTCCTTAAGGGTTAAATTTGTTCTGCTGGCGATGGAAAAAGCTGTTTGAATTTCGGGAATTGATGCAAATTTTTCCGGAATTTCATCGAAGAGGGGAGCATTTTTTATAAAATAAATCCAGCTTTGAATTATGTTTTCGACTTGTTCCAGTTCTTTGTTAAACTTTGGCAGTTCGACAAACACTAATTCGATTTCTCTGTTATAATACTCGAAGTTTTCTTGGAGTTCTTTAAAGACAAAATGGGTGAAAAATTTTTCTGTATTTTCAAATAAAATAAAATCAGTAATTGTTAAAGCAATGAGAGGATTTAATTTCGAGTATCCTTCCCTGGGTCTGAGTTGAGTTGCGTAGGTTTTGGCGGCATTGTACACTACCCGTTTAGTAAAAGCTTCTACATTTATTACCTGCATTTCGATAATCACAGTTTTGTTGCCTGTAATTTTGGCTTTAACATCTAGGTAAGTGTCTTTTAATCCAGTAACGCTCGGCGCGGCGTAAGGGTCAATAATTTCTAAGTCTTCAATGGTTGGCTGTGCGTCATACAGCATAGCATTGAGGAAGCTAATCAAAATGTCTTTGCTCTGGGGCGAAGCAAAGATTTTTTTGAATCCAAATTCTGTTTGAGCACTGAGGAAAGACATAATCAGTAATAGGGGCGTTTAAATTACAAAAGTCCTTCCATTTCTAAATCTTCAATAATCTGCAATCCGCGCGGGTCGCCGACTCGCAAGAGCGAAGATTTAGCATCTTCCCGCACGCCCATATCTTCATCTTCTTCTAAAGCTTCAATCAAACCGTCGATCGCCCCAGCGTACACTATATTATTCGGCAATTCGCGGGCCAGTTGCCCGATCGCCCAAGCGCAGTTGCTCCGCACAGCAGATACAGGATCTCCCCGCAGCGCTTCAATCAACGGCGGAATCGCAGCAATCACCACAGAGTAACCAACTTTTGCCATTTGACCCAGAGAACTCGCCGCCCACAAACGCACCGCCGAAATATCAGTTTTCAGAGCATCAATTAAAGATGGCAAAGTGCGGTGGTCGCTGCAATTTCCCAGGGCCCAAACTACCCCTTTGCGAACGTAACCGTTCCAGTCGCTGTTAAGCTGAAGAATCAGCGGTTCCACAGCATCGGGACTCGGATTTCGCCCCAACGCATAAGCTGCGCTCACCCGCACCAAGGGGCAACCGTCTCTCAACAAATTAATTAAATGCGAAATTGCTCGATCGTCCTGCAGTTCGCAAAAAGCCCGCGCCGCCATCATCCGGTGCTGAGGTTCCGGAGATTCCAGCAAAGGCAGCATTTTCTCGGGATCTGGCAGCGGGGGTTCGGATTCATAAATTTGATCCAAAGGGCTTTCCAGTTCCGTGTCAGTATCAAGGGCGTTGGAGTAGTCGTTATTGTGCATAAAAAAACTTTACCGCACTGAGGATGCTCCTCAGCAACTCAGACAACGGTCAACAGCAACTAGGATAATACCAATAAAAGTATTCCGAGGGAGGACTGAAGTCCTCATGTGGTTCATAGTGAGGACTTCAGTCCTCCATAAAGTTCGTAGTCAAGACTTAAGTGCCAATAAAGTCACGAAGTTTTCAGCTTCTTTATCTATCAGGACTCTTCGTCCTTACTACAAACAGTACCTTTTATTTTTCAAAGAGACTTGAGCATCGAGAGGGAATGACTTTGATAGCCTAATTTTTGATAGAGATTCACAGCAGGCTGATTGCTCAGAAATACTTGCAAACCAATTTGCCGATTGCCTCTTTCCCGCGCCCAATTTTCAGCATGAATAACTAAAGCTGCACCGACTCCTAGACGGCGATGTTCCGGTGCTACGTACAGCAAAAAAATGTGAGCGTAGCGTTCTCCGGTGGTTTGGTCGATCGCATTTCCCAACCACAAACATCCGACAACCGATTTGAGATTTTGGGCTTGAGATTGGGGATTGAGATACTGCGAGGGAAGCACCGGCAAAATTTCTGCCTCTTCCTGGCTGTTTTTCTGGCACTCTACCCACCAAACCGGCGTCTGGTTAGAAAAATACTGCTCGACAGTTTGAGCCAAATGTTCCAATTCCCCATCCGGGTAAAGCTCTTGGTAAGTCCGGTGCATAAACTTTACCAGTTTTGCCCGATCGAGTCCAGATCCCGATCGCAGCCAGTAGCCCGGTATCAGTTGAGCAGACATCAGCTCAGCGGACACGGAAAGCGGAATAATTTAGCCCCAAGAAAATTGGATTCAATACTGCCGCTTGCTTTTGGGGGATCGCTTCCTCAATCGGTGCCGGGGCAGCCATGTCAGCCGGCAAAAAGATGCGAGCGCTGACTGCTACCAGAGCCGCAAAAAATACTAATATCGCTATTAATGGAGCAATGTATTGACGAATGATAGCCATAACCGCAAAAACTTGATTCTTGAGTTGATATTATCAAGTGTACCATACAAATCTTGTCAGCTATAATGGTTGATTGCACACTTAGCTCAAGCTTGAGCGATCGCAAATACCAACAAACACAAAATATAATATTATGAGTGCCTCGCCTGCTGTTTATGAAGCTCTGGCTAAGTCAATTGTTTTTTTGAATGAAAAGCCAAACGCGCAAAATGAAGTTTTGCGTTTCCTAGATACTAATCGCTACTATATCGATCGCATATTCGACGACCCAGAAAGCGGCTTTTATGCGATCGGCTTCGGTTCATACGATGCCCAACAACCGCCTGTCCTCGTATTCCGAGGTACAGATTTCATCGACGGCGAAGCTATATTTTCCGACTCCCCGGATATAGGCTTACCTGAATTTGAAACCAACAAAGATAATATCAGAAACTGGCTAACAGAAATAGGTCAAGATACTGGTAAAAACCCCAGCAAGCTATTGCCCGATGTCGTCGGTCACAGTTGGGGCGGAGCTGTCGCTCAAATTGTAGCGACCGAATACACATCTATTACCGGCGATATCTTTACTTTCAACTCTCCGGGAGTGTCAAGGAATACATTCAACACTTTTAGGAGAAATCTCAGCAGGGCAGGCAACAAAAATGTCACTCACTACATTGTCAGCGGAGATTTCGTCAGCTTGTTTGGCGAAGCATTTATCCCGGGGAAAGTATTTATCCAAAGTTTTACAGACCCGAGTATTAATCCCTTAACTGTGTTGGCAAAACATCGAAGTGAAAATTTGTTGACTACTCCGCCAGCGGGTTTTTTCCAGAGGCAAATTTCCGTAGAACAATTAAACAGTCCCGAGTTTGCTTATAACAACGACTCAGATTTTAACGAGTTTATCGGTGCGATGAATTTTGCCCTGCCCAATGTGTCAGTAGCCATCAGAACCAGAGCGGGTGCAGAGAGTTTGAGAACAGCACCAGAATTTTCTTTTGTGCAGTTAATCAGACAAATGCAATACGGTTTAGCTCCCTTGCAACCGAATTATTTATTAGGGGACGATCGCAACAATACTGCTACCGGCGGCCCTGGAGAGGATACAGTTATCGGCAATCGCGGTAACGATACTCTCAGAGGCAATCGAGGTAATGACAGCATCACCGGTGGTGATGGCGACGACTTCTTGTACGGCGGCAGAGATAACGATTATTTGGAGGGCGGCGACGGAAACGATTTGATTTCCGGGGAGTTTGGCAACGATTTTTTAATGGGCGGCGCGGGGCGCGATCGCTTTGTATTGGAATCCGGCGGCGGAGCAGATGTGATTGTAGATTTTCAAGATAGTGAAGATTTAATTACACTGTCGCGCGGTCTAACTTTTCCTCAAATTAGAGTAACCCAAGATGTTGACGGAGCTTTAATTACTATCCCGATTACTGGGGAAATTCTTGCTAGTCTCAGAGGCGTAGTGGCAAGCAATATTACGCGGGTAGATTTTGTATAATAGCTTTAGTGTGAAAAAAGTTTGTAGTTTGAGTGCCACGCAAGCGGGGCGGGTTTTGTAGCAAAATTGTTTTTTTTCAGAAAAAATGTCTGCTAAATCTGTCCCTACAAAGCAACGCAATATGACCAATTAATCTTGTTAATAAGCGGAGTTTACAGTAAACTTAATTAAGTAGCTTAAACACTAATTCCCAATCTAACGACAGGAAATAAAAAAATATGCCTTCCTCCCCCGCCGCTTACGAAACTATAGCCAAGCAACTTGTTTACATAGATAACAACCCCCAGTCTCAAACCTTAGTTCAAACTGGTTTGAGCGCTGCTGGCTACCAAATCGATCGCACCTTTGACGATCCCGGGACTGGATTTCACGCGATCGGCTTAATTTCCACCACCCCAGACAAACCGCCAGTTTTAGTATTTCGCGGCACCGACTCGCCCGTAGACGATGTTGCCAACGCAGACAAGCGCGGCGTCGGTTTCAGCCAATTTGAAGCCAACAAACAAGCCTTAGGAAATTGGCTGACACAAATCAGTCAAGATACAGCCAAAAACCCCAGCCGCTTGCCACCAGACCTTCTCGGCCACAGCTTGGGCGGCGCCCTAACGCAACTAGCCGCCACCGAATTTACCTCTACTATCGGAGATATTGTCACCTTCAATTCTCCCGGAGTTGCTCAGAGTACAGTCAATACATTTAAGCAGAAAGTCGGCGCCGGAAAAAATGTAACTCACTACATAGTTAGCGGCGATTTTGTTAGTTTGGGAGGAGAAGCTTTCATCCCGGGAAAAGTAGTTCTTCAAACATTTACTAACCCGATTCTCAACCCGCTACTTGTCTTGGACAAGCACGGCCAAAGCGGTTTGTTAACTTCTCCACCTCCAGGTTTAACTCAGACAGAAATCTCTGTAGACCAGTTGAACCGCCCTAATTTCACTTTCACCGATTCTGATTATTTAGAGCTGTTAGCTGGCTTAGACTTTGCACTCCCGGCCTTGGGAAAATCGCTGCTATCGCGCAGCAGTGCTGAGCAATTAAGAACCGCTCCGGGAAACTCCTCTTTAGGAAACCTTGTGGCAATGAAAACTGCTCTAGATCCATCCGCAATTAATAATTTAGTAGGTGACGATACCAACAATACAGCCTCAGGTTTTGCAGGGGATGATATTATCATTGGCAATGGGGGAAATGACACTCTCACCGGCAACAAAAACAACGATATTATCAGCGGTGGCGTCGGCAACGACCAGCTATTCGGTGGCAAAGGCGATGACAATTTGAGCGGTGGAGAAGGAAACGATACGCTGATTGGGGGAAAGGGTGCGGATCTCTTAATTAGTGGCGGTGGACGCGACGTATTGGTGTTAGGAGCAGGCGCCGGTACAGATACACTTATAGACTTTGAAAAGGGTCAAGATTTAATCGGTTTGAGCGGAGGTTTGAGCTTCAACCAACTGAAAGTTACTCCAGGCGATTTTATAACGACGATTGAAATAGCCAGTAACGGCGAAGTTCTTGGCAGTATTACTGGCATTCCAAGTAGTCCGCTAACAGCTAGTGATTTTATTGCGATTTAGTTGGCGGCTGGCAATACAGATATTCGGTAGCGGTAGGGACACAACATTGTTGTGTCCTTATTTTATCTTATGAACGCCAGCACACAGAATTTATACTCGTCCGATGATTAAAAACATCAATATTCCTGCTGGGGCGGGTTCACCGAAATCTCGAAAAAGTAGTGCAGACATTGGTAAACCGGCTTTCCATAATTCCGGGATGATTTTGATTGTTTTGTGGGATGGGCGTCCCGCCCGAAGGCGTTTATTTTCCGGGCAGGCGGGACGGCTACCCCACACGAATCATCCTCAAATTGTGCAACGCGGGTAAACCCGCCCCACCCGGATCTGATAATTATAGCGATCGGGCTTGATATTAATCGAAATCGTCCAGTCCAGGTCTGGGCATGGATGCTAATTTTTTCTCATCTTCTAGGGGCAGAAAGAAAATGGTCAGCATACCGGGAATCACAGCCAGCGCACTCATCAAAAAATAATTTTGATAGCCGAGGTTCGCCTGCAAGTAGCCGCTAAAAACGCCCGGAATCAGCACTCCTGCGGCCATAAAAGCAGTTGTAATTGCATAGTGAGATGCTTCGTATTCAGGGCGGACAGTCCGCATCAAGAACACTGTATAGGCAGCTACCCCAAGTCCGTAAGTAAATTGCTCGATCGAATTTACGGCATAAGCCCATTCAATCCCCGGTTGATTGATGGCCAACAGCCAATACAGCACGTTAGTTGAATTTTGCAGAATTGCCGTCGGCCACATCCATTTTTTCAATCCTTGTTTAGCAATCAAATAGCCGCCCAGTAACCCTCCTATTAACAGAAAAATTACCCCGATCGTACCCGATAACAGACCCATGTCCGATGTAGAAACTGCTAATCCTCCTTTCTCCACTTTATCCATTAAAAATGGCGGAGCCATTTTAAACGTCAAGGCATCGCCCAAGCGAAAAATCAAGACATAAGTCACAATCCAACCAATTTTATCTTGCTGGAAATAAGTTTTAAATGCTTCGATAAAGCTTGTTGTTTGTTGGGGTGCGTCGGCTTCCATAGCGTAATTTCTAGGATAGGGAAGATACCACCGCTGAAAGAGATATATCAGCACAAACATAATCGCACAAATGCCAAAGGCTGTCGCCCATCCGTAGTTAAGCGCAGACACGCTAAAATCCGAACCGAAAAGTGACAGTGGAATGTTTTGATATATTTTGGTGTCGCCTGTACTTCCGGTGACTAAATGCTGTTCGGCCAGTTTCCCGGCTAAGAACACCAATACACCGCTACCGGCAATGACAGCACCTCTATAAGCGGTGTTGCGAACCCCGACAAACAAGGCTTGCTGGTCTTTATTGAGAGTGTTTAAATAAAATCCGTCAATGGCGATGTCGTGAGTAGCTGACACAAAGGCGATCGCCGTAAAGATAACAAGCGATATAATAATCGGTGCCGGCGTTAATACGCCAAAAGCTAGGAAAGCAAACAGAAAAGCACAAATGATTTCGGTTGTTAAAATCCATTTGCGTTTGGTAGAATACAAATCAACGACGGGCCCCCACAAACCTTTTAAAACCCAAGGAAAAGACAACAGACTTGTCAATCCGATGAGTTCGTTGCTGGTTCCCATACCTTTCAAAAAAATCACCGACATTAAATTAACGACGGTGTAAGGGAGACCTTGAGCGAAGTATAATACTGATACCCACAATCCAGCGTTATGCTTTTTTTCCATTGCAGAGATATTTTACCTAGTTACTTATTTGATTTACTGAGTGCGATCGACAATTCCGGTCAATTACACCGCTTGCATCACAGTCTATGTCATTCCGATCCCAGCGGCAGCCATATAAACAGTGTATTTTAGCAGCCTTCTGACTCACAAATATTTCTATTTTTGGAATAACCCTGCAAAAATTTTTCTCCGTTAAAATGAAGGAGGTAAGCGCGAACATTCTTGTCCCAATCATAAGTGCCATAGGTTCGCAGCAGTTCTAAAGCACTTTCTTCTATCTGATATGCAGTTTTTGGACTATTCACCGGACGTTCGGGACTGTCAGGATTAACAACAATTAAACCTGCATCTAGAAACTGATGCACAGTCTGGCGACGCACAGTTTCCCGCGTATTTGGTGCATATTTTTTACTGTACTCCTGCTCCATAAATTCCATAATTGGTGTGATTCCCCGAAGTGGAGATTTTGCCAATTCCCAAGCATCCTTTGGCTTGAGGTCAAGCAAAGCCAGAAGGGTTAAGGCGGAACGTTCCTTAAGCTGACCTTTTGGAAAACCCAGCGCTGCAAGTATTTCTAGAGATTCATCAAGACGGTTCTTGATTGTCATTGGGCTATTTTCTAACGGATTGGTCGCCTTCAGCAGTTGTCTCTCTACAAGTTCATCAATCTCCCGCTGTGTAGGAAATATTTCTCTTATTTGAGCGCCAAGTAAAAGTAATTGCTCTACAGTAGGATACTTCAAATTGCGTAAATCCGTAGCATTAACTTGAGTGTGTCCGTTGAACAGTCGGAAAAACGCATCTACCAAACTCGAATTTAGATAAACGGCCAATCCCCGCGCCAGGGTGAGGTCTAATCCGCGTCCCTGTTGGTGAAAGTAATTCAAATGGTTCTCAAAACCAACGCGAGAACTATTAATTTTATTGGCATCCCAGACAACTGCAACAATTCGCTTTTTCTCTTCCTTTGAGGAGAAGCGCTTGCTCAAAACATAATGTTCGTTAGGTACGAGGAGTGCAGCAGTTTTTTCCGTGACAGCTAAAGCTTGATGCTTTCTCGTTGCTGTGGGATATTCAACACCGCCAGCCGAGAAGTGTGCGGGATAAATCAGCGGAACTGTACCGTTTTCAGGTTTGAGCCGCAAATCAGAGCGAACACGAAAATCTACAACTTTTCCGGTAGAAACTGTTAAGCCTAGTTCCTCTAATGTGCAAGTAAATTGAGCCATTTGCTCGACTACTTGCTGGCTGACATAATCCGGTAAAATCCGAATAAATTGCTCGGAATCTTGGGGATTAATTAGGGCGGTATAGGGCAGTTGGTGAGACAAAACCAGGTCGTCGCCCACGCTGCTGCTTGAGGTAATTAGTACAGTATCTGGCTGTTCTATTTGTTTGGTGGCGCGCACAATAATAGTTTCTTGCAGCACCGCATCATCGCGAAATGGCAACTGTCGGGATTCAAAGATATGTACTTGGCGTAAAGCCATCATTTGAAGGAATACTTTGCGGAAATCTCGAAAGTATAAACCGTTGCAAAAGCTGCGGGGAGTAATCGATACTAATTCACCGTTTGGCTTGAGCAGGTGAGCAGCAGCAACTGTAAAGCCAGCGTAGAGATTGCTGGTTTCTAGTCCTATAGAACGCAGCAAGGTTCTGGCTTGGGATTTAGCGTCTATCTTGGCATAGGGAGGATTGATAATTGCATGGGTAAATTCCCGTTTTACTGGTTGTGTAAATAGATTGGGCTGCAACATATCGGCGCTGTCTTGAATAAAATCAATTTCGCGAACCTCACAGGTAAAAGATATCCCTAAACGCTGACATTCAATACTGCACAATTCTAAAGTTTGTTTGAGGTATTCAATCAAAATAAGGTCAATTTCATAAGCTGTAACTTGCAGGCTACGCGGTTTGTTGGGGCGCTGACAAAGCTCGCAAACAACTGCTGCTAACAGGGAACCAATACCAGCCCCGGCATCTAAAAGCGATATATCGGGACAGTTAAATTCAAACATTCCCGCCATCAAACTTGCGACTGAGGAAGGTGTTAAAAATTGTCCTTTTTCTCCTCTCTGGCTTTGCTGCAACTTTCGGGTTGCTTCTTGGCGCCAGCCATCTACTCGATCGAGTAAATTGCTTGCTGTTGAGTAGCTGTTACCCGGAAGGGCTAGCGTTTGAAAGTGCGGTACTATCATTTGTTCAAAAAGTGCGATCGCCAGTTCAGTGTATTTTCGCCCAAAATTGCACCGATGTGCGAAAATGTCAAGCGGACGCGAAAATCTACAACTTTCCCGGTGGAAACTATGAGGAGGTAGCTGACGATGACAAAAACTCAAACCAAGCGTTTTCCGCGCAGCCTTGACTTATTTTGCGGCATGGGAGGGTTAACTCTGGGTTTTAAACGTGCTGGCATCCAAGCGATCGGTGGCATAGATTACTGTGAAAACGCCAAACAAACTTTTGAACGCAACCTATCTCCACTTCCGTGTCTGGTATCTGACTTAACCCAGACAACCGTTTCCGAAATAGAGGAATTCTTTAAAATTTCGGCAGCAGAAATCGACATTATTACGGGGGGAGCACCGTGCCAAGGATTCAGCACTGTTGGCAAACGAGAGATAACAGATCCTCGCAATTCTTTATGGCGCAATTTTCGCGACTTGGTGGCTGAAATTCGTCCTGCTTATGTCATTATCGAGAATGTTGAAGGAATGCTGGTAATGCAGGGAGGCAAAGTGCGCGATTCAGTCATCGCTAGCTTTGCTGATATCGGCTATCACATGAAATGTCGCCTTTTAAAGGCGGCTGACTACGGCGTACCCCAACTGCGAAAACGTGCTTTTTTTATAGGTTGGCTTGATGGATTGCTGCCGCCTGAGTTTCCAGTGCCAATTTCTCACTATTATGTGACTGTAGCTGATGCAATTTCAGATCTACCGCCATTAAATGCTGGAGAAATATGTAAATCTTACCAGAGTATGCCACAAACTGACTATCAAATAGCTAGGCGCAAGACCGCCAACATACTGCTACATCACGAGGCTGCCAATCATTCACAAAAGTTAATTGAAATTCTGAAGTATATCCCAGATGGTGGAAACCGAAAGTCTATTCCCGAGCGCCTTCAACCAGCCAGTGGTTTTCACAATAGCTATGCTCGACTAGCTAGTAATAAACCAGCTATTGCTGTAACATCTAACATGAGAAAACCTTCGTCTGCACGAGCCACTCATCCTAGTCAGCATCGAGGATTGACTGTCCGCGAAGGATTGAGGCTGCAATCTTTTGATGATGATTTTGAGGTTATTGGTTCGAGAACATCACAGTACCTTCAAGTCGGAAATGCCGTACCGCCACTACTAGGATTGGCGGTAGGCAAGGAAGTTGTCAAGGCTTATCAAAGCCACTCAGATGATGAAATTTTTAGAGCCAGATCGCAAAAAGTAAAGTCGCTCAATGCAGACTTAAAGTTTCCCATTCAGCTTGCTCTTGAAATCATAGTTTAACTTTGATAATAAGTAAGAGAGTTGTGTTCGGGATCTCGATCGCCGATAAATGCCAGTAGCCTGGCAACAGCACTAGGATTCTGTTCAACGTGAGCAAGGTAGTGAAGCATTTCATGCACTGCAGCATCCTGCTTTTGCCAATCCCAGATCCTCACGGATCTAATTAGCTCGTCTTGTGCGAACGGAATGATGCCGTCGTCGCTAAGTAGAGAACGCGCTTCGCTGTTTATGGAAAGTACAAAAGCCACGCCAAGAATTTGATTGCCTGTTACTTGTTTCTGGAAACTTCCCAATTGTTGCTTGAGGTTTTTAAGCGAAATGTGGCAGTCTTTTACTTCTATTGATATTTCTAGATCCAGGCCGTAATAACAGTCAATATCTCCAAAACGGCGCTGTCGGGACGAACCTGTTCGTACCTTATCAACGACAAAGCTGAGATGAGGCCGATCGGCTTTGAAATAACCGCAAGCAATGGCTTGAAAAACTAAACCCCCATTCTCATCTGGATCGCTGCGCGGGTAATTGTTTATTATCTCGGGAAATAAACGAACTCGTAACGATTCTCTAGTAACAAATATGTTCTTTTGCAATCGTTCAAGACCAAAATCAATAAGTTTTTGGCAGAGTTGAAAGCGTCCCGACTCGGACAGACGAAAACAGAGAATCAGCAGGTCTTGAAACTTTTGCCATTGACCTGTATTGTAAACATAAGCACTGGGATATTTAGAACGATTTAGACTGTGAAAAAATTGAACAATTGACTCTTCTATGCGTCGGATACCTACTTGAGTAGATTGAGCAAATTTTAAAGTTAGTGTATTTGCCTGTTGTTCTCCCCGTTCAGTGACAACTTGGTAACGTTTAAATAATTCTTCAATTGTAAGCTGCTCTCTTAATTCTTTGGCAGAGTCATCAACATTAGATAGACGCTGTGCGACGATCGCAAAATCAAGGGCAAGACCGAGGATATACTTCATCCGGGTAAATCGGCTACCTACGTATTCCAATACCTGTTGGATTATTATCTGTTCGCTATTTGCTACTTCGTCAGGCTCAAAGCCAGTCCCAAAGTGTGGCGAAAGAAGTTCTTGAATTGCTTCTATCTCACTATCAGTGCGTTCGTACATTGAAAAAATAGAGCGATCGTATAGAAAATACCAGAGTTCAGTATAAGCGATCGCTATTCCAGAACACAGCTTGGCGCCATAAGTTGCTTTAAATCAAAGATGTGCGAAAATGTCAAGCGGACGCTCAAACCAAAAGTCCGTAAAGGACTGTTAAACGCTCTCTCACACATTTCTGATGCGTAAACCCAAAACATTATTTTTGTCAAGCTTGTTCCTGATCGGCTTAACAATTAGTTTTCTGCTGACTCCTGGTTGGTTCTCCAACTTCCCATCCCGGGCGATCCTCTTCGAGGGCTTCGCTAACGCAACTATGCCCCCGCAAACCCAAACCGCCGAATTTCGAGCATTCTGGGTTGACGCCTTCAACCCCGGCTTCAAAACGCCTCAAGAAGTCACAAAATTGATCGCAGACGCGCAGCGGGCCAATGCCAACGCCATCGTTGCCCAAGTCCGCCGCCGTGGCGATGCTTTTTACACCAGTGCGATCGAACCCCGCACCCTCGATCCCAACGTTCCGGCGGGTTTCGATCCCCTGCAAGATTTGATTGACAAAGCCCACGCCGCAGGCATTGAAGTACACGCTTGGATGGTGACGCTGCCGGTGGTTTCGGGAACCAAACTTCCCGCCGGTCACGTTTGGCAACAACACGGGCCTTCGGCCCCAGGAAACGACAATTGGGCAATGCTGACTTACGGTGGGGAAGCCCAAGGCTATCTCGATCCCGGCCATCCAGACGCCGTAGATTATACTGTTTCCGTCTATTTGGACTTGCTGAAGCGCTACGATGTGGACGGCGTACAGTTGGATTACGTGCGCTACGGGGGGCCGACTTGGGGCTACAATCCGACTGCGATCGCCCGTTTCAATCAGCAAACAGGTCGATCGGGCAAACCCGCACCCACCGATCCCGCGTGGATGCAGTGGCGGCGCGATCAGGTGACAAATTTAGTGCGGAAGCTTTATGTAGAAAGCCTTGCGATTAAACCGCGCGTTAAAATTACCGCCGCCACGATCGCCTGGGGAGACGGCCCAACAAACGATGCAGCTTGGTATCAAACGCAGCCTTACAAAGAAGTATTGCAGGATTGGCGCGCTTGGCTGGAAGAAGGGATCGTAGACATGGCGATGCCGATGACTTACCAGCGCGAGTACAAACGATCGCAAAAACTCGCTTATGACAACTGGATCGAGTACGCCAAAGACCACCAGTACAACCGCCAAATTGCGATCGGCCCCGGCAATTACCTCAACTACATCGAAGACACTCTAGACCAGATTCGTCGCGCCGAACAGCCTTCTGCGAAAGGGAATAACATAGCGGGTACGGTGCTGTATTCCTACGCTAGCAGCAACGTCTACACGAATGTGGAACTGCGATCGGGCGGCAGCGGTGATTTGCCCCGCCAGCCTTGGAAATACGTTCCCCAAAGCAACGATTTGTTTTACACCGCGCTTTCGCAGCCGAGTCAATACGTTGACGCTGCCACGGGCAAAACCTATGAAACTCAGCCTGTGTGGGCGACAGCAGCAGCCGTTCCCGATATGCCTTGGAAGTCGCGGCCGACTACAGGTGCGATCGCCGGAAATTTGCAGCGGTGCGCTCAAACTTGCGACGGTGCGAGCTTGACATTGCAGTCGATCGATGCTGCTGGCAAGGTGCGCCAACTGCGCGCGGATGGTAAAGGATGGTTTGGGGCGATCGAGCTTTCTCCGGGGACTTATCAGTTGAAAGTTGACGGTACTCAAATTCAACAAACAGTTAATGTTCTTGCGGGCGAAGTAACAAAAGTGAATTTTGCTCCTTTGTAGGGTGTCAACTTAGCCCGAAAGATCGGGAGGAGTTTAAACCCCTGCTTAGCCCGAAAGACCGCCAGGGAATTAATTCCCTGGCTAAGCTTTTCAGCATTTAAATTGTATGTCAAAAAACAATCAAACTTTTGTGGGGATTAGGGGTTGGGCATCCTGCCCGCCCATGAAAGCCTTATTTTTCGTTTTGGTGATAGCTGTTTAAATCACTGTCCAGCGACCAAATAAACACTTCACTCATGGGGAAACGCTGACATGACTTATTAAATTCTTCAATGATACTGAGATCGCCGAAGCTAGTTCCTTCATACTTATCAGGGGCTTTGTTTCTGCCAGCTAAATCAGGAAAATTATCAATCCACAGTAGTATTTCTTCTGTCTTTGGGAATTGAGTAAGTGACCAAGGAGCTTCACCCTTAAATGCAGCTTTAACTTCTTTAACAAAACGCAGGGCTGTTTTCCTTCTCATTGTACCGTCGCCATTCTGGGCAATGTGGTTGCCTGTTTCTATTATGGTTGCCATCGGTAACAAAAAAGTACAACCCGATTCAGCATAAATCTTAAAATCTTCTAGGACTAATGCCCTATCCTGATTGCAGTTGGGAACATTAAGAAAGTTGAGGAAAATGCTAGTATCGATTAGGCAAATACTACTCATTCCCCGTACTCCTGCAAACGAGATAGCCATGCCATTGCTTGCTGTTTTCTCTCATCAGGCGTGTGCGGCGACTTGACAAACCGATCGACTACTCCAGCAGTTACCAATTGACCAAGAGGGCCTTGCGATATCAGGCTAGGAAACTCGTATATATCTCCGAGTCGTACAAGGCGGCTATCCCCTGCTTGTGGATCTCGGTAACAAAACACTACATCACCGAGCGCCTCGTCAGGTAAGGCATCCATGAGAGCGGGGTTATGAGTAGAAAGCAGCACCCGCAAATTACGACGCTCGGCAATATCTCGAATGCAGGTTAGTAGATGTTTGGCGCGGTTGGGATGAACCCCATTATCGATTTCTTCGATGACTACTAAACTACCTTCAGTTGCTGATAGCATGGCTGCTGTAATTGCTAACACCCGCAAAGTCCCATCCGATAACAAAGCAGCCTCGCAATAGCGCGGTTTGTTACCAAAGGTTTCTGCCAGCCTTACCATCACTTCATCTCGCGGGCCAGAAATGAAATCTAGCTTTTCTATAGCCTGTTCTGGTAAGCTTTGAATCAAGTTTAAAATTGTTTTTTGATTGTCGGGTTTCTTTTCCCATAGGCGAAACAAAACACTGGAAAGATTAGTGCCATCCTCCTGTAAGCGTTTATCCGATTTGAAACTGTACTCGCGCATTTTGGCGGGAACGGGATCGAGAAATAGAATGTTTTGTAATACTCTTTGATATTCGCGGACTGTTTCAGGAATGACTTTTTGGGATTTATGGTTTTTTGCATCAAAACGAGCAGGTGTGTCTAATTGAACAAAGATCGCCATTTGATCGCTGCAAATTACTCGTGGCTTATTTTTTCCTTTGGTAAAGTTGTTATAGGAAACATCAACATCCGTCCCTATTCCTTGAGATGGTTTATTTAGATCGTATAGAGGTATTTGATTTGTTTCAGTTGTCGAGTCAACAATCCGCTCACTACTAATATGCAGTTCTCCCTCACGCACATTGAGGGTTATATCAAGTTGGTTCCATTTTGTTGAGTCTAAATGGCAACCGATGGTAAAACTTGACTGTCCAAGATGGCACAAATCATCGACTCTACCGCGTATAATGCGATCGGCATTATTGACCGCATATTGAATAGTGGTGAGTTTTTGACCTTGGGCCAACCATGACAAAAAGCGCAAAGCTTCAATTGCATTACTTTTACCTGCGGCGTTGGCTCCGATGAGCACAGTCAGCGCTCCAAGTGGTAATCGGCTTGTTTTGTAACTCTTGAAGTTTGCGAGGGTAAATTCTGTTAGCATGGTGTCGATCGGGCCTTGCCCATTATTGGATGTTAAATCTAAATGAGCGACTACTTCATGTTTTTCGAGAACCTTTTGTGAAGTATATTTTTTTATTAATCGCAGAGGGCACTGACGGCGCGGAAAAAGAGAAGAGATAGAGAAAATGGCTTTCCTTTTCAACCGCCAATTCTTCTCTTTTCTTCCCTTCTCTCTTCCTAATCGCTTTCTAGAATGCTTGCTAGCAAAGCTTGCTGAGCGTGCATCCGATTTTCTGCTTGATCCCAAACGCGCGATTGACTGCCCTCAATCACGTCATCCGTAATCTCTTCATCCCGGTGTGCGGGCAAACAGTGCAATACAATTGCATTCTTATCTGCTAACTTCAGCAATTGTTCATTTACCTGATATGGCTTAAACAAAGGAATCCTGATTTTTGCTTCCTCTTCCTGTCCCATACTCGCCCAAACATCAGTATAAATCACTTGAGCATTCTTCACAGCAGCTTCTGCGTCCGCCGTCACAGTAACTTCTGTTTTTCCATTAGCAATATTCTTAGCTTTTTCCACTATCTCAGCATTCGGCTGGAAATCTTGAGGGCAAGCAATTCTGACATTCATTCCCGTCATTGCACAGCCCAACATCAGCGAATTAGCCATATTATTGCCATCGCCCAAATAAGTCAAAGTCACCCCTTCCAACTTGCCAAAACACTCTTTTACTGTCATTAAATCCGCCAGCACTTGACATGGGTGCTCGTCATCGGTCAGTGCATTAATTACAGGAATTTTCGCATAGTTAGCAAAAGTTGCTAACTCCTTTTGCTCGAAAGTCCGAATCGCCAAAATGTCTAAATATCTGTCTAAAACCCTGGCTGTATCTACCAAAGGTTCGCCGCGGCTGACTTGTGTAACGTTGGGATTGAGGTCAATCACTTGCCCTCCCAATTTATACATTGCTACCGTAAAACTTACCCGCGTTCGCGTAGAAGCTTTGGAAAATAACAAGCCGAGAACTTTATTGCGTTTCAGCTTGACCATTCCCGATTTTAAACTGGTTGCTAGATCCAGCAAATAATTTAATTCGTCAATGCTTAAATCTGCCAGACTTAATAAATCTCGCCCTTTTAAGGAATCCATACTTTCCCCCACACACAAATTTTTAACTTTGTCTTAAATCTTAGCCCGCAGAGGTGGGTTTTGTTTCTGTAACCCCTAGTTGACATCTGCGGGTAAGGTTTATGCGGGCAATTGCTCGATCGCGCGATCGATCGAATCGCAACCTTGTTCAACCGTTTCTACCACAGCCAACACGCCCCGCAATTCCCCAGCGCCCGGGAAACCCTTAGCATACCAGGTTAAGTGCTTGCGCGCTTGGCAGACACCGCTTTCACCTTTATATTCCCACAAAGCCCGCAAATGTTCTTTAGCACATTCGAGACGTTCAATTGGTGTCGGAGCTATCTTTTCTTGACCAGTTTTCAAGAAATAATCAACTTCTCCCACCAAAAAAGGATAGCCCAAAGTTCCACGCGAACACATCACTCCATCCGCGCCGGTTTCTTCCAGACATCGCATCGCTGCTTCCACTGAAAAAATATCCCCGTTAGCAATAACTGGAATCGATAAAACTTCTTTCACTCGGCGAATCCACTCCCATTTTGCCGGGCCGGTGTAACCTTGCGATCGAGTGCGGCCGTGCACGGTAATCATTTTTGCTCCCGCATCTTCCATCCGCTTGGCAAATTCCAAAATATTAATTTCTTTGTCAGTCCAACCGATCCTAGTTTTAACTGTGACAGGAACATCTACCGCTTCCACAACAGCCCGCACAATTGCCTCGGCCGTTTCCGGGTCTCGCAGCAAGGAAGAACCGCCGCCGTTTTTAGTAATTTTGTTAACCGGACAGCCCATATTAATATCAACCGTATCCGCTCCTTCTGCCACTGCTTTCTGGGCCGCTTCTGCCAAGAAATCCGGCCGGCAGTCAAACAATTGAATGCTAATCGGGCGCTCGTTCGGGTCAACTTCCATGATTCTCGGCAGTTGCTTCACGTAGTGCAAACCCGTAGCGTTCACCATTTCCGTGTACATCATCGAATCCGGCGCGTAGCGGCGCACCAGGCGGCGAAATACCAAATCGGTAACGCCGGATAAGGGCGATTGCAGGACGCGGCTTTTAACTTCAAAATCGCCGATTTTGAGCGGAGTTGCTAACCTTTCTTTTAATTCGGGAGATAGAGCAAGCATAGTCGATCGCACTTTAATTATAATATCTGTATATTATACTACACTTCAGATAGTTGACAGTTGTTAACTATATTTTTAGCCGATTATTGAGTGACAGCTAAAAGTATATTTAACCTCACCGCAATGCCTATTTTACAGATCCCGATCGCCCGAATTTGAATATTGTTAAACCAGGGCCCAAAGCCCAACCCCGACTACACTTAAATCTCTGTGTCACTGCTGCTTGACTTTCGCTCTATCTATGGGGTGTTGCCATCAATGGGGTATCTACCTACTAAGAGTGTTGCGCAAGTCATATTTTTCTTGTTTAATTCTGCCGAATGGTCTGGCTGTCTTCAGACGACTAATGCTTAAATTTATTGGGATTCTGCAAAAGCCGTACATCAGATCGTTTTAAACTACAATTGGTTGATTCCTGACGACGCCGATCGAACATTAAAAAAATTGTAGAGAATTCCTATGGACGCCGCAGCACTCTGGCAACGCTATCAAGACTGGCTTTACTATCACGAGGGATTGGGACTTTACCTCGATATCAGCCGCATGGGATTCGACGACGCTTTCGCAGCAGCACTGAAGCCCAAATTTGACAAAGCTTTCAAAGACATGGCAGCTTTGGAAGCAGGTGCGATCGCCAATCCCGACGAAAACCGCATGGTGGGCCATTACTGGCTGCGAAACCCCGATTTAGCTCCCACTCCAGAATTAAAACAAGAAATAGTCGAAGGTATATCACAAGTCGAAACATTTGTCAAGAAAGTTCAAAACCGCGATATTAAACCGCCCTTTGCTCCGCAATTTACCGACATAATTTCGATCGGCATCGGTGGTTCGGCCCTGGGCCCCCAATTTGTCTCCGAAGCTTTATCCCCAGACATTCCGCCCCTAGCAATTCATTTTATCGACAACACAGATCCGGCGGGGATCGATCGAATCCTCAACCAAATTAAAGACAAACTCGCCAGCACCCTAGTAATTACAATCTCCAAATCCGGCGGCACCCCCGAACCCCGCAACGGCATGATCGAAGTTCAAAAAGCCTTCGCCGCCGAAAAACTCGACTTCGCCAAACAGGCAGTTGCCATCACCGGAACAGACAGCAAACTAGACAAATTAGCCACATCCGAAGGCTGGATTGGCAGCTTCCCGATGGCCGACTGGGTGGGAGGGCGCACTTCGGAACTCTCAGCAGTAGGACTTTTGCCCGCAGCTTTGCAAGGCATCGACATTCGGGCGATGCTCGACGGCGCTAAAGTCATGGACGGAGCTACCAGAATTCCCGACATTAAAAACAATCCCGCCGCCCTTTTAGCCATGAGTTGGTATTTTGCCTGCAACGGACGCGGCGAAAAAGACATGGTAGTTTTGCCTTACAAAGATTCCCTGCTATTGTTCAGCCGCTATTTGCAGCAGTTAGTCATGGAATCTTTAGGCAAACAGCAAGATTTAGATGGGAACACAGTTCATCAAGGAATCGCAGTTTACGGCAACAAAGGCAGCACCGACCAACACGCCTACGTCCAGCAACTGCGAGACGGCGTGCCGAATTTCTTCCTAACATTTATCGAAGTTTTGGAAGATAGGCAAGGTAATTCCCCAGAAGTAGAAACCGGCGTCACTTCTGGAGATTATTTGTCTGGTTTGTTGCAGGGAACTAGACAAGCTTTGTACGAAAATCACCGAGATTCCATTACTGTCACAATTCCCCAAGTCAACCCTCGGACAGTAGGAGCATTAATCGCCCTCTACGAAAGAGCCGTAGGTTTTTACGGTTCCTTGGTGAATGTCAATGCCTATCACCAACCGGGCGTCGAAGCAGGCAAAAAAGCGGCCGCTGCTGTATTGGACTTGCAGCAACGGGTACTGCAAGTGATCAAAGACGCTGAAAAACCTTTGTCTCTCGCAGAAATAGCCAAAAAATCAGGAAAACCAGAGCAAATCGAGACAATTTACAAAACTCTGCGGCATTTGGCAGCCAACGGGCGCGGGGTAGCTTTGGAGGGAACATTAGGGCAGCCTGCTAGTTTAACTGCAAGTTATAAACAGAATTAAACAGTAGAATTAAAAATTAAAAGTGACTAATTTCACTTTTAATTTTTAATGTTTAATTTTTAAATTCCCCTCATGCCCTTGACGATTCTGGTTGCTGACGACGATTTCGCGACTCGCTTGTCGATTACCGATTATCTGGAAATTACCGGATACTCTGTAATCCCTGCTGAGAACGGCAAAGAAGCTTTAGGCTTGGTAGAGGAATTTCAGCCCCACTTGATTGTTACCGACATTACAATGCCCGAGATGGATGGCTACGAATTCGTGCGGCGAGTTCGGACTCGTCCCGCTTTCCGCTTGCTGCCGGTGATTTTTTTGACGGAACGCACGAGCACGCAGGAACGGATTCGCGGCTATCAGATGGGGTGCGATAATTATCTGGCTAAGCCTTTTGAACTCCAAGAATTGGGGGCGGTAATTCGTTCTTTGCTCGATCGCTACGCTTTAATCGCTCAGGCACCGTCTCATTCCCCCAAGCCAGAACCGACGACGCCAACAGAGGCACGCAGCAGAGCCAACAGCCAGCCAGAAGCGGATTTTTTTACTCAAAAGTCAGAAACCGACGATCGCCCCTCTCCCAGCCAAAATTCTCCGAGTTTGACTCAGCGAGAGCGAGAAGTGCTAGATTTGCTGACAGAAGGTCTTTCTAATATTCAAATAGGCGATCGGCTCCACCTCAGCCCCCGAACCGTCGAAAAGCACGTCAGCAGCTTGTTCAGAAAAACTGAAAGCAACAACCGAGCAGAACTCGTTCGCTTTGCGATGGAACACCATTTAGTTAGATAACCGCAAACGCTCGCTCGCCAAAAAAAATTACCTGCAATTGTCACACAAACATGAATAACAGCACGATCGACAATTATTTAAAAAATAATAAAATTCTATATGCTGTCGCACTAGCAGCTTCCATAATTTTCTGTATTGCCATGACATCAATGGGAATCACTAAATTTTACAGCGTTTTACAGGGTGGAGACAACTATAACGATTTCCCTACCAGCGGTTTCAGTCTCATCCGACTTATAATTAACGGTTCCTACTTGATAGCAACAGTTACATATATTATCTGGTTAATTCAAAAAAAGCAGACAAGTTCCAGCTTTCTAGACATTTGCAAGTATGCAATCCCCTTCCTGGCACTTGCCCTCATAGCTTATCCCCAAAGCAGTGACATTTATTTGTACTTGCATTACGGAGCGATGAGCTTACATAAAATCAATCCTTATCTTAATAGTTCCGATAGCTTCGTTTCTAACTTATCTCCCTTCCTCCACTGGCGGCAAACTTCTACCTACGGCCCAGTTTCTTTATTCTTTTTTGCCCTATCAGCACTTGGTGTACCTATTAGCCCTTTACTAGCAGTTTATATTTTTAAAGTAATCTGCGTGTTGGTTCACACACTCAACGCCTACTTAATTTGGCGCTTGCTAACAAATTCAGAACACCGCAACTTCATAACAATGGCTTATTTAGTCAATCCCATGCTATTGAACGAGCAAATAGCTAATGCTCACCTTGACGTTTTAGTAGCTAATACATTGATTGTTTTAATAGGATGTATTTATTACCAACGTTATGTTTTTGCAATTTTAGCAATTTGGGTGGGTTTTCTAGTAAAAACCTTACCTATAATTTGGTTGCCCTTAGTTTTTGCTTTCCTGTGCAAGCAGCGTCGGTGGAGAGATTTAGCAGCATCAGTCTTGATTTCTTTATTAATTGTCGCGGTGATAACTTATACATTTATGCCAACAGTTTCAGCTTGGAGAAGTGTTTTAAATCCGGCAACGTCCGGGGCGACAGCTCGATCGTTTCACCATGCGATCAATTTATTTCTGAATTTTTTGCCCAATGTAAGTGTTGAAACCAGGGAAGGTATTCTCTCATTCCTCAAATATTTTGCGTATTTAAGCTGGATAGTTTACTATACAGGGACGTTAATTAAATCATTCTTCCGCAAAAAGGATGCGGAAATTAATTTGGTATCTGATATTGGATGGACGACTCTCACTTTGTTTTTGTTTGCTACACCTTGGCTAATGTCTTGGTATCCATCTATTTTGCTGCCAATTGCTGCTTTGAGTATCCATGCTCCCACTTTTATATTGACAAGTTTAACTTTTTGTTTATCACCAAGTATAATTTTGGGAGCGGGATCGGGAACAACTTTCATATCCCTAGCTACGAGTTTTGTTAGCGTTGTCCCCGCTACAGCATTGCTAATATTCGGGCGGAAAAAAACACTTTTTTAAATTGATTGCTGGCCGCCCACTCTTAATTTTTCCTGACTGATAACGTACTCCAACAAACCCTCGGAAGCATCCTGCAGCAAATCAATTACTCGATCGAATCCCTCCGGGCCGCCGTAATAAGGATCGGGGACTTCTTTAAGGTCGTATTTCTGGCAAAAATCGCACATCAACCGCACTTTGTCTTTATACTTTCCCGCACGATCCAGAGTAAGAATATTGCGATAATTCTCCCGATCCATCGCCAGAATCAAATCAAAATTTTCAAAATCTTCCCTTTGAAATTGGCGGGCTTCGCCTAACAATTCAATGTCTCGCTTCCTCGCCGCCAATGCCATCCGCCTGTCAGGGGGGCGGCCAATGTGATAGCTAGCAGTTCCGGCAGAATCGCAGGTGATACGATCGCTCAAACCAGCTTGTTCAATTAAGTGATTCATAATATTTTCTGCAGAGGGCGATCGGCAGATGTTCCCGAGGCAGACAAACAATAATTTATAAGACATTTAATTGATAATTAATAATTGGTAATTGGTCATGGGGAAGAAGGAAGAAAGAAAATTTTTCCTTTCCCCTTTTTCCCAATGTTTCCTGCTTCAGAGAAATCAATCAGTCATTAGCTAGAGAGCCATTGTTAAACACAGATAGCTAATAACTAATGACTGATGACTAATGACTAACCGAAACCGGGGAGATTCAGTCCGCCCGTGAGTTCTTCCATTTTCTCCCGCATCGTCATCGTAGACTTAGTGTAAGCATCCTGCATCGCCACCGTGACGAGTTCAGAAACCACATCAGCACCTTCACCGAGGGCATCCGGCGAGATTTCCACGCGGCGGGGTTCTTGGTTGCCGCTGAGAAAAACCTTGACCAAGCCGCCGCCGGCAGTTCCCTCAATTTCCATGACATCCAACTCTTCCTGGAGCTTTTTAGCTCCTTCTTGAACCTGCTGAGCTTTTTTGAAAGCTTCAGTCAGTTCTTTCATTTTGCCCAGGCCGAAGCCAAATCCTTGTCCTGATTTTGTCATAACTACTTTTTGATTGTGTGTAGGCTGGCAGTCTGCCGTTTCCGTATTACTTCAATGATGCCTTAGAAGGGAAACTCTCCCAGTATTCTAACTTCTGGCTCCAACAACAGCGACCACCGCTGCTCGACTTGCTGTTGAACGTGGCGGATCACTTGAAAAATATCATTGGCCGTTGCCGACCCGCAGTTAAGAATAAAATTAGCATGGCGCTGAGCTACTTGTGCGCCGCCGATCTGATATCCCTTCAGTCCCGCTTGTTCGATGAACCAACCAGCAGTCTTGGGGCCGGGGTTGCGGAAGACTGAGCCACAGCTCGGTAAGTGGTAAGGTTGAGTTGTCCGCCGCTGGCTGAAATGGCTATTAGTTTCTGCCATTACTTGCGATCGGTCGAATCCCGGCTGCAACTGGAAAGTCGCTTCTGTTACTAGCCGATCGCCCCCTTGCAGCACCGAAGTCCGGTAGCGGTATTCCAACTCTTGAGGAGTCAGAATTTCCACCTTGCCACCAGGGGATAGGACGCGAGCGTTGACCAGAATATCAGCAGTACAGCCTCTGTGAGCGCCTGCATTCATCACCACAGCCCCTCCCACGCTGCCCGGTATGCCGACTGCCCATTCGAGCCCTTTCCAGCCCCGTTTAGCCGCCAACCAAGCTAGGCGGGGAATTGACTCCCCCGCCCCCGCTGTAACTTGACCTGTTTCTGGATTAAAATTCACCTGTTTCAGGTAGCGAGTGCCGACGACCAAACCGGACAAACCCCGATCGCTCACCAACAAATTAGAACCCGCACCCAGCAGAGTCACGGGCATCCCTTCAGACTCAGCCCAGGCAAAACTCGCTTCCAAAGCTTCCATACTGCGGGGAGCAATGTACCACTCGGCAGGGCCCCCGACTCGGAAGGAAGTCAGGCCCGCCAGCGAAACTTGGGAGTTAATCTTGCAATCAGTTCCCCGCAAAGAAATAGGAGAATACACTCGCCGATTGTCCTTAACAGAGGAGTCATTCGAGATAGTCACCATCTTGAAAATCCTTAAAAATACCTGCGAAGAGAAGACGTGGTTGAAAATTCATTTACCTAACTTATGCCGCCCTTTTGAGCGAGCCGCCAGACAGCAGTGTCGGTACAACCTGCACCGCCCTGGCAGTCGATCAACTCTTCTGGGCGGGCGATTGAGCTAATCCGGGCGATCGGCTTGTTGATAAAAAGCCATAACCTCTGGAATAATCTGATTGAGATTGCCAGCACCCAAAAACAGAGCCAAATCCCCCGGTTGCAGATTTTCGGTTAAAAACTTACTGACTGACTCCAGGGAAGGCCGGAACTCAACCTCTCGACCTTCTTTAGCAATCAAATCAGCAACCTGCTGCCCGCTAATCTCTCCTAAATTCGCTTCCCCAGCACTATAAATATCGCAAGCCACAACCAAATCAGCATCCCCAAAAGATTGAGCAAATTCTGGCAAAAAAGTCAGAGTCCGGCTGTAACGGTGGGGTTGAAAAATGGCAACCACTCTTCGGGATTTGGGATTCTTTTCGCTACCTTCGATGCGCAAGCGAGCCGCCGCCAAGGTGACACGAATTTCACTGGGGTGGTGGGCGTAGTCGTCCACAAACAGGATGTCATTGTGAAAACCCCGCACCTCAAAGCGGCGGCGAGCTCCTTCAAACCCGGCAATCGCTGTGGCAATCGCCGAAAACTCTAACCCCAACAATCGACCCACTGCTACCGCAGCTAGTGCATTGCTGAGATTATGTGTGCCCAGCAACTTCAACTCCATTTCCCCTAGGAAAGCTCCTCGCTCCCAAATGCGGGCCTTGGTGCTTTCGGCTCCGTACTCCACGCTCGAAGCCGTGTAGTCAGCACCGCTGTCCGGCTGCAAGCTATAACTGACATGAGGCTGAAGGCAGTCTTTGACGATTTGGTCGTCAATGCAGCCCACCAAGGTTTGACAGTTTTGGGCAAACACCTTAAATGTGTCTATTACCTGGTCGAGGGTATCGTAATGGTCTGGATGATCCAGTTCCACATTTGTCACTACGCCAATTTTGGCTACCAGCTTGACGAGAGAACCGTCGGATTCATCAGCCTCGGCAACTAAGTAGGGGCCTTCTCCCAAACGGGCATTGCCTTCCCAAGCATTTACCTCGCCTCCTACCACAATCGTCGGGTCTAGACCCGCAGCCATCAGCATGAAGCCGATTAAGCTGCTAGTAGTAGTTTTGCCGTGAGTCCCCGCTACGGCTATGCTTTGGTAATCTTGAATTAACGCTGCCAACACATCCGAGCGATGAAAAATTGGACAGCCCAAATCTAAAGCAGCTCGATATTCGGCATTTGCCGGGTGAATTGCCGTCGAACATACTACTTGAGGTAATCCCGGAATTGCTTGGGCGCTTGAACCGTTGCCGTTAAATTGGAGAGCTTCGGCTGTCGCCACAGAAGCCCCTACCGTACCAGCGACTGCCGAGGATACGGCCCTTTCCTGTGGCCCGCGGTCGGGACTGCTACCGTTAAGAGCCGTTTGAAATAATTCAAAATTGCTGGCGTCTTGACTCCAAAAAATATGAGCTCCCATTCCTTGCAAGCGCTCGGTTATGTGACTCGATTTAATGTCGGAGCCGTACACAGGCAACTTGCGTTTAGCTAGAATGTAGGCAAGGGCTGACATCCCAATCCCACCAATGCCGATAAAATGAAATGGTCTACCGCTGAAATCAACAGAACTCGGCATCTTCGCTCCTCACACACCACACCACGCCAATAACACGCGATATCATATCAAGAATTGTTTTTTCAGGATACAGTTCGCTAGAGATTTTGTACAAAATTCTCTGCGCGTCCCTAGATTTGCGGGACTTGTAGAGATATTTGTCTTGTATCCTATATGACTTAGTACCGAGTAGTTTTCCGGAACAGTCACAGCTCGAAAATTGCAGGTAACAGAAAACAGGGTCTGGGGTCTGGGCCACTAGACTAATTTTGGGTGGTTGCATACTCCTGCATTCTTTCTATTTCTATCCGCCTGCTGTGCTGGGATACGGCAGCAAAAGCCCCACAACTTTTTTACCAAGATTGAGGGAAAACCCATAAGGATTTACAAACACTACCACGTATGACAAAATTTCGCTCCTTTTATAGTCATAAATCTACTTTTACGGTCATTTTCTCGCCCAAGTCAGAGATTGACACGATCGCACCTATAGTATATATTTTTACTTGATTGTATATATACAAGTAATGCAGTTAGTCGAAATAGTCGAAAAGCCATCGATCGAACCAAACCATTGGTTCGATCGAGAAGCCGATGGACGCTCTTGGCAGTCCTTAAAATTTTTACACTGCGCTAAGTATATTTACTGTAAAAATTTTTATCCCGCCAATAAATGAATGCTCAGGCGGTCGATAGCCCACTCAAAACAAGTTGGGATTAATATTGGCATTAATCATGCAATCCTAGACGCACTGCGACGCTCGGAAACCTGTTTTTTAACTCGGATTGAAGGTTTGGACGAAGTAAGGGGCTTAGAAAACCCGATTTCAGCGTCCAGGACGATCGTCAAAAATAGGGTCGTCCAGGAGTTTGTCCCCGGTGTAAAGCGAGGGTTTTCTAATAAGCGAGCTTATGGTTAAAAGCGTACAAATATAAAATTGGCGCGATGTCTGTATTAATCCTGATTTTTGGGAAATATGGGGAAAATAGCGATTTTGGGGGGGACTTTTGACCCAGTTCACTGGGGTCACGTGTTGGTGGCCGAGACGGCTGCGAGTCAATTTGGTCTCGATCGAGTAATTTGGGTACCCGATCGCTCTCCTCCTCACAAGTGGCGCCCGGATTTGGCAAGTTTTGAGCGACGGCGGGAAATGCTCGAACTCGCGATCGGCGATCGCCCAGACTTCCTAATTTCGCCGCCGGAGGCAAATCGCTCCGACAGTTCTTTTGCGATTGACACGCTGCTGTATTTGCAAAAATTGTATCCAGCCGATCACTGGTACTGGATTATTGGTAGCGACGCACTCCTTACTCTCCCCAAATGGCATCGGTGTCGCGAAATTGGCAGGTTGTGCGACTGGTTGGTGGCCCCGCGTCCGAGTCAGGGAGATGGGGAAACAGGAGAAACCCTGGAGATTGGGGGAGTATCCGAGTGGGGAGATTGTCCGAGTGGAAAGCCCCTCGATGCCGGGGCGGACAGGATGCAGGTTCAGGCAAATGCTGTTGGCCGGCGAGTTGCCGAACAAATGGCTCTTTTGGACGTGGAAATTCGCTGGGAGGTGCTGTCCATGCCTGCGATCGAAATTTCGTCGAGCCACATCCGCCGCTGCTGCGCCGAAAGGATCGACCTCCGCTACTTAGTGCCGGAGGTTGTCCGGACTTATATTGCCGCCCATCAGCTTTACCAGTAACTAGCGGCCGAATGCCCAATGCCCAATGCCTTCGGGCTTGCGATTTCTGCCTTCTAAAAAAGTTCCAGCATTTTTGATAAACACAAAAAGTTAGAAAGGATCGAGCTTTGCGATATGATCTTCTCTCATAAGTCAATTCTTAAATTTTTCCAAAATTTAAGCCTGAGCTAGGGGCTGCAATCGTTAGGAGGTACAAGGTGATTAGAGTCGCGATCAATGGTTTTGGGCGTATCGGCCGCAGTTTTGCACGCTGCTGGTTGGGCAGAAAAGATAGCCAGCTCGAACTGGTAGCTATTAATGACACTTCCGATCCCAAAACTAATGCCCACTTGCTGAGATACGATTCCATGATGGGAACGTTGAAGGATGTGGACATCAGTACGGATGAAAATTCAATTATTCTCAACGGCAAGACAGTTAAATGCGTGAGCGATCGCAATCCGCTCAACCTGCCTTGGAAAGATTGGGGTATTGATCTGATTATTGAAGCAACCGGCGTCTTCGTTGACCAGGCTGGTGCATCGAAGCATATCACGGCCGGCGCTAAAAAGGTGCTGATTACAGCTCCCGGCAAGGGACCTGAGGTCGGCACTTACGTGATGGGAGTCAACCACCACAACTACAAGCACAGTGACTATACTGTCATCAGCAATGCTAGCTGTACCACTAACTGTCTAGCTCCCGTGCTGAAGGTGCTTCACGACAATTTTGGCATCATCAAAGGCATGATGACCACTACCCACAGCTATACTGGCGACCAGCGCTTGCTGGATGCCAGCCACCGAGATTTGCGGCGGGCCCGGGCTGCTGCGATGAATATTGTGCCGACTTCTACCGGAGCTGCCCAAGCTGTGGCTTTGGTGATTCCAGAATTAAAGGGTAAGTTAAACGGCATCGCTATGCGCGTCCCGACTCCTAATGTGTCGGTAGTTGATTTTGTGGCTCAGGTAGAGAAAAAGACTTTTACCGAGCAGGTAAATCAAGTTTTCAAAGAAGCAGCCGAAGGTCCCATGAAAGGGATTTTGGAGTACAACGATTTGCCTCTTGTTTCTTGCGATTATCGCGGAAACGATGCTTCTTCGATCCTGGATTCCAGCTTGACGCTAGTTATGGACGGCGACATGGTGAAGCTGTTGTCTTGGTACGACAATGAGTGGGGCTACAGTCAGCGGGTGGTTGACTTGGCTGAATTGGTCGCCCAAAGGTGGGAAGCCTAGTACCCGAAGGCAGAAGGCATTAGTCATTCGGCAGAAGGTAAAAATGCTGATATTTTGTACTTTTGAGTCGATTTCTAGCTGACTGGTTATTTCTGTTTTCGAGCGGTAGAAACCTTTGGCAGTTGATAGTTGGCGAGTAGAAGATGAAATATCTGTGGGACACGGCACTGCCGTGTCCCTACCCGATATCTGTGGGACACGGCACTGCCGTGTCCCTACCCGATATCTGTATGCTGCTACTCTATCGATAGAACTTTTTGCAATAATACTTCGCTCGGGCTTTGGGGTATGCTTGAGGATAAATTTGTAGTTTGTAGTAAGCGCTTAAACTTGCTCTGATAAGTCCTCGGAAAATCCCAAGTATTAAAAATAATAAAAATTACTACTATAAAAGCTAAAACGTCGAAAAATAGCAACAGCTAAGGTAGAGCTTTGAAAGAAAATGTGGTATGAAAAAAGCGTTAATTAGCGGTATATCAGGTCAGGACGGAGCTTATTTAGCTAAACTGTTGCTCGATCGAGGTTATGAAGTTTGCGGCACCTCCAGGGACGCCCAAATGTCTAGTTTCGGAAACCTGGGCCGTTTGGGCATCCGAGACAGAATAAAACTAGAATCCATGTCTCTCAACGATTTTCGCAGCGTTTTGCAGGTACTAGCTAAAGTTCAGCCCGACGAAGTGTACAATCTAGCAGGTCAAAGTTCCGTCGGTCTGTCTTTTGAACAACCCGTAGAAACCCTCGAAAGCATTGCCACAGGCACATTAAATCTGTTAGAAGCAATTCGGTTTACAGGCGGCAAAATTAAACTTTACAATGCCAGTTCCAGCGAATGTTTTGGGGAGACCGGAGGCAATCCAGCGGATGAAAATACGCCTTTTCGCCCCAGAAGTCCTTACGCGGTAGCGAAAGCAACCGCATTTTGGGAAGTAGCGAATTATCGGGAAGCGTACAATTTGTTTGCGTGTTCTGGTATTCTGTTCAATCACGAGTCGCCGCTGCGGCCGGAGAGGTTCGTGACCCAAAAAATTGTATCTGTTGTGTGCCGAATTGCTGCGGGCAGTTCCGAAAAACTGCATTTGGGAAATATTTCAGTGCAGCGGGACTGGGGTTGGGCGCCGGAATATGTGGAGGCGATGTATTTGATGTTGCAGCAGGAAGAACCGGACGATTATGTAATTGCAACGGGTGTAAGTTATCCTTTGGAGGAGTTTGTGCGATCGGCTTTCGTTTGTGCGGGTTTGGATTGGCGGGAACATTTAGTAACCGATGCGAGTCTCTACAGACCGACGGAGATTGCAGTTGGGAATGGAAATCCGGGTAAGGCGAAGCAAAAGTTGGGATGGGAGGCGAAGTATAAGATGCCCGATGTGGTGCGGATGATGGTGGAGGCGAGGATGATTTGATGGAAAACTATGGGGTGAAAATATGGAGGCAGAATATCCTACGGCTAATGAGTGGTATAAAGCCAATCGCAGAGAGTTGAAAAAATATCGAGGTGAGTGGATAGCTTATACTAACAAAGGGGTGATTAGTCACGATCGGGATTATCGAAAGATGAAGGACGGGATTCGTGCTGATACCTAAATTTGGTTAGGCGCTCGATCGCGTATATGAAAGCGAATTTATTGAGTCTGTGAGGTTTTATCCTGTCAGTTTGATATAAAATTCCAACACGCAGAGGAGAGCATTTTTTTTAAGTATTGAAAAGTTATTGGACAAGAAAGGTATAATTTGTTTGTCTTTGCTGGTATTTTGTGATAAAGTTCTGATCGGAAGCAGACTATTAAGATACAGGAGGTGGTGCGGATGATAGTCTAGGCGAGGAGAGGTAATGTTTGAGTTCTATAAAAATTTTGAGGTTTAATCCGTGAAATCATTAGTTATAACAACAATTCATAAACCAACTGCTGCTCTGTTTAAATACAGAGATATTTTGCTAGATTTAGGGTGGAAAATTATTATAGTTGGGGATAAAAAAACTCCTAGAGATTTTGACTTGCCTGGGGCTGAATACTTTAATGTAGAGCAGCAATGCGAAGACTTTGGCGAGCTAGCTTCTCTGATTCCTATGAATCATTACTCCCGCAAGAATTTAGGATACTTGTATGCTATGCGTATGGGTGCAGAAGCGATCGCGGAAACAGACGACGACAATATTCCCTATGATGACAAGTATCCGAATTTCCTCCCTTCCCTGGTTAAGACTCCAGCGGTAGACGTTAAAGGTGCTGTTAATGTCTATTCTTACTTTACCAGTAAAAAAATATGGCCCAGAGGCTTGCCACTTGACAAAGTTAATAGTTTTGTCGATGAGAAGCTGGCAACAGAAAAAGAGGTTACTTGTTACGTCCAGCAAGGGCTAGCAGACTTAGACCCCGATGTAGACGCTATTTATCGTTTGACGGTGGGTGATGAAAATATTAAGTTTGAACAGGATAAGAAGTTGTCGCTGTCGCCCGGGTGTTATAGTCCTTTCAATACGCAGAATACTTTATTTGACAAGCAAGCTTTTCCTCTAATGCTGCTGCCTATTGGTGTGAGCAGTCGTGTTACCGATATCTGGAAAAGCTACATTGCCCAGAGGCTTTTATGGTGCATGAATTCCAGTGTTCTCTTTCTATCGCCTTCAGTGTATCAGTTGAGAAATGAACACAACCTGATGAAAGATTTTAGTGAAGAAATTCCTTTGTATACTCAGGTTCACAATTTAATTGACTTACTGGAAACTTTTACAAGTGATGCTAGCGATGCTTGCGAGTTAATGATAGAGATGTATGCTTATCTCAATCGAAATGCTTTTCTAGGCGAGATAGAGGTTCGTATGTGTGAATTGTGGATTGAGGAAGTTAAAAAATATTGGTAGCAAATTTCTCTCAAGCATAGTAACTGTAATAAATTGATAATTTATTACGTGGAATAGTAAAAGTGCAATAAATATTTAGGAGCAATGATGAAGAACCAAAATTTTGAGTCTTACTACGAATTAGGAGAACATTTGGCAAAGAAGGGTGACTTGGAGGGTGCAATTGCTTGCTATCACAGAGTAATTGCCCTCAATCCAGACTCGCAATCAAAATGCTTTTTAGATGATTGGCAAGCGATAAATTTTCTGCGAATTAATGCCAAAGAATTAGGTATTATACCCGGAAACAACGTTGAGGAAACCAGTGAAGGGTATTTAAGCTTGCAGGGCAATCAAGGCTTTGTGTTTTACGGGCCGTATATAGACATTCCCGATGGGTTATACCGCGTTAGGGTTGGATTCAGTTTCCCAGAGAACAGTTTAGAGATGACTGAGGAAAAAGACTGCGAGCGCAGTTTTAACTTTGATGTGGTGTCTCCTTGTCCTTATGTTTTATATGAAGCCCAAGTTGATAGCCATCAAACCTCTCTTGAATTTTACTTGGACTTTATTGAAGGTCACAGAACAGAATTTCGTTTCTTTTCTACCGGATCAGCATTTTCAGTAAGCTGTATTGAAATGACTCTTGTCTATCAACCAAAACCGAACACCAATGCAGCTTTTTTATACTACTTTCATTTGGGTGGCATCCTGCACTTAAAAAATCAACGGGAGAAGGCAAATCAGGCGTACAGTCGTGCTGTTGAATTTTCGCCAACAGGAGCAGTAATTGATGGTTTAATAACTGACCAATATGCCTTAACTCTCCCACCCGTAGCCGAAGAAGCTTACTTGAGTTTAGCTGTGCTTTTAGAACAACAGGAGAGGTGGGAAGAAGCGATCGCTTGCTACCGCAAGGTTTTGGAAGTTGCTCCCTACCAGCCCACTGCATCCTATAAATTATCAATTATTTTAGCAGCACAAGGTCAGTTAGATGAAGCTCTCGCCTGCTTCCAAAAGGCCCAGAAGCAACCCAGCGAGGCAGAAATTTATGAAAAAATTTGGAAGGGTTTGAATCAACTGGCTCCTTTGCACGAGACAGATATAGATGGTCAAGCTGAAATTAAACTGGAAGATGCCTCTACATACTTCACTCACACAACCAAATATACCGTGATGAAAATGGTATCTTTAACTGACTTGAATGAATCCGAAAAAACAATTCTTGAAGAGGCAAACTTTTCCTTAGCAAACTTGGAGTTAATCAAGCAAGACTCTCTAGCTTTAGAAGAGATTTATATCAATCAATTTCAAGAATTTAAAGGTATAAAAATAGCAAAAAAAGTTACTAAAAAATCCAATTTTACATGGAATTTAATTAAAGCCACTAACGATTTTCAGCAAAGCGTAGTAGAAACAGGTTATATCTATTCAGTCTGCCCGTTTACAGGAATGGTACTTAGGAGCGATCGTTCATTTTATATCCAATATGATCCTAGTGTACCGATATTAATTTATCAATTTCAAGGCACCGAAATATTTTACCTGATTGTGGGGACTTGGAGCGGTGGCAAGATAGGTATTTATTTTCCTAGATTAGAGCTAGTAATCAACTTTTCTAATGAATGGAGCGTCTGGCTGAGTTCGGAAAATATTATTAATACATTTAAGGCTCATGCTGTTAGTTGTTGGCGAGAATTCAAATCTTACATATCAAATGAAAAAACCAAAGAAGTTGTAGCTGTTGTCGGGAATGTCTCCAACTTGGGTCACTATTTCTGGAATCAAATTAGTGGACTTTATTATTTATATGAAAATGACATCTTGCAGAAAATAGATAAATTATTAATAGGAGCTAATGAATATTTTGAACTCAATGCGCTTTTTCCAGAAATTTCGCCAGAAAAAATTGTTCGCTTATCCGACAATAAGAAATTTTTTAAAGCTATATTAGAAAATAATTACTTCGTCGTTCAAGTGACCCACTCCTTAATCAAGGAGGATTTAGCTGCCAGAATTCAGGCCGCTGCTGTCCATAAGTGCAGTCAGTCTTTTTTGCAAAATGTAGAAGCAGCTAAGAAACATTTCCCGCTGCTATGGATTAATCTTCGCAGCCACAATAAGGCTTGGATATCCCAAGTGGAAGGATATGCAAATATCATCACAAAAATATTTGACGATTATCCAGGTATGGCAGTGGTCTTTGATGGTTTTTCCACCGAGAAACCCTATATGGAGCAAATACAGGCTCTAATTTCTCCTAATGTTAAGGTATACAATGCGCTTGAATGTCCTCTCCACGAAACAATTGTCTGGGCTGGTACGGTAGATACATACATAGCTGTTATTGGTTCTGGATTAACGTTGGTAACTTGGATCGCTAACAAGCCTGGAGTAGCCCACTCCGATCGTGGGCATTATTCGCAGTTGATTTTTTGGTTAGAGGTTCGTGAAAACTCTGTAGATCCAGTATTAGTGCCTATTGATTCTATTATTGAGGTCACTACTGGGGGGGGCTGGGAAAATTATGATTGTGATTGGAAAGTAATTTATGATAAGGTTATTAAAATAGTGAAAGATTTGGATAAGTCGCAGGAACAATCACAGTTAATTGAGAACGAGTTAACCCAAAAGGACTGGAGTCAATCACAACTAGAACCAGTCACAAATCACCAGGAATATCTAAGATTAGATCTAGGCTGCGGCGGCAACAAAAAAACGGGAACAATTGGATTAGATTACTGTTATATTCCTGGCATTGTTGACCACGTACTTAATCTACAGACTGATACATTGCCATTTCCCGATCGCAGTGTTGAATATGTTCACTCATCACATACGTTAGAACATTTGACTGACCCGATACATCTATTCCAAGAAGTTAGTCGTGTTTGCATTGATGGTGCTAAATTGGAATTCTGGACACCCTATGTTTGGCATAATTCAGCATTTATTTACGGACATACGAATTACTACCAAGAGGATAACTATATGCACCTCTGCGTTTGGTTTGCAAACTTGTGGTCGGTGTCGCTTGGTGCTAGGTGGTATCTCAAGGAAATTGTATACGTTGTCCCCCCCCACATATTAATCGAACTGTACAAGCAAAAGATTCAGCTTGAATTTGCAATTCGATATTATAAAGGTGTTGTCCAAGAGTTTGCTGCTATTATCGAAGTTCGCCATGAGGACAAAGAACAAACGGTTTACCCTCAACTCAGCTTTGCTACTAGCCGCCAAGGTCAGCGCTACTTGCTGCAGTCAGTTTCTGAAATAGTTGAACAACAAGAACTCCTCGAAGCAATCAATTGGTTTTCTGCTCCCTCAAATTGAAATTTGAGGCTGACAGTTAATTGAAGTGCCCATTGCAATTATTTTCGGGATGAGTCAGGATCTATTGTGGTAAAAAGTTGTATTTTTTATCCTGGCTTTGGGATTGCCTTGCTTTTGAAACAGCAGTTGTCAATTAGTTATTGACAATTGCTGCTCATCCAAAACAAGTTCATATTACTCTTATTTTGCTTTAACAGTTTTTCGGAGAATCATAATCATTTCCCCAGAGTTTTCTTGGAATAGTTCTATTTCAAAACTAGAAGATAGGTTTTGTTGACAGTATGCGAGCATTTCAGGGAAAGTCTCTGATGTCCAGACGTGGAAATGAATGCTGTAATCTATGTCAAGTAGAAGCTGCATCCGCGCAGCCACCTGTTCTTCAGGAGTTTTGTCAACTAGCCTGACATATTCCTCGTAATGACCTAGCCTAGACCATTCCGGCCCTTCTTTGTAGTCCCGAATTAGGTGGTCGAGGGAAGTCAGGGGTCGATCGATGTCAAATGTATAGCGTTTGTCTGGTACGCCCATATACACAAGTCCTCCCGGTTTAATAACTCTCAAAAAGTTTTCCAGAGCACCGATCGGATTTTGACAGTGTTCTATCATGTGATTGGCGATTGCAAAATCCCAACAGTTGTCAGCTATGGATGACAGAGTTTCACCATTATCTACAATGTCCGCTTCTACTAGATTAACGGTCGCTAACTCTGGGTACTGCTTCCTTAAATCGCTTACAGACATTCTATCAACGTAATGAACCTTCACGCTGTCTGGAACTTGCAAAGGAGCATGAAGGGCCCCTACTTCTATTCCCTCGCCTTTTAGGTATTGAAAAGCAATGTCTTTCCGTACTTGTTGAAAATCCATAGTGAATTTCTCTCCTTAAAAATTTGCTCAATCTCGATATAGTTTAATTTGGGCTTTGGGTCAAGGGCACGGGGGTTGGGTGCGATCGACCTTTCTAGTGTACCCGATCACGCGTGTTGGTGGAGCGCTTGAGTGCGATCGTCTTCGTGTGTTGATTTTTGGGGTAATATCTATTGTTAAGCTCGATGGCTTACGGGTTGGGGGTGATCGCCCATCTATAATACCTGGTGCGTGCGGGAACATCCTCAGAGGCCTGAAGTCTGATATCCTTGGGAAGGCAACGGCTTGAGTTCATTGCGGGCGAGCGGGCAAAAATTTCCCCTATATTTTGGTAAACTCCTCAAAAAGCTTTGTGGCAGTCGCTTGTCTCAGGGCAACTGGGAACTCTAAATTACGTTTTAATCCCGCCTACCTACTTAGAATGGTTTTTGTATCTATCAAAATTGATGCTAGGAGTATATAACTAAATGGCTTTACAGATAAATATTCTGGAAGATTCTATCTTGTTGATGTCGCCACGTCGTCTTAAGCTATCTGCGTGGTTTGAGCATATTCCGTTTGCTTTTTTCTTGATAGAGGTTCTAAAACCAGAAATTTTTGTCGAACTTGGTACTCATTACGGGGTCTCCTATTGTGCTTTTTGCCAAGCAGTATTAGAACTGAATCTAAATACCACTTGTTATGCAATTGATTCGTGGGAAGGCGATCCCCAGACCGGTTATTATGCTTCTGAAGTTTTGGCAGATCTCCGAGAGCATCATGAACCATTATATGGTAGTTTTTCTTGTTTAATTCAAACTAAATTTGACCAAGCTTTGCAAAATTTTAAGGATGGAACAATAGATTTGCTCCATATTGATGGCTATCACACTTACGAGGCTGTGAAGCATGACTTTGAAGTATGGCTTCCTAAAATGAGTAATAAAGGAGTTATTATATTTCATGACATTAATGTTCGAGAACGCGAGTTTGGAGTTTGGCAATTGTGGAATGAACTTAAGTGCCAGTATCATAACTTTGAGTTTGTGCATGGTCACGGACTGGGCGTTTTAGCTGTAGGAATGGATCAGCCCGATAATTTTAAAGAATTATTGAATGCCTCGGGATACGAGGCAACGAAAATTCGCAATTTTTTTTCGAGAGTCGGATATGGGTGGAAAGTGGGATTTTCTCACTCGCAAAATCAAGAGGAATTAGCTCAGTCACAAAAACGGTTGCGAACCACTCAAGGGGAGTTAGAACAATCCCAAGCTCAATTGCATCAGACTCAGGAGGAATTGGAAGACTCCCAAGCTCAACTGCATCAAACTCAGGGAGAATTGGCATATTCAAAATCTCGACTGCACCAAACTCAGACCGAATTGCATCAAACTCAGGGGGAATTGCATCAGACTCAGGTGGAATTTAAAAGATCGCAGTCTCAACTGCACCAGACTCAGGGGGAATTGGAACACTCCCAAACTCAACTGCATCAAATTCAGGGAGAATTAGAAAACTCCCAAACTCAACTGCATCAAACTCAAACGGAATTAGAAAACTCAAAATCTCAACTACATCAAACTCAGGGGGAATTGCATCAGACTCAGGTGGAATTTAAAAGATCGCAGTCTCAACTGCATCAAACTCAGGGGGAATTGGAAAACTCCCAAACTCAACTGCATCAGACTCAGGGGGAATTGGAAAACTCCCAAACTCAACTGCATCAGACTCAAACGGAATTGGAAAACTCCCAAACTCAACTGCATCAGACTCAAACGGAATTGGAAAACTCCCAAACTCAACTGCATCAGACTCAAACGGAATTGGAAAACTCCCAAACTCAACTGCATCAGACTCAAACGGAATTGGAAAACTCCCAAACTCAACTGCATCAGACTCAAACGGAATTGGAAAACTCCCAAACTCAACTGCATCAGACTCAAACGGAATTGGAAAACTCCCAAACTCAATTGCATCAGACTCAAACGGAATTAAAGAGATCGCAGTCTCAACTCGATCAGACGCAGGAAGAATTGGCGCAATCACACTCTCAAGTTTACCAAAGCCTGAGAGAATTAGAACAGTCACAGATACAACTGCATGAAACCGAGGCTTTATTAGAACAGTCACAGATACAACTGCATGAAACCGAGGCTTTATTAGAACAGTCGCAGACTCAACTGCATCAGAAGCAAGAGGAATCGAACCGATTGCAGACGCAACTGCATCAAATTCAGGAAAAATTAGAACAATCTCAGACGCAACAGCATCAAATCGAGGCAAAAGTGCAACAATTTCAGATGCAACTTCATCAAACTCAAGAGCAATTGCAACAGTCTCAGACTCAACTTCATCAAACTCAAGAGCAATTGCAACAGTTTCAGACTCAATTTCATCAAACTCAAGAGCAATTGCAACAGTCTCAGACTCAACTTCATCAAACTCAAGAGCAATTGCAACAGTCCAAGATACAACTGCATCAGACTCAAGGAGAATTTGAACTATCCCAGTTTCAGCAAGCTTTAGGCAACGATAAAGATGGACAAGACCAGATGCAGTACAGACTTTTAGTGTGGGAGGCGTGTCGCGCTTATCACAATAACGCTTTGACTAAGATGCAGGAGTGCTTGCAGCAATCTTTAAAATATACGCCTTTTTCAGGAACCCAAACCGTTAATGACTGGTTAGAGAGTTTGGCTAAGTTTTCCTCAGAAAAAGGTTGTGAATTTGATACCTACTCGCTGACTAACTCAGAAGAGTGGAAACAATTAATGCGTCGAGCCCTGGGGGTTAAGCCAATACTAGGCAGAAGTCGATTTGTGGGACAGGCCTAGAATAAAACTTCAGGTGAATTGCACCTTAGTCACCCAGTAGAGCCTTTTCTAATTTTTGGTAATACTGGGTAAAAAAACTAGGATCGAGTTCTATAGCCTTCAAGCAAGAAGCAACAGCTTCACGATTGCGAGCTTGTTTGGCTAAAACTTTGGCTAAATTGTGGTGAGACCAAGCAAAATTAGCATCAACCTCAATAGCTTGGCGGTATGAACTAATAGCTTCTTCAAGATTTCCCTTGGCGGCCAAGGCATCCCCTAAGTTGTGGTGAGACCATACAAAGTTTGGGTTCAGCTCAATAGCTTGATTGTAGGCCGTGATAGCTTCCTCAAAAAAAGTTTTTTCTTGAAAGACATCCCCTAAATTATGGTGAGAGCCAAAGTAGTTTGGCTCAATATTGATAGCTCTTTGGTAAGCGACAATAGCCTGATCTAGATTACCTTGTTTTTGCAGAGCTTCCCCTAACTTGTGGTGAATTTGAGCATCCTCTGGGTTAAGTTCAACAGCCTGGCGATACGACGCGATCGCATCTTTTAAAGCATTGTTTTTTACAAAAGCTTCTCCTAACTTCTGGTGGATTTCAATATCATCGGATTTAACTGCAACTGCCTTTTGATAACAAGCGATTGCCTCATCCACCCGATTTTGCTCAAACAAAATATTCCCTAATGGTATGTATAATTCATACTCGTCTGGCTTAATCTCCAGCATCTTTTGGTAAGTCTCCACATTCCTTGGGTTAAGTTCGATCGCCTTGCGATAACACTTTATCGCCTCATCTAAATCCGACTGAACTTCTTGTGTAAGAGATGGGATACACGATCGCTGTTGTAGAGCATCTCCTAAATGATAATAAACCACATCCGAGTCGGGGGCTAGCTCAATAGCTTTGCGATAGGAGTTGATCGCTTCGTCCCAGCGCTGAAGTTGAGCCAGAGCAAATCCTAGATGGTCTTGAGATTCAAGAGAGTTTGGTTCAATCTCGACAGACTTCCGGTACTCAGCTACAGCTTCGTGCCACCTTTGCTGTGTAGCCAAGGCATCGCCTAAATGAAAGTATAGGGTAGCAACGTTGGGGGCAAGAGCGATCGCTTTCCGATAAGACGCGATCGCCTCCTCCCACCGCTGCATCAACGCTAAGGTATGCGCCAAATAATGATGCACGATCGCCGAACCCGGTTCCAACTCAGTCGCCTTCGTGTAAGCCGCGATCGCCTCCTCCCATTTACCTTGTGCCGTTAAAGCCGTTCCCAATTTATAGTAAGGCCAATGCCAATCAGGCTTCAACTCAATCGCCTTTCGGTAATAACCCACCGCTTCTGCTAATTCATTCTTGCCTTGCAAAGCCTCTGCCAACTTCAGGTACAAATCTCTCTCGCCCGGATTCAGCTCGATCGCCCTTCGCAAGCAATCAATCCCTTCATCAACCCGTCCCAATCTTGCCAGAGCCTCCCACAAATTTTGGTAAGGCAAAGCCGATTCTGAGTCAAGTTCGATCGCTTTTCGCAAACAACTTACAGATTCATCCAGTTGGCCTTGCAAGCACAAACTCTTTCCCAAACTATTGTGAAACTCGTAGAAATCCGGATATATTGCCACAGATTTGCGGTACGCAGCCACTGCTTCCTCAAGATTGCCCTGCTGTTCCAAAACCTCCCCTAAATTGTGCCAATACCAAGCCGAATTCGGGTTTAGTTCGCAGGCTCTGCGGTAACTTTTCTCCGCCCCATCCCGCTGCCCCAATTTCGCCAAAACTTCACCCAAATTGTGGTGATACCATGCAAAATCTGGGTTTAGTTCAGTACACCGCTGGTAGGCGGCGGCGGCTTCCTCTAATTTATCAGACTGTTTCAGAAGGTTGCCTCTGTGAAAATAATTAGAAGCAGTCTCTTCATGCACTTGTAATGAGTTATTCATGTTTACCAAGTTATTGTTTACTTGACTTTTTGGTCTGCCTGGTCTTATGCTCTAATGCTGAAATCCTGACGATCCCTAGTTAAATGCGGGCTATAACAAGGATCGTTTTCAATAAATTTTTGCCATCTTTTTCCTAGAGTATCTGCCTCTTTTTGCAACCGCGCCTTTTTTTCCGCCGTATCTTCGTAACCACGACTTTTTGATTCGTGGTGGTAGAGAGAAACATGAGGCACGTAAATATTTTGATAGCCTTGCTCAACCATTTTCAAGCATAAATCCACATCATTATAGGCAACTGCTAGTTCCTCATCAAATCCCCCCACACTCTCAAATACCTCACGGCGGCACATCAAACACGCGCCTGTCACCGCTGACAGATTGTTCATCCCCACCACATTGCTGAAATATCCAGGGAAGTTAGCGGGAAAACCGAGGTATATGTGGCCGGCAACGCCGCCAACTCCAAGCACAACTCCAACGTGTTGGATTGTGTTGTCAGCATATAGCAACTTAACTCCCACAGCGCCGATAGAAGACCTTTGAGCTTGCTCCACCATCGCGTCGAGCCAATCGGGAGTAATCACCTCTGTATCATTATTCAAAAATAACAAATAATCTCCCTGCGCTTCGCTAACCCCGTAGTTATTAATCTTAGAAAAATTGAAGGGAACGTCGAACGGGTAACAGGTAAATCTATCGGGTTCCTTCGCTGTCCATTTAGCAATTACTTGAGCCGTCTCTAACTCTGTGCTACCGTTGTCGATAACTATGACTTCATAATTTGGGTACAGACTCTTAGTGAAGATAGATTCTAGGCATTTGTCTAAAACATTGCCGAGATTGCGTGTAGGAATAATGATGCTTACCAGCTTGTAGTCAGCGATTTTGTAGCGGACGATGTAGTGTCCTAAATAGTCCGGCACTCCCTCCACCTTGCCCGGTTCGCCCCTCCTTTCAATAGCTTCTTGCAGAGTTTTCATTGAGGCTTGATAAGCATAAGGCTTTGCCTCCGAACTGCTAGCAGTCGAACCCGAGTGCATTCGCCAGTGATAGAGAACTTTGGGAATGTGATAAATTTTGTTAGTTTTTTCTGTAAACCTCAAAACCAAATCATAATCCTGAGCACCTTCAAAACCCGCTCTAAAACCTTCAATTTCGTTTATAATAGATCGCCTGTAAGTCCCCAAATGGCAAGTGTACATCCGAGACAGGAACGAGTCGGGACACCAATCAGGCTTGAAATACGGCCCCATGAGCTTCTCATCAGCAGTCAGCTTATCTTCATCGGAATAGATCATGTCCGCTTCTGGATGGCTGTTCAACATCAACGCCACTTCATACAGTGCATCTGGTGTCAGCAAGTCGTCATGATCTAGCAGCGAAACAAACTCCCCTTCTGCCACCTCCAATGCTGAATTAGATGCGCGGGAAATGTGACCATTTTTGGTTCTATAAACAACTTTGATTCGAGCATCTTTATCTGCATACTCTGTCAAAATTTTCTTGACGTGAGGATCAGTTGAAGCATCGTCAGCGATGCACAATTCCCAGTAAGTATAGACTTGATTGCGAACTGACTCTATCGCCTCCCTCAGAAAATTTTCCGGCGTGTTGTACACTGGTACAATCACGCTGATCAGAGGCTTGTAATTCAACAATTTTACTGTTTCAGCCATCTGCCGCAAGTCGGCTTCTCTGGGACAATTCTGAGCCCGCCACCTGCTATAAGCATCTTGGCTTTGCAATAGCCCTTCCCGCAAAATCTCCAAGTCTAGAGGAAATAATTCAGGATTGAGTTCATTCGCTCTCTGGTAGTAACCTAGCGCTTCATAGAGCTTATTCTGTTGGTTTAATACTCGCCCCAAATTGTAGTTAGCCCACGCAAAGTTTGGCTCGATTTCAAGGGCTTTGCGATATGCGGTAGCGGCTTCTTCAAATTTTTCTTGTCGCAACAGAGTATCCCCTAAGTTGTGGTATGACCAGGCAAAGCCGGGATTCTGTTCAATGGCCATCTGGTAAGAAGTTGCCGCTTCATCCAACTTGTACTTTTGCTGATAAAGGTCTCCTAAATTGTGGTGAGTTCCAAAGTAATTCGGGTTAACTTCTATTGCTTTTTTGTATGCGACAATAGCCTCATCTATTTTACCTTCTCCCTGAAGACTTTCGCCTAATTTGTGGTAATCCACAGCATCCCCAGGAGTTCTATCGATCTTTTCCGGCGCTTTAGTTATTCCCTTTTTTTTTAATACCTCTTCTAACAGCCCAGAAATTGCCTTGTCATCAGGTCGAATCTGCAACGCCATCTGATAAAAGACGATCGCCCCATCCGGCCAATTCTTCCGCACCAAAGCATCCGCCAACCCAACATAAAGGTCAGCATCATTCGGCGCAATCTCCAGCGCCTTGTGATACAACTGCACGTCATCAGGATTCTCCTGAATCGCCCGCCGGTACAAACGCATCGCTTCCTTCAAATCCCACTGCGATCGCATCCTCACAGCATCAGCCAACTTTTGCGAAAGCCACGGCAAATCAGCCTGAATTTCCGCAGCGCGGCGGTAAGCGGCGATCGACTCATCCCACCGTTCCAGCTTCTCAAAAGCCGTTCCCATGTTGTAATAAGTCCACGGAAAATCAGGATTTAACTCGGCCGCGCGTCGGTAAACATCGATCGCTTCCTCCCACCTTTCCATTTCTAGCAGCACGTCGCCTAATTTGCTCTGCGACCAGAAGAAATTCGGATTAACTTCGTTAGCACGCCGGTACGCAACAACCGCCTCATCCCAACGTTCCAAATTCACCAGCGCTTCTGCTAAATTGTTGTGCGCCCAAAAATGGTCAGGATTGAGTTCGATCGACCTTTGGTAAGCCGAAATTGCCTCATCCCACCTTCCCAGTTTAATCAGCGCGTCTGCTAAATAATTGTGCGACCAACTGAAATCAGGATTTAACTCTGTTGCTTTCCGGTAAGCCTCTACAGCTTCTTCCCACCGTTCCAGCTTCAGCAGCACGTCTGCTAAATTGTTGTGAGACCAGCTAAAATCTGGATTTAATTCGATCGCCTTGCGGTAAGCATTTACAGCTTCCTCCCAGCGTTCCAACTTAACCAGCGACTCAGCTAAATTGTTGTGCGACCAAGAAAGTTCAGGATTATTTCTAATAGCGTTGCTGTAAGCATCTACCGCCGCTTCCCACTGTTCTTGATTTCTGAGAATTTCGCCCAATTCGTGATAAGTTGCGCCAGCATTTGGGTTCAACTCAACCGCGCGCCGGTAACACTCAATTCCCTTATCTACCTTACCTTGCTCGATCAAAGTTTTGGCTAAATTTTCGTGTTCCTCGGCGGTGCCGGATTTCGGGTCGATCGCAAATGCTCGATACCAAGCCTCAGTCGCCTCCTCCGACTTGCCTAACTGCGTCAACAGTTTCGCAAAATTGCGGAAAGCACCTGCAAAATCCGGTTTCAGGGCGATCGCCTTTTCGTAAGCTGAAACCGCTTGCTGCCACTGTTCCTGCTGCGCGCAAATGCTGCCGTAATTAGCGTAAGCTTCGGCAAAATTTGGGTTAATTTCTATTGCTTTGACATAGCAACTTTTAGCTTCATCAATTTTTCCGCCCGCTTGCAGGGCGTTGCCCAGCATTTTGTAAAGTGGCGCTTCCGGCTTAATTTGCAGCGCCTTCTTGCAAGCTGCGATCGCCTGTTCCAATTTACCCTGAGCAAAATAGCCTTCTGCTAGTATTTTGTATGCTTCTGGATCTTCTATATTAATAGTAGAATTAACTGGCTGCTGCACTGGCTGCTGCACTGGCTGCTGCACTGGCTGCTGAACTGGCTGCTGCACTGGTGGCTTAACAGCGGTTGCTGCGGGCTGCTGCTTAACTGCACCGTTTGTCACCGTTGCACCCGCCAAAGTTTGCTCTCCCTCGCTGCCGTTTCTCGCATTAGCTGCGTTCAGTTCAATAGCTTTGCGATAATATGCTGTCGCTTCCTCTAACTTGCCTTGTTTTTTTAGCGCTTCGCCCAAATTTTGGTAAGCAGTCGCCACATTAGGATTTAATTTTATGGCGCGATCGTAACAAGCGATCGCTTCGGGGAATTTTTCCTGCCGAAAAAAAGCGTCGCCCATATTCAAGTGTTCCCCAGGCGCTACTTTTTCCGGTTCCAAACTAAATGCTTGATACCAGCACTGCTGGGCTTCTTCCGGTTTGTTAATTTGTCCGAATACTTTTGCTAAATTCCGGTACACTCCCGCGAAATTCGGGTTAATCGCGATCGCCTTTTGATAAAATCCGATCGCCTCCTGCCATTTTTGCTGCTGCGCGCCAAGGCTGCCCAAATTCGCGTATACTTCCGCAAAATTCGGTTCTATTTCAATCGCTTTAGCGTACCAGTGCCGCGCCTCTTCCATCCTGCCTTGAGCTTGCAGCGCGTTGCCCAAAGTCTTGTAAGCTGGTGCAAAATTGGGGTGAATCTTCAAAGCTTGCTCGCAGGATGCGATCGCTTCTTCTACTTTTCCTTGGGATAAGTATATTTCTCCCTGTTGGTTAAATTGAACCGCTGTTGATTCTGTACTCACTGTTGATGGCATATGGGCGGCGGCTCCAGAGGCAGTAATTAAATAGGGTAGTCAAAACGTTTCACAATTATACTCGCGTTTGACACTAAGAGTAGCGGGCTTGTTCCCCCAATTCTTAATTTTTTTGACTCTCGGTGCTGGCGAGGAACCGGGATTCTCGGCTGATTTTTTGATTTTACGGCTAAATAGGTAACAATCAGTACGGTTTCTGGGAGATTTGCGCGCCAGTCCAGACTTTCTTACCTTCGGGTCTATCGCCCGTGTTGTAAAGGAAAGTAAACACGGCAGGTTCTTGCTTGTGGGATGCTTTGTTGTGGACTGGGCAAGGGAACCCGCCTAAAAAAATATTACAAACGGCGCCAGATGTGCGGTCTAACCCAAACGAGAATAGCCTTTTTAGCAAAAAACGATCGCCCTTTTGGGAGAAAGCGATCGCCCTTTTTTTTCAACCATTAGTTAACAACTATTAGCAATTACTAATCAAGCTGCTGCCTCTGCGTCTTCTTCTGAGTCTTCGGCTTCAGAACCTGCTTGAATTCCCAGCACGGTAACAACCACCTGATCTGGTTCGCCGAGAGCTTCCACTCCTGCAGGCAAAACTAATTCGTGAATGTGCAGCGCATCCCCTAACTTTAAATTAGAAATATCTACTTCAATTGCTTCAGGAATGCTGTCAGGTTTGCACTTAACTGCCAGTTGCGTCAGCACGGTATCCAAAATGCCGCCTTCTAACTTGACGCCGACAGGTTCGCCGACATAACGCAGTGACAATTCAACTTCCAAGCTGTCTTGAGTTGCCACGGAGAAAAAGCTCAGGTGGTAAGGATAGCCCTTCCAAGGATGAACTTGAACTTCCCGCAGCAAGGTTTTTCCGCTCCAAGAGAGGTCGGGAATGGTGAGGTCAATTAGGGTATTGTTGACTACGTGCTTTTTGAGCAGGTGTTCAACTGTTTTGGCTTTGATGGTAAGGGAAATGGATTCCGATCCTTTGTGGCCGTAGAGGACGGCGGGAATCAATCCAGAGCGGCGGAGGGCGTTAGGTTTGCTGCCTTCTGCCCGCTTTTGACATTCTACTGCGAGTTCCATTTTATGACTTTCTGTTGATTGTTTTTACATTTTATCAAATTTATGCTACAGCGATCGAACTTAATTAAATTCGCTGAAGATTTGATAAAAATTGGGAATTGGGAATTGGGAATTGGGCTATTCTCGCACTCAGGGCCTCTCCAACTTTCCCAATCTCCCGATCACTCTTTCCCAATCTAAAATGGTTAGGCTGGCGTACCGTCTGCTGAAAGCAAAGCGCGCTTTGGCCCGTGAATCGGGTCTTCTACAATAATAGTTTGGTCGCGGCTCGCACCGAGAGAAACAATTGCGATCGGCACTTCCATCAAGTCTGCCAAAAACTTCAGATAATCCAATGCTTGCGGCGGTAAATCTTCCAAATTCCGGCACTCTTCCGTAGACTGTTTCCAACCGGGAAGGGTTTCGTAAATAGGTTTGCACCGAGCAAATATCCGGGAACTTTTCGGGAAATCCACACAGCGTTCGCCGTCAATTTCGTAAGCAACGCAAACTTTTATTTCTTCTAATTCATCCAACACATCTAGTTTGGTAATTGCCAGACAGTCAAGGCCGTTGATGCGGACTGCGTAGCGGCCGATTACCGCGTCGAACCAACCGCAGCGGCGTTTCCTGCCGGTTGTCGTGCCGAATTCTGCACCTCTCTCGCCCAAAACTGCTCCTATTCCATCTACCATTTCGGTAGGGAAGGGGCCTTCTCCGACGCGGGTTGTATAAGCTTTTGCTACGCCAATTACGCGATCGATCGCTGTTGGGCCTACTCCGGTTCCCACACAAGCACCGCCAGCGATGGGATTGCTGGAAGTAACGTAAGGATAAGTACCGTGGTCTAAGTCTAATAAAGTGCCTTGCGCACCTTCAAACAGAATATTTTTCCGCTTGTGAATTCCCTCATAAATCTTCAGGGAACTATCTACTACGTGTGGCCGCAAACGTTCCGCATAAACTCGATATTCATCAATTACGTCTTGCGGATTTAGAGGCGGCAAATTGTAGAGTTTTTCGAGAATGAGATTTTTACACTTAATCGTCCATTCCAGTTGTTCTTGCAACCCTTCCAAGTCCATTAAATCGAGCATCCGAATGCCGGTACGTTCCGACTTGTCGGCGTAAGTAGGGCCGATGCCGCGTCCCGTCGTCCCGATTTTATAATTTCCCCGCTGCTCTTCCGATGCTACATCAAGTAATCGGTGATAGGGCATCGTCACGTGAGCAGTCTGGGAAATCATCAGCGAGGCCGTCGAAATATTTAGCGCCTCTAACTGATCTAATTCTTCTATTAAAACTTTAGGGTCGATGACCGTGCCGCAGCCGATGATACACTCTTTATCAGGGTAGAGAATCCCGGACGGAATTAAGTGCAGCTTGAAAGTCTGACCGTTTACTACCACGGTGTGACCGGCGTTGACGCCCCCTTGGTAGCGGACAACGATATCTGCGGATTTGCTGAGCAAATCGGTAATTTTGCCTTTTCCTTCATCGCCCCACTGGGCGCCGATCACAACTACGTTAGCCAAGGGTTTCTCGCGTTCAGTTCAGGTTGACACAATCTCCGATTATGTACGAATGCGTCCCAAATGTCAATCAATTTGAGATTTTAGATTTTGGATTTTAAATTTTAGAGGCTAGGCCACGGATACATCGGTTGGCAGGTCGATCGGATACGCAAATGAGTGAGAGCCGCTCCACAGACGAGTCCGGGGGCAATCTACCCAATTGCTTTCGGTCAAATTAATTTTTGTTAACATTGAGAAAATAGAGGCTTTGTTGCCATGACTTTACACGCTGAGTTGCACCGCCATCTGGGTGGTTCTGTCGTTCCTAGGGTGCTGTGGCGGTATTTCGATCGCCACAATGCTGAGATGGTTAATCGATTTCAAAAATACTCGGAGTTTGAGGAGTTTTACACTCGTCCGCGCAATACTCTCAATGAGTATTTGGAACTGCACACGCTGGTAGAAAGCGTTCAAACTGTTGAGACGTTGCCTTATTTCATCTATCGGTTGATGCGGGGCGCTTACGTGTTTGAAAATCTGGCTTATTTGGAGTTGCGCTATACGCCTTATTTGCGGACTCCAGAACATTTGGCTCAGTCAGAACGCATTGATTTGATGGCAGAAATTGTACAAGTTGTGGGCAAGGCAAGTCAAATTAGCGATTGTCCGATTGTTACTAGCCAAATTTTGTGTATGCACTCGCGTTTACCCTATGAGGTGAATCGGGCGATCGTAGATTTGGCGGCGCAAATGGGAGAATATGTTTGTGCGATCGATATAGCTGGCGGCGATGATTGTATTGGCGAGCGTTTAGAGGAGTTTGTCGGATTGTACCAGTACGCGAGGTCGATCGGCATCAAAACTACCGGCCACCTCTACGAAACTACCTCAGGCTGTTATCCCGAACTTCTGCCTTATCTGATGCGTATCGGTCACGGGATTCAAATTCCATTAAAATATCCCGAACTGCTGCCAGAAGTCGCGCGCAGGGGTCAATGCTTGGAAGTTTGCCCGACTACCTATCTCAAAACGGGGACGTTGCAGGATATGCGCGAATTGAAGGTTGTGTTCGATCGATGTTTTGAAGCTGGTGTCGATATTGCCATTTGTACTGACAACGCGGGATTGCACAACGTGCGGCTGCCTTTTGAGTACGAGAATTTGTTAACTTTGGATATCATTGATTTTCGGCAGTTGCAAGCGTGTCAAGAGGCCGCTTTCCGCCATGCTTTCGCGTGGCCCTACGGGGAGCGACCTGTGAAAATGCTGACGGGTTTGTTGCAGCATGAGTCTGTGGACGCGATCGTTAATTAAAGAATATCTATTTAATGAACCGCGAAGGCGCGAAGGAAGAGAAAGAGGAAGATAGGCAGATGTTTTCAGGTAAAAACTCTACTTGGAAATGAGAAAAAACTCTTTCTTCTCTTCCTTCGCGCTCTTTGCGTCTTCGCGGTTCGTTTAAAAGAGATATTTGTAAAATTATAATAAGTGTCGGGCGATCTGCAATCGATAGCAAGTTATAGTTTGAAGGCAGAATCATCAATATAAAAAGATAAAAAAACGATGACAAATATGGACGCTTACTGGATGCCGTTCACCGCCAACCGACAGTTTAAAGCGAATCCGCGAATGTTGGTTTCTGCCAAAGATATGCACTTTACAAGCGATGATAACCGCTCAATTTTAGATGGTACTGCGGGGCTTTGGTGCGTGAATGCAGGGCACGCCCGCGAGACAATTGCCGAAGCAGTTAAACAGCAGGTTTTGCGTTTGGATTACTCTCCGGCTTTTCAGATGGGACATCCGGGGGCTTTTGAATTGGCGGAACGTTTGGTAAAGATGATTCCGGGCAATTTCGATCGCGTTTTCTTTACTAATTCGGGTTCGGAATCTGTAGAAACTGCTTTGAAAATTGCGATCGCTTATCACCGGGTAAAAGGTGAAGGAACTCGCCAACGATTAATCGGCAGGGAACGCGGCTATCACGGCGTTGGTTTTGGGGGAATTTCTGTCGGCGGTATCGGTACAAACCGCAAATTTTTTGGCAGTTTGCTGACGGGAGTCGATCATTTGCCTCACACTCACAGCCTCGAACACAATGCTTTTAGCCGCAAACAACCGGAATGGGGAGCGCATTTGGCGGATGAATTAGAGCGGATTGTCGCTTTGCACGATGCGTCTAATATTGCAGCGGTAATTGTGGAACCGGTGGCTGGTTCTACAGGTGTTTTGATTCCCCCCAAAGGTTATTTGGAGCGGCTGCGGGCGATTTGCGACAAATACGGAATTCTGCTGATTTTTGATGAGGTTATTACCGGATTCGGGCGCGTCGGCTCTAGTTTTGCAACGGAATATTTTGGGGTGGTTCCCGATATTGTGACGGCGGCAAAAGGGATAACTAACGGTACGGTGCCGATGGGGGCGGTGTTTGTGAAACAAGGCATTTATGATGCTTTTATGAATGCTCCTGAAAATGCGATCGAGCTGTTTCACGGTTATACTTATTCTGGTCATCCTGTGGCTTGTGCTGCTGCTTTGGCGACGCTGGATATTTATGAGGAAGAAAGGCTGTTTGAACGAGCCGATAAGATGGCTGGTTACTGGGAAGATGCGGTGCATTCTTTGAAGGGGGTGCGGCACGTAATTGATGTCCGCAATCTGGGACTGGTGGCGGGTATTGAGTTGGAATCTCTTGCTGGAAAGCCGGGGAAACGGGCTTTTGATTGTTTCTTGCAGTGCTATGAAAAAGGGCTGTTGATTCGTACAACTGGTGATATTATTGCTTTGTCGCCACCGTTGATTATTGAGAAGGAACATATCGATCGCATTGTGGAAATTTTGACAGGGGTTTTGCAGAAAATGGAGTAGGATTAAAATGAGATGTTGCACCATTCTCGCTTAACAGGCAAGATGCCTGATCCACATTAACAGGCAAGATGCCTGTTCCACAAAGAGTAAATTTCTTGTGGGGTGGGCATCCTGCCAGCCCATAAAAGAGCTATGGATAATGGTGCAAGATATCAGAGTAAATGAACCGCGAAGGCGCGAAGGACGCGAAGGAGGAGAAAGAAGAAGATGCTGTTCTTCCTTCGTGTTCTTCGCGGTTCGTTCAAAAAAATTAAAAGCGCTATAATAATTGATAACTAACGACGAATGACAAATAACTATGGTGCAATTAACTGCAAAAATCTCTGCTAACGAGTTGGCAAATTTGGCTGTAGATTTGATTCGGAAAACAGGTTGCGAGTATGGTGATGTGCGTTTTTGCAGTTACCGAAGGCAGAATCTTTACGCGCGCGATCGATCTTTAAGTCAACTGTCAGATAATGTAAGTTCCGGTTTTGGCGTGCGGGTGCTTCTAGACGGCGCTTGGGGGTTTGCCGCCAGTCACAGCAAAACACCCGCAGAGGTTGCAAGAATAGTCGCTTTAGCTGTAGAAATCGCTAAAGGCAGCCGCTTAACTCAGAAGGAACCGGTGCGGTTGGTGCCTGTCGAAAAATATGTCGATACCTACATTACTCCGATCGCCATTGACCCTTTTTCTGTACCAGTTGCTGACAAAGCTGAACTGCTGCTAACTATCAACGAGAAGCTACTAGCACACGGCGCACAAGGCATCAAAAAAGCTTCTTCTTTTTTGCAGTCCAGCCGCGAAGACAAGGTTTTTGCTTCTACAGAAGGCTCGCTAATCGAACAAACAATCTACCGCAGCTATCCGGGTTTTGGGTGTACGGCAATTGCGGGCGGCGATGCCCAAAGTCGCAGTTACGAACGCCCTCCACTTAATATCGGTTACGAACATATTAATCCCGATGATTTGTTGAGTCAAGTCGAAAGAGTTGCCGCCGAAGCTATTGAGAAAGTCAGCGCTCCCAAAATCCCTGCGGGTATTTGCAAATCCCTGATTCTCCAGCCGACAAATTTGTATTTGACTATCCACGAATCTGTAGGACATCCAACTGAATTAGACCGGGTTTACGGCTACGAATCTAATTTTGCTGGCACGAGCTTTGCTACTACTGATAACTTAAATAAACTGCAATACGCTGCACCTTGGGTGAATTTTAAGTGCGATCGCACTCAACCGGGCGGCCGCGGTACAATGGGTTACGATGATGAGGGCGTAAAATCACAAGATTGGTACGTTGTCAAGGACGGAATTTTAGTTGATTATCTCACTGACAGAGAGACGGCTTATCGCCTCGGACGCGGTAGCAGCAACGGTTCTGCTTACGCTGACAGTTGGTCGAGCGTGCCGATGGTGAGAATTCCCAATTTGGGATTGGAACCGGGCCCGGAGGGCGGCAGCCATACTGCTACTTTGGCACAGATGATTGCGGATACGGAAGATGGCATTTTAATTGACGGTGTTGGCAGTTTTTCTATTGACCAGCAGCGGCGCAATTTTCAATTCGGCGGCGATGCTTTTTGGAAGGTGGAAAAAGGTAAAGTTGTCGGTATGTTGAAGGATGTAACTTATCAGGCGATGAGCACTGATTTCTGGAATCAAATAGATGCGATTGGGCCGGCTTCGGAGCGGGTTCAGTGCGGTACGAATATATGCGGAAAGGGCGAGCCGATGCAGGTTGCTCAGATGACTCACGCTTGTGTGCCGGTGCGAGTGAGGGATATACAAATTGGGGGAGGGGCTTAGTTTTTTAGAATAAAAAAGAGGCGAAGAGTTAAAAACCCTCTTTATAAAACTCTGCGGTTGAAACCGCTCCTACACAAACAAAGCCCTAGCTCTGAGGGAATCAACAATAAGCGGTAAGGTGCGCAATGCGCACCCTACGTATAGAGGTTTTGCGTCGATGACTGGTCACGCAATTCTCAAGTAAAAACAAATTGCCATTCTATTATCAATTATGACTGCAACAACATCGCCTGCACTTTTAAGTGAAGAAAGAGCACTTTCTCTGCTCGATTCAACTGTTAAAAAGTCATCGGCGGAAGGAGTATTTGTCAGTCTCTCTACTGGCGAAGAATCTCTTTCCCGATTCTCGGAAAATCAAATCAGCCAAAATATCAGCAAAACTGTATTTAGCCTGAGCATTACTAGCTATTTCGGCAACAAAAGCGCCTCTGCTGCTGTTACAGAATTTGATGAAGATGCGATCGCCTCCGCAGTCAAGCGATCGGAAGAATTGGCCAGAATTGCGCCGGCAGACCCCGAATGGATGCCGCTGCTGCCGCCTCAAACCTACGATTTGCGATCGCCCGCCTTCGACACAGCAACGGCAACTATATCGCCTCTAGCACGGGCCGAAATGGTGCAGCAAGCGTGCGCCAGATCCTCCCAGGGGGGCGCTCATGGTTCGGGCACTTTGAGCGCTGACGCCTCGCTGTACGCGATCGCCTCGTCAACCGGACTCCGCGCCTGCAACCAGTCTACAGAGGCGGATTTCAGCTTTACTGCTCGCGTTGAAGGCGGTTCTAGTTGGGCTCAGAGCACTGCTTGGAGTATCAACGAATTGCCGATCGCCCAATTAGCAGAACAAGTGCTCGATCGGGCAAAATCCTCCTGCAACCCCCGCCCCATCCCTCCCGGCGTTTATCCGGTAATCCTTGACGGTGCTGCTTTTGCGGGCTTGCTACCGTGGGTGATTTGGGGGCTGGATGCGAGGGCGGCGGATGAGGGGCGATCGTTTATGTCGATCGCCGATGCAGAGGGAAAACCAGCGGGAAACCGCGCCGGGGAACAACTTTTTAGCCCGTTAGTGCAAGTGCAGCGCGATCCGGCTCATCCTTTGTTGCGATCGAATACTTTTTTCGGCGACGGATTGAGCAATAACTATTTGGAAATCATCAAAGATGGCGTGCCTCAAAGTTTGTCTTATTCCCGCTACTGGGCCGCACAAAAAGGCAAAGAGGCAAAAGGTGCTTATTACCCGATCGTGATGACAGGTTCCGACCAAAGTTTAGCAGATTTAATTGCTCAAACCGAGCGAGGAATTTTCGTCAGTCGAGCTTGGTACGTGCGCTACGTTAATCCGAAAACCTTGGAAGTAACGGGAATGACTCGCGACGGTACTTTTTGGATTGAGGATGGCAAAATTGCTTACCCGATTAAAAACCTGCGTTTCAATCAAGTTTTACCTGATATGTTGCGCGATGTGGATGCAGTTAGTGCGGTGAAGCGTTACGGCGGTAGTGTCGTGCCCGGAGTGCGCGTGAAAGCTTTTAATTTCACGAGTATTACTGACAGTTTGTGACTTGCAAGGGTGAGGTGCGCGGAAACCCACCCGGAGGAGGTGGGTTTTTGTGTCGGTAAGGTCGATCGGGTGCGAGTTCAGGCGATCGCCTGTTCACAAAGCTGTTCGGAAAATTAGTATTTTTTTAACGGAGGCATCTACCTTAAGGTAGAGTATTCTTTGTGAGGTTTAGGATTAAAACCAGCTACTATCTAATTTAGGGCGATCGAGAAAAACCAATTACCAATTACCAATTACCAATTATCAATGAATCAATATTTTGCTACAGTTGCCCGCGGTTTAGAAACTATTGCCGCCCAAGAATTAGAACGTTTAGGGGCGCAGGATGTCAAGCCAGATTTTACAGGGGTTTACTTTGCGGGCGATCGGGCTTTATTATACCGAGTAAATCTTTGGTCGAGAACAATTTTTAGAGTGCTAATGCCGATCGCCGAATTCCGGTGTTACAACTCGGATATGCTCTACCGCGAAGTGCAAAAAATCCCTTGGGACGAATACTTAGATCCCGACAATACTTTAGCAGTAAACTGCACCGGTGGCAACGAAAATTTGAACCACACTCACTTTACAGCTTTGCAGGTCAAAAATGCGATCGCCGACCAACAGCGCCTTCAATTTAACAAGCGTTCTAATGTCGATGTAGAGCATCCCGATTTGCTAATTAACATTCACATTCATCAAGATAGAGCTATTTTAAGTTTAGACAGTTCTGGCGGCAGTTTGCACCGCCGGGGATATCGACCGGCGATGGGGCTTGCTCCCCTCAAAGAAACCCTAGCTGCGGCTTTGTTGGAAATGGCAGAATGGACGCCAGATTTGCCGTTTTTAGACCCGATGTGCGGTTCGGGAACGTTGCCTTTGGAAGCGACTTTAAAGGCCTTGAATATTGCACCGGGATTGTTTCGAGAAAATTTTGGGTTTATGACTTGGCGGGATTTTGACGAACCTTTGTGGGATAAATTGTGGGCCGAAGCGGAAAACAGCGAATTGCCGGAACTTAAAGAGGTGATTGCAGGGTGCGATCGCGATTCCGATATGTTAACTCAAGCTCGCACGAACGCGCAGCAAGCTGGTATTTCCGGTAAGATTCAGTTTGCTCAAACCGAGCTATCCCAGTTGGAAGCACCCGCAGACAGAGGCGTTTTGATTTGCAATCCTCCCTACGGAGAGCGCCTGGGAGATGCTAGCGAATTGGGAGATTTGTACAAGATGTTGGGGGATATTTTCAAGAATCGTTTTAAAGGTTGGAATGCGTTTATTTTGACTGGAAATAAGGAGTTGGGTAAAAAAGTGGGACTCAGGACATCGCGGCGAATTCCGGTTTTTAATGGATCGATTCCGTGTACTTTGCTCAAATATGAGCTGTATTAGGGGAGAGGATCGGGAAAATTGCGGTAATGAGCAAGCTACTGCAAAAGTGGATAACCAAGAAAGACGTGCAGCTATGGTAGAATTGCTCCGGCTATAGTTAAATTGAGCTTTTGGATACCGCTTTAGAATCATTTTAATTTACAGCCTCTAAAAATATGAAATCAAAATTTATAGTGTGGGGTGCGATAATTTTTAATATATTAAATTTAATTATCGTACCCTGTCCCTATTCTTTAGCAGGTGTGGATATTGAGTTATGGCTGGGATTATTTGGTATGGTTTTTGGGGTAATTTATGTATTTTATATAGCTTTCAACCGAACCAAGATTTTAGAAAATGTTCCGAATTTAGCGCCGAAAACTGTCAATATTTCTTTGATTCTTTCGTGCCTGACATTAAGTTATTATATTTATATTAAATTACCGGGAACTTTGATTGTTTCAGTTATTGTTGGAGGAAGAGGAGACATTGTACAAGTTGTACAATCACCCAATCAATTAAAATCTATTTATTGCTACTATAACGGAGATTTAATGTTAAACGATCGCGATGATACCACAGGGTCATGCGGTCTCAGGTTAAGATACAAGTTAGTCCCTTTTATTGAAAAAAAAATTTACTCTTATGACGGGCAAGAGCTTTATTTTAGAGTAAATGAAAATGAAAATGAACCTAATGTGCCCCCTTTACCTCTGAAGAATACAGGTGACAAAGCAGAGGCACTAATAGTAAAGGAAAAAAAGAATATCTGCCGAATTAAATGGCTCAACAATAATCAAATTCAAATACCGACAGGGGAAATTATTTCACCTTGAGGGGAGGTGTATCACTGCTCATCCCTACGCAGGCAAAAAAGAAACGTGAGCGGAAACAATCTTCCACCCTTCAGGAAACTTGCGCCACATCTGACTCTGCCGCCCCAGCCGCACCACTCCATCAATCGCACGGCGAAATTCCAGCGTCACAGCCGCCGTGTCTGCATCGAAAGTCACGACTTTGAGGTTGAACATTTCTCGATCGACATTTACAGGCGATCGTCCTTTGCGAAAAGCCCTCACCTCATCGCTCCCGTACAGGTTCTCCGTCACCCCAAACCGCACGACTTCTGGTGCATCCCAGAACAAATTATCGAGAGTTTCAATATCATTCGTACAAAGAGCTTTTTCGTATTTTAAATATAGTTCAGTTAACTCAGCCGCCACAGCAGCATCATTGATAACACTCATAAACCGTTGATTTTAAAACTCTTAATTTTCAAAAGTTTTGTTTGCAATAAGGACTAAAGTCCTTACTACAAACGCAACTAATTACTGGAAATTAATGCTCAATTTTGAGGGAAATAATTTTGTCACCTTGGCGGATAGCATTGACGACAGACATATCCTCAGTTTGGCCAAAAGTTGTGTGAACTCCATCTAGATGAGACTGAGGAGAATGGCAAATAAAGAATTGGCTGCCACCCGTATCGCGGCCTGCGTGAGCCATCGATAAAGTTCCTGCCAAATGTTTGTGGGAGTTGATTTCGCACTTGATTTTGTAGCCGGGGCCGCCCGTTCCATTGCCTTTGGGACAGCCACCTTGAATCATAAAGTTAGGAATGACTCGGTGAAAAGCCAATCCATCGTAAAAACCTTTTTCCGCCAAGTCAACAAAATTTTTCACTGTGTTAGGCGCATCCGCATCGAACAATTCCAAATTGATTGTGCCCTTGTCGGTTTCCATAATAGCGCGGGTCATGATTTCTCCTGGCTTCCTAAAAAAAGTGTGTTGCCTGCGTGTTAATTGCGGACTTCGCTTTTATAGCGACAGGTTTCAAACTGTCGTTATATTGTGGCTTTCAGAAGTGTAGCATATTCCGGCAACTCTCATAGGACTTATGTGTGTTTTCTGAGGAAACCCGGTTTAGTGCGAGATTTCTGGTTAGCAAAGCCAAGATTTTCCCAGACACCGGGTTTGTTACCCTCTGTCATATTTTAATTGTTGGTCACTTGCGGGCGATCGGGTTCTTCCTGAATATCGCTCATATTAAAAATGAAAGGAACCCGACTCGAACCTGCGCCCATAACCAGCACTTTTGGCATCTGAGCGCCGCCGCTTCTCCAAGCTTCGATCGCCTCTTTTTGCAGCACTAAATCGCCACCTTGAGCCTTCAAAGTTTCAGCCAAAAGTCTTTGAGCTTCCGCCCTACCTTGAGCGCGGTTAATGTCAGCTTGAGCCTGTTGTTCTGCTTCCTGAGCCACATAAACAGCCCTTTGCGCCCGCTGTTCAGCAACCTGTTTCTCCTCAACCGCTTTCGCAAAATCTGTGGAGAACCGAATGTTAACAACGCTCGTATCGAGTACGATTACATCATACTTTGATAGCCTTTCCTTCAACGCAGTATCAAAGTCTCGCTTCAGTTCACTTCTTTGAGTAATAGATTGTTCGGCTGTTCTCAGTGCAGCCGCTGTTTTAAATGCTTCTTGCGTCTGAGGAGCAATAATTTTTGAGACTATATTCTCCAAAGTTCCTTGAGTCCTTCTGATCTCCACTATTTTCTCAGGATCGAGGCGAAAGTTTATCGCAAAACTGGCATTTAAATCTTGAAGGTCTTTAGTAGCACTCTGGGCGGGAACTTCAAATTTTTGCACTGTTACATCGTACACATCTACCTTGGATATCAGCGGGGGTCTGAGGTGAAACCCCTCTAACAATGCTCCATCTGTGGCTTTTCCTAAAACGCTAACCACCCCTGCTTCACCTGGATTGATGACGACAAAAGAGTTTAAACCGATGAGTAGCGCGCCTACTAATAGAATCCCAGCGATTGCTGATGATATGCTCTGGAAATTTTGAGTTTTCAACTTAGACGCTCCTTTGTGCTCATTCCATTATAATGGTTAAATAGATTGGGTCGCCTCTAAAGTCTAAAATCTCAAATCTAAAATTACTACAATCTAAAATGGATGGGGTCGCCTCTCAAATCTAAAATCTAAAAGGGATTGGCTGATGCTCAAAATTGTTAAATATCCTAGAACTTATCACATCGAAGGTTCGCGTTTCCAACCGGGTGATGAAGACCTCGACAGCGTGCCATTTAGCGCCCTGATCGATCGCCCGACAGTGATTGAAGAAAAGGTAGACGGCGCTAATACAGGCATCAGCTTCGCACCAGATGGACAAATGCTGCTGCAAAGTCGCGGCCACTATCTCACCGGCGGGCCGAGGGAAAAACATTTTAACTTATTCAAACAGTGGGCTTTCAGTCTCAGCGGCGCCCTGGGAGAAGTGCTGGGAAACCGCTACATTCTTTACGGCGAATGGCTTTATGCCAAACACACTGTTTTTTATGATTTTTTGCCGCACTATTTTATGGAATACGACGTGCTGGACTTAGAAACCAGCCAATTTCTGAGTACAGAATCCCGCCAGAAGTTATTAAGCGGACTGCCGTTAGTGTCAGTTCCCGTGCTGTTTTCGGGAGTGCTGAAATCGCACAAGCAAATGATGCAGTTTATGGAAAAATCTAATTTTATTCAACCGGGACATTTGGAGCGGTTGCGTTTGTACAGTCGGGAATTGGGATTAGATGAAGAACGATGTTTGAAAGAGACTGACAAGAGCGATCGCATGGAGGGTCTGTACATTAAAGTTGAAGAAGATGGCATAGTAAAGGCGCGTTACAAATACGTGCGTGCCAGCTTTTTAACGGCTATTAAGAATGCCGAAGGACATTGGCTAAATCGCCCAATTGTACCCAATATTCTGCGTCCCGATGCAGATTTATTTAATTTCACAGGACTTATGTAATAGCTATAGCTATTAGACAAACCTGCGGTTAAAAGCGCTCATACTAAAATTTTCGTCCCTCTCGAACAAACTAAAAAATAAAGGTGCAAATTCCGCACCTTACCATATTAACAAACAGGTGAAACCATGACGGCTCTATTATCCCAATCCCCAACTTGGACTTTTCCCTTTTGTCCCGAACCGCCCGATTGGTTTCTGGATTGGGACAGCATCCAAAATCATTTCGATTGGATTCAAAACTTAAAAGGCTGTCAGCAAGACCCGATTTATCACGCCGAAGGAGACGTTTTAATTCATACCAAAATGGTCTGCGAAGCATTAATATCTTCCCAGAATTGGCGGCAATTACCCGAAAAAGAACGCTCGATACTTTTTGCCGCCGCTTTGCTGCACGATGTCGCCAAACCAGCCTTTACAAAAATAGAAGCCGACGGCAGAATTAGCTCAAAAGGTCACGCCCGCCAAGGTGCGAGAATGGTCAGACAAATTTTATCCCAATTCGAGCCGCCTGTGCAGTTTGACATTCGCGAAACAGTTGTGGCGATCGTCCAATTCGGCAGTTTACCCATGTGGCTAATCGACAAACCCAACCCGCAGCAGTCTGTAATTAAAGTCAGTCAAGTTGTCCGCTGCGATTTCCTCGCACTTTTAGCCGAAGCAGACGTGCGGGGCCGCCAGTGTAGCGACAGACAACAATTGCTCGATAAAATAGAACTATTTCGGGAGTTTTGTCAAGAAAATAATTGTTTCGATTCTCCCCGACAATTCCCCTCAGCACACAGCCGGTTTATCTACTTCCGCAAAGAGAACGGAAACCCGGATTACGAAGCATTTGACGACACTAAATGCGAAGTAATTTTGATGTCGGGATTGCCCGCAAGTGGTAAAGATTATTGGATTCAGAAAAATCTCCCAGATTTGCCAGTAATCTCGCTCGATGCACTGCGAAAAGAGATGAATGTGCCTCCCGACGAAACCCCTGGAAATGTGGTGACAGCCGCGAAACAAAGAGCGCGCGAATACATGAATGAGGGGCGCTCTTTTGTGTGGAACGCCACGAATACCACTAAACAAATGCGGCAGCAATTAATTAATTTTTTTGCTGCTTACCAAGCGCGAATTCACATTGTTTATCTGGAAGTACCTCTAGAAGAAATATTGCACCGGAATCGATCGCGCACAGCAACAGTACCGGAAGCAGTCATTCGCAAATTAGCTGCGCGGCTGGATATTCCAGATATCACAGAAGCTCATCAGGTAGAGTGGATTCTGAGCGATCGCGCTTAATAGTGGCAATCCACCCGCTAGCGCCCGTATTACTTCAACGCGCTACTAATTCCTTTTTCCCTAAAATAGAATCGTCATAATGCGCCAACAAATCAGCAGGGTGATCGTAAATTGCCGCAGCATTTGCTAGCGCAGCATCATCGAAACCTCCGCACCTAAAAGCAATTACTGGCACCCCGCACTTGCCCGCAGCTTCGATATCGTAAGGAGTATCAGCTAACATCACAGTCTGGCTCGCTTCCATCTGCAATTTGCTCAAAGCAGCTTCCACAATATCCGGTTCCGGCTTAGAAGCTTCCGCATCACTCGATGTCGCCGCTTGTGCTTGATCCAATAAATCGTCAACTTGTGCAGCTTTCAGCAAACCGGAAAGTTCTTCGGTGGTAGCTGAAGTAGCAATAATTAGTCGCAATCCTTCTTTCTGCATTTTTAACAGCAAATCCCGCGAACCGGGGGTTGGAGAAAGCTCGGGGGCAAAGCTGTAAATAATCAGTTCTTTGCGCCGCTGTCCAATCTTTTTCCCGTCGCCTGCTTCGTCGGAAAGTCCTGATACCATTTTGGGTATAACTTTGTCGCCTCCCATGCCAATTAGCGGGCGAACTTTCTCAAACGGCACCTCGTAGCCGTAAGCGGCAAATGCCTCTACCCAAGCTTGAGCGTGGGCGTCATTGCTGAGCGTCAGAGTACCGTCAATATCGAGAATTACTGCTTGCAGTTCCATAAGTTATTTGCTGTTTGTTATTAGACTTTTTGCCAAAACTTGGTTTGTAGTAAGGACTAAACTCCTTAACTAATTAATTAGCCAATCAAGTAGTAAAGTTCTTACTACTAACCCAAGGTTAGTAGTAAGAACTTTAGTTTTTGTTAGGTTAGGAGTAAGCACTTTAGTCCTTAATTACTTAATTACTCAATCGGGGACAGAAAACTCCATTACTAACTTTTTGATTGGCTATTGCATACCGGTGCCGTGCAATTTGGGTTCTGGCGGCGGCGGTACTGGTTCTGGCCCTAACGGTTGGGGATTGGCTACATATTCAAACTCGCCTTTGCCGTCCATTGATTTGCCTTTCGCCCAGCGTCCCTCGCTACTTTCGGAACCTTCAGAATGATTCCAAAACTGATAAGCAAATTCTGATTTTTCCAACTCCTGCGGGAAGGAACTCGGAACGGGTGTTGTTTCCATTCCCGAACTTTCTAAATCTTCGATCGCCGCCAGCCACAAATTTTGGTGCATCGTGTCGCGGGCGATCATAAAACTCAGGGTGTCTTTCACGCCCGGATCGTCTGACATTTCATACATCCGCACAGCCTGCAATCTTCCTTGCGATTCGGCGTGCAAATTCGAGCGAAAATCTGCTAAAAGATTGCCGCTAGCAACGATATAACGGCCGTTCCAGGGATACCCTACGCTGTCGCTAGGAAGTGCGCCCAAACCCGATACAATTGCGTGCTGCGGATTCATGCTGCTGGCGATCGCATCTCGCGGGCTGTTTCCACCCATCACAGCACCCACCACAGCATCCTTGAAACCTTCTTCTTGCATAGATACAGGAGCTTTATCTAACAAGTGAGCAATCATAGTTGCTAGCATCTCGATATGCCCGATTTCTTCTGTACCGACATCAAGCAGCATATCGCGATATTTGGCAGGGCCTCGGCAGTTCCAACCTTGAAATAGGTACTGCATCATCACGGTCATTTCGCCAAATGTACCGCCAATTAGTTCTTGTATTTTCTTGGCGTAAACGGCATCTGGCTTTTCTGGTCTTTTGTAATACTGTAGTGGCTTCTTATGGTAAAACATGAGGTATTCCTACCAGGGTTTTTGATTAACTTTCCTTAGTTGTAACGCTGCCAAGATCGAGGCGAATCAGCTTTTAGTCATAAAGAAATTCACTCAAACCCGGTTATTTCTCTCACTTTGGTTTAATGCGGTTTTTCGGGCCCGCGAACTAAAGACCATATTAAATTTGGTCGATCGTACATTCTATTTAAACAAACACAACGCTGTGTCCTCCGGGTGTCTATAAAAACGTCAAAACCGCCCTCCTCGTGCAGGGGTTTTAGCCCCTGTGGGAGAGCGGTTTTTCTGGTTGAGCTGACAGCTATGTGCGGTGTCCCTACCCCTAGCTTCCAGTCCCCCCCTTAACAAGGGGGGGCTAGGGGAAATGTCTTGAATCAGCTATTTATAGTTTTCGTCAGTCCAACAGCGGGGCAGAGTTTCACCGGAAGGAAACACTAAATTACTTTTTGGAAAAGTTGCTGTCTCTTGCTCTTCCTGACCAGCTTGATTTTTTCCCGGCACTTCTTGTTTTGTAGGGCTGATTAAAGCATCTACATCCAGGATTTCTATCAAGTCGCCTGATTCTTTTTCTTGTAAAAGCATAGTTCTTCCTTGAAGGGTAAATGCGAGTTAGGGTTTGAGGACAACTTTGATGCAGTTGTCTTTTTTCTGTTTGAAAATGTCGTAAGCGTGGGGCGCTTCATCCAATTTCATTCGGTGCGTAATTACGAATGACGGGTCAATTTCGCCTTTTTGAACGCGATCGAGCAAAGGCCGCAAATAGCGGTGAACGTGCGTCTGTCCCATTTTCATGGTCAAGCCTTTGTTGAAAGCTGCACCTAATGGCACTTTGTCAACGAAGCCGCCGTAAACGCCGGGAATTGACACTGTGCCACCCTTGCGACACGCGAGGATCACTTGTCGCAGGGCCGTAGGTCGATCGCTCTCCAACCGCACGGCTTGCTTAGCTTTGTCGTACAAAGCGTCGAGACCGGTGCCGTGGGCTTCCATCCCCACCGCGTCGATGCAGGAGTCGGGCCCGCGTCCCCCCGTCATTTCGGTGACTGCTTCCCCGGCATCCATTTCTTCGTAGTTGATGATTTCAGCTTTGGCTGCGGCCGCCATTTGCAAGCGTTCGGGTACGCGGTCGATCGCAATTACTCGATCGGCCCCCAGCATAAACGCGCTTCTGATTGCAAATTGTCCGACCGGCCCGCAGCCCCAAACTGCTACAGTATCCCCCGGCTGAATGTCGCAGTTTTCGGCCGCCATGTAACCGGTAGGAAAGATATCGGTGAGGAACAATACTTGTTCGTCAGAAAGTCCGTCGGGAATTTTTAAAGGGCCGACATCTGCAAACGGAACCCGCGCGTATTCTGCTTGGCCTCCTGCATAGCCACCCGTTAAATGCGAGTAGCCAAACAGTCCCGCCGGCGAATGACCGAACATTTTTTCAGCCAGCCCAGCATTGGGGTTGGAGTTATCGCACAGCGACCACAAATCGCGGTTGCAAAAGAAGCAACTGCCGCAAGAAATAGTAAAAGGAATGACGACGCGATCGCCCTTTTTTAAGTTCTTGACTTGGCTGCCGAGTTCGACTACTTCCCCCATGAACTCGTGCCCCATGATGTCGCCCGATTGCATTGTCGGGATGAAGCCATCGTAGAGGTGCAAATCTGAGCCGCAGATTGCTGTAGACGTGATTTTAACTATGGCATCGCGCGGGTTGATAATTGTTGGGTCTGGTACATTATCAACTCGCACATCATTTGCTCCGTGCCAGCAAAGAGCTTTCATTATTTGGTTCTCCTCTAGTTAACTACTAGCTAGCAGCTTTTTGATTGTAAATCTTAAACTTACTACGCCGATTAATTAGTAACTTGGATTTTTTTAATTTTAAGCCTATAAAATATATTTTATCTCTATCCACGGTATAATTTACAAATCTATCTTCCGGCTGTTTTCAATAACAAAAATGTAAAGTTTCTCCCCCGGCTAAAGTGCGGGAGATTTCACATTCTTCTGTTAAGCCCCAACAGTTATAGCAACCGCACCCGACGTTTAGAACGTTCTTAATTGCTGAAACCGTTGCCGAAGATAGCTTCTTCCTTCTCTCATAGATAACTAAAGCCTTTTTCCTTCTATCCTAGATAACTAAAGCCTTTTTTCTTTTTCCTTCTTCCTTCTTCTTTATTCCTTGAACATCTGCTATAACAGCTAACAACTACATAGCTGAGATTGTTTTTGTCGATCGGCGATCGCTCTCATCTCACAAAAACTCAACTTTTCTCACTTAATCTCACTAAAGCCGATGTCTTGGCTCACTTTAGATAAAAAGCGACCTAAAAATTCTCAAGTAAAAGCGGGTTTATAGATTATTAAGCAGGGCGCGTGACTTTTGTATAGGTCAACACTCCGCCCAAATCTTGAGAATTACGCACCCTGCTTAAGGGGGATTAATCGTCAAATATTGTATCATTAGTTATAGCTAAAAGCCGAGCTTGCGCTAAAGTTGTTAAAGATTAAAATTTATCGATCGCCTTTTATGCCTTACACTGCATCTACCCCAACAGACCCCAATCAAGCCAACATCCGCAATGCCGACCACCGCCTACTAGAATTCACCAAGCTAACTCCGATGATGCAGCGGTATGTGGAAGTGAAAGAACAGTATCCCCACGCACTTTTATTGTTTCGAGTCGGAGATTTCTTTGAGTGTTTTTTCCAAGATGCAGTTACGATTTCGCGGGAATTAGAACTTGTTTGTACGAGTAAAGAAAGCGGCAAAGAAATCGGTCGAGTGCCGATGACAGGAGTGCCGCACCACGCTCTAGACCGCTACACCTCAATGTTAGTAGAAAAAGGCTATGCTGTGGTAGTTTGCGACCAAGTGGAAGATGCCTCGATTGCTGCTAAAGAAGGCCGCCAAGTCAAGCGAGAAATTACCCGCATTCTCACTCCCGGAACTTTGACTGATGACGGAATGCTCAAACCCAGACAAAATAATTTTTTAGCAGCAGTCGTCATTGCTGGGGAACATTGGGGATTGGCTTATACTGATATTTCTACGGGAGAATTCGTCACTACCCAAGCAGACAGTTTAGAAGAATTAACTCTTGAATTGCTGCGCTTGCAGCCTTCGGAAGTCTTGGTACCGACTAATGCGCCGGATTTGGTGACTATGTTGAGGCCCGGAGAGAAATCCGAGCATTTACCAGAGTGTTTGCCGAATTCGTTTTGCTATTCTTTGCGATCGCAAATTCCGTTTACTTTGCCCGAAGCAAAACAGAGAATCCTGCAAAAATTCAAAGTGCGATCGCTTGAAGGTATGGGATGCGGCCATTTGCCCCTGGCAGTGCGCGCCGCCGGTGGTTTGCTGCAATATATCGAAGAGACTCAAAAGGAAAAAGCAGTTTCTTTGCAAAGATTGCACACTTACACTCTCACCGATTTTCTCATACTCGACTACCAAACCCGCCGCAATCTCGAAATTACTCAAACCGTGAGAGATGGGGTTTTTCACGGTTCGCTGCTGTGGGCTATAGACAAAACCAGCACTGCAATGGGAGGCCGCGCTTTGCGCCGCTGGGTGCTGCAACCTTTGCTCAACATTAAAGGCATTGGCGCCAGACACGACACGATCCAAGAATTAGTAGAAAATAACGGTCTGCGCCAAGATTTTCAGCAGTTGCTGCGCCAAATTTACGACATCGAAAGACTGACAGGTCGCGCCGGTTCGGGAACAGCTAGCGCGCGGGATTTGGTCGCTTTAGCTGATTCTATGGGAAAACTGCCGGAATTAGCCTCGATCGCAGCCCAAGGCCGATCGCCCTATTTGAAAGCGCTGCAAAATGTACCGCCAATTTTAGAAGAATTAGCAAGTAAAATTCACGATCATTTAGTTGACGAACCGCCGATTCATTTAAAAGAAGGAGGTTTGATTCGATCTGGAATCAATTCGATGCTAGATGAAATGCGCCAAACTGCATCAGCAGACCAAGAATGGATTGCCAATTTAGAAGCAACTGAGAGAAAACGCACCGGAATTTCTAATTTAAAAGTAGGCTACAATAAAGCTTTCGGGTATTACATCAGCATTACCAAATCGAAAGTAGACCAAGTGCCGAGGGACTACACCCGCAAGCAAACTCTCACCAATGAAGAACGCTACAGCACTGAAGAATTAAAAGAAAGGGAAGTGCGAATTCTGACAGCGCGGGAAGATTTAAATCAATTGGAATACGATATTTTTGCTCAAGTGCGATCGGAGGTAGGAGAACACGCCGAAATTATTCGCAACGTTTCCCGCGCCGTGGCGGCGGCGGATGTTTTGTGCGGTTTGGCAGAAGTAGCAGCTTACCAGAATTACTGCCGCCCGACTATGACAGAAAGTCGGGAAATTAAAATTATGGAAGGTTGTCATCCTGTGGTGGAAAAGTCTTTGCCGCCGGGATTTTTTGTACCTAATTCTGCTTTTTTGGGTCGGGAAGAATCGCTAAACCGCCCAGATTTAATTATTTTAACCGGGCCGAATGCTAGCGGGAAAAGCTGCTACCTGCGGCAGGTGGGTTTGATCCAGTTAATGGCGCAGATGGGCAGTTTTGTGCCGGCGAAAGCTGCGAGTTTGGGAATTTGCGATCGCATTTTTACCCGCGTCGGCGCAGTAGATGATTTGGCAACCGGTCAATCTACGTTTATGGTGGAAATGAACGAAACTGCAAATATTCTCAATCACGCGACGCCACAATCATTGGTTTTGTTAGATGAAATTGGCAGGGGAACTGCTACCTTTGACGGACTTTCGATTGCTTGGTCTGTGGCAGAATATTTAGCAACTGAGATTCGGGCGCGGACAATTTTTGCGACTCACTATCACGAGTTAAATGAGTTAGCTTCTATTTTAGATAATGTCGCAAATTATCAGGTGACAGTGAAAGAACTGCCGGATCAAATCGTATTTTTGCACCAAGTTCAGCCGGGAGGTGCTGACAAATCGTACGGAATTGAAGCGGGCAGATTAGCTGGTTTACCGCCGTCGGTGATTGACAGGGCGAGACAGGTGATGAAGCAGATTGAGAAACATAGTAAAATTGCGATCGGGCTGCGGAAAGGTGTTAAAAAAGATGGCAAAAAAGAGTCTGATGGCGAACAGTTGGATATTTTTGATGATTAAAACAAGTTGATAAAAAAGTTGGTAGATGCGTAGGATGCGTCAGAGCGTCCAAACCTGTTAAAATCGAAAGGATCGATGTCTGACGCACCCTACAACTGCGACACTTGCCTCTGCCTTAAAAGCTTAGATTTAAAAACTAAAGTCCTTACTACAAACCTGCAACTCAACTTCACTTTCCATTTTGCAACTTTCTTACCTCTTTGTGTACGCTCATCCCTATTTCCAAAGCCTCATTCAGCAACCGCCCGTATTCAGTCGCCCGATCGCTCACATCCACCGCCATCAAAGCAGCCAAATTACTTTCAATATTAGCAAATAGCTCGTAGCGGCGGCCAATAAATTGCTGATTTTCCCTGAGAATTCTCTCTGTTTTCAAAGCACAGACTAAACTTTCTCTAGTAATTTTTAATGCTTCAATTGCATCTCCTCGGTTAATTAAACTGGCTTGTAAATTGCCAGCAGCCGTTAGGCGATCGATAATATCTAAAGCCTGAATCACCTCATGATATTTCTCAACTTCATCCAGCAGACCCGCCAGCGTTGCCAGAGGCTTGGCATTAACCCATCTATAGACATTCCAAGCCACAGTAATCGCCAGCGACAAACCCAAAGTTATTTGTAAAACCAGGACAAATATCTCAGCATCGCTAAATGAACCAACATTATGTTTATTAGCCAGTAAAGCAATCGGCAGCGAAACAACTAATGTCAGGCAAAATATCAGCAACTCATTCAACAAAAGAGAAAATAGCTTTTTGCCGTCCCGGAGTCCAGCAGGTCGGTAAAAATCCGCTGCAAAACCGTCGCTCAAAGCTATTCCGCTCAAATCCTCCAACTCCTTCTCAGGAATTTTTAGCTCATCCAAATCAGCTTGTATCACTCTTTAAAATCTCCTAAAATTGGGATTAATTACGATCCTCCCAGAGACATAATTGATTGCCACAGACTCAGATAAAAATTGCTTTCTCGGTCCCGGAAGAGTTGAAAAGCCATTCCAGACGACCCAAAAAACGGTCTCAGCGTCCATCCCAACTGAGTGCCAACAAACGCATAGAGTCCCAACCAAAAGCGCAAAATATTTAGCCTGATGTCTTTGCCTTCGGCATCTTGTTCAGACAGAAAGTGCATTCCTTGATAAATGAAACTTACCCCCAAAAATCCTGTGATTGCCATAATAGCAACATTCAACACCAGAAAAAAATTGTAATTGGGACTGCTTAGAAGAAAAAACAGACTAACAGGTGCAAATCCAAACAGCAAAACGCTAATCATCGCCATCGCTGTCATCAACAATGTCAAATACTGCTCAAAAGTTCGTTTTGAACCAAACATGACATTAAAAAAGTACAGGGTGGGAAAGCAGATAATCAGCGTCAGCAAGTAAAGTGCTGGCAACTTAATTGCTGAAACCAGACATTGCATCCACGTACTATATGCACCTAATATCGCTCCGTAAATGCCAAAAAATACGGTACTAGAAATCAACAAACCGAAAATTTTAGATTTGAGCTTGACACCTTGGCGAATTTCTTCGAGAAACTGTTGTCGTTCCCGCAGCAAATACATTACTACTGAAAAATATTTCACGGGCTCTCCTTGTGACTGATGCGACTCCGAATCAGTCATAACTCAAGCTGAGTGCGCTTGGCAATCTTGGCAAATCAGGGCACTCTATGTTAACCACTTATTCTTGCAGATACAGGACTTACACAGAACCTAATTATGTAGGGTGCTCTTCTGCCGCGCACCTTACCGCTATTGACTATCGGCTGGATATTTCTAGTCAAATTCTAGTCACATTGTCTCCAAATTGTATCCAAAAAGGTCATTTGATAGTCATTTCGTAGTCATTTGATAGTCATTTGATAGTCACTTTGACCCCCGACTCAGCCGTATTCTGGGCAATAAAAAACCTCAAACCGTTGATTTCTCGTTGGTTTGAGGTTCTTATAGGCGCAAGCGGGCAGCGGGAATCGAACCCGCATAGTTAGCTTGGAAGGCTAAAGTTTTACCACTAAACTATGCCCGCGCACAGAAACTAAACATACCACAAGTCTCTGGAAAGTGCAATAGGCCTGTGCAAAATTTTTGAAGACCTCCCTCACAGTAGCTGAATAGGGACTTGCGGCCCGATCGCCCGATCGCGCCTACAATCCCTCTCTCCGATGCTGGGTAAGGCTTTACGGATGGAAATAATCGTAAATTTGCTGCGCCAGACGCGGGCCAATCCCAGAAACTTCTGCCAACTGTTCGGGAGTCGCTAAACGGAGATAGTCGATCGACCGAAAATGTGCCAACAATTGTTTTTGTCGGTGGTGTCCCAATCCTGGAATTTCATCAAGGCGCGATCGCTTCATTCTCTCGCTTCTTCGATCCCGGTGAAAACTCACAGCAAACCTGTGCGCCTCATCCCGCACCCGGCGCAATAATTGTACCCCAGGCTGCTCAGAATTAGTTTGCAGCGGCAAAGATTCCCCCGGCAAAAATATCTCCTCTCGCTGCTTTGCCAAACTGACAACGCGCAACTCTTCTAGCAAATTCATCTCCCGCAAAACAGCCACAACTGCTGACAGTTGACCTTTACCGCCATCTATCATAATTAAGTCGGGTTTGTCGGAAATAGTATGAGAAACCGATGATAAATTGCTGATTTCTTCCGGTTCTTCTAAATCGCTAAACCCATCTTCCATCTTCCCTCTTTCTTCTTCCTTCAATCCTCGGAATCGGCGACCGATAACTTCTGCTAAACTAGCAAAATCATCAGAATGACCCGATTTAATTTCAGGATTTTTAATTTTGTAATGGCGGTAGTGTTGATTGGCCGGCAAACCGTCAATAAATACGACGCGGGAAGCTACGGCGTCAGAACCTTGAATGTGAGAAATATCGTAGCCTTCAATGCGGCGAGGAACTTCTGGCAAATCGAGAATTTCTGCTAAATCTTCCATTGCTTGAGAATTGCGATCGCTCAATCTTTGCATTCTCGCCAATTCATACTCAGCATTGCGTTCCACCATCTCAATCAACTCAGCCTTAGTTTGCCGCTGCGGCGTCAAAATCGTAACTTTTCGCCCCTTACGGTTGCTCAACCAATCTGCTAATATTTCCCCTTCGGGCAATTCGTACTGCACTGAAATTTCGCTGGGAATTTCTACAGATTCGACATTTTGATAGTGTTCTTCCAACACCCGCTGCAAAATCGCTCCAGCCTCCACCCCCCCTTGCCAAGGGGAGGAGGAAAGAGAAAGCTGAGATAACTCTTCCCCCCCCGATTGTAGGGGCGGTGCCCCCGTGCCCGCCGTGGGTTGGGGGGGGATTTCCGCCATAAATCCCAACCTTCCGACCAGTTGACCGGCGCGAATTTGGAACAATTGGACGCAAGCGTGCTGGGTGTCGGCCGCAAGTGCGATCGCATCTCTGGAAACAGTATCGTCTGGCAAAGACACTTTTTGACCCGCGCTCAAAGACTGCAAACCCTTAATTTGGTCGCGAATGCGCGCCGCCGTTTCAAAGTTTAAATCTTCGGCAGCTTGTTCCATTTGCGGCGCTAACAAATCGAGTAATTCCTGAGTTCTTCCCTGGAAAATCATCGCTACTTTTTGGATAATTTTTCGGTATTCCTCCGGCGAAGTTAACCCTTGGCAAACGCCAACGCAGCGCCCGATGTCGTAGTTCAGACAGGGACGGTCTTTAAACAGCGGTTGAGGGCGCTGCCGCAGGGGGAAAATCCGGTTAATTAAATGCAGCGTACTCCGCAGCGCCCCTGTATCGACGTAGGGGCCATAGTAGCGGTCTTTTGCACTACCTGCGCGGCGTTTGCGGGTGATAAAAATGCGCGGGTATTCCTCCGACCAAGTTATGCACAAATAAGGATATTTTTTATCATCTTTGAGGAGGACATTAAAGTAAGGTTGGTGCTGTTTTACGAGGTTTGCTTCTAACGCTAAAGCTTCCGCTTCTGTGTCGGTGGCGATGAATTCAATTTCGCGCACTTGCTGCACCATCATCGCGATGCGGGGACTGAGATTTTGGCTTTCGCGGAAGTAGGAACGGACGCGGTTTCGGAGTTTTTTTGATTTGCCGATGTAAAGGATGCGATCGCTCTCATCGCGCATTAAATATACACCAGGAACCGCCGGAATTTCTTTGAGGCGACTTTCTAGGCGTTCCGAGTCTTTAACTAACGGCAGAGTTTTTGTGGATGGCATTGCAAGCTATCTCAGCAAAATAGAGACTGATTGTACACTCTTTTATTTTACCTTAATTGTGCCGATTTTTACTGCTGCTAGCGTCGCAAAACCCACTGACTACACTTAAAAATCAGTTACAAAATCTGAGATAAAAATTTGCGCGTGCGTTCTTCCTTCGGGTTCTGAAAAAATTCTTCCGGCTTCGCTTCTTCAACTAAAACGCCACTATCCATCAATACAATGCGATCGGCAACTTCGCGCGCAAACCCGACTTCGTGAGTCACCACCACCATTGTAATTCCAGTTTGAGCCAAATTTCGCATTACATCTAAAACTTCCCGCACCATCTCCGGGTCTAATGCTGATGTCGGTTCATCAAACAGCATGATTTTAGGCTGCATGGCTAGAGAACGTGCAATAGCGACCCGCTGCTGCTGTCCTCCAGACAACTGTCCGGGATATTTTTTTGCTTGTTCCAAAATTCCCACTCTTTCTAACAGTTGCATTGCCACTTCTTCGGCTTTTTTCTTGGGCCAGCGGCGCACCCACACCGGCGCTAGCATGACGTTTTGCAAAACTGATAAGTGGGGAAACAGGTTGAATTGCTGAAACACCATTCCTACTTCGCGGCGAATTGTCTCGATGTTGCGCAAGTCGTGGGAAAGTTCGATTCCGTCGATCGTAATTTTACCTTGTTGATATTCTTCTAATGCGTTGAATGTGCGAATAAACGTCGATTTTCCCGAACCAGAGGGCCCCATAACGACAACGACTTCACCTCGGTTTACGGTCATGCTGACACCTCGCAGTACGTGAAATTGTCCGTACCATTTGTGGACGTTTTCTGCTACGATTACTGTTTCTGGGCTTGTTTGCTGAGTTTCCATAATTTTTTTATTTTTTAACCGCAGATGGAGGCAGATGAACGCAGATGAACGCAGATATTTTTTTACCTTTGGCCTACTCCTAAAGTTCGCTCTATTTTGCGGCTGGCTAGGGACATTGAGTAGCAAAATATCCAATAAATTATCCCGACGAATATGTAAACTTCGGCGTATCTGCCGATATAGGATGGATTTGCTAAAACTGCGCGGGATATTCCGATTAATTCTAACATTCCGAATAGAGACAGCAGGGATGTATCCATGAATAATCCGATGAATTGACCGCCGATCGCAGGAATGACTATTCGCAATGCTTGAGGCAGTACAATTAGAATTGTCAGCAGGGGTGTATTGAGTCCGATCGACCTAGCTGCTTCTATTTGTCCTCTGGGCACGGCCTGCAAGCCGCCGCGCACGTTTTCTGCCAAGTAAGCTGCACTGAATAGAGTCAGTCCCGCAATCGCTCTAATTACTCTATCCAATTTGGGATATTCGGGCGGCAAGAAGAGTTGCAGCATCACTTGGCCTAAAAACAAAATGCCAATTAATGGTAAACCCCGAATAATTTCAATGTATAATGTTGATAACAGTCTCACAACTGGCAAAGAACTTTGTCTCCCTAGTGCTAGCAATACTCCCAAAGGAAAGGAAAGCACAATACTAATAACTGCTAAAAACAGCGTCAGCACTAAACCGCCCCAATCATTTGTTGACACTTCGGTCAAACCAAACCCGCCTTTAATTAGCCACAAAACTATTGGGAAGGAAAGAACCCAAATTGCAGGCATCCAGTCCATGATTTTTGGGTGAATTTGCCTTCCGATGGCATAGCTGGCGGCGGCTGCGATAATAATTCCTAAGAGGTAGAGGCGAGAGGTTAGGTCGATCGGCGAAATGACCGCACCCACAACCGCAGCACCGAGTATAATTAGTAAAGGCGGATTCCAAAGACGTTCTTGCCGCTGAATGTTTCCCCAAGTTAATCCTCCCAACAAGGCAATTATGGCCGTTACTATCCACAATCGCCAGTAGGATTCGCGGGGAAATCTGCCGGCAAAAAATAGCGGCAAGTTAGCTTCTAACACGTGCCATTGAGCTTTTGTTGTTGCCCAAACAATAATTCCTTTAATAGTTTGGAAGGCGATAATTAGGCAAACTACTGTCAGAATGCTGTTGTACCAGGTACTAAATAAATTTTTGCGCGCCCAATTCCAAGGGGTAGGCGATTCGGTGGCTGGCGGCGGAAGTACAGGTATTGTTTCCATAGATTGTGAGTTGTTATTAATTTCTAATACTGTTAGCTAAAATTCCTAAAATTTTATTCACATCTCTCAAGTAATATTCACCTAAATCAATCTCAATAATTTGTTTTTGCAACTTCATGAATTTCCAGATAGTACCTGTAGTAACAGTCCCATAAATCGCAGGAATTTCGTTGCCTTCACGTTCATTAAATATTCTAGCAGCCAACATTTCTGCTACGCACTGTCCCAATCCGCCATTAATATTTTCCTTTTTGGCTTCTACAATGATAATTATTGGCGCTCTAACAATTAGTAATTCTGGGGAATGGCTTATCAGAAAATCGCAACTTCCATTTAATCCTTTTTCAACATCTACTGTAAAGTCTATTCCCGAAAACAAACTAATTTCCAAGTTTAACTGTTTCCTAAGCTCGATCAAAATCGGTGCGATAATCATTTCCGAGCGAGCTTTTTCCGTGTTGCTGCTCAATGCTAAAGGTACATTATCTTTTAGAATTTCTGCCAGTAATGTACTAGACTCTAATTCTGATACAGCAGCGAACATATCAATTTGATCGGAAATCGTTAAATCAAAAGTTTTAGTTACTCGGTCTAAGCTAAAGTCACTGTATGCCATTTGACGCGCTATCCTTTTATTCCAATTAAAATAGATTAAATCTCCCCTATTTATCTTTCCTTGATTTGTACGGTTTTATTGTACCAATTCATGAACAGAGAAACTATCAAACTAATTGTTAGGTATGTTACCATGATAATTAACATTGCTTCGATCGCCCGACCGGTCTGATTCAACGTCGGAGACCCCACAACAAAATAAACGTCGGGATAAGCAACCGCAACCGCTAAACTCGAATTCTTAGCTAAATTCAGATACTGACTGGTTAAAGGGGGCACAATCACCCGCAAAGCTTGCGGCAAAATTACCATCCGCATCATTGTTCCAGACTTCAGCCCTAAAGACTTTCCCGCTTCCCACTGGCCTCTCGATACTGACTGAATTCCGGCCCGGACAATTTCTGCAATGTAGCTGCCAGTATACAAGCTGAGTCCTGTCACCAAGGCTGCAAATTCTGGAGTGAATTTTAATCCTCCTTCGAGTTGCAATTCTGGTGTCAGGCGGGGGAAATCTAGACGAAAAGGCAGATTTTTGGTAATAATCCAAGCTAAGATTGCACTCAGCCCGATCGCACCTAGAGCCCAAAACAACTGTCTTCCCGGCTTAGCTTCTTCCAACATCACCCGCGCCCGCCACATCCACAGCGCCACCGCCACCAAAACTCCGACAGTTAGCAAAATCAACCAAATCTCAAAACCCGGCAAAGCCACCGGTGTTGGTACAGCAATGCCGCGATTTGTCAAGTAAATCGGCCCGCGTAACTGCGGGTTGTCTTCGAGTTTTGGCAGGGAAATGAAAACTGCAAAATACCAGAAAAATAATTGCAGCAATAACGGCGTATTTCGCAAAATTTCCACATACAAACCAGCCAAACTCCGCAGCAGCCAATTGTCGGAAAGGCGCGCAATTCCTACAGTCAAACCCGCAACTGTTGCGAAAATAATGCCGAGACCCATCACCCGCAGCGAGTTGATTAAGCCGACAAAATAAGCTTGTCTGTAAGTGTTTTCGGGACTGTACGGAATCACGCTTTCGCCGATGTCAAAAGATGCTTGGGAATTGAGAAAATCAAATCCAAACGCAATCCCCAGTTGCGAGTAATTGGCGCTGAGATTGTCCCAAAGAATGGCGATAACAACTATTACTAAAATTAGGGCGATCGCCTGTCCGGCTATTTTCCAGAAGCGATCGTCCCGCAGCAGTTTTGATAGATCTTTAAATTTGGGCAATTTCTGCGATTTGCCCGGTTGAGGTTCTGGATTCATAACTGTTTAATCAGCCATCGAGAAAACTGGTCGATCGCATAACACTTGCGAAAATATCTTGTAAGGTGCTTATGGGCGCACTTTACCCTTAGATGAGCGATCGAACTATGCTTAACTGTTACCTGTTTAATCAGCGATCGAACTATAACTAAGTCTACGGTGCGCCCATAAGCAACCTTAGCCTTAAATGAGTTGAGTTTCTCTTTAGCGGAACGGCGGCGAGTAAAGCAAACCGCCATCTTTCCAGAGCCTGTTTTGACCCCGTTCTAACTTAAGTGTACTTTTGGGGCCGAGGTTGCGATCGTACATTTCCCCGTAATTCCCCACTTTCTTAACAACGCGGACGGCGTAGTCGTTCGGGAGTCCCAAACCTTTACCTAAATCTCCTTCTGTTCCTAGCAAACGTTTGACGTTAGGGTCTGTACTGCTTGCAACAATTTGGTCTACATTTCCAGAATTAATTCCCAAATCTTCAGCTTCAATCGCGGCAAAAACGATCCATTTCACCGCGTCAGACCATTTAGGATCGCCGCTTTTCACCGCTGGGGCTAACGGTTCTTTTGACATCACGATCGGCAAAACAACATTATTCTCCGAATTCGGCAGAGTTGTCCGCTTAGAAACAAGTTGCGATCGATCGGCAGTAACACCTTGACAGCGACCTTCTTGATAAGTAGCAAAGGTAGCATTCACATCTTCAAACACGACAGGAGTGTATTTAACTCCTAATTTTCGCATTTGGTCAGACAAATTTTGTTCGGTGCTCGTACCTGTCTGCACGCAGATAGATTTGCCCGCAAAATCTTGTAAAGTTTTGATGCCGCTGTCTTTTTTGACCATGATGCTTTGAGAGTCATAAAAGATCACCGGGGCAAATTCCAGTCCGGTAGTGGTGTCGCGACTCGCCGTGTAAGTGGTATTTCGGCTGAGAATGTCGATTTCTCCGGCCTGCAAAACTGTAAATCTATCTTTAGCGTTGAGCTTCCGGTACTCGACTTTTTCGGGATCGTCCAATATTGCGGCCGCGACAGCCCTGCACACATCCACATCCAGTCCCGAATATTTGCCTTTTTCGTCTACAAAGCTAAAACCCGGCAGTTCGCCGCTGATGCCACAAATCAGTTTGCCGCGGCTGACAATTGTATCTATCCGGCTCGAACCTTGTTGCGATTGGCCTTGAGCAGTAGTTGTTGCTGTTGTTTGTCCGGTTTGTGCCGATCGATCCCTACAAGACGCCAACGGTGCCACAAATAACACACTTGCCAGCAGAAATCCCCATTTACGCATAGATTTTAGTAGAACGGTTTCCTGACAATCCTACCTTGTAGCTGTCGAGATCGGCAGCGCACAACAGCCTCCGGTTTCAAATTAGCCGTTCTGCATCCGGTGCTGCACTGCGGCAACTGCACCAGCTACCCGCCTGTGTTTTTTTCAGCAAGCTGGGCGCGGAGAGTGAGAAACCCGCTTTCTGAGTGGAGGCACCGCCGTCCAACCCAAAATTTATCCGAGAAACCCGGTTTCTAGGCTGCTATTTTTGCCCGCGGCGATCGCCCTTCCGTGCAATATTTATCCGATTTTGATTGAATGCGCTCACATTAGCTCTGGTGCTAGGCGCTGCTCAGCTAAATCGCGGATGAGGGACAGCCGAGACTGGATGTATTCGTTCAACAAATCTGCTTCTTTGCCATTAAGCGCAGAGTTCATCTTCAACTGCTTCAGCAGCCACTGTACCAGAGTGGCATCGTCCAAATTCACTAACAGAGTAGCTTGGGTGGTCTCAATTAACGACCAAAGTTGACGTAACATGATGGGAGTCATAAAACCTCCTTGAGCGTAAATACGCACTTAATGGGCTGGGTGGGCAAAAACCTGGTCTTGGTGTCTCAAGCCGATAGACGAAAAGCACCCTCAGAGCGATCGGCTTAATGATTTTTTTATATTTGACCACAATAACTTAAGACAGTAGTGTCACAAGCTACAACACACAAGATGTTATAAGAGTTCCGAATTCCTTCACATTGAGATCAAAATCTTGATAAAAGATTAAAAATCTTTACATACTATAGCTCGTTGGGGCTGCCAGGATCTGTCCGGGATCGGGCACTCCTGCCCGGTTCGCCAGAAAATTAATTAAGCGGTTGCGCATTTAAATTATATATTTCAATGCGGTATTCCCCAAAGAGTCAAATCTTGTCTCCATCTCACCTTCTCCCTCTCGAACATAGCAGCAGCTTACTCAGGGGCTACCCACTTTTGAACCCCCGCCAGAATTATTTCTAATTCAGCGAGGATTTTCGTGGCCCCCTCCCAATCGTTTGATTCGGCAAGACTTTGAAGCCGATCGGCCATCTCGGGCATTAACCGCACCGCCGCCGTAGCACTCACACCTTTAATTTGATGCGCGTAGCGGGCCAGTGTCTGGACATCTCCCGAGGCGATCGCCCCCTTAGCCGCTTCTAAATAACTGCCAGTATCAACCACAAAAGCTTGCAGTATTTCCCGCTCAAACTCTAAATCAGCGCCCGAAATTTCGCGCAAACGTGCCATATCGACTAAAGATTGAATATCCTCTGGAGAGTCTTTGACTTCCTCGCCATTAAACTTTGGGCTTTCAATTTTTAACTGTGCCGACCAATTCTCTAGTACAGATTTTAACTTTTCGATCGAAATAGGCTTGCTAATATAATCGTCCATGCCCGCCGCCAGACACTTTTCGCGATCGCCCTTCAAAGCACTCGCCGTCATCGCAACCACCACCGTCTTGTGGTGCGACTCCATCGAACTAGCAGCATTTGCAGCTTCCAGACGGCGCAATTCCAGCGTGGCTTCGTAACCGTCCAAAACCGGCATCTGACAGTCCATCAACACAATGTCATACTTTTTCAGAGCAATCATAGACAGGGCCTCTGCGCCGTTATTTGCCACATCCGCCGCGCATCCCAAAACTCTGAGTTGATTCAGACCAACTTTTTGATTAATTGGAGTATCTTCAACTAACAAAATCTTTAAACTCCCTAACTCTCGGTTGTCAATAGCTGAGGCTCCATTGGACGTTGGATTTGCCACCGGTTGATCGATCGCCGCACCCGGGGCGATCGCATTCACCAAGCAATCAAATAGCCGATGAGCTTTCACAGGTTTAGTTAAATAACCGCTAAAACCGCTATTTACCAAGCGTTTCGCCTCCGAAAGCTGAGTAATTGAAGCCAGCACCACCCACTTTGTCTGCTGCATAGCCGGTTCAGAAACCATCAAGCGTTCCAGACTTCCCGTCACCATTTCCGGCAACTGAATATCAACCAAAACAATATCGTAAGGGCAATTAACGCTAACAGCTTTGTACAGAGATGCGATCGCCATCCAAGCGTTCTCAACCTCCTCAACTTCCATTCCCCACGCCACAGCCATTCTCAGCAGCACTTTTCGCACTGTCGGCTTATCGCTAGCAACTAACATTTTTCGCCCCGCGAGCACCGGTTGCAAATTCACTTCGCACGCCGTTCCTACAGCAGTTAAATTTTCCTCGACTGCCGGCACAGTAAACCAAAAAGTCGAGCCTCGGCCAGGGGTACTTTCCACACCGATTTGACCCCCAATTAACTCTACTAACTGCTTACAAATAGCCAGACCCAAACCTGTGCCACCGTACTTTCTCGTCGTAGAAGCATCAACTTGACTAAAAGATTGAAATAGCTTCTTTTGGTCTTCTTGAGCAATCCCGATTCCTGTATCTGTGACTTTAAAAAGCAGGACTGTCGAGCCATTGCTTCCAGGTTCTAATGGTTGGAAGTTCTCTAAAACAACTTTCTGCTCGTCGCTGTCTGCCAATAACCCCTGAGCCGTGCCAAGAGAAACCTCAATTACCACTTCTCCTGCTTCTGTAAACTTAATCGCATTGTTAATCAAATTAGTGAGTATTTGCCGCAACCGCGCTGCATCTCCTCTAATTTGCAGTGGCACGTCGCTGTCAATCAGCGCTACCAATTCTATACCTTTTTCTTGTGCGGGAGTTGCCAACAAATCCAGCACTTCGTCCACACATATAGTGAGGTTAAATTCGATTGTCTCTAAGCGCATTTCTCCAGCTTCCAGTTTGGAGAGATCGAGAATATCGTTAATGATGGACAGCAAATTTTGGCCGCTGACTTTCAGCGTCTGCACAAAGTCTAGTTGTTCGGGAGTAAGATTCGTTTTCAGCAGCAAATCAGTCATACCCATCACTCCATTCATAGGAGTGCGGATTTCGTGACTCATATTTGCTAAAAATAGCGACTTCATTCGAGATGCTTCTAGGGCCGCTTCTCGGGCCTGCTGCGCTTGTTCAAACAAAGTTGATTGCTGAATGGCGATCGCCAACTGCACGCTCAACCTTCCCAGCAAATCCATCTCAGAATCAGTCCAAACACGCGGAGCACTGCACTGATGGGCAATCAGCAACCCCCACAACCGATTTTGACTCGTTTCCAAACTCCTTCCCGGCAGTTCAATTCGAGTTTCCGGCGAATATGCTGCTGCCAACCCCTGACCTTCATCGCCTATAAAAATTGGTACAACTAAATTAGACCTTACCTGCAAACTAGCAAGTAAATCTCGGTGTTCCTCGCTCAAATTGGCCGTATAAATATCTGCCATTGCTTGAATGGTTCCTGCCGTGTACAGCCATACATAACTTTCCCCAAAGGATGTTCTTTGAACTTTTCTGCCCAGCAGGGGCATCCAATCATCCCCTACAGATTCCACCACAACAACCGCTGTTTCCTCGGAATCAAAATGATAAATTATCGTGCGGTCAGTTGCCAGTAACTGCCGCACTTCTTGTACGGCTGTACTCAGAGTTTGAGTGAGGTTGAGAGACTGCCGGACTCGCTGGGCGATCGCCGAAACCAGCCTTTCTTGTTCTGCTTGTTCCCGCAGCATTCTCTCAGCTTGCTTGCGTTGGGTGACATCGCGAATTACCGCAGCCAAGCACAGCGGTTCGCTGTTTTGAGGGTGCTTGACCAGAAAAGCATTCACCACAACATCAATGCGTCTTCCGCTGCGCAAGTGGTGCATTTGACCTTCTCCTTGCCACTGCCCCTGACTGACAATTATTGGCAAAATTTCTTGACTGAATTTTTCTTTAAAATTTGGGCCTAGATAATCCCATATCTCCGTATAAAGCTGTTGCGAAATATTTTCTAAACCCACCATTTTTCTGCCGGCTTCGTTGACAAACAGCGTTTGACCTTCCAGGGTAGCCATACCGATAAAATCGCTGCTGTTTTCAATCAGCGACACAAATTTTTGCCGTTCTTCTTCTCCTTTTATGCGTTCGGTAATGTCGCGCTTGACGCAGACGTGACAAATTACATCGTCGGCGTTGTTAATCACAGAGTAGGCCGCAACGTCGATCGCCAGCGTGTGGCCTTTTTTAGTACAATTAGTAATTTCGCCCCGAAAAGTTCCTGTTTTCGCTAAACTTTTGGCAATTGCCGAAAAGCGCTCCCCCGCAACCAGCGGCGACGCTTCTGCTTCTAATTCCGCGTCTGTATATTCTAGAAGCGTTTGGTGAGCGCGATTTTGTTCGAGGAAAAACCCGTCAGCATCGATAATGACGATCGCATCGTTGGAGTTTAAAAATATTTGTCGGTAAAGTTTTAATTTTTCCTCAGCTCGCTTGCGTTCGGTGATGTCCCTTTGGACGCTTACGTAACAAACTACATCGCCAGCATCATTGAGAACCGCAAAAGCCGAAAGCTCCACCTCAACTGTTCCCTCTTGAAAAGCCTTAATACAGGTCATTTCGCCTCGGTAACTTCCAGTTTCTGCCAAGCTTTGCAGTACCGACGCAAATGCCTGTTCTCCCATCTGATTTGCAGGGGTTTTCCCCCACAATTTCGACGCACTGTAACCCAGCAAAGCCGTGTGAGCTTGATTTGTTTCTAAGTAATAGCCTTGGGGGTCTAATATCGCGATCGCATCGTTGGATTTTAAAAAGATTTGTTGATAAAGTTGCAGCTTCAATTCAGCTTGTTTCCGGGCACTAATATCCGTGAATAAGCCGTAGTAAATTATCTCTCCCGATGCTTGCAATTCAGGTTGGGAAGCTCCTTGCACCCATTTAAGTTTTCCTGACGGAGTGACAATTCTTCCTTCCCAGCGCCAAGGCTGCAAATTTTCCGCAGAAAGAGTTACCGAGTTAAGGAAATCATCTCGATCTTCGGGATGAATCATGTTAACAATTACATTAATATCCTGCTGAGCCGCCTCTGGTTCTATTTCATACAATTCTCGACAGCCGGCGCTCACAAACGAGAAAGCCATCGAGCCGTCTGGATGCAAGTCAATTTGATATACCGTACCGGGTACGCTAGCAGTAATTTTTTGCAGTTTGGCTTGGCTTTGATTCCTGGCTTCCTCTGTAGCCTGCAATTGACCAATCTCCCGAGAAAAGCCCAAAACCGCAAATATATTGCCCTCCGCATCGCAAAGCGGCAGTTTTTGCGTGTCAAAGATGTGCTGTTTGCCGCCTTCAAAGAGGATCGCCTGGTAGGGATTGCGAACAATATCCCCAGCCAGCACAGCTCGATCGTCCTCGCGGATGCCCCTAATTGGGCTGTTGCGATCGCCAAATACTAATTCGGCTGAAAACCCTAATTCAATATCATCTTTACCGATAATTTCCTCAACATTTTTCCCCAAATATGCCGCAAAACTTTGATTTACCAAAATGTATCTAAAGTTTCTATCTTTCGCAAAAACTCTGTCCGGCGCACCGTCTATTAAAGCCCGCAACAATAGTTCTTGACTTTCCGAATCCAGAGCCAAATTATTTTGAGCTTTCCCATTGACAGGAATCGTTTTATCTGCTAAAATGCTTAAGCGTTTTGCACAGATTTGAGCGACAGTGTGGAGCAAACAAAGGTGCTCAAGATTAAAAGCACTTGCCTGCTCTGCACCAATGAAAAATACTCCCAACAATTCTTCACTTTCATCCAGGTTAGCCGGTGCCATCAAGACGGACTGAAACTGAGCAATTGGTTGCGGAGCGATGTTGTGCGCCCAGTCCCGATTTCCAGCGAGCCATTCAACGCGAGCTGCTTGCAAGCGCCCTTCTATTTCGGCTCTAGCGCGAGCAGTTAAGGGTTGTAAGTATTGCAGGTAAAGCCGATCGTCCGGTGGTGTCAAAATTGCGATCGCCGCGCCCGGAATCAGGCGATCGAGATGTGCCAGACACGCAGACCAAATTTCATCAGCGCAAGCGGCGAGTTGTACTTTCGCAGTAAGTTCGTTGAGAACTTGCAGCTCCAAGGTACGCTGGCGGACGTTTGCTTTGAGGCTGGCGGCTAGGATTTGCATAGTGCTCACCACGCTGGTTTGCTTATATTATAATTATTGATTTTCAAACTTTTGTAAACAATGATCTTAAAAGATATCCGGCGAAAAGACAACTTTTTTATATTTATATTACCTTCAACCGCTAAAAAACAAGGGCGCGATCGGGAGCAAAGAGACGCTGCTCGATGCAAGCTCTCGCTCCCGCTGCGACACTTAGCCTCACACCCAAACACAGGTGCAAGATCTCGACTTCGGTGGTCGAACTCCAAAAATTTTAGGCGAAAGTTCCGACCCTCAAATTCATCTCTATAGTCAATCAAAAATTGAAAATCGAAAATCGATGCACGGTGAAACTACCCCATTAAAATCACGTTATCGATCACATGGATGACGCCGTTATCAGCTTCGATATCCGCAGCGACAACAGTAGCATTTTTTACCTCAAAACCGTCAGAACAATCAATTTTAATCGGCGAACCTTCCAAGGAAGTAACAAAACCGAGTTTTGCCAAATCAGCTTTCATAAACTTGCCGGAGACGACGTGAAACATTAAAATCCTAGTCAGTTGGGGAACGTTCTGCACTAGGGTTGTGATAGTTCCCGGCGGCAATTTCGCAAAAGCATCGTCATTGGGTGCAAAGACAGTAAAAGGACCCGGACTTTTGAGCGCGTCTACTAAATTAGCTACTTGCACGGCTGTTACCAGGGTTTGGAACGAACCCGCACCTACGGCAATATCAACAATATCAGGCATTGTGTTTTACCTCATTTGGGAAAAAAGTTCTATTAAGTATCGTAAACTGAGGCGGGCAACAATACCTACTGTCTTTTTTGAAAAATTGGTAATTCTTTTGTAGTGAGGACTTCAATCCTCAGATTTTTGATGAGGACTTCAGTCCTCACTACAAACCTAATAATATAGGACTTACATATGGGGGCCCAGAAACCTGGTTTTTTACGAAAATACTTCGTTAAAACCCGCAGATTAGGTAAAAAACCCAGTTTCGAGGAGTCGGAGTGCGTAAGTCCTGTAATAGTTATTTTACCCGATATAATATTACTAACGCCTTGGCAATTTAACGGCGGGGGGGTTTACAATTGGTACATTACTGCTGGCGATTGTGATACCCCAATCCTCTGTTTCTAAATCTTCTACTTCAGCATTTAGGTTTTCTCCCTTGTGAATGCTAAAACTGCCGTACAAAATTGAAATTTCAAAAATGTCTGTATGAATCAAAGCTGCTTTCCGGTGCGCGTTTTCACCCAAATGAATGCCAATCAAATCAGCTTCAGGATCTGTGACATCTTCAGGATGGAACACCTCCCAACTGATGTCTCGGCAGTCATGAAATACTATGCTATAAGGCAATCGATCGCCTGTCGGATCGTAAATACATTCAAATAAAATTTCATTCCCCCACAAAGACACATTGACATTTGTGATGAGGGATGTAAGTCCACCTAAATTAAGCAAGTTGTAGTCATCGGGCATATTAATTACTCACTTTTTCTCCAGTATTGTGCGTCCCAGGAATCTTATTGCCAAATTCATCGCGTGTTTTGACCAAGCTGCCATCTTTGTCAAGACGCAAACCTTTGTTTATTTTTCGGCCATCTGAACCGTATCTGGGAGCTGGGGTGCGTACAACTTCACCATCAGGACGGATATTGACTCGCGAACGATCGGCAAATTCGTATTCAAGATAACCACCTTTAGTAGGTCTGATTTCTGCACCCAATCCGCCCAAAAAATTATCGACTTCTTGGCGAGTCATCCCGGTTAAGTCTCCAAACTCAGATGCAATTCCATTTCCTCCAACTCCCTGACTCGGCACGCAAGTCTCCTCACCAACCATTGCTTGTTGGAGTTTAGCACGGTTGAAGAATGGGAACAAGGAAGTTCGGCAACGGATTCGCTTTCTGAGGATGGATGGAAGATGGAAGATGGAAAAAGGAAAAAGGAAAAAGGAAAAAGGAAAAAGGAAGGATCATTCCTCAAACTCGCAATGCCCAATGCTTTTCGGCCCAATTACCAATTCCCAATTCCCAATTCCCAAAACAAATAGGGCGCGCACCGCACGCCCTATCTATCAGCAATTAGCCAACAATTATTTCTTAGCCGAGTTGAACTTTAACCACGCGGTTCTTTTCCGCTTCCGCTTTGGGCAAATTCAGGTTTAAAACTCCATTTTTGTACTCAGCTTCTACGCTGTCATTTTGAACCCGTGCGGGTAGGGGAATCACCCGGCGGAACGAACCGTAGCGGAACTCAGAGCGGGTCATGCCTTTATCTTCACTCTTAGTTTCCTGACGGCGTTCGCCACTGATAGCAACAGCTTCTGCGGTTACTTGTACGTCCAAATCCTTAGCTTCCATGCCCGGAATTTCTAACTTAAGGTGGATGGCTTCGGGAGTTTCTTCGAGTTCGGCGGGGGGTAGAAAAGCAGAACCGTTAGATCCGCGATCGGTGGCCGGGGTCAAGCTATCAAACAACCGATTCATTTCTCGCTGCAAGGAGTCCATTTCCCGCAAAGGTTCCCAACGAATAAGTGCCATAACTGATACCTCGAATTTCTTAACTTTCTAAAGGTTGAGTACAACTTCATTCAACCTGTATTTAATATATTCAAGATCCAGAAACGGGGGGATTCGGTTTTCTGCAAAGGGGTGCTCGCATTACCGAACATTTGCGCTCAATAATGTTGAGTCAGTCGGTCGGAGAGTTGAGATTTGAGTTTTGAGATTGATTCCACAGATGAATCCGGAAGTGTGAACCTTAGTGTAATATTTTTCGATCTCCACCACTCCTGTCTGCTAGCAAGTATCCGTTTTTGGGCGAACTCATTGCAGGTGGCGCTATTCGATCGCACCGCAACCCAAGAATTTGAGATTTGAGATTTAATTTAGAATTGCCAACCTAAAATCTCAAATCCCATATATAAAATCGAAACAAAATTAACCCCACCGGGAATGCTGATAAGAAGCGTAGGTATCAAATAAAGCACCCACCAAACCAAAAGTTAGACCGATTACGAAAAAACCCTGGAGGGGACAGCCGCTGCCGAAAGTAGCTAAGAAGTGCAAAATCAGGTCTTCTCCAGAGCGACCAACTCCTTGGAGAGCAGGCACCAAGCCGATCAGCAAAAAGCTAGTCAATCCCGCGCCGATTAACAATACGGGGGCGACAAAGCTCAACAGGCTGGTCAGCAGTACAGAGCGAAGAAAATTGGGAAAAATGCTCATAAGAGTCAGTAAATTCAGCTAAACTGCCGAAAGGTACAAGCAAACAAAACTTGTCCTTTTCTACGATAGGCAGCGATCGCCCTCAGTGGCCAGTTCTGTCAGAAATCTTAAATGTTATAGAAAAAACTTGTTTAAGATTTGTAGATAGATTTCATTTTTTGCAGTTGTTCTATACTCGAAATCCCCTTGAGCACCACTACATCTTCGAGCCTCAGTTTGTGGAGTCAGCGGTTGCTGGCGGCAGCTTTATTGGGCGGCCAAGTCATGCTGCACTTGCTGAAGGGCAAAATTCACCGCCGCAACACCATCGACCAAATGGCAGCAGTCGGCCCGGAATCTCTGCTGATTGCTTTGCTGACTGCGGGTTTTGTCGGCATGGTATTTACGATCCAGGTAGCGAGGGAGTTTATTAACCTCGGTGCCGCCAATGTCGTCGGTGGCGTTTTGGCTTTGTCTTTGACTCGCGAACTCGGCCCCGTCTTAACAGCCGTGATCGTGACGGGACGGGTAGGTTCGGCTTTTGCAGCGGAAATCGGCACGATGCAGGTAACAGAACAGATAGATGCCCTGCTGATGCTCAGAACAGACCCGATCGACTATTTAGTAATTCCCCGCGTCCTTGCTTGCTGCTTGATGCTGCCAATTTTAACGATCATGTGTCTCGTCACCGGCATCGCCGGCGGACTGCTGATTGCTACGACAATGTACGGGATCTCTCAAAGCGTGTTTTTAGAATCAGTCCGCAATTTCCTGAGTCTGTGGGATATTTGCAGCGCGGCAATTAAGGCTGTTGTATTCGGTGGTTTGATTGCTGTAATCGGCACTAGCTGGGGTTTGACCACCACCGGCGGGGCAAAAGGCGTCGGTCAATCGACTACCACAGCGGTGGTGACGGCTTTACTGGCTATTTTTATTTTGAACTTTTTCATGACTTGGCTGATGTTTCAGGGGACGGGCTCTAGCGTACTCAAAGGCTTGTAAGCTAGGAAACGGATAAAATATGAATAATTGGCAACATTCGTTTACTACCCTTGATTTAAACCCGTGAGTACAACTGCCTCTTCGACTGCGCCGACAAGTACGATCGAACTCGCCCCGAGTTATGCGATTCCCCTAGTTCTGGTACTGGCGGCCCTAGCGCTGCTGTTCGTGCAGAAGTGGGCGAGTTTGCCGCTTTCGCTGTTCGGCTTGTTTCTGATGTACCAAGCCGCCACCATCCGGCTACAATTTACCCCAACAGATTTGGACATTTATCGATCGTCCAACTTAATCCGGCGCTTTCCTTACCGAGAATGGCAAAATTGGCGGATATTTTGGCCGGCTGTGCCGATTTTGTTCTATTTCAAAGAAATTAACAGCATTCACTTTCTGCCGGTTCTGTTCGATCGTAAAATGCTACAGACCTGCTTAGAACAGCGCTGTCCCCGTCTAGACTAAAAAAGTTGTTAATTTTAAATTTTTAACTTTTCCGTGCCCCACGCCGAACAAAATTTCCCATGAATTCAGACGAATCTCCAACCCAAGAACCGCAAGCACAACCAGCCGCGCCAAGCGGTGACGGCGAAGTCGATTTACCCGTGAATGAGACGGAGTACCAAGTTCTATCTCAAACACGAGATTTGTGGATCGACGAAAATGAGCTGCAAGCCCAACTCCCGCCAGAAACAGACCCGCCGCTAGACGAGGAAGATGCCGAAATCGCCCAATTCGTGGACGAAGCAGGCGCACTCGCCCAAATCCCGCCCAACACCGATGATGGGGAATCAGAAAGTCCGATCGCTCAAATCGCTCCTCCAACAGACTCCCAGCCAACAGCAACCGAAGAAACGGTAACGCCCATCCCAGAAAATGTTACCGAACAGTTGGCAGAGAGAGTCAAAAAATTGCAGCAGCAAGAACAAGCTTTGACTGAAAAAATTGCCGCCTTGGAAGCCGACAAAGCCAATGCTATAGAAGCGTTGGGCGAGGCTCAAGCATCGATCGGACGTTTGGTACAAGACGGCTTGATTCAATTAGATCAGCGCAAACAAGCGCTGCAAATCGAAGTAGAAAAACTCGAACGCCGACGCGATCGAATTCAAAAGGAAATGCGAACCACTTTTGCCGGCGTTTCCCAAGATTTGGCAATTCGAGTCCAGGGTTTCAAAGACTATCTAGTAGGCAGTTTGCAGGATTTGGCCGCTACGGCCGAACTCTTAGATTTGACGCCACCGGTGCAAGAGACACCCAAGCAAATTCCTGCTGAGGAATCTCAATCCTCAGCACCGATAAATCCCAGATTTTCCGAACAAGGATTTCAAGAACAAGCCAAACAAATTCGCCGCACCCTCGATCAATACCGCACTGTCCCCGACTACTACGGCCCGCCTTGGCAACTCCGCCGCACTTTTGAACCCATCCACGCGGAACGAGTTTCTAACTGGTTTTTCACTCAAGGAGGAAGGGGTGCTTTGCGGACTATGGGTTCGCGCTTGCAAAATATCTTGATTACTTCGACAATTATTTCTGTACTCAGAAGCGTCTACGGCGGGCGGGTGCGGACTTTGGTGCTCGCCAACAGTCCGGAACGTTTGGGAGAGTGGCGCCGGGGTTTGCAGGACTGTTTGGGCATTACTCGCAGCGATTTTGGCCCGGAACGGGGGATTATTATGTTTGAGTCTGCGGAAGCTTTGGCTCAAAAAGCCGATCGACTGGTGAAAGATGGCAAATTGCCGCTAATTGTCATTGATGAAACTGAGGATTTAATTAGTTTGTCAATGCTGCAATTTCCGCTGTGGTTGGCCTTTGCTTCTGACCCGCAAACTTTGACGACGGCGAAAGAATTTTGAGATCAAATCCGGCTTTAATACCATCAATTCCGGCAATTCCCGGCGAATAGAATTCGCTGCTATACAAACAAAGTCCGCCTCTGCGGACTGAAGAAATTCAGGAGTAAACTAACGGGAATTGCTTCTTCCTTCTTCTTTCTTCTTCTTCCTGACATCCGTTACACAATCCGTTGCCGAACTTCCTTCTGCTGTACAACAAATCTCAAATAAAAAAATGGCTAGCTGGATAATTTTAAATGGGGCATTGCTAATAGCAGCTTATCTGCTGGGATCGATTCCGACTGGATACGCCTTGGGGAAATGGATGCTAGGAATTGATATTCGAGAGGTGGGTTCGGGTTCGACGGGTGCGACTAACGTACTGAGGACTTTGGGGAAGTGGCCGGGGTTGGGGGTGTTGCTGGTTGATGTGTTGAAGGGGGTAAGTGCGATCGTCCTAATCCGCTACATTTATGCGATCGATTTTACCCATCAGCTAGCAACCGCCGCCGGTATAGAAAATACTGCAACTGTCCTCCCTTGGATGGCAACTTTGGCGGGTTTCTCTGCTGTTTTGGGCCACAGCAAATCAATCTGGCTGGGGTTTACCGGCGGTAAATCTGTGGCTACGAGTTTGGGAGTTTTGCTGGGTTTGTACTGGCCAGTTGGTTTGGGAACTTTCGGAATTTTCGGGATAGTATTTGCGGTATCGCGAATTGTTTCTTTAAGTTCGATTATCGGGGCAATTAGCGTGGCTGGATTGATGTTTGCTTTACATCAGCCGCTGGCTTATGTATTGTTTGGACTTGCGGGCGGGGTATTTGTAATTGTGCGGCACCGCAGCAATATTCAGCGTCTGTTGAACGGTACTGAACCGAGGATTGGGGAGAAATTGGAAACAACAGCTAGCGATTGATCGGTAGTATTGTTGTACCGCTGGTTGCAGATTACCATTTCTCTGTCCAATCTTCGATTTAAGCTTTTGCAGGAGGCGTTGGAGCGCATTATACAGCTTAGAATCCCTGAACCGAGATAATGCTGTTTAGAATGCTGTTTTGCAGTTGAGCAGGCGTTACAGCCTCCACAAAACCGATGAATTCTCCTGAATTCCTGAGTTTGATCGCAGTCCCTGAAGTCGCCATCGATGTGGGTTTTAATTGATCGGGCGTGAACAAATAACCCGCAGCTTGCGGAACTTCAAACTGTACTGTAATGAGTACATTTGGCAAATTTTCCAACACTATATCATTCACCGTCAAACCGTCTGCTAATCCAATTTTATCGAAAGCGTTTCTGAAATTTAAAATGATGTCGGCATTATTGATATCTGTAACTCCGGGTTCTGTTTGGAGGACGTACAAATTAGTACCCCCGATTTTGAATGAACCATTCTCCTGCGCCGACAGTAAGATGTCGCGACCCAAACCTCCCACCAGAGTGTCATTTCCGCTACCGCTAATTAAAAAGTCATTGCCTTTACCGCCCACTAAAACATCATTTCCACTCTCACCCAAAAGCACATCTCCATCTTGACCGCCGTTTATAGAGTCATTTCCGTCCCCTCCCAATATTGCGTCTTTCCCTTTTCCCCCGAATAAAGAATCGTTGCCAAAAATTCCTCTGATAATATCTTCCCCCTCATTGCCAAAGATCAAATCGTTGGTTATTGCGCCATCGATTGTATCGTCACCTCCCAGCAGCAAAACTCCCCCAGAGGAAATTCCTCCACTTCCGATCCGTAAATCTACGTATTCCGATGTATTGTCGCCAAAGAAGCGCGACGAGCCTGATGGGTCTCTTTGTAAAGCCATAAAATATCTTCTCCGTAAAATCTCAGATGTCAAGATTATTAAATAAGCCAATCTCAAAGTCTATTCATAAATTCATAACTTTGAGTTCATAAAAGTCATAACTTTGAGTTCATAAAAGTCATATTTGTGCTACGCTCGACACCCACGAGTGCAGCGAGTTAAGGGGATGGAACAATTTAGGTGTCTGAATCCAGGGGATATTCTGCGCGATCGCTACCGAATAATCGGTAAATTAGGGGAGGGAGGGTTTGCCGTAACCTATAGGGCTGTCGATCTACATGAACCCGACGAAAATCCCCTGTGCGTCGTCAAGGAGATTAGGCCGCCTCAATCTCACGATCCCGATGTTTTGCACAGGGCACAGGTGCAATTTGAAACAGAAGCTGAATCCCTGATATCTCTGGAGCAGTGTTCGCGCATTCCCAGGTTAATCGACCACTTTCAAGAACAGGGAAGATTTTACTTAATTCAAGAATTTATTGCAGGAAATCCGCTGAACAATGAGATCGGTTCAGGCAGGCAGTTTAGGGAATCAGAAGTTATTGATTTATTGCAGGACATTTTAGAAGTTTTAGATTGCGTCCACAAAAAACATATTATTCACCGCGATATTAAACCGTCAAACTTAATCCGGTGCAACCGCTCTGGGAAAATTGCCGTGATAGACTTTGGGGCAGTCAAAGGTATTAGCAATTTGGCGATTCAGGGCGGCCAAATAACTCAAACTCGCGTCATCGGTACAGACGGTTATATGCCAGCCGAACAGTGGACAAATCAACCAAGATTTAACAGCGATATCTATGCTGTGGGAATCATCGGCATTCAAGCGATCGCAGGCTTAGATATTCAAGATTTTTTTAATGATAAAAAAACTGGGGAACTCGTCTGGCGCTACGCTACACACGATCGCCCGATCTTCCAAATTAGCGATCGACTGGAAAAAATTTTAAATAAAATGGTACGCTATCACTTCAGCGATCGCTATCAATCCGCTGCTGATGTTTTGCAACATTTGCGTCTGCTAGCGAAAGAGGCGATCGCCAGTGACAACCACCCACCTCCCCCCCCAAAGCCCCGTTTAATCCTCGGAGATGGTTTAAGTGCGGGAGAAACAATTCTCCTTTCAACTTCTAATCCTTGGTTAAAGGAAAGAGGAGTTCGCGAATTTGCCGCTTCAAAGTCACAGCAAGCTTTTAATTCATTCAAAGAATCCTGGCAGAAAGAATGCAAAGATCCCGAAACTTTAGTTTACATAAACAATGCTTTTTTGGAGGTTAGCAAAGCTGATTATTACACAATTGCTGTAGTTCTTCCCCTGATGAGGAAAAGTTCGGACAGTCTTGCTTACCTTAGCGCTGAGGCCAAAGAATTTCTGCGCGGAGTGGCTCAAGCGCAAACAGAAGTTAATTTGGGATTGCTCGATTTTGGCGATCGTGACTTTCCAGGTCAAGGTTTTTTACCAAGTAAAGCCATTAAGGGCAAAGGACTAAAAGTCATTATTGCTGACGATGCGAACGACGGGGAAGAGGCAAAACAAAGAGCAATTTCACTGGTAAATCAACCAGAAATTTTAGCAGTTGTCGGTCACGCTAACAGCGAGATGACGATGCACACTGTAGATATTTACGATAAAAACAATCTGGTTTTGATGTCTCCGGGTGCCGCCACGGAAGAGCTTACCTATGAGCCTAGAAAAATTTTCTTTCGGACTCAATATACAAGCAGTTTAATAGCCAAAAACTTAGCGGACTACCTACTCGAAAATAACCAAAGAAAGGCAGCAATTTTATACAATCAGTCCAGTCCATTCTGCGCCTCTTTTAGAGAAGATTACATCAAGTATTTTCAAGACTGCAAAGGGGGAGAAATAGTCTGGATTCGCGATTTCGATATATCTAAAAAAGACTTCAATGCCCAAAGAGCAATCAAAGAAATCCAGGCTAATGGAGAAACTGCGATCGTGTTAGTTCCAGACGCTCATGTTAGGAGTTCCCTAGACAACGCATTTGAGATCATAAAACTTAACGGCGATTCCGAGGAAGATAGCTTCGGTTCACGCAATTGGATTAGTATCGGGACATGGACGCTGATGGGCCCAGAAATTTTAGAATTTGTATCGCAGCCCCAGCAAAAGTTGTTTAAAAACCTCATTTTTTCTGTCTGTTGGCATCACTTAAATAGTCCCAATGAAGATTTCCCACTGCAGGCTCGATTGTTGTGGGGAGCCGAGGCAAATACTCCTATAGCTTTGGCTTATGATGGAGCTTGCACACTCATAAAAGCATTGGAAATGCAGCAAAAACCGAGTCGCGAAGGAATGCGAAAAACTATTTCCGATCCAAATTTTAGCGCTTATGGAGCAACAGGAACTATTCAATTCAACTCGCCGCATAATGGCGATCGGAAAAATCCTCCCAGCGATTTGGTGCATATTGTAGAATGTGCAAAAGCTCAATTTGGTGTAGCTTTTGTTCCCGTCAAGTATCCGACAGCGGCAGCGGCAGGTTTAAAGTGCGATCGATCTGGTTTCTGATTGATTCAATTTTCTGGCGTTAGCCGCCCTCGCTCGCGGTTCATGTACCGCCAGAGGGCGACGTTACATACTCGTGAGTAAACTATATAAACCCTTTCCCGCCCGATGGTAAAATCAACGTCAACGAGTGCAGCCAGTCGGGGAATGGGAGAATTTATGTGCCTAAAGCCAGGGGATATTCTGCGCGATCGCTACCAAATAATCGGTAAATTAGGTGAGGGAGGGTTTGCCAAAACCTATACGGCTAACGACGCTTTAGGCAGCCCCGGAAATCCCCTGTGCGTCGTCAAAGAAATTGAGCCGCCTCAATCTAAGGATGGGCGGCTGTTGGAGGAAGCACAACAGCAATTTGAAAAAGAAGCTAAAACGCTGAAGTATCTTGATAAGTGTCCGCAGATTCCCACGTTGATCGATCGGTTTCTGGAAAATGGAAAATTTTACTTAATTCAAGAATATATCGAAGGAAATCCGCTGAACAAAGAGATCGGTTCTCTCAGGCAGTTTCAGGAGTCAGAAGTTATTAATTTATTGCAGGACATTTTGTCCGTTTTAGCTTGCGTCCACTCTCAAGGGATTATTCACCGCGATTTAAAACCATCAAACTTAATCCGGTGCAAAAGAACCGGCAAAATTGCCGTGATTGATTTTGGGGCGGTAAAAGCGATCGGCACTTTGGCGATCGAGGGCGGCCAAATAACTCAAACTCGCGTCATCGGTACAGAGGGTTATATGCCAGCCGAACAGTGGAAAAATCAACCAAGATTTAACAGCGATATCTATGCTGTGGGAATCATCGGCATTCAAGCGATCGCAGGCTTAGATATTGAAGACTTTTTTAATGATAAAAAAACTGGGGAACTCGTCTGGCACTACTCAACTGACGATCGCCCGATGGTACAAATTAGCGAGGATCTCAAAAAAATTTTAAATAAGATGGTGCGTTATCACTTTAACGATCGCTATCAATCCGCTGCTGAGGTGTTGCAGGATTTGCGCTCGCTAACAGCATTGCAGTCACCGCCGCCGAAACGCAGGCTGTTTTCTATCTCGATCTTTGGGTTGTTGCCATTGACAGTTGCGGGAATGGCAGCGGGATTGGCAGCCCCTATCTTTTTACGCACAATTACACCTAAAACCTGTCCTTTAATCCAGGGAGATGCGTTGAGTTGCGGCGAAGAAATCCTAGTAAAAAATTCTTCGCCTCGCTTAAAGCAAAGGGGAGTTGAGGAGTTTGCCAAATCAAATTATCAATCTGCTTTGAATTTATTCAAAAAATCTTGGAACGAAGAAGACAGCATCGATCCCGAAACTTTAATTTACATGAACAATGCTTTCCTGAAAGCTAATAATGCTGATCATTACACAATTGCTGTGGCTGTTCCCATCCTGAGAAATCAGTCAGGTTCTGCCGTTAATGCAGATTCTGCAAAAGAACTTTTGCGCGGCGTTGCCCAAGCCCAAACCGAAGTTAACTTAGGAGTGATCGCTGCTACTGAGAGAAATCAAAACTTTCCAGGTCAAAGCTTTCTTAAAGGCAAAGCTATTAATAAAAAAGGTCTGAGAGTAGTCATTGCTGACGATGCAAATGTCAAAGAAGAGGCAATAAAAAGAGCCGAGTCACTGGTTGCACAGCCGGATATTTTAGGGGTAGTAGGTCACTATGCCAGCGAAATCACCCTATCAGCGGTAGATATTTATGACCAAAATAACCTGGTGCTGATTTCTCCCGGAAGCACAACGCAAGAACTGACTGAAAAGCATCGAAAAATTTTCTTTCGCACATCCTATTCGAGTCAGTTTGCTGCTCAAACTTTAGCAAAGTATCTGCGGTCAGTAGGCAAAAATCAAGCGACAGTTTTATACAATCCCGGCAGTTCGTCTGGTTCTTATTTTACACAAGCTTTCAAACGGCAGTTTCAAGATGAAAAAAAAGCAAACATAGTCAGAATTCGCGACTTTGATTTATCCAAAAATGAATTCAACGCCCAAACAGCTTTAAATGAAATCCAGCGCACAGGAGAAACTGCGATCGTGTTATCTCCCGACGGTCAGATTACTAATTCATTAAATAACGCGATCGCATTAGTTAAAGCCAACCGGGATCGCAATTGGATAGCCGGAATTTGGGTACTCTACAAGTGGAGAACTTTAGAAGCCGCATCCCAGCTAAAGTCTTTTGGAAAACTAATCGTGTCTGTCCCCTGGCATCCCTTAAGCAGTCTTAACAAAAAATTTCCTCAACAGGCTCAAAAGTTGTGGAGAGGAACGGTAAATACCGATACAGCCTTAGCTTACGATGCAACTATTGCACTGATTGAGGCAATGCAAATGCAACAGCAACCCAGCCGGGAAGGAATGCAAAAAACGCTTTCTCTTCCGAATTTTATTGTGGAAGGAGGAACAGGAACTATTCAGTTTGGAAAGAATGGCGATCGCAAAAATCCCCCCAGCGAATTGGTGCATATTGTCAAGTGTCGAAAAGAACAGTTCGGTGTAGCTTTTGTTCCCGTCAAGTATCCCACGGCAAAAGCGGCAGGTTTACACTGCGATTGAAATCGTTTCTGATATCTATTCCGGTTACACCGGAATGATATAGAGGACACGGCAGTGCCGTTTCCCTACTGTGATTAATTGTAGGGACACGGCACTGCCGTGTCCTGACTGTGGGTAACATTAATTCCGATGCTACCGGATTTGATATGATTTATTTTGTACGTAATTCCTGACTTATTTACCCAATTCTTGAGAACGCAAACAAGCTGCTTTCACTGCTTCGATCAGCGCAGAACGAAAACCGCTACTCTCTAATTTAGCAATTCCCGCAATAGTCGTTCCGCCGGGACTCGTAACTCGATCTTTCAATTCTGCAGGGTGCATACCCGTTTCTTGCAATAGTTTCGCCGTACCGAATACTGTTTGCAAAGCTAATTGAGAGGCGATCGCCCGTGACAAACCAGCACAAACTCCGCCATCTGTCAAGGCCTCAATCAAAATTGCTACATAACCAGGCCCGGAACCCGAAAGCCCAGTTACCGCATCCAGCATACTCTCAGGTACTTCTACCACTTCTCCCACGGCCTGAAAGATGCGCTTTACCAATTCTAAATCAGTCGGTTGAACAAGTTTTCCCGAGGCGATCGCGCTCATTCCCGCTCCTACCGTTGCTGGAGTATTCGGCATCACCCGCAGCACTCCCCGCCCCGGGAAGGCTGGTTCGAGCTTGCTCAGTGGCACTCCTGCCAAAATCGACACTACCAGCGCTTGTGGCTGGGGATTAGCCGTTTCTCCATTATTTCCCTGTTTGCGATCGGCCGCCACCGCCAACTCCAAAGCTACGGTATCAAAAACTTGCGGTTTAATGGCCAAAAACAGCACTTCTGTAGCGGCAGCAACTTCTAGATTGCTGGCTGTTGTTCCAATCCCGTAGGTTTCCGTCAAAAATTGGCGCCGTTGAAGTTGTGGCTCGCTCACCAAGATATCTGAAGGCAAATAAACTTTCTTTGCTATTAAGCGGGATAAGAGAGCTTCTCCCATTACCCCGCCGCCGATCGTACCAAATTTTATGTTAGTCATTAGTCATTAGTCATTAGTCAACAGTCAACAGTGCTAATTTTTAGGGTGCGTCGCCCGCAACAATCTGCAAGTTCGATCGAACATCTCACAGCGACGCACCTTCTTATTTTATGTTAGTCATTAGCCATTAGTCAGCCGTCATTAGTTATCAGTCAACTGTCTTAGCTAAGAGTTAAGCGCCCAGAACTAAGGAATAAAAAATTCAGGAGCTGCCTCGTTAAAAGCTTACTGGCTAATAACTAAAGACTAATGACTAATAACTACTGACTAATAACTACTGAGCGATTGGAGCTTGTTCTGCCGGCCAGACTGTCGGTGCAGGAGCAGCAGGGCGGGGCCGTCCTTGGGCTGGAGGCACTTCGTGAACCACACCAGACTGAGTTCTCACCTGCACGCAGCTAGGCGTAAACAAGAAAATACTTTCCCCAATTCGCTCTTGATGACCGTCAAGGGCATAAGTACCGCCCGCCACAAAGTCCACAGCTCTTTGCGCTTGGTCTGGGTCCATCACCGTCAGGTTCAAAACCACAGACTTCCGTTCCTTAAGGGCTCGAATTGCTGCCGGCATCTCTTCAAAAGTGCGCGGCTCCATTACTACTACTTCCGAAATCCCGTTCATAGCTCCAGGCATTCCAATCACGTTATTCATTACTGACCCTACTCCCCCGGTTGGTGCAACGACATCCATACCTGTCGATCCTACTACTGACCGCTCTCGCATTCTACGATTTTGACGACGTTCTTCTTCTGCTGCTGCGACTGCAGCGGGGTTGGGTTCAGGCGCTTGGTAGAAGTTCTGATAGCGCTCCCCTTCCGTTTCGTCGTACACGTCATCGTACTCAGGCTCATTGTTGATGCCTACAAAATCTCGCAGTTTAGAAAAAATATTCATGATTCACGCTCCTTCACGACTTGGCTGCCCCGACTATACTCGCGTTGCTCGTTAGTCGCGGGTGGCTGACTACTATATATTTAACCTAAATTGTCTTTATTAGAAGATTTGAATTATTTATCCCCTCCTAGAGCCAAATAAGGTTTGTCCTAGCCGTACCATAGTAGCACCTGCTTGAATTGCCAAATGATAATCCCCCGACATCCCCATCGAGAGCTGCTGCATTTGAATGCAGGGCAAATTTTGCTGCTGGATTTTGTCAGCAAGTTCGCGGGTGCTGTTAAATAATTCTAGGATTTGCGAGTCATTTAACCCCAGTGGGGGTATTGTCATCAAACCTTGAATTTTGATATGCTGACATTTGTTGAGTTCTGGAAGGTCTGCAACCAGTTCTGGAACGCTCCAGCCGTATTTGTCCGGGTCGGGCAACATTTTGACTTGCAGGCAGACTTGGGGAGAGCAGGACAGTTCGCCCGCCAAGCGCGAAAGTCGCTGAGCGAGTTTTAAATTGTCGAGAGAGTGAATCCACTGGAAATGCTCTAGGGCCTTGGCGGCTTTGTTGGCTTGCAAGTGGCCGATCAAGTGCCAGTTGATATCCGGTAAATCTTGCAGTTGGCTTTGTTTGTCGGCAGTCTCTTGAACCTTACTCTCGCCAAAATCCCGGATACCGGCGTCGTATGCTTCGCGGATAGCATCGGTCGGTACCTGTTTGGTAACGGCAATTAACCGCACTGATTCAGGCAAGTGTTGGCGAATGCTGTTAATTCGAGAGGCAATTGTCATGGGTGCTCAACGCTGGGAACTGGAGGGAAGGAAAATTAAGACAGTTACCAATTACCAAATTACTGATTTTCGTTATTGAAAGGTGCGCTGGTGAATGGTCTGCAATTGGTCGTACTCCTGATATTGACCGCTGCGACGCAGGGTTCGCAGGCGAATTTCGACCATGAGGCGAGCGTCGGAGCGACTGATTGGTTCAAATCTCAGGCCGCCAGGGCCGTTTGTCACCAAAAAAAACAGGCGCTGGGCGTATAGGGTGGTAAATAATTCTTGGCTGTCTTCAACCTGGGATACCCTGAAGAGGAGCCCAAAGTTTGGATGATTCAGGTAGGTTTCGGTAGTCATTCAGGCTCACAATCAATCAACTTTAGATTAAAGATTTAGATTTGAGTTTCGCTCGATCGCCCGAGAGCGTTGTTTGAGGGCGGCGTACAAAGGGCGATCGCCGTAGCCATAGAATAGTCTCCGTCGTGGCTGAGGCTCAATTGCCACTGGCAATTTCCCCAAACAGAGGCTCGTGCTGCTGCGGTTCCGTGCAGTTGCACATTTGGAGCACCGTTTTCGGAGCGCCGAATTTCCACATCTGCATACCGTATTCCCCGCCATCCCGTGCCTAGAGCTTTGACAACGGCTTCTTTTGCTGCCCAGCGCCCCGCTAGCTGGTTGCAGGAAACTCGATTCATTTTACCTTTAATGCTGCTGTGTTGAGAATTTAGTTGCCCGCAATCCCTTTGTTCGGCGGGGGTGTAAACTTTTTCGAGGAAGCGATCGCCAAAGCGGTCTAATGCCGCTTGAATGCGCGGAACATATACGATATCTGTCCCAAGATAGATGTTCAAGGTCTTGGATCTCTCAATATTTGTCTCCATTACTTTAGCAGGACTGTCACGTACCAGACAAAACTTACTCAAATCTAGGCCCGTTCTCCAAACCACGAGCTTCATCAGTCAATCGATTTTAGATTTTAGATTGAAGAATTTTAGATTGAAGCATTGACCCCACGGATAAATTCGGGGGGCAAGTTTTATCGGATACACGTTTTATATTTCTCCACGGATGAAGCCAAGGGCTTGTATCCTGGATGCTTTCGGTCATTCCCAATTCTTCAAAATTCTTCAATCTAAAATTCTTCAATCTAAAATCTAAAATCTTAACTGTCCCAACCCCAAACCAAGCGGGCGCTCCAGAGGACGAGCAAGCAGCCGAGGGCGATCCAGTCTCGGATTTTTAATTGCAACTGGTGCCATTCTACACGGTGTCGATCGGGACTGGTGAAGCCGCGAACTTTCATGGCGCTGGCTATTTGTTCAGCTCGCAGGAGCAAGTTTTCTAACAGCCGCTCGGCTATCATTAACCACACTTGAGCGGCGCTGCGAAATCCGAGTTTTTTCCAGTTGATCGCTCGGGTTCTGACCGATCGCACTAGATTTTGTATTTCTTCCAATACTAGGGGAATGAACCGCAAAGATAGCGTTAATGTCAGCGCTATTTCGGTGACAGGCCAGTGCAAGCGGCGCAATGGCTCCATTAAGTTTTCAATGGCGGCGGTAATTTCTTCGCTGGCTGTGGTGAGGAGGTAGAGGTTGGTGCTGTAAATTACTGTGAAAAATAGGGTGCTGACGTTGATAGCTAAATCTAGGGATTTACGGGTGATTTTAATCGGGCCTTGTTTTAATAAAACGTAACTGTAGTTTGTGGGTTGGGGGAGTTGATTTGAGATTTGGGATTTAGGATTTGGGATTGGGGGGTTTGAGCCTAAATTAAAAGGTTTGTACCAGGGTTTTGGTTGGGGCGGGGGTGGAAGAGTTGCGGGCTGTTGGGAAAAGGTTAATTCGTCGGCGGGGATGCGGGGCTGGTGTTCTGCGGGGAGTCCGTCGGGGGCGATCGCGCTCAGGCAAAATACTAAAATGCAGAATAGCAGCAGCACTCCCATTTGCTGTTTCCACACGCGCAATGGAATTGCTGCAGTTAGTGTCAGTACGATTAACATTCCTACTAGCATCAACCGCCAGATGGGATTGGCGAGTATTGGCGCAATCAGAAATGTCATCAACCAAGCTAATTTTACGCGGGAGTCTAGCCGGTGAAGCCAGGTTAGGGGTTGTTCTAGGTAGAGTCCTATGGGGAGCGATCGAAGTAAGTCCATTTGACGATTTTAGATTTTAGATTTTAGATTGTCGATGATTAATAATACTAATTTATTGAACCGCGAAGACGCGAAGGACGCGAAGCAAGACAAGAGAAGGAAGACAAAAGAATAGAAAAAAACGCAATTTTCTTTGATCGTTAAATTGCGTTTTTTATGGGTATTCCGTACTTAGTGTGCTAATTTATCTGAAATTAATGGCTTAAATTTTTACACAACCAGGATTTCCGGTCTTACTTTAGTTAATTTGGAGCCATTTTTTCCTTCGATTCATACATAGCTTGGGTTTTAACTACTTAAACTAATAGTTTGGCACACTAAGTAAGGAAGAGCCTTTTTTCTTGAATCGAAAATCGAAAATTACTTGACGCGCAGTGCTCTATTTGTTGTGCTGATTTCGGTGGCACGAACTTTTTTGCCTCTCCAAAGCAACCGCATTGGTGTACCGGTAAAGCCTAGGTGTTTGCGAAATTGGCTTTCCATGTAGCGGCGGTAATTTTCGGTGAAGCGCTTGGGATCGTTGACAAATAGGGCGATTGTCGGTGGCTGCGATCGCACTTGAGTACCGTAATAGATTTTGCCTTGTTTTCCTTGGCGGGTAACTGGGGCTGAGTGCCAGGTTGTGGCTTCCTCTATGACTTCGTTAATGACGGCGGTAGGGACGCGACGTTTGTGTTCGTCGGAGGCTTTGTCTACTAATTCAATGATTTTTTCAACTCGCTGTCCACTCATGGCGCTAACAAAAATCATTTCTGCCCAGTCGAGGAAATAAAGTCGGGTTCTTACTACTCTTTCGTACTCGTAGATGGTGTCGGACTCTTTTTCTACGGCGTCCCATTTGTTGACGACTATGATGCAGGCTCGACCTTCTTGGCTGATGCGATCGGCTAATTTTTGGTCTTGATCCGTAACGCCGTCAATTGCGTCAATTACTAACAGTATGACGTTGGCGCGGCGGATGGCTTTGAAAGCGCGGTTGATCCCGAAAAATTCTGCGCCGTATTCGACGTTTTTCTTTTTGCGAATTCCGGCTGTGTCGATCAGGCGGTAGGTTTTACCGTTCCGTTCTACTAAGGTGTCGATCGCGTCGCGGGTTGTGCCGGAAATCGGGCTGACTATAGCGCGATTTTCTCCGAGAAATGCGTTTAACAAACTCGATTTGCCGACGTTGGGACGACCGATAATTGCTACTTTAATTTCCTCAACTTCTGGTAATACTTCCGTGGGAAGGTAAGTAATTAATTTGTCTAGCAATTCGCCGGTGCCGTTGCCGTGAATGCCGGAAATTGGGAAAGGTTCTCCGAGTCCCAATTGCCAAAAGTCTGCTGCTTGGGTGAGTCCTGTATTTTCCGATTCGCACTTGTTGACGGCGAGAATGACCGGAACTTTTTGCAGCCGCAGCCAAGATGCGATCGATTCGTCGCCGCCGGTGAGCCCGGTTTGTCCGTCTACTACGAAAATGGCTGCGCTGGCTTCTGCGAGGGCCGCCATTGCTTGTTCGCGAATTAAAGGCAGAAATTCTGTCTCGTCGTCGAATACTAGACCGCCGGTGTCTACGACTTGATATTCCCGATCGCCCCAGTATGCTGGTCTGTAAGTGCGATCGCGCGTGATTCCCGGTTCGTCGTGGACGATCGCGTCTTGGGTGTTGGCTAAACGGTTGACGAGCGTCGATTTGCCTACATTGGGGCGTCCAATAACAGCAACTATAGGTAGAGACATAAAAGTAGCAGCAATTAGGCTGCGCCGTAATTTTGAGGTTTAGCCTTTTATTGTAAGCGAAACTGGCTGAGATTTGCGATCGGGCTGCATCGTGTATTATACGCCCTCCGGGCCTGTGCGGCCCGCGCCGCGAACTCGTGGCGACCTCCGGAAACGAGATAAAGTAGGCTCGGACTGTTAATTTGGATTACCAGGCTCTCCCTGGTAACGATAAATGCTTGCTGCACCTTCTGTAAAAATTGCTAAATGGAACGACTTATTTCTGTATTCGGGTTAGCTGTTTTTGTCGGTTTGTCCTACGTTTTTTCAGTCGATCGGCGCGCTGTCAAGTGGCCGCCCGTATTGTGGGGAATTGCTTTACAGCTAATTTTTGCTATTTTGATTCTCAAAACTGCTCCTGGTTTGGCTGTATTTAAATTTTTGGGAGATGTGGTGACGCAGTTTCTCAATTTTTCGGATGCGGGGGCAAAGTTTATATTTGGGGACAATTTTGCCGAACACTTTATCGCTTTTAAAGTGCTGCCCACTATCATTTTTTTCTCTTCGTTTATCACCATACTTTATCACTACGGCATTTTGCAGCGAGTTGTGCAAGCAGTGGCATGGTTGATGATTAAAACCATGAAAACTTCTGGCGCAGAAACCCTTTCTTGTGCTGCGAATATCTTTATCGGGCAAACGGAAGCTCCTTTGTTAATTAAACCTTATTTGGCGGCGATGACGCTCTCGGAACTCCATGCTGTCATGACGGGAGGATTTGCCACAATTGCCGGCGGAGTCATGGCAGCTTATATTTCTTTTGGAGTACCGGCACAACATTTAATTTCGGCGTCGGTGATGTCTGCACCAGCAGCTTTGGCTATTTCTAAATTGCTGTACCCAGAAACTGAAAAGTCGCTGACTGCTGGGGAGGTGGAGGTGAAGGTGGAAAAGGTTTATGCTAATGCGGTGGATGCGGCGGCTTCGGGTGCTAGCGACGGGTTGAAGTTGGCGGCGAATGTGGCCGCTATGCTGATTGCTTTTTTGGGTTTGTTGGCTTTTTTTAATGCACTTTTGGGGTGGTTTGGAGGGCTAATTAGTTTGCCTCAATTGTCGCTAGAATTAATTTTAGCTTATTTGATGGCTCCGGTTGCTTGGCTGATGGGGGTGCCTTGGGCTGATTGCGCAGAGGTGGGGATTGTTTTGGGAAAAAAAACGATTTTGAATGAGTTTATTGCTTATTTAGATTTGATGGAATTGGTGAAACAACAGGCGATTTCTGAACGATCGCAAATTATCTCGACTTATGCTTTGTGCGGGTTTTCTAATATTGGTTCGATCGGGATTCAGATTGGGGGAATTGGCGCGATGGCTCCGGAGCGGCAAGGCGATTTGGCGAGGTTGGGCGTGAGGGCGATGATTGCTGGCTCTTTGGCTTGTTTTATGACTGCTTGTATCGCGGGGATGCTGATTTGAAAGTTTTGAGTTTTTAGTTAAGCAGTGCGGTGCTTATGGCGCACCCTACATTAACTACAGAAAAGGTTATTAAAGAAAAGTTAAAAAAACCACCACATTATTTGATTAGTGCTATTGATTGGATGATTGGCGAGGCGGGACATTGAATTTTAGCGATCGGCTATTATTGAAAATAAGCAGGAGTTTAGTCTGTAACACTAGATGGAAACAGTAAACTAAATTATCCTCAAAGCCAAATAAATAGGTGGTTTACAATGGCTGTTATGCAACTAGAAGACGGTAGAACCTATAGGGATATAGGGGCGATCGCAAGCCAACTGGCTGTTTTAAATGTTCAGATCGATCGTCTGCCAATGAGGGAAAATCCTGCGGTTCGAGAACTGCTAGCCCAAGACATTCTCAATGTAACAGAAAAACAGCAGATACTCGCAGCATTTCAAAGCGAGTTTGAACAGTTCAAGCGTGCAGACGGATGTCAGTGGTGCGACTTAAAAGCGCTGCACGCCGGTTCGCAGCAGATTTACGCGCTCATGACTCAAAGCAATCGCACTCACACCCACACTGATCCAGAAGTTCTTCACATTTTAGCTGGGGAATGTGTTTTTGGGTTTGTGTATCCTAACGGCTCTCAGGTACAATTAATGCTGCAAGCTGAAGAATACATTAAAGTGCCGGCCAATACCGAACATTGGTTTTATCTCACTCCGTCGTTGTACTTGAAAGCCGTGCAGTATTACACCACTGCTCAAGGGTGGGTTCCTCAGTACACTAACAGGAAGCTAAAAATTAAAAACTAATGTAGTGTGCTCCGCGCGCACCTTCTTAAAAACTGAATGTAAGGTGCGCACGGATCACCTTCCTAAAAACTAATGTTGCCCATTAAATGCTGTCTAATCCAGTGGTGTGGCTATTTCAATTTCTTCGCATCGCTGCAAAAGTGCTTCTATTTCCTGAGCTAAAAAAATTACTTCCGGCCAAGAAGAACCGTTGATTAAATCTTGAGCGTGAGCTAATTTGTTTCTCAAGGCTTCTGCTGACTTTAAAAAACGCTCCCCGTAGCGTTTGGATTTGAGCCCCAGCCGATCGACTATTTCAGCAGAAGTCAGGATTAAATCTCGCTTGTCGCAGAATTGCAGGTAATCGATTAAGTCAATTGCTTCATTTCGCGATCGCCCCAATTCCCAAAGGTGTTTTGCCGCTAAGATGCGATCGCCCTTGAGCCACTGCTGCCAAGAATCTTGGGGAAAGTAAATTCGCACGATCCGCAATAAATTCATTTCCAGAAGCGTCACCAATCCAAACAGCAGCATCCGTACCGGTGCTTTTTGCAAATCGCCGCAGGTAACGATACCGTTGATCCTGTTGCTTTCTAATACAAATAATCTCGGTTTTTCTCGCAGCAGCGGCAGCAATTCCATTAAAGGAGTCGAGGCGGCGATTAATTGTGAGGGGTGAAAAATTTGCTGGTAGTCGCTGCACTTGCCTGTCATTAAGTGCGATCGTTCTACATAGCCGCAAACCGTGCCGTTTTCTTCGATACCGAGCACGTCAAAATCGCGCGCCTCCATCCACGATCGCAATTTGGCTGCGTCTTCGCAAGCGGGGACAGCTTTCAGCGGTTCGGCGAGGTATTTAACTGTAATGCTGTCTTTGAATAAATCCCGCAAGTCGGCGGAACTTGATTTTAAATGTTTCATGTCCGGTAATTTCATGGATCGTTGCTGCAAGTAGAGACGCGGCATTACCGTGGGGAGCATCTCAGTTTTGTAAAAAGCTTTTTTTAGGAGTGGCATCGTCCCGCTCGCGCAGGGATAGTAAAAGCAAAACTGAGATGCTCCCTTACCGTGTCCATACAGATTTCATGATATTACTTACTGGCTAATTCCGGGCAATAAAGGTTGCCGGCAAGAGTGGTAATAATATCGGCATCGGCAAGAAAACTTTCTTTGGCAGTTGGATTTTCGATACTGACAGCTTGCCCGATCGCTCTTAATTTAAATTCCGGCAGAGAAACTCCCGATTTTGCTTCCGCACACATTCTTTTAGCTGTGGCAATTTTTTGACCGGGGGCCCTTCGGATTGCTTGCAGTAAATTGTCCGTTGCTTCGGGAGAGTAGCTTTTTGCTAAGCGTCTGTAGTCTTCGACAAATTTTCCATCGTTTCCTGTCAGCTTAATCTCTGATTCTTGAGGCAAACACAACTGGTTTAAGTTAATTACTTCTCCCGCTGAATTGACAAGAAAACATCCTTCGCGTTCTTGGGCGATCGCGCTTGGGTCGCTGGGGATAAATTGTATAATAATAACGGCGGACAGAACAGCAGTTAAACGCGAGTAATTTAGCATGGGAATTACCTGATATATTTGGGATTTTTAACCGCAGATTAATGCGGATAAATGCGGTGTTGTTGGGTGGAGCGTGTTCCGTAAATTAACCGAAATACTTGTTGTAAAGGGTGGTTTTACCAATAATATAGAATTCCGACAAAAAACCGAGATCAACCTGCCCCCACCAAGCGAATAAAAATCCTTGTCGGCAATTCAACAGACATAATATCAGACGAGCATTTCGTTGTCGATGGAAGTTTTCATTAGCAGCAAACATCCCCCTTGTGTGAGGGAGGAATGTATGGAATTGGGAAGAGATCGGATGTAGTCGCCTTGATGGCAAATTTCCCCTTCTACAATTAAGTCTCCTTCTAATACAAACACTTCCTCCGAGGCAGCGTGTCGGTGCAGGGGAAATGTTACTCCAGGTTCGAGTCGCATCAAGCAAGTAATTTCGCGCTTTTTTTTGTCAATGTAAAGCTTGCCGAACGAAACTCCCGGAACTCCATAAGATTTCCATTTGACATTGTGCGATCGCACAATTAAAGATGGAGTATTGTTCTCGGTTGGGGATGTAACAATTGGGTTTATATTGACTGATTCTTCCGGAATAGACGGCAGTTCGGCTATGCGCTGGAACAGGCGGTTTTTGAGGTCGGGGGCGACGGGAACTGGGGGGGCTGTGTAGGCGATCGCGGCAATTGTTGATTCCAAAGCAGCTAATTCACTTTTAAGTTCTGGGGACTCTTTCAATTTTTCTGCAAATGCGCCGCGTTCTGACTCGTCGAGGATATCGAGAGCTTGAAGGGCTGCAAGGATGTTATACTCCTCGTCTGGCATCATTTCCATCTGTTTTCCGCCATTAATTGTACTTCACCCTAAGGTGATTTTAAATTTGAGATTGGTCTGCTGCCCTCGCACTCAAGATGGATGATTGGAGATGTCATAATTTTAGATTGATGTTAAACAACTTAAATTTAGTTTTTTGATCATCTAAAATTGTTCGCTCAAAGTTTGACGCAATTTGGAAATACCCAACCGAATTCGGGTTTTGATTGTACCTGTCGGGATACCAGTTTTAGCTGCGATCGCTGCGCAAGTCAGCCCTTGGTAGTAGGCGAGTTCGATCGCCTGTTGCTGTTCCTTTGGCAGTTTTTCTAAAGCCGCTTTGACTTGTTCGCTGCGTTCTTTAAATATTACATTTTCCATCGGTTCTGCAACGCTAGAGATGGGTACTTTAGCATCTTCCAGACAAGCTTCAGCAGCCCGGACTGTTCGCTGCACAGCTCGGAGCCGATCGAGGGAACGACTGCGGGTAAGCATGAACAACCAGGTATCTGCTCGACTGCGAGAAGGATCGTAAGTTGCTGCTTTTTGCCAAATTTGGGAAAAAACATCGATTACCACTTCTTCAGCTTCTTCTACCGAACCCAGGATTTTGTAAGCGAGAGCGTAACTTGGGCGACCGTAGCGATCGTAAAGTTTAGCTAATGCCGTTTGGTCTTTCCGGGCAATCTGCACTAAAAGCAGCGATTCATCGCCTGACTTCTGGCCTGTCATCTCAGTGTACCGAAAATTTTTGTTTTGACTGCACAGATCCAAAATTAAAAATTCGGCGTATATCCCTACAGAACATAATTGTAAGTTTGAAGTTGGGGTACCAGCTAGAGTATGCCTTTTAGGCCTAATTTTGTCGTGCTTTGAATTGTAAAAATCCCAAGTCATCTTGAATTTTACCACCGAATTAGTGATTTTTTTGAGACTTAGCAATCCGCTTTATGCAGAACGAAGAAATCCCTGAGCCTGAACAGTCAAAACCGCGCCATTCACTTGTTCCCAATCTCTGTCGGCTCGCTCCCCAGAAGAGCCTGGAAATTCATATAAGCGAGGCTCTGGCTCGACGGGATCGAAGGAGGCTCTGTCTCCGAGCAGGCTCCCAAGAATACTCCGGGAACGAACAAATCCTCAATAACGCACTTTTTTACATAAATTAATCTTGCAGCACAGATCCAAAATTGCGAAACCTTCGTATACCACCAATAGGAGAAGGCTCAGCAACAGCGCAAAAGCCCGACAGGTTGACAAATTTCAACCTGTTGCTACAAAAGTAAAACCCGCGAATGCGGGTTATTTACCATTGATTTGTGCAAAATTATCATTGAAATAGAGGTGCTAAGAGTGAAGCTCACAAAAAAAATTCGTCGAACCATACTAGCTATTGAAGTAGCTCTAATTGCTCTATTAACTCCAGGAATAATTGTCGCTTCCGACCACGACGACGGCGAAGTAGATATCAAAGGTCGCGCTGTCAATTTAACTGACCTCTACGTATTTCGGGAAAAAGACCAAAATTCAGGGGCCGCCGAAGGGGATTTAGTAGTTATACTGAATTCAAATCCCAGGTCTGTAGCTCGCTATCAATATTATTTCAGCCCTACCGCTCTCTACCAAGTTCACATCACGCAGGTAGGTGACGTGAATTCTCCCGCGACTGGACGCGCCGATATTGTCTTGCGCTTTGCCTTCAGTCCGCCTAACAATAGAGGTATGCAGGCAGTGGCTGTGACTGCTGTTCGCGGCGGCTCGGAGACTGTTGCTAAGACTACAGCTAACGGCAGCCTAATTGCCACAACTCCGCTGAATTCTAATCCTGTTTTGAATACAGTACCTGTGGCCGGTTCTAACTTAACTGTATTTGCAGGGTTGCGGGAAGACCCGTTTTTCTTTGATGTCGAACAATTTTTTAGAGTTCGCGCCGCAGCTTTGGGAACGGGGCCGCGCACTGCTTTTAAAGAACCGAGTCAAGCGATCGACTTTACTAAAGGTTACAACGTCAATACAATTGCCGTGCGCGTTCCGAAAGCGTTTTTGCAAGCCGGAACTGGGGCGAATGTTTTTGATGTTTGGTCAACAATTTCGATCCGGGATGGAGCGGGCGGTTTCAAACAATTCGAGCGTTTGGCAAGACCTGCAATTAATGAGGGTTTGGTAGTTACTCCCGAGTTTCTGGAAGCATTCAATAATATTCCTCCGAGATTGGATTTGAGCGCTGCTGCTGCTCCGGTGCGGCAGGAAGCTGTTGCTACTTTGAATGCTGTGGATCTTTTGGACGGTCGGGATAACGTCGATCCAAATGCGATCGCCGGAGCTTTCTTACCCGATGTCATGCGGATCGATACCACAAAACCCAGCGGCTACGCTAGCGCTACAAATTCTCAAGGAAGTTTGATCGGAGGTCGTATGCTGACGGACGATGTTATTGATATCACTCTGGGAGCTTTGGTGGGTTCTCCGGTTAGCGATAACGTTTCATATAACGGAACTCCGGGAAATCCGGCTCAGGGACACAAACCTGTAGAAGCGAATTTTCCTTATGTGCCTTCGCCTAATTAGTCATTAGTCATTAGTCATTAGTCATTAGTCATTAGTTATTGATTATTGGCTAATGACATATCGAAAATACTTTTTTTAACCGCAGATGAACGCAGATGAACGCGGATGTATGAAAACTAAAATTAAACAGGAAATAAAATCGGATAGTTTTTCGTGGTGGCTGCTGATAGTAGTTCCTTTAGTTGGGATGGTAGTAGTAAATTTACCTCCTAATTTGCGTTTTATTGCCGATAAATTTTATAACAAAAGCCCCGAAAATCTCGATACTAATTACCGCTATCATTTTTCGGAAAGTTTGAGAAATAATCCCAATCAAAAGGAAGCAATTCAGCAAGAGATTGCTTTTTACCAGCAGCGGTTGGCTGTTGATTCCCGCAGCGGTTTGAACCGGGCGTCACTGGCGGGATCTTATTTAAAAATGGCTCGCGCTACTGGGGAGGGAGGTTGGTTTTTATTGGCAGAACAAGCGGCTCAAAGGTCGATCGCCGATTTGCCTTTTGACAACCAAGGTGCGCTGTTAGTTTTAGCTCGAATTGCCGAGGCCAGACACGATTTTGCTACTGCTTTGCGCTTTGCTAAACAGGTGGGTTCTGAGAATGAAGATGCGATCGCCCTTTCAGTTACATCTCACTTAGCGATGGGTAAAGTGAGCGAGGCAAATGCAGCCGCAGAAGCCTTAGTTAGCCGGATTCCTAACTTGGGTTCTCTCACTTTGAGAGCTTTAGTGAGAGAGTCTCAGGGCCGAGATGCTGAGGTTTTGCAGGATTACCGCCAAGCAATGGCGGCGGAGGAACCGGGAGAGGTTGCTGGTTCGGCGCGGGTCCGATCGCTCTTGGGTCGATTTTACGCGCGTCGCGGGCAGTTTGTGCAGGCGAAAGCGCTATTTTTGGAGGCGCTGCGGTTGGTGCCGCGATACCCGCTGGCGCTGATTTATTTGGCGGATTTGGAGACGCGACAGGGCAATTATCGGGAAGCGGAAGGCTATTACAGCAAGGTTTCTGCCTATTCTGGCGGGGTTGCGAGTGTGTTCGATCGCATTGTCGATCGCGGTATGGCGAGGGTGAAGGATTTGCAGGGAGATGCGATCGAATCCCGGCGACTTCGGGACAAAGCAGAAGCTGGGCTGCGACAGGAACAGGTTTCTGGATCTGGCGGTTTTGGCCACCGGCGCGATTTGGCAAGTTTGCTGCTGGAAAAAGGTCGATCGCAGGATGTCACAGAAGCGCTGGCGTTAATGCAGGAGGAGGTGAAAATTCGGCGGGATGCTGCGGGGCTGGATACTTTGGCTTGGGCGCTTTCGAGTGCCGGGGAATGGCAAAAGGCCGATCGAGTGATGGCCGAAATAGTGCGATCGGGCATTCGCGATGCGGGTATGTTTTACCGGGCTGGTGCGATCGCCCGGACTTTAGGTAAGGATGCTGAATCTCGCGCTTATTTTCAAAAGTCCAAGGAAATTGACCCGAGTTTTGACGATCGAGCTCGCCAAGCATTGGGTTTGGGAAGTTATGAATTTTGAGATTAGCTAATAGCAGCCATTCGGCCAAGTTCACCATTCCGTCAATCCGCCAGGGGTTTCAACCCCAAGCTCAAAGCTTAAGTCCTCTTGCATAAAACTAAAAGATTTCACTAAAAAGTAGAAAATCTTTTAGTCGGTTTCAACCGACTTTCGCTATTAGACAGGGGTTTCAACCCCTGGCGGGCTGTGGGACTCACGAAAAGCTCGCTCGCCTAAAAAATCACAACAAACACAAATAATCATAAAAATATTACCGAAAAAAAAGGTATTTATGCAGTACAAACTGAACCGAATAGCAAAATTTTTCCTCCTATTTTTCCTGACAATTTCCTTGTTACTAACCACCTCAATCCGACCAGTTTACTCGCACTGGTCAGACTTATCCGTAGCAGAAATAGTAGTCAACGATTTGCAAACCGAAGTAACATTAACTTTCCCAACCGGCTTAACAAACTTCGCCGACGACAATCGAGACAGCCAGCTACAACCTGCTGAAGTTCGCAGCCACCAAACACAGATCGACAAGTTTTTTAGCCAACAAATCCGCATTACCAACAGTAGCAATATTCAAGGCTCCGTAGCAGTAAACCCGCTAGAAATAGCAGCTAAAACCCCCAGCTTAATACAGCAGCCCAATACCCACAGCACCTTAATTTTAAACTATACCTGGCCCGCATCTTCTCCAGATAAAACCCCCGCTTTACCTGATGCAATTTCCCTCTCAAAACCCAATTTTCGGATTAATTACAATCTGTTTTTGCCCGGAGTTCCGACAGCTAGCTGTCAAGCTACGATTGTGCAAGCCGGTGCTGTAAAAAGCTTTGTGTTTACGCCGCAAAACCGGGACTTTTTGTTAGCAGGAAAGGAATCTATCTGGGATTCAGGTTGGAGTTTGCTGCTAGCAGTAGCGGGAGCATTTGCTTGGGGATGCGTGCACGCGATGTCGCCCGGACACGGAAAAACCATAGTCGGCGCTTATTTAGTAGGTTCGCGGGCTACTCCGGTACACGCTTTATTTCTAGCAGCGACGACTACCATTACTCACACTGCCGGCGTGTTTGCTGTGGGCGGAATTACTTTGTTTGCTTCTCACTTAATTGACCCAGAAAAATTAGATCCTTGGCTGAGTTTAATCTCTGGTTTATTAGTAGCCTTCATCGGGTTTAACTTACTCTTATCAAAAATCAAGACTAGGTTGGTAGTGAGGACTGAAGTTCTCACAAAAATCAAGACTAAAATTTTTAATAAAAACTGGTTTTTAAGGACTAAAGTCCTTACTGCGGAATGTGAAGAACCAGTGAATCTTTTGAGTAGGGGAAGTTGGGAGAGAGAATTTAAACCTGTGAAACCAGATATATCTCACCACTACCACGATCACGGAGACGGCCGCCTTCACTCGCATTTGCCGCCCGGTACTGACGGTTCTCCCATTACTTGGAAAAGCTTATTAGCATTGGGGATTTCCGGCGGTTTGTTGCCTTGTCCTTCCGCTTTGGTGATGCTGTTGAGCGCGTCGGCTTTGGGCAATGTTGGTTTGGGAATGACGCTAGTGGTAGCGTTTAGTTTGGGATTGGCTTTAGTGCTGAGTGCGATCGGATTAATCTTAGTTTATGCCAAACGGAATTTTGATAAACTGCCCAAACAGATAACAGCAGTCAAATTTTTGCCTGCGATTAGCGCGATGTTTGTAATGTTTCTGGGGTTGGGAATTACCGGACAGGCGATGTTTAAAATATTGGGGGCGAATCAGTGAGTAATTGGCAATGGATAAGTAGCTTCACCGAATTCAACCAGCACTTACGCAGAAATCGGGTTTATGAGTGAAGATTCTGGGCTGAAATCCTGAATTTTCCTTCCTATTCCCGATTTCTTGATAGCTTTTGTGTCCCAAAATTTAACTAAGCTAATCAGCATTTAAATTGCATCGACAGAAATAATCCAACCATGAGTCGGCTGTTGCTGCGAGCAACGCCCGAAATATGCAATTTAAATGCTCAACAGCTTAGCAGGCGGGAAGTGCCCGCCCCGACAAGGGTTTGAATTGGCGGGAAGTCCCCACCAATTCAAGATCAGATCGCACTATGTTTATTAATAATTTCGGCTAAATCCGGTACTCCCTTTTCCACGTAAGTCTTAGCTGAGGGGCGGAGTTTGGCATAGGCGCCTTTAACCATCGCTCTTGTGCTGTTCTCGACTCTTTTGTCGCTGATTTGGAGCAATTCGTCTGCTACTTCAGATTTTCTTTGGGCTAGATATTCTACTGGGTTGCCATTGTTTACCCCTTCAGCCCACATCGGATCGAGTACGATCGAGATTTCTGGCAAAAGTTGATCGACGACTTGGGCGCAATAGTCAGCCCGTATCCCATTGACAGTAGAGTAGGCAGCTTTAAGAGCCAGACCACCCAATCCCGGCGCTGCTGCAACTTGTTTGTCTATCAACTTTACACAGTCATCTACAAAACTTTCTCTGTGGTTTTCATTCAAGAGAATATCGCTAAGTCCCATTTTTGCTTTCCTTGATTTAATAGTCAATGTGCTTATTAGCTTGGAGAGCCATCAAGGGATTATATATCTATTTTGATCCTTTACTCAGGATTACACAAGTTTTTTAAGGTTTGAATGTCTTTACTTGACAAGCTGATGTTGAGATTTGTCTAGTAGTATGTTATAGGAATTATGTTCAACTGCTACTCATTGTTGACCTACGGTTTGTAGTAATGGCTTTAGTCCTTATTAGCTGATATTAATCAGGAATAAAGCCCTTACTACAAACAGATGAGTTGTGAACAGTCACAGAGAAAAGAGAACAACTCGAAAAAAATATTAGAGAGACTCTGGCTAAGTTCGATCGCACTTGCAGGTATCTTGCAGGTATCATTACGATTGGACGTTCGCCTTGAGGTCTGCAGGTACTGAAACGATGGGGAGTTTCAGAGGTTGAGCCTGCTGATCGCTCGATCGCAATACTAAATTTTTAGGTAATTTCGCGGAAGTGCTCAGTCCGGGAAATACTTGAATCGATAAGGTTAAGGCCGCCGCTAATAACACTTTTTCTAACATGGCACTGTCTCCACTACATATGCCCTAAGGCATAATTCCTCTTACACCTACAACATATAAACATCCTAAGCCGCTTGGTGCGATCGCACAGGCATAGTTAAGTGACACATATCACGACGGACGAGGGGGTGATGGGGATAGGGGGTCATGGGGGTAGGGGGGAAAGGGAGAGGAGAAGTCGGAGAGAGTGGGAAAATCTTTACGTTTGAGTTCTACCGTCAACATCCGTTAAATCCGTTCAATCCTGATTCAGTGCGCATTGCCGAACTTCCCCCAAAATCGAGAATTGTTCGAGAGAAAGAAGCCGTTGAGTCTCTCTCAAAGGTAGAATTAGCGCGTAGAAGTTATTTGACACAGCGGAGGTACCGACAATATGCTTGCATACTTTCTGGCGTTGGCGGTCGGTCTAGGCAGCTTCAGTATTTACATGGCGGCCTTCTTTTTTCCAGAAGTTCACCGCAAAAGTGATTTTACCTGGAGCGGGGTAGGGCTTTTTTATGCGTTAATTTTATGGGCTTGTGCGGGACGAATTACAGGTGCTCTCCTGCTTGGTCAAATAGCGGGCGTGGCTATGTTGGCCTGGTTTGCTTGGGAAACTCTGACTTTGCGCAGGCTGGTGACGCCCGTTGCTGAGCAAACACCGATTCCTCAGTCGGTCAATTTGCCAGGGGCTGCAGGTGGACTGTTGGCGGGCTTGTTTCCCCAGAAAAAAGAGCCTGCAGCGACGAAAAAACCTAAGTTTGTTCGATCGCCCAAACCGAAAACTGATGTGGTTCCAGCACCCGCTGTGAATGAGGGCGAGGTAAAGCTAGAGGAACAGCCGGCGATTCCCCCAATAGCTGAAATTATTGCCGAAAGTCCGATCGAACTTTCGGCCGAAAGTCCGATCGCCCCTGGCTGGACAATTCCCGACTCGACAGCACCTGCAATTGAAGAAATACCCATCTCTTCAGTCGAAACTCCTGCTGCTGAGACTTCACCAACTCCAGCAGAATTAGCCAGCAGCTTCACTCCTCTACCTCTACCTCTAGAAATTTCAGAAATTGCCTCTCCAGCAAGTGTGGAGCCAGCAGAGGCTCAGCCAGAGCGTCAACAGCAGCCAGAAGCCGATGATTTTGACGAGATGGAAACAGAATGGAGGACAGCCGTTAAAGAGTCGCAGGCGGCGGCAGCGGCGGCGACCCCAACTCCTGCCAAACCAGCTAAAAAATCCGGCGGTTTCGCAAGTCTGTTCGGCAATATCAAAAATAGTCTCGGCGGTATGTTGGGACGGGGTGCGGGTAAAAACAAGTCTGATGCAACTCCTCAGACGGCAAAACCTTCAGCGACTTCAGAATCGATCGCACCTGAATCTAAAATAACGGCAACTCCTGCACGGGGTATCGACCAGATTCTCGAATCCGAATTAGCCCAGGCGGCTGCGGAAGTGGCGGCCGAAAGCAGCAACACTGCTGTTGAAACCAGCCAAGGATTGCCGTTTCCCACCGATGTTGAATCAATGGCCGAGTTGATGGCTGTAGAAACCGCGAGTTCTGACAAAATAGGGGCAACTCCGATCGACGAGCGATCGTCCGCTGAAATCCAGACACCGCTGGCTGCTGTTGGTGAACCGGAAGCAGCAGCAGGCGTACTAGAAGCAGAAGCCCCTGCTGTATCTCTGGAAACCCAGACACCGCTGGCTGCGGTTGGTGAACCGGAAGCAGCAGCAGGCGTACCGGAAGCAGAAGCCCCTGCAGCATCGATAGAAATGACTGTGGTGGAAATGGCAGAGCCTGTAGAGATAGAAGTACCGGGAGAACCTGGGTTGAGCGTGCAGGTGGAAACGGTTTCAGTATCAGTGATCTCGATCGAATCCACAGATAAAAAACCATCTTCTGAGGGAGAACAACCGGAATTGATTCGCCCGAATCCCCCCCCTCCGGATCTAGTAGAAGCTGCTCAAGCGGCCCATGAATCCAAGTCTGAGAATGTATCCGGCGAAGATAAGCCGTTATCTTGAGGCAAAAAGCAAAAGGTAGATACCAGAATTTTTTTGATTCTGTTTTCTGCCTTCTTACTTCTTACTCCTTACTTCTTACTTAGGCCCTCTTCCTTCCTCCTTATTCACGCTTGACTTCGGCTCTCAACATCCATCCGTTAAATCCGTTAAATCCGTTATATCGTTTCCGGTTGCATCGGAATAATAAAATCGAGTCAACAGTTAACACTCAACCATTTAGTTTTTCGACTCCGAGTCAACAGTTAATACTCAATAATCAACAATCACGGACGGTGCAACGGGAATAGATATTAAATCTCTTACACTGCTTCGTTGCCGAACTTCCTTCTCCCTTAATATTATGAAAGCAATTATGGTCGTGGGAACAACATCTCACGCAGGGAAATCTTTACTCGTGGCAGCTTTGTGTCGAATCTTTTCTCGGCGAGGCTGGCGGGTAACTCCGTTTAAAGGTCAGAATATGGCACTGAATTCCTATGTCACAGCGGCCGGCGGAGAGATTGGTTACGCTCAAGCAGTGCAAGCTTGGGCTGCGGGCGTCGCACCTTGGGTAGAAATGAATCCGATTTTGCTCAAGCCACAAGGAGACATGACTTCTCAATTAATTGTCAAGGGTCGGGCGATCGCCAATGTGCGAGCATCTCAATATTACGAGCAGTATTTCGATATCGGCTGGCAAGCTATTCGGGAATCTTTAGAATTTCTCGGCCAAGAATTTGACATGATTGTGTGTGAGGGAGCCGGCAGCCCTGCTGAGATTAATCTCAAACACCGCGATTTAACAAATATGCGGGTAGCCAAACATTTAAAGGCTCGGACTTTGCTAGTAGTGGATATCGATCGCGGCGGTGCTTTTGCTCACATTATCGGTACTTTGGAATTGCTCGATCCAGACGAACGGGCTTTAATTAAAGGATTCATTATTAATAAGTTCCGAGGACAAAAATCGATCTTAGATCCGGGCCTGACTTGGCTAGAAGAAAGGACGGGAATCCCGGTAGTTGGGGTGATTCCTTGGATAGACGAAGTGTTTCCCTCAGAAGATTCTCTCGATTTGCTCGATCGGCGTTCTCCCAATTCTCAAACCGACATAAATATTTCGGTCATCCGCCTGCCCCGAATTTCTAATTTTACGGACTTTGACCCCCTGGAGTCGGAAACTAGCGTCACAGTCAAATATGTCAGCCCAAAAGACCATTTAGGCCATCCCGATGCCGTGATTTTACCAGGGTCTAAAACTACAATTTCCGATTTGCAAGTGCTGCGCCAAACAGGAATGGCCAAAGCTATTCAAAATTATTTAGTAGCTGGCGGTACAGTCATGGGAGTTTGCGGCGGCTTTCAGATGCTGGGAGAAAGTATCACCGATAAAGAAGGCATTGAGGGAGAAAAAGGAGAATTTCCAGGATTGGGATTGCTGCCTTTGAAAACTGCGATGGCACCGAACAAAATTGCCCGCCAACGAATCGTAACATCTAACTATCCTCAACCGGGTTTGCCTGTTTCCGGTTACGAAATTCATCAAGGAAAAACGAAAATGCTAGAGTCAGATTTGATTCAACCGCTATTTGACGATGCGAGTTTAGGAATTGTCAACACTTCTCAGTCAGTTTGGGGCACATACCTGCACGGCATTTTTGACAACGGAGCTTGGCGGCGAGCTTGGTTAAATCACTTGCGGCAGCAGCGGGGACTCCGCGCATTGCCTACAGGTATTCCTAATTACCGGGAACACCGAGAAGCTCTGTTAGACACTCTAGCAGATACAGTGGAAAAGCATTTAGATATAAAGCATATTTTAGGTTAATTAGTTAACAGTTGACTGTTGACTGTTGACTGTTAACTGTTGTTTGTTAGAGTTGAGGTTAAAATTGAATGACAAAGATTGTTTTTTTACCTGATAACGTGACAGTTGAAGCTGAACCAGGAGAGCATTTGCTAGATGTAGCCAAACGTGCAGGGGTGTCTATTCCTACTGGCTGTCTCATGGGTTCTTGTCACGCTTGCGAAGTAGAAATTGATGGCGGAGATACGATTTGTGCTTGTATTTCCGGCGTCCCTTCCGGGAAAAAGCAAGTGACAATTAATCTGTATGTTGACCCGACTTGGTAATTTGTCAGTTGGCCGTTGGCTGTTGACAGTTGGCATTAGTCAACAGTCAACAGTCAACAGCTAATTCTTTTGCCATTCTTGCTGTTTCTTGCGAGCAGATTGCAGCCATTTTTGGGATTCGGGATAAACAGTTGTCCCGGGTTTAATGGATTCTAATTGATTGATAATTTGTTGCAACTGGCTGAGGGAGTTACCGGGATTTTGACTCGGAGAATTCACATTATTTTGCAAGTTGGCAAACAAGCTTTTAGCTTCTTGCAAAGCTTTTGCAGAATCTTTTTCTGTTTCCAGTCTAATCTGGGTAATTCCTAAATTTTTTTGATATTCAGCGAGTTTGGTTTGAGCGTCGAGATACCCTGGGTTATCGACAGAAATCAATTTCAGTCTGTTAATACCTTCTTGCCACAATTCTGCTATTTGCTCCCACTGTGCGGCGGGATGCGGCGGTTTTTGGGAGGCGACGGCGGCGGAGAGAGCAAATTCTTTAGCAGCTTCGATTAAGTTGTCAGCCTGCACAGAACCGGTGGCGACGCCGCCCATTGCTTGAAAGTCTCTTTCTGCTGCTTTGAGTGTTTTCTTGGCCGTTTCTCCAGCGAGGGTTTCGGCGGGAATTTGATTGAGTTGATCGATCGCACTTTGCCAATTTACCGTCGCTTTTTGTCTGTCTGCAGCCGTTTTGGCTTGCTGATACTGCTGTTTCGCCGCGTTGAGAGTTTGTTCGACTTGATTTAACTGAGTAAAAGCATTTTTTTGCTGGAAAATCTGAGCCTCCATCCGCCCGACATTTTTGCGGGCGGCTTGAAATTCATCGAGTGTAAACTGCCAACTGCAGCTAAAAAAAGAGCAGTACCTCTTTGGGTAATAGCCGAGGAACCACACCGGCAAGGCGTCGAGGTGTTTTTGCGCTTGTTTTGCTTTTATTTCGCCCAAGTCAAAATCAGCAACAGCCGTGGCTTTATTCACCAGTTGATCGGATTGTTCCACAAGGGCGATCGCCTGCCGGTAATTGTGATCCATACTCATAAAACTTGGCAGCAACAATATCGGCATTGTTCTCGCCACGGGCCAGCGAATCATGGGAAAAGGTAGGTTAATCAGCCAAATTATCCCCGCAGCACTTCCCAGCAAACTCCCAGCAAAGATGATTTTACCGAACAATCCGGGCGGGCGGTTGGCTTTGACGGCAGCTTTGAGAGCTTGTTGGCTGAAGTTGGGAAATTGGTCTTTGAAGGTATCGCGGATTTCTTCTATTGACGCAAAAGTGCCGTTTTGCGATCGAAGTTTCTCCAACCGCTTGATTACCATCCGTCGGTAGACATCACCGCCTAGACTATCAGCCGCCGCGCACTTGTCAACTTCTGCCCGCAAAATTTCAAAAGCTCGATCGGTAAGACGCGCCATAAAACTCACCTATTCCCTTTTAATTATTTTACAGGCTCCCCCTCAAAATAATTGTTAAAATATATAAAGTTTATATCAAATAATCCGAAGAAAGTTCATGCCCACTGCTTTAATCACCGGTGCTTCTGGCGGAATTGGTGCAGCCTTTGCCGCCGAATTAGCCAAACGCCAGCACAATCTAATCTTGGTAGCTCGTTCCGAAGACAAATTGCAGCAGCTAGCTGCTACACTGCAACAACAATTCAAGGTTCTGGTAGAAGTAATCGTGCAAGATTTGAGCGCACCGGGCGCTGGAACTGCTGTATTTGATACGATTGTTAAAAAAGGTTGGACGGTGGATTTGTTGGTTAACAATGCGGGATTTGGAGATTACGGAGTTTTTGCCGATCGCCCGCTTGCGAAACAACTAACAATGGTGCAACTAAATATTGTAGCATTAGTTGAACTCTCGCACTTATTTTTGCAGGGAATGCGGCAGCGAAAATCAGGAAGTATCATCAATGTTGCCTCCATCGCAGCTTTTCAACCGATGCCGTACTTGTCAATGTATGCTGCTACTAAAGCCTTTGTTTTGAGTTTCAGCGAGGCACTTTGGGCGGAAAACAAAGATTTAGGAATTGGCGTTTTGTGCGTTTGTCCAGGGCCTACAGAATCGGACTTTTTCGCAGTAGCTGAATTCCCTCAATCAATGGCATCCAGCAGCGGGCAAAAACTCGTTCCCGCAGCGGAAGTAGTGCGAGATGCTTTGAAAGCTTTAGACAAAAATGAGTCTAATGTTGTCACAGGGGGAATTCCCAATCAAATCATCGCCAATATGCCCAGATTGATGCCGCGAGAACTTTTGGTGAAGTCGGTAGCAAAGGTGTTTCGAGGTAAAGCGTAATTACGAAGAAAGTTCGGCAACGAAGCAGTGTACGGGATTTAACGGAGGTAGCGAGGGCAGTCGGCAACGAAGTAGTGTACGGGATTTAACGGATTTAACCGAGGCCGCTTCCAGGAAAGTTCGGCAATTGATCGTGTACGAGATTTAACGGATTTAACAGAGGTCAGAAAGAAGGAAGAGGGAAGAGAATTCCCAATTCCTTCTTCCCTCTTCCTTCTTCTCAATCCCCAATTCCAAGACTTACAAATATCGAGTTAACTGGACTCGATAGCGTTCCTTCTTAGTAACAGCAACTTCCCCAATTTCCAATCTTCCCTTGCCGGTAACAGCAATTAAATCTCCAGACTTGACATTATAACTAGCTTGAGTAACGTCTTTCCAGTTAACTCGCACGTCGCCACTATCAATTAAATCGGCCATTTTGCTGCGAGACATTGCGAACCCAGCCGAGGCGACAGCATCCAATCTCATGGATGCTTCAACGGTTGTCATTTCTTTCTTTTTGGGTTCTCTAATTTTTAGTTCGCTCAACTCAATGCGCCGCGTTTGCACAGGAACCGATCGCACTTGCTGCAAACTCATCTCCAAATACTCTACCATCTCCGGCATGACAATGGCTTGCGCGCCGCGTTCTCCCAAAACAATCACATCGCCCGTTTTCTCGCGGACAATTCCCGTACCCAACATCGCCCCCAAAAAGTCGCGGTGAGAAGCTGTATCGAACAAAAAATTGCCAGCAATTTCTACCGCAGCAACGTTAACGCTAGCAGAGTCGATCGGGATATCCGATCGGGCGATCGCAATTCTTTGTCTTTCAGCTTGCGGGTAGCCGCCCCAAGCCACTAATTCCACATCAGTTAAGCGCTTAAATACCGTCAGAGTGTCCGCCAATTCCGGAGGCGACAGAAAATCAGTCTGAGTAACTTCCCAAGTTTTAATTGCTTGTTCCGCTTGGTCGATCGCCCGCGCGACACATTCGCGGTTTTCGATGCCTTTTAACAGTTCTTCTTTTTGTAACATCAGTTAATGTTAGATTCTAATTTGAAATTGCCAAAGCTTGCTGTAACTAAAAAGTCTACTTTTTTAACAGTCGCACTACTTTAATTATAGTCTAAGATAATCCAATAGCGAGCTTATGATTTTTGGGACTCGCGAAACTGATATCATGAACATGATTATTGTACCAAATGTATGAAGTCTTCGAGTTTAAGCAAGGTTAATATTTCAACGCGGTTGCTGTGTCAGGAAGCACCCGAACCGTTGAAACAAGCGCTACAGGATAAAAGCCTTGTACCCGAGGAAGCAACGGCATTACTAACAGCAGACGAGCAACGCGCCATTCCTGCCATCAGCAAAAATAAGGCGTTGATCCAGGAAATTCAGAATCGGGTGCAGGGGTTGCCATCTTTCCATTCCTTGCTACAGGGCGATAGCCGAAACTTGATACATATTCCCGATGAAAGCGTACATCTGGTAGTCACATCGCCCCCGTACTGGAATTTAAAAGAATATCTCACAAATATCAACCAGCTTGGCGAAATAGCAGACTACGAAAAGTTTTTGCAGGAGCTCGATCGAGTATGGCACCAGGTATGGCGGGTTTTAGTCCCTGGCGGACGGCTGGTGATTGTGGTGGGCGATGTCTGTGTTGCCCGCAGGCGGTTTGGCAGGCACATGGTATTTCCCCTGCACGCGAGTATTCAGGAACACTGTCGCCATCTGGGATTTGATAACCTCGCACCGATTATCTGGTACAAAATCGCCAATGCTTCCCTGGAAGCAGCCGGGAATGGCACCAGTTTTCTCGGCAAACCTTATGAGCCCGGAGGTGTCATCAAAAACGACATCGAATTTATCCTGATGCAGCGCAAACCGGGCGGCTACCGCAGTCCCACCCTCACAGCACGGGTATTGTCCGTAATACCGGAAACTCTCCACCGACAGTGGTTTCAACAGATTTGGCAGGATATCAAAGGCGCTTCCACCAAGCAACACCCCGCCCCATATCCTTTGGAACTGGCAGAACGACTGGTGCGGATGTTTTCTTTTGCAGGGGACACGGTACTTGACCCATTTATGGGGACAGGAACAACCTGCGTCGCCGCCGCCAACTGGGGGCGCAACAGTATCGGGGTAGATGTTGAGCCAACTTACCATCACCTAGCGCTGAAACGGATGCAGCAGACGTATGGCTTGCGCGTAGTCTATGACGGATTGATGGGGGACGTTGCCGAATGACGGGACAGTCGCCCATCCCCGATGATGTTTTCCAGGAAGCTGTGCAGGGTTTCTGGGATACCCGCATCGCCCAGGCACAAGCCCAGGTGCTAGCTGGCAAGGTTGACCAAGGAAACCGCAGTTCGGTGACAGGCGGCAAGCAGATGGATGGTTTCATCCTGACGCTGACTAATTTCTTGCTGGCTGCAGGTGTGCCTCAAAACCATATCCACGTTAAAAAAAGCCTAACCGTTATACCGGGGTTCTTTCGCCCGACGAAGATGTACGACTTTGTGGTGGTAAACCCTGAAAAACGGCAACTCAAAGTAGTCATCGAGTTGAAGAGCCAGGTTGGCAGCTTTGGCAACAACTTCAACAACCGCACAGAAGAAGCGATGGGGGCTGCTCTCGACATCTGGACAGCTTACCGGGAAGGGGTGTTTGGCGAAGCACCTCCGCCACCGTGGTTGGGGTATTTGTTTGTTTTGGAAGACAGTCCGGCCTCGCGCGCACCGGTGCAGGTTGCCGAACCGCATTTCGCCGTTTTGCCGGAGTTTAGAGGGGCAAGCTATGCTAAACGCTACGAACTTTTTTGTCAGAAGATGGTGCGAGAAAGGCATTTCACTGCTGCTTGTTTTTTAGTGACAAACCGCGAACAGGCAGCACAAAATCCCAACTATACGGAGCCATGTTCAGACTTGTCGGTAGTCAATTTTTTGCAGCAGCTTATCCGGCACGCGCTGTAGAGTAGATAACAGATTTTGGCGTTGCAGAGTATAGGGATGGGCGTTGCTGAACTTTAGTATGAATGTACATTTTTTAATCTTTGCCGAAGACAGACTTTTTGTGCCTTGGAGTCTTTTCGTAGAACTTAATTCATACCGTCAATCAGCAATGCCACATTGTCCACCCAACTACTTATTCTTCTTCACCCGCAAATACAGTTCTTCCATCGCCTCAATAAACGAACCATCCTTGTGCCAAAACTGTGGAAAATCTCCCTGTTTCTTCACCACGATCGCACTTACCCCACTTTGCGCTGGCACCTCAATCGTCTGCGGTAATCGCTTCGCACCATGCCAAAACTCTTTCAGGCTGACGGTTTGCGCCTCACTGGCGATCGCCTGCGTGTAATAGGAATCCACCGCCACAGGGGCCGCTGCATCAGCCGTTAACTCGGCAGAAAGTGCCAAGCCCAAAGGCGTTTTTGCTAATTCGCGGTGCAGCACTTCCTTAGAAAGCCCCCGTAATTCAAACAGTAAAAATGGATCTTTGTCCAATTCTGCCGCCACCAAATAATAAACTCCGGCAATATGTTTGCAGGGATTGCTATAGTCTGGGCAAGAGCAAGTAGTCTTAAAGTCCTCGCGGCTGCTGGGTAAAAGGTGCAATCCGAGGGGTGCAAAAGCATTTTCAATATTGTCAGGCATTTCGTTGAGCAGCAGCCGAGAAATGAAGCTGGCTTTTGATGCCATTTGGGCGATCGCCATTTGCCACTTTTCCTGACTAATTGGCTCAAACTCAATTTGAGTTGTGTACAGAGGCTCCTTATAAACCCCAAAATAAGGATTAACCGAGCCTCTCACCTGTGCCATCACTAACCCATCATTCATGCCAAAGCTTTTTACCTTGCCGTTTCGTGCATAGGCACGTCCCCGCCCGAGTCGCCCAGAATCTGTAAATCTTTCTAACGCATCGATAAATTTATTGCCCCACCAAGTCCGAGTAAATTGTGACATCTTTGATTTCTCCTAATCTAGAACCGCATTTTTATTGAGCCTAATTAATTTCTTAAATGCCTCATTATCCAACTCAGTTAACCACGATTCATCAGCACCAATAATTGACCCTGCCAATTTCTTTTTGTCCTCAATCATTTGGTCAATTTTTTCCTCCAACGTGCCAATAGCCACAAACTTATGCACAAACACATTTTTTTCCTGTCCGATCCGAAACGCCCGATCCGTCGCCTGATCTTCCACTGCCGGATTCCACCAGCGATCGAAATGGAACACGTGATTGGCTTTTGTCAGCGTAATTCCCACGCCGCCCGCCTTCAGTGACAGAATAAATACCGAAGGTTCAGACTCTGGATCTTGAAACTCTGAAATCATCCGTTCCCGTTTTTCGCGACTGGTTCCCCCGTGGATGTAGTAAGTGTTGTAATGTAGCGTTTGTTTAATATATTTTTCCAACGCGCTTCCCAGTTCTGTAAACTGCGTAAATACCAATAAACTTTCGCCTTCTGCTTTGACTTCCTCAATCATCTCGATCAGCCGTTCCAGTTTGTGCGATCGCTCTGGTGTAAACTCACTTTCATCTTGCAAAAACTGGCGCGGATGGTTACAAATTTGCTTCAGCTTCAGCAGTGTCGCCAAAATCATCCCCTTGCGCTTCATCCCTTCCGCCGCATCAATTTCTTGTTCTACCTCTTTGACGATCGCTTCATAAAGCGAAGCTTGCTCGCGGGTGAGATTGCAGTAGAGCTTTTGCTCAACTTTGTCGGGGAGATCCTGAATAATCGACTTATCGGTTTTCAGGCGCCGGAGAATAAAGGGTTCCACTAATTTTTTGAGCGCTGCCGATTGCGTGCGATTGCTATTTTTTTGAATCGGGATCTCAAACAACTTCCGAAACTGCGCCTCTTTACCCAGATAGCCCGGATTGAGGAAATTAAAAATTGACCATAAATCCAGCAATCGATTTTCCACGGGTGTTCCAGTCAATGCTAGTCGATGGGTAGCGGGTAACTTTAAAATCGCCTTGGTTTGCGCCGCTTTCGGATTTTTAATATTCTGGGCTTCATCAATTACCACGCGATGCCACGCTACGCTGCTCAACAGCTTCTCATCTTTGCGCGCCAAGGTAAAGGAAGTAATCAACATATCACAATCTTGGACGGCGGCTTTAAATGCTTTAGCATCTTGCAAACGTTGAGGGCCGTGGTGAATCAGCGATCGCAATTCTGGAGCAAATTTTTCCATTTCCTTTTGCCAGTTACCAACTACGGATGTGGGCGCAATTAGCAGCGTGGGTAGAACCGAAGGTGCGATCGCTTTTTCTGTCTCTTTTGTAGTAGATAAAACTTCCCGCTCTTGCAATAATCTAGCAATTACCTGCGCCGATTTACCCAAACCCATATCATCGGCAAGACAGCCATTTAATCCCAAACTTTCCAAATAACTCAACCAAGAAACGCCGCGCTTTTGGTAATCCCGTAACTTGCCGTGAAACTTTGCTGGATCTGCAATTAACTCTAACCGACTCTTATCGTTCAGCTTCTCCAACATATCCGATAAAGCCCGATCGCGCTCCACTTCCAACTGTTCGCTCGCTTCTCCTTCTGCCGTCAACTTCATAAAGTCAATCAGACTTAAATCTGGGTTTTCTTGGCGATGTTTTTTCCAAAACTCCAGCATCTCCTGCATCTTGTCTTTGTCCAGTTCCATCCATTGTCCCCGGAACTGCACTAGAGGCGTTTTAGCGCTTACTAACGCCTGCCATTCTTGTTCGCTAACCCGTTCACCCCCGATCGCCAATTCATATTGATATTCCACCAAGGAATCCGCCGAAAACAATCCTTTGCCCTTGATTGCAGCGCTCTTGCTGCCCTTCCCTTTGACTTGGAGGCGAATCTTCGCCCGTTGTCGTCCCTTCGGCGTCCACCAAGCGGGGACAATCACTTTGTATCCGGCATCTTCTAATACCCAAGCGGACTCGCTGAGAAAGGTGAAAGCATCATCTAAGCCGAGGGTAATGTTAACGGGTTTGTCGGTTTCTAGCCCTTGCCAAAGTTGGGGATAAATGCGGGCAGCGTAGCCGAGATTTGTCAGCAAATGTTGCTCAAAGTTGTCTCCGAATTGTGTTTGCAACTGTTTTTGTTGAGTCGATCGCCAATAATCCTGCAACGGCATCCGCAGAGATGGGTCTTTTTTCGCAGCAACCTGAAACTCTAAAAGCCAAGGCTGTTCGGGGTTTTCGGGGGATTGTAGTTGAAAGCAGAGGGAGAATGAGTCAGCAGATTGATTGCGCGTAATCCGATCGCGCCAGGTTTGCCATTGCCGGTATTGCTCAAGGCTTACTCGCGCGATTTTTCGTGTTTGGTTGAGGCAGATTTGGAGTAAAGAATCCGCAATCTTATTTTCAAACGATGCTGGGATGGGGGTTTGAGTGACAATTTCCGCGATCGCACACTCGGAAAAATGCCGCAGCAACCGTTCGCGATCGTAGAACTTTGGTGTATCTTGTAGCTGGATCTTCCGAAAACCGGACACACAAACTAAAGGCATCCATTCAACATAGCGTTGTAAATCAGTTTCGTACTGTGTTGAAACAATTTCCCATCCCGGATAAATCTCAAAGCTGGGTGCAATTTTGGCAGGTATTTTTGGAGTTTTTGCAGTTGTTTTGGTTTTTGTCTCGCCCGCTTTCTTACGCCCGCGCGTGGCTTTCTCAGCGGGTTCGGATGTTTCGATGGGTGCGATCGCGATCGGAGCAGTTTCTCGATAGCGCAATGCCGGAATATAATGATCTTTCAGAACAATTTGCTTAAATTTTTGGGTGTAGTGATACCAAAATAGCAAGTCTGAACCAAACTGAACTTCTGCTAAATCGTAGAGGGCAAAAAAATGCAGATCGTTCAATACTTTAGTCAAAGTGTGGGTGGCGATGGACACACAATCAACTTGCCAATACTCCAACTCAAATGTTTCGGGTAACTCTGTCTCTAAATATCGCGCTAGTTCTAAAGAGGGCAACGGCTGGTTGTCAGCAGTGGGCAGTAAAAAATACCGAGGGACGATCGCGTATTCTAGCCCCATCGCACTTGTATTGCTGACTGGTGGCAGTTGAATCCCGGCTTCTTTCGTTAGAAACTCTCTTAACTGTGCCGTCTCCAATTGTCGGGGATGAACATTAGCAGGCTGTTTTTTCTTTTCAGTGGTTTCAACCCAAAGACAAAAAGTTCCACCTTGAACAAAACACTCTTCTGTTTGAGGAATCCAAGTCCCGTGGAGGATTTTCATAGGTCATACCAAACGCAACCTTTGGCAGCCTATCATATCTTGACATCCACCCCGGCGTAAACCCACGGGGATTCCTAAGACTCACGACTTAGGTTTCTGCTTCCGTCCCCTAGGGGATTTCGCACCAGCCTTAACAGATTTACTCTGTTCAGGTCTTACGGTCGCTCCACAGACTGACACGGCAAGCCCTGCCGCCAAAATATTTTTTGCTGCGTTGATATCTCGGTCATGGTGAGTACCGCACTGAGGGCAATCCCATTCCCGAATATTCAACGGCATCTTTTCAACGATGTGTCCGCAATTGCCACACCGTTTTGAACTCGGAAACCATCGGTCAATCTTAATTAAAGTACGACCGTACCAATCGCACTTGTAGTCAAGTTGTCTGACTAATTCCCCCCAACTTGCATCACTTATAGCTAGAGCAAGTTTCCGGTTTTTGACCATATTATTCACAGCTAAGTCTTCTACGGCGATGGTTTGGTTTTCACGCACCAACCGCGTTGTTAACTTGTGAAGATTATCTTTCCTTGCATCAGTGATTTCTTGATGCACTTTCGCTACTTTAAGCCGCGCTTTGTAACGGTTATTTGACCCTTTTTGCTTGCGACTTAAAGATTTTTGCGATCTTCTAAGCTTGCTATACTTTGCCTTGAATCCTTTAGGGTTGGCAATCTTTTCGCCAGTGCTTAGAGTGAGCAAGCTTGTAACTCCCAGGTCGATACCGACTTGATTATCTGTTCTAGGTAATGCTTCAATTTCAACATCTACCAGCAGAGAAACTGACCACCTACCTGATGGTGCAAGCTTTATGCTTAATGTTGATGGTGTTGCACCATCAGGTAGTGTCCTGCTCCAGCGAATCGGTAACGCTTGTGTGCTTTTTGCTAGGTAAACTTGTCCATCTTTGAACTTGAATGCTGACTTGGTAAATTCTGCACTACCACCGTTGCGCTTCTTTTTGAAGTTAGGATATTTTGCCCGCCCATCAAAAAAGTTGGTATAAGCCGTTTGTAAATGTCTCAAACATTGTTGCAATGGTACACAGCTAACTTTGTTGAGAAAATCTAGTTCTTCGGTTTTCTTCCATTCGGTTAACATTGAAGAAGTCTCAGCATACCCTACCCGTTTCTGTTCTTTGTACCAAGCTTCAGTTCTTGCTGCTAAAGCACGGTTATAGACCAGACGAGCACAACCCAAAGTACGTCGCAACAAACTTTCTTGTTCCGGCGTTGGGTAGAATCGATAGCTGAAGGCTTTTAGTGTCATGCTGACCTTAAGTACGCTATTTCACATACTAGCAGGTCTTGTGTGAAAGGGTCTACCTTAACCAAAATTCATGTAAAGCCGTCCTAAAAGGACGGGGTTTCAGACCCCTTTTCTTGATGAATGAATGAGAAAAGATAAGAAGGCGGTTGAAACCGCTGCTATACAAACGATGTCCGCCTCCGCAGACTAAAGAGAATAACGTAATTTTACCACGCTATCTTTAACCCGCGTCGGCGGGTTTTGCTTGTGTAGACGCGGTTTCAACCGCCGAGTCCTCTTTAACCAGCCTCTGCAGGTTTTGACTTAATAGATGCGGTTTCAACCGCCGATTCTTCTTACAAATTTAGAAAATATCAGTTAAATCCAACACAAAACCGGGTAGTACATCTTCACCGGACAAAGTTGCAGGTTCATCTAAAATTTCTACTTCTCTACCTTGACGGGAGATTTCTACTTTTCTATTTTTGCGATCGAGCAACCATCCCAACCTCGCTCCATTTTTCACATACACTTTCATTTTAGCCCGCAATTTTTCTAGCGAGTCAGTGGCCGATCGCAATTCCACGACAAAATCGGGACAAATCGGCGCAAATTTCTCTTTCTGTTCGGGAGTTAAAGCATCCCACCTGTCGCGCCGAATCCAAGCAGCATCGGGAGAAATATCTGTACCGTCGGGGAGTTTAAATCCAGTTGAAGAATCAAAAGCAATTCCCAAATGTTTATTTTGACGGCTCCAACCTTCGAGTTGAAAACTTAGATCCGCATTCCGTCTGCCTGTATCGCTACTCGCAGGCGGCATAATAATTAATTCTCCCGTTGCATAGCGCTCAAATCTCAAATCCCGGTTGTCTATACACAACTGAAAAAACTGCTCGTCAGTTAATTCAAGCGTTAATTCTAGGGGAGAATCTAGGGGGAGAGTTGATAATTCCATAACTGCCTTCAAATAATACACGAGTTGACTGTCAACAGTTAACAGTTAACCGTCAACAGTTGACCGTCAACAAATAACTAAGTCTCTGTATAACCTTGGATATTTTCCGGTTCAAACTGCCGCAAAATCTTCGCAGCTTTCCCTGTCAAATCGTCAGAACCCTTAACCGCAATCAAAAATTTACCCGCATTCAAACGGTTGCGGTAGGGCAAAGCATCGCCGCTGCCAAAAGCCATGCCCCCAGCTCCGCCAACCACAAAGCTGCCCATCCCGCCGGCGATCGCACCTAGCAGTCCGCCGATCGCGTGATCGCCAATTTCGCCCGCCCACGCAAAAGTCTTCAACTGAGTCATCAGACTAAAAGTAACGCCAGCAATAAAGCCAAACGGCACCAGCCAAACAGCCATGAGTTTAGCTTGTTTATTTGCTTGCTGGTTGGGGTCGATCAAGCCAAATTCATCAGCAGTTTTGTAGCCGCGGCCCAAAATGCTGACTTGCTTCATGGGCAAGCCTTCTTTTTCCAGAGCACTGTAGGCAGCTTCGGCTTGCATTCGATCGGGCAGTACGGCGATAAGATAATTCATTGACAATAATTCCTGATGGTTAGGCTCGGACACCTAGAAATAATTATAGTCGGAAAAGACATACTAGCTAAGCAGTTCGGGGATTTCCAGAGCATCCGAGAGTGCGATCGCCCCGAAACCTAAAATATTTCAAGCAAAAACGCTCGGTCAAGACCGAATGCAGATACAATTCAAACTGCACAAACGCAAGCTTGAGCTCAGCCGTGAGACACTGCCCCAGGTTTAAGCCTCAACTTTGTGCTTGCCAACGCGCTTGCCTATTTTTACTGATTCCACTCAATTGCTTGCTATGCCTAAAGTTCTAGTATCCGATCCGATCGACCAAGCCGGAATTGACATCCTCTCCCAAGTCGCGCAAGTTGACGTAAACACAGGACTCTCAGCCGAACAACTGGTAGGAATTATTGCAGATTACGACGCTTTAATGATCCGTTCTGGCACCCAAGTTACCAAAGAAATCATTGAAGCCGGGAATTCACTCAAAATCATCGGCAGAGCCGGCGTCGGCGTAGATAATGTCGATGTAGCCGCCGCTACCCGCAAAGGAATTGTAGTCGTCAATTCCCCCGAAGGCAACACGATCGCCGCAGCCGAACACGCGATCGCCATGATGCTCTCCATGTCCCGTCACATCCCAGAAGCCAACGCATCCGTCAAAGGTGGTAAATGGGAACGCAACCGCTTTATCGGCGTAGAAGTTTACAAAAAAACCCTCGGTATCGTCGGTTTGGGCAAAATCGGCTCGCACCTCGCCGCCGCAGCCAAAGCAATGGGCATGAAACTGCTGGCCTACGATCCCTTCATTTCGACTGAAAGAGCCGACCAGTTGGGCTGTCGCTTGGTAGAACTCGAACTGCTGATGCGCGAATCCGACTACATCACCCTGCACATCCCCAAAACGCCGGAAACCCTGCACTTAATTAACGCTGAAGTGCTGTCGAAAATGAAGCCCACGGCCAGGATCATAAACTGCGCCAGAGGCGGCATCATCGACGAAGCAGCCCTCGCAGAAGCCATCAAAGAAGGCAAGATCGCCGGCGCCGCGATCGACGTTTACGAACAGGAACCGCTGCAAGCCGATTCCCCGTTGCGGAGTGTCGGCCAAAACATCGTGCTGACGCCCCACTTGGGAGCATCCACAGCGGAAGCTCAGGTGAATGTGGCGATCGATGTTGCTGAACAAATTCGCGACGTGCTGTTGGGGCTGCCCGCGCGCTCGGCTGTCAACATACCCGGCATTTTCCCAGACTCGATCGAAAAACTCAAACCCTACCTGCAACTCGCCGAAACCCTCGGCAACCTCGTCAGCCAGCTAGCCGGAGGCCGAGTCGATTACCTCAACGTTCAACTGCAAGGCGAATTGGCCACCAACCAAGGTCAACCCGTAGTCGTCGCCGCCCTCAAAGGCCTGCTCTCCCAAGCCCTGCGAGAGCGCGTTAACTACGTCAACGCCAGCATTGAAGCAAAAGAACGCGGAATTCGCGTCGTCGAAACCAGAGACGCCTCAATTCGCGACTACACCGGCTCGCTGCACCTCTCGGCCAAGGGAACCCTCGGCGAACACACGGTGACAGGTGCAGTCCTCGGCGAAAGCGAAATTCGGATTACCAGCGTTGACGATTTCCCGGTCAACGTTTCCCCCACTCACCATATGCTGTTTACCCTGCACCGCGATATGCCGGGGATTATTGGCAAAATTGGTTCCCAATTGGGCAGTTTTAATGTCAATATTGCCAGTATGCAAGTAGGCCGTAAAATCGTGCGAGGCGATGCGGTGATGGTTTTGAGCCTCGATGACCCTCTACCAGAGGGGATACTGGCAGAGATCCTCAAAGTTCCGGGAATTCGGGATGCTTACACGGTAAATCTTTGACGGATTTTGGAGTTTAGATTTTGGATGCAAGGACTGATAATTGGTAATGGGTAATTGATCATTGGTAATTGGCAAGAAAGCGGGAATTTTTCTATTAGCCAATCCTCATTCCTCACTCCCCAGTTCCCAGTCTCCAGTTCCCCTGGGCCAATCTAAAATCTAAAATCTAAAATCTAAAATCGTTATGGCACATAGCTGGTGGGAAATTAGAATTCTTTGCGATCCGGCGCTGGAAGATATCATCTTTTGGCGTCTGGAACGATTTAGCTGTCGGGGAACTGCTACTGAGCTCAAAAGCAATTCCTGCCTGATGTCGGCTTATTTGCCCGAAGAACAGGCAGGATTGCTGGATTTGGCCGCTCTGTCTCTGTGGCTGCGCCAAGATGCTCTGTGTGCAGGTTTGCCCCTACCTGCGATGCAGTGGGATTTGATTGAAGAGGAAGACTGGGGCAGCACTTGGAAGCAGCACTGGCAGCCTCAAGAAGTGGGCGATCGCTTTTTAATTAATCCGGCCTGGCTGCCCCTACCGACTGATACCGATCGCGTCATTTTGCGTTTAGATCCCGGTGTGGCCTTCGGTACCGGTGCTCACGCCACTACTCAACTTTGTCTGGAGTCGCTGGAAATGCGTCTCGGTTTTGATGACAGCAAGTGCATCGTTGCCGATATCGGCTGCGGATCGGGTATTTTGTCGATCGGCGCGGTGTTGTTGGGCGCTACAAAAGTTTATGCTTTGGATACAGATCCTTTGGCTGTGCGATCGACCATTAGCAACAGACTACTCAACCGCGTTAATTCTCACCAGTTGGTTGCAGAGCTCGGCAGTATCGATCGCTTGAAAGAAATGGTAGATGAGCCGATCGACGGTTTGATGTGCAACATTTTAGCAGAAGTAATCATTGATTTGATACCGCAGTTCACTGCAATTAGCAAACCCACTACTTGGGCCGTGCTCAGCGGAATTTTGCTCGACCAAGCTAAACCAATTGCTGACACTCTCGAACAGCACGGCTGGATTGTGGCTACTCTATGGAAGCGCCAAGATTGGTGCTGTTTTAACATTCGGCGCAGTTAGCGATCGGGAAATTGGAAATTAGAAATTGGAAATGGTAAATTGAGAATTGGTAATTACTAATTGGTAATTAGTAAGCTGTTGTGTATTTAATTTGATTATTTCTTGACGTGCAATTTAAATGCTGAGCGAGCTTAATTGGGCAATTCTCTGCCTCTGGCCCTCTCCCGCCTCCCGAAAGCAAGCAATTTATATGCGTAGTGGCTTACTTCATCTTTCGGAAGTGAATTTTAACCAAGCACGAGCGGAAAAATACACATATCCAATCCAGTAAAAGCAATTCACCAAAATCAATAACGTTTTTCCAACATAAGAATTAACAAAACCAAAAACCCGGAAAGTTGACAGCAGCACTAACAACATTTCAACCAAAGAAACAATTGAACCGTAGTGCTTCCTATCCCAATAAGAAAACGGGCTGATAAAACGGTAATTGCTGAACGGAAAAAAGTGCCGGTGAGCGTCGTCATTGTGGACAGGCAAATCTCCCAGAGAGTGCAGTATCATGCTAATAAACAGAATTTGCACGCTTGGCCAGCCGAAGTAATAAGCAATTAACCAACCAATAACCGCAAGGGGAATGGAATGAAACAGAGCAACAACATTCTGGAAAAAAGGCTCATAATATGCTTTTGACCAAATTGTACCTTCGGGCAAGCGAGCAATGTATTTCGCCCAAAAGTAAAATAAAAATATCGGAATATCCGGCAAAATTCCGCCGATCGCAATAATTAGATTAGCTTGCGGCAGTTGCGGTTTGCCAAGAATTGCGAGATTGATAATAGCGTGGCTGGGAGTCTTCATAAGTAGGGTGCGTCAACTACGATTATCTTATTCATAATGAATCAGATATGGGCTGACGCACCCTAGGTTGGAGATAATTGGCTCGTACTACAAGAAAGGTTGCACTCGATCGATCAACTGCGCTGCTTGCATCACACCTTCAATGCGATCGACCTCAGCGCCATTTTTGAATAGCACCAAAGTCGGCAAAGCATAAATGTGATGCTGCGACGCCAAGTCTTCGTACTTATCCGTGTCAATCTTGACAACCATCAGCTTGTCTTTCATCTGACCGCTGACTTGCTCTAAAATCGGTGCCATCATCTGACAAGGCCCGCACCAAGTAGCGTAAAAATCTACCAACACCGGCAAGTCAGAGCCCGATAGTAACTCCTCAAAACTGCTGAACTGTTTTTGAACTGCCATAAGACAAAATAATTTTTTTGGTTCTGGCTCGATTTTAGTGCAAAATTCTCTGGTAGATTGCGAGGATACAATTATGGAATTATTACCAGAGACTTTTCAGAGATTGCGGGGCCAAGTTGCTGTCGTGACCGGTGCGTCGCGAGGAATCGGCCGCGCCGTTGCTTTAGCCCTAGCAGCAGAAGGCGCTAAAGTCGCCGTCAACTATGCGAGTTCGAGTGCTGCTGCTGATGAGGTGGTAGCAGAAATAGTCGCTGCTGGAGGAGAAGCTGTGGCACTTGCAGCAGATGTCTCGAAAACTGACCAAGTAGATTTACTCACCAGTAATGTCATGGAAAAATGGGGACGGATTGACATTTTGGTGAACAATGCCGGCATTACTCGCGATACTTTGCTGCTGCGGATGAAGTTGGAAGATTGGCAAGCGGTAATTGATTTGAATCTAACAGGCGTGTTTTTGTGTGCGAAAGCTGCCAGTAAAATCATGCTGAAACAGCGAAGCGGCCGAATTATTAATATTGCCTCGGTTGCTGGGCAAATGGGCAATCCCGGACAAGCTAATTACAGTGCGGCCAAAGCTGGGGTAATTGGGTTTACTAAAACTGTGGCGAAGGAGTTGGCGAGTCGCGGGATTACTGTGAATGCAGTTGCACCGGGTTTTATCACTACAGATATGACTAAGGATGTCAAGTCTGATGAGATTTTGAAGTATATTCCGCTGGGGAGATACGGGGAAGTTGAGGAAGTTGCGGGGATGGTGAAGTTTTTGGCGGCGGATGCGGCGGCGGCTTATATAACGGGGCAGGTTTTTAATGTGGATGGGGGGATGGTGATGGCTTAGGATTTCGGGATTTTTTTAACCGCAGATATCGCCCAGGCAAGATGCCTAGATATCGCACAGGCAAGATGCCTGTGCCACGATGAACGCGGATATCTGCGGTTAAATTTATGTCTCTTAGCGTATTTGAACTGAAATTAATTAGGCTGAATTTACCTATTTTCAGTTTATTTAATAAAAAATAATTATTTTAAAGCTGCACGCAACTGACTGAGGACTTTTTTGTATCTTGCAATGCGTTGAAAATCTGCCTCTGTGGGATTGGCGATGCGGCGAATATCAAGGTTATGAGTAACATCAGCGATCTTGACTCGCAGTGCGATCGGGTTGGCAATCACACGCTCTAAATAAGCTGCATAAGCTTCTCCTTCTATTTTGGTAATCGCCGCGATCGCCGAGACTAGAACTTCAGGGAAGCCTTCGCTTCTAAGTTGCTCAAGTGTAAGTTCAGAATCTTCGACCGCATCGTGTAGAACGGCTACGATTTTCTGCTGTATAGAATTTACATTTTCCATCACAAATAGCGGATGATCGAGATAGGGGTTGCCTGCCTTATCAACCTGCCCCTCATGAGCTTTTGCTGCGATCGCGATCGCCCGTTGTAGTAATAAGTCGTACTCTGAATTCGTATTTGACAACATAGTAAAGAAGTTCTGTATTAAAGTTTCAGTCCCCTCGCGGGGAAAAGGTAGTGTGTGACTTCGGAGTTGAACGTTCATCATCGGCTATGCGTTGTCGGCAGTGAATTTGAGCCGCAGCAATTCGTTGCCGGTTTGTTCGTGAACTTTTTCACTTACCATTTTAAAGCCATAGCTTCCGTAGAACTTCCGACCGATGGAGTTTGCTTTGAATACTTCAACTTCCAAGTCACCGCGTAATTTCTGTGCATGATCCATCAATGCCCTGCCGGCACCGGTACCGTGGAACTCCGGCTTCACGAATATCCCCCCCACTTCGTTACCGAGTAAGGCTATGAAGCCGATAACCTGCCCTTTTTGTTCAACAACCCACGTTTCTGCCTTTGGTAAATATATATTAGGAATATTGTAACGCTCTTGTTCTATGAATTCTTTTGTTAAAAAAGGATGCGCCATCCTTGATGCACTTTCCCAAGAGGACAAGACATCGTTTAAATCTTTATCTTCATACTTACGAACAATATGTTCCATGATGATTTCTTAATTTTATGGTTCAGCAAACACCGCAGAAGTTTGCAAGACCAAAGTTCGATATCCCTTAAACCCAAAGCGTCGCGGAATTAGCCATATTAAAATCCACAAGGGCGATTTCAACTAAATTAATGGCAGATATGAACGCATTATCAGACTCAAACTCCTCATAAAATTATTTGCTTAAGTATTCGTATAGCTGTTAAAAAAAACTCACTGTTTTAATTCTATATTTCCCTAATCCAATTGTACACCACAGCATACAAAGCCAGCAACTTATTGACAAAATTTTGCCAGATAGAACCTTCCCTTACCTCAGAAACTGCTTCGATTTCCACGGGCAGCGGCGGCATCCCGACTACTTCATACAGCGGATATTCGCCACTTTTCCCCGGAATTTGCACTGATACGCACTGATTGACGATCGCCAATTCTTTCACTTCCTGATAAGTCTCCTCGGAAATCAATAAACTTGTTCCTACTTGCTTGTTCGCAGCTTCAATCCGGCTCGCAAAATTCACCGCATCCCCGATCGCCGTCACCGTCTGACTCTTCGACGCGCCCAAATTTCCCACAACCACCCAGCCGCAGTGAATGCCAATCCCAATCCGCAAACGATGACGGTATAAAGTTTCAAAATAGGGATTGAGTTTCTCTAGTTCCTCCAGCATCTCCACCCCAGCCCTCACCGCTTGTTCCGCCGCCTTGTCTGAATTTTCTAACCCAAACAGCGCCATAAAACCATCTCCCATGTAATTATTGATCATCCCGCCGTTGCGGTTGATCGCATAACCCATTTTTTGGAAATAGCGATTTAAAATATAAATTACATCGTAGGGCAAGAGCGATTCTGCAAACGCAGTAAATCCTCGAATATCCGCAAACAAAATCGCAATCTTTTTCTCTTGCCCCACAGGAGGAGAAATTGACTTTCCCGCCATTTGGTCGTTAAATGATTCCAAGTCTTCAGAATCGATCGCCAGTCGGCGCAAAATCACCTTGCCGCCGGCAACCTGTGTCTGACAAGCTAGCCTAATTTCCGGCTCTAGGCGCAATTTTTTCGCGAGATCCTCTTCCGGCGAAGTGCGCGGAGAACAAAATTCTAAACCTTCGACAATCAATACGCGACAAGTCGAACACCGGGCACTACCGCCGCAGATGTGGGTGTGGGGAATGCCTGCACGCAGCGAAGCTTCCAGAATTATATCGTCGTCGTCTATCTCGATCGTGCGATCGTCCGGGAGATAGTGAATCTGTGGCATATGTGGGGCATCTAGCTAATTAGCGAGGAATCTCGCGGACATCTGTTATTGCAGCTAATTTGTATGCAAACCCGGTGTCTCGGCATCTTTTCTGCATCCCCTGATTCCTTAACTATAAGTCGCGATCGGCACTTGCTTCTCGTTTCGTCAGCTCAACCGTCAAAATGAAACCAGTTTAAAAAAAAATGCAACTCTAGACAAGAGCCCACCTCTTAGCTCATCATTTATTCTCAATTCTAAAATCTCAACTCTAAAATTTAAAATGGTATAACTCAGCACTAAAATTGCCATCGCACCGTGAAAGTACCCCCATTCAAGCTGTGGAGTTAATCTAAAATCTCAAATCTCAAATCTCAAATGCACTGACATAATTCTTAATAAAATAAAGATCGCCCAAAGCCGTATAAATCCGTTATCAAATCCCCTTCAACCGCCTTATATTTTTAGGAGTTTGGGGAGTTTTGCTTTGCAAACCTTACTTGGCAATAGTTTCAGCTTTTTGGCTCTGTAACGACCAGCCAATTTTGGTGAGATAGAATAGCAGCATCTTTAAAACCCGTATAACCATGAGTTCATCAACAGCCCTACAAAACATCGAAAAGCACATTCCCATCGTGGGAGATGTGCATAGCAAAAGTCCGATCGCCTACGGAGCAACCCGCCTCGCAGTCAGTGCAGTTAACACGGTGCAAATGGCAGTAGCAGAGTCTTACATCAACGGCTTAGAAGTACCGGATGCTGTCTTGCGATCGCTTTTTGATACCTGTATGCCCGTCTTTTTTAAGCATTTTCCGTCCCTGCTTGCGCCCTACGAATGGGTACTAACAGAAACAGATCGTACCGCCGAAGGGCCCCGGGATTTAATGAAAATTCAGTACGACTTGCCTCAAGCAATGCTGAATCCCATGTTAGGCGACGGCAAACTCATTTATCCTAAATACAGCATGGGGTTGTGGGAAAAAGGAGCCGCCAACCTTGAACAATCGCAAATGCACATGATTGATGATGTGATTGAGAAGCTAGACATTCAGGATGGCGAGCGAATTTTAGACTTTGGCTGCGGTTGGGGTTGCGTTCCCAATTACATTCTTTCCAAATTCCCCAATGTCACCTTTACCGGGATTAACTTGAGCCACCAGCAATGCGAATATATGCGGCACAAGATGCAAGACCCCGAAAGCTACCTCAGTTCAGGTCGATTTACCCTATATGAAGGTGATTTGAACGACGCCCAATTTGAGACAAAATTTGACAAAATTCTTTCGATAGGCGTTTTTTGTCATGTAGGCAATTTAACGCAAGCTTTCCAAAAGCTCGCCTCTTTCCTGAAGGATAACGGCAAAGTTTTCATTCACATCATCACAGTTCGCACTCCCAACAATATATCCAGCGTTTTCACCCACAAATACATTTTCCCCCACGGCCGTTACTGGAAATACGATGCCGTTCCCAGTCACAACAAAGACCTCAAAACCATTAATACATGGTATCTCAATGGATACAATTACTCCACAACCTTTGCTAACTGGCTGAAAAACTTTGACGATTCTCAGCCAATAGTCAAAGATTTAGACTACGGCATCGACTATGCCAAATTTCGCCGCATTTGGCGGTTTTACTTGATTTGGTTTGTGGCTAATTTCGCGAGTTGCGATGGTGAATATAACGGCAACGGTCAATATTTAATGACTCATGCCTAATCGCTAATATTAGCTTCGACCTAAGGGCAATCCTCCGTGGTTGCCCTTTTTTTGTTCCCAGGCAGAGTTTGGGAATACATCTCTCGTGGCTGTGTCACGGGTAAATCTACCTGTGGTTGCCCGGAACCGCGATCGGGGACGGACAGAGGGGAACCCACCGACAAAACTTTAATTATCCTGAGACTGAAACAGCGCTATGTGGATTTAGGGCGATCGAGAAGTGTTACCTTTTTTTAAAGAATTTGTCTGAGTTTAAAAAAGTCCGGAATAAGATTATCGATTTGCGAACAATGAATATATCCAGCCCTATTGTAGGGACACAATACTTTTTAAAGTCCATCCTCAATCGGTAGTGATGGTATCCGACCTTTTACTACAAAAAAAGGGTTGATTTATACAATGGTAGACCATATGAAACCTTCTCTTCCTCAAAACGATCCGAACCAAGAGCAGCGCCGCGATTCCTTGAATCGTCAGCAACAAGCTTATCAGTTTGACTATGAAAGTTTATCACCTTTGGCATTATTAAAAAATGTGCCAGCAGTCGAAAATTTTTCGAGTAAGTATATTGCAGAACGGATATTAGCAACATCGGAACTTCCAGCAAATATGTTGGCAGCGGATTCGAGAGCTTTTCTCGATCCTCTTGACGATCTCCAAGACTATGAAGACTTTTTTACTCTGCTGCCGCTACCTCAAGTTGCAAAGATCTACCAAACCGATCGCTCTTTTGCTGAACAGCGCCTGTCTGGAGCAAATCCGATGGTGCTTCGCCTGTTAGATCAGGACGACCTGCGGGCAGAAACACTGACACAACTTTGCTGTTTGCAGCCATTATTCGATCTTCGCAAAGAGTTACAGGACAAAAACATTTACATTGCCGATTATACAGGTACTGACGAACACTATCGCGCGCCTGCGAAAGTTGCAGGAGGAACCTATGAAAAAGGCAGAAAATACTTGCCGAAACCACGGGCTTTTTTCGCTTGGCGGTGGACAGGAATCCGCGATCGCGGTGAAATGACACCTATTGCCATTCAACTAGATCCTAAACCCGGTAGCCATCTGTATACCCCATTCGATCCTCCTATCGATTGGCTGTATGCGAAACTCTGCGTACAAGTGGCAGATGCTAATCACCATGAAATGAGTTCCCATTTAGGTCGAACTCATCTTGTGATGGAACCAATCGCGATCGTCACCGCCCGACAGTTGGCTAAAAATCATCCGCTTAGCCTGCTGTTGAAACCCCACTTTCGCTTTATGTTGACCAACAACGATCTGGCGCGTTCTCACTTGATCGCTCCCGGCGGGCCCGTTGATGAGTTGCTAGGGGGTACCTTGGCAGAGACAATGGAACTGACTAGAGAGGCGTGCAGTACATGGAGCCTCGATCAATTTTCCTTGCCCGCAGAACTGAAAAATCGGGGAATGGAGGACACAAACCAACTTCCTCACTACCCTTACCGAGATGATGGATTGCTGCTTTGGGATGCGATTGAAATCTTTGTATCTGGCTATCTCAAATTCTTTTACCCGACGGATGAGGCGATCGCACAAGATGTGGAACTGCAAAGCTGGGCCCAAGAATTAGCCTCTGAGACAGGCGGTAAAGTCAAAGGAATGCCCCAGCGCATCAACACCGTTCAACAATTAATTGAAATTGTCACAACTGTAATTTTCACCTGCGGCCCCCAGCATTCAGCAGTCAATTTTCCCCAGTATGAGTACATGAGTTTTGCCGCCAATATGCCCTTGGCTGCCTACCGGGACATTCCTGGAATCACCGCTTCAGGTACTCTAGAAGTAATTACGGAAAAGGACATTTTACAGTTGCTTCCTCCGTACAAACGAGCGGCTGACCAACTGGAAATTCTGTTTATTTTGTCAGCTTATCGATATGACCGTTTGGGTTATTACGATAAATCTTTCCGAGATCTCTACGGCATGAGCTTCGATGAAGTTTTTGGGGGAACCCCGATCGAACTGCTAGCGAGACAGTTCCAGCAAAATTTGAATATGGCAGAACAAAAGATTTATGCCAATAATCAAAAACGAGTAATCCCTTACTTTGCTCTCAAGCCTTCTTTGGTGCTAAATAGCATCAGTATGTAGGAGTGTATTTTTGGGGCGGGCGTCCCGCCCACCCCACAAGAAAATTCATTCTTTGTGGAACAGGCCGAAAAGCCTGTTCTTAAGCATGGTACAAGATGTGAGATCGAATGCGCATTCTCAGTCAGCTTTTGTAGTGTTCCGCGATCGAGCAATTCACCGACATTGTACCAGAGGAATCCGTGAAGGTTACTTCATCTTGATAATGTCGGGGGGTTTGCATCAGCAACCGCCAAGCTTGGCCAACATCGATTAAATTCATGCGATCCGGATAATGAATTTCTAACAACTCTTGCACCATCGGATAATAGTCTGAGTTGATGCTGGGGAAAATATGATGCTCTGTGTGGTGAGAGAAATTAAAGTGCAGCAGGTCAAATATTTTAGGAACCCGCAGCGAAGCACTATTGATCAGCGGGTCATTAATGCCGGTCATCTGGCAACCCATGTGGTTGGTATAGATATAAAACATTGCTCCTGCATGACCAATTGCGATCGGCAAAATGTAGGCAAGAGCAACTTTAATCGGGTTAAATTCTAGGTAGAATAAGACGCTGAGATGAATTCCTAAGATTCCTACACATTCCAGGGCTATCGTCAATCTATCTTTAGGACTAACTGTAAAGGCAGCCGGTACGTAATCAACAGATTTATCATTAAATAACAGTACCGAGGACACGTTGCGGAAATTATGCACTGTCCACGATCCAGCCATTCCTACCATTAACCACAGCGGATTGACTTCCACCGAGGGTACAAATAGATTTTGAATCCATTTTCCCCAAGTATCCGGCTGCTGGTACAGGTAATTGCGATCGGGGTCTGCCAAAGAATTGGTGTTATTGTGATGTACGAGGTTGTGCAGAGATTTCCACTGAGTAGGTGGCATCAATAGCATACTTAGCCCTAAAAAGGCGATCGGATAAGTCAGGCGCGACTTTTTCTGAATGCTGCCGTGCATCAAATCGTGGGAGCTAAATAGCAAAACTATGATACTATTGCCCATAATCGCGGCTAAAGGTAAGTAAAGCCATAAAAGATACACAGGCCAGCGATCGAGATAATCGGCAATTCCCCATCCCAGCAATAAAATTCCCAGATTGATTAACAGTATTGCTAACTTGCTAGGATCGGGTTCAAAGGCATCTGACGGTAGAAGCGGACGCAATTTTTTAGCATATACCGATTGATGAATGAGCCTTTCCCGCTCGACAGTCTCGTCTAAAGAAATGAGCATTTTTTCGGAATTCATTTTTTTTCTAATAACACCCTAATGTCAGTCAGATTATTTTGCCTGTATTAATTATATCGGTTTGGAGATTGTTTAAGATTAGAAAAATATTTTTTGAGGATATGTACAACTGTTATTCCGACATCTTTAGGACTTACGCACGGGTCGTCAAAAATAGAGTTTTTTTACCAAAATACTTCTTTATAGCCCACCGAAGGGTAAAAACCAGGTTATTAAGGTCTTGATGCGTAAGTCCTGATTTTATATCAGATCCGGCAAGTTACTGATATGTCCGAAGAGAACACAAGGCATTGAAGTGAAGTAATCGCAAGGATTTGAGACTGCTTTTCTCTGCTGTTGCAAACGAGGCGCTGCAGATAAGTATTTAGACCGACACGCTCTGACAGGATTAGGTAATTGCTGTGTGCCTGCAATGACAGGATTATGTGATTGCTGTGTGCTGCCAATGACAGGATTTCCACCTTAAATTACTAGGCTAAAATCTATCATATTTTTGTATATCCTGCATCTAATTATTTAGTCTCGCGGTAAGAAAAGATGTTTAAATCGACCCGCAGAGGAGGTTAATATTAAATCATCTTTTTCAATTGTATGGTTTACGCACTCCGAACAAAGAAACCGGGTCTTTAACGATATTGACGATTTTAACCAGATATTGTGGTTGAAAAACCCGGTTTATGACCCGCTGCGCGTCAGTCATGCAATTGACCGATACAGCAGCAGGTTCAATTTCCCACCAAGGTTTCACATACTTAAATTCAATTCCAGAGCAAACAGCAGGACATAACTCACTAAAATAGTCCGTTACCTTGAACTATTTCTTTAATTGTCGTCAGCGTATCTAACCCGATCAATCCCCGGCGATAACCTTTTTGGTTGGACATTCCCAAAAATATCGCATCTCCCCGATTTTGATAGCGCCAAAACCGAGGTGAGGCATTAATAAAAGTTGAGGCGCTGTTAACATCCAGAGCAAATTGGCGACTTTCTAAGTAAGATTCAGTGGCGATACAGTCAGCGTGGCCGCTGCTGTAGCGGTTGATCCAGCCGATCGCAATCTCTAAACTATCGACAACTTTAAACGCTATGGTTTTGTTTAAATACGGTTGAGTCCACTCGTATGGTTCCGCCAGCTTCAACTCTGGGAAATCTTCGACAAGATCCGCATCTGCCCTAATGTGAAAACCTTTTTCTTTTAAAGTGTTCCACAGCCTGACTAAAGAAGAAGGCTTTTGGTTGCGATCGATCAGCACTTTTTCGATCGCGTTAACAGGATCGGGCACGCTTTGATGGCTGTCCAAAATCATCCACCTTGCCATCTCCAAACTCCCAGTCCGCGACCAATAAAGGTAACAATTGCCCATTGCCGACCTCAACACGGGTGCTGTGCACAACCTTACTACCTGCTGCACCAAACTCGGCCTGCCGTAGGGAATAATTAAGTTGAGATATTGGTCTTGAGTGACTAATTCTCGGATCGAAGCGCCCCGATCCGGTGGTAGTACCTGCAAACATCCTGACGGCAAACCGACCTCATCGATCGCCGACATCAAAGCTTCTCCAATTACAGCATTAGTTTGCCAGCTTTCGCTGCCGCCTTTAAGAATCAAACTGTTAGCGCTTTTGAGACACAAACCCGCTGCGATCGCCCCCAACTCTGGAAACGCCTCGTAAATTAGAGCGATCGCCCCCAGCGGCAGCGACTGACAGTAAACCTGACACCGATCGACCTGATAAGAAGCATTGATCACCCGGTCGATCGGATCTGGCATTTCCCCCAACCGTTCCAGAATTTGCACAGTTGTCTTGATCCGTTCCGGCGTCAGCTTCAACCAATCCACAATCAAGTCGGGAATCGCCATGTCCCGGCTCGCTTCTAGATCCAAAGTATTTGCTTCTAAAATTTCATTTTGCCGACGTTTCAGCGAGCGCGCCATCGCCTGCAAAGTGGCAGCGCGATCCGTACTCTTTGCCGCGGCTAACTCCAAAGAAGCTTGATAAGCCCGGCGGGCGACATTTGCCCCATCTGATGAATGGGTAAAATCCTCTATTATCATCTAGCTAACGCCTGTAAGCCAGCCATACCATCAGCGCCGGCAGCATTGCTAGCAGCACGGCGACCATTGCCCACAGAATAATATTCGGGCCCGGCGAGTGCAACGCCAAGGGCAACCAAATCACTAGCGGCACCAATATCATACCCAAAGCTAGTGGCAAGTAATGCGCCTTCAAACCTGGATGCGCTCTGTTCCACTGGTGACCAGTCCATCGCCAAGCCTGCTTGTAAGGATAGTTCGTTGATAGTTGCTCGATGACGTATCCACTTTCGTCCAATACAAATATTTGTTGACAGCGGTTGCAGCCAAAGGCTTCTGTCAGCGTTATGGACACGAGACGACCCCGGCGCCGGCAGGGGCAGGGGTACTCATCGTTTAAGTCAATCTTTGGAGCTTTTTGAGATGGCACGAGCGATCGGATAAAAAAAGCGTTTTTGCAAAAATAATCGTTAACATATCGACTTAATCAAACTTGTCAATTCTGCCCTAGCGAGGCTTTCTACTGCCTGTTCCGAGCGATCGCCCGAGTGGCAATTGTGACTTACAAGTTTTCTACTCCACTTTACCACTAACTTAAGTATTTTCAACCATCCTTAGACGTATACCCAAGACTTCCTTGCTATAGTTTCCGGCTTTTAATTTTTGGTTCGATCTTTTTTTGATCTTTTAAAGCGGGTGACGCGATTCGAACGCGCGACATTCACCTTGGCAAGGTGACGCTCTACCACTGAGCTACACCCGCATTTCCTGCGGTATTAACAATATTGTCTCAATTCCGAGAATCTGTCAAGTCTTTTTACTAAGTTTTTTTCAGAAACCCAGTAAAAACCCCCCAAAGCCACTCCCCACCTGAAATTGCAGCAGCCAGATTATTAACCAAATCAGTAATTGCCGTGAAGAGTCACCGCCATCCGCCAGCGGCAAAGCTACAATCAAGCTGGAATTGTGGGAGAACACTGCCATGTCAGACTTAAATCGCGGAATCATGAAGTTCAAGGGAGCTGACAGTCCTATAGCGATCGCCATTTCGGCGATCGTCATTGGATCGGGAATCGGTTTCTTGATCTGGTGGGCGCTACAATCAGCCTACGCCTTAAGCTAACAGACTGCTCGAAGCTAAAAGCTAGAAGGCATTGCTCAGAAGGCAGAATTTAAGAAAAATTCTGTCTTCTGCATTTTTTGCCCTTAGTCTTGAGTTGATTGTTAAGGACTGCGGATCGATCGCAGACGATCGAAGGATTGCCATAAATCACCCGATCGGGCGAGTCGCTAGCATGAGCCGAGATGACTCCCCGATCGACTACTTTTGTAGTACACTTGTAAACAAGAGGCGCCGAGAGCGCAGTTTTAGATGCAAGTGTTTGCAAGGGTTGTATCTCAAGAAGAATTTATGGCAAGCTTTCAGGACATCTTCAAATACTACAATCGCTACTGGAAAATAGCAGTTTACAGCATAGCTGCGTCCAGCGTTTTGGCACTAGCCGATTTGCTTGTTCCCTACGCGATCGGTCAACTATTAAACGTATTGTCTGGTCAACCGACAGATACAATAACCCAAAAGCTGATAGCAGCGATCGCCTCTTTTACCCAGCAGTCACCCAACAAAATATTATCGCTATCCGTCTTGCTGGGCATAATTTTTCTGGTAACAGTAGCCAAAGCACCCATCCAACCTTGGGTAGGAAATTGGTTCCACTGGGCGATACCATTGAGGGCGAGGCGCGATCGAATGAGAGGTGCGATCGGCAAAATCCTCACATTACCCCTAGAATTCTACGACGAAAACAACGCCGGACGGATTGCCAGCCGCATCGCCAAAGGCATCGCCAACCATACTTGGACATATCCAGAAATTGCCGGCGAATTCATCCCCGAAGTCGTCCGCTTAATCGGCATTTTTGCCGTTATCTGGTTAATTGAGTGGCGGATTGGCTTATTAATTTTGGTTTCATTCCTATTTATCCTCAGTTTCACTCTCAAAGGCCTGCAAGGGGTGACTGCGCGAGAAGAAATTCTGGATGAATACATCGAAGATACCGAAAGCCGCAATTCGGAAATTATCACCAACATCAAAACAGTCAAAGCTTTTGCGACAGAAAGCGATGAACTCAAAAGGCAAACAACCAGACTCGATCGCGAATTAAAAGTCGTGATCCACCGCATTCACAGAGGATACGTCACCCTGGGGACATACCAGCAGACAATCGTCCAGTTGTGTTTGTTTTCAGTTCTCGGTTTTAGCCTAGCAGCCACGGTAGGAGGCCAAATTTCCCTCGGATATTTTGTTACCGTCTACACGTTGGCTAGCATGGCATATTCCCAACTGCGTCCGATTAGTATTATCGCCGAATTATTGGCCCGGCGCTATTCTTCAATGATCCGGTTCCACGAGTTTATGCAAACGCCAGACGGTGTTGATGCGGTTAATTTAGCAGAAAATGCTCGATCGGCACAGCCACCTTATAAATTTACCGGCAAAGTTGAGATCGACGGTTTGACATTCGGGTACGACAGTCAAAAACCCGTTTTGCAGGATGTGAATTTATTGATTCATCCCCGTCAAACTGTAGCATTAGTCGGGCGATCGGGTTCCGGGAAATCGACTTTAGTTAAACTCCTGTTTCGCTATTTTGAACCCAACTCCGGCCGCATTCTGATCGACGGCGAAGACATTCGCAGCTTAGACGTGACTCGCTACCGGCAGCGTTTAGCGATTGTCCACCAAGAAGTAGACGTTTTTAACGGTACTTTGCTGGAGAATTTGACTTACGGAAACAGAAATGCAACTTTCGAGCAAGTTGAGGATGCTTGTCGCATTGCCAAAGTAGACGATTTTGTGCGACTCTTGCCCCAAGGTTACTATACCGTTGTCGGGGAGCGAGGAATGCGCTTGTCCGGCGGTCAGCGGCAGCGGTTGGGGATTGCGAGGGCGCTGTTGGTGGAGCCGGATGTGTTAATTTTTGATGAGGCTACTTCTAGTTTGGACTATGAAAGCGAGCGAGCGATCCAGATAGCCATGCGAAATATCCTCGGTACGCGCACCACCATAATTATTGCCCACAGACTCAGTACAATTCGCGAAGCCGATGCGATCGTCGTGCTCGACGGCGGTAGAATCGTCGAAGTTGGCAGCCACGACGAACTCTTGAGTCAACAAGGCATTTACCGCCGCCTGCACTCCCTGCAAGAAACCGGGGAATTACTTAATTAAGGATTTGGGCTTAGTCTAGACTTCTGGTGCTCCAAGCGGGCACCCAGCCTAGACGTAGCAATGCGCACCTTAAACACGATTCAATTTTCCCGTCTCCCGCTAACTGACTTATGTGTTCTCCACTTAATGATTAGAGTTTTAAATATAATGTTGCAAAAAAAGAAGAAGCTGCTAGGATGTTTAACTGTGGGTACAAATGGGTCGGTGCCCGAGCGGTTAATGGGGGCGGACTGTAAATCCGCTGGCTACGCCTACGCTGGTTCAAATCCAGCCCGGCCCACCACAATTTAAATAAAAGTTAAAAGTCAAAAATTAAAAGTCAAAAATTTTAATTTAGCTTTTTTAATCTTTTATGCCCGTGTAACTCAGGGGTAGAGTACCTCCTTGGTAAGGAGGAAGTCGCGAGTTCAAATCTCGCCACGGGCTTTTGCTAAATTATGCCATACAACAAAATATTGGTGGTTGAATTCCTTGTTCAACCGCCAATCCTATTTTTTAACAGTCGCTGGCAAATAAAGCAGCGGGTCTTCAGCAACCCAGCCCAAACCCGAATTGTACCGAACTTCAAAATGCAAATGAGCTTGCGGAATCTCCCGTTTTCCCGTCGTCCCGACAGTTCCCAAAACTTCTCCAGACCGCACTTTTTGACCGACTTTTACGGCAATATCTTTCAAATGAGCGTAGCGCGTTTGCTTCCCCGCTTGATGGTTTACCACCACTAAATTCCCGTAATCTCCCTGTGGCCCGGCAAAGGCGACAGTCCCCTCGCCCGCCGCCAAAACCTGCGTACCCTCCGACGCCAAAAAATCTACGCCGCTGTGGAAAAAAACTTCGCGGCGCTGCGGATGCAATTGCCGTCCGTAACGCAAAGCTTCTACCGCTGCAGCGGGTAGCGGAAATCCTTGCACCGATGGCGTTGCATCGAGATTTGCAGAAGGCCCGATCGACCTATTCACCGCAGGCACAAACACGGTTTGCCCCAAAGGCCTGCACCCATTCGCCTCAAATAGCAAATCTGCCGGCACTTTGTAAGCTTCTGCTAGTTTTTGCCAATTCCAGCCCGCAGGCACTTCTACCTCGATGCCGCTGTACGGAGGAATGACGATCGCACTTCCGGCAGACACTCGACCTCCCCGCAACATCGGATTGATCGCAATCAGCGCCGCAGGAATCACATTGTACAGCCGCGCGATGCTTTCTATTGTTTCGCCCTGGGCCGCAGTGTGGCGGCGCAATCGAGACATAGCCGGACTCGGGCAATCGCGGGCGGGGTCGGGGTTTTCTATAGGTGTACCTGAGGGAAGATTTGCAGGTGCGGCCTCGGTATAATCCGCCGTTTTCCCAACGGGTGCGATCGACCAAAGTATTGCAGAAATGAGCGGAAATAAGCGTTTAAAAGTCATTATGTAGAGAAAAAAATATTCATTTCGGACAGTTGACAATTTTAAAGTCCTCTGAAAGTGCATATTTGAAAGCTCTAGCCGCCTCCCAGACTGTAAATCCCAGGCTAAGCCAAGTTAGGATGAGAATTATTAGTTTTAGTCGCTCTGGGGAAATCAGGCAAAAATTGCCTGTGATGCCCATCAGCGCCTGCTTGTTAACAGCTATGTTCTTGAGGAAGCGGTACGCCCCGCCCCGCTTCCTTCCCACCGTCAAGACAAAAATGCTTGATTCGGAACGTGTCTGCGGGGATAAAGTATTTAGCGGGAGTTATTAAATGAGTTTATCTTTTAAGCAAACGACCCTTTATGTGACTTTGCTGTCGATCGGGGGAGGCATGGGATGGTTGGGGAATCGCTATCTGCAAGGCTCAAACAATCTGGAAACCGGATTGGTTTTGCCAGTAGTGCGCCAGCAAATCCCTGCCTATGCGTATCCTCCAGTTCAGGAAAATCGGGCGGTCGATCGCAGCAATCCCAATTTTATTGCTGAAGCAGCCGAAAAAGTCGGTCCTGCTGTAGTGCGGATTGACGCATCGAGCAAGGTGGCGAATCAAGTGCCCGAAGCATTCAAAAATCCTTTGTTTCGTCGGTTTTTTGGGGAGAATTTGCCACAGCCGGAAGAACGAGTCAAGAGAGGTACGGGTTCGGGGTTTATTCTCACTCCTGACGGCCGCATCGTTACTAATGCTCACGTTGTCTCCGGGACGGATACTGTCAAGGTAACGCTCAAAGACGGCCGCGAGTTTGAGGGTAAGGTGCAGGGAGTCGATCCGCTGACGGATGTCGCTGTGGTTAAGATTAATGCTAAGGAACTGCCGCAGGTGGCTTTGGGCCGATCGGACAATATTGTACCGGGACAGTGGGCGATCGCGATCGGCAATCCTTTAGGTCTCGACAATACCGTGACTGTGGGCATTATCAGCGCTACGGGTCGATCAAGTTCCCAAGTCGGCATCCCCGACAAGCGAGTCCGCTTCATCCAAACTGACGCCGCCATCAACCCCGGCAATTCTGGCGGGCCACTACTCAATGACCAAGGCGAAGTAATTGGCATTAATACCGCTATCCGCGCGGACGCTCAGGGCTTGGGATTTGCAATTCCGATCGAAACCGCCAAACGAGTTTCCGATCAGTTATTCGCCAAAGGTAGAGCCGAACATCCCTATCTCGGCATTCAAATGGTCAGCTTGACGGCAGCCACCAAGGTCGAACTCAATAAACAGCTCGATAATAATAAAATTACCCTCGATCAAGGCGTAGCCGTGACGCGAGTCGTGGAAAATTCCCCCGCTCAAAAAGCGGACTTGCGCGCCGGAGATGTCATTCAAAAAGTTGACGGAATTGCGGTGAACACTCCTGGGGACGTGCAAGAACGGGTGGAAAGCACTGTTGTGGGCAAAGAACTAGAAGTGGAAATTAACCGTTTGGGTCAAGTTCAGAAAATTAAAGTACGTCCGGGTGCTTTTCCCCTATCGGGTAGTCCCACCGGTGGGTAATACCATTTTCGATTTTCGATTTTCGATTTTCGATTAAAGAATTGGGGATTACTTACTGCATAAGGATTTGGAGCTTACCTACAGTTGCATTCTTTTTTGGAACTGGTATTAGTTGCAAACGGTAGAGGATGAAAGATGAATCTGATGGTTTATAGTCCTGGACGTAGCAACCGGGTTTTTTCACCAAAACCCTGGGTGTAGCGCTAGGGATATCCGGTTAAAAACCCGGTTTCTTGATTCCCTGTGCGTCCAGGACTGTTTATTTTTTTGCACAACTTTCATCTTTCTGGCTTCCCCAACCCCTTGATCTTTTTACTTGTCTTTGGGAGAGTTTGGTTGAATCGAGCTGGTGCTTGCTAAATTTTCTTCTAGGTGCATCCTCTGCTCCATTTGTCTGAGAAAATAGCCTGTCATCATCGCTGAAGCTAGCAAACCTGCTAAGTTTTCGCGATCCGTGGTAATTTCGACGTTAAAATTTTCTGAAGGCAAGACGCCGACAAGTCCTTGAACGTTATGAGAGATAATTTCTCTGATTTCTGGGCTGGCGGACTTGGCGATGCGGGCTAGAACCTCCGGGGATTGGTGTTGGAGGTACTTCAGCAGTGGATTGACTGCGGTTTGTTGGGCATTGGAATTGTCAAAGTCAGGGTGAAAAACCATTTGGCGATTCTTAATTTCTGGCTTGTTACATTGTACTTTAAACTACTCGTCTTTGCTTGGGTACAAATTTGCCTGGAAGTCAATTTGCAATTGTTTTGGCAGTTGGTCTACTTGAAAGTACCGATGAAATTTATCGGTAACTTGTAACCAATACGATCGTCCCTCAGTCGGCCGCCGTTTGCGGACGAAACCCATTTCTACAAGTTCCTGCACTTGTTGGTAAGCTCCTGAACCTCGCAAGTTAACTAAGTCTGGCTGAGCGATGCCGCCTTTGAGGGCGATCGCCGCCAGGGTTCGCAAAGCTCCAACACCTAATTCTGGAGGTATTAAAGTTTGCATTAAACTGGCAAACTCTTCTCTGAGTTGCAGGCTGTATCCCGTGGGGGTTTCTACGACTTCTAATGCACTGTCGCGGCGGGATGAGTCAGACATGAGTTCGATGATGGCGTCTTCGGCTTCGGCTCGATCGCACTTGGCAATCTCGGCAATTTCTGCGATCGACACTGGCTGACCTTTTAGGTAAAGTATGGCTTCTATTGTTGTGGCTAAGCGAGTCATTTGGAAATTAGTAATTAGGAATTGGGACGTTGAAGTTCGGCAACGAGGAGTGTACCGGATTTAACGGATGGATGTTGAGGGAATAAGTCAAGCGTGAAGAAAGAAGAAGGCATCAGGAAAAAAACAACTATCCCTCTATCCGTGACTTCCGGCTCGTGAATCAAGGGAACTCGTAAAAAACATTCTCATTACACAAGAGATGGAGAGTTTCGGTTGTTGACAAAAAAAACAAACCTCTTTCTGTTTTCACTTTTTGATTGTAATCCTGGGATTTTTGATTAAAAAATTTGCGGTTGTAATCGCCACTTGGGAAATCTAAAATCTAAAATCTAAAATCTAAAATCCTAGGACTGCTATTAGCAATTAGCCATTGCTCAATCTAACTGTCGGCCAGTCAGTTCTACAAAAATATCCTCTAAATTAGAAGGACGAACCATCATCCCAGTCTTATCATCTTTGGCATCGAGATATAAATTAGCTTCTTCCAGAGTAGGGAAAAACTTGTATTCCCAGCGATCGCCTATTTGTTTCATCACTAACCCTTGACCGTGTTGCTGCCGCAGTTGGGCCAACGTTCCCAGTTGAATTAACTTGCCGCCGTCCATAATGCCGATGCGATCGCACAAATACTCCACCTCATCCATATAATGCGTTGTTAACAGCATTGTCATACCCTGCTTGTTCAAATCTAAAATAATTTCCCACAATCGGCGCCGCGTTTGCGGGTCTAACCCTACAGTCGGTTCGTCCAGAAATAAGATTTGCGGCTCGTGCAAAAGTGCTCTGGCAATTTGCAACCTCCGCTTCATTCCTCCCGACAAAGTTTTTACTAAGTCGTCTCGCCTTTCTGCTAATTCTACATATCCCAACCACTGTTTAATTAACTGTTGCCGTTTCGGGTTTGGGATGTGGTGCATCCGCCCGTGAAACTCCATATTTTCCCATACTGAAAGCTCAGTATCAACGCTGATTTGTTGGAGTACGACGCCTATGCACTGTTTCACTTCCAAGCTTTGCCGCATCACGTCATATCCAGCTACCTGGATTTGACCGCTGCTGGGCTTAGTCAGGGTAGTCAGCATCCGAATTGTGGTCGATTTTCCGGCACCGTTGGGGCCTAGAAGACCGAACATTTCTCCGGCTTCAATCGTGAACGAAAGGTCATTGACAACCGGGACTTTATTGTAAATCTTGCAGGCGTTTTGCAGGGAAACAGAGACAGACATAGGTATTTCGGTATAATTTACGGGAAACAAAGCTCTTTCTTCTCAGTCATATCATGTCCGGTAAATTAACCACAATACTTGTTGGGGCGAGTTTGACCAACAATCTGTCATTCACATCCAGAATATTTATAAACCAGCCCCAACCGGGCGACAAATTTTTATCACGGGCAATTCAACAGACATGATATTATAATTCCTGGATGCAGAAGCAGGGCTCTATTAACTAAAATTTCGGGTGATATTCATCGGTACTGAACAAAAAAAACCCGGTTTATCTGCTATTTGTGCACCAGTTTTTTTAGTGTAACTAATCTGAGTGTTATGGGCAGGTAGAAAATTGATTTTTTTTACAGCTTGCTTGCAGCACTCACTTATTTTGGTTGAGTTAAATCAGGTTTCAATTCTATCATGCGGCTGTCAAATTTGCGCGCTGCGTCGCTAATCGTGATAGTCGGTTTAGTGCCGTCAAGATATATAGTTGTCATAAAAGCCCCTATTTTACCCCGTCGAAACAACGTCATATCGACATTCATGGGTATATTTTCTATTTTTCCTTGACTCCTCCACCCAGCCGACACCTCGCCAATCTTGTCTTGCAAAGTTAAAGCTGCGGGCTCAGTGAACGGCGATTCTTTGTTACTGTTTAAACCTTGAGAGAATGCTTTTGCAGCTACCCCTTCACGGATTGCTTGATCGAACGTAGCTTGTTGAGTCGGATCTGACAGTTGCACTGTAAATCCTATCAGCAATTGAAGTTCAAACAACTTGCGATCGATTTTTTGGTACGCAAAGATGCTGGCTGGCTTAAAGTCAGGGCCCCGGCTGAGTTGATTCCTGAAATTTGCCACATCGCCAGATGACATCTCTGTAAAACCTGGGGGGAGGTCTTGTAAAGTAAGAACTAGATTCGATAAATCCGCTGCGGGAGTTGGAATATCCGCCGACTGAGTATTGCTGCGATCGATCGCCTTCGTTGCGATCGACTCTTCGCAAAATCCACCCCCCAATGCAGCACTAATTAGCAAACACACCCATAACACAACTTTTTTTTTCATTATTTTACCCTGTTGCTATTACTCATTACCCATGTCTAGCTCACTCTACCCCACAGCCCTGTCTTTTAGTCTGCTGTTTCTAATTCCTCTAATTCTTGCGTAGACTGCCATCCAGCTTGCCAGAGCGATCGGTCTTTGAGCTGTGCGGCGTTCAGCCAGAAACGGACATTGGGATCGCAAGCCGCCACCATTTCTGCAAATACCCATTTACCTTCGTTTTTTCTGTTGACTACTTGAAAGTGCCGCCACCCCCAAGTTTTTTGGTGTGAAGTCCATCGGGAACCAACTAAATAAGGAAATTTTTGTTTCTTCGGCACAATATTTTTGTTTACAAATATATTAGAAAGTAATTTAATTGTAATAACTCCTTCTGTTTAAGGATATTAATAATAAATAAAAATTGTTGCGGAGTTTAAGCCATACACGCGATGTCTGGCAAAGAAAGTTCCACACCTCCAACTGTAACTATGCTTATCAACTCCGACGGCAAACCCCCCAAAGATTTCAGATTGTTGCTGGTGGTGCTGGAGATGCTGCACCGTCGCGTCCAATTCATACGTGGCACACTCCCCCAAACGCGAACTCATGGCTGATTTGCAAGGGCTACCAGCCGGCAGAAAACTTCGACCCCCAACAGCCGACAAAATAGTAATTTTTGCTGCTATTTAATAGATGAGAGTTCAGCTAAACTCTATCTGCCAGTAGATGCGTTTATTGTAAGTGGCAGCAATTTTGCTTCCTGGTTCAAAAGTAAGGGCAGTTCAATGACTGCCCCTGTAATTAGTTATACCTATTGAATAGGGATGATTTTTCACTCGATCCACAAAGAGGAAATTTATGCAGCACGAGCTAAATCGTGAATCTCAAATCTAAAAGCAAATAACCCAGGTTATAGTTGTGCACAATAATCCGTTCTGTGAAACTTACTCAAATCTACTTTTCGAGCAGGTTTGACGTTCACTTCCTGCTTCTGCCAAGGCGCTCGACCGCTTCTTGTCCGCAGGCGTCTTTTCGGGCCCAACTCTCCCTACAAACATTTTTTCAATCTTAATCGTTTTTCATTGATACTGTACAGCTCAATAAAAAAGCACTTTTAGGGAAGATTGACTAATTTCTTTGATTCTGTCGCTACCCCTTGATGACTTCCTTGTCAAGGCTTTTGGCCCGATAAATCTAGAGGAAGTTGGGGTAGCCGGAGCCGAACCGCATTTGTTTGCAGCCAAAGAGTGATGGCGTGCTTCCGCTGCGGAGTCACGTACTCTCCCGGTCTGATCACGCCAGCACAGACGCCGATGTTCTTAATAAGGGTCTCTCGCTCCGATGAACTTGCACCCTGTAGCAACCTGACTTGGGCTTTGATAAAATCCACGTTCATAGCTGAAAGTAAAAGTAAGTAAAGAACTCAGTTAAATAGCGATGCTTTGTTTCCAAGTGTAACTCTAAAACCATTTGGTACGAATCAAATTGATTCAACATCCCCAGGATGGGGATCGGGCCGTCTAGAGCTACCCAACTTTATTTACTTTATCTGTTTTTGTTTGCAAAAGTGTCACTATGCTAGCAATTTTGGCAGAATAATTCATAGTTAAGAACTGTTACAAATTTGGCTCGTTTTCCACAATACGGCAGAGTTTAGTGCTAACGCTACTTTCGTGAACTCAAAAAGTTCAGCCTTGTCTCCAACTCCTTGCCTTGCTAGGTTTTACCATCCTCCATTGGGAAGCGATCGCTCACCGAACATTCCTCTTCGATTTCCCCTCTTAACATTCAGACACAGCTACCTCACCCTATTGATTTAGATCTGCCCGTATGTCTCGCTGTGGACTATAACTTCAGGCATACGTGTTGTTACCTGGGCTACCATAAGCGAACAAGTTTTTATTCTTGTTTCTCAATGATATATTTTTTTGCTTGTCTTGCAAAGCCCTTATTTGTATTAATTAAGGCAGCTTTGTGATGTCCGCGCCAACGAAGACTCGCAGCTTGCGAATCCAGATATTTTGCGCTCTGTGGCCGTCCCTCTGTTTTCTGAATTCATTGGGGGCGATCGCTCGTCGGCTAGAATTGCCAGTCACGGCTCATTTTGTATAATTCATAACATATCTGTCAATGCCAATAATTTAAAAACAGCGCAAGTTTAAACAGTCTTTCATCCGTAGATCACTCCTAATATCGCAAAAAGACGGCTAAAACAAATGAACTCTGCATATCGGCGTAGTCAAGTCGATTTCGCCTTCGCACTTGGCGTATGATAGCAATTAAAAATCGCCCAATTTGCTTGTTACTAAAGTTAAAATTAAGTGTAAATTCACCTGAAAAGCTGAATTTATAAAATACAAAAATTAACTGTTTTAATTGAACCTTAAAATTAACTCATTTATAACTTTTGCATCAAGGTTATTTTTTAAACACAAATTTCTACAGCCATCCTTGTGGTAAAAAAAACTGGTTTTTGACTGTGGAGGGGCTGTTTTATGAAGATCCGGGACGTGAATTAAAGATATTAATTAACCAGGCTATAGGAGATATTTAACCCTAAAAGAAATAATCGACCGGACAGCATAGAAAATCCCCAGGCTCAGGATTTGCGGAGGGGAAATGGTGAATAAAATTATTGGTTTTAAATTATCGATCTGTAGGTGTCCTCTTGCAGTGTCAAGACGTATCCAGCGATCGACCTATCTGAGCTTTGTAGCTAAGATAATTTCCCGGTTTTCTACCGGGAAATTATCCACTAAATCAACCTTTTTTCTGGCTTTGCACCTTAGTTTTCCAATTGGTGATATATTTCTGAGCCTGCTGATAGCTCTTAGTACCCGACGGCACAAGCGAAGCAGCTTCAACTGCTTCTTTCAGCTTTCCTTGAGAGCTGCGCAACTGAGCAATTTTGAGAATAGTTTCGCTCCACTCTCCAATCAACTGCTGAGCTTCTTCATACTTCGGCTGACCGGGCTGAATTTTATTAGCTTGCTGGATGGCTTTACTGTAAGAAGAGGCAGCCCCCCGCTTAATTTGACCCTTAGCAGCCGATAGCAAAGCAACATTTACATCCTGGTCTTTGGATAGCTCCTCCCATTGAGCGATCGCCTGTTGCGACTGATTGTAAACTGGCTGATTGACATCAGGCATCAATTTAGCCGCCCCGATCGCCCCCTGGAAATCGCCCCGAGCAGCCCGCCCGTTAGCTATATCCAAAATTGTCAAACTCCAGCGCTCAATATCCTGCTGAGCCTGCGGGTAGAGCGGATCGCTAGCCGGAATCGTTCGAGCCTTAACCACTGCTTTATTAAAACTAGAAGCCGAACCATCCTTGAGGAAAGTTTTCGCCTCCGCCCACACCTGCTGGCTCGATGGCGGCTGCTTGGTCCCACTTCCTGCTTGCACCGCGCGCAGTTGGTTCGGCGATACCCCAGCACCAGCAGATTTTTGAGCCCCAGAGTTTTGGGCATTTTTAGCAGGCGATCGGGGATCTGCTTCCTGCTGACCGGTAAAAATTGATTTGTTCGTCACAAAAACACCCAACAGCAGCACCAAAGCCGTAGCTGAGCTCCACAAAATTAGCTGTTGCAAAAAAGACTTATCCGATCCCCCGTTATCCTCATCCTCCGGCTTTTGCAAGTTCGGTCGATCGCCCCCCCGATCTGCAGGGCCCACAGCATTCGGCGGCGACACAGGCGGCCTCTCAACCGACGAATCCTGAGCGTTGCGAACTGCCGGAGGCAGATCCATTGGAGCCGTAGCCGTCGCCATTTGCGGGCGATCGAACCCATCAGCCGCATTAACCGCCATATTGCCATTGCGTCCTGCCAATACAGCAGTTGGCACCCCAGAAGCATCCGGCAAAATCACCAAATGAGCCTTTCCTGGAGGATTCACCACCATCAAAGGTTCCTGTTGGGGACGCAAATGGTGGTCGCACAACTCCGGCAGCCGTTCGCTCAAAAAACGGTCTAAACCCTTAATGGTCATGCACTGTCCCGATCGCAGCCCCTCCAAAAGCGCCGTCGTAAAAAACCCCTGACGCAAAGCCGAAGTTTCCCGCGAAACTTGATTCGGGCGGCAAGAAAGCACCGTCGGGATTTCGAGTTCCCGCGCCAACTCGGCCGTTTGAGATCCCAGCGTTTCCCCCGCTTTGACAATCTGGCTGCGGTTCATATCAACCAGCACCAACACCGTTTCCGTAGGAGCGTTTTTCAGAGTATTCAACAGCAACTCTACCGGAATCCCCGTACCCGGAATGTCAGCCGGATTGCCGTCAACCGGCATCAAATAATCCTTGCCTTCATAACTGACACCGTAGCCGCTAAAAAAACACCAGAGTAAATCTCCCTGTTGCAGATGTTCAGCGCACAGGCTTTGGGTCAACCTCAGAATATTTTCCCGATTCGGATACGTGGATTGACCCCACAGCGACGGCGAGCTATCGGTCATCAGCAGACATCCATCCGGCGCAAAACCCGCCTCCTCAGTCAAAAAACCATACAGTGCCTCTGCATCCTCTTGGGCATAACTCAAAGGCTGGAGTAACTGATATTGATTGATGCCTATTGCAATACAAGCGTGATGTTTCATCCCCATATGCCCTATATATATACTGGACAGCTTGCACAAAACGATAACACATAGCCGTTTAAGGTTATACCCACTTTCGCCAGCAGTCAGATAGGAGTTGTCCGAAGGCAAAAGTCCCAACAAGCACCCAAATTTAGCATCCTAGAATTTTAACTTTTTATATGGCAGTAAAAAATTATAGCCTGTGCCTGCCTTTAGAAAAATGGCGTTAAATTGGATACACAGGCCAGTCTATTTGGCTCTAATTTTCACCAAACTACACGAAAAAGGAATAACTCGCCAATGGTCTCTACCGCCCAAAAAGAAATCTCCGCCCACAGCGAATCGCTACTGAAGCAAAAGCATCCTAAAACTCACAGCCACTACAGGTTTCAGGATTTTTTTGCCTTCGATCGCCAGATGGGTACAATTGACGACTGGAATGAGTCGCGCAACATTTTTACCAGCGAAGACTTCATTATCGGTTTGGTGGAGGGACTCGAAGAAGAAGTAGGCCCGGCTTCCTCTGTCATCATGTATACTATTGGTTGCCAGTGGGGACTCCAAGATTCCGAATTTTTTCAAAAATGGTTTTGTGCCGAATACAGCCAGAATATTCGCCAGTCAAATCTCATGTTTCTGCTAGAAACTTGGTGGTGGCCCTTCACGGCTCAAGGTTGGGGTCGCTGGGAAGTGGACATGAGCGATCGCAAACACGGCTGCATCTTCATCAACCTCTTTGACTCAGCAGTTGCTCGCACTTTGGGCGACGTAGGCAAACCAGTTTGTCACCTATACGCAGGTTTGTTCGCCGGTTTCTTCGGCTCTCTAGTCAAAAAGCCTCTGAGCTGCATAGAACTCCAATGTTACTCAATGGGAGAAACCTATTGCAAGTTCCTCCTCGGCAACCCAGATAAAATTGATGCAGCAGCATTCTGGCTCAACGAAGGTGCCAACGCCCGCGATATTCAAAATCGACTGCAACACGGTGAAATATTGCGTTAAACACCCTGGAAAGGCACATCCCCTGCCCTGCCTTTCCTCCCACCAATTTCGCGATTGAGAGTGCGATGGTGGGTCTCTCCAGGCAGGAAGAAAGATGAAAAGTCAAACTTCATGGTTGGACAAGTCTGTCCAAGATTTCTTTGGTCACTATAATTGGCTCGGAAAACCTTTAGAAACCCCAAATGGCTCGACCCCCGGTCAAGTTCTGACTTTAACCCAGCCAGTAGCAGACTTTTTTAAAGCAATTTCTTGGGAAGGAATTCCCGAAGTAGGCGCCCTACCTCTACCCCCACCCATGCCAGTAATTTCTATTTCTGAACCAGCAGAAGTCACCATTGACGACCTATTCGACCTGTTTTAATCTTTGTGGGGAATGGAAAATCAAAAGTAGGGCAATCCCTCATCGATATTCCCTCACCCCTCTTTCCTCATCCCTCAAAATCCATTAGTTAAATCCGTTAAATCCCGTACACTCATCTGTTGCCAAACTTCCTTCCTTTTATCAATTACCGATTACCACTTAATTAAAATCATGCACCCTGAGATTGAGGCGCTGCTGGATCAGGCAGAAAACCGCTTTTTAAAAGGCGAAGAACTCATAGCTTTTAAGCGTCAAGCTGCAACTCTTGCCCAGCGCTTAAAAATTTACGAATTTTTGCGAGATAAGGAAGCAAGCATCTTCCAACCAGTAGCCAACAAGCTACAAGAAACATTCCCCGACGAAAAACAAGAAACTTTAGAACGATCGCTCAAACACTGGGTGCTAGTCTTGCGGTACTGCGCTATGGCTATGCTGCTGAACGATCAAAATTTTCTCCAACAACGCCTCCTAGACTGGCTTTCCGGCATAGTCGAAGCCCACCAAACTCAAAAAATCGAAGCAACTGTTTGCAATCTGCTGCAAGCTCGTTTAAAAGAACTGCTTTCCGAGCAAGCCCGGGCTATATTGCAACCATTTTTAGGCCAAGCGCAGTCAATTATTGACCAAGGTAATAAATAATCAGCTTTCTTCCCAATTCCTGGTTCCCAATTCCCAATTCCCGATGATTAATATTGCCGACTTACTCAAACAGCCCCGACTCCCTGGAAACTACTTTGCCAGCGATGCCTACGTCCGAGGCGACCTCGAACTCGGTCTGCTCGAAAACCGCCGCGGCGATCGGCTCATAGCGCTCCCAGAAACACTGATTCAAGCTATTTATATCGGCTTAGAAAAAGAAACAGGCCAAGCTTCCCGCCTCGTGCTTTTCAACTGCGGTCGCTGGTGGGGGAAAAACTTCTACGTGCGTTTTTGCGAAGAAGTCAGCGAATACTACGGTCAGCCAGTTTCCGAAATGGAAATGGTAGAATTTCTTCTGTCCTTGCAACAGTGCTGGAAAACTCATGGATGGGGAACATTTGAGCTTGACCCCAGCTATTCCGAACATGGATTTTTAATAGTAAAAATTGCTAATTCTCTTTTTGCTAAAACAGCCCCCAAGTCTAAGCGACCAGCCTGTTTTCTAGAAGCAGGTATTTTAAGTTCGTTCTTTAGTCAGCTCACAGGTCGAGAACTCCACTGCCTGCAAACCTCCTGCGAATCCTTGGGTTCGGACTGCAACCGCTTTATTTTAGGGCTGCGCGATCGCCTCCAACCTGCCGATTCTATGGTCGAAGAAGGAAAAGACCATGAAGCTATTCTCAGTCAACTTTTCCAAAAAAACTGACTTGTTCGACAGCTATTAGTTTGTTAATAGCTGTCAAAGCGATTTATCGGCAGCCCTTTTATCTACCGCATCATAAAAACAGTGAGTTAAATTCTCAAAAATCTACTGAGTGAAAAAATCTGGTTTTACCTATTTAAAGAAAACCTGATTATAACAAGGAGCAGCTAGACAATTCATAACTTACCCTAGAAACTCATAAAATTTAAAAGCAATCACAACCTCAAACATTTTGCTAGAACTTAATGGACGCCAATGAACTTCTAAATCGATATGCAGCCGGCGAAAGAGATTTTAGACTGGCAAATCTGCGCGGCATTGTGTTGAGTCCGATCGATTTATACCGTTCCAGCGATGCCCCAACTCTACTTTTGGCAAACCTCAACCAACACCAGCACCGACCCTACTTAATCGGTGCTAACCTCAGCGGGGCCGACCTCACCAAAGCCCATCTGAGCCGAGCCAACCTCAGCAAAGCTAACCTCAGCGGAGCCAATCTCACCGACGCCAACCTCATGGCAGCAAGTCTGAGCGGCGCCAATCTCATCGGCGCCAATCTCACCGGTGCCAACCTAGCCGGATCTCACCTGAATTGGGCAAACCTGACCGGAGCAATTCTCCCCAAGGCAAATCTCATAGGTGCAGATATGAGCGCGGCTAACCTCACCAAAGCCGATCTGGGCGAGGCAAATCTCAGTAAAGCCTATCTGATTAAAGCCAATCTCAACGGGGCAAACTTCAAAGATGCTTACTTAAGTCTAGCGAGTCTCAAAGAGGCAGACTTGACCGAAGCACAGCTCACAGGAGCCGAATTATCCAAAGCCAACCTAGCCGGAGCCAACTTAACCCGTGCTAACCTCAGCAAAGCCAACCTGTTGAAAGCTAACCTCAGACGAACTAACCTCACTCAAGCCTATTTAAACGGCGCGTGCTTGAGCGGAGCAGACCTCAGCGAAGCTTGCTTGGATAGAGCAAATTTGTGCAAAGCAGACTTGAGCAAAACCTACCTGAGAAACATTACTTTGAATGGCAGCCACTTAAGCGGTATTAACCTCAGCGGGGCCGACCTAAGCGGTGTAGACTTGAGCCGCAAACTTTTAACTGGAATCAATATGGCAGAGGCATTGTTGAACGAAGCCAACTTGAGCGGTGCTTATTTGATGGAAGCTAACTTGAGCGGGGCTAACCTCAGCAAAGCCAACTTGAGCCTAGCCTATCTCATCAATGCCGACCTTTCTAATTCTTGCCTGCATGAAATTAACTTGAGCAAAGCTAACCTGAGTCAAGCCAACTTGCAGAAAGCTGACTTGACAGGAGCCAACCTCCGGGGAGCCATTCTCACTGAGGCCGATTTGAGCGGAGCGAAATTGACTGGAGCCACTCTTCCTAACGGCACAGTTTATCGCCGTTAACGTGTCCACCCCCTTGATTATTTTCCGAGTAAAGTGCGGTTGATGTCGAGAATCGGAAAAAATAGGTTCGTTTCTTCCACCGTGAGATATTTTTTGAGTACCTTTTTCATCACATCGTAGGTCACAGTCGCACTATTTCGCACTTGAACAGCGCCTAAAATAGTTTGTAACCAAAGCAGCAGCCGATCGCGCAACCGTTCAGTATCATTAATCAAGAGTGCTGCAGCCGAATGCCTCAACACCCGCACAATATCTCCACGGCACTTTTCAGTCACATCGTGAGTCCCCCGACGAAATAAACTAGGGTCGAGAGACTGCATTTGTGCTTCCACTTGTCGCATAATTTCTGTTTCAGAGGCTTGAATTTTTTTATAAGCACTCATCCGGTGATTCAAAGACTGAAAGTAGTCTTTCAAAAATTGGAGTTCTTCTGCAGTGGCGTAGCGTCCGTCTGCTTCCGTGCTCAAACGCGCAAGTTGGCTCAACATAAATTTTTCTCTACTACTAAAATACAAACATATCAGTTTTAAGCTTCTTTAGTCCGAACTAAATACTGTCCTACTTGAAAGCGGGTTTCATTAAGCTGTGTAACGATCGAACGAGTAATTAACTTTCCCGATTCTACAACTACTTGACCCGTAATTGGGTGTAATAAATCTTGCTGGGCCCGACGCCCGATCAGAGCTTCGACATTTTCAATAGCATTAATGTACATCCCCGCAGGCAACTGTACAACCACACCCTCGCCCATAATTTGAGCCTGACAAGCAAGTCGCGAATTGGCTTGAGCTGTAGTAATGACTTCCAACGTCCTCTTCTCGCGGCGGTTCATGCCAGACAAGCCTTCCATGCCTTCTTTAATGTAAACGTGGCAGGTAGCGCACATTCCCCGCCCCCCGCATTCCTTGAGAACGTCTAAGTCTTTGGAAAGTAAGGCAGACAGGATATTCGATCGGGTTTCGACTGCTATTTCTTCGGCAATTGGATCTAGTTTAATAATTTTAACCATATTGATTTTTGTTCCTGTCAAGTTCAGTATTTAGCAAGTACGATCGACATATTAACAGCCAATAAAAATTTGGCTAACACTCAAAAAGGTTAAGATGCCTTGACGACAGCATCGGCTTCAGGCTCTCTAACCCCGATTGCATAACCGCGCTTCTGTTTTGGTCATCGCTGTTCCGTCGCCCCGATTCCCGAGCTTAGCCTTGAAAAGCTAAAAGCTTAGATTGTTCCTTGACTGTCTTGAAAAAACTGTAATAGTCGCGATCGACTAAAATAGCAGCCACAGGTACTTCCAGATCTGGCACCCGAATCCGGCAAGATTGATAGTGATTCCGAAACTCAAGGATTTTAGTAGGTGCGACTGTGCGATCGCTCTCAAGGAGGCTGAGAATGAACTTTAGATAACATAGGCTGTACCTGGCGAGCGATTCAAAAATTTGAATTTTTGTCAGAATTATTTACATATTTTAATACTAGCTCAAGCTTTTTCTATAATTAGACCGATGCAACATTCTAAGTACCGCATTTTAGGGCTAGTCGGACAAGGACAATTTGGTCGAGTCTTTTGTGCCAGCGTTCGAGAAGCTCCCGCCCAGGACTCCCGCCTCACCAGCCAACTGGTTGCTCTCAAAGAACTTAGTCATCAAAAAGCCCCAACTAGCGAATTCTTGCGAGAGCTGTGGTTTTTGATCACCTTGCAGCACCCGAACATTGTTACCTGCCGAGCTCTAGAACACACAGCTACAGGCAGGTACTTGGTTATGGACTACTGCGAGGGAGGAACCCTCCGCAACCTGCTCAAACAAGAGCGCCCCTTGCGTCTGCTCGAAGGTTTGCAGCTAGTCATGGAAGTTTTAGCAGGCTTAGACTACACCCACCGCCGAGGCGTAGTTCACTGCGACATCAAACCCGAAAATATCCTCCTAACTTTAGGGGCCAAAGGTTGGTCGCCCCGGCTGTCTGACTTTGGCATCGCGCGTCGGCTGCCAGAAATAGGTACCACTCGCCTCCACCAAGAAATTTCTCCCGACGCTACCGTAGGTTCCCCCGCCTACATGGCCCCAGAGCGGTTTTACGGTCTTTTTTCCCCAATGTCAGATATATATGCAGTAGGAATTCTGCTGTTTGAATTGCTAATGGGCTACCGCCCTTTCGGCGGAACCCCCGGAGACTTGAGGTGGGCGCACCTGAATCAACGCTTGCAATTTCCCGACGCCATCCCCGAACCTTTGCAAGCAATAGTCAAAAAATCTTTAGAAAAGCTGCCAGCCCGCCGTTTTGCCAGTGCTTCCCAAATGGCTCAAGCTCTGCGGCTGATCATGTACGACCCCGCTGTCAGACAATTGGGCGACTGCATTATTCCCTGGGAAAACCCTACAACCACTGGTGATAAAAGTCTGAAGTCGGAAACTGAGTCTTTGGTGGAAGTTGAAGAGGAAAAAGCCTCACAGTCGGCTATTAATTTACTTCGGACTGTGCGCTATTCGCTTTCGCAGCCAAAGCCACTGATACTTCCTGCACCGTTGACCGCTTTAATTGCCACTGAAACGTATCTCTATGCTGCTGTAGGTACAGACGTAAAGGTTTGGTGTCAGCCGGGAAAACAGCTAGTTACAGGAGAAATGTCTACTTCTATTTCATTAATGTCGGAAATCGTGCGCGGCATTTTACCTGCTTCCCATGGCTGCTGCGTTCTCACTCCGCAAAAACTTTACTGGCTCCACGAGGACTCTTGGGAGCCTCAGTGTCTGCTGGATATGGGTTTCAGGCAAGGTCCAGATGCTTTAAAAGCTGCTGTTGACTCTCACGGCAACTGGTTGACAGTAGCGGTTCCCGGCGAACTGCGTTTTTATTCTTTAGCTGGAAACAGCACTGCGGGCGATCGGGAAAAAGCCCTGAAGCTGATCGCTACTGTGCCGTTACCAGAACACTATTTACCAGAATTAATTTTTTTGGATCGGCGACACGTCTTAGCAGTTTGGCCCGACAACGAACCCAAAAATCCCCAAACTATTTTTAGAGTTTACACTCGCCGCGGCACGCCGGTGGGTTCTGTGCGGTTGTCGGCCAGCGTCGGACAGATGCTGTTGACACCTGAGCCTTATACATTGCTGGGAATTCCCCAAGGTGGTAAAGCGGCGGTGCTGTTAATGAAATTGTGGCCCCTCAAGGTAGCGCGAATTCCCCTTGAAAGTTTGCCCGTGTCTGCTTGTGTGGCTAATTGGGGATGGGCGTTGGCAGATGTTGGGGGGCAGATAGAAGTGTTAAACAGTCAAGGGATTCAAGTAGGGAATTTTAGCAGTCCCGCCTCACCCCGGGCGATCGCTCCTTGGGGAAATACAGGTTTGGTGATTGCGGTCAATACTGAAGAGGAGAGTCACTTGCACTTTTTAGATGTAGATGTTGAAGAAACCAACTCGCACTCGCTCATCAAAGGCTGATAACTGGGGTAACGGTCGGTGTTTAGGGGTTGCTGTAATTAGGGCTTGCTGAATAAGCGATCGCACTTGACGTGGCGAAAGGTTATTTGATCGCGCGATCGAGAGTAAAGTCGCCGTGATAAACAGGTAAAATAAGTCAAAACCCGTGCATCACCACCTAGGATAGTGTACCGAAAAGTTGAGCTGGCTCCCAACCCCCCATCCGAGTTTGAACTGCCCTTCGGAGGAAAATTGTCAGCAGACAACCGTTGGGTAAAAATGACCCAACTAATCCCGTGGTCAGAGTTTGAAGCAGAATATGCCCAAAATTTCCCCACCGAAAAGGGCGCACCAGCTAAATCCTTTCGGATGGCGTTGGGGGCATTAATTATTAAAGAAAAACTGGGAATTAGCGATCGTGAAACGGTAGAACAGATCCGGGAGAACCCGTATCTACAATACTTTATCGGTCAATCAAGCTATAGTAACGAGCTGCCATTTGACCCATCACTATTAGTACACTTTCGCCAACGGATTAGTTGGAACCTAATTAATAAAGTGAACGAACGCCTGGTCGAAAAAATGCGCTCCACCACCCCAATTAAACCCGAAAAAAAAAAGGATTCGGACGCCAAAAATGACTCATCCAATCGCGGCAAACTAATCATAGATGCAACCTGCGCTGAGCGCCGATATTAGTTATCCGACCGACTTAGGACTATTAAACAGAGCCAGAGTTCACACCGAAAAAATTATAGACATTCTGTATAAACCGCTCAAAGGTCAAATCCCGAAAAAACCTAGAACCTACCGTAATCTTGCCCGAAAAGATTACTTATTAATAGCCAAACAAAGAAGACCCTCCCGAAACAAAAAAAGACAGGCAATTAAAAAACAGCTTCAATATATCAAAAGAAACTTGGCTCATATTGAACAGCTAATCGAGTCAGGTGCCAGCCTGGGAAATCTGAATAAAAAGCAATATAAAACCTTGCTAGTCCTCACAGAAGTCTTTCGCCAACAGCAATGGTTATTTGACAATAATAAACAGAGTATTGAGGATAGAATAGTAAGTTTAAGCCAACCCCACATCCGTCCCATAGTCAGAGGAAAAGCCGGAAAAAACGTAGAGTTTAAAGCCAAAATATCAGCGAGCTGCTTTGAAGGATATGTATTTTTATACCGGATGAGCTGGGATAATTTTAACGAATCAGGGGACTTAAGAGCACAAGTAGAAGCTTATTATAGATTCACAGGATACTATCCAGAATCCGTTCATGCCGATCGTATTTATCGTACAAGAGAGAACCGAGCTTGGTGTAAAGAAAGAGGAATTAGAATTAGTGGACCGCCTCTAGGAAGGGCTTGCTGAAGCAGTTGCAAAAGTAAACACTGTATGAGTTGTGTTACCCTAAAAAGGTGGAAGGGTGCAAGAAAAACAGGTATAATGACTCAAAACCCGTGCATCACCAC
>JACJNY010000062.1 GCA_014695295.1 Microcoleus sp. FACHB-61 | reverse complement strand
CCTGTTAACCAGCCACCGATGGCTAGGTAGGCGCAGGGGAATAGCAGGATGCCAGACCAGCCTACGAAGACGAAGCGATCGCGTTTGAGCCAGTCGTCGAGGACATCAAAGATCCCTCTTTCGGTCTGGGCGCGTCCGACTGCGATTGTCATTGCGGTAAAATCCTTTTGCTTGTTAAAAGACCAAGGTTTCTAATTAAAGTTAACATAACTATATATTAGAAGTTCATAATTTTTCAACATAATTAGCAGGAGTTGATAGACAATGCCGATCGGTCCGTGGCGATCTCGTCAGTGAACCGTGACCCTCGGTGGGCTAATTGAATTAAAATTTGGCTTTAAGGCTGTTTAGTTTTATGACTGCAAAAACAACGACCTCGATCGATTCGGTCCTGCGCTACCAGGTTGTGGGTTCCCGCCGCTTCAGCAATTTCTGGTGGGGGACGATTGTCAGCATTGGAGGGACTGGTTTCTTGCTGTCGGGCCTTTCCAGCTACTGGCACGTGAACCTGCTGCCTTTTGCTGACCCGACTCAGCTTGTTTTCATCCCCCAAGGCATTGCGATGGGTTTCTACGGTGTCTGCGGCGTGCTGTTGGCGCTTTACCTGTGGCTGACTATTCTCTGGGATGTCGGCGGCGGTTACAACGAGTTCGATCGAAAAACAGGTAACATTCGGATCTTTCGCTGGGGATTTCCCGGCAAAAACCGCAAACTTGATTTTACTTGCAAGACATCGGACGTGCAATCTGTGCGGGTTGACATTAAAGAAGGTCTCAGTCCCCGCCGCAGTATTTATCTTAAGCTCAAAGACCGCCGTCAGTTTCCCTTGACTAGAGTCGGACAGCCGATTGCTTTGTCTGAAGTGGAAAATCAAGCTGCCGAATTGGCTCGATTTTTGCAAGTTCCCCTAGAAGGACTTTAGGGATTTTTGATTTTCGATTGGTAAGGTCTCGTATGGTGCGCAATGCGCACCAATTCGATAAATATTGGGTGAGCACGAAGCGGTGCAAATTATCCCTGGTAAAGCGATAAATCTAGGGTGCGCATTGCGCACCTTACGTCATTGAGTGAAAGTGAAAATACAAATGCAAATGCAAATCAAAATTCAGCGGTGGTTGTTCTCACTTTTAATAATTGGTGCGTTGTTTGTTGGGGGATGCGGTAATTCGCCGGCTGCGAACTCAACTCCGACACCGAATCCGGCGTCGGGTGAAAGTATTTCTTTGTCTCCGTCTCCGTCTCCGGCTGTGGTAGCGGCGAGCTCGCAATTTAGCAATTTGCCACGCTTGGAAGGACAAGCAACGGTGGTGATGACGGTTAAAGGTGCTCCAATTACGATCGAACTCGACGGCAAAAATGCTCCAATTACTGCGGGCAATTTTGTCGATTTGGTTCAGAAAGGAGTCTACGACGGGCTGGTATTTCACCGAGTCGTGCGGGAACCTCAGCCTTTTGTAGTTCAGGGCGGCGACCCCCAGGGTAAAGACCCTAAATTCCCTACCGGGCGGCTGGGAACTGGCGGTTTTATTGACCCGAAAACTACTGCAGAACGCAGGATTCCTCTGGAAATTAAAGCTAAAGGTGCTGCAAATCCGACTTACAGTGCGACGCTACAAGAAGCTGGGGTTAAGGAGAAACCCGTGTTGATGCACAGTCGCGGGGCTGTTGCTATGGCTCGATCGCAGAGTCCTGATTCGGCTTCTTCTCAGTTTTACTTTACTTTGACCGATGTGCCGTTTTTGGACGGCAGTTATGCGGTTTTTGGGTACGTGAAGCAAGGGATGGATGTTGTTGATAAGATTGAAGCGGGCGATCGCATTGACAAGGCTACTGTTACTCAGGGTTTGGAAAATTTTAAGCCTGTTAGCTGAAGGTAGTCAACCAATTTTAGATTTTAGATTTTAGATTTTAGATTATCCCTACGGGATAGATTCGGCGGCTTGTAAATTCGGGATTTGAGAGCGGGGAATTGATTTTAGATTTTAGATTATCCCTTTTTAATCCAAAATCTAAAATCGTCGGGCTTGATTCTTCTTTTAATCCAAAATCTAAAATCTAAAATCGGCTTAGCTATGGATGTTGTTGTTACAGGAATTGGTCTTGTTTCGGGTTTAGGCACTCTGGAAACAAGCTGGAAAAGACTGCTGTCTGGAGAATCGGGAATCGCTCGACATCAACCTTTTTTAGAACTTGAACGGCGACCTTTGGCTTTAATTGGCGAAAAACCTGCCGATTTAATAACTTTAATTCGGCAGGTTTTAGCAGATGCTTTGCAAGATGCTAATTTGACTTTGCCTTTGCCTGATTGCGGGATTGCGATCGGTTCTAGCCGAGGTTTCCAGGCAAATTTGGAACGATTGGCAAGCGAAGGCATAAGGCAGAGGGAAGAAGGAAGAGGGAAGAAGAAAGAGAAAAGGGAATTACCGATTCCCGATTACGAATTACCGATTACCGATTCTCAATTCGTGAATTTTTTGCCTCACATGGGGGCGATGGCGGCGGCGAGGGCAATTGGTTCGACGGGGCCGGTGCTGGCGCCGATGGCTGCTTGTGCGACGGGTATTTGGTCGATCGCCCGTGCTGTTGATTTAATCCGCACTGGTGAGTGTCAGCGGGCGATCGCAGGTGCTGTGGAAGCGCCTATCACACCGCTGACTCTGGCTGGATTTAACCGAATGGGTGCTTTGGCAAACACTGGGTGCTATCCCTTTGATGAAAATCGGGAAGGCTTTGTACTCGGTGAAGGCGGGGCTTTATTGGTATTAGAATCTGCCGAGTTGGCAAGGCGTCGCGGCGCTAAAATTTACGGTCGAGTTTCCGGTTTTGGCTTGACAAATGATGCTTGTCATGCTAATGCCCCGGCTTTGGGGGGGGAAAGTGCGATCGCGGCGGTAAATCAATGTTTGAAACGCAGCAATTTAGCGGCGGTTGATATAGATTTTATTCATGCTCACGGTACTGCAACTGAGTTAAATGACAGACACGAAGCACTGTTAATTGATAAATTGTTCCACCAAGGAGTTGCTGTTAGTTCGACTAAGGGGGCTACGGGCCATACTTTGGGAGCTTCGGGAGCTTTGGGCGCGGCTTTTTGTTTGATGAGTATTAAATATCAGAAGTTGCCGCCTTGCGCGGGAATGAAAAAACCGGGGTTTGAATTAGATTTTGTTCGCTGTGCGCGATCGGCTTTTGTGAGAAACGCGGTTTGTTTGAGTTTTGGCTTTGGCGGGCAGAATGCTGCGATCGTTTTATCTCGCGATTGTTAATTTTTGCAAACTCGGTCGATCGGCATTTAAATAGCACCATCTCTCTACAGTTAAAATCTTGTGGAGCGGCATCTCCGGATCGTCCGCACATCCAATTTAAATCTGAAAAATATTACCATATTTATGTATTTCAGTCAATTAACTGAGAATTTTGGCGAGATTGCTGGTGCTGTTGTCCTAGTCTGGCTCTGTATCGCGACGCCGATCGTTGCGTCAAAGCCTGGGAGGCTAGAAAATAGAGCCAGATTAAAGCAGTATTGTATTTTATTAACGCACCGATGCTTATAAGCGAAAATAGAAGAAAGAAACTGTTTAAATTAAGCCTTAGGTATTTTTACATGGATCTGGTATCTCATCGATTTATGTCTTATTTTGAACCAGAGCAAGCTGCTCACCTTTGCCAAATAGCTGTATTGGAGAGTTTTGCTGAGGAAACGCTGGTTTTTGAAGAAGGAGAAACAGCCGATTTTTTATATCTACTTTTACAAGGTGAAGTTGAGTTTAGCAAGCGGGTTGAAAACAATAAATATCAAACTATTGCTGTTGCTAAGCCCGACGATTTTTTTGGCGAGCTCGGAGTTTTAGACGGCGAGCCTCGCAGTGCTAGAGCTGTAGCAGTTGCCGGATCGACTTTGGCAAAAATAGATCGCCAAGAACTGATAGCAACTCTCCAGTTTGCTAAAGGCAGTTCCGTACTGCAAATGTTTAATTTCATTATTAAAAATTTGCGATCTACCACGGATCAATATGTTAGCCAGTTCGTACACAAACAAAAAATGGTATTGGTAGGAGAGATGGTTAGCACAATTATTCACGATTTCAAAAGTCCTTTTACGGGAATTAAACTCTCCAGCGAAATGCTCAAAGAAATGCACCCGGATGAGGAAACTCAGGAGTGGTGCGAACTTATTCAATTGCAGGTTCAGCGAATGTTGGGGATGGCGGAAGAAGTATTAGAATTTTCGCGCGGCAATTCTGTATTAAATAAAAAACCAATTAATATAATTCAGACGTTGCAGCAGTTTGAAAAGTTGAACAGAGTTTATTTTGAAGCAGCCAAAGTAGATTTGGTAGTACGGGTGACAGAAGTGATAGTGGAAGCGGACGAAAATAAGATTTTGCGCGTTTTACAAAATTTAGTTGGGAATGCTGTTGAGGCTTTTGGCGGACGAGGGGGGCGGGTGGAAATTGCTGTGACACAAAGTGAGGAGTGGGCAGAAATTAGCATTTACGATAACGGCCCGGGCATTCCGCAGGCAATTAAGGAAAAGTTATTTGAACCGTTCGTGACTTATGGTAAACGGACTGGTACGGGGTTGGGAACGGCGATTGCTAAGTCGATAGTTGATGCTCACAAAGGGGAAATTACTTATGAGTCGGAGGAAGAAAAAGGAACAACTTTTTACATCCGCTTGCCGAAAATCATGGCTTGAGCGGATCGAGTTTAAGTAGGTAGGCAGATATATACTTAGGACTTTATCACTAAGCATCAGAAACTTGGTTTATGAGTAGATATTCGGTTACAAAACAAAATTTTTCTAAGAAACCGGGTTGAAGAGCGTAAGTCCAAATACTGTGTAGCGAGTTGCAGAATCAAGTAGAATTGAATTAACGAAGCGCTAAAAATCTGATGCCAGTTACTATTCAAACCTTACCCACAGAAGTTATCAATTTAATTGCCGCAGGCGAAGTTATTGACTCGATCGCCGCAGCGGTACGAGAATTAGTTGAAAATTCTTTGGATGCTGGCGCAACTCGCATCGTTGTTTCTGTCTGGCCCGAACAGTGGCGGGTGCAAGTTGCAGATAATGGTACGGGAATGGATCTGGAAAATTTGCAGCAGGCGGCTTCGCCTCACAGTACGAGCAAAATTACCACTGAAGCAGACCTTTATAAAATTGCTACTTTGGGATTTCGTGGGGAAGCTTTGCACTGTTTGGCTCAGTTGGGCTGTTTGGAGGTTTTGAGCCGGCCGAATGATTTGGGATTGGGTGATTTTTGGGAAAATCGAGAGTCTGCGCCAACACCCGCCAGCTCATCCTTTAACAAGGGGGGAATTGAAAATGCTCGATCGGGCTGGCGGGTGGTTTACAATAACGCGGGCGAAGCGGTGGAGGTGGAAACAGCGGCGATCGCTCCGGGTACGGTAGTGACTGTTGCTAATTTGTTTGGCAATTGGCCTGTGCGCCGCAGTTTTTTGACTGCGGCACAGCAAATGCGATCGATACAATTAACCCTTCAGCAAATTGCTATTTGTCACCCGCAGGTTAATTGGCAGTTGCGTCAAGGAAATACGCCTTGTTTGCACGTAACTCCTGGTAGCACAGCGGAACAGCTTTTACCTCAATTCGTGCGCGGTGTGCGAGGGAGCGATTTGCAGTACTTAAAGTTAGATTTGCCTGCAAGTTCTGAAAATAAGAAAGCTGCAAATTTATTGGTAGAAACTCAACTTGTTGGAGCTAAATTTAAGCACAATTACCAATTACCAGTTGCCAGTTCCCCACCCCAAATGCCTAATTCCCAGTGTTTGGAGTTAGTAATTGGTTTGCCCGATCGCTGTCACCGCAGGCGGCCGGATTGGGTGAAGGTGGGGGTGAACCGGCGAGTTGTGCGATCGCCGGAATTAGAGCAAACTATTCTCAGCGCCTTTGCCCGCACTTGTCCGCGAGATCGCTATCCCGTGTGTTTTGTCCACCTGCAAATCTCCCCCTCGGAAATCGACTGGAACCGCCACCCGGCTAAAGTGGAAATTTATCTGCACGACCCGAGTTTTTGGCAAGAACAAGTTAGCGCGGCAATTGCTCGCGCTTTGCACCTGAATGATGAAGTTTTGCCTCCTGCCCCAATTCCCGAACGAGTGGGAAAATTGCTGAAGGCATCGGAACAAAAAAGTGCTTACAGTGTCGGGATTTCGGCTAGGCAGAATGATGAGGGCGGCGAACAGGAAAAAGCTAATAAAATAGGATTGATGGAATTGAGGGCGATCGCTCAAGTTCACAATACTTACATTGTTGCAGAGCATTCCAGCGGAATGTGGTTGATAGAGCAGCACATCGCTCACGAGCGCGTCTTGTACGAGCAATTGTGCGCTGTTTGGCAGCTAAAATGTCTAGAAAAACCAGTGATTCTCAGTCAATTATCTGCGCTGCAAATTGAGAATTTATCCCGCTTGGGTTTGGAAGTAGAAACTTTTGGCGAACAGCTATGGGCCGCCCGCGAAGTTCCTGAATTATTAGCCGATCGAGATGACTGTGCGGATGCCCTTTTTGAACTCAGTAAAGTCTCAGATTTGCAAGCGGCTCAAGTTGCTACTGCTTGTCGCAGCGCTATGCGCAACGGTACTCCTTTGAGTCTTTCACAAATGCAAAATTTGTTGGATGAATGGCAGCAAACTCGCAATCCGCGCACTTGTCCTCACGGTCGCCCTATCTATTTTGCTTTGGAAGAATCGACTCTGGCTCGGATTTTCCGCCGCAGTTGGGTGATTGGTAAAAGTCACGGGATTTGAAACTTAATTTGACCTCGGATGGCGTTCGCCTCAGTCTCGATGCAAAAAAAATATATCGTGAAGCTTTATTAAAAATAGTTGCTGATTTAGATAAAAAAACTTAGATTAGAGTATAATTTAAATTAGGCAGTGTTTTTAAGATTTTTTGGGCAACTGGCTTTCCGGCTTGTTCCACAATATAAAATGCCTATTTACCAAAAAAAGATTTGTTGTGGAACAGGCAAGATCCATGTTCCTGATAGTGGTACAAAGGGTAAATTAAAAATAAAATAAATTAATCATAAATATGGATTTTCCGATCGCGCGACAACTCTTTTATCGAGAAATAAATCAGCCCGATGGCTCGATCGACCTGGCGAAAGCAGCTCTTTACATGGCTTTGGAAGAATACCCAAATATAGAGCCGGAAGAGTATATCAACGCTCTCGACACGATCGCAGATGAAGTGCGCGATCGCCTGCCGGCACAGAATTATCCGCTGCGGATTATTCAAACTATTAACGCCTATTTATACGGGGAGTTGCAGTTTGCGGGCAATGATGTTGATTATTACGACCCCCGCAATAGCTTTTTGAATCAAGTGATCGATCGGCGTACCGGCATTCCCATCTCTTTATCTTTGGTTTATTTGGAGGTTGCTAAGCGGATTGATTTTCCGATGGTGGGAATTGGGATGCCGGGACATTTTTTAATTAGACCGGATTTTGAAGATGCTGGCATTTTTGTTGATGCGTTTAACGGCGGCGAGATATTATTTACCGAAGATTGTCAAGCCAGACTTTCTCAAATTTACGGTCAGCCTATGGAGTTGCAGCCGGATTTTCTCGCCCCGGTAAGTCGCCGGCATTTTTTGGGGCGAATGCTGGGAAATCTGAAGGCCATTTACTTGCAACAGCGAGATGCTTTGAGGGTGCTCTTGGCGATCGAACGGATTTTGCTGCTGTTTCCCGAGGCGCTGGGGGAACGGCGCGATCGCGGAATTCTCTACTATCAAGTTGGCCGCTTGGCCGAGGCGCGTCACGATTTGGAACTCTACCTGAGAAATGCTCCGAATGCTCGTGATGCTGCTACAATTCGCCAATTGCTCGATCGGCTCGATCGGGATCTGTGAACTTAAAGTTGGTATCATCGCCAACTTTAAGAGGTGAAAGCGACACTTAATAAACTGCTGCCCGACGGGGAAATGTCGCTTTAATACGTTTTGCAAAACTATATAAAACTGTGAAAAATAAAACTTTAACATAAAATCTATCAATTAACACCTATCTTTTGATAGGTTAAATTTGCTGGACATGACTGTAGAATCATAGGTCATTTACGGAGTTCCAGAGTCCACTTTCCCGACTGATACCCGCACAGACGATCGAGCGAAAAAGTATTTTGACCTAAAGAGGCACAAACCCATGAACTTTCAGTTTCAACAAGGTTATCTCAACAGAATGCAACCGCTGTCAGCCCATTTAACAAAAAGAATGTCAAAGTCTTTATCATTAGGTTTGGCGCTTTTGCTGGGAACAAGTGCAGTATTGCTCAGCAGTGGCAAAGCTTTTGCATTAGACAATGTTACCGTAAAATACGGTGCTGTTGACGTAACATTACCGATAAGCGACTTGCAAAGCTTGGCACAAACTGGCAAAGCATCATCTCAACTGCAAAGCGTTCTGAGTCTTGCGAAACAAACTCCCGAGTCGATGCGCGAAATATTAACGCGAGAAGTGCCTTTAGATTCCCAATTAGTAGCGCGGCTGGCAACTACTTATTTTGGGGAAATTGTTTTCAAACAATTGGGCGAGGTTGCTTATGCGCCGACAGCTCGGCTTCAAAGCGTGCCCGCACTGCGCGATGCTTTAGTCGCAGCTTCCAAAGATGGCAAAATATCGCTGATGGAAGTGATGCAAAATTACAGCCCTGCGACCTTAGAAGTTGACGGCAATCAAGCGATGGTTATCTACCAACGAGTGATTAAAGACGTGCAAGATTTGCAAGCTTTGTATCAGAATTCCCCGGCTTTGCAAAATACGGCGGGCCAAGCGGTGAATTCAGCGAGACAAATGATTTGTCAGCCCAGTCCATCGGGAAGCGCGAAGTAAATAACTGAACTTGCAGGGAATGGGGAATTGGGAATTGGGAATTGGGAATTGGTACTTTTTTTCCTATTAGCTCTTGGTTTTCAGCTCTTACCAATTACTCATTAGCAATTACCCATTACCAATTACCCCTTATCCATTTTTTGAGATAGTTGCTCGGCTACCCGCTTAAGTCGGCGGAGTTGGCCTTTCATGTCTTTCTGAGTCCAAGGGGCTGCAAAGCGATTGAAACCAAATCTAATTAAACGATTGGGAATTTGAAATTCAAAACGGTTAATTAAGAGAGTTCCTTGGATTTGGGGCTGGCATTCCCAGCGATCGCATCCTTTGAAAAATCCGTCAAACCCCCACACAATTAAACCGGGTTGTCGCTCCAACACAACACTCTCTAAAGTGGGTTGCAAAACCGGAATTTTTATGATAAATAAGCTGCGACTTCCTACAGCAGTATCCCATTCGCCCTCGGGATCGCAGCGCAGCAGGGGATTGAGCCACTTGTGCATTAAAGTGCGATCGACTATACAGCGCTCCACCAGAGTAGCAGCAGCGCGAATTTCAATGGATTGCTCGAAAACTTGACGAATTGACATGAGAACCTGCAACAACGAGGGTATTACAAAACTTTGCTTACTTTATAGTCCTTTATTTACTTGTACCGTCAATTTTTCCAGGAATTAAAAGATTGACACACTCATAAATACAGTGTATCATCTTGAATTAAAGTATATATACCGATTATGCAGTTAGTCGAAAGGCACGTCATTAAACCAAATCATAGGTTTTATCGAGAAGCCGATCGACTATCTTGGCTGTCCAAAAATCTTTACAACAGCGCTAACTACCTCTACCGTCAAAACTTTTTCGCCAGCCAACAAACAAACGCTCTGGCTGTTTATCACGCGCTCAAAACAAGTCCTGATTACAAAGCACTGCCCGCAAAGGTAGCACAAAGCACGCTCGGCTTAGTCCTCAAAGCATGGACTAGCTATTATCTGGCGGTGCGAAACTATCAAGAAGACCCAACTAAATTTAAAGTCGCACCCAAAATCCCTCATTATAAAGGTTCAAGAGAGCGAAAAAGAGAGGACGGGCGCTATGTAGTTGTATTTAATTGTCAAGCGGTCAGCAAAAGAGCCTTAAAAAAAGGATATGCTCGTCCCTCTGGGACTAATATTTGGTTGCCCTCAAAAGTCACCTCGATTCTGGAAATCCGGATTGTTCCCAAGGTAGGTTGTTATGTTGTCGAGGTGGTCTATGAAAAGTTAGAACAGCCGTTACAAGTTAATCAGAGGGTAGCTGCCATAGATTTAGGATTAAACAATCTGGCAACATTAACCTACAATGTTCCTGGGTTAGTACCGACAATCTTCGACGGACGGGCTGTTAAGTCAACCAACCAATACTGCAATCAAGTTTCATCGGCATTGAAATCATTGCTGCCCGCAGCGCAAAAAACCAGTAAAAAACTCGCCAGATTGTGGCACAAGCGTAACTGTAAAGTGGATTACTACTTCCACACGACGAGCTCCGCAATTATTAAAGAACTCGTCAATCATCAAATTGGCTTGCTGGTTATAGGCTGGAACCAGGATTTCAAAGATGGGATTAAGACTGGCCAGGTTAAGAATCAAAATTTTGCCTGCATTCCCCATCGCCGATTCGTGCAAATGTTGGACTACAAAGGACAAATTGCGGGAATTAAAGTTGTGTTAGTAGAGGAGAGTTACACATCCAAATGTTCAGCCTTGGATTGGGAACCAATTCAACAACATTCCGACTACATTGGCAGTAGAGTAAAAAGAGGATTGTTCAGAACCCAAACTGGACGATTCATAAATGCCGATGTGAACGGTTCTTTGAATATTGGCCGAAAAGCAGTCGGAGATGGGTTTATCCCTAATTCGATAGAGGGTTTTGTAGTTAACCCAGTACGATTAAAAGCGTACAAACATTAAATTTAGGCGATGTCTAGATTTTGTGGAACTATTATTAAAGTTTCGTCTTCTCCCTGTCAAATCTGACGTTAACCTGAGAAAAAAATGAATGAAACTTGGCAAGAAATAACTCAACCGATCTCGGGCCCAATAGCGGCTTTGTCCGATCGCATTTTGGCACAAGCCCAGCCCGGGAATGCCCTGACAGATGCGGAACGCGGAATTAACAATTTCCTTCAGGGCTCAAACATTGAAAATCTCCTCTGGGCCGTCGGTATCTTGCTAATTGGCTTGATAGTATCAGCCCTCGTCTCATCTGTAGTGGGAGGATTGCTCAAGAAGACTACGCTCGACAATCGGCTGGCTGCTTGGATTACCGGCCGGCCGGAAGGAGCTGGAGCCCCGCAAGTGGAAAAATGGATTTCCACAGCGGTGTTCTGGATCATTTTTATCTTTTTCCTCATTGCCTTTTTCAACCGCCTGAATCTAACGGCTGTCTCGCAACCCCTCAATACTTTTCTCAATCAAATTACCGGTTTCTTGCCGAAGTTAGCCGGCGCGCTAATTTGGTTGGGGATTGCTTGGGTGTTGGCAACTGTAGCCAAAATGGCCGTATCGCGGGCGATGCGGACTTTTAGCGTGGACGAGCGCTTGAATCAGGAGGTGGGCGCTACGCCCAGCGAGCGCCCTTTGCTGCTGAGCGATACTGTGGCGAATGCGCTTTACTGGTTCATTTTTCTGCTGTTTTTGCCGCTGATTCTCGACTCACTGGAAATGCAGCAGGCTCTGCTGCCGGTTAATAATTTACTCAACCAAATCCTGGCGGCAATTCCGAAAATTCTGGAAGCTGTGGTGATTGGGTTTGTGGGCTGGCTGCTGGCTATGGTGGTGCGGCGGATTGTCACGAATCTGTTGGCTGCTGCTGGGGCGGACAGTGTGGGCGCTCGGTTTGGAATTTCGCGGACTTCGGGCGGACAATCGCTGTCGTGGATTGTCGGGACGATCGTCTATGTTTTGATTTTAATTCCAACGGCGATCGCAGCTCTGAACGCTTTGGACATTCAGGCGATTTCGCAGCCGGCAATCGCGATGCTCAACACGATTCTGGGCGCGCTTCCCAACATTTTTACAGCAGCCCTAATTCTGGCGGTTGCTTACATTTTGGGCCGCTGGATCAGCGATTTGGTGACTAATATCCTGACGGGAATAGGCTTTAACAATGTCTTTTCTTGGTTGGGAGTGCAGCAGCCGAAACAGCGGTTGCGGCTACCGCAGAGTTCGATCGATCCGGAGGCAACGATACTTCAGGAACCGGAACTTCCGGCCCGCACGCCTTCGGAATTTGTCGGCATTGTGGTGCAGGTGGGCATCATGCTGTTTGCTGTGGTGGCGGCTACCGACGTGCTGGGGATTCCGGCACTGACGGCGATTGTCAGCGGTATTGTGCTGGTTGCAGGTCGGGTGCTAGCCGGTTTGGTGGTATTTGCGATCGGCTTGTATTTGGCGAATCTGGCGTTTAGTTTGATTGCCAGTTCTGGAACTCGCCAAGCGCGGCTTTTGGGCCAAACGGCTCGGATCGCGATTATTGCTTTTGTTTCGGCCTTAGCGCTGCAACAAATGGGCATTGGCAGCGATATTGTGAATTTGGCTTTCGGGCTGCTGCTCGGGGCGATCGCAGTTGGTATTGCTCTAGCTTTTGGTTTGGGCGGGCGCGAGATTGCGGCCGACCAAATTCGCGAATGGTTAGCGTCGTTTAAACAAGATAAGACGCCGCGTTTGTAATTCTATAAAAAGGCGTTTGTCAAGCACAAACGCCTTTTTTTTATGCTTAATTTCATTCTCTAACTAGATGGTAAACATAAACAGAACATTCTTTGGTAATTTCCAATGTCCTATCGGGTAAATCGACTCGTGTAATTTGTGCGATCGAGCTTTTCTTCAAAAGCGATCGCAGTAATTTCCCTTCACTGTTATAAACAGGCTTTTCGGCTTGTTCCAAAACAAATAAATTGCTTTGTGGGGTGGGCTTCTAGCCCGTCCATAAACAGATTATTGAAAACAAGCAAGCCCCAAAACTCTCACTGAACTTTCTGTTTTTCCACACTTCCCAAATCCAACTTAGCCCGCAACTCCTCCTTAATCCGATTTAAAATAGAATCCTCATCCAAAGAAGATAAAATCTTGCTCACAACAGCCTTTGGCCCATCATCTCCCCAAGAAGCACCATTAGCCAAATAAGCCTTAGTAACTTGACCGATACCATAGGAAGAAACGCCCGCAATTGCAGCTTGCGTCACCGCCACAGACAAATAAGGCCCTAAAGCCAAACCCCCCGTCGCCGGCGTCGCCAAACCCAACAATCCTTTCAACGAGCTCAAACCAAAATTAGCCAACAATTCGCCGGCAGTAATTCCGCCCATACTAATCGCAATCTTTTGCAGCAATTCCACCGCGCCCGCTTCCGTCATCGCAATGCCGTAAACTTTAGATAAAGTTAATATCATTACCACATCAATTACCGCACCGCTAAGAATATCAACTACAGTAATTGGATTAAGTGCGATCGCCACAGCTTTAGTCATTACCCCGTTCCAGATAATTCGATTAGCCGCCTCATCTCGAATTTCCATTTTTCGCTGCACCAACTGCTCGTTAATATCCCCCGCACAGAGCATCGTATTCAGCGCGACCAAAGATTTTCCTTCCCGGTCTAAAATCTCCAAAATCTTTAATTTTAAATCTTGCACTTGTGGCAAACTGCGAGTCATTTGCACGCCCATGCTTCCGTCGGGACGGCGCACCGCCCTCGCCGTCAAAGGCGAAGCCGCCGCCATCACAATTTCATCGGGAGACAACAATTCTCTCACGCGCTCGTCTCGAATTTTATGATAAATTGCCAGCCTGTCTGCATCAGGATACTGGTCAATTTTATTAAACACTAATAACATCGGTTTCCCGGCTTCGCGCAACTGCGAAAGTGCTGCGTATTCCACCTTCGTAATGTCGCCAGCAACTACAAACAAAATCAAATCTGCTTGTTGAGCAACGCGGCGCGCCAAAATTTCGCGAGTTTCGCCGTCAACTTCATCTATTCCCGGAGTGTCGATTAATTCCACTTGCGACAAACGGTAAATAACTGGCGAAAGTCGATCGGGCAAATTCTCATCAATTCCCTCTCCGACATCCCACTGCCCGATAGTCGTCGTGCGAGTCACCCCGTGAGTCGGGCCAGTTTCAAACACATTTTGACCTAGCAGCGCGTTCAAAACCGAAGATTTTCCCCTTCCCACCATCCCAAACACAGCTATTTGCACGCAAGCGCGCTCTAGCTTGTCGAGCATTTTCTCCAAGCCGCCAATTTCCGGTTCCAGTCCAGTTCGCTCTTGAACTGTCAAGTCGAGATTTTCTACTATATCTCGCAGAGCATCTTTAGCGTGGCGCAGGTTGAGTTCTGCCTGAATGTCTGCGAAGCTTAAAATTGTGTCATCTAATTCTCGATCGACATTTGAAAAATCCGAGGCTTCAGTCATTGTTACCTGATGTTATAGCTTTGCTTCACTTAAAGTTTCAACCGATATGATGCCATTCTAGCTTTTTCCGTCTGCTTTGTACATTAGGGGTACGGCAATGGCGTGTTTAGAATCCGGGTAGGGACACAGCAATGCTGTGTCCTAATCCTGGTAAGGACACAGCATTGCTGTGTCCCTACAGATATCCTACAGATATCATGTAAAACCTTTTTAATTTACAACAATGATTAACCGCATCCAAATAATAGCCAGTTATCCATTTCTTTTACGTGTAATAATTTTCCTATTAATCTTGCTAGCAATTTGGCTGCCGCTAGCAGCACCAATTTATCTGTTAGTTAAAGATAGTAACCTAGCAACTATTCTGACAATGGGATTGTTGTTTACTGAGTTTCTGTTCCTAGTGCCGCGCTGGGGAAAACAGGTTTACGGACAAACCCAATTACTCAAGAGTTACGGTTTAATCAATACGCGAAAAAACGGTTTTGAGCTTTTAATGGGATTGGCGATCGGGCTTTTGCTCACTTTCACCTTATTTGCGGTGCAAGGGCTGTTCGGCTTAGTCGCGTGGCAAAATTCTGATAATTTGCCGAGAATCATCGCTGAAGGGCTGTTAAGCGCCCTTGGAGTCGGTTTTGCGGAGGAGTTGGTATTCCGTGGTTGGTTGCTGGACGAGTTGCAGCGGGATTACAATTATAAAATATCTCTGTGGGCGAATAGCCTGGTGTTTGCCCTATCTCATTTTATCAAACCTGTCGCGGCAATGCTGGGGAGTTGGCCGCAGTTTCCGGGGTTGTTGTTGCTGGGTTTGATTCTGGTTTGGGGAAAACGATCGCACCAAAATCGCCTCGGTTTGTCGATCGGGCTTCATGCAGGTTTAGTCTGGGGCTATTACATCATTAACATCGGGCAGTTAGTGCGATATTCGGCATCTGTTCCCGACTGGGTAACAGGAGTTAACGGCAATCCGCTAGCTGGGGCGATCGGGCTATTGTTTTTGAGTGTCTTGGCCTTGGGAATGCGAAAAATGTCTGAACATTCCAAAGGTTTCGAGTAAGGACGATGAGTCCTTATTTGCCACAACTTTGAGGACTAAATTCCTCACTACCACCCAACTTATCCAGAAATTTATAAAGTTATGAAACTCAGGAGCTTTGGCACTGCTACACTGTTAATTTATACAGGTTTGTTAGCTCCGGCAAACGCACAAAATACCGCACAATTCAAGCCAAATAATTCTTTAGTTCAAGTGCAGCCAACGCGAGAACAAATTCTCAATGCTTGCGTGCAGAATCAGGCTGAAACCCTGCCAAATCATTTTACCGATGTACCTTCCAATCACTGGGCTTACAAAGCTGTTTTGACAATGTATTATTGCGGGGCTTACCGAGAAGGGACGCCACCTGATTTAATTAAAGAATCACTGGAATCGGGAGATACTACTAGAGAAAGTTTGCCTTCCCGATTACCGTTTCCTAATTCCCTATTACAGCCATTTCCCATAATTAATTAAAGAATTACTGGAATCGGGATATCCTACTAGAGGAAGTTTTTATTCCCGATTACCTTTTCCCACTTTCCCATTACCAAGATTTTAAAACTCAGCTGCAGGCAACGCCAGAACAAATTCTCCCTGCTTGCGTGCACAATCAGGTTGAAACCCTGCCAAATCCTTTTACCGATGAACCTTCTGATCGCTGGGCTTACAAAGCTGTTTTGACAATGTATTATTGCGGGGCTTACCGAGAAGCGACGCCACCTGATTTGCTGACAAACCGCCCATTTATAAAAGTGAATGCAAAGAAGGTGAATTATACAAAAAAGTGAATATTCCAATATCAGAGGCTAACAACACTAATTCCTGCGGTGGCGGGCGATTCGAGCTTTTGCTTCTTCACCACAATTTGCACATCGCACCCTAACGCATTTAAAAATCGAAACAACCTTTCTGTTGAAAAACCTGTCAGCTTTCCTCTCATCAACGCTGACACCTTTGGCTGGTCAATTCCTAATACTTCTGCTGCTTGAACTTGATTCAGTTTCCTTTGACTAAGGATCTCAGTTATCTGGCGTACCAATTCAGCCTTCATCAGCATTTCATCAGAATTAGGCATACCCAAATCAGCAAATATATTGCCACTACTAACTTGAATATCGATCTCCTTACTCATGATTTCGCCCTTTTTTACCTGGTCTTAGTTATTCCTGAAAAAGTAGTGATAAGAAGCCGTCTCTTTCCAGCTTCTTTAGAAATATAAGCACATCTTATCACTACTTTTTCCATTCTTACTTACTCTTGAACTCTTCGTAATGTTCTTGAGCTAGTTTTAGCCTTTCTTGGATTAACTTAATATCTTGTTGCGGTGTAGCAATTCCTTTTTTAGACTTTTTCTGGAAAGCGTGCAAAACATACACTGTATCTGCAAACTTTACCGTGTAAACAGCTCGATAGGTATCCCCATCACAGTCATCGGTAATTTCTAAAACTTTTGCACCTCCAAACCCTTTGAGAGGTTTAGCAGATTGGTGTTTTCCTCCTGTTTGTGCTAGATACAGAGCATAGCCCATTATGCCACGTACATCTTCAGGAAATTCTTTAATATCGTTCAGAGAACTTCCGATCCATAGAATATCTTTGGGTGATATTTGTTTCATTTTTACCGTAGTTATTCAACAATTTTTCTCTCATGGAACCCTTCCTGTTGTTTCCGACTACAATTCTATTATGCTAGATTTAGCATAAAGTGTCAAGAGTTATTGCCAAATAAATATCAATATTAAAACTGGGCCCGAACCGTAAACGAATAATCCCCACCTGGTTCAAGCTGATAATCCCATTTTTCCAGAAAGCGGTGCAGCGGTTCCTGAATCAATGCCCTACCCTGAGAAGGCTCAAGTATCAGTGTTTTTCCTTCTGTGAAACGCCACTGAAACTGCCACTCAAAATTGCCGGCAGTCACTTCACCCTCAATCATGCCTTTTTGCCAAGATTGGCCAGTAACTCGGACATATGCAGTTGTTTCAGGCAAACGTCTCGAACTCACCTTTTTGTTTCCGCGTTTGTTTCTGCAATTGTGCGACTATTGTAAAGGCTCATGGCTTTTTCTACTCCTTGGTGCAGACTCAGTTCCACAGCTTCTACAACCAGTTTAAGCACTTTCTCTACTAATTGAGTTTCCTCTGACGAAAACTTTCCTAAAACAAAGGAAATCGTATCTTTCTCATTTTTAGCAGCATCGTTTTGAGGTTTGCCGATGCCAATCCGCAAGCGCGGAAATTTGTCAGTGCCTAAATGAGAAATTGTCGATTTCATACCGTTGTGTCCGCCGGCTGAACCGGCAAGCCGCATTCTCAATTTCCCGATCGGCAAATCCATATCATCGTATACTATTAATACCGACTCCGGAGGTATTTTGTACCAATCCGCCGCCGCCCGAATCGCTTGACCCGACAGATTCATGTAAGTAAGCGGTTTCAGCAATCGGATTTTCTGTCCCCGCGGCCGGTTTCCCTCGCCAAATATGCCTTGAAATTTGCGATTTTCCGACAGCGAAATCTGCCAAGATTTAGCCAAGGCATCGACAGCATTAAAGCCTATGTTGTGTCGGGTGCGATCGTATTTAGGTTCGGGATTTCCCAACCCAACTATTAGCTGGGGAATCACTAACTCCGCTGGTGTTTCCGACTTCTGAGTGTTGTTCATTTAACTGTCTGTGCTATCTTCCTTGGGAGTAGCCGCCGCGAGTTTTTCAGTTTCCGGTTTGCTGCTAGTTGCTACTGCTTCTTCTAGCTGCTTGGCTTCCCGCGTGAACTCCGACTCAAAATCCCGCGAAGCGTCTTGAAAGCCCCGAATTGCTTTCCCCATACTCCGGCCGATTTCAGGTAATTTTTTCGGACCGAATACCAATAGGGCGATCGTAAAAATAACTGCCATTTCCGGCAAACCAATGCCAAAAATATTCATTTTTTTTCTCCTGCAATTTGTTTAGTTACTTCCTGTTTATTTAGGGCAAAAGTAATCAGAAGGGGTAAGGAAAAACGGGAAAACTTAGCTTTTACCCTTTCTCCTCAACCCTCAGCTTTTACTTTTAGCCTTACTGTTTTGCGATCAATTTTTAGCGGCCTAGGCTCGACCAATCCATATCCACACTCTCCAGAATCAGAGAAGAGTTGTAGATTTGCAAAATAATCAACAAGAACACGAAAAACAGTCCAATGAACACGCTCATCAATAGCGTGGTTCCCCAGCCGGGGGCTACCTTGCCGTATTCGGAGTTAAGGGGTTTGAGTATATCTCCTAACCAAGTCCGTTGTGCCATAAGTCACCTGCAATGAATCTCTACAGAAAAGTTTGACATATTTCTACCGCTAATTGCGATCGCAATTTCTCAGAAGTGCGGGAGGCTGGGGGAGCGGGAGCGGGGGAGATGGCGAAAGGGGGAGTCGGGGAGCGGGAGACTGGCCGAGTGTCCGAGGATTTGAGGCTTTTTCCACCTCGCCGTAAAAGATATAATTTGAATGCGTGACACTTTAATTAACTCCCAATACCAACCATCTGCCCGTCTCCCATCTCCCCCTTTCGCCATCTCCCCTTTTTCGCTGCCATACCGTACCTCGCCTAAAATCACTAGACTTTCAGACGGATTGTTATTTTTTGTAATATTATAGAGTGGAGCACTCATAATATTACAAAAATATGGAACCCGCAGCAGTTCTCGGCATTTCTCTCGGTGTGTGTCTGGTGGCAATCACCGGTTTCTCGATATACACGGCTTTCGGCCCTCCCGCTAAGGAATTGAGAGATCCTTTTGAAGAACACGAAGATTAAAGAAGAAGGAAGTTCGGCAACGAATTTTGTAACGGATTTTGTAACGGATGGAAGAAAGAAGGAAGAGGGAAGAAGTCCGATGGAAGTCGTCAAGCGTGAATATTTTCACAATTCTCTCCCTCCCCCACTCTCCCACTCTCCATGGGGGGCAGGTACTCTTGGGATCGCCCCTACAAAACCTCTCTCTGACTCTCCCAGTCAATGCTATCTTATTCAAAAACACTAAATCTATATTTAAGAAATCTATCTTCCAGTTAAAGTAAAAATTATCAAGTTTCAGGCAAAAGCAGAATGGGCAATACATTTGGGCATTTATTTCGGATATCGACATTTGGGGAATCTCACGGCGGCGGTGTGGGAGTAGTAATTGACGGTTGCCCGCCCCTGGTGTCGATCGACGCATCGGAAATTCAAGCCGAACTCGATCGCCGTCGCCCCGGCCAAAGCAAAATTACCACGCCCCGCAAAGAAGCAGATACCTGCGAAATTCTGTCGGGGGTGTTTGAAGGCAAAACTTTGGGGACGCCGATCGCAATTTTAGTCCGCAATCAAGACACTCGCCCCCAAGATTACGGCGAAATGGCTACTACCTACCGCCCTTCCCACGCTGATGCTACCTACGATGCTAAGTACGGAATTCGTAACTGGCAAGGCGGAGGTCGCTCGTCCGCGAGGGAGACAATAGGTAGAGTAGCAGCAGGGGCGATCGCTAAAAAAATTCTCAAACAAGCAGCAGGAGTCGAAATAGTCGGTTACGTCAAACGCATCAAAGACTTAGAATGTGTCGCCGACCCGGACACTGTTACCTTAGAACAAGTAGAAAGCAACATCGTCCGCTGTCCAGATGCTGAATGCGCCGAAAGAATGATTGAACTGATCGAAAAAGTTCGCGACAGCGGAGATTCGATCGGCGGTGTAGTCGAATGCATCGCCCGCAACGTACCCAAAGGTCTGGGAATGCCGGTATTCGACAAACTCGAAGCCGACTTGGCAAAAGCCATCATGTCCTTGCCCGCCAGCAAAGGCTTTGAAATTGGTTCGGGCTTTGCCGGGACTCTGCTCAAAGGCAGCGAACACAATGATGAATACTATACTGATGAACAGGGTGCAATTCGTACAGTGACGAATCGCTCCGGCGGAATTCAGGGCGGCATTGCTAACGGCGAAAATATCATTTTGCGGGCGGCCTTCAAGCCAACTGCGACAATTCGCCAGCAGCAGCGCACAGTTACCCGAGAAGGCGAAGAAACGCTGCTGGCTGCCAAAGGACGGCACGACCCTTGCGTTTTGCCGAGAGCTGTGCCAATGGTAGAAGCGATGGTAGCTTTAGTGCTGTGCGACCATCTCCTGCGCCATCACGGACAATGTGGAACCTTAAAGTCTGAATTTTAAAATGGAAATCAGCTTGGCCTCAGTAGCGGCAACTCCCGTTGATTGCCCTCAACCCTCCGAAGCAATAAAAGGTATAGATGATTTTGTAGTACAGTTCTGGGGCGTGCGGGGCAGTGTTCCGACACCCGGAGAGGAAACTGTTCGCTACGGTGGCAATACTTCTTGTTTGGAAATGCGAGTCGCTGGCAAACGCTTGATTTTTGACGGCGGAACAGGCTTGCGGATGCTGGGAGACCAGTTGGTGCAAGAAATGCCCGTGCAAGCTTATATGTTTTTTACTCACTATCATTGGGATCACATTCAAGGTTTCCCGCTGTTCGCCCCAGCTTTCATCCGCGGCAATAGCTTTGATATTTACGGGGCGACTCCGCCGGATGGAGATTGCATGAAAAGGCACTTTGTCGAACGGGTGCTGCACTCGAATTCGCCGGTGCCGCTGATGGGTTTGCAGGCAGATTTGAATTTCTACGAACTCCATCACAACCAGACGATGATGCTGGACGATATTGAGATTAGGACGGGTTCTCTGAATCACCCGAATACTGCTATGGGCTATCGGGTGACTTGGCAGGGACGATCTGTTGTTTACTGTTCGGATACCGAACATTTTCCCGATCGGCTAGATGAGAATGTCTACAATTTAGCCCTCGACGCTGATGTGCTGATTTACGATGCGATGTACACAGACGAGGAATATCACAACCCCAAGTCTCCGAAGGTGGGTTGGGGACACTCGACTTGGCAGGAAGCGGTGAGAATGGCTAAGGAAGCCCGCGTGAAACGAGTGGTGATTTTTCACCACGATCCGGCTCACACAGACGATTTTCTCGATCGCATCGCCGAAGACGTGCAAATCGCTTTTCCGAAGGCTGTCATGGCCCGCGAGGGTCTTATTTTGCCGATCGGCTTCTGAACCTTCCCCTAGGCGTGCTCGATCGAACCATCAACCGATCGAACCATAATTGTTATGTGAATATGTGGATCTGGTCTCGCGCCCAGATCCACAATTTTTTGTAATATGCAGCAAACTCTTAACTGCATGGTATAATTCTTGCTTGTTAAGTTTTTAGGCAAAGTATTTAAGGTTTTTTTTATTGTTCAACCGCGTCCGCAAGACGCCAAGAGGTAAGATAATTGGAGGATTGCCAAGGGTGAAAAGGAGACTGTTTTGAATGTCAACAAAAACGGGGAGGCGAGGCGATCGCACGCCTGAGTGCTAGTCTGATGCCAGTAGACTTCCAGAAGCCTTGTTACAGATTAATTATTAAGGACAAAAACTGAAGTTATAGCTCGGATCAAATAAAAGCGCTATCGTGTTTTTCGGATCGTGAATATTGACAACTGTCAAAAGCTAAGAGCTTTTACGTACAAACTGAGAAAATTTTCAGCAGTCAATTTGACTAACCAGAAAGAAACGATCGCTCTTGCGTTTGGCAGTAGCTGCGGCAAGCGAATGTTATGACTTGACTATCAAAATGGGAAATTTACGTTTTAGATCTTCAGCACATCAATACAGATGGATTGCCTTAGGCAGTTTTGCTGTAATTATGGGTATTTCAGGCGCCCTGGCCTACCGCCTCGCCCCGCCCCCCGGATTCATGGCTCAAGGCACTCTCACTTCTAATAATCCGCCAGTCAAATTTTCGAGCACGGGCACGACAATTCTCAAGCAGGGAGAGCAACTGACCCCGGAAGTTCTGCTAGCAGATAATGTTGTTAAAGCAGTGGCAGATGCAGTTAAGGTGTCGCCCCAGCAAGTTCGACAAAATGCTAGTGTCAAGATTTCTAAGCCGGAACAACCGCTAGAGATTGTTGTTGGGTATCGCTCGCTCGATCGGGAGCAAGCAATCCAAACGGCGGATATGTTGATGAAGGGCATGGTTGAAAAAAGCCGCCTGATTAACAGATATCGGTGGCAATCAGTCAATCAGTCGCTCAACCAACGCTTGGCACAAGTCACTCAAGAGCTGAAACAAGCTCAGCAAAAACTCGACCAATACGAAAGAGAGCGCGCTCGCCTGTTGCAGCAAATGAAGCTGCAGCAAGACTTTTACAACAAAACTCAGCTTGCAATGGCGGATACGCAAGCATCGGAAAAAGAAATGGTCAGCAGTTTCGCTGCCGCTACAGTGCCGCAAATTGTGGCGACGCCCACGAGCGATCCGACAGTGCCTCTGATTTTGGGGATTGGCCTGCTGTTGGCGATTTTGGTCAGCCGCGGTTTGATTCCTTCGGTGGCGGATTGGAGGTACAAAGCAGCTTTTCAACGAGAAGAGAGCGAAAGGCTCCAAAGTGCTTTGTACCGACTGATCAAAGAAGGCCGGGGCGAAATCACTCTGGTGCGGTTTGCGATGGAGACGCGGCTGTCGCCGGATGTCGCTCAGCGTTTTTTGAACCAACAAGCTGAAGTCTTTAATGCCAATTGCGAAATTAAAGACGACGGCAGCATCTTGTATCACTTCCACATTTAAAGGGCTGCGGGCGATCGCGATCCACAGAATACTTTAGCCGATCGGGCCATCACTGCTCGATCGGCTTGTTTTTTTGTTAATAGGGCTTATATCAAGTTCGGTCGATCGACCATCCGGCTCTCGGTCGGCGCGGGTTTACTGGATCTATAACTTATACTACTACTACAGATTTTGGTGAACCCGCCGACGCGAGCTTAATTGCGGTGATTTTACCCGACATGATATTACGCTCATCAACCCGATTTATTAGCTTGTAGGGTGCCCCGGAGCTAAAAATTGCTCGATCTAGAGAGCTGTTGACGACCGTCGATCACCCAAAGATTGGGCCAGTTGTATCCAAGATTACTAAAAAATATTTTAATTTTGTGTTCCCCTCGTTTAAATATATGTATAATCATAAAAAATAAGTAAATGCACGGTTGCTTTTTACCTGAGTTACCGATAAAGGGCTATTTTGTCGTTAAATATCTCTTAAGGCGTAAGTCAGCTCAGTATAAATGCTTTAGCGTAGAACAATAACTTGTTCAGGGAAGTTATGTAGTTTCACATCAGAAACTCGATCGGGCAAAGCCCGGGAATCAAACTCCCCGACTGAAAGCGTAAGTTTTCATCTTGAACTTTTGCAATCACCTATTGAGGCTATACCATGATTTTTGGAATAATTTGTTCTTCTTTCGTAGCTTACTTTTTGCTAATGTCGGTCGCTAATTACGGCGACACTGGAATGTAGAGCTGTTAAGGCGCTCATGCACCGAGACATAAGGCAGCAGGCAAAAAAAGCTGTTTGACAACTTCGATTAAGTCTCAGCTTGGATCGTGTCTGTCGTGTCCGCTATAGCAGGAAAATGGATGGATGAAGGAGTCGTTAAGTACCGCTGTGACTGGGAAGAGGCAGACCCTGTATCTGCCGGGAACATAGCAGATTTGATGGACTGGCGCGATCGGCTCCACGCTTGGGGATTAATTGGCGTCTACGAAAATGGCATAGGGTTTGGGAACGTCAGCGTCAGGCTCGGCAATTCTTGCCAATTCGTGATTTCGGGAACCCAAACTGCACACTTAAGGGTTCTCGGGCCAGAATCCTACTGTACTGTTACCGAATTTAACTTAGAACAAAATTTACTCGGCTGCCGGGGCCCCGTACAAGCTTCGTCGGAGTCCCTGACTCACGCCGCCCTTTACCTTCAGAGAGAGGATGTGGGTGGGATAATTCACGTACACAATCCTAAGCTATGGCAGCAACTGCTGTTTAAGATTCCTACTACTAGAAAAGAAATACCTTACGGCACTCCGCAGATGGCCTTAGAAATGTTTAGACTTTTTGAGGAGGAGGATTTGGCAGAGCGCAAAATTCTGGCGATGGCCGGTCACGAGGACGGAATTATCTGTTTTGGCAGCACCTTGGACGAAGCTGGCAAAGTGCTTTCGGCTGCGATTGGTTAGACTTTAGATCTGCCACTATTATCGAAAAAGCCAAGAAACCTGGTTTATTGACAAAAAATATAGGATTTTACGTGGGTCTGTGGCAAGAAACTAAGTTGATGACGTGGGTGCCGGATGTGAGTTAGACTGAGCTTTACCGTTGACATCTGGCCGCTCGCTGGCTCGATTTAGCCTAACGGGTTCAAAACTTTTGAAGTGACTCTTGCCTCTGCGGTAAGGGAAAGATATTTTTAAAGAGAAACACATTCTATAGCAAAAGCTGAGAGTCATCGTGAACCAGACTAAACTTGTAAGCTCAAAAGAACTGCAATCAGAGGTATCTCGTCTCACCGAAGAGCTGCAAATGCGCGACCAATTGGTGCAGCAGTTGTCTCAAGAACTTTTCAGGCTGGTGAAGGGAAATTCGAGTTTTGTGCCGGCGCCGGAAGTTTCCGATCGCCACCAAGCTCAAATGCAGGCGATGCGGGAACAACTGCAAGCTGTTGAAGAACAGGTGGGTTTTTATCAGGAACAAATCGCGGAGCGGGATGCTGAGGTTTACCAACTGCGGCAGTCGGTGCAGGAATTGACGGATCGCTCTCGGATGCTGGAACAGGTGGTTCAGGAATTGCCTGGGGTTTACCGCCAAAAGTTTGCCGAGCGGATCGAGCCGATTAAGGAAAAATTGGATCAACTGCAAAAGGAAAACCGCCAGTTGCACACTGAGTTGCAAAGCGTAACTTACCGTCTCGCTGTGCGGAGCCGCAAGGCTAAGGGCTTGGATCTGCCGAGCGTCGATGCTGAGGACGATCGGGGCATTCAAATGCCGAGCTTTGGCAATGTCTAAGGTTTTGATTGTGGCGGGTGGCGAGAAAGGCCCGGCCGCAAGTCTCAAGGCGGCGATCGTTCAATCTAATCCTTTAACTGAAGTCAATATCTGTGGGGTTTCGGAACTCAATTCTGGCGCGATCGCTCCGGGTGGGGCGATCGTTTGTCCTTTGACGCTGGATGTGCCGTCCCATCTGGTTTTTCCGGCTCAAGATGTGTTTCGATTTTGCGGCAATGTTTCGGCGGCGCGCGATCGAGTGGCTCAGGATTTGCAAGTGCCCGTCGGCGGTGGCAATTTTTGGCTGCCTGTGGTGTTGACGGCAAAGGGCCCACTATATGCTGAGGCGATCGGTGCGGAAGCTGACAAGCAGTCTGGCGAGTTGAGTTACTCTCAACCGGTGCATTTGTCGGATGTTTGGCGGCAGCAGCTTTATGAGTTGGCTTACCGCTTGTTGAATCTTTTAAATGCGCCACCGGCGACTTATTTGATGCAGTTCGGGTTCGTAGGGGAAAGGATTTGTTTCGATCGACTTTGGCCTTTTCCGGCTGCACCTGCGATCGTTTCTGTCGGCGTTCAAGCGCCGGATTTATTTGTCTGTCATTGGTATTGCTTGACAAATAAGCCTATTTATGATATACAAATTTGCTCTGGGGTTACTTGAAGTCTATGGGAAATTTGAGATTTGAGATTTGCTCTCGGGAGGTCATTTGAATCAAGCAACTAGAGCCGGAGTTTCAGCGGAGATAATTTGGTCGAAACTGTCGAAGATTTCAAAGAGTTGGTCGAGTTGAGTAATTTCAAAAATTAGCTTGACTGTGGCTGAGAGGTTGCAAATGACGAGGCGGCATCCCCGGTGGCGGGCGGCGTTGAGTCCGCCGACTAAGGCGCAGATCCCGGAACTGTCGATAAAATCTACGGCGGCCATGTCTATGACCCAGAGTTTGTGGCGATCGGGCACAATCTCGGCTAGCTGTTGCTGGAGGAGGCTTCCGGCTTGGGAGTCCAGGCAGTTGTGAGGTTGAAGGACGATGTGTTGGTTGAAGTTGGGAAATTCCATAGCAGTTATCCTACGATCGTGCAGTATGAATAAGTGAGTTCAGTTGCTGATTCTGTGGAAAGAATCAGGGGATTTCAGCTAAGGTTTGAGAAGGGCGATCGCCCTTGTGGGAATCGTTGGGGAGAGCCGTTGTGATAAATTTAGTAGGAAAACTGGCTAGCAATCGCGCGGAACGCAACCGCAACAATTCTCTCTTAATCTAGTATGCCTGAAAGGGTAATTTTTAGTGGGGCCAGCGATCGCGACAAGAGTGTGTTTTTCATCACAGCGAAAGATTGCACTATTGGCTGAATCGAGCCAATATATAAATGTATTGAGCTTTGCAAAAATTTACGAAGGCAGTATCGAATGTCTTTTGAGTTTTTATCGTTAGAGACTATTCAGCAGTTTGCGCGCGATTACGGCTACTGGGCAGTATTTCTGGGAATTTTGCTGGAAAATCTGGGAGTTCCTCTTCCAGGCGAGACAATTACGATTGCTGGCGGGTTTTTAGCTGGCAGCGGGGAACTGAATTACTGGTATGTACTCGGCAGTGCGACCGCCGGTGCGACTGTGGGCGGAAACCTTGGTTATGCGATCGGCAGGTACGGTGGCTGGCCACTCCTGCTAAAGCTGGGACAATTTTTCCGCTTTCGGGAAGAACAACTGTTTGACTTAAAAGAACAGTTTAGCAAAAATGCAGCTAAAGCCGTATTTTTGGGCCGTTTCATTGCACTACTGCGAATTTTTGCTAGCCCCCTAGCAGGTATTGCAGAAATGCCTTTTTGGAAATTTTCGCTGTTCAATGTTCTGGGTGCTGCAAGCTGGGCATCGGTAATGGTGAGTTTATCCTACTTCTTGGGACAGGTTGTGTCTTTGGAGAAGTTGGTAGCTTGGGCGGCTCAATTTGCGGTATTTGCTTTGCTGTTAGCAGTTGCTTGGATTGCAATTCCTATTTGGTTGGAGTCGCGGAGTTTGGACAAGACTAAGTAGGGACACAACAATGTTGTGTCCTGATATCCGATACCGCGCAAAGCAAAGTAGGGACACAACAATGTTGTGTCCTTATTTTTGGTAGGGTTATTTCCTTATTTTTGGTATGGTTATGTCCTTATTTTTGGAAATATTGACTCAGGTACAAGCATAATACTAAATTCTGCTATGATAACAGCTTTATTCTTTAGTTCGGGCAGGCGGACTTCGTTTGACAAGGAGCGATTTCTATGGCCGAGTGACTAATGGCTTTGATTGTTGTATCTCAATTCGCTTCTTCCGAATCATTGCCTGTAAATGTAACATCTTCATAGATAGCCTCCATGCTAGTGCGAAAGTCCACACTAGCTAAGTGAATTTCGCTTCCTTGAGTATAGGAATACAAAACCCACAATCCTTCAGCATTGCGGCGGAAACACTCCACCCGCTGCCGCTTTTGATTAATTAACACATACTCTTGAAGCGTTTCAAATTCTTGATAATCAGCAAACTTATCACCCCGATCAAATGCTTCTGTACCATTTGACAAAACCTCGATAATTAAACAAGGATATTTTTTAAAAGATTGAAATGCTTTGTCCCGTTCATCGCACGTTACCATCACGTCGGGATAGTAATAAATATTCCTAGATTCAATCCCAGCTTTCATGTCTGACATATAAACACGACAGCCACTACCCCGAACCTGATTTTTCAAGAGTGCAAATAAGTTGCCCGCCACTGTCACATGAGCATCATTTGCACCTGCCCTTGCGTAGATTTCGCCCTGAATATACTCATGTTTAATATGGCTGACTTCTTCTAATTTCAGATACTCTTCCGGTGAGATATAATGTTGGCTTTGATTACCAATCATTGGCTTTCTACCATTGAAATTTTTAGGATTTTTAAATTATTTTATCTATATTTTAACAAATAAGGTGGGCAGTGCCCACCTTACTCTTAGTCTCGCGTTGCGCGGACTTTGTTTGTGGAACATCGGAATTCGATTCGGCGGATTAACATCGGGTTTTTAATCCGAATTCGATTCGGCGGGTTAAAATCCGGCTTTTAATCCGATTTTACTAACCCCTATTTTTCTCCGACCAAATGCGGGTTGGCAGTCCCCAAACGTAGACAAAACCTTCGGCCGCCTTGTGGTCGAATTCGTCCTCTGCGCCGTAGGTTGCTAAGTCGAAACTGTACAGCGAATTTTCGGATTTGCGGCCGACAATTGTGGCATTTCCTTTGAAGAGTTTGAGCCGCACGGTTCCAGTTACTCGCTTTTGCGTGTCCTGAATAAATGCGTCTAAAGCTGTTTTTAAAGGGTTGTACCAAAGACCGTTGTAAATCATTTGGCTGTAGGTTTCTTCGATGCCTCGCTTGTATCGCGTTACATCTGCTGTCAGCGTCAAACTTTCTAAGTCTCGGTGCGCGTGCATCAAAACTAAAATCGCCGGTGTTTCGTAAATTTCCCGCGATTTAATCCCGACTAGACGGTTTTCAATCATGTCAATGCGCCCGACTCCGTGATTTCCAACTATTTCGTTGAGTTGGGAAATTAAGGCGACTGGTGATAAATCTTTGCCGTTCAAACTGACAGGATTTCCGCACTCGAAACCGATTTCTATGTATTCGGGTGTGTCGGGAGTTTCCTCGATCGCCTTTGTCATCAAATAAACTTCTTCCGGCGGTTCCGCCCAAGGATCTTCGAGAATTCCGGCTTCAATTGCCATTCCCAATAAGTTGCGATCGATACTGTAAGGCGAAGACTTCTTCACCGGCGACGGAATGCCGCATTTCTCGCCGTATGCGATCGTTTCTTCGCGGCTCATTTTCCACTCCCGCGCCGGTGCTAAGATTTTAATCTTGGGGTTGAGCGCGCCGATCGACACATCGAACCGCACCTGATCGTTTCCCTTACCTGTACAACCGTGGGCGATCGCATCTGCGCCGTATTTTTCCGCAGCTTCTACTAACAATTTAGCAATTAGCGGGCGAGCCAGCGCCGTAGAAAGGGGATAGCGATTTTCGTAAAGTGCGTTAGCTTGAATTGCTGGAAACGCATAGTTTTTGACAAATTCCTCGGTAGCGTCGATTACCAGTGATTCCGAAGCACCGGAGGCCAAAGCTTTTTTGCGGATTGGTTCTAATTCGTCTCCCTGTCCTAAATCCGCCGCCAGAGTAATTACCTCTTCGACGCCCCACTCGTTTTTGAGGTAAGGAATGCAGACGGAGGTATCGACTCCGCCCGAATATGCTAGCACAACTTTTTTAGCGCGACTCATTGCTATTTACATCCTGAATTTAACTGACATCTTGCACCATTGTCACTAAGCTTTTCAGGGCGGGCTCTGGGGCCTGTTCCACAAAAAAATATCATTTTTGTGGAACAGGCATCTGGCCTGTTTCTGAAAATGGTGCAAGATGTGATATTTAACCAACTTTGTATTATGCACCTAATTGAGATCGATTCTTGTCAGAAATAGTACAGATTTATATATTCTTTTTTTGCTAAACTTTGCTATTTCCCTGGGGAGTTGCTGCGAAAAATCTGTTACCGTGGGATACGGTAACTGTGGCGATGGGGAAAAGCCGTGTTTTTTAGTGTTGTGATTCCGACGTACAATCGTAAACCGATTTTGGCAAAATGTCTACTGGCTCTGGAAAATCAGCAGTTCGGTGAGATTGTGAGAGAGTATGAAGTAATTGTCGTGGACGACGGCTCGACTGACGGGACGCTGGAGTGGTTGGAGGCAAATGCCGACTTGTTGCCTCATGTGCGATCGATCGCCCAATGTCACCAAGGCCCCGCCGCTGCCAGGAATTTGGGCGTTGAAGATGCTAAGGGCGATACGATTATTTTTATTGACAGCGATTTGGTGGTAACGGAACACTTTTTGCAAGCACACGCAGATGCTCTGCTACAGGGTTACAAAGATACTGATGCGGTTTTTACTTACGGCAGCGTGATTAATACTTGCAATTTCGAGAATCCTACTTCGGAACCTTACAAAATAACGGATTTTTCGGCGGCTTATTTTGCTACGGGAAATGTGGCGATCGCCCGCCACTGGCTGGTGGCTGCTGGACTGTTTGACACTCGCTTTCAACTGTACGGATGGGAAGATTTAGAATTGGGTGTCAGGTTAAAAAAATTAGGTTTGAAACTGATTAAATGTCCGGCTGCTGTCGGCTATCACTGGCATCCACCTTTTAGTTTAGAGCAAGTTCCTGGCATGATTGACCGAGAAATTCAGCGCGGGAGAATGGGAGTTTTGTTTTATCAAAAACACCCAAGTTGGGAAGTAAAGATGATGATTCAAATGACTTTTTTGCACCAAATACTGTGGGGAATTTTATCATTGGGCGGGATGCTGAACGAGCGGACGATGACTCCTTTATTGCAGTGGTTGATTGACCAAGGCAAGCCGCAGTTAGCTTTAGAAATTGCTCGGATTTTTCTGAATTGGTATAACGTGAAAGCCGTGTATGCCGCTTGCGGGGAATTGCAGCCTCAGACAAAGATACCATAAATCAGACCGACCGCGCAAATAAAATATAAGATATTGTAGGAGTTTTTCAGGGCGCATTTGTGTCAACTTAAGCTCCAATGTAGTAACGGTATACTGTTTTACAATTATGCCTATATCGCCCTAGCCCTGCTTAAAAAGGGGGGTACAAGAGCGATCGAAGTCCTCCTTAAGAAGGGGGGCTTAGGGGCATCAAGACTTGGATACAAACCCGAGATACAAAGGATTTTAGTTTTAAGTTGACACGAATGGTCAGGGCTGCTTTAGTTGCAGTTTAGAGTAAGTAGATCTACTGAAAAAACACAACACCGAGCCACCGGGTAAATGCAGGCAAAACCGGGCTCTAGACACTGTAAAAGTTTTACGTTTAATCAAAGTTGCTTGCTTAGCCTGTGATTTGAGTAATCTATGCTGTTTTCTCGATCGGCTGCGATAATTTGCTCCGCCTACTTTTTCAAACGAGCCTTATTATTGATATAATAATAGATGATTTAGGGGTGCGCTATATATAGCCGATAGTTGCGCTGATTTGCGTGAGAGCTTTAGGTACAAGCGGTTAATGGCTTTAAAAATATTTCCACATCTAAAATTTAAATAGTTCGAGGGTCTGCTGTGAATACAACTGACGGTAAAAATCCAAGACTAGAGACACTGGCACTTCAAAAAAACAATCCCTTAAAACAAAACATTTTAATGGTTGATGACCACCCAGAAAGCTTGCGGCTTTTATCCATGCTTTTGTCTAAGCGGGGATATAAAGTGCGGCCGACACGGGATGGCAAACTGGCTCTCAACTTTGCTCTATCGAGTCCACCGGATTTGATTTTGCTGGACATCATGATGCCCGGTATGGATGGCTATCAAGTCTGCGAACAGCTAAAAGCTTGTCCGCAAACAAAAGATATTCCTGTGATTTTTATCAGCTCTTTAAATGAAGTATTTGATAAAGTCAAAGGTTTTTCGCTGGGGGCGGTAGACTACATTACTAAACCGTTTCAAATAGAAGAAGTTGTGGCTCGTGTAGAAAATCAACTGCTGCTCAGTCGGCTTTCTAAGGAACTTTTAGCAAAAAATGCGCTGCTAGAAGCTGAAATAGAAGAACGCAAGCGGATCGAAGCACAACTACGAGAAAGCCAGCACTGGCTGTCGGCAGTAATTAAAACGAATCCTAATCTATTGTACGTTTACGATTTAATAGAAGAGAAAAGTCTCTATATCAACCGCGAAATTTATAGCGATATTGGCTACACGTTTGAAGAAATACAGCAAATGGCAGCCACATTTATTCCTAAGTTAATACACCCTGACGATCTCCCTGCATTCTTAGAACAAAGAAAAAAATTTGAGACAGCAAAAGATGGCGAAAGCTTTGATTTTGAATACCGCCTACAGCACAAGAATGGTGAGTATCGCTGGTTTTTGAGCCGGGAGAGCGTCTTTGCCAGGACAGCGGAGGGCAAACCTTGGAAAATTCTGGGAACTGCTGCTGAAATTAGCGATCGCAAACAAGCAGAACTCGAACTTAAAACAGCTTTAGCTGCTTTGGAACGGCAAATCAAGCAAAGATTTCTGCTAGAAACAATTACTCTCGAAATTCGCTACAGCTTAAATCCGGATCAAGTTTTTCAAACAGCGGCCGCCCAAATAGGTCGAATTTTTAATGCCGATTGCTGCTTGATTCACACCTACACAGAACACCCAATTCCCCGCATATCTAATGTGGCTGAGTACAGAAAAACCGCATCCCAATCGCTTTTAGATATAGAAATTCCTGTACAGGGCAATCCTCACGTTCAGTTTATATTGTACCAAGATCAAGCTGTAGTTTATGACGATGTTTTTGCCGAACCGCTACTAGAAAATGTCAGAGATTTGTGTTCTCAAATAGGTTTGAAGTCGATGATATCCATCCGTACTTCCTACCAGGGAAAAGCTAACGGAATGATATGCTTGCACCAGTACGATAGCCCCCGCCACTGGACGCAAGATGAGATCAGATTATTGAAAGCTGTGGCCGCACAAATGGGAATTGCGAGAGCTCAAGCCAATCTTCTCGAACAAGATAAACAACAGCGACTTAAACTTCAACACAGCGAAGCTAGTCTAGCAGCAGCCCAGAAAATTGCCCATATCGGCAGTTGGGAATTTGATGTCGTCACGAATAAAAGTAGTTGGTCAGAAGAAGTATTCCGCATTTTTGGTCTTGACTCAACCGCACCTGAACCGACATCTGCCCAAGTTTTACAGATGTGTCATCCCGACGACAGAAACTTGTTCCAATACACTGTCATCCTCGCTATTTCACAAGGAATTCCCTACAAAAAAGAGTTCCGATTTTTGCATCCCAGCGGTCAAATCCTATACGTAGAAGCAAGGGGAGAAGCTGTTTTTAACGAAACGCAAGAAGTAATCAAACTGTTTGGAACAGTCATGGATATTAGCGAGCGAAAACAAGCCGAAGCAGCTTTGCAAATCAGCGAAGAACGTTTTTATTTGGCATTTGAAGGCAGTGCGATGGGATTGTGGGATTGGAATCTTGCCACGGGAGAAGTCTATTTTAATTCGCGGTGGAAAACGATGCTGGGATATGAAGCAGAGGAGGTAGAAAATAGTTCCGCATCGTGGGAGAAACTGCTACATCCAGAGGATTTTGGCTCGGTTACAGCAGCGATAAATGCTCACTTAGATGGCAAAGAGCTAACTTACGAAAAAGAATTTCGGATGCTGACAAAATCCGGCGAGTGGAAGTGGATTTTCGCTCAAGCGAAGGTGATGGAACGCGACGCTTCGGGAAATCCTTTGCGGATGACGGGCACGCATATCGATATTAGCGATCGCAAACAAGCCGAAGCAGATTTGCAATTTAGCGAACAGCGAGAACGAGAAAAAGCGCAACAGTTAGAACAAACTTTGGAAGACTTAAAAAAGGCTCAATCCCAGCTCATTCAAGCCGAGAAAATGTCAAGTATCGGGCAAATGGTAGCGGGAGTGGCCCACGAAATTAATAACCCCGTCAACTTCATCTACGGCAATATTCTTCCCGCCGCACAGTACGCTCGCGATTTGGTAAAATTGATCTATTTCTACCAGCAACACTATCCCCAGCCAGTTGCCGAAATTGACGAAGAATTGGCAGAGATCGAAGTAGATTTTATCGCTGAGGATTTTCCGAAAATTCTGGCTTCAATGGAAGAAGGTGCTAACCGAATTAAGCAGATAGTGCTGTCTTTGCGAAACTTTTCGAGACTCGACGAAACAGCTCGCAAAGTAATAGACATTCATGAAGGGATAGAGAGCACTTTGGTGCTTTTGCAGCACCGATTGCAGTCACAGGTAAAACGTGGGGAAATTCAAGTTATTAAAAATTATGGCAAACTGCCAAAAGTCGAGTGTTATCCGGCTCAATTAAACCAGGTATTTATGAATTTACTGTCGAATGCGATCGACGCTGTGGAAGAGTCATCAGCAAACTGTACTTGCAAAGTTAACCAGATTCGCATTACTACGGAAGTCAGCAGAGAAAATCAAGTGTGTGTGCGGATTTCTGACAGCGGACCCGGTATCCGTCCCGAAGTTCAGTCAAGGATTTTTGACCCGTTTTTTACTACAAAACCTGTGGGAAGGGGTCCTGGTTTGGGGTTGTCAATTAGTTACCAAATTGTGAAAGATACCCACGGCGGTAAGTTGGAGTGTCATTCAGAATTTGGCCGGGGAACTGAATTTGCGATCGAACTGCCGATTTCGCAAAAGTTGAAAGTTAAAAGTTAGGATAAGCTGTTATATCATGTCCCGTAAATTAACCATAATTCTTGTAGGGGCGGGTTCACCAACAATCTATAATATAAGCTAGAGACGAGCTTAAACCGGCCCTTACCTTCAGATTGGGGGCAATTCAACGGAGATCATATTAATCGTCTATCTGAACCTATTGTAGGGTGCGTCATAACCTGAAATTTTCTCCCGTATTTCCTGCGAACGGTCTGTGATTTAGTGTAATTTCATCCTAAGCGTGATATAATAAAAAGTTACCCTTTTAAGGCTCCAGACGTTCCGCTGCTACAATTAGTAGTGGATATTACAGTTGCTCTTATACAAACTCTGTCAACATACGTCTGCTGTAGCTTCTACCACATTTTTACTGAATTATGACTGACTCAATTCGCTTCCTCATGTGCGCTCCCGACCACTACGATGTAGACTACGTGATTAATCCGTGGATGGAGGGAAATGTCCACAAATCATCGCGCGATCGCGCCGTCGAACAGTGGGAAAAACTTTACCACGTCCTCAAAGACAACGCCGTTGTAGACCTCGTACCGCCCGAAAAAGGCTGGCCGGATATGGTTTTCACCGCCAACGCAGGCTTACTTTTAGGCAATACCTTCGTCCTCAGCCGTTTCTATCACAAAGAACGCCAAGGCGAAGAACCCTATTTCAAAGCATGGTTTGAAAGCAAAGGTTTCACCGTGCACGAACTCCCGAAAGACTTGCCGTTTGAGGGCGCTGGCGATGCTTTGCTCGATCGCGAAGGACGCTGGTTGTGGGCCGGATACGGATTCCGTTCCGAACTCGACTCGCACCCGTTACTAGCAAAATGGCTCAACATTGAAGTGCTTTCGCTGCGTTTAGTAGACGAACGTTTCTATCACCTAGACACCTGTTTTTGTCCCCTGACAGGTGGCTATTTGCTCTACTATCCAGCAGCATTTGACTCGTATTCCAACCGCTTAATTGAAATGCGAGTTGCGCCGGAAAAACGCATTGCCATTGAAGAAGCCGATGCCGCCAATTTTGCCTGCAATGCAGTCAATATTGACAAAGTTGTGGTAATGAACAAGGTTAGCGAAGCCTTGAAAACGCGCATTACTCAGGCCGGTTTTCAAGTAATTGAAACGCCGATGACCGAATTTCTGAAAGCGGGCGGCGCCTGTAAGTGTTTGACGCTGCGGGTAACGGAACCGGTGCAAGAAGATCGATCGGCAAACGTGATGGTAGAAAGCCGCACAATTCGCATGGACGGCCACCTCCTCGATGCGGGTTTAATCAGTCGCGCTTTAGACTTAATTATCGAAAACGGCGGCAGTTTCCAAGTGCTCAATTTCAATTTAGGAGAGCAGCGGCAAAGCACATCATCTGCGGACGTTAAAGTTTCGGCTCCTTCCCACGATGTGATGGAAGAAATCATGGGACTGCTGATTGACTTGGGTGCAGTGCCCCCGCCGCAAGAGATTTGCGACGCTATTTTAGAACCAGTAGTGCAAGATGGCGTCGGCCCCGACGACTTTTATGTGAGTACGATTTATCCCACGGAAGTGCGGGTAAATAACCAGTGGGTGAAGGTACAAAATCAGCGGATGGATGGAGCAGTAGCTATTACAGACACGGCAGAAGGCCCAGTGGCTAAATGCAAATTATTGCGCGATTTAAAAGTAGGAGAAAAAGTCGTTGTTGATGTGGTAGGCATCCGCACCATCCGCAAAACAGAATCGCGGGAACAGCGAAATTCTCAAGAATTCAGCTTTATGTCCGGCAGCGTTTCTAGCGAGCGCCGCGTAGAATTGGTGGTGGAACAAGTAGCGTGGGAATTGCGCCAAATTCGCGATCGCGGTGGCAAAGTTGTAGTTACGGCGGGGCCTGTTGTTATCCACACCGGCGGTGGCGAACATTTAGCGCATTTGATTCGCGAAGGTTACGTGCAAGCGCTGTTAGGTGGAAATGCGATCGCGGTTCACGACATGGAACAATCGAATATGGGAACCTCTTTAGGGGTTGACATGAAACGCGGTGTTGCTGTGCGCGGCGGACACCGACATCACTTGAAAATAATTAACACTGTGCGGCGTTACGGGAGTATTGCAAAAGCTGTTGAAGCAGGCTTGGTTACTAACGGTGTGATGTACGAGTGCGTGAAGAACAATATACCCTTTTCTCTTGCCGGTTCGATCCGCGATGACGGGCCGCTTCCCGACACCCAAATGGATTTAGTTAAGGCTCAAGAAGAATATACCGAACTGCTGCGCGGTGCGGATATGGTGTTAATGCTGTCGTCTATGCTGCACTCAATTGGTGTGGGAAATATGACGCCGGCGGGTGTGAAGATGGTCTGTGTGGACATTAATCCGGCGGTGGTGACGAAATTGAGCGATCGGGGTTCGATCGAGTCTACTGGAGTTGTTACCGATGTGGGATTGTTCCTGAGTTTGTTGGTGAATCAATTGGATAAATTGACTAGCCGCCATCATGTAACTCAATCTGTTTAGATTCGGCGGTTGAAACCGCGTCTATACAAACGAAGTCCGCCTGCGCGGACTGAAGAATAGAGGCTGGTAGGGTGCGCAATTCGCACCTTACAGAGCCGATAATAATGCTCATTATCTTCGCTCAAAATGCGCCCCAATAAATTGAGTTATCGCCCTTTCGCTCGCCGCTTTCTTTTGCAGGAAATGTAATTTCTAAATTAGCTGCGGTGACGGAAGACAAATCGCCCGGTAAAGACCTAATTCGCAACTCATTTAGCAAAGCATTAATATTGCTCGGCTCAGCATCCAGAATGCTAGCTAGCGGCAGCAGATTTTGCACTGCATATTCCCCGAGTCGAGCGTTAATACACTCTGCTAAATAGCAGAGCATAATATATCTGCTACTGCTACTGATAATATGAAATATTTTATTAAACTCCTCAAAATATTGAGTTCCCGGTATAGATGACGCGATTTTGGTTTCACCTTTCCACAATAAATCTACATAAATTTGACTAGCTGGCAAAACTTTAGCTTTTTCAATCCAGATGATATCTAGTATGGGTTCAGAGTCGCGCTCGTGGAAAATTAACCGCTTTAAACCAGATATAAATTCTGGGGAATTAAGCGTATTTTGCCATTCTAGACACCAATCATTACTTTTAGTATTTAGAGCATTTTTGACCGTTGTCGGACGTTCTATCACATCTTTTAATAAAGAAAGACTTCCCGCAGATGTGGCAAATTTTGGAGAGATTTGCGGGTGCAGTATGCGGTTGGGATCAATGTAATCTTTGCGCCAAGGTGCGTCGGAGATGAGAACTTGACAGGCGGGAGCAAGTGTGATGCTAGCAGTAAGAATCGGTGGGTTTTTAACTGTGCAGCCTTCTAATGACTGTTGAGATTCTAGGCGGCCGATGACCTCGATCGCAGAGTTTTCATCTGCTGCGTTTAAAGGTGTGTTGCTGTACTCTGCTGCTAATTCTTCCAGAAAATCTAGGTAATCTTGCACAACGGGCGATATCCTTTGCCCTAAAAGCTGATAAACTTCGGAAAATGGATTAGAAACCGCTATAGTTGTGCGGCGGTTGCCAAAAAAAGGCACGTCATCCAAAAAAGCGTATTTGGGCCGCCAAAACTTACCTCTAGACTCATCCCACAGACATTGACGGTGAGCAAAACGCTCTTGAATTTGCTGGCGTTGTTCGCTGGAAATACTGCCTTTTATGAAAGTATCATCGAGATACTTGTAAATTGCCTTTACTGATTGTAACTGTGCGTTTATATCGTCGGATGTCGTGATTTCAACTGTCATTTTCCCAAGTTTTGATTAGTGTATCAAAGTGGTCGATAACTGTAGTGGTATCTACAGGCTGAAAACCAAGTGCAGTTCTTATTTCGGGCTTCAGCAAGTCGCGCTGAGGGCGTGCAAATAAGAATTTTTGGCTAGCAACTAAGCGAACATCTTGAATGAAACAGACATCTTTAGCACGATACAGCCTCGGTTCAGGTATCGCAGCGGCGGGATATTGGCTTAAATTCTGAGGATTTTGCTCGACAGGAAGCCAAGGTTTATCTGCGAGTGTTTCAGGTAGTGTTTTGTTGGTATTGGCAATTTTGGTATATTTTAGTTCATCCCAATTGTCATTATCAACGATGTAGTTAAAAACAGCAATGGAAGCATCGGTTACTGCACCTGCGCCTGAACGATTTGCGGTTTGAATTAGATGGTCAACACAAGCTACAATGTCATCTGCGCTCAATGTTCTTCGCATACCCAAACCCTCGAAAAAATCGAGCCAGAGTAGATCGTCCTGCGAGTAAAATTCCATGTCTGGAATAGCTGCTAAATTTCCGAGAATGTTGCGGATTACTTGATTTTCAGGAGTGTAAACTAATTCGGCAGATCGTAATCTGCGATCGCTACAGCGTACCAAACGCGCCTTTTTAAGCTCTTCCTTGAATGAGGAAGCATCCTCTCCTCCCTTTTCTAGTTCTTTGCAAGCTTCACTCAGATGATCTCGAATCCACGCCAGCGCCATTAATTGTTCTTCCGGGGCAAACGACGCATACTCAGGCAACAAGCACTCGCGAATTAGTCTAGCGCGATTCAGTACCGGAACTTGCAAAAATTGGAATAGCCGCAGCCATTCCCGGTTTTGTTCTAGGCGTAAAAGCCTCAACGTACCTGCAATTTCTGGCGGTTCGTATCCGCCGCCAGGAAGGTAGACATTTTCATCGTTGAGGGAAACTATTTCGTTGGAAGTTGTGGGGTAAATGGGAAGTTGACGCAGCTTCTTGAGGCTATCTTGGTTGTAATTTGTTGGCTCTGAATTGGCCAGGAAGTTTAGAAGAGATGTATAGTGCTTTTGGTGGTAGGGTGGCAAACCTCGGGCGTAGCGCGAAGATACTGTATCTAGGACATCTGGGCCAACGACAAACGAAATTAACTGATTTTTGTGTCGTTGGGCAAATTGTGCGATCGCACTTTCAAGTTTTACCGTTGCTTTGACGAGCGTCACCCCAAAATACTGTACAGCTTCGATCATTTCCCCTGCAATATTATCGCCGCACAACAAAGGAGTGTCAAGTTTTCCTCCTTTGTAAAGCTTATTATCATTTCCCGGAACCAGCGGAACTTTCTTCAATTCATCGACTGTTTCTTGCGACAGATATCTAAGCGATATATTGAAAAAATACCTGTATACGAGAGTCAACCACTCTGCATTGGGTGGATGGGGTGCATCAGCTTGCCAATCACATTCTGACTGCGTTGAACCAATTACGTGAACCAATTTCCTCGCTACTTCTGCAGCCTTCATCTCTGAAACGCCAATCATGTTATGTGGAGGCAATACATTGGTTAAATCTCGGTGCAAAAACCATTCTAAATGATTGGCAAATATCTGCCTTGCTGTATCCTCTGAAATGTAAACAGTTCCTATCGGGTTGTAACCAAATACTTGTAAAGTATTATTAGCGAGAAGGGCTAACGGCAAACCGCGCAAATCTCGGTGATTGTCGCTGATGCAATAACGCAGCATATTCGCAATCCACTGTCTATTTTGCAAGCTGGGTTTCGGTGCATTTTGCAAAGGCACACCAAGCTGTTTATTTTCGGTTAAGTGCTTTCGCAAGTTCGCCGCAGTGAATGTTTGCAAGGGCAAACCTGAATCTTTGAAAGCCACCAAAATTGACTCTGGCAATGGCGGTTCGGGAATGTCGATATTGTCGGCGCGCAGCGGTTCTAATAATTTGTCCCACAACTTTTTAGAAGGTAGATTTCTGACTGTCGGAGGCGTCACCCATCTTGTTTGCGACATCACTACCACGCTGCTGGATAGACGTTCTGTTACAGCGTGTTCTACAGCGGATCGCACAACTTTTTTATGATATAATAACTCGATTACAAAGCGGTGCAGTTCTTCTAGAACTTTACTGACAGTAATTTTGCTAACAGGCCAAAATTTATAAAATTCCTCTGTCTGATACCTGCCAATATCTTGCACTAAATCAACAATTAAGTTAGCATAAGCGTGGGACAAAACGTGCTGCGCGAGTAGTTGGTTCCAAATAGATCTCGGTCTATCTTTTCCAGTTTGTCCGCTGTCGCTGCTGAGGTTGTCCCGCGAACTATTTAAATTAAAAAAACCGTTGATATGAACGGGCAGTCCTGTTTCCAGGGGAAGTGGCAAAAAACAGTAAACTTTCCCGCCCACAGGTTGAGGATTCCCCTCGGTACTAACAGCATTAATCCTAGCAGCAGCGCCCGCCCAAGGCAAGACTTTTTCTTGGCTTTCGTACATTGCTTCTATGACTTTTGCCAACTCGCCGCCTTCATCTGTGCGAATTAAACTTACTGTTCTCCAAGTTGATTTGGTATTCCGATTCCCGCTAATCGTTTCTATCTCTTGGCGGTAAGAAACTGATATTAAACCTGCTGGATTTTTGTGGCACAATTCCAGCAATTTGTCTGGTGTCTTGGGAATTGCATCAAGGAGTTGTTGCCGCGCTTCTCGTACTTCTTGCTGGTTTTGGGTAACTATCGCCAGAATTTCTTGCCTAGTTTCTTGACTGTTGGCGGGAATTTCGTAAACTCTAATTTCCTGAACAGATTTCAGAAATAGCAGCAGTTCTTCACCTGAATTAATCAGTTCGTCTAGTAGTTCCTTGACGTTGGATTCGGTAAAAGCTTGTTTGCGAATTTCGCTATTTTTAGCGTGTTCTGCGGTTCTAAAAGGCAAGCGAAACAAAGTGCCTTGAAAATTTGTATCTCCTAATGGCAATCCTCCCGCGGCGTAGACTTGCATAAAATCGGGATATTGTTCGTACCATTTAGCGTCTGCTAAATTCCACTCGCGCCCGGGTTCTTGTCGGGAAGTGCCGGGAATAGCTGCACCGTGAGGGTCAAAAAAGATGATGCGATCGCGCGATACGAAACTCGGATAATCTGTAACGTGATATATTGCATTAAACCCTACACCAAATCTACCCGTTTTCTGCAAATCTCGCGCTTTTTCGCTTTGTCCCAGACTGCGAATGCTCTCAAAATCTTTATCTGCAAACACGCGATCGTTGTAGACTAACATCGCCGGCCCCATTAGCAGTACCATACGATCGTCAGGCAATTGTTTGACCGGATGGTGGCGCCAATCAAGAGTAATTTCTACCCGCGTTGCTTTAGCGTCGTCAGCATTTTGGATCAACTCTTTAATAATGCCAACGCCTTCGGGGTAATCTCGGATAATCCCTCTCAAGCGGGCGATCAATGGTTCGGATTGATAGAAAGACTTGCCCTCAATTTCGCTGTTGCTGTAAGACATAGATGTTCTGACGACTAAAAGCGGGAGGTATTTAAATGCGATCGCGCATCTTCACTTTGTACCTAATACTATACAAGCGAAGCGTAAATACAAGTAGGGTGCGCGCGCAGCAACCTACCGAAATATATTCGTAATATTGCAATAAAAAACCTCAGACCCGCAAGCCTGAGGACCGGAGTTCCTGAAAATCGTCACTTCTTACTATTGTTGCCAACAAACAGCACAACATACAAGAGGGGTGCAACCCAGCACGGCAGCTTTTGGCAGACACAGATTGCTTCCTGACTCGCAACGCGAAAGCAATTTTTAATTCAACACTTCACGAAAGCAAAACAATTCCTCTCGCCATCTAAATATCTGGGTTGATAATTGTGCTATAGGATGGGGACCTGTCCTCGATCGCAATATAAGGAGCACCGTGAGTCCCCGTATATATTTGAGTCGGGCGGTAAATGCGGTTTGCCTCTAGCTGTTCCTTCCAGTGGGCCAACCAGCCAGCAACGCGGGCGATCGCAAAAACCGGTGTAAATAAGTCGATCGGAATTCCCATTTTTCGATAAACCAGACCAGAATAGAAATCTACATTTGCATAAATTCCTTTGTGGCCCAATTTCTCCCCAATCACCTCTTCCAACTCGACAGCAATGTCGTAATATTCGTCGTGGCCGAAGTTCTCAAACAACTGTTCCGCTAACCTCTGAAGAATAGTTGCTCTCGGATCTTTCACCTTGTAAACTCGGTGACCGAAGCCCATGATTTTGTCCTTATTTGCAACGCTCTTCTCGACAAAAGCCCGCACATTTTCTACCGAACCAATTTGCTCCAACATATCAATCACTTCTTCATTAGCTCCCCCGTGCAGCGGCCCCGCCAAAGTGCCAACTGCTGAAGCAATCACTCCGTAAGGGTCTGTCAGCGTCGAAGCTGTTACCATTGCCGAAAATGTAGAGGCATTAATTGTATGTTCAGCGTGGAGAGTCAGACAAGTGTCAAAAATGCTAGCTAACAGCGGATCTGGTTCTTGCTCGTTGAGCATATAAAGAAAGTTAGCCGAGTAGTCCAAGTCATCCCTCGGCCGCACCGGGTCATTTCCCCGTCGCATTTGCTGGAACGCTGCTACCATTGTGGGAATCTTAGCTAGCAGCCGCACTACAGCTTCTCTAATGTATGCTGGGTTAGCCAGAGCTCTGCGGGAGTAGAACAAGCCCAGGGCGGCCGCTGAAGCTTGCAGGGCGTCCATTGGATGTCCTCTTTCAGGAAAGCATTTCATCATGTCCCGGATGCGATATTTGATCCGGCGGTGATAGCGAATTTCATGCTCGAAAGCTTCTAGTTCTTCCTTTGTCGGAAGTACCCCCCAGATTAATAAATATGAAGTTTCCAGAAAGGAACTTTTGACTGCCAGTTCCTCGATGCTAATCCCGCGATATTCCAGCAACCCTTTTTGTCCATCGACGTAGCTAATGCTGGACAAGGTGGCGGGAACACCTTCTAAACCTGGTTTGAATTCGCCGACGACCATTGCGATACCGTTTTGTGTGAGTTCAATCTACTAAAAGTACATTACCAGAAACCAAGATAGTGTCACAGTCTTGACAAATAATCATTTAATTGCGGTTCAGAAACCGGGTTTTTCAACAGAGAACCCGATCGCACCGCGTCCGAGAATGCCGGTTTAAGAGGGCTGGCGCGTCCTGTTAATGTCGGGGCGGTTCGCTGTTTCTAGTGCAGCAAAAACTTGGGCGGAGTTAACCAAAACATTTGGCTGCGGCCCACTGGGGAGCCGGTTTCCGGGAGGATTAAGCCGATGATACCTGCTTTTTTGAGAATGAGGGCATCTTGCGATCGAGCCCAAACCAAAGTTTCTGCCCAGTAGCCTAAGTCTGGTTGGTGGCCCACCAGGGCAAAGCTGCGGCTACCTATTTCCTGCCACTGTTTGTACCACTCCAGCCATTTCCCGATGTCTCCAGAAGGTGCGAGGGCAGCGGATTCTTCTATTTTGGAACTCAGACCGACTGTTTGCAGGATTTGGGCGGTTTGCTGAGCCCGCAGTAGGGGACTGCTGAGAATCAGGTCAAACTGGATTTCGAGTTCGTACAGCCGCTGGGCGATTTTCCGAGTTTTACGCTCGCCCTCTTTAGTCAGCGGGCGTTCTGAGTCTGTATCGTATTCTTCGGGTGCGGCTGCGATACCGTGGCGGATCAGGTAAATAAGCATATATCAATACTTCCAGGCATTTTATCCCGGTTTTCTAGGAGCGGTCTAGGATATACCTACCTTTTGCCTATTCTACAACTGGATTCACCTCTGGCGCCGTCATCTGGTTCGCGCTTCTGTAGCGATCGCGCCCTTGTCGTTTCGCATAGTACAATGCTCGATCGGCGAGGGCAACGAGTTCATCCGGTGAGGTTCCCAAGGAGGGAATCACAGTCGCAATTCCTATGCTAACGGTCACGATCGATCTCACATCAGATTGCTCGTGAGGGATTGCCAAATGTCGGATTGCCTGACGCATCGACTCAGCAACCGCTGTTGCAATGCTGCTTCTGCTTGCTTGCGATCGGTTATATCCCCCGTTCAGGGAACACGCAAACTCTGGTTGCAGGCAATTTTGATGATTAACTTTTGGCGCGCTTTCTGTATTAATCGCAGTTGGATTCGGTTCTGTTTCGACTTCCGGCGGTTGATTTGGCGGCAGCACCGGGCGGTGAGATTCCAGGTGCCGCATCCTCAACCCAAGCTGCAATGCAACGTGTTGCACGATCTGAACGTCGAGAGGTTCCCACTGACGCGGACTTTGGCATTGATGAGCAATCAACAGTCCCCAAAGGTTCCGAGATTGCTGCTGTTTGCCATCTAGCAAGATTGGCACAACTAAATTTGCCCGAACCTGGATGCGATCGAGCAATTCGACATCACAAGCTTGAAGAGAACCGCTGTGAATATCAGAAATGCTGCTCGTTTGTCCCTGGCTGTAACGCTCTACCCAGGTAGCTTCACAGCAAGGATCATAAATCTGTTTTCCTAGGATTCGCGGCCATTGGGGATCAACGGATTCAGCAAATACTACACTATTTCCCTTTGGTATGAAGCGATAAATAATCACGCGATCGGTTTGCAGCAGCACCCTGGTTTCTTCTACCGCACATTGCAAAATTGTCTCCCGATCACTGACCTCGTTGATTTGAAGTGCTATTTCTAAAATTTTTTCTAGAAGTTTCTCTAACGACCAAGAGAAAGTCTGGTTTGTAGACATCTCCGTGTTCCTTTTTTTGTTAAACATTTTTTTACTATTCTAGCCTGCCACAAAAAAATATAATAATTTGTTTTAAGCCCTAGCAACTGCTTGTTTGGTTGAGGAGCGAAACCAACACTTTATGTTTGTATAAAAAATTTTATGAAATGCTACCATTTTATTTTTTATGTGAGTTAGCCAAGAATTTATGTTGTTCTCTCTCTATTTGGCTTATTTTACGGCGCTTTTGTCTAAAAGCTGATCGAAAATTTCAGCCAAAAACTAGAAAAAGTTGTGATTTATTTAGCCAATTTATATGAAAAATTAAAAATAATTAACCCTGTATCACTATTACAATTAAAGAATAATGTTATGGAGTTTAGTAAACTCGATAAAACTAAGTTGGCTCAGAAACAGGGTTTTTTTACCAAAATACTTAGTTGCATCCTTGACAAGAGTTAAAAAATGGTTTCTTTTGTGTGTATTTTTGGGAAATGGGGATAAAATTTATTAGAGTTTGTTCTGGACGGATCAACCGATTTTTTTAACCTCCTTACTTCGTTCCAACTCACATCTGGCAGCATTCTCAATAAGTCTTGGAGGGGCGGGCTTTGGGGCCCACCCCAGAAGAAAACTCACTCTTTGTGGAACAGGCCGGAAAGCCTGTTCTTCATAGGCTCTTGCTAGAAGAAAGACTGCACCTACAAACTCCAGAGTTAATGATCGTAAACAGGATTGTCTTTAGGACTAATTAATTTCAGCAACTTGTGCTTGATCTGAGCATCGAATACTTCCCATTTCAGCCTTGCATAATCGCTGCTCTCATTTCCGGCGGAAAGAAATCCCACCGGAATTTCAAAACCTCCTGCTTGACTTCTACCGCCGCCAAAAAAGCGTCCTTGAGCATCTTGACCGAAGGCTTCTTTAATAAATTCGTCGGGGTCGAGAGTAAGTTTATTAGTTCGCAGCGAGCCAATTACTACTTCAATTTCTTCGTCTTTGTCGTGAACAATTGCGTAGACAACTGCTGTGTGTACGTTCTCTTCTGTTACTAAAAAGTCTGCGGCTTGGGGAATAGAATCCCGATCGTCATAGCGGAGGTAGCCGATGCCGGCAATCGAAAAATTGTTCTGGACGGTGCGGTGTTTGAGCGATCGCTCGATCGCGTCCATCACCCACTTAGAACGAGACGACTGCAATACCGCATTCAGCAACTGGGGGTCGTAAAACCGGCTCAAATAAGCCGCAGCTAAAAAGTCCTCCTCCTGAGCTTGTCTGAGGGCGATCGTATCCGATCGCAAACCGTGCATCAAAGCTGTAGCGCACTTGATGTGCAGACTGACGCTGGCGTCGAGAGCTAACAGTCCAGCCTGTAAATACTCGGCAAAAATCGTGGCTGTAGCGCGGATTTGAGGGCGCAAATCGATAAATTCTGCCTTAATTTCCCCCTGCAAATTGTGATGATCGATGACGGAGACGAGCGGAACTCCAGCCGCTAAAATAAACTCGGTTAAGCTACAAGTCGTCCCTTGGTTGTCGATGAAAACGCAGCCCTGAAACACCGACAAATCCTTAGTTTTTACTGTTTCCAGCGTCCACCGCTGCAACGGCAACCCTGTCAATTTAACTAAGGCAATATTTTCTTGGTGGCTGAGGGCGCCGGCGTAGATAATCTCGCATTGGATATCGTATTGTTCGGCGATTAATTTGTACGTCCAAGCGCTTGAAAGTGCGTCGGGGTCTGGAAAATCTTGCAGCAGGATTAACTGGCGAGTGCCTTTGTGGCGATCGAACATTTGGCGCAATTGCTCGACTTTGCGATCGTGCAATTCCTCGCGGAGACGGCCGCGATTCTCTTCGGAAGCAACTTCGGCTTTGCTGCGCCGTTTCCCAGGCGCACTCACTGCGGGTACAACCTCGCTGCTGGAATCAAACTCAACTTTGCGGTTGCCAGATGTTCCATCGGAATTGGTAGGGCTGTGGTCTTTCATCATTAAAAATTAACAATTTAACTATTTCAGGATTTGCGCGACATTCGCTCTTAAACCCGGTTTCTTTGTAGATGCCTTGTTGTCAAAGCCCATACTTCTTACTAGAAACCGGATTTAAGAGGGTAAATTCTATCTTTAATTTTTTAACTCATGCAGAGAATGTACGTTGCGAGGAACGAAGCAATCTCAGAACTCAGAACTTGCAAAAAACCCCCGCGCTTGCGCTGACAGGGGTTTTAAAGGCCTATTACATATTTTTGCCATTCTTTGTGCATACCGCTCTTAACGTGTTTAGTCACTTCAAAATAAAGACCGCTGTGAGGTTTCCTCGGCGGGTAGCGCAGCGGCATTCCCGCTTCTTTTGGCGTGCGGCTGCCTTTATTGACATTGCAGCGCACGCACGCCGTAGCGAGGTTTTCCCAAGTGTCGCCTCCTCCGCGCGATCGGGGAATCACGTGATCCAGCGTCAAGTCGTCCCCGGTATAACCGCAGTATTGACAAGAGTGCGCGTCCCGGTGCAAGATGTTCCGGCGCGTAAGCGGAATATCCTTATAGGGAACTCGGACGTAATGCCTGAGTCGGATCACAGTTGGTAGCGGGAAATTTGGCGCAATAAATTTCCCGTTGTGTTCTACCTGTTCTGCTTTTCCTTTCAGCAACAAAACTACCGCCCTTCGCCAATTGGTGATGTTAAGGGGTTCGTAGGAGGCGTTCAGCACCAGAACATTGCCCATTGTTGATTATTAAAGAGAATATTTTTCACGATGTTAACACAGGTTCCAGTTTAGGTGGGGCAGGTTCAGGAAGGGGAAGGCTCAACAAAAAATGGTGAAAAACCGCACTTTTACCCTATACCTTCGCGCCTGCGCCCCCTGTGGCTGCACCTATTTTCTGCCGTCGGTGTTTGTCAGCTAGCATTTTTCCCTGAGTTTTGGCCTAGATGAGGCCAGTGTGTGCGATCGGCAAAAATTTGCAGAATAAATTTTATTTTTTTCCCTAAATGCCTAATCTTCCCGGCAAAAAACAGTCTAACTTTTTACAGTATTAGTAACCTTAAATGAAAAAGCTTATTACTGCTCATGGAATTTCGGCTCTTAAAGTCAGCATTTAGCGCGTCCATTATTGCCCTTGTTGCTCCGATTTTAGCAAGCAGTCCCGCCTTTGCCCAAACGCCTTCATTCTTTTGCGGCGCTGCAGGCGGCCACCCAGCTACAATTGCTGTGCAACAAGGCAAAAATATCCCCGTTATTCTGTGGCTAGCTGATAACTATTTCAATGAATCGGGAGAAGACGCGATTACTCGGTGCACCCGAGTCTCGGGAATTCTCAACAACTCGCAACCGCAAGGAAGCTGGGAGAATATTGTCACAGCAGGTGCATCCCCCACCGGTCAACTAATTATTTGTGCAGCTAATCCTCAAGACGGTTCCTGTAGATTATTATATCAAGTACCCAAAGGGCAAAATGCAGAACTAGCCCGACAAGAACTCTTAAGAAGAGTCAAAAATCCTAATGTAAGTATTGCGCCTGTTAAGGTAAATTGATAGTCATAAGTCATTAGCTACGGGTAAGGACACCGCATTGCCGTGTCCTACTTGCAGGTTATTGACAGGACACAGCAATGCGGTGTATCTACTTGCTAAAGTAAGGATCTCGCCCTACTTGCAGAGAGTTGAAACTCTCCTAAAATACTTCGGTTGACTGGTGAAAAAATTACAGCTTTGCTCCAGCAATTCTTCTAACCCTTCAACCTGCCTCAGCCAGACAGTGCCGTTGCTTCCAGCTACAGCAATTTGCTTTCCGTCTCGACTCCAACTGACACTAACAACATTCTCCTCAAACTCAAATTGAGCAACCTGCCGCCCCGCTAAATTCCACAGCCGCACTGTTTTGTCAATTCCCACTGTAGCAAGCCGTTCTCCGTCGGGACTAAAACTAATTGATTTCGCATCAAAATGCAAGGTTTGAAATTCATTAACTAATTCTTTTTCTGACAGATTCCACAGCCCGACTTTGCCATTCAATGTTACTGTAGCAAAGCGATACTGGTGTTGAGCAGGACTGAAACTGATCCCAATTGCCTGAAGGGGCAGTATTTTTTTCAGCTTTCCCGACAAATTCCAAATTCGCACTGTAGATTTGCCATCTAAAGTCGTTAAAAAATCGCCTTTTGGGCTAAAATTTACGCTTCTTACTAAGCCGTTGTGACCCGGTATTGCTACGCTAGGCGATAGTAATTCTGGCTGTTTTGACAATTTCCAAATTACAGCATTGCTGTCTATTCCTGCCGCCGCTAAGAGCTTTCCTTCGGGACTAAAACTGACGCTGGTAACAGAGCCTTTAATTCCTTTCAATTGAGAAATATTTTTACCTGATAAATTCCATAATTTAACTGTGCTGTCCCTTCCGGCTGTCGCTAAAAATTTACCGTTCGGACTAAAATTCACCATATTAACTGACTCCTGCAAAGCTTTCCATTCAGCAATTTTTTGCCCGGAAAAGTTCCAAATCCGAACTTTATCGTCTATTCCTGCAGTTGCAAAAATTTGCCTGTCTGGGCTAAAACAGACGCTGGTAACTGCACCTCTATGAGCTTGCCAATTTATCTTTGTTTGCGGAACTAATGATGCTTTTATTTGCTGTTGTTCGCTAATCTTGTCGAGAATTATTTGTAAGGCTAACAGCGGTCTAGTTGCAGGATATTGTTCCAGCTTGTGTTTGTTTTCAACCAAGGTTTTTAATTTTTTTCCCGATGCGATCGCCCTTAGTAAAGCTTCTGATAAAGCTTCGCTGTTTTCTGTCTTTTGAGATACCGCCAACAGTAAAGCATCGCTGCCATTTTGTTCGATTTCAATACTTGCTTGTGCTAGTTTAAACCGCTGGTAAGCGAGAGTTGAAAAGCCGATCGCCCCCACTAACGATGCTGCCAGTACCGCAGAACCGATGCCGATCCACTGTTTGGCTTTTTGCTTGGCCGAGTCAGCTTCTATCCAAGCTTTTTCGGCATCACACACAGCTTTTTTGGTTTCTAGTGTAGCTGAACGCAGCAATTGATTTTGGTCGCTCAAAATAACTTTTTGGCTGGCAGTCAAAAACTGAAAATCTTCGTTTCTCAAACTTTTTCCTGCCGCCCAAACTAATGCTGACTGCAAATCACCTCCTCGCAACAGTTGGGACTCATCTTCACAGCTAGAATTTAGCCAAACTTTGATAGCTTCTGAGTAAGGCGAGAGTGTTTCTAATTTTTGCTCAATTAACTCTTTGTTAAATACAGCTTCATAAATAGGATTAGAAATTGTTAATTTTTCCCGGTGTTTAACGATTAATCCGCTCAATCGCAATTCCATTTGTTCGGCACTGCCATCGGGGACAATTTCAGCTTGCTCTAAAATTTGCTGATACAATCCGAGTCTCCTCACAATCCGCTGGTTTTCTTTGAAAAGCCGATCGCGAATTGTGGACAAATGTTCGGGCACATCTTGAGTTTCCCAATTTTCCACGATTTTCAAGCGTACTACTTTCTCCACCCACTCTTTAGAAGGGTGAATTTTATCTTTTTCCCCCCCTTGGCAAGCGGCGGCTGCATCTTCCTCCACCCCTTGGCAAGGGGGGGCTGGGGGGGGTAAATTCGGCATTAATTGTGGGTTTTCCAGCAGGAGTTTGCACAGCTTTTGAGTCAAAAAAGGCTGCCCGCCCGTCCAATACAACACCTCTCTCAAAACTTCCTGAGGGCTGTCTGTAAGCTCTGCCAGCCCCGCTGCTAGCGGTTGAGCTTCTGTTTCGTCAAAACCAGTTAATTCGATCGCCTTGCCAATATTAAAAGGGGTATTGCTGGTGGCATTTTTCTCGCGGCACAAATCCGTCGGTGATGCTACGCCTAAAAGGGCCCAAGTTAGGCGATCGAACTCTGAATTGTTGGCGCGCTTGTTGTAGCACGATCGAATTAAGGCTAAAAAATCGTCGGCGGGAAAATCTAGGGCGAGAATGCTGTCGATTTCGTCAATAAAAATGACAATTTTACTGGAAATGTTGGGTAATAGTACGGTTTCGATGAATTCGCTCAATCTTTGAACCGGAGTTAAAAAATTGCGATCGCGCCACCAAGTCCGCACGTTGACAATATCGGACAGGTTAAAGTTATTTTCGAGAATGCGTAGCAAACCAGCATACCACTGTTCGGGAGTGACGCCGCGGTTGCCAATTTCCGAAATGTCGATCGCCGCACAAGCAATTCCTTCATTTCTCAGCCGCTGAATCGTCCGCACCTGCAAGCTAGATTTACCCATTTGCCGGGAATTCAAAACATAGCAAAATTCCCCCGCCTTCAATCCGTTATATAAATCGTCGTCTGCTTGCCGCTTCACATAATTGGGAGCGTTATTGGTGAGACTGCCACCGACTTGATAGTATGATGGTTTTGTATTTATACTCATTACCTAAATTTTTAAATATTTTTTATAGAAAGTGGTTTCACGCCCTACTTAATAACCGTAAGGTACGCACTGCGCAACCGACATAATTAAGTTCTGCGTAAATCACGCTTAAGTTAATCTGTAGTGCGATCGCCAATTTAATTGTATAATAAAATGAACAAATAAACCCATTTGTATTTATGAATACTGAGTGGAGTGGCTATCATCGCGACAAAGACCAATTAAGAGCAGAGATTTGGTCATCGCTGAAGCAAAACAACGCATCTATTGGCGAGCCTTTCGGTCACATTCCCAATTTTGTCGGAGCCGAAAAAGCGGCTGAACTGCTGGTAAATCTACCTATTTGGCAACACGCAAAAGCCATTAAATGTAACCCTGATTCGCCGCAAATTCCCGTGCGATTGCGCGCTTTGCAAGACGGAAAACGCTTGTATATGGCTGTACCGCGCTTGACAGATCATCGCTGCTTTGTAGAGTTAACCGCTGAGGATTTGCACAGCCGCAATATCCCACTAGCAGAAGCTGCGATCGCCCGCAAAGCACTCGCTTGCGGAAAATTGGTAAGTTTTGCAGAAATGGAGCCAATTGATTTAGTAATAGTCGGCTGCGTAACAGTAACGCGCAACGGTGGAAGAACCGGGAAAGGTGCAGGTTTTGCCGATTTGGAATTGGCTATGTTGACAGAATTCGGGTTAGTACAAATCGATACGCCAATTGTAACAACAGTGCATCCTTTGCAAATAGTCGCAGATTCCCGTTTACCAATGCAAGCTCACGATTGGGCGCTGAATTGGATTGTTACTGCTGAGGAGGTAATTGAGACTAATACAACTTATCCGCGTCCAATCGGGTTAAACTGGGATAGTATACGGCCGGAACAGTTGGAACAAATTCCAATTTTGCGAAAGTTGAGAGAGCAATTAACCAATAACAAATAGCTTTCAATCAAAATCAAGGCAAAAGAGCATCTACAGCGAGCGCCCCAATTTCTATCCCTTCAATAATAATCGGTATAACAGCCGATCGCCCAAAATCTAGCCTTTGACTGTAATCTGACGGCTCAACTTCAACAATAGGTTGAGAGTACACCTCAACCAGTCCTTCAACAAGATTCACAATCCAATAAATCGCAATTCCAGCGCGGGCATAAATCCGTTTTTTTACAGTTCGATCGCGCTGAAGCGTCGTATCTGATACTTCAATAATAAGGGCAATATCTTCAGCACCAGGATGCCGATCGAGATACTGTCGCGTATCCCCTCGAACAACCACTATATCAGGTTCGGGTTCGCTGTTGGATAGCGTGATCGGTTCTTGAGAATCGACATACCAACCAGGGGGTAAAATATTCTCTAAAGCTGTTCTGACAAGACGAGTTGTGACTCGATGCGGTGGATTTTTGGGCATTTTGAAAACCAGCCAACCTTCCAGCAATTCTACAGAGTCATCATCCGTGAGAATGCCAGCTTGAATTATCGCATGATACTGCTCGATGCTCAAGCGCAAAATCAGATCGTTCGGAATTGCTGCAACACTTTCGACGGGCGGCATAACTGTATGGGCGAGTTGATTATTGTCTTATTTTACCGTTTATTTAACGAACTGCAAAGGCGCGAAATACGCCAAGTAAGAAAGAAGAAGAAGAAGAAGGTAATTTCATGATATCTCTACTTTGCGACCACTATGCGCCATGCAATGAAAGCAGTAAAACCTAGATAACTAAACACGGCGATCCAATCTAGCCAATTATCGGAAGTTATCAAAAAAATAGGGTTCATGGGTATCATTCACCTGATTATTACTTACAGCACTTACGCACCAAATTTTACACGATCGCGCTCAAGTGCGATCGAAAATATTGCCGGTACAGTTCGCACCTCGGCACGCACTCGTTCCCCTGCAACTTCACCAAGCCCAAACTGTCCAACTTAAACGCCTGCATCGCCTTTAATTGCACCGGAGAGTCCGCCTCTACAATCTCTTTCATCCCCTGCGCCAACTCTGGATATTCTTCTAAATTCCACAATTGGCGGCGCAGGTGGTCGCTGTAAATCCCCGCATCGCTTGCAGCAGTTTCTTTTAATTCATCCAGGGCCAAATCCGATCGCGAAATGTGATATAATGCAACTCGCACTAAATACGGATGACCGCCGACAATTGCCATCAAGTTTTCAACTTCTGCATCCGACCAATTCAAATTGTGGCGCGCTGCTAAATCTTGTATTTGCTGAGAGTTGAATTCGGGCAAATCTACGGGAAGTCCGACGTTAAAAGGCGATTGATTGATGTTCATCGGGATGTAAACTTCGGTGGAGTGAACTACAATTAATCGCAGTTTTTTCCAGATGTCGCGCCGCTTCGATTCTTCGTGCCACGCCCGCAGCAGTCCTAAAAAGTCTTCGGCAATGTCGGGATATTGAAAAACGCGATCGATCTCGTCTAATCCTAAAATTAAAGGACTGTCGATTTGCGGCAAAATGTATTTTTCAAAGTAATCTTTGCAGTTGACTTTGCTGCCAAAAATCTCGTCCCAATAATCGTCTAATTGATTGGGTAAGTGCAACTCGCGACCGACGTAAGCGCAAAACCACTTTAAGAATTTATCTAAGTTGGCAAAGACGCCTTTATCTACTAACTGAAAAGTTAGCGGCACAGTGCAATAGCCTTGACGAGCTCCGTGATGCAAAATTCTTGCCATCAAGGAAGTTTTGCCCATTTGTCTCGGTGCTTTGATTCTAATTAACGCGCTGGGCTGCACAATAGTTTGATAGCAGCGTTCTTCGATGGGCGAACGTTCTACATAAAATTGAGAAGCGACATCGACTTGTCCTCCCGGTAATTCCGGTTCGGCGGCGGGTAGAGGTATTTCGTCGCTGCTAATTTCTAATAGCTGTTTTTGTGTTAATTGTTCTGTTTCTTCTGTGACTGGTGTGGGTTTTTCTGCCAGCAAATTCAGAACTTCTTCGATAATAATTGGAGTGTCGGCGGTGGTTTTCCATTCCCTCTGTTTGATGCGGTACAGATAGCCCCGCAAGTCGTGATTTAAAGGGGCGTTCAGGGAAAAACCGACGCGGATGGGGAGAATTATGGGTTTTCTGTCAGGGCGGGAGTCTTGCAGTTCTTTTGCTTGCTGAACTTGATATGTTAGTAGTTCGCTTTGGTTTCCCGTTGGTGGCAACAGTACCAGCAAATAATCGCATTCTTGGAGGAAGAAATTAATGCGATCGAACCAATTATCTCCCAATCTAATGTTATTTTCGGCTGTGAAAACTGTATGACCGATCGCGCTTAAGGCCGTTTCTAACTGTTTTCCCAACTCGCGATCGGGTTCGGCGCTGCGATAACTGACAAATACTTTAACAATTCTGCTGCTGGTGGCTGTATCTTCCGCTGGCGGCAAATTGTCCAGCTCGTCTAAATTTTCCGGTTCCTCAAGTTTAGCCGATCGGTGGTCGCCATTCGCCAGAGTCATCTCAAAAGCCGCGAACAACTGCCGAATTTTACTCAAATCCGCACCTTCTCTACCCTGCTTAATTTTGCTGACTGTATCGGCACCGACGCCAGACTCAGCCTCGATTTCAGTCAGAGTACCTCTAATGTTATGTCGGTCTGACCATTCTTGGAGCGCCTCGTTAAGTTTCTTTAAGCCAGAGGCAGTGAGAATGCGACCGCGATCGCGTTTTGACTTGAACACTTCGCTTGCAGTGAAAGGGAAAGGAATCTAGGAAGTTTAACGCCTTAAGTTCCTATTTTAGGCGATTTTAAGGGAGATAGTCACCCAGCCGGAATTTAAGGAATTTTACTGCGAGAGTTTTTTTTGGCGATCGATTCCTCAAACTCTGTCCTGATAACGGATTCAACTGTTGAATATACTTGAGTATAAAAAGTTTTTCTTAACTCCCCAATCTCCGCCGCTTATGACCACTTAACTTTTTAGAGTAGATACACAAAGCAGAAAAGGAGCAGCAAAATGAACAAAATCTTACACCGACTGGGAATGGCCGCTTTAGGAACCGCTGCCATTTTCACAATTAATACACTTAATAATTTAACAGAAGCATCAGCCGCTGCAAACTTTGATGGCACAGAAATTAATCAAGAGGGAGTTAGGCCAGTTGCAGTACCTAGCCCGTTCAATAAATAGTCAAATCCCTTCATTTAATTAGGAAGAAATCATGAAATCTACACTTTACTCACGTACAGCTACCGCGACAAAATCTGACTTGGTTGATGCTGAGGCGATCGATGCTTGTACTGCATTAGCGTGGCTTGACCTGGTAGCATTAGATGCGAGTGTTCTCACGGGAGATGATTGGCTGCTTCTGTGCGATGATATTGATAGCGGGGAAATCTACCGCGGCTGGTTTTTGTGGTGCGATCGCGAAGTGAGCGGTAATTGGGAAGCTTACGATCCTTTGATCGATCGCCGATTTGTTGCTAAAGAAAAAGTGTTTCTCAAAGCCGCGATCGATTCGCTCGAAGATGCTAGAAATCTGGCGGCAGCACAACTTTAATTCATCTAAGGCGAATACAAGTCGCGCCGACCAAACAAGAATTCGGCCAAGATAATTCACGACTAAACAAACTTGCGTCCGCCTGCGCGAGACTGGAATAAAAAGGGGTAATCGAACCGCATTTGATATGAGTCCCGGAAACCCAATATTTTCAAACAAAATAAAAAAAATTACGGCTGCGGGCAGAGTTGACTGTATGATGCTATGTGCTCCGCCTCGAAAGCGGTTGAGAACAGTGTGACCGCCGCTTTCTCGTTGCCGCCGTTAAACTCTTTCTTTTCAAACATGACTCCAAAACTGCGATGGCTGTTGCCTGCTTTAATTAGTTTTTTGTCGATCGCCCTGCCCGCAAAAGCTGATACACTAACATCTTGGCACTTCGATGCCCGCGAAAACCAACTCAATTTAACAACAGATTCAGGAGTTCAGCCGGAAGTCAAACTAATCGCCAATCCCACCCGCTTAGTAATTGATTTACCGGGAATAGTCTTGGAATATCCCGAAACTCCTCAAAGTTACAACTCAGCTATTCAACAGATTAGAGTCGGGCAATTTGACACCGGAACTACCAGGTTAGTGGTACAATTAACTCCCGGTTATAAGTTAGACCCGCAAAAAGTCCGAGTCATTAGAGAATCTTCCACTCGCTGGTCGTTTCAGTTGCCAGATCCCGAGCAAATAGCAGGAAACGAGTTTTTTCAACCAACAGCTATTACCCGGATAGAACAAAAACCCGGTCAAGTTCCCCTAACTGTTTCTTCAGCAACTCCGAGAAATTACGCGGCTGATTTGGAAATGCGAACAGGTTCCGAAATGAGCGCAATCAAGCCTCAAATCGAAAGTGCGATCGAACAGTATAGATCCCTCAGCGCCGGAATGTTTTTCCTGGATTTAGATACAGGAAACTATTTGGATATCAAGGGCGATCGAGTATTTCCGGCCGCGAGTACCATCAAACTACCAATTCTGATTGCTTTTTATCAAGATGTAGACGCAGGCAAAGTTAGCCTAGACGAAACATTAGTTATGAAGTCCGACTTAGTAGCCAGCGGTTCTGGAACTATGCAAGACAGACCAAATGGCACTCGGTTTAGCATCAGAGAAACCGTAGATAAAATGATTACCATCAGCGACAATACAGCCACCAACATGATTATTGAACGTTTGGGGGGAATTGCTAAACTCAACGAGCGTTTTCGCAGTTGGGGATTAACTGATACGAGAATTCGCAATTGGCTCGGCGATTTTCAAGGAACAAATACAACAAGTTCTGTGGATATGGTAAAGTTGCTGGCGATGCTGTCTCGCGATAAATTAGTTTCTGAATCGAGCCGGGAACAGGCTTTAGAATTACTGCGGCATACAACAACTAGAACGCTGTTGCCTTCGGGCTTGGGGCCGGGAGCAGTAATTGCCGACAAAACCGGAGATATCGGCTTTGTAGTTGGCGATGCGGGAATTATTGATATGCCGAATGGGAAGCGTTATTTAGCGGCAATCTTTGTCAAACGTCCTTACAATGACCCGATTGTGAGAGATTTTGTGCGTCGGATTTCGCGGATTGTTTACAATTATTTAGACCAACCTGCGGCGAAAGTACCGGATAATTTGCGTTGATCGGACAATTCGGCGATTGAAATCGCTTCTACACAAACAAAGTCCGCGAAGGCGGACTTGAAGAGAAGATTTTTAATGACTAATGACTATTCTGGGCGCTCGACAGCTACAGTCAAATGAGCCGCAACTGCCCCCACTGTAGCCAGTACAGCAGCAATTGGAAAGACTACTGATCCTGCAACGCCGCCTACCAATCCCGCCATCAGCGGAAGGTCTGCCAAAGTCCGCCCTTGGGAGTTTTTGATGACGAGGCGGCGGAGTTTTCCTTGCTGAATTAGTTCTTTGACTTTAGCAATTAAACTGTCGGCGCTAATCTTAAATTCTTCCACTCTGACTTTTTCCTCTGTTACAAATTCTGAGGCGAATACATGAGTTTCAACTGTTGGGTTGGCTGAATTCCCGGCCGCTGCTGTTTCGTCTTGCAGAATCGTTACTTGTTCTTCTGTGCGATTTACTTGTGAGTTCATTTTTTGTAAGGGCGGGCGAAAACCAGCCGTTTAATTTCTATACTTCGATCTTCGGCGATCGCACTTGGGAACGACAGGCAAGGAAACCCTACAATATACATTCGTACTTTCCACCCCCGCATTTTTACTCACAACATTATCTATGTCTGGTTAGATAAGGGCAGGTTTATCTATTCCTAAAGGTAGATAAAATCTCTCAGGGAAAACCCGCCCATACTGATTATTTGTGTCGAATTAGCTCGTAAATTTCCACATAGTCTTTAGCTGGATATTTCCACGAATTGTCACAATTCATGCCTTGAAGCATGAGTTGTTCAAATTCATCATGGTAGTCATACCACAATCCGATCGCCCGATCGAGCGCCGACTCTAAAGCGCCGTAGTCGCTTTGGTAAAACACGTAACCGTTGCGTTCTTCCGGGAGGTGGCGGGTGTCGTAATCTCGATCGAACACAGTATTCACCAAACCGCCAACTCCCCGCACCACAGGAACAGTACCGTACCTCAACCCGATCATCTGAGTCAGCCCGCAGGGTTCGTAATTGCTGGGAACCACAATCATATCCCCACCGGCGTAAATTAAGTGCGACAGTTCCTCATTAAAACCTAGTTCTAAATGGCAGTCTGGATTGTCATTTAAAAACTGTTTCTCGTGCTGGAAATGCGTATTAATTCCCGCTTCGGTGGCGGAACCCAAAAGCACAAATTGCGCTCCCTTACTCAGAGAGTAATAAATTGCGTGGTGGACGAGATGAACGCCTTTTTGGTCGTCCAAACGACCGATAAAGGTAATAATAGGCTTGTCAGCATCGCGCAGGAACAGCCGATCGCGCAAAGCTTTTTTAGTTTTGGCTTTTCCTGCCAAATCCTCCTTAGTGTAGTGGTGAGGAATATAGCGATCGGTCTCGGGATTCCACACATCGTAATCAATGCCGTTGAGCACCCCGCGAAACTTCTCTTGATACAAATGCAAAGTGTGGCCCAAACCGTAGCCAAACTCGCCGAGGTGAGCTTCCCAAGCGTGGTGCGGCGAAACCGTGGTGACAAAGTTCGAGTAAACAATGCCGCCTTTCATAAAGTTGATAGCAAAAGGGTTAAAGTTATCTCGGAGGCGATCGTACTCAAAATAATAATCCTCTCGATTCAAACCCGTTGCTTGCAAAATATCGCTACCTCCCATGCCTTGATGTTTGAAATTGTGAATGGTATAGCAGACTCGCTGATTTTCCATCCAATTGTATTTGTAAATTTCAAACAGCATGACTGGAACCAAACCAGTTTGCCAATCGTGACAGTGAATCACATCCGGACGCTTGTTGCTTCTGAGCAAAAATTCCAAAGCGGCTTTGCTGAAAAATGCAAACCGCATATTGTCGTCATTGCACCCGTAATAACAGCCGCGATTAAAAAAGTTATCTTGAGAGCGAGGTTCGATGAAAAAACACAACTGCCCGTGCACCGAGCCGCACAAGACATCACAGAGGATTTCGCCGCCGTACCAGGGCACAGCCAGATCCCGGTAGGCTTCGTGAAGTCCCCAAATGTGGTCGTACCTCATGCAGTCGTACTTGGGTAGAATAACCTCGACGCAGTGGCCGGAATTCTCTAACTCCCGACTCAAACCGTAAACTACGTCGCCCAAACCTCCTGCTTTGATGACGGGGGCGCACTCCGAGGCAATTTGTACTATGTACATTTTTTTTTCTCGCTCCTGATGAATCAAAAAAATATTTTCTTAACTTGACAAAGTATATGAGTTCTCGGCAAATAAGCAAGTAGGCCATTGGGAATACAGGAAAATACGCGCCGCTAGCGGATGTTGGGGGAGATTCGGGCGATCGGCGATATCGTTTCGGCTCGGATCTGAATTATTTAAACCGCAGAGGAGGCACAGGACGCATCCGTGGGTTCAATCTAAAATCAATTTCATACCCCATTTGCTCGCATTTGTCAACTAAATATTTAAAAAATTATTTGCCGAATTTGCGCGAAAATTTCTCGCACGATGCTGATAACTGATTGGCACAGAGCGCTAGGGTAAGAGCATCTCAATCAAGCTTGACAAAACGAGTTGAGAACAGTCATCATATAATCATTATTCATAGAAGCCTGTTTGATTTTTTGACGAAGACTACGCTGCAATGTTT
>JACJNY010000061.1 GCA_014695295.1 Microcoleus sp. FACHB-61 | reverse complement strand
GTTTTCAAAATTAGCTGTTTAATCTCCTCCTTCTTGAGTTGTTGAGCAACAGCTTGCCTGATCTTAAAAGGCAGCTACTTTTAGCTGAACTCATTTTTTAGTCTAAACTACAGCAATTAGCTGAATTAACATCGTTCCGATCGACCACTAGATGCCAGAGCGCACTGGCGGCATCTAGCGCTCTATTTCTCTCTATTTCTGTTTAAATCGCGGACTTTTTTCATAATTTTCTAATTTACAAAACGAAACTTCTGACACAGTTTTTTCTCAGTAACATTTTCAGGATTCAGGTTCCGGCGAATATCCTGAATCGAAACTTGTCGCATAAATCCGACTGCTTCTGATAAAACCTCAAAAATAGTCCCCGTAGATTTTTTTTTCGTTGCTGAATTACAATATGAATCGCTGTGGGACTGGAACCTCCTTAAATTTGAGGTAGTGGCTCAACAATCTAACTGAATGTTTTAGCATTACTACAGATTTAGAATAACAAAGTGTCTTGCGATGAAGCCTTCCCAAATAATGTCGTAGACCTATGTTTTCTCCTTCCACTCGGGTCATATAAGTCTTGCTCACAATCTGATCGCCATCAGGGATGAACATTGGATAGACTGGCCATCCATCCGTAACGTAAAAATAGCACTGCCATGTCTTCACAATTGCCCACAAAGGACGAAATGTTTCAGCACGCTCGATCGTCTAAAACCCATGCTAAAATTCCTTCTTGGAAGCGATCGCAATATTGAAACAATAAACTTATTCAACGATCTCGTAACGGACTAACTGGCGAACATTTTGACGTGATAACTGGAGTTCTTGCGCGATCGCTGTCTCTATCTGGGTTGCGTCAGTCATTGGCAATTCTAATTCCAATCGCTTCAAAATGGGTTCTGCTGTTTCTACCGCAACCTGGGTTGTTCCTTGGTTTCGGTTAATCACCGCGTTGATCAGCAATATATTGACAGACACCGTTGCTTTAAGCTGGGTTTCTGCCTGAAGTTTATTCTTTGCGATCTGGGGTTGTTGTAATTCTTGAGCCATTAGGAAACTGGAGCCAACCCAAAACGCGATCGCCACAAACGGCAATGGCAACCAAAACTCTGCGCCTGATGCTTTTAGCCAACGTTTAGTAACCTGCCACATAAATTTTTTACCCCACCCCAACCCTCCCCTTACCAAGGGGAGGGAGTAAGAAATTCACAAATGATTTAGGATTGCTATATTTGCACTTTAGTGGAGTTACCGCTCTGCTGAAATCCTACTCAAGGGAGATGCGTCAAATGTTTCAGTTGGATAAGAACACCGCTTAGCGATGTGGGCTCAACAAAATTACAGCGGTTCCAATCAGGGAAATTGTAACACCCAGCAAGTCCCACTTATCTGGCTTAACTCCTTCAATGAGCCATAACCAAACCAGAGATGCAAGAATGTAAATACCGACCTAGGCAGCATATACTCTTCCAGCGTTTGAGGCATTGACTTGAGTTAGAGAAAGCGCAAAACTGATTAAAGCTAAAATGCCTGGAACAACCCACAAAATGCTCTTTTCAAGTCTCACCCAGGCCCAGAAAGCGTAACACCCAGAGATTTCTCCTAGAGCCGCAAATAGAAAAAAAGCAAGTGTTGGCATTTTGAGATTCATGCTTAAAATAGGTAAATTTTATCAGCAGCTCAATGTTTACAAGCCTAATCAAAGAAAAATATGAGAATCTTACTTGTGGAGGACGACCCAAAGCAACTGATGCCACTTCAAACAGTGCTGTCTCAAGCAGGACATAGCGTGGATGGGGTAAAAGATGGAGAGACGGCACAGTGGCTGTTATCAGAAAAAGAATATGATTTGTTGATTTTGGACTGGATGTTGCCACATATCAGTGGGGTAAATCTCTGTCGTCAATATCGATCGGCAGGGAAAACAGCGCCGATTTTGATGATCACCGCAAGAGACACCACGCCTGAAAAAGTGACCGGGTTAGACGCAGGTGCAGATGATTACCTGGTGAAACCGATCGATTTGGTTGAATTCATGGCACGAGTCCGGGCATTAAGACGGCGATCGCCCCTTTGGCAAGGAGATACGCTCAGCCTTGAGGATCTACACCTCCACCTCGATACTCTTACTGTTGAGCGACAAGGTGCAACCGTTTCCCTCTCCAGTCGCGAGTTTCAGTTGTTGGAGTATTTTATGCGCCATCCCCGACAGGTTTTGACTCGCAGTCAAATTGAACAAGGTGTGTGGGAATGGGGGACTGAACCAGAGAGCAATGCGATCACGGTTCTAATTCGCAAACTCCGCCAACGCTTGCAGGCTGTAGGAGCAGCAGACTGGATTGAGAGCATTTACGGTATGGGTTATCGCCTCACTTCCCCTCTCAAGTGATGATTGTAAAGGCAAGTCATGTTTAATCAAAGTCGTCGCAATCTGGCTCGTTGGTTCACCCTCTCAATGGGAAGCATTCTTGTGCTGTTTGCTGGGGTGATTTATCAGATTGAGGTAAAAGATAAACTAGAGGCCCTTGACCGACTGCTCTATGACAAAACTAGAGTCATGGCTGCCAGCGTGCATTATGAAGTTCGCAAAAACGAGAGCCAGGTCGATCTGAGTCATGTCCCCTTGTTAGGCAGTGGGTCTCATCCCCTGGCAGAAGATCTGATTTATGTACGCTGGTATAATGCGGCAGGGCGGTTAGTTCGTTTTTTTGGGACTCCTTCATCGGAGCAGTTAAATACGCCCTTTGGTTATCTCACAGTTCGATCGACCGATCCACTTTTGGGAAAAGGAATCTGGCTGCGTCAGGTGACATTGCCCGTTGAAGGTAGAACTGGGGTACTCGGTTATCTTCAGGTTGCAACTCCCCTGACAGAAACTCAAAACAGGCTCACTGAGCTTCAGATTGTGCTAACTCTCGCTGTCCCGCTGACACTGGGCTTAATTGCCCTCACAGGTTGGTTTCTCAGTGGGCTAGCCATGCAACCGATTCGGCAAGCCTATCAGCAGCTTCAGCGCTTTACAGCCGATGCCTCTCACGAGTTGCGATCGCCCCTGTCTGCCATTCTCACTAATGCCCAGCTTGGGTTGCTCATCGCGGCTGATGATTCACGTTACCATCCTCCCTTAAAAAACATTGTAGATAGCGCAAAATCAATGGGAGCGCTCGTGAATAATTTACTGCTGTTAGCTCGTCATCAGGGGCGACTTGCGCCGGAATCGCTCAGGTTAATCAATCTCAACGAGCTCCTCAGCAATTTAGCAACCCTGTTTCTCGCACTTGCAGAAGCCCAAAATATCAAACTGACCTGCGAATCACCGGAACAACGGATTGAATTATTGGCTGACCCTGATTTGCTGCGGCAAGTAGTCGAAAACTTGCTTTACAACGCCTGTAAATATACTCCCGTTGGCGGAACTGTAAAGATACGCCTAGTTCTTCATTCCAATTTGGCAGTCATTCAGATTATCGATACGGGAATCGGTATTCCAGAAGCGGACTTACCCTATATTTTCGATCGCTTCTATCGAGTAGACACCGAGCGATCGCATGAGAGCGGAGGCTTTGGGCTGGGGTTAGCGATCGTCCAACAAATTGTCAAGGCACACAGCGGACAAATACAGGTGACGAGTGAAGTGGGCCTCGGCTCAACGTTCCAGGTTGAACTGCCGCTCAAACCTTATGACTGAGCCGCCTCAAGGCAGAGAAATGCTTGTAGTATGTAGTTCTATAATGTTTGTTTTTGAGGTGGCAATAAATCCTGTAAGTATTAATTGGTGGAGCCGGAATGATGCGACTGGGGGTAGCCCAACAGTTATTAAAACTCGGTAACAGCATTGCGATCGTTGACAAAGACCAGCTTGCCTGTGGCGAAAGCCCGTTAAAAAATAGAGTTCTCAACGGGTCATTTAACCGATAAACTTGCTTTTCTCCTAGAAATTGACAGATTAACTACGGCTTTAGTCTACAGGAGACGGTTCGCTCTGTTGTAGACGTAACTGCAATTCATGTGGTGTATTTGGATGAATGCCGATGAAGCTGAAACAGGATTTCTGGGTTGGTTGGGCGATCGCCGCGATCGTCCTGAACTCTTGTTGGGACCAAACTACCTCACAAAGACAACAACCCGATATAAAACGTGAAATTTCACTGAGAGCAGTCTCGTTAGATAAAACAAAAGTTGTGATGGGACAAACCGTATATGTCCCTATTTACTCACATATTTATCACTACAATAGCCAGGATCAAGTCATGAATTTGTCAGCCACCCTCAGTATCCGCAATACGGATCTGACAAATTCGATTATTATTACTTCGGTGCGTTACTACGATAGCGATGGGAAATTGATCAGGCAGGACATTAAGAGTCCAGTAGAACTCAAGCCGCTTGCTTCCACAGACTTTTTTATTGCAGCAGATGATACAAGTGGAGGCTCAGGTGCAAACTTTATTGTGGAGTGGGTTGCAGAAAAAACGGTTTATGAGCCTGTCATTGAAGCTGTCATGATTAGTACCTCTTCTTCTCAGGGCATTTCATTTGTCAGTCCCGCTAAAGTTCTCAAGCAGCACAGGATGCAGAAGTGACTTTAGAGAATTAAATTATTGCTCTAGAAGGTAGTTTGCGACTAGCCTAAGAGGGATTGACGAACTGCTGTCAAAATATTTAATTTGGCCACTAAAACGTCCAGATGTTCCGATGTTTATCGTCTAGTTGGTGGGCGCTCCTGTTCGACTACGCCGCACAGGAGCGCTTGTGACCAGGGCTTGAGTCCTGACCAACTTTATTGCTAAATTCTCACTGCAAAAGATGCTGCTAATTCCCGTTCTGGTTCCATACCAACTGTAGGCGGCATGGAACGATTTGCTACTTGCTCGATCAGTTGTAAATGTTGTGGCAACATTTTAGCTAAACTATATCGTTCTAATGCCGTTTGACGGGCCTTGACGCGAATTTCTGCCATGCGGGTAGGATGGTCTAAAACTTCATCAATGCGATCGGCTACTTGTTTCGGCGAGAAGTAATCGACTAGCAAACCGTTTTCTCCATCGCGGATAACTTCTCTGACTGGCCCTGTGTCGGAACCGATTACTAAACATCCTGTCGATAAAGATTCAATCATCGACCAAGATAACACGAAAGGTCTGGTTAAATAAACGTGTACGTCCGATGCTTGAATTACTTTTAAATACAGTCCGTAAGGTAGAGGCCCGACAAAGTGAACTCGCGACAAATCTAGCGGCACTTTTTTGAGCATATAGTCTTTGTAAGACTCGCCGTTGGGTAAAGAACGCCCATAACAAACTCTTTCTGAACCAACGATTACGACGTGACAGTTGGGACGGCGTTCTTGCAAATAGGCGATCGACTCAATAAACTCTGGAAAACCCCGGTAAGGTTCCATTCCCCGCGATACGTAGGTGACAATTTCATCAACGCCAGACAAGTCTAAGTTTGGCAAAACCAGTTTAGCACCGGGGTCTGGTTTAAAATAATCGGTATCTACGCCGTCGTGGAGTGTGGATAATTTTTGTTGTAGTTCTGGCGGAAATTGCGATCGTTGCCAATAAGTGGGCGATAAACCCCAATCGCAAGAATATAAATCGATCAGAATCGGCGCATTTTTGATTCTAATTCTGGCCATGTCGTCAACTGTTAAAGGTTCCGCTGGATCAAAATCTGCGTCGGAACCAACCGCATGATAAAACCACTCGAAATAACACAAAAGCGGCGTATTTGGAAAGGCTTCTTTGACAAATAATGTCGGCCCCCAACCGGAATGTCCGCAGATAATATCGGGTACAAAACCATCTGCTTTGAGTTGTTCTGCCATTCTAAATACGGCCTGTCCGTAGATGACGGCACTTTCTAAAGGGCGGACGTATTGGTGAGTCTGCGGATGGGGTTCCCGGCTGGGTGTAAATGCTGCTTTGCGAACGCCGGGAATGTTCCATTCGGGACGCTCGTTTTTAGTGCCGAAAACAATTTGATTTTTGGGATCTGCGCCTAAAGCCGTGATAATGTGGCGGTATTGGGCGGGGAAGTTGGGATGGAGAAATAATGCTTTCATTGTGGGGGAAGAAAGAAGTTCGGCAACGGATTTAACAGATTTAACGGATTTAAGGAAGAAGGAAGAAGGAAGAAGGAAATATTTGCTTTAGCTACAAAGCTTTGATTTTAAGAGCGCGGGCATTTTTTAAGCATCGTAGATTTGTCTCTCGATACCCCCTAGCCCCCCTGCTTAAGGGGGGAAAATATCGTCCCAGTCCCCCTTTTTAAGGGAAATTTAGGGGAGCGAGACTTGACGACAAACGCTATTTCAAAACTTGCGCAGAACTTAATTATGTAGGTGCGCATTGAGCACCTTACTACTATTGTTAGCCTGCACCTTACACTAAGGGCGCTTTGCAGATCCAGACGCAATCTCGCGGTACTGAAGATGTATTTTTCAGGATGATTTCATAGTTTAAATGATTGAGAAATTTTTCCATAATTGTATCAGTCATAACTGAAAAGGCAGTGCCGTCTCTGCGTCCCAGCAGGTTTTTGTCCCACTCGCCGGCAAACTTTTGCCACCCTAATTCGCTGAAAATATTGGTGTGGTGAAAGACGCAAATTCGATCGCCCCGCAGCAGTTTTGGAATTCGAGTCAGGTAGTTGAATATGTCTACCGGCTCTACGTGTACCATTGTATCGTAACAAAAGCAGGCATCGGCTGAGGACGGGGCGATGCCGTCTAACGTTAAACCGTCGAGTTTGACGTAAGAAACGCGATCGTCTCCCAAGCGCGATCGGGCGGCTTGCAGCATTTGACTGGAAATGTCGGCACAAATTAGTCGATCGCAATATTTCAGCAACAGCGAACCAGTTTTTCCGCCTCCGATACCAATTTCCAAAACCGTATGTTCTTTTTTTATGTACGGTGCAATAAATTGCTGTTGTATCAGCGCTTCGTATTCGGCTAAGGAGTTGGCGGCACCGGCAGCTTTACCTATCCATTCGTCGCCAATATGGGCAAGTTCTGAATTAGTTTTTTGCCACTGTTGGGCGTAACTGTCCCATGCCGTTTCATAATCTACTCTTGGGCGATCGGTCATTTTTTCATCGTTCATTTTTGATTATTTTATAGTATTGATGGATCAATTTTAAATATGTTCCACAAGTCTTGGCAAATTGTATTAATTTCTGCAAAATAATTACGAGGTGATTTACCGGGCTTGGCTTTGCGGGACGCTGGTACTGTAACCTGACTAATGACTGCTGAAATATGCTTCGCAGAAAATCTCTGCATAAGCTTGAGTCATTTCCTCAAAAGTATTAAGTGAATCCAAGACATATTTAGCATTTTCAGCTAACTGCTGCCGCAATGATTTATCCTCCAATAAACTAATCAAAGCTGCAACTAATTCATCCGGGCGATCGGGCGTGTAAAACAAACCGTTAATTCCCGGCCGCACTTGTTCTTTAATCCCAAAAACCGGCGATGTAACAATCGGCAAATCGCAGGCCATCGCCTCCAAAATCACTCTCGGAAAACTTTCTACGCGAGAAGTACAAACAAAAATATCAGCCGCTTTGTAATATTTTACCGTCTCCCCAGTTTCCGGGACAACAGTCACCCTTTGCCGCAACTCTTTCGGCAATTCCCCCACCAATTCGGCTAATTTATTGCTGTAAATACTCGGGCGATCGCCCACAATAAAACACCTAATTTTATTGTGCCATTTTTCAGGCAAAAGTGAAAGTGCCTTAACTAAATCCTGCTGGCCTTTGCGTTCGCATACCGTTCCCAGCAGCAAAATTACCACATCTTCCGCTGCAACACCTAAAGTTTTTCTAGCCAATTCAGAATTCTCCGAATTTTCCAGTTTGCTCAAATCTAAGCCGTTGTGAATCACTGTAAAATTGTGGTGGCTGTTGAGAGGCAAATACCTATCCCGCGTTGCATCCGCCACAAAAATCACTTTGTAAGGAAAGCGAAAACACTCTAAAGCTCTCGCCGCAATCTCTGAACCAAACCTGTTAAAATAAGTTTGCCAAGGTTCGCTTTCGTGCACGTTCCACACCGCCGGAATTCCGATTTGCCGCGCCGCATCAACTACAAAAAAGTTTTCTAAAGTATTGGCATAAATTGCATCTACTTTTAAACTTTCAATTTCATTGCTAAAACTGCGTACAGCTTCATCGTAAGCATCGCGCTGGTAGATGTGTTCGAGAGGATTGTCGCGCACAATTACTTCAATTCCCTGCTGTTCGTAAGCTTGACGCAGCGGCCCCTCTGTTGTGCAAAGTACGATCGGCTTAATCACACCCTCAGCCGCCAATTTCACCGCGATTTCATACTGATGCAGCGGCGCCCCAGTAAAATCCAGCGAATTGCTGCACATCAAAACTCTAACAGGATGAATCAAATTCTCTGCTTCTGCTACCAACAAACCAGAATCATTAAATTTTACTTCTTCCTTATCTGTTAAATCCGTTAAATCCGTTACATCCGTTACAAAATCCGTTGCCGAACCTTCTTCCTTCATAAAAAACCGTCGGGGTTGAATATGAAAATACTCATCTTCTAAAGACAAGTGAGGACTGTAAAAACTGTCATTTTTCCCCGCATACTTGCGCCTAAAAGCCGCCACTTCTTGAGGATTGTCGGTAAAACCCCTAGAAGTTCCCTCTTTATGCAACAATTCCGCATCGGGACAATATACGCACCGATAACCCCGTTCTAACAGTCGGTATCCGTAATCTGCATCATTGTAAGCAACAGCAAAATTCTCCTCATCAAAACCGCCCAATTCTAAGAACAATTGACGCGGAGTAATCATGCAAGCCGCTGTTACCGCCGAGTAATTTCGCGTCACCATCGCCTGAGAAAGATACCCTCGATTTTCGCTGTTCATCAGCTTAAAAGCGTGACCCGCCAAACCGTGATGCAGGCCGTGAATTACGCCCGCGTGCTGAATTCGGCCGTCGGGATATAAAAGCCTCGCGCCGACTGCCCCCACAGCGGGAATTTGAGCGTATCCCACCATTTGACTCAGCCAGCGCGGGTTAATTACTTCTGTATCGTTGTTCAAAAACAACACATATTCGCTATCAACTTGTTCGGCAGCGCGGTTGTTAATTGCTGCAAAACTAAACTTCCCACCAGGATTTTTTATTCTCAAAACTTGGCAAGTTAATTGGTTTAAATATTCCAGAGTTTTCGGATCGTCGCTTTCGTTGTCTATGACGGCAACTTGATAATTTTTGTATGTTGTAGTCTCTAGAGAATCTAAACAAGCTTTTAATAATTTGAGCTGATTTTTAGTAGGAATAATCACCGTTACTGACGGGCCATTATCCGGGAAATCCTGGGCAAATATGCCCAGATTTTCTTTAATCGCCCATGCGTGCTGAGCGACATTGCCGTTAATTTTTCGGCGGTTTAGTGCGTCTTGAATGGCTTTTTGACCTGCGGCAAAACTGGCGGGTTTCGCGGCCCCAGATATTGCTGTAGAACCAGGTGCTGTTCGCCAGTGATACAGCACTAGCGGCAGGTGCGCGACGTGGCGAGAAATTTCGGTTGCTCTCAAGGCAAAATCGTAATCTTGCGAGCCTTCCAAACCTAAGCGCAAACCGCCTATTTGTTCAAAAATGTGTCTTTTCACAGCGCACAGATGACCGAGATACATATAGGAAAGCAGCAGTTCCGGCGACCATTCGGGTTTGAATTGCGGGGCGAACCGACGACCTTTGGTGTCGATTTTGTCGTCGTCTGAGTAGAGAAAATCGGTGGCTGGATGCGCTGCAAAATATAGGGCGACTTCGCCTAGGGCATCGGGACTTAGTTCATCGTCGTTGTCTAAAAACAGGATGATGTCGCCTGTTGCGAGGGCGGCGGCGCTGTTAGTTGCTGCGCTGATGTTGCCGTTTTCGGTACGAAATGTGATGCGGATGCGATCGTCCTTTTGGGCCCAGTTTTTCAAATTTTCCGCAACAGTGAATTCGGTGCTGCAATCGTCGGCAATGCAGAGTTCCCAGTTTGGATAAACTTGATTGATTACGCTAGCGATCGCACTTTTGAGAAAATCTATCTGCGGATTGTAAACAGGCATCACCACCGAAATTTTTGGCAGCGGTTCCCGGCAGGATTTTAACCTAGAAATTAAATAATTGCGCGCGCGATCGTTCCACTGATTTACCTCCAGCCAAGCGTCATACCTATCAATCGGTTGAGGCACCACAAAACCTGCAGGCGGCAGTAAATCTCCCGGCGCAGTCAACTGTTTTTGCTGCCGATAAATCTTCCCCAACTGGCGAATCACCTTCACAACTTCCCAAGGCATCGGCACAATTCTGCCCAGACGCTGTTTTCTCTCCCTCGCCCGCTGCTGGATTGCCTCTATAAAACTTGAAAACTCCTCAAATTTATCAGCACCTCGCTGCCAGATATCGTAGCGCCGCACGGTCAATATTTTCGGTGCTTGAAAATACAAAATTTCCCCATTTTCTAACTCAGCTTGCAGCGAAACTTGCCATTCGCCAGGAGGCAAATCAACAAGCACCTCAAAGCCACTTTCCGAACTGTTAACCCAGTCGGGAAACACTTCGCCGACATCCTTTCGCCGCAAACCGTAGGCGCATTCTACAGAAGTATCGCCGCACAAAAAGGTTAATTTAGCAATTGTGCGATCGTGGTGGCAGCACCAACCTGCAAACAAAATTTGACCCTGACGCTGTTCCCACACCGCCGGTACATCTAAGGATGCTTGAATCGTGGAAACTAACAGCGGATAAGCTGCCAAAAGATGCCATTTACCTCGCTCGTCTTGGGCTTCCAGCAGCACTTCGTGCCGTCCTGCAGGCGCTTGCACTTCAATTGTAAAACCAGATTTATTGGCAGCAGGAATATTAGAGTGTGCTAGCGCTATATCGCTTCTTTCTATGCCGTAAACACCCGCGAAACTCTTGTCCTCAATTCGGGCCCGGACTGCTTTAATATCTCTTTTTTTATGAAAAACCCAGCCCACAATTAGCAGATTGGAATCGCAAATTTGCCAAGTAGCGGGTTGGTCTAACGAAAAAACAAAGGTTGGGAATATCTCGCGGATTCGGCGCTGAATTTTCCACCATTTTTCTCTCACTTGCCACCAGTCAGAAGACTTAATTGTAGCAAGTTCGGCGCGCAAGTTTTCATTTTCCTGGCGCGATTGTTCCAAGGATCCCCGAGTGTCATTTAATGTTTCCTGAGTTTGATTTTGTGCTGTTTCCAACCGCAGTAACTCAGCCAACTTTTCCTGCAATCTAAATTCTTTCTCTTCAATTTGTACTTGAGTTTGCCCTAATTCTGCTTCTAATTCCAATACTTTCGCTAAAGCTATTTGAAATTGCGATTCTTTGCCGGCAAGCTGTACCTGAGTTTGTCCTAATTCTGTTTCTAATCCAAGCAGTTTCGCCAAAGCTTCTTGAAATTGCGATTCTTTGCCGGCAAGCTGTACCTGAGTTTGCCCTAATTCTGCTTCTAATTTTAATACTTTTGTTAAAGCTTCTTGAAATTGTGATTCTTTGCCGGCAAGCTGTACCTGAGTTTGCCCCAATTCGGTTTCTAATCCCAGCAGTTTTGCTAAAGCTTCTTGAAAATTTGATTCTTTGCCTGCAAGCTGTACTTGAGTTTCTCCTAATTCTGTTTCCAAGCCCAACACTTTCGCCTGAGCGTGGTGAAATTGTTCTTGCCACTGTTTGACTTCGGAATTGCTGTTTTTTTGCTGTTTTTCCAGCAAGCGGATTTTTAGCCAATCTTCAAATGGCCAGACAGGAGATGCTGGGAAATGAATAACTTTATCGATCGCACCTTTCGATTCGCTGCTCAGATTTCCTGCTTGGGTTTCTAAAAGTTCATATAGTTCTAATGCTTCGGGAAAATATTGTTCTATTAAACTTGGTCTGTGACTTTTGACAATATCGTTGACTAATAAAGATTCTTCAAAATTGTCGCCCGGTATCGCACTTAAGTTGACATTAAATTTCTCGTTGACTCCGGAAATGAAAAGTTCGGGAGTGTTGCCGATCGGGTAAACGTTTGCTAGCAGACAGCGATCGGGAAAACGTTGGTAAAGTTCTAAAACTTTTTGATTGTAGTGCAGCCACATTTTTACTGCCATTTCGGGATTTTGCAGCAAGCTGACATCGGTTCCCCTGCGGTAAAGGGAATCGACTACTTCCCAGGGCGATCGATAAACACAGATAAAATTAGCTTCTGGGAGCAAACTCAGCCAAAAATCCCAAAAAAGGGTTGTTCGCGGGTCTTTCCAACCCCAATGTTTGTGAGTTTGTTGATTTTGGTCGATCGCGCGTTTGGCAATTTCCACATATTCCGCTGCTACCGGAATCGTTTTTTCAAACGTACATCCGAGTTCATCAATACCCTGCGATCGCAAAACACTTTTGTGAAACTCCACAAAATCAACATTCTCGAAATGACCTTTCACATTTCCGTCGGCGGGTCCCACTAACTTTTTGCCAATATCAACCCCGACTTCCTGAAACAAAGAAGCTGTTAAAGACGTACCGGAACGGTGCATTCCGGTAACAATAAAAACCGACGGTTTGGTGTCATTTGTACTCACAATTTCTCTCCCTTCTCCCTCGCCCTAATTCCCACACCAATTTTACTCGATCGCTACTCTCCCGCTAAGCCCACCTTTCGCCTGACTTTAAACCACGCGGTTCTCAGCTTCCAGAACTTGCTGGTTTCCATTGCCAAAAGTCGATTTTGTGCTCGGTCAAGTTCTTTTTTGACATTAATTAGCTGATTTTGAGTTTGCTCCAACTGCGTTTGGACAGATATTAACTGATTTTGAGTTTGCTCCAACTGCGTATGAGCTGAAATTAATTGATTTTGAGTTTCTTCCAACTTCGTTTGAGTAATCATTAACTTACTTTCACTTTGTTCCCATTTTATTTGAGCCGAAGCTAACTGAGTCTCGATTAGTTTGATTTTTGTCTGAGTAGACCCCAAAAGAGACTGCGATTGCCTTTGGCTCAGCAGCGATTTCACAGTGCAAGTTTCCAGAATCCATTCCCCACCGTAGTTATTGATTGCTTTGACTATTAACACATCCTGTGGCGTCACAGTATTTTTCGGTAAATAACAGTTCCACCCCGACTGCAAAATCGCATCTTTTTGAAAATGTGCAGCCACATCCGGGCGATCGTAAAAAGGCTCGCACCTCTGCACAATCTCACCGTTTACCACCACTTGCACCTCGTCAATTCGACCGCCGAAATTCACATCAGCCGCCCATCCTTCCAAATATAAGTTACCTTTACTTGTTAAAGCAGCAACATCAATATATCCTCCCGGCTGGTGATTAAATTTCAACTCTGAAAAATCTCTCACTAGCTGATTTGTGACAACATACAAATCCTGAAACCTGCAGATGCCTTTTTTGAGGCGGTGAACAAAAGCTTTGCCTCCGCTAACTTCCTCGACAAGTTTTTTCACAAACTTTTCTGTTACATAAGTTGTGCCGTATTCCTCCTTATCTAAAGACTGACTTTCGCTTTGGGGACTAAACAAAATACCGTTCGCAGGCATTTCTATGTGAGATGGCAGCAAACACTGATCGTGAACGCTGAACATCAAAATGCCGTTAGGAGTCAACAAATCATACAAATTTTGGAGCCAATTCGTAAAAGTTCTTTCCGGCATATGGCTGAAAAAAGAATTAGCCAGAATGCAGTCAAACTTTCGGTCAATTAAATAATTTTCTGGTTTTCCCGTCGAGACAATACCGCTGACGCCCAAATATTCACTTTGAAACTTGACCGCGTTAGCATAAATATCAGAAACCCAAATTTTTTCCGGCGGCATTTCCTGAATCAAAAACCGAGTAAATCGACCGTAGCCGCAGGCAAAATCTAGAAAAGATGGTACATTTTCAAAACTGCCAAAATGCCATTCCACAACTTGTTTAACCGTATCCAAAACGCTGCGCCCGATCGCATAATAGCGCACCAAAGCCCGATCGCGAGCCTCTAGATCGTCTTTGACGTTGTTCAAGCTAAACAAATACATTTCATCATCTTCGCAGATATTCAGTTTAAACTCTTCTGGAAACTTAGCTTGATCTTGAATAAATGCTTTGATTACGGGATTTTCGACTAAATCTAAATTGACATTGCTCATGGTTTTCACAGAATTTTAGATAACCTCGGTTGACGGCTCTTTCATCAGAGAATCAGCATTAACAACAGTTAAACACGGTTCGATCAGCAAGTCAACGATGCCGTTACCACACGACTCAGTACAAGACTGAACTCTAAACATCGCCACATCAACGCAGCGATCCAGATAAGTTAAATCTCCATCTACCGTCCCCACAACCCCGGCATTCAAAAAATAAACCCCCGGATTCAGCAAACATTTAAACTGAAACTTCACTACAATTGTCGTTCCCGCTTCCACATATCTAACTGACTGAGTAGAACCCTTCAAAGAAGCACCAGCCAACTCAAAACCGCTAATGGTTTTAATCAACATTCCAAACCTAACTTTGGAAGTTGACCGCGAGAAAGTGACAGAGTAAGTGTAAATATAATCTTGACGACCGAGCAAGTGATTTACCACCTTTCCGCTCAGTGTCTCGATGCGGGGGTTGATAATTTCCGCTCCCCGAGACGGATACCTTACGGTATTCGACGGTATCATCCCCGGATCGTAAAATTCCTCGTAATATTCCTTGGGTTTGGAGAGATGTTGCTCCGGTTTAACTTCCCTCTTTGTGCTTTCTAAATTAGCATCCTGAAGGTGGTCTTGACTTTCCTGTTTTGTCAGTTGGTTCAGAGAGCGAATATCTGACTTCAACCCCAGAACCTTATCCGAATCGGCATAAATCAGTTTTTGATATTTAGAAATTACCACCTTCGGCGTGTGAGCGAGCAGCAATTCACCGCTATCCATTAAAATCGCCGACGTACAAAGTTGCACCACAGAAGTAGCAGCGTGAGAAACAAATAAAATCGTTCCGCCACCTTCCTGAATGCTTTGCAAGCGGGCAAAACACTTTCGTTGAAAAGCTTCGTCGCCCACCGAAAGCGCCTCGTCAACCACCAGAATATCCGGCTCGACGCTAGTCGCAACGGCAAAAGCTAGCCTGACAAACATACCGCTAGAATAAGTCTTGACTGGCTGGTCGATGAAATCCCCAATATCAGCAAAAGCAGCTATATCGTCAAACTTTTCTTCAGTTTGTTTTTGATTGAATCCCAGCAACTGAGCGTTAAAAAATACATTTTGCCGCCCGGTAAATTCCGGGTTAAACCCGCTTCCGAGTTCCAACAAAGCGGAGACTCGCCCTTTGACATCCACGCTTCCTGCGGTAGGCGTCAGCGTCCCCACAATTATTTGCAGGAGAGTGCTTTTTCCCGAACCGTTGCGACCGACGATTCCCAGAGTTTGTCCTTGAGGAATTTCCAGATTGATATCATGCAGGGCCCAAAATTCGTCAGCAAGTTTTTTGCTTGGGTAAATAATTTCCTTTAAGCGGTCTCCTGGACGATCGTACCGCTTAAAGCATTTGGAAACATTTTTTAGTGAAATTACATTTTCTGTCATTGGCGGCAGTCAATCGATTTTAGATTTTAGATTTTAGATTTTAGATTGACTTGAAATCTCAAACATATTTACAGCACAATCGATTTTAGATTTGATATTTTAGATTTTAGATTGACTGTAGATCTCAAACAAATTTACAGCACTCTCGATTTTAGATTTGAGATTTTAGATGGACTTTCGCTCTCAAATTTACAGCACGTCAGCAAAAGCGGGACGCAAACGCCGGTAAACCGCCAAACCTCCACAAAATATAGCAGCAGAAATCAGCGTGGCGACACCCCATTCGCCCCAGTGCTTAACTTCTCCAAGCAGTATGAGGTCTCGATAAACCTCCGAGATGGCGGCCATTGGATTTAGCCAAAATATCCACGCTCGCCACTCTTGGGGAATTATTGATGCTGGGTAGACGATCGGCGTCAAATAAAACCAAAAATTTAGAATAACACCTAATGTCTGAGGAATGTCTCGCAAAAACACCGTCAAGCCCGCTGTCAAATATCCCAAACCCGCTGTCAGCAGCAACTGAGGAACCCAAACCAGCGGCAGCAAGCATAAAGTAGCGTTGAGCTTTTGCGAGGACACTGCTACTATGACAATCAAAGCTGCTAAACCCAGAGAACTTTCAATAAAAGCTGTAAAAATCGGCACTAGCGGCAGCAAACCGAGGGGAAATACCACTTTTTTCACTAAATTTGGCTGCCCCACCACCGATACTCCCGCCTTGATCAAACCGCTGGTGAAGGCACTCCAAGGCAACAAACCTGCAAACAGCCAGACTCCAAATGTAATGTCGCTGTTTTCCGGGAAGCCTGCAAGGCTGAGCTTTACCTTGAGGACGATCGAAAATACATAAGTGTAAATCACCAATTGCGATAACTGATTCAGCAGCGGCCAAAAATTGCCCAGAATTGAGCCTTTGTATTGAGCTTCCAAGTCCCGGCGCACCAATGTTGCCAGCAGATTCAGCTTCGCCCACCGCTGCCTACTTGCGGGCAGCCTGCCGCCCACCCTTCGGATCTTTTGGGCAACTCCTTTCACTGTTCTGTGCAATTTTTTCGCCCTCGTTCACTAGCTTCACACCTAAATCAACTCAAGCTACAATTGTGCAGCTTTTGCTAAACCGCAATTATTCCACAGCCTCGCCGCTTTGATCAAGCATCTGTCACCCTGGGGAAGGATGTTATTTTAGCCGATCGCCGATCGCACTGCCGAACCCATCGCTAGTTTTTGCTCGTCGTCGTAGCCCCACCGCTGGAAAAATTCTTCATACTCGCCGTTGGCATTCTGCAAACTTTCTAGCATTTGCGACGCTATCGTTTGACAGGCTGGCATTTGCAGCATTTGAATCAAATTGCGCGATCGCTCCTGCACTCTAGCAGAACTGGCCGCCATTTCCTCATTTTGATGGCGCGAATGATACACGACCATTGCCGCCGACATCGCCAAATTTTTCACCAGCAGTTCTGCTACGATCTCAGGAGCCGATCGCAGCGCCTCGACTACTCCGGGTGACGGCCGATCTGCCTCCTGTCGATCGTCCGTTAGATAGGTGACAAAAAACCCCCTAGCACCATTTTGTGTTTTCACCAGAGATGTAACAGCTTGCTCGATGTCGGCCTGTGAAAGTCGATCGGCCTCAATTTGGGACAATAAAGATTGAGTCAGCTCGATCGCCCCCTCAAAAGTTATGCTTTCCGATGCTAATAAAGAAGATGGAATACTCATAACGAACTCAATAATTGTAAAGATTCTGCTAATAATTGTAAACAATTCCCGCTGCCCGATCGCAGATAAATATGGCTATTATCTCCTCCAAACAACAGCCCCCTGACCCTAATTTACCCGAAGACATAGCCCCAGCCAGGGTTCCCCGCAAAAAAGCCGTCAAACCCCAGCCGGAATCTCTGGTAGAAGCGCAAGAGTTACCCGACGAAATCAACAGCAAACAAGACGACAAAATCCGACCCCAGCGGTTAGCTGAATACATCGGGCAAAAAGACTTGAGAGAAGTTTTGGCGATCGCAATTGCCGCCGCCAAATCTCGCGGCGAACCTATGGATCACCTGTTACTATACGGGCCGCCAGGATTGGGCAAAACCACAATGTCGCTAATTTTAGCAGCAGAAATGGAAGTTGAATGCAAAATTACCACCGCCCCAGCTTTAGAAAAACCGCGAGATATTGTTGGATTGCTGATCAACCTCAAAGCAGGCGACGTGCTGTTTATCGACGAAATTCACCGTTTATCTAAAGTTACAGAAGAAATCCTCTATCCGGCGATGGAAGACTGCCGCTTAGATATTACGATCGGTCAAGGCAAAAGCGCAAAAATCCGCAGCATTCCCCTGAAACCCTTTACCTTAGTAGGAGCAACCACAAAAGTCGGGTCCCTCACATCTCCGCTGCGCGATCGCTTCGGCTTGATCCAAAGATTACGCTACTACGAAATAGACGAACTCAGTCTAATTGTCCAAAGAAGCGCCCAAGTTCTCGACACTCAAATCACCCCGGAAGGAGCCGCAGAAATTGCCCGCCGATCTCGCGGAACGCCCCGGATCGCTAACCGCTTGCTGCGGCGAGTTAGAGACTACAGCGAAGTCAAAAATTTAAAGCCAATTGATGCCGAAATTGCATCAGTCGCCCTCGAATTGTTCAACGTCGATCCGCTAGGTTTGGATTGGACAGATCGATGTCTTTTGACAGCAATGATCGAAAACTTTAACGGCGGCCCGGTTGGTTTAGAAACTCTCGCAGCTTCCACAGGAGAAGACACTCAAACAATTGAGGACGTGTACGAACCGTACTTAATGCAAATTGGATTTTTGCAGCGCACAAGTCGGGGCAGAATTGCCACAGCGGCTGCTTGGAAACACTTAGGTTTACTCGATGAAAAGGAGTAAGAAATGGTACAAATACAACCAACAAAAACACTAACTTTGTCAGAGTTCCTAAAACTGCCAGAAACAGAACCAGCTAGCGAATATATCAACGGTCAAATCATCCAAAAGCCTAGGCCACAAGGAAAACATAGCCGGATTCAATGTGAATTATTCCCAGCCATCAATGTCGCAGTTAAAAATCAAAAAATTGCCTTAGCTTTTCCTGAATTGCGGTGTACTTTTGGCGGCAGATCAATCGTGCCAAATGTCACAGTATTTACTTGGGAAAGGATACCAGTTGATGAAAATGGGGATGTTGCTAATGTATTTGAAACATACCCAGATTGGACAATTGAAATTCTGTCTCCAGGCCAGAGTCAAACTAAAGTAACTGGGAATATTTTACACTGTTTGAAAAACGGGACTAAAATGGGTTGGCTGATCGATCCGATGGTGCGCTCGATATTAATTTATCCCCCTGGAAAGCAACCGGAAATTTTAGCAAAACCAGAAGAATTGTTGCCAGTTCCAGATTGGGCAGCAGAATTGCGGCTGACGGTAGGAGAGTTGTTTGGGTGGTTGAAACTAGGAAGTTAAAATCTCAAAAGAAGGCAGAAGGAAACCCCCCCCAACCCCCCAAGGAGGAAAGGAAGAAGGATCAATTATGAAATAACAAATAACAAATAACAAATAACAAATAACAAATTCCCCATGTTAATATCCCTCAGAATAGAAAACTTTGCCCTAATTGACTGCCTGGATCTAGAATTTGGCCCGAGTTTGAACGTATTTACAGGGGAAACCGGTGCCGGTAAATCGATTATCCTAGATGCGATCGATGCAGTTTTGGGCGGGAAAGTCGATCGCCGATCGATTCGCACCGGAGCAGCGCGGGCAATATTGGAAGCTACCTTTGAACTGGACAAAGCCGCGGCAAGGTGGCTGGGCGAGCAAGAAATCGAACCCATAGACGGAAATTTAGCCGTTTGCAGCCGGGAAATTAACGCATCTAGCGGTGCTCTGCGCAGCCGCTCGCGCTTGAACGGAATTCTCGTCAACCGCCAGTTAATGGATCAACTGCGCGATCGGCTCGTCGAAATTACCGCCCAAGGCCAAACCGTCCACCTCGGACAAGAAACCCTCCAGCGAGAATGGCTCGATTTATACGGCGGCAAAAAACTCGCTGAAGCGCGATCGACAATCGGCTCCGCGTGGCTCTGTGCCAGCAACGCCAAAACAGCCCTCAAGCGCAGGCGTCAGTCGGAACAGCAGCGGCTGCAAAGACTCGATTTGTTAGAATACCAAGTCCGAGAACTCGGCGAAGCCCACATCGAAGACGCCGACGAACTCGAACAGCTAGAACAAGAATCAATCCGGCTCAGTCACATCGTCGAATTGCAGCAGCAGAGTTACCAAGTCCACCAGGCTCTTTACCAAAACGACGGCGACAGCGCATCAGCCGCCGACTTGTTGAGCAAAGCCGAAGTAATTTTAAGCGACATGGCAGTTTACGATGTGCAGTTGCAACCAATCCTAGAAATGGTCAGCGATGCTTTAGCTCAAGCCACAGAAGCCAGCAGGCAAATTAGCAGCTACGGCGAACAATTAGAAGCAGATCCCGAAAGGCTCGAAGAAGTAGAAGATCGGATTCGCGAACTAAAACAAATTTGCCGCAAATACGGGCCGCTCAAAGAAGCGATCGCCTACTACCAAAGCATCCAAAACGAACTGAACGAACTTTTAGAAGGAGGCGAGTCAATGGAAGCCTTAGAACTCGCATATCAGACCGCTTTAGAGCAATTAAAAGACACTTGCAGCCACCTCAGCACCCTGCGGCGCGAAGCAGCCCTCAAACTAGAAACCCACCTCGTAGAAGAACTTAAGCCTTTAGCAATGGAAAAAGTGCAATTTCAAGTCGAAATCTCGCCTTGTACCCCAACCGCCACCGGTGCCGACCAAATCGCCTTTTGTTTCAGCCCCAACCCGGGCGAACCCCTGCAACCCCTGGGCGCGATCGCCTCCGGGGGAGAAATGAGCCGCTTTCTGCTCGCCATCAAAGCCTGTTTTTCTCAAATAGAAAGCGCCGGTACGCTGATTTTTGACGAAATCGACGCCGGAGTCTCCGGGAGAGTCGCCGGCGCGATCGCGAAAAAACTCTACCAACTCTCCGACAAACACCAAGTTCTCTGTGTCACTCACCAGCCGCTGATCGCCGCGATGGCCGACTGTCACTTTCGCGTCAACAAACAGACGATCGAAGCAGAACCAAGTATCGGCGAAGCCGCAGCCCACTGCGAACCAGTCGAACGTACAGTAGTCAGAGTGGCCGCCCTCAACAGTGAGCAGCGGCGCGAAGAACTCGCCCAACTCGCCAGCGGCCGCTCAGCAACAGAAGCCATCGCCTTCGCTGAATCCCTGCTTGTCGAAGCCGCTGGACTGCGCCAAACTCAGTCTGCCAAACCCTAAGCAGACCCTCAAGCCGATCGTGGGGTTAAAAGGCGGAGTTTTTCCGATCCGGAGGTTACACTAAAAATGGCAACCGCAAGTTTTACAAAAAAAAGCTGAAAGCCCCGTGAGTTTAGTTACGGGATGAAAGCTAAGAGCAGCAAAATTGAGAGAAATTCTAGTTAAAAACCACAATTGTGTAGAGAAGGGCACACATCACTAGCAACTGGTGGTGTCACAATTGCCGATAGTCCTACAATGCCATCCCTCTTTCAGCAGTCCTCCCAGCAGTACGCATTCATGTTCCTGCAGGCGATCGGCTCAAAGATCGGCAGAACCTACTTAAACCAGGTACGCACAATGTCAAAATCAGTTAATAAACCATTTAAACAACATTCGCGATCTCTAAAAAGATTGCAGCACTCCCATAGCCTCGTTACTCTCCCACCCTCCGTTCAGCAGCAAGGCCAACTGAATTTCCCTTGGCCTGTGGCCGGAGTTCTGTAAACTGGGAAATACTTTCACACATAATTGAGTTTTGTGCGACAGGTGACTCACTAATGAACTTGCCCGCTCTCCTAGCTTAGAGACTAACCCTTACGCTTAAGATTCTGTAAAGGTCTATGAAATCTGCATCTCCCAATCTGCCAGCTATGGAAAACAACACGACAGTGACAGTAGAGGCCACTGTTGTCAGTGAAAACCATGATTTTACTGTTGTCAGTGAAAACCATCAGGAAAAATATTCTCAGCCTTCCTCTAGCAGTAGCGCTCTTGCCAAAAGTCCAGGATTATCCGGTGTTCTCGATCTCCTAAATAAGGAAAGCTTTACAGAAGTAGTTAAGGAAGTAGAAGAGAAACTTAAGGTTGTCAATCAAACCCTGGGAATGCTGGACAATATTCTTGACGCGCAGGGATTCGACGCCATCCTTAACGAAATGTTGCAGTCGATTACCCTCAAAACCGGGGAATTGCTAAATGCCGATCGCAGCACAATATATTTATTAGACGACGAAAAAAATGAACTCTGGGCGATCGTCGCTAAAGACGAAAATGGCAAAAGTCTAGAGATCCGAGTTCCCGCCCATGTGGGCATTGCGGGAGAAGTAGCCACGGAAAAAAAAGTGGTGAACATTCCTTATGATTTTTATAACGACCCCCGATCGGCTAACGCCCAAAAATTTGACGAAAAAAATGGATATCGCACTTATACAATGCTGGCGATGCCCCTGCTCAACGAAGAAACAGGAGAGTTAGTAGCAGTAGTTCAACTGATTAATAAACTCAAACCCAACCACGAACATTATGGTACTTTAGAATCACAGATTGACAAGGCAGGATTTACTCAAGAAGACGAACAAGTTTTTCGAGAATTTGCCCCGTCGATTCGCCTAATTCTAGAGTCTTCTAAATCTTTCTACGCAGCAACTCAAAGACAACGGGCCGCGACAGCGCTGATGAACGCCGTCAACGCTCTTTCTCAGAGCAGTTTAGACTTAGAAGATACCCTAAAGAGGGTGATGGATCAGGCAGAAGAACTCATGAACGCCGATCGCAGCACCCTGTGGCTGATCGATGAAGATAAAGACGAACTGTGGACGAAAATCCCGATCGCCGGCAGCCTGAAAGAACTTCGCATACCCAGAACCGCCGGTTTTGCAGGCATTGTTGTCCAATCCGGCGAACCGCTGCTGATTCCCTTTGACGTGTACGATGACCCCCGCGCCGAAACTTCCAAAGAAACAGACAAAAAAACTGGCTACCGTACTTGCAGTATGCTTTGTATGCCAATATTTAACGCCGACCACAAATTGATTGGCGTCACCCAATTAATGAATAAAAAACGACAAGGAGAATACCCCCCCTACAATCCAGAAAACTGGCCGCACGCCCCCGAACAGTGGAAAGCCAGTTTCAATCGCAACGACCTGGAATTTATGAAGGCGTTTAACATCCAAGCAGGAGTCGCCCTACAAAACGCCAAACTGTTTGCCGAAGTCAAACAGCAAGAACAAAGACAAAAAGATATGCTGCACGCCCTGACTAACGGCGTGATTTCTACAGATAAAAAAGGCAATATAGTAGCGACCAATCCCAGTGCCAAAAAATTACTGGGTGTCAGCGAGGCAGAATTAGCCGAAGGTCAATCTTTGCGCGAGTTAATTAAGTTAGAAAAAGGCGATTTTGCCAAGTGGTTTGATGCGTCTTTGTCTCCCGAAGACGAGAACGACCGCCAGCAGTATTACCCGGATCAAGTTTTGCTGTCCTGTGAAGAAGCAAAATCGCAGAGTATCAATCTCTCGATTAATTCAATGACCGACGCTACCGACCCCAGCAAGGTCAACGGCGCGTTAGTCGTCATGGAAGATATTAGCAGCGCCAAGCAAGTCAAAAACTTGATGTACCGTTACATGACCCCAAAAGTAGCCGAAGATTTGTTAGCTTCAGGGGATACTGGATTGGGCGGCAAGCGCAAAAACGTTTCGGTGCTGTTCTCAGACATTCGCAGCTATACCACACTTACGGAAAAATTGCAAGCCGAAGAAGTGGTAGTGATGCTCAACAAATATTTTGAAGTGATGGTAGATGTCGTATTCGAGTACGGAGGGACTCTCGACAAATACATCGGCGACGCTCTGATGGCAGTTTTTGGCTCTCCAGCACCCCTAGAGGATCATGCTTGGTGCGCTATGCAAACGGCAGTGAAAATGCGGGAAAAACTGGCAGAGTTCAATCAAGAGCGTGTGGCCAATGGGGAATTGCCGATCGGCATCGGTATGGGCGTGCATTCCGATGAAGTTGTCAGCGGCAACATCGGTAGTAGCAAACGCATGGAATTGACTTCGATCGGAGACGGCGTAAACCTCGCCTCTCGCTTAGAAGGCGCCAGCAAGCAGTACGGCACCGACTTGATCATCAGCGACAATACTTACAGAGATTACGCCGATCGGCTCTACGTGCGAGAACTCGACTTTATTACCGTCAAAGGCAAAAGCGAACCCGTAATCGTTTACGAACTCGTCGGCATCCGCGAGGGATACTCGCCAGTGGGCAAGTCACTAACCGAAACACAGCAAGAAATTATAGAACATTACACCAAGGGGCGCGAACATTACAAAGCTCCAGTCACCCAAAGACTCTCAGAAAGTGAGGTGAAAAACATCTTAAATGAGGTCGCCTCCATGCCAGAGGCAGAGATTAAGAAACTGCCGCCCAACAATTTTGTAGAGCAACAGTTGGAACACGAGCTCAAGAACCTGTTATATCAACTGAAAAAGCTGTCAGAGTACGACCCGAAAAACCTGTCCGAAGCAGACCAACTCATCGTGCTGTTGCAGCCAGAAATCCAACTGCTGAAATTTGAAGGCATCAAAAATCTCTCGGAAGACGAAGCCAAAATGCTGCTGCAAGCAAAAATCAAGCCCCTATCAGCAGACGATATTAAATACTTGCAAGAAGGGGAAGTCAAAAAGCTGTTGGAAGCAGACATCTTAGAACCATCAAATCCCCAAATCAAGCGGCTGAAACCTGCAGAGATCAGGCAGCTATTGCAGGCGAAAATTAAAAGTCGGGCCTCCGAGACAGTTGCAGAAATGTTAGATGAGGAATTTGAAAACCTGGGACTCGATCGGGTGAAAAAACTGCTGAGCGAGTTTAAGAAAGCTTTAGAACCAAAAGCCAAGCAAGCCTTTAAAGACGCTGCACGCGAATTTGAGGCCGTTCTGAAAGTTGACCCGAAAAATAAGGCAGCTAAATTGCACGTCGATCGCTGTATGTTATTTCAGCATAGTTTTTCAGACGTACTCAACTGGGATGGTGTGTGGAATCTCACAGAAAAATAGCAGTAGCCCACAGCAAATCCTCGCGGTGGCGTCAGGGTTCCGGGTGGGGGCGATCGCGATCGGGGGTGCGCCTCCCATCCGGCCACCAGTTAACCGGAATATCCTATTGAGGTAATTGTAAATAAGCTCCAACAGGTATTATGGTTATATAACCGGATTTGAATTTGCAAGCGAGATGCCGGGGTTTCGCCCTAGGTGTTTCGGTCGCACTACCTACCGCAACAAACTTAGCACTTCTATTATTTGAAGCGCTTAAAAATAGTTATGACTGGCGGCAGCGTTACCCGGTTTCTGAGAAAAATCTTGGAGAAAGCCGACGAAACATCCGCTCAAAAACCGGGTTTCTCACCGGGTTCGCGTAAGTCTTAATAGCGTTAGCGGCTCCTAAAAGAGCTTCCTTCGCAGATAGTCAATGTTCGAGTCTTAGATATAGAAAACCACTAGCGTCAGTTATGAATAATTGGAATTCGCAATCGGGAGATGTTGAGTGGGTAGATCAGGTTTACCAACTATTGCTGGAGATTGCTCGGAGCTCCCTGTCAGATATCCCCAGAATCCCGGAAAACATCACTGTTAAGGCTATCCCTCTGATCCAGAAGGTACAAAGCATTCAGCAAAGACCTGACGGGCAAGTGTTCAAATCCGGTTCCTTTTCAGTAAACGATCACGAATGGGTCGATCGAGTCTGCCAACTATTGGTAGAACTAACCAGCGCGTCTTTGTCCGAACAGCCCAAAATGCCGGAAAACCTTGCAGGCCGATCTTTAGCCCTCGCCGATCGAGCACAAAAAATTAAAGAAGACATCGAAGAAAATGCAGCCGGAACCCCAGCAGATGAAGATGACAATTCCTTACAGTCTCCAGACGCGCTGCTTTCGCTCTTGCACCACAGTTTGAAAGCTCAACGCGCCAAAAGCTACAAGCCCGATGCTCCCGAATGGCAGCAAGTCTTGAGCCTTCTCGACGTAGTGCAGTCAATTTACAAGCAAATCGAAAATTAAATTCAAGCTTAACTCAGGGGCGTCTTTATTGTGCGAGAACGCTCGCTCTTAAAGGCAGTTGCTCTTTGACAGAAAATTTTTTTGCCGTAGCCCGAAGATTTCCGATTATTGCACTTTTGTCAACTACACTAGGTTTAATCGGTTCTAGGGCAAGAGAACATGAGCGGACAAAACATCGGCGATTTGTCAAAAGAAATATTAGCCGATCGCTATCAGTGCGATCGGCGGCTCGGCAAGCAAGCAGGACGGCAAACTTTACTCGCCCGCGACTTAAAAACCCAACAGCAAGTAGTAGTCAAACTCCTCTCATTCAGCAGCGACTTTAACTGGGAAGACTTAAAACTGTTCGAGCGAGAAGTCGAAACCTTAAAATCCCTATCCCATCCTGCAATTCCCCGATATCTCGACTCCTTTGAAATCGACACGCCCAACCGCAAAGGATTCGCCCTAGTTCAGACTTACATCGAAGCCAAATCCCTACAAGAAAATCTCTCAGACGGCCGCACCTTCAGCGAAAGCGAAGTCAAACAATTAGCCACAGCATTATTAGACATCCTCGCCTACCTGCACCAGCGACAGCCCCCGGTGATTCACCGCGACATTAAACCCAGCAATATTTTACTCAAGAATCGATCGGGAAACAGCGTCGGCGAAGTCTACCTAGTCGATTTCGGTGCAGTTCAAACCCTAGCAACCCAACAAGGGAAAACAGTCACCGTTGTCGGAACTTATGGCTATATGCCACCAGAACAATTTGGCGGGAGGGCGGTTCCCGCTTCCGACTTGTACGGCTTGGGAGCAACATTAATCGCCTTAATTACCAAGCAGCATCCTGCCGACTTGCCACAGAAAGATTTGCAGATTGAATTCGAGCAAGTCACCCAACTAAGCCCCGCTTTTACCAATTGGCTGAAGTGGATGACACATCCCAGTTTAGATCGCCGTCCCCCCTCAGTCCAAATCGCAAAAGAAGTTCTAGAAAAACCGCAGCAAATACATAAATATTCCCTGCCATTGAGACAGGGAAAAACGGTAGATACCTCTAGGTTGTTCTGGAATGCGATCGGGCGCAGCACTTGGATGGGAACTCTAGCTGTGGGAGGTTGTGCAATAATTTACAGCACTTTTCTTATGCCGGTAGTGGGAACAATTATCGGAGGAGTCATCGGTATTTTTCTAGGCGTGCTGCTGGGGTTGGGGAACGGAATAATCGTAGTAATTGTGACGCGATTGTGGTTTTATCCCTTAACTAATCCCAAACTTCACCGACAGGTTTCAACTGCAATTAGTATTGGACTATGCACCTGGACAACCATCGTTTTCTTTCAGCCCATGGCGCAGATATATGTGAGCCACGATAACGGTAATCATATTATCTCTTCCAGCGAGTATATTATCTTTGTGCTTGCACCGTCGCTAATTGCAGGACTGTCAATGGGTGCAAGTAGCAAGTCTATTGCCCGGTGGTATCAAAAAGCAAGCGAACTGTAATCTAAAATTTAGATAGGACTTACGCACTCCCACCAAAGAAACCGGGTTTTTACGAAAATACTTCATTGCAACCGCAAAACTCGCTAAAAAACCCGGTTTCGGGACCCCAATGATAACCTCAAGTTAAAATTAAGGTAAAAAAAGATGAGTGGCAAAGTATTAGCAGAACGCTACGAAGTACAGCGACAACTGGGAAAACAAACTGGTCGCCAAACGCTGCTAGCTCGTGATTTGCAAACTCAAAAATTAGTTGTCATCAAACAGCTATTCCTCGGCAGCGATTTTGAATGGCAAGACCTCAAGCTATTTGAACGGGAAGCGGAAACTTTAAAAGCACTCGATCACCCAGCAATTCCTCGCTACCTCGACTACCTGGAAATTGACGAACCAGACAGCAAAGGATTTGCCCTGGTACAGACTTATGTAGAGGGGAAAACTTTGGAAGACCATTTGCGTTCCGGGCGTACTTTTAGCGAAAGCGAGGTGAAAGAATTAGCTAAATCGCTGTTAGAAATTTTGATTTATTTGCACGAGCAAAATCCGCCTGTTATTCACCGCGATCTTAAACCCAGCAATATTTTACTGCACAGCAGAGCCGGTCACTCGGTCGGACAAGTTTATTTAGTTGATTTTGGTTCGGTGCAGAACCAAGCTGCAAAACTTGGTGGGACAATTACAGTAGTGGGAACTTATGGATATATGGCGCCGGAACAATTTGGCGGGCGCTCGGTTCCGGCTTCTGACCTCTACGGTTTAGGTGCAACTTTAATTTATTTGGTAACGGGTTTGCATCCCACCGAACTGTCGCAGCAGGATTTGAAAATTCAGTTTGCCGATCGGGTAACGCAGCTCAACCCAGATTTAATTGATTGGCTGGAGTGGATGACAGAACCGAGTTGGGACAAACGGTTATCTTCGGCTGGGGAAGCATTGCGATCACTCAAAAATCCCCGCCCGATAGACAAAAGTCTTAGGGCAGTACAGCCACCAGGCAGCGATATTAAACTAACAAAAAATTATGAGTTTATAGAAATTGTAATTCCGCCACAAGGAATCACTTTTGGTTTAATTACCCTGCTTTCGGCTGCGGTAGCGGCGAGTAATACCTCATTTATAGAGAGGAATTTTTTTACCGCTCAGTTAGCGATAAATCACCAATTATTTATAATAATATCAGGAACTTTCTTAGGTGCGGTAGGAGTAATGTTTTTATTTGCACTATTTCGGGAAATGCGTCTCAGAATCGATCGGCAGCAAATTTCCTATAGCTGGCATCTGCTAGGGTTGAGATGGAATCATTCCCGACCAGATCCCAGACAAGACATTTGCCAGTTGGAAATTAAAGAAATTGAATATACTAGGTGCGGCACGCAACAAAAATTACGCCGAGTTTCTCAGTTGATTATTCAAGCCGGCCACCAAAAATATCAACTAGGAGTGAAGCAGAGACTAAGTGAATCAGAAATCGAATGGTTAGCAACAGAACTCAGCCACTGGTTGGGATTGAAAATTAAAAGAACTTTGAAATACGGTGGAGTGATTATATACTAGATATGAAAATATCTCCCCACGACAAAAACAAAGCATTGCGCCCTCAAGCTGTGGGATGCGTCCCGCCCCTCCGGTGTATTTTCACAGCAGGTGAGACACCCCACAAGCCTCATCCTCAAATTGTGTAACCCCGATCGCCCCCGCTTTCTCTCAATCTCATGCAACCGTCGGCCCCGATCGCCCGTAAAATGCTATCAAAGGGATTTGGCAAGTAGCACTCATCCCAATCATCTGTTAACTTGGAGATATTGTTGTGGACTTATCGCTAATTCCGGCACAGCCGAAACCAGGACTGCTCAACGTCCTCATCGAAATTACCGCCGGTAGCAAAAACAAGTACGAATTTGATAAAGACTTACAAGCCTTTGCTCTCGATCGGGTGCTTTCTTCCTCAGTCCAATATCCGTGCGACTACGGCTTCATACCGAATACCTTAGCCGATGATGGCGACCCCCTCGACGGCATGGTGATGATGGATGAGCCCACATTTCCAGGGTGCATTATCGCAGCCCGTCCGATCGGAATGCTGGAAATGATCGACGGAGGCGACAGGGACGAAAAACTTTTGTGCGTTCCCGACAAAGACCCCCGCTATGCTCACTATAAGTCCCTCAAAGACGTAGCCCCCCACCGCCTGGACGAAATAGCCGAATTTTTTAGAACCTACAAAAATTTGGAGAAAAAAGTCACAGAAATTCTGGGTTGGCAAGATGTCGATCAAGTCATGCCCTTAGTGGAAAAGTGCATCGCAGCCGATCGCAAATAAGCCCCTAGCCCGCACTCCTCGACTGCAACCCGACTAAAAACTCAGGGGGCCGAACATAAGGCGATCGCTGCACGTCTGGGGATGCAGTCGAGGAACGGGTGGCTACAATGTCAAATCAGTCGTGAATGCCGAGTCACCGGAACGGCATTCCTCAAAACCCCGCCCCGGCCCCAATCTTGAAAAAAATACTACTGCTAGAGTAAGATTAAGCGCAAATTATACCCCTGGGGAATGCGTTCTACGTTTGAGGAAATTTAACCCTAACACTTAGATCGATCGGCGCTATCTTAATCTCTGAACACAGAACGCGCCGGACAGCCCGCAGGGTGCAAAAAATAATCTCTCAAGCGTGACATCTCCTACACCAACCGGTACGGTTTAGGCTTGTAATAGCCCAAGTGTTCGGCACTCGGATGGTTCCCCGATAAAGCGCTTTATAGTACGGATTGCTAAAAACTAAAAACTAAAAACTAAAAACTAAGATTTCAACTCCCAAGTTCCTGCCGCCAAAACTAAAAAAAATGCCAGATTCCGCACCCTCTCTACCCAATCCACAGCCTTCCGATGACAAAGCCACTATGGAAAATAGTCCTTTGACCGAGTTTGTCGTTCAGTTTTGGGGCGTGCGGGGCAGCATCGCCACCCCCGGCACCAAAACAATTCGCTACGGAGGCAACACCTCTTGCGTAGAAATGCGCTTGGGCAAAAAACGCCTGATTTTTGACGGCGGCACCGGTCTGCGAGTTCTAGGCCTCAACCTGCTGCGACAAATGCCGGTGGAAGCCCATATGTTTTTCAGCCACACTCACTGGGATCACATTCAAGGCTTTCCGTTCTTTACTCCTGCCTTTATCCCGGGGAACTGCTTTCACATTTACGGTGCGATCGCCCCCAACGGCACTACAATCAAACACCGTCTTGCCGACCAAATGCTGCACCCCAATTTTCCCGTCCCCATCCAAGTGATGCAGTCAGACCTCAAATTCAACGATTTGACGCCTGGGGATATTCTCGAACTCGACGATGTGAAAATAGAAACGGCACTGCTGAACCATCCCAACACCGCGATCGGATATCGAGTCACCTGGGAGGGACACACGGCCGTCTACTGCACCGATACAGAACATTTTCCCGATCGCCTCGACGACAATGTGGTACACCTAGCTCGCAACGCCGACGTGCTGATTTACGACGCTAACTACACCAACGAAGAGTATTACGACTTCAAAACCCCGAAAGTCGGCTGGGGACACTCGACTTGGCAAGCAGGAGTGGAAATAGCGAAAGCTGCTGGAGTCAAAAAGATCGTGATGTTTCACCACGATCCGGGTCATGACGACAATTTTCTCGATCGGGTCGAAGCAGACGTGCAGGCAGCGTTCGCCAATGGCTGCTTGGCCCGCGAAGGCATGAGCATACCAGTGATTTAGGCAACAAATCAATGCAGGCTCAAAAAAACCGCCTACCGAAGGCAGAAATTAGCAGCGAGAAGGCAGAAACACCATGAACCACCACACCCCCCCCAAGCGTCGCTCTCGTGGCTTGCGGGGGCTTTACTCAACTTTGCTGGTGTTGATAATGGTCTGCTGTACCGGAGGCGGATGGGTAGCAGCCCAGACTGCCGGCTCTAACTCTCCGGCGCGACTTGCTCAAGTGTCTGCAATTGAAGATAATGGCACTGTCGATCGCATCCCCGAAGGCTACCAACTCGGACAGCAACTGTACCTAGAAAACTGCGCCACCTGTCACATTGGTTTACCGCCGCAAGTCTTACCTACAGAAACCTGGCGCCGGTTGCTGCAAGATCCCCAACACTACGGGCAAACCATCAAACTGCTAGTAGACCCGCCCCGCCTGCTAGTGTGGAACTACCTACAAACTTTTTCCCGTCCCCAAGCAAAAGACGAAGAACTCGCCTATCGAGTCGCCAGCTCTCGCTATTTCAAAGCTCTGCACCCCAAAGTCAAGCTGTCGCAACCCGCAAATATCAGCAGTTGCGTTACTTGTCATCCCGGTGCATCTAAATACAATTTCCGCCAGCTTACCGCCGAATGGGAAAACTCTCCCTAGCGCAGATTAAGTTCGTAATTATATCCAAGTGCGATCATTTCGCTCGCACTAACCAGAAAACGGCGATCGCATTCTGAACTAGAGACTTATCCAAAGTGTGGGTGCGATCTTTACAATTCATGCTTACTGGGCATCGCACCTTACAAATAACCTCTCGCTTTACACTCATCAATAAATCTGGCGGCTAACGGTGAAGTTCTGCGACTGCCGATAACGTCTGTTGCAAAACCGACCAAACTTGCTAGCCCGTTCCAACGGAGTGGTTAGCTGCGGCTTGAGTGGCATAGAAGTAAAAAATCTGTGCCTTTAACTACTTTTTGACAAATTGTTATGATATCTTAACTTTAGCGGAGCCTAGTTCAGACAATTTAAGAAGCCTGGTTATCAAGTAACCTGATTTATGATTGACCGTAAAAAATTTCAACTGAAATGGGAAAGTTATTGGTTTAAAACCTTTGGGAGATGGCGATCGTGTCCATTGAGCTGCCCAGTAGACAGACCCCATCCTCGGCATATTTTTTGGAGTTTGATTGGCAGTTTTTTGGCAATTACTGCAACGTCCTATCTTGCTCTAAAAACTAATTCTCCTTTACTAATGGCTCCGTTTGGCGCTACAAGCGTTCTGATCTTTGGTGTCCCTGACAGCCCTTTGGCTCAACCCCGGAATGTCATTGGGGGCAATTTCTTAGCTGCTCTCACCAGTTTAATGATTCTGCATTTTCTCGGTTCTTCTCCCTGGGCGATGGGAATGGCTGTTTCTAGCGCGATCGGAATTATGCAGATTACCAGAACTCTACATCCGCCTTCGGGAGCAGTTGCCTTAGTCGTCATGATGACCAAACCAGACTGGAAATTTTTGCTAACACCTGCTTTTGAGGGATCAATAATCTTGGTCTTGTGCGCCGTCATCTTTAATAATTTAGCGGCAGATAGGACGTATCCCAACCACTGGTTATAGCATTGTCTGCTGGTATTTCGCGTTGACCTACTGTTGCAGCTAGAGTTCCGAAATCTGCAAGGCACGGGCAATTCCCGCCAACGACAACTTGGACAGGAGTAATCGGTCAATGATGCCTTTGGTTTGCTAGCTAATCATTCGCCATTGGGGGCCTTCCACACATTGCCGTCCACAGTCTCGACATTTATAGTTCTGCTTGCGATGCCGAGTTCGACTGTTTTTCATCACCGATTCAGACTGGCAAATTGAACAGGCAGGCGCAATAGACATAGAAACAAGTAACCTCAGAATCACAGCGATCTTATTGTCTCATCCTTCCCTCGGGAGCACTACCCAAAATCGGGATGCTCCCTCGATTCCTTCTTCCTTCTTCCTTCTTTCTTCCATCCGTTACATCCCGATTCAGTGCGCGTTGCCGAACTTCCTTCTGCTATATCAATCAAAAAACACTGATTTGTCCGGCGTTGGTCGAGCTCCCTTTTGAAAGCGTTCCCAGGACTCCTTTAACTGAGCCGGCGCTGGATATTCGCGATCGTAAACCACCAGCACATTCGTCAAATTCCGTCCCGGCGGCAATAAAATCTGCCCTTGATGAGCCAAACCCACCGAAGCACCACCGTCCAAATTCATCGCTTCAAAACAGCCGATCGCCTGCATAACTTTAGCTTCTGCTTCCAAAGACAAACTATCAAAAAAAGTCACCAAAAATAACTTATCTCTCGAAGCCGGAAAGCCGATCGCCGTTCTCGAACCCACGCCCAAAACATGAGAATCTTTAAAACCTTCCGATAAAGGAGACAGCCAAACTTTCCCCCCTTTAACCAATCTCGGCCCGCAAGTCAGAGAAAACCAATGTTGACTCCAATCCGGCTTACCTTCAGTTCTAGCCGTCACCATTTCCAATTGATTTCCCGCTTTAATCCCCAAAGTCGTGCCGTAATTTTCCCATCGGCTGTATTTCAGAAACTTACCCGCCGCCACCATATTTCCCAGCACAGATTTCTGTTCATCTTTACCAAAAAAAGTCCCGTTAGCAACAACAGCAGCCCGGTAACGCGCCACCATATTTTCAAAAGGTTCGTCGCCCCGCGTTACTTTAGAAGTATTTGCAAAGTCTGCATTATTAGCTAACCCAATTGTGATATAAATTTCGGGGTCGGCGAGGTCAATAGTTGTGAGATAAAAACTTGCGCCAGCTACATTTTGGCGGCTGAGTTGTACGGGTTTTGCTTGCTTAGCGGAACGTCTGATAATTTGAGGTTGAGACGGCTGCGCAGCCCGAGAACTTTCTGGCGATTTTACAATTGGATTACTCAGCAGAGGTTGATTGGTTTTTGCAGATTTTACAATGGGATTGTTAGGGAGAGGTTGAGGAGTTTGATTGGATTGTAGACTTGATAAAAAAGCGAGTGATTTTTGCCAGAGTTGACCCGCGAGAGTCAAGAAACTATCTCGGTTTTGGGCGATCGCAAAATAGTCAGCCGCAACCCGCGCCAAAGCTATGCCCGTTAAAAATAAAAAAGAGCGCCGCAGCATCGGGCGACAACCTTCAGACTGTTTGCGTTTAGACATAAAAAATCTCAGCTAGGATAGCGAACAGTTTTCTATGGCTGTGACTACAATGGGCGATCGCGCGAATTCTGAAACTACCAGTAGCAGGGTGCGCAAGGCGCACCTTACCACTAATTCACAACTCAAAACTATTTGCCTAGCCGGTATTCCGCATCCCCGCAGCAATACCATTAATCGTCAACAGAGCTCCCCGCAACAATTCACCCTTGCTATAACGCGAGTGAATCACCCCCGGAACCCGGCCACTACCGTGCTGCCGCAAGCGTTTCAGCAGCGAAACCTGCAACAAACCCAAAGGCACAATCGTCGCATTTCGCAACTGCACCGAACGCTGCAGCGATGGATCTCCGTCCAACAAACGCTGGTGTCCGGTAATAGTTAAAACCAAACCCCGAATCAAGTGAAATTCGGCAGCAATTTGCTCGAATAAAGTCTGAAAACGCTCCTTGTCAGCAGGTAAAGCTAACTCCTGCACGTAGTGTTCTGCAATCTGCAAATCCACCTTAGATAAAGTCATTTCCACCTTAGAAATTACCATTCTAAAAAACGGCCATTTCAAGTAGAAATACTGCAAAAGTTTCATGTGTTCTTCCGGTTCCTCCAGCAAAAACTCTTGCAAAGCTGTGCCGACACCGTACCAAGAAGGCAGCAAAAAGCGGCTTTGAGTCCAGCTAAACACCCAGGGAATTGCTCGCAAACCGCTGATGTCTTTTTTGCCACCGCGACGGGCCGGGCGAGAACTAATCTGCAACTGGCTGATTTCTTGAATCGGGGTAACTTGGTGGAAGAAATCGACTAAATCCGGCTGTTCGTAGATTAAATGGCGGTAGTGCGATCGCGATCTCGCCGATAACTCCTCCATAATCTCATTCCAAGGGTCGATGCCATCAAAACCTGTGTGCAGCAAACTAGCTTGAATTACCGCCGCCGCCACCGTTTCCAAATTGTAAAGCGCCAACTCCGGCAAAGAATATTTAGAAGCCAAAACCTCCCCTTGTTCGGTAATCTTAATTCGCCCGTTAATACTCTTTCCAGGCTGAGCCAAAATTGCCTTGTAAGCAGGCCCACCGCCGCGCCCTACAGAACCGCCTCGGCCGTGAAAAATCCGCAACTCTACATTGTATTTTTCCGCAACCATCTGCAAAGCCTTTTGAGCTTTGTGGATTTCCCAATTGCTGCTGAGGAAACCAGAATCTTTATTGCTGTCCGAATAGCCCAGCATCACCTCTTGCAATTTGAGAGTGTCGATTGGACATTGGATATTTTCTTCGCTTTTTTCCGCTAGTTCCTGCGCGTATCCTCCTATTAGCAAAGCTCTATAAAGTGGCAACTCAAATATTTGCTGCATTACTTCCGGCGCTTTTTTCAAATCTTCCACCGTTTCAAACAGGGGAACTACTTGAATGCTGCTAATCCCTGTCGCCGGATCGTAAAGTCCTGATTCTTTTGCTAACAGCAAAACCGCCAGTAAATCGCTGACATCGTGGCTCATGCTGATGACGTAAGTTTCGCAAATTTCGCGACCAAACTCCTGCTGCATTTGCCGCAATATTCGGAAGGTATTAATCGTCTCGCAAGTTTTGGGAGAAAAGGGCAATTCTGCTGGAATTAAAGGGCGACGAGTTTGCAGTTCAGTTGCGAGCCAAATAATTCGCTCGGATTCCGTCATTTGATTGTAAGGCTTTGGCAAAATTTGCAAGTATTCAGCAATTTCGCTCAAAGCGTCCGAGTGTACTGTTGACTCTTGGCGGATATCTAGGTAAGCCAAATTAAACCCGTAAATTTCTACTTGGCAGAGCAGATTTTCCAAGTCCCGACAGCTCAAACCTGTTTCCACTAAATTGTGCTCGATGAGCTTGAGCTCGGTCAAAAACTCAGCGCCCGATCGATAAAGGCCCGTCATTCCGGGATTTTCCGACAAAGCCTCGCGCTCCCGCTGCAACTCGTCTCCTTTGTAGAGCCGCCAATTGCGATCGCGCGTATTTTCCAGCCGCTGCAGCACGTAAGCCAGCTTCAACCGATAAGGTTCTTGGCGGTAGCGGATCGCCCACTGCTCGTAAACATCGGGAAATTCCGATCTGTCGCGATCGAGAGATTCGAGCAATTCCGGCAGCACGTCGCTCCAGTGCAGCGACAAACTCAAAAGTTCGTTCAGCCGCTTCACCGCGCCGATGTACTTCTCTAGCACCAAGTGGCGCTGATAGCAAGCCGTTTGCCAAGTAACTTTCGGAGTCACAGAAGGGTTGCCGTCCCTGTCCGAGCCCACCCAAGAACCGAACTTGCAAAAATTGTAACTAGGCGGTTTCAGATAAGGATAAGAAGCGTGCAGAGCTTGCTTTAAGCGGTGGTAGAGTTCGGGAATAGCATCAAACAGAACTTCCTCGAAGTAGTGGAGAGTGTATTCCACCTCGTCAAGCACAGTCGGCTTGAATTGGTGCAGTTCGTCAGTGCGCCACCAGAGGCGAATTTCTTCCATCAGTTGCTCTTGGAGAGCCGCCGCCGCCCAGCAAGACACCGGGTAGGGGCTTTGAGAGTCGGCCCCGATCGCCGGAAATTTCTCGTCAACTTGGTCTAGCTGTTGGAGAATCTTCGCCATTCGCCGCTGCTTGGTGCGGATCGTGTGGCGGACAATTTCTGTCGGGTGAGCGGTGAATACCAAGCGGATGTCTAACTGATCGATCAAGCGCTGAATTTGCTGGCTCGGCACGTTCAAGCGCAGCAGCATCGGGAACAGTTGGTGAAATGTTCCGGCATCTCGGGCGATCGTCTCGCTGCTGTCTGCCTTGTTCAGAGTTGTTTGGGCGGAACCTGGGCCTTCCCTGTGCCGCGGGCGATCGGGGGCATCCGTTGCTTGTCCGGGCAGCTTAGAAAACATCCGCCCACCAGCGTCGTTGCTGCTAGCGTAAGCTAGCTGTTGGTCTCGCTGTTCGTAGTGCTGTTCGACAATGTTGATCAACTGGAAATACAGTGCAAAAGCCCGAGCGGCGCGGATGGCGGCGTTGAGGTCGAGCTTTTCGATTAGCTGTGCGACATTCGACTCGCTAAAGTTAGTGGCCTGTCCCTCGGCGGAATTGACCGATCGCATTTGTTGGAGCAAATCCACCAATTCCTGCCCGCACTCCTGTCGCAGCACCGATTCCCACAAGTCCTCTACTACTTTGAGGCGATTGCGCAGAAACAGGTCTGATTTTGAGTAAGCGGGAGAAAGGGAAATAGATGTTGCATCAATAGCCTGTTCTGAAGACTGGAGGACTGAACTCATCGGGCTGTTCCTCAATAGCTGCGGGTGTCTGTGAAAATTGTATTGTTTAGTTTCGCCTAAAACACTTTTGTTTGCAGTCAAATTTGAGACAACTTATTAGAAGGTAGAAAGTAGAAGGCACTTATTTACAAGGTATAAGGAAAAACCAATTCTCACACCACAGATTTTACCGATTGTCAAGCTTTCTGATCGGTTGACTTGCAACTTTAGATTTTAGACGATCGGCGTGACGTTCGACGAGCGCTCAGACGTTCGGGCGCTCAGTCGAGCCGTCGAGTCGCACTCAGTCGAACGATTTTAGATTTACTTCAAAGATGAATCTGAGAGCTTGAACTTTCGTCTAAAATTTCGATCGCTCCACGACTCCTGTCGGGGGCTGGTATCCGTTTTTGGGCGGGGTCAAAAAAATTAACTTCTAGCTGCAGCATCCTTCCTTGGGCATTCTAGTCCTGTGATTGAGGAAAGTTGAGCACGGGGAGGCGCGAACCCCGAAATACTTCTTCGCTTTCAACGCCGATCGACGCAACAAACTCAGCAGCAGCTTTAGCCGCCACCAACCCGCCCAGCATAGGTAAAGCGACCAAGCTCAATAAAATGTCTGAGGGAATTGGCAACTTTGGACTGTTAGGTGTTTGAGTTTTGAGCAAGTCTTGGTTTTCCGACGGCATAAATTCCTCCTGTGTCAATCCGTAATCCTCAGTTTACAAGGCAAATAATCATCTTGACTGCTGCCTTCTGACTAATGACTTCTGATATCAAATCCGGTGACATCCGTAATGATATCCTGCAAGCGATCGCCCCCGCGTACCCAAGCCTATACATATCTCGCGAGATCTTAAGCTCGCACTCGGAAAAAACGTTTTGTATAAAATCGGGATGCTCCCCGAATGATATCGAGCGTGCGACTGTCTCCGCGTAACTAAGCGAAAACACAGCACGACAGTCCGAAAATGATTATTCCGATGCAAACGGAAACGGTATGAGGAATAACGAATAAGTTCTTGCTAGGCTTAATTTGAGTCTATCTGTGCCAAAATGTCGAGGTAGTATTATCAAAACATTATTCCCCAACGGAGCGAAGCCGAGGGGATACAAGGCAAGACAGTAAGCCCAGCAAGGCTTAAACCTGACAAAACGGTTAGGCTCGGCAAATCAAATAATTGTCTGTAAAATCTGTAACTGTGCTATTTCTAGAAAACAAAACCAGCTTTGGCAAAATTTAGAGTTTCATGTTGAATGCGAACGGGAGCATATTGGCAGACAATCGATCGAGCGCGTCGCAGTGGGCGCAAGAAGCTTTAGGGCTTCCCGAAGTTCAAGTACAAGCGCGTTTGCGGGGAAATCACCTGCACATTTTGTGCGAAGCAGCGCAGTGTCCGTCTCAAGAATTGGTGACGGCGAGATTTACCAACGCCCTCGAACAAACTGATTTAACGCGACTGCTGCCCGATCGACCTAAAATTTACCAGTTGTTTCTGTGCGGCCGCAAAATCGGTTCCCGACAAAATGACTGGACAGTCCGGCTCGATTGCAGCAGTCCGCAGCGACAGCCACAGCCACAGCAACCGGAACCAAAAGTTGCCGAAGTGCCGCCGCCAGCGAGTGCCCCCGACGGCGAACCGCCAGCAAGTCCTAAAAGAGGCGGATTATTCGGCAAATTTCAGAAGGAAAACCGCAAACCCAAACAGACACCACAACCGGTAGAAACATCTGCCCACCCGCCGCAAGTACGGGAAGAACTGGATTTTGATGCCGACAGTCTGCCGATCGCCTCCCGCATTCAATACCCAGAAGCTTTTGAAACTTCCCCCGTGACGATCGACACTTCGGCTGCTGCGACGCGGGAAGCTTTTAGTTCCGCCGTTCCCCCGCAGCAGAAAGCGAACCGTGGCGCGGTAGCTTTGATTCAATCCCCCGAAGCCGACTCAGGCGACAGCGATGGCGGTGGAACACTGACGGTTTCGCCGGAAACTTTGGCGCGCCGGGGCTATCCAGAGGCGATCGCCAGCTATCTCAGCGAAATCCTCGGGCCGATGGGAGTTTCGGTGAAAGTAAGCATTCGCGAAAAAGAACTCAAAAGCAGCCGGGAAACCCTGCCGGCTCAGGGGCCGGAAAATATCAAGCCCAAGGAACGCCGGCTGCTGGTGCTGTGCGAGTCAGCTTACAGCCCCGAGCCCTCCTTGCTGGCAGAACCCATCGCCGGCAGGCTGCGGAAACTGCAACTAGAGGATTTCCGGGAAGCCTTAATCGGCAGCCAAGTAAGCGGCGAAGCGAAGCCGGACTGGGTGCTGCGGGTGGATTTGACTTCGCCGGACAAAATTCTCAAGGAATGGGCCAGGTGGGGAGACGTACCCGCGATCGCCAAACTGCTAAACCAACATTTGGCAGCATCGAGAGTCGAAGTGCGGGCCACCCTCAAAGAAGCAACCCTCCACCTGTTTTGCAGCAAAACTGCCAAAAAAGGACAAAAGCCTAAACGGCAAGAATACCCAGACAAGCAGCAAACCACCGACACGATCGCCCCTTTGTTGGCTTCCTTCGCACCCCAAGGCATCCGCGCCGCTACTATCTACGGCGTAGAACCAGCCAAGGACTCTCAGGCGGCGCCGGAGTCGCCGGTGTGGATAGACTGGGTGGACTTGCCTGCTGCCCACCACCCCGACTTGGCTGCAAGCGCCAGAACGCTGGCGGCCGAGGGCGACCAATTGGCTCTGACTTTTTTATTGAACAGGTTGCTCAACCCCAGTCTCAGGCGCAAGCTGGAAACTGGAGGGATTCGGGCTGTCGTGCTGCAAAAAGCCGACGTGCTGCACGTCATGACTGAAGCTCTGACTTGCCCTTCTCAGTCGAAGGTAGGGCCGCCGGTGGCTAAATTCTTGCGGCAGTTACAAATACCGGGAGTGGCAGGGGTGCGAGTCTACGGGCGTCGCGCCGGCCAGAAAGTGCCGCTGTGGCGCTACGCAATTGACCTCAGAACGGCGGTTGACGAGGAATCAGCAGCGGCACCCGCACCGGCTCCCTCGCAACTGGCTGTATTGGAAAAGGAACCAGTGCCGGAATTTGCGGCGGATGATGGGGCTTTTTCGGGTTTGAGCGACAATTTGGTGTTCGATGCTCCGGCGCCCAACTCCTGGCGGCCCCGCTTCAAAATCCGACTCCCCGGATACAATCTGGGCGAGCAGTTAGTTCAAGCTGCGGTGCAACCGCTTGTGGCTTCGGGTTTTTTTGTTCCCAACGATGGTTTGTCAACAAATGCTGCTGCGCCGGGGGGCGTGAGAGCCGATCGCGCCGCAGGCATGGCTTTGATTTGGGCGATCGCCGGCTGTCTGCTGACTTTCAATACCGATTGGCTCCTCGGTCTATTTCTGCAATCTGCGACGGTCAGTCAAGCTCCTAGCAGCTCCGAAGTTTGCAGCGGCCCAAATTGTCAAAATTCAGCTCCCAAGGCTTTTGGCGACGTTACAGCCAGACTTCCGAACGAAACCCCGAACCCCGTTCCCACTTCTGGGGAGGTAAATTTGCCTCAAATTCCGTTGCAGCCGTCGCCGGAAGCGAACCAGCAAGAGGCTTTCAATGGCTCTGGGTTTACGAAACCGGGAAATACTAGCGTTCCTGTAGCTGATGTTTCTGCTCCTCCGGTGTTTCCGACTTTGAGGAGCGAGCAGCTTGACGACCAGATAGCGCGCTATCAAGAGTACATCCACCTGCACAAAAAACCGCCGGATATTTTAATTGTCGGTAGTTCGAGGGCGCTGCGGGGCATCGACCCGGCGGTTTTGGAAACAGCTTTGGCAGCTTCGGGCTACCCGGGGCTGAGGGCTTACAATTTTGGGGTTAATGGAGCTACTCTCCAGGTTGTAGATTCGATCGTCCGCCGGATTTTGCCGCCGCAACAACTGCCAAAATTGCTGGTGTTGGCGGACGGGGCGAGGGCTCTCAACAGCGGGCGGCCGGATTTGACTTTTAGCGCGATCGCTTCTTCGGAAGGTTACAGGCAATTGAGCCGGGGTAGTTTTCTGATCCGCACCAATCAATTAGATGCCGAGGGATCGAAAGAGAGTGCCAAAAATCCGGTGGCGACGGCCACTGAATTGGTGCAGAATTTGGAACAAGCTCAAGCTAACGTTCAGCAATTGGTGAGTCAAAAGTTGGTGGATGGTTCTGCAACTTACAAAAAGCGCGATCGGCTCAAAGGGTTTTTGCGATCGCTCGCGAATCCATCAGCCCCTGTTGCAACCGAGATCCCCCAAACCGCACCTCTGGGCCAACAAACAACTGAAAACGCCCAGCCAACTGCTGCGAGTAAACCACTCAGCGAGTTTCAACCAAATGGCTTTTTGCCGATCGATATACGCTTCAATCCTGAGACTTACTTTCAGAGCCACCCGAAAGTATCTGGCTATTACGACTCCGACTATCAAGATTTTAAATTGGTAGGCGAACAAGCTCTAGCACTCAAAAATCTGATCCAATTTACCAAGGTTCGCAACATCAATCTGGTGTTTGTGAATATGCCTCTGACTGAAGATTATTTAGACCCGGTGCGGACAGGTTACGAACAAGAATTTCGGCAATATATGCAAGAATTAGCAGCTCAAAGCGGACTAATTTTCCTAGATAAGAGTTTATTGTGGCCCCAGGCGCGGGAGTCTTTTTCCGACCCCAGCCACCTCAACCGTTACGGTGCTGTTGCTGTTTCTAAGCGGTTGGCTCAAGATCCCATGATTCCCTGGCCGGCGAAACAATAGTTCTAATTTTTGAGTTTTGAGTTATTTTAGAAGTTAAACGCTCCCAGCGTTGCGAGTGCGGCGCGACTATCTCAAAACTATTCTTTCCGGCGGCTAAATACTGAAAATGAAAAGATTGATATTTCCTGAAAATAGCAAAAATACACAGATAAAAAATCCAAGAAAAAATCTGCCTTTGATATTTTTTATATTATCTTTAGCATTTTTCTGTTGGAGTTTGTATAAAGGTTTATTTTTACCTTTGGCTTTATCATCTCCGCCGCCCAGAAACGAACAAAGTAGCGAACAGCAAACTATGGCACCCTTTGAAGAGGTTGTCAAAGACGCGCAAAAGTTAGAGGGACTATTTACCCTTTACCGCAATCAAGCAACTAATAAAGTTTATTTGGAAATTACACAGCAACAACTCGACAAAAAGTTCCTGTGTTTCGTGACATTGGCTTCGGGTTTGGGGGAAGGGGGCATTTTGAGCGGATTGCCGATCGGCGATTTCTTGTTTCAACTGCGCCGAACCCAAAATAACGTGCAGTTTGTGATACCAAATATCAATTTTCGCACCAGTCCGGGCGACCCGCAAGCTGGTTCGGTGGAAAGGGCATTTAGCGAGTCGATTCTCTATTCTTTGCCGCTCAAAAGCATTCATCCGCAAAGACAAACTCTGCTGATCGATTTAGGCGATTTGCTGATGAGCGAAAAGCGCGATTTACCAGGGGTAAAAGCGATTTTGCCGATGATTTTGGGCGCTTCTTACTCGATCGATGAAGACAAGTCTTATTTTAAAGATGTTAAAGCGTTTCCGCTGAATGTAGAAATTGCTTCTATTTACGGTTTTTCTAGCGATAATGACAGTGCGGTTAACTATTTACCTTCGGTTCCTGACAGTCGGGCTTTTAACCTCCGCATTCACTACAGTTTCTCGGAAGTGCCGCTAAATAACGGCTACCGCCCCAGACTTGCGGACGAGCGAGTGGGCTATTTTCTCACAGCATATAAAAACTTTTCTGACAAGAGCAGCCGGGAGCCTTTTGTGCGCTATATCAATCGCTGGCATTTGCAAAAGCAAATCCCTACAGCGCCGATGTCGCCTCCGGTGCAGCCGATCGTCTTTTGGATTGAAAATAATGTGCCTCTGGAATACCGAAACGCTATTCGCGAGGGGGTTTTGGAGTGGAACAAAGCTTTTGAAAAGGCAGGTTTTACTGAGGCAATTCAGGTCAAACAAATGCCGGACAATGCTAAATGGGACCCGGCTGATGTTCGCTACAATACTATCCGCTGGTCGAGTTCTTTTGAGCCTCAGTTTGCCGGCATCGGGCCGTCTCGCACTAACCCGCTGACGGGGGAAATTTTGGATGCTGACATTCTGTTGGATGCTAATGTTGTCCGGGAAATCAAACAGGGTTATCGGTCTTTGGTGGAACAAAATCGATCGCTATCTAAGAGTTTTCAAGGGCGAAACGGTTCTAATACCAGTCCCTGTCAGTTCGGGATGTATTCTCGCTATTTGAATCTGCTAGAAAATGGGGATTTAGGAAAAAGCAGCGGCGAAAATGCTCAAGGTGGAATTGCTGATGATTTGCCGACTTTGGTAGAAAGATACCAAGAGCAAAAGCGCTCTCCTTTATCGCGGTTGATGTCGAGTTCGGATATGTGTTTTGGGTTGGAATCGAGCCGCCAGTTTGCGATGGGGGCAATGTCGATGGATCTGTTGGAAAATGCAGCGCGTAGCAGTGGGACGATTGACAATTATGTTAATGAATATATCCGATTTTTGACGGCGCACGAAGTCGGTCACACTCTCGGTTTGAGGCACAATTTTCACGGGAGTACGATGCTGCAACCGGAGGATTTGAACAATACTCAGGTAACTCGCACGCAAGGTATGGTGGCCTCGGTGATGGATTATGTGCCGATTAATTTGGCACCGCAGGGAACTGTGCAGGGCGACTATTATCCAACGATTGTAGGGCCTTATGACGATTGGGCGATCGAGTACGGTTACAAGGTAATTGGCGGCGTAAACCCCAACAGCGACTTACCAGCGCTGCAACAAATTGCCAGCCGCGGGGCCCAAGCGCAATTAGCTTACGCGCCGGATGAGGATTCTGTTGATATTCTCGATCCCGCTGCAAATAGCTTTGATCTCAGCGCCAATATGCTGAGGTATTCGCAATGGCAATTGGATAATGCTAGGGCGATGTGGAAGCGTTTGGAAAAGCGAATTCCGGTTGGGGGAGATGGTTATAACGAACTGCGGGTGATGTTTGATTCGGTGTTCGGGTATTATCTCAACCAGGTGATGAATGCTACTTTGTACGTCGGGGGGCAGTCGTTTAACCGGATTCGCCCTGGAGATACTAATGCGAAGTTGCCGTTTGTGCCGATCGAACTTTCTCAGCAGCGAGAAGCTTTAGCAACATTAGAGAAGTACGTTTTTGCCCCGGATGCGTTTAGTTTTGCGCCGGAATTGCTGAATAAATTGGCACCTTCGCGCTGGGAGCACTGGGGAAGTCCGGCTTTGGTGTTTCCTCTAGATTACCCGATCGGCGATCGAATTACTTTTTTGCAGCGGTTTGTGTTGCGAGTTTTGCTATCTCCGACGCGGCTGGCGAGGCTGCGGGATGCGGAGTTAAAATCGGCGCCGGAAACAGCTTTGAAGTTGCCGGAAGTGTTGGATACTGTGCAAAAGGATATCTGGCAAGAGGTTTTGCAGCCGGAGAAGAAGATGCAAATTTCAACTTTTCGGCGTTCTTTGCAGCGGGAACATTTGGCGATTTTGATCGGAATGGTGCTGCGAAAAACTAATGTTCCTGAGGATGCGCGGAGTTTGGCTTGGTACGAGTTGCGGCAGTTGCGGGAGGGTTTGAGCAAGAGTATTCGGAATTTGGATCGGAATGCGGATGCTTATACGCGGGCTCATTTGGAGGAAACGCGCGATCGCATTTCTAAGGTTTTGAATTCGCAAATTCAGTCGAATTAATCTTATATAGGGCTTACGCATAGGGGCCCAGAAACCGGGTTTTTTACGAGAATATTTCGTTGCAACCTGCAGATTCGGTAAAAAACCCGGTTTCTTTGGTAGAAGTGCGTAATTCCTGACTTATTAATTGCGTGTTTCTATCTGCAATCAAAAATTATGACTACAGATACTTCCAACAAACATCACCTGCGATTGGCGCTATTTTGGGCATTACTGGGGAGTCTGGCAGCGTTGGCATTATTTCCTTATGCGCTGTCTCTGAATCCAGCAGTCGGGCAACTGCCTGCACCGTTACCTGTTATAGCTATTGCGTCCGCCCTTCAAACTGGACTTCTTTTGATTCTCCTGAATTGGATTGGACTACGCCTAGGCAACTCAATGGGACTCGATACCCCCCTGGCTCGTGCGCTGGTGTATCGACAGCCTGTTCCCACTCTTTCTAAATCTGCCATCAAAACGGCACTGATAGTCGGTGGCGTTGGTGGAATCGTCTTAATTGGATTGAGTTTAGGGTTTGAACCTTGGATGCCTCCAATGGCTTCAACAACTGCGTTAAAAATTGACCTCTGGAAACGCATATTAGCTTCTTTCTACGGAGGTATTACCGAAGAACTCTTGGTTAGATTATTCGGTATGACATTGATTGCATGGCTACTTTGGAAGATTTTTCAGGGGCGCCGATCGGAACCTAGCGGGTCAATTTTTTGGCTAGCAATTGTGGCGGCGGCGATTCTGTTTGGTGTGGGTCATTTGCCTGCTGCTGCCAATCTCTGGGGACTAACCCCAATCGTCATTTTCCGAACGATTGTGCTCAATGCTATTTTGGGGATTCCCTTTGGATGTTTGTACTGGCGCTGGGGGTTGGAATATGCAATGTTATCTCATTTTTTTGCCGATTTGGTACTGCATGGAATTGGAGGAAGTTAGAAAATTGTTCTTGCTTTCCATCCACCCGAAGTCCGACAGCATACTGGATATGCTCGCGCATAGCTTCTCCTCTTGACAAAGATTTTAGAGAATCGCTGGCGATCGCCATTTACTCAGAAAACGGGTAAAGGGGCAAGCTTTGTTATATAAAGCTTAACCCCTCTAACTCGCGCCCGGGATAGGATTAATAGGGCAAAGAGTTTTAATGCCGAGGCCCGACAGTCGATAGATTCAACCCGTGATCGTAGATGTCGTCAGCAATCTGAAGTCCAAGCGGAATACCACCAATATTCTGACAGAGGTCGGGATTGCCTGCACAATCTGTAGCAAAAGCATCAAATACCCAATGCACTCCTAAAAAGACACGACTGAGGCCATTTTCGATAATCATTTGCCACAGCCCACCAGGGAAACTGCGAACGTGTTTGGGTCGCACAGTTCCCTTATTGTCTCGGTTAATGCCATTGAACTCATCAGAGACGAAGGTAATCCCATCAAACAAGGTGTCATCGCAGGGGCTAGTTACGCCATAAAACCGTCGGGTAATATGCAACGCGGCTGCACCGAACGTAGCGTGTCCAGAAGGATAGGCTGGAAAAGGTGGCGTACCGTTTTTGCCGGTGGAATTGGTATTCGGTGCCCCTAGTGGTAACCAAGAGGGGTCAGCATCCTCAGACAGGACGTTATTGCCAGTAGCGGTTGGGCCTAATGAGGGATCGTGTTCCCGAATGCCGACGACAGGTCGCCATAAATCGTGAATGTATTTCTGATCCCAGGCTAAAATACCCGCATCTCCCATTGCAGCATTCACTAGCGCAAAAAGACGAGCATTTTGATCGACAGTATTATGGTGAGCGATCGCCACGGCACGGACAATCTGGTTGTACAACCGAGGGGGTGTCCCTAACCCAACAGCGCCATCATAGCCCCAGTAGATGCCGATGAGTGTTTCATTTGCAGTTCGACGAGAAATATCTGCAGGCAAAGTTCCCATCAATTCAGGTGCAATCCCTTTCCCGCGCACCTGTCTCAGGGCGTTGATATACTCACAACTCTCTAGCTGAGGTGGAGCATCTAACTCATGACGGTTAGTGACAGCAAAACCTCTTGATTGTGCGCCATAGAAGGGCGCATGAAAACCTTGATCGCTATTATCTGGATCGGGACGGTGTGCGCCACGAGCCACTGATGCAGCATAGCCATTATCGCTAGCGCTAGGATCGTCCTGCCGCTTCTCCAAGATTTTTTGAGCTACCAAAAGACCAAATTCATGACCTTCTTGTAGGCCGTTTCCTTCTAAACCTGCTTGAGTATGTTTCAGATTAAAAAACGATTTTTGACTGGGATACAAGCTAGACAATGTAGCGTGGGCAGCGGCGGCTACTGCAGCATTGGCTGAGGCATTGGGTTTCGGACTAGGTAAGTTAGGAAGATAAGGAGATAAGTTAACTGGATCGACTGGATTACCCTGTACCCCTGCATAAGCGTCATACATAGCTAAGTGAACGATCGCCAAAGCGCGAGAACTTAGAGTGGGGCCTGGTTGCTCGTTCTTTCCGTTAGTAAAACTAACGCGATTGGCTTCGAGTGCGACTTCATTCCAATACAGAATAGAATCCATTGTGTTTCTCCTGGTAATAAAGTAGGGCTGATTACAAACGCCCAAATGGTAATGCGTTGGGCTATAATAAGGGATATTTTGCTAATTTTAGTGACCGCTAATTTCAGCTTGAGTTCACCCTTACCTTCAGTTAGTAAATCTAGCTGACGAGTTTTCCTGATTGCGCTCATTCTCACTAAAGTTTGAGGCAATTGCCTAGTCACTTTTTTGAGTTACCTCAAATGAGTGTCACTCGTTTGAGGGACATCGCTGCAACTAGGCCCAAAATTTGCAGATTTTGCTGAACTAATACGGCAACCAGCTAGGGAAAATAAGTAATAATTTGGAGGGAAACGTTTTCTTAGGGTGTTTAGCATTCGCTGCCGATCGAGCGATCGGAACTTGCATCGTATAGGATAGATATAGAGGGAGCCTAAACAAAAAATAAGAAGCTGGGCAATTGCTGCGGTCAGAACCTGGTTTTTGGGCGAGCGTTTTTGACTCAAACAGGGAGGAGATTATCCAATGGCAAGCGCAAATCATACTCGTCATCCCAGTGGAGAAATTCCTCGAAGGAAAGGGTTTTTTGGGCGATCGCAACCATTGATATTAACCTTTTGGGTAGGTTGGCTCTCTGTTGTCTGTTTCTAGCTTAACGTGAGGTAGAGATATAGATCGCTGCTCTTGTAGGGTGCGTTAACGAAGTATACCGTAAACTTTGACACCTCTTCTCGGTTTTACTGCCCGCGCCCTGGTTTGCAATATACGAAACCTAATGCTTCTGTGTCGATAAAACTGGCGATCGCCATTTAGATCACCGCTGCGATCGGATATTCAATTTCCGCAGCACGCGCGATCGGAGCCGCTTGAATTCGTTCTGGCAACCGTCCCAAAATAACTTCGGCATCAGCAGGAGAAAGTTGTTCTTGAAGTTTGGCTTGCATGGCATTCACCTTTGGGTTGGAATTTGAACGTTGTACGGGGGTTCAGTTGCTCTTAGAATGATGGCTTCTAGCTCCAATAGTAACGCGGGTTTTTCACAGTGAGAGATTAATTGCATTGCAATCCGCACATCTTCGTCCTTGGTAAGGCATTGAGTGCGAGCGTTTGAGGGAAGTAGTGGGCGATGGAGTGTCACCTGTCGTTCAACACACGGTTACGAAAAAGGGGAAAAATGTAACGTTGCGGTTGAGCGGCTGTAAGTAACTTTTGTTACAACACAGATAACTCTCGGCAGTCCGCTCCAACCGAATTGGCTATGTTAGAATAAGAACTCAATAGACTTGTTGGAAAATAGCGAAAAAAAACGCTGAAACGCCTATGCAGAGTAAGTTTCAATGAATTATTTTTAGGAGAAATCGCTGAAACGCTTGTTAGAACTGAATTTCAAGGATTTTTGAGCTTATTACCCACAACTCTAATTATTCTGCATCGTTCATTACGCTGAGAACTTATGACACGCTTACCTGGATCACCTACAGAAAAACTAGAGTTTTTGAAGGGGCTTAATGAGCGCACATTGCCTTACCTCATTGGAGATATACTCTACTTTCTACACGATCATGCTCAGGTAAGAGTAGTTGATGGCCCAGGGGATGGAAAACGCGATATATACTCCGTTCTCAATAGTGGCGAAAAACACATTGCACAATGCAAATACCACCAAAATTACAAATCAACTGTAAGTCCAAGAGAAGCCGAAGAGCTTGCAATTGCATTAACAAAGTTTGGGACAAAAAAAGGACTTTTTGCAACGACTGCAAGAATCTCACCTCAAGTTAAACGGGAGTATATTGATAACTTCCCAGGATTAGAAATGAAATTCATGGATGGCATTGACCTTGTAGATGCTATTCTTTCTAGCCCTATCTTATGTGCTGTATGGACAGATAAAAAAAGTATCCTTCTTGCAAAAAACTCATTAGTTTTACCTTTCATCATAAGAGATATAGAGAGCGATAGACCAGTTCAAAGCTTGATCATTCCACCACAAGTAGTAGATGATTTAAACATATCCTTTAAAAATAATCACATTTCCAAAGAGATTTTTGAGCCATACAGAAAACCCAAACAAATTACTTATTCAGAATGTGGAACATCCTTAATATCTTGCTACGAAGCCGTGATTATTAGTGCTTTTACTATTAATGAAATTACCGACAAGTTGGAGGTGGCTTCACAATTGATTGGTCGCACCATAAATCTACTTCTTAATCAAACAACTGTAATTAGATTCGGCGTTCCTTCCTTAACTAAGGTAATTGAAAGAAAAGATGATCGGAAAAAAGACCGTATCCCCTTGTCATTTATTTCTCCAAAATCCTATGTTATTTCTCAATTGGGTCATTTAGTTTCAGAGAAGGATTGGATTTTAGTCAATACAAAAGGAAATGAGTGGCATTTTCCTGAAAATCTCTCTATGGCAGGAGCATCCTGGGCTGGATGGTATTCAAATCACTTTGACTGTATGTTAATGCTACAAGTTTCTTATCCAATATCTGATGAGCTAAGTTATTACTATCAAATAGAACAAGATCTGAAAATTAGAAGTCTAGAGTCCTCCCTATATTTAACTGGAACTGCTGAAATATGCAATAACTTTTTGCAGTCTTTAGAACCAGGTCAAAAACCCAGTATCAAAGTGCCATACGGGATTGGTGGTAAAATGCTCGCATGGATTCATCCGAAAGTTCTATCAGGTCTAGGGACAATTCAACACGGTGATGGCAAAGGTGAATACATTGTTGATGATGAAATTTTAACTTTCCAATCAACTATTGAAATAGTATATAAACTGGCTGACAATCACGACATGAATAAAGTTTCTTTTACTCAAGCACGTCATATTGCTGCCATAGAAGGTCATGAATTATTGCCAGAAATTAAATACAGAAGTATGGAGTCGGCTGATTTATTTCATTACTTTAGTAATCTAGCTTCACCAGCTAATTTAGAGGAGAGAAAGGCTACATTTGTATGGATGTGGGATGTAGCATCTTCACCATCTGATGTCTCTCAAATTTTGAGAAATGAAACTATCTCATTTCCTTTTGAGGTAAGTTTATTTTGCGATGTGAAACGAGGTTTCTCAACAAAGAAAACTTTCTTGATGACTTCTCTAACTTTTTCTATCTCAGTAGATATCTCGACAGATGAATTCTTAAAGAAGAACAATGGACTGATAGGACAAGGATTTGAAATTTTGAGAAGCTGTATTCAATCTTTATGGAAAGATGCAAAATGTTCAACTCAATATTTTTGGAGTGCAGAAGTTGGGTTTACTTTTGAAGAAGGAGGCCTTCGGGATCATCCATTTGTAATGCACTTTCCAGATTCAAAAAAGGTCAATCTCTAGTTACCTGTAATCTCAACAACACTTTCCCCAGAACGTAAAATCTCGATCGCATTGGATAATGTTGCTGTCAGAATTTTCTTGAGACGATCGTTAGAAGTGTTGCCACAAGTTAGCCAATTGGGAAAGAGAAACTGATTTTTACCGGATAAATTTAGGGGGTGTAGGAGGAATATCGGCAATGAAGTAAAGTTGGGTAACAAGACTCAACACTTGTGCTTCTTGACTAAACTGTAAAGTTCGAGCTCTTCAAACTGCCCTCGGTGAAAAACACGCTGTTTTTGGCTACCTTCCTGCGTCATTCCCAGCTTTTGTAGCACCTTAGCCGAGGCTATATTCCGCCTGAGACAAGTTGCATAAATGCGATCGAGCTTTAATGTTTCAAATCCAAACTCAAGCACCGCCAAAGCAGCTTCGGAGGCATATCCTTGTCCCCAGTAAGGTTTGCCAATCCAATACCCCAATTCTGCCTCTTCATTAGCCGAGTTGAGAGATAATCCTACAGCACCCACCAAGATTGGCTTTTGTCGCAGTACGATCGCAAAGTTTGCTGCTTTACCTGCTTCCCAATCGGGTTGATGCGTGGCAATCCATTCCTCGGCCATCCCATCCTCAAACGGGTGAGGGATATTCAAAGCAGTAGCGGCGATCGCCTCATCACCTGCTAGTTTTTGAACTGAGGGAGCATCCGATTGTGTAAGTTGTCTTAGCAGCAACCTTTCTGTTGTAATTTCTGGTTGTAAATTAGCGGTTAGCATGGCAGTTTGTTAGTGAATTTAGTTGTGATGTGATTCAATAGCCGATGTATCGTAGATATAATGGGAGCATCTCATATTTGTAAAAACACTTCTTCTGGCTCCTTCCTTCTTCCTTCTTCCTCTTTTCTCCTGGCTCCTGACTCCTGACTCCTAACTCCTATTTCTAGCTTGGCTGCAAAAGTGAGATGCTCCCGATATAATTTTGAGAAATCAGCCATTGCGTGTTATAATTTTGCGGCTTACCAATCGAGAGCATCCAGCGATCGTAGGACGCATGAGACAGCCACTCAGCATTCGGAATCAGCGCCACAGATGCTGCATGAGAGAGTTCATAAGCTCGACGAAAATGGTCTGGACAAGTGCCGTGTTGTAGCAGCATGGCAGCATGATATTGAGCGTCTGGTGTGGCGATCGCTCCTTGACGATCGAGGGCGAGTACGCGCTGCAATCGGGCTTTGTCGCGGGTAGAATCCAGCACAAAACGTCCTGAATTGCGATCGATTTGATCCATATTGTACAGATAGCGAAGTTCTTCATTGACAGTCATTCGGGGGCGCGATCGGCGGATCTCGTTCAGTCTCGGTTTGGGGCTGTATATGTGTCGGCAAATTATCCCAGCGCACGGCGGCGAAATTGGAGTCATCAGCAGTCCCGATCGGGGGGCAACGTTTTGGTTTACACTCCCTATTCAAGACTGATTTAGTGTAATTGATTCGTTTTTTTCTCAAAAATTATGTCTGCTAACACTGCAAAAAATCATTACTTCCGATTGGCATTGTTCTGGGCGTTTCTGGGTAGTTTGGGAAGCTTGGCGGTGTTCCCTTATGCGCTGTCTCTCAATCCGGCAGTAAGTCAATTGCCTGCACCGCTACCTGTTTTGGCGATCGCCTCCGCCCTGCAAACCGGAATTTTTCTAATTCTCTTTTGTTGGATTGGGCTTCGCCTCGGTAACTCGATCGGACTTGATACGCCCATAGCTCGTGCTTTGGTATATCGACAGCCTTTCGGGCCAATATCTAAATCTGCCCTTAACACGGCGCTAATTGTAGGCTGCATCGGTGGAATCGTCCTGATTGGATTGAGTTTAGCTTTCCAACCTTGGATGCCGCCAACGGCAACTCCAACAACGCTCGAAATTGATATCTGGAAACGCATATTAGCTTCCTTCTACGGAGGCATCACCGAAGAACTCTTGCTGCGACTGTTCGGTATGACATTGATTGCGTGGCTACTTTGGAAGATTTTTGAGCGAGACAAACCGCAACCCTCTACATTGATTTTTTGGCTGGCGATCGTGGCGGCGGCAATATTGTTTGGTGTGGGTCATTTGCCTGCCGCTGCGAATGTCTGGGCATTAACCCCGATCGTCATTCTCCGCACCATTACACTCAATGCCATCTTAGGGATTCCCTTTGGTTTTCTTTACTGGCGTTGGGGATTAGAATACGCTATGTTATCTCATTTTTTAGCAGATTTGGTACTGCACGGAATTGGAGGAAGTTAGCAGGAGATGCAAACAATGCAATGGTACAACGAACCTTTACAATGGCATGAGGATAACGATGTTATCCACATTACCGCCGGCGCAAAGACTGACTTTTGGCGGCAAACTCATTACGGATTCATTCGCGATAACGGCAACTTTTACTACCGTCGAGTGTCAGGCGACTTTACAGCAGAAGTCAAAATTACTGGTTGCTATCGATCGCTCTACGATCAAGCAGGATTGATGATTAGAGAGAGCGAAAATATCTGGCTCAAGTGCGGCATTGAGTTTGTTGAGGGAGTGCAAAACGTGAGTGCGGTTGTGACACGAGACTATTCCGATTGGTCTGTTATGCCGCTTGAAGTGCCGCCTGTTTCCCTGTGGCTGCGGGTAAAGCGCCGAGCTGAAACGGTGGAAGTGCAATACTCGTTGAATGGGTCAGACTATTCGATGATGCGACTGGCATATCTAACTGAGTCACCAATCGTTCAAGTTGGGTTAATGTGTGCGGCTCCCCAAGGTGAAGGCTTTGCAGTCGAATTTGAAGGGTTTAAGCTGTTATAGCGCTTACGACATCAAGCCCGATCGCAATACCATAACAGCAGCTTGCACCCGATCGTTAACGAGCAACTTATTCAAGATTCCCCGCACGTAAGTTTGGACGGTGTGTTCGCTCAGGTAAAGCGATTTGGCTATTTCAGGGTTGGTGTAACCTTCTACAATCAGTCGCCGCACTTCTAATTCGCGATCCCGGCAGCAACAAAGGTGGCAAATTAGCGTAATCTTAAAACGGGAAGAAAGTAAGTTGAAACCGAGCGGCATTTCCCCGTGTCTCTACCTGTAGTTTATACAGTTAAAAACACATCTAAAAAAACAAAACCCGCACCAGGCGGGCTTCATTTTAATAATTGCAATTTAACTCATTACTACATCACAACTGCACTAATTAAAGTTTGCACATTTTGTACAAGAGCAGTAGTCAAATTATGAGTCACAGGCAAACTGTCAACCACTATTCCAGCGCACAATAGCATCAGGTAAAGAATAGAGTATTTGAAGAGCGATCGCGCAACGGCCTTATCCTCTGGAGTCTGCAACAGCAACCAAGCTTTTTGGGCAAAAATAGCACCGAGGAAAATAGCTGTTCCCGCATACACCGCGCCCGCTAAATGCAGGGGATAAACTAGCAGCAAAGTTGCAGGAATCATCAATAGCGTGTAAATCCAAATTTGGCGGGCTGTGGCTTCGTCGCCCTCAATTACGGGTAACATCGGGACGCCTACTTCCTTGTATTCGTCGCGAATCATCATTGCTAATGCCCAAAAATGCGGCGGTGTCCACAGGAATATAATCCCAAACAGCAGCCACGCACCCCAACTCAAATCTCCCGTAACCGCAGCCCACCCAACTAGCGGGGGAATCGCCCCTGCTGCACCGCCGATGACGATGTTTTGCACGCTGTGACGCTTCAGCCAGTGGGTGTAAATTAGGACATAGAAAACGATGCCTGACATTGCTAGCAATGCGGCTAATAAGTTGGCAACAACTGTGAGCAATGTAAAGGATATTGTAGCTAGGGCGATCGCAAATATCAAAGCATCCCGCTTCTTGACACGCCCGGAAGGAATCGGCCGCCACCGGGTACGCTCCATAATATAATCGATGTCGCTATCGTAGACACAATTAATCGTATTCGCCGAGGCGGAAGCTAAAGCGCCTCCAGTAATAGTTGATACCAGCAATAGCGGGTCTACTTCTCCTTTTGCCGCCATCCACATTCCTGCTGAGGTGGTGATTAGCAGCAGTAAAATAATTCTGGGTTTTGTTAGTTGATAGTAACTTTTCACCACTTGCGAAAAGTTTTCGTGGAGGCGGGGCCTGTCGTTGGTAAGAATTTCTTGCATCGGTTGTAAGCTGTTAGTAATTATTTGCGAATTCGTCATTAGGTTGTAGCGGCGGGTTTTACGAGAAATATTTGCTGTAGCTACAAGGATTAATAAACCCGCCGCCTCTTACTTTAGTCTTATCTCTCAAGCTGATAAAACTCGATCGCGCCAGGCTAAAACACTAAAAGCTATCAGGGTTCCCAGCAAAGCAGCACCGACTGCTTGGTGGGCGACTGTCAGCGGTTCTACCTGAAGGTGCAGCCGGAAAGTTGCTAATCCCAGAACTAATTGAGCAATTAGGCAAACACTCGCCCAATTAGCCAGTTTTCGCAAGTCTGGGCTCAGTGCAGGCTGCCGCCAAGCCATGACTGCTAATGCTAAAGTCGCTGCTGTAGCTGGTACGATACCGGCGATGTGGCTGTTCATTACCGAGCACAATTCTGAGGAGTCCAAACATTGGTGCAGTGCCCATCTAGAGCCTACTAATGCTCCTAGCAAACTTTGCAGGTAAACTAACAATGCTGCGATCGAACTTACCCAAGCCAATTTGCCGACATTTCCTGTAGCTTGGTAGGGAGTCAGCATGAAACCGATGACTAGCAGGGCGCCAAAAAACAGTAAAGCTGTTCCCAAGTGAGCAGTAACGATGTCAAATCTGAGCAGTTGTGTTACTGTCAAGCCGCCCAATACGCCTTGAAAAACGATTAAAAATACTGCCCCAGCGCTCGCCCAAGGCAGCCATTTTGGCAGGCGGCTGCGGTAAAACAAAGATAGTCCTAAAAGTGCGATCGCGCTTAAGCCAATTGCCGCTGCATCCAATCGGTGAAACCACTCCAGAAATACCTGCAAATTCATTTGCGCTGCGGGTATTAATTGACCGTAGCACAGCGGCCAGTCGGGGCAAGCGAGCCCCGCATTCATCACCCGCGTGGCGCTGCCTACAGCCATTAACAGCCAGGTTGCGATCGCAATTTTCCACACTAGGCCGCGGATAATATCTTGTGGCTGCCACTGCACTCCTGCTGCTGCGTTTGGCTGATTTACAACTGAGTTTGCCATGAAATTTACCTTAGCCTTTGTTATCGATCGAACTTAATTAAATATTGAGGTTTTGCTTTGGCTGAGCTTAGCCGAGCTTAACACTGTTTTTCTCTGACAAACCGTCCTTTTTACTACCTTAGCGACACTTTTATGCAATTAGTTTGTCTTGAGAAAATTTTCAACTTTCTTCTTTATATTACAAAAGATTTCCTTTTTTTTGCCAAACTTCAAAAAACTTTAATCTTTCCCTACCCCTGGATAATTAAGAACTCCCTCCTTTCGACCTGGGGCGGAAAAATAAAGATATAATTAAGAAATACAATTTAATAAATAATTGTGATATGCACAGAGCAAAAGCGTTTAGAAAAAACTAAACAGCATAAAAAAACCTATAAAATATCCTTCGCAACAAACTATATTTAGCTGATTGTTCTACCTTAGTAGGAAGTATGACGCCAAATAAAACGGCAGTCAACAAGTTAAGCAAGCTGTAAGCCAGCGACTCTTTACTCCAGGCGTCCTAGCCCCGAGCAAGCAGCTCAAGGATGGAAAAAGAAACAGGAGAAATACCGGGTTCGCTGTTGGCTCTAGTTGGCGGCATAGCGATCGCAGCAATGAGCTTGTGGTACGGTCAAAACAACCACCTGATGCCAGAGCAAGCCTCAGAACAAGCACCGATGGTAGACGATTTTTTAACGTGACGATCGCGATCGCCACAGTCCTATTTATCCTGGTTTAGGGCGCGATGTTTATTTTGCGCTCAAATTTCGCTACCGCCCCGGAGACGCAACCGACGGCGTACCCATCAGCGACAACTAGGCCTTAGAAATCTTCTCGACAGCAATCCCCGCGATTCTCGTCATCGGCGTCAGCATCTACAGCGTCGAAGTTTTTAGAGAAATGGGAAGTTTCGATCCGGGTGGCGATCGGGTGACGGCTCACATTCACAACTCCACCCACGCAGCTCACAAAATGCCCAAAGGCAGCGCGATCGCAGCAGGGCCGATCGCAGACTCAGGAGACGCGGTGCCTGAAACAGCACCAGAAATCACACCAGAAATGGCTCCCACCCCCAGCAGCGCCAAATACGGCGAAGAATCCAAACCCTCAGAGACGGGAAAATTTGCAGGCATCAGAGTCAACGTCACTGGATCTAAGCTGCTACGCAGCTAGATTGTAGAAGATCGAGATCAAATAAATTACCAATCGCTAAAATATATGTATATCCCAGCCAAAAATCATCTATCTCCAGGAGAACAATTAGAAGAATTGCTACATAAATTATTAAAGGAAGGAGAACTTTTTATTAAATGCCTTACATCCCGTACATTGCTCGTTGCCGAACTTCCTTCCTTCTTTGAATCTAAAACCTAAAACCTAACATTCTGCAGCCATGTCCAAAAAAAATGAAACCGTTGTTCTGGTATTATCCCTCCTAATTACGATCGGGCTAGCCGGCGCAGGTATTTGGTGGCTGACAAGCCGAGGCGGCATCAATCTCGGAGGTTTATTACCCCAAAATCAGACATTTCCAAAGTCTGCGACGGGGAATTCCCCGCAGTCAGAGCAGGCAATACAGCAGCGTCTGAGTGGCGGACAAAAACAGTTAATTCCACAGCCAGCCACAACAACCAAACAAGCAGCAGTACAGGCGATCGCATCTGGCAACTATAACGCAGCTATTTCCGACTTACAAGCTTCGCTGAATACCAATCGCAACGATCCAGAAGCACTAATTTACCTCAACAACGCCCGCATCGGAGCTCAAAAATCTTACACAATTGCCGCCGCAGTTCCCATTGGCGGCGATCTCAATGCTGCTCTAGAAATGCTGCGGGGCGTAGCTCAAGCTCAAAATGAAATCAACCAAAGCGGCGGCATTAGCGGCACTCCATTAAAAGTGATCATTGCTAACGATGACAACAACCCAGAGATGGCTGCACAAATTGCCACTGCTTTAGCAAATAACTCGGAAATTTTAGCAGTAATCGGGCATTTTGCTTCAGATACAACCTTAGCAGCCAGCAAGATTTACCAGCAAAAACAATTAGTAGCAATTTCTCCGACAAGTACGTCTGTGGAGCTTTCGGGAGTTGCCAAAAATATATTTCGGACAGTGCCGAGCGATCGGTTTGCGGCTAATGCTCTTTCCCGCTATATGGTGGGAAAATTGCAAAAGCAAAAAGCTGCTGTATTTTTCAATTCTGCCAGCAGTTACAGCAAATCTTTAAAAGATGAATTCACCACTGCTATTTACGGAGATGGAGGACAAATAGTATCGGAATTTGACTTTGCTAATGGCAATTTTAATGCTGCCGATAGCGTTAAAAGTGCGATCGCCCAAGGAGCCGAAGTGATTTTGTTAGCATCCAATTCAGCTACGATCGACCAAGCTTTGCAAGTAGTGCAAGTAAACGCCAAACGGCTGCCGTTACTAGCAGGAGACGGTGCTTATACTGCTAAAACACTGCAAATCGGTGGCGCAGGAGCAACAGATATGGTGCTGGCTGTTCCTTGGCACATTCTCGCAGATCCGCAGTCAAACTTTCCCCAAACATCCAAACAACTTTGGAATGCTGAAGTAAGTTGGCGCACAGCTTTAGCCTACGACGCGGCGATCGCCTTAATTGTCGGTTTAGGGCGCAATCCGACTCGTACAGGCATTCAACAAGCTTTATCGGCGTCAGATTTTTCGGCAAAAGGAGCATCGGGCCCGATTCGGTTTTTACCTTCGGGCGATCGCAATCGAGCCGTTCAGTTAGTAACTGTTAAACCAGGAAATCGCACCAGTTACGGTTACGAGTTTGTGCCGATATCCGGTTTGTAAACTATTGGCGATCGCGAAATGTAGGTAATAATATTCAGTAATAAGTTCTATAGCTTATCAAGCAGAAATTATTACAAGATGAGTAGTTATATCAAATCTGCTTGCATCGGAATTAATATTACGCACAATCAGGACACGGGGCGTTGCACAATTTGAGGATGATTCTTGTGGGGAGTAGGGGTTAGGCGTCCCGCCTGCGGTGAAAATACATCGGATGGGCTCATGGGCACGGCTGTTTCATTCTCCGTAGGGGCAAACCCCCCGTGGTTGCCCCGATATTTGAAACGCCGAATCGTCCGTGGAGGGGGTAGGCACGGGGGCACTACCCCTACAAAACGATGATTTCCCTGAGAATGAAACCGCCCTGGGCTGATGATCCCATCCCACAAAACAATCAAAATCATCCCCCAATTATGCGAGGCCAAATTAAATATATATTTTTCGCCCAAGTCTCGAAAGATCTTTGACACTGCCTCAACTAAATTCTCCCATACTTACTTCTGTTTGATTACTACCAAAGTAATGTCATCAAATACTTTTTGCTCCCCGATGTATCGCCGCACGTCGTCAATAATAGCTTGCTTGATTTCTGTTGCTGACAGTTCCCTGTTAAGAACAACAACTTCAATCAATGGCTCGATACCATATTCATCTTTATTCATATCAAAAGCTTCGGTAATTCCATCTGTGTAGAGTACGACAACATCCCCGGAATTTAACTGTATTTCAGTAGTAGCAATGAAATCGGTAATATCTGCTTCCAAGGCGATGGGAAAGCCTAACTCCATGGTATCAATCTGCTCTACTTCGCCGCTGGAACGCACGACAATCACTTCTTCGTGCTGTCCGCTCAAACGCAGGATGTTGTCCCCTCGATATTCCAGCAAAGAAAGGCTCATACTTTTACCGCAATCCATGCGCTCTACGTTGTCAAAAAGCGTTTGGTTGACGGTCTGCAATAATTTAACAGGGTCGGTTTCATTGTGAACCAACAAAGTGCGAATTGCTGTTTGCGCCATAATCATTAACACGCCGCTTTCTAAACCGTGTCCTGTCACGTCGCCGATGCCAATTGTGGCTTTACCGCCGTGATTTAGTACGTCGTAGTAGTCGCCACCAACTTCATCAGCCGGTTCCATGAATCCAGCTATTTCTAGCCCTTCTATTGACTCTAATTCCTGCTGTTTAGGCAAAATCATTTGTTGCAGGCGGCGGGTTACGTCTAGTTCGGCACTCATGCGAAGGTTTTCTACTTTTAGCCGTTCGTTCAAAACCAATATTTCTCTATTAGCTTGGGCTAATTGTGCGGTTCGATCTTCTACTTTTTGCTCTAAAGTTCGGTTGTAATCTTCTAATTTTTCGTAGAGAGTTGCATTTTCAATCGATATCGCAGCTTGAGCGGCAATGATTTTTAAAGTTTCGACTCTTTCCGAGGTAAATGCGCCGATCGCCAAATTATTTTCTAAATAGAGAATTCCACCTAGTTTGCCTTGATTGAGTAGGGGAGTGCAGAGGATCGATTTGGGTTGAGTTGCGGTAATGTAAGAATCCCCAGTAAATAGTCCTTCATCGGTGGCGTTATTTAATACTACATTTTCTTGGCTGCGAGCGACGTAGTTAACTATGGCGGTTGACAGCAGGGGAATTCCAGTTGCAGGATCTACAGAATCTACGGGAAGGGATTGCATAATGGTAATGCTCTCGGATTCTACTGCTGCTTCCGCTTCAATCGCCCAATTGCCGCCTTTATCCAGAATCAGAAAACCTTTTTGGGCGCCTGCGTTTTCAATCACAGTTTTCATCACCTGGTTTAACAATTGTTCGAGAACGATTTCACCGGAGATAGCTTGGGATGCTTTCATTACTGCGGCAAAATCTAGCGCTTCCCCGGAATTTTTACCAGTTGTCCTGACTGGATTGATGGTATTATTGTCAGTATCTGTTCTGGTTGAACCAAGCCACTGAATGGCTAAAAACTGCGGGTATCGCCCTTCTAAATCTTTTACTTTACCTACAGCCCCCCAGCGCTGATAAGCATAGTGGGCATCTTGCAAGTAGTGACGGGCAACATGATTTTGATTTCTGGCTAAATAAAACCTGCCTGCTAGTTCGTAGGCGAGGGCTTCTTCGTTGAGATACTCGTTTTCGCGGGCTAAGATGATGGCTTTGTCATAATATTCTCTGGCATCTTTATCGTTGCCTAATACGCGATCGCGTTCCGCTTCCACTAGATAGAATTTGTGCAGGTAATTCATGGGAGCTTGCTTTGCCCATGTTTCCATTTTTTCTTGTTTAGTAGCCACCTTTGTCAGGATTTCTTCTCTTTGCGTTTCTGAGGAATTAGGATAGAGCGCTAGTCGGGCTAACATATCATACAAATAGACAACAGGGAGAATAAAAAAGGAGCCTGCATTAGCTGAGTATTCTTCAAAGCGGTCTGCATTCTCCACAGCTTGCTGAAATTCCTCGAAAAGATAACAGAGGATAACTTTATGTGAATAAACGTGCATGAGCCCAGTTCGATCGCCACCTGCTTGATGAACGGGTATCATCTTTTGTTCGTCGTATACTTCACCAATCAAACAGCAGGGATTTTCTACTTGTTCCCCCATGTTCAGGATCGCCTGCATAGAGATTTTACCCCAATGAATGTATGCTTCCTGTTGAGTTTGATAAGTAAATTCAAGGGCTTTCGCCATTTCTTTCTTGGCATCGATCAGCTCCACACCGCTGAGGTACAAAGCGTAAGCATAGCTAAGGGTAATACTAGCAGCATATTCAATATCTCCTGTTTCTATCGCACATTGATAAGCTTCCATGCACAAAGAAGATGTGTCTTTGAGCGGTTCATTCCAATGCTTGATAAATGTCTTATATATTGCATAAATTCTTGCTTTAAATGTTCTATCTTTGAATCGATCCAGTAGCTTCAAAGCAAGTTGACTAAACTGATAGCCAGTGTCAAGCTCTCCTGACGAGCAGAGGATCATTCCGTAACCTATATACGGTAAAGCAGAGCTAGCAGCATTACCATGCTGAATCGATAAATTAACCTGTCGGCACCAAATTAATAAGCTCAGTTGATTCATTGCTATGAACGCAGGACCCAACAAGTAGTTCATCACCCGCATAGCTGCTAGTTTATACGGGTCGGTCATTTGCGGTAAGTCGATTAGATCCTGGGCTTGCCTGCCCGCTAAAGCAGATTTTATCTGCTCCATCTCTTGTGCCAGATCGGATTGGTTCGGTCGTTGCGGTAATTCTACCCCAAGTAATTTCAGAACTTCTAGCCCAATGTCGATCGCCTCTAGGAATTTCCTTTGGGCGCAATAAGCTTGCATTTTAATTTCATATATTTTTACTTTCTCTAACAGCGTTTTGGCTTTTTGCAAAACTACCCCAGATAAGCGCTCCATTTCATCGTAGTTAGCAATTGTATAAGCTGTTTCTGCTGCTTCTAAATGCAAATCTAAGGTAAGGTTGTACTGCTGCGACCAACTCTTTTTATTTAACAAACTTAAGCCAATCTGAAGGTAATTGAAAGCTGGTTGACTAGCCGCTGAAGATTTGGCTTTTTTACCTGCCTGTAAGTTTAATTGAGCTAACTCGTATCGCTCTATTTGTTGATCTATCAGCGCTCGGCCTTTGTTCAACTGATTGACAATATCAAACAGCTTCTGTGCCACTTCTTCAGATGGTGTATTTTGAAGTAACAACCTGCCCACGCGCAGATGTACTGATTGTCTATCAGGTTCGGAGATGAGAGAGTAAACTGCTTGTTGAATGCGATCGTGAGCAAATTTGTATTCTGCAACTAACTGATCGGACAAACCTGCTACATCAAGTTCCGCCAACTGATAGGCATGGCTGAGGGGTATAACTAGACCGGATTGGAGTGCTGACCGTAAATCTGTTGCTGTTTCTTGGAGGGATTTTTCATAGATAATCGCCAGCGTTCTCAAGTCAAACTGATTCCCCACGCAAGCTGCTAATTTTAATACTGCCTGAGTTGCTGTCGGGAGTTTTTTTACATTTTTGCTCGTCAGATCTAAAACGTTATCTGTAATTGGTTGCGCTTTTATTTGTTCTAAGTCCCACTGCCATTTCTGAGATTCGTAGTTAAAATATAACCATGCTTCAGAATGCAGGGATTTTAAGAATTCATTGATAAAAAACGGATTACCACCAGTTTTTTGCTGGAGCAATTTGGCAAGTGGCTTAGCATTTTTTGATTCCGCAAAAAGCGTATCAACTAAAAGTTGCGTAATATCGGTTAAGGCTAAAGGTGTCAAAAATATTTTATTAATGGTTGTTACTTTTACTTTGGCAATATTTTCCAAAATTTGAGTTAGCGGATGTGCTTCGCTTACTTCATTATCCCGATATGCACCAATTAGAAATAGATATTTATTATCGGCTACTGTCATCAACAGTTGAATTAATTCTAGCGAGGCTCTATCTGCCCACTGTAAGTCGTCTAAGAAAATTACTAAGGGATGTTCGAGTTGTGTGAATATATTAATAAATTTTTGCAAAACCCGATTAAAGCGATTTCTCTGTTCTGCTGGCGGGAGATCTGGTAGGGGTGGTTGGGAACCAATAATTAGTTCTACTTCAGGAATAACTTCAACGATTACCCCTCCAGCTTCCCCTAATTCCGCTTGTAACTTCTCTCGCCATTTGCTAATTTCTGCATCACTTTCTGTTAGTAACTGCCGTACTAACGAACGAAATGCCTGAATTAAGGATGCGTAAGGAGTATCTCGTTGAAACTGGTCAAACTTACCAGAAATAAAATAACCGCGTTGACGAGTCAGCGGCTTATATATCTCCTGTATTAATACTGTTTTTCCAATCCCAGAATATCCAGAAACCAGCATCATTTCACTGGTTCCTTGACTAACTCGCTCAAAAGCAGCTAATAGGGGAGAAATTTCCCGTTCTCGCCCGTACAATTTTTGCGGAATTTGAAATCTATCGGAAATATTGTGCCGATCAATCGGGAAAGGATCGATTTGCTCTTTGCTCTGCCACTGTCTGAGACATTCTTGTAAATCGGCCTTTAGCTGATATGCTGATAAATAGCGTTCCTCAGCATTTTTTGCCATTAATTTCAATACGATCGCCGAAATAATAGGTGGAACTTCTGGTTTAATTTCGTGCGGTGGGATAGGTTGTTTAGCAATATGACAATGCACTAATTCCAAAACATCATTGGTGGGGAAAGGTAACTGTCCGGTTAGTAATTCATAAAAGGTTATCCCCAAAGAGTAAAAATCAGTGCGGTAATCGATTGTTCGATTCATGCGACCTGTTTGTTCTGGCGAGATATAAGCTAGCGTTCCTTCTAATACGTTCGGGTTAAGAAAGGTTTGGTTTTCTCGCGACAGTGTTGTGGAAATTCCAAAATCAATTAGCTTCAGCTTACCTGTCTGCTGATTTAAAACAATATTTGATGGGTTAATATCTTTGTGGATAATGTGCTGCTGGTGAACCTGACCGAGAATGTCAACAATCTCAATTGCCAGATGGAGAAATTCAGCAATTGTAAATTGTTTCTTAGCGATTATCTGATTGAGGGATTCGCCACTAAAATCTTCTAACGCAATTACCCACTGATTTTCTAGGTTTTGGAAGCTGTAAACATCTATTACGCCTGGTAAGTTAATGTTTTGGGTTATTTCATACTCTCGCTTAAACCAGGCAATTTTTTCAGGTGAAGGATAGGCTTGTTTGAGCATTTTGAGGATAACAGGCAGATTGTCTGCTTGCCGATATCCGCGATAGACTAACGAGTTACTGCTCTCATGCAGTTTTTCAGTAATTTGGTAATTTTGCATACTTATGTTTTGAGGATAAAAAACCGCAACAAGTGCGGTTTGAGCTTATAAAATATCAATCTACTTTCCCAAGTGTAGAAAATTATGAGTGATTTGACTTCAAATCCACATCCTAGTCAGAGTCAGGTTTGGGGTCTGGCGGTGGAGAAGGAGGAAAAGGGTCTGGATCTGGCAAGGGATCGGGTCCGGGATCGAACACAGTAATAGCAAACGTAACTCGTTCCTCAGCAAAAAGTGCTGTAATTTTAGCGTTTTCACCGCTCATCATTGCAGTCTGTTCTGCTTCAGTTAAACCCATTTCTTCCATTAAGGAACTGGGGTTGTTGAGGAAAGCACTTTGTTTCTTCGTGTCAAGTGCTAAATCTGTTAACAAATCCAATAGGTTACTCATGGGATATTCTCCTAAATCTCTAAGGTCGCGAACAGTGAAGAACTAAACTAATCGTCATTGATTTTTTCAGTTGATTTTCTGGCAATTAAGGGTTTCATTGATTGGGTTCAGAAAATTTTAACACTATTCCATCATCGTGCAACTTTTTAAATATCTTTACTCTGTCTTCATGTGAAAACACTGGAGTTTGATAAAGCCTTTCTGTAACGTAGTAAGGATTGATGAGGAATGCAAGCTCTAGATAAGCCGTTTCTGTACCAATATTACTTTTGTTTCCCAGAAGATGGCTTACTTCGGCAAGAAAGAAAAGAATATAACTCCACATCTCTGTCAGTGCAAAGTTTTCCCATAGCCATAATTGTGCCTCTGTTTTTTTTACACCTAAATCAGGTTGTTTTATCACATCTTCTAAAACAAGCTTCTTTAATTTATGTCCCTCCTCAGCATGACTATTTATCCATTTCAACTGTTCTATACTAACTGAGGGTTCTGGAACATTAATTTGATGTCGTAATACCTTTTTAAATTTGTGACAAAACTCCACTTCTGTATCTTCAAAAAACTGCTCTAATTTTCTTTGAATCTTTTTAATGTCGTTTGGTTTTAATGACCCTCTTTCTTCCTTCTTTTGGTTAGCCTCAATTATGGTGAGAATTAGCTTAGCCATCAAGTCCCCTGGACTAAGTATTAAAGCTTGTTGGAGAAAAGCGATCGCCCTAATGTAGTGTGTTTTTTTATCCTCTGGGTCTGAGTGTTTCTTGGTCAAATAAAAAGACAAGAAAGCGTGTTCGTAAAGATTTACCCTGCCACTTTTCAAGAATGGAACGGGAGAAGAAGACTGTTGCATAATCTCCATACTGGGAGCTATTACAGCTTCAACTCCCAAATCCCAGAATGAATTTTTGTAGTCTTGAGTCAATCTGTAAACTGTCGATCGCATACCCCATGCCCAAGCGTATGTAGGCATGAGTTCAATCGCTCTATTAAGGCATTTCAAAGCGTCTTTTGCGTGTTGTTTTATGTTTTCTTTTCCGCAAGAATTTTCTGGATTAGGTTGCTGAGATATCGGCTCCTTCAGGAAGTGGATGATACCTTTAGTTATATACAGGCGATGGGTTGCCCCCAAGTGAGCTAATGCCCAGGCATAGTTACTGTCTTCTGGTGGTTTAGAGTCAAGCGCTTTTTGGAAATGCTTGATCGCCTTTTCAACATATTCTGGCCTTCTGTTATTTTCCGTAATTGCTCGAAGACGATAGGTTTCACCTAGCTGTGCATGAGCCCAGAAATACTTATCGTTTTTGTCGATCGCTTTCTTTAAATAATGTTTTGCTTTCCCATAATCCATCAAATGGTAATAGGTTGCTCCTAAGTGAGCATTAACCCAAGCATTGTCAGGATACATTTGGAGTTGTTCAAATATCTCGATCGCCTGTTCGTAAGCCCCTGACAAGCGAAGAGTTTCTGCTTGTTGAGCCATCATCATATCGCTGATATCCATCTGCATAAAATTATCCTGAAAAGACACTTAATGTTTAATTACTTGAAATTTGTTTTCTCAAACACTTAACTAGCAAGTAATGCCTGAGTTCTCGGGTCGTCCCGCCAATCCAACCAAGCTGGATCGTGACCGACTAACTCAATGGCTTCATCATTGATCGGAATAGCTTCTCGCAGATATTGCCATGCTTGTTCGCAGTTACCTGTCAAAATTGCTAAACCGCTGAGTCGGTAGAGAATATCTCCCCGATCGCCCGTTTCCCATTGAGAAAGCAATGCTGTTCGCGATCGCTCGATTTCGCTTGCTGCTTTGTCCACTCCCTGCCAACGCGCCTTAGATACTGCGATACAGTATAAAGCTGTCGTGTCATCAGAAACCTGTTGCAACCTCTCTTCGCTACAGGTGATCGCCTCAGAATATTGACCGCCATAGCAAAGCAGCAACCCTCTCTCAGTTTGCCAATTTTTCACAAATATTGTTTCGTCAAGGGCGATCGCTCGATCGAAGTCAATCAGGGATTGCTTGTAGCACTTCATCAACTCATAGACGCGGCAGCGATAAGCGATCGCCCAAACGTAATCCGACTGACGCTCAATTGCTCGATCCAAGTCAGCCAGTGCCTTTGTGTAATATGCTTCTCCCAGAAAGCGGTAGGTTACGCCTCGATGTGCGATCGCCCAATTATAATCAGGGTTCAGTTCAATGGCGCGGTTGAAATCAGCGAATGCCTCCTGATAGCGTTTCATCAAATAATAGGTTTCGCCCCGGTGTGCGATCGCCCAAGCATTGTCAGGTTCCAAGTCGAGCGATCGGTTGAAATCGTCTAAAGCTGCTTCAAAATGTCCCGTCAGCCGATGGTTTTCACCATGATGAGCCAGAGCCTTAGCATCGTCAGGGTTTTGTTCTATATAAAGCGACATTACCACATTTTTTCTCCTCTAACACATACACTTTTTATCTGCTGTATAAAAAGTGTAGTTTTTACTACATTCTCTTGGCAAAATACCTTAAGTTTCTTTAACAAAAGACATACCCAACCGTGCCATCATTTCACTGTCTACAGGTGCAGGCGCTTGAGGCGGAACATAAAGTGTCGAAACTAGAGTAACACGACTTTCAGCCAGTTTGGACACAGGAATATGCTGGATAACTGGCTCGCAAACCGGGTAATAAACCGCTGCTTCGTAAACAATTACTTCGTGGTCAGAACCATAGTATGTTTCTAACACTTCAGCTAACACAGTTAGACCGCGCAATTGAATCCCTTCTTGATAAAAACCCAGATTGCCGATAGTCGCAATTTGCCACAAAATTAAAGCACTGGTCGGGTCAAATTTCCGCCTCCGAATCAGAAAGTCAGTGGCTTCAAAACTTTGACATCCGTTGCGTCCTGGGTCAAGACCCAAGTCAGCAAATAAGCAATCTTCCGCTGAAATTCCTGGTAACATTTGCGCCCTAAAACCTTCGTGACGCGCCTGTTTAATTGCTTCATGGGTAGGGTAAGCAAAGACACCGGGATGACCGTAAAAAACAGCACAAACATTCAACTCCTGACGAACTTCAGCCAAAATGCGATCGACCATTTCTCGATAAGTTTCTCTACGCCGCTGATTGTTGGTATTGTAAGGTAAGGCTTCTGCGGTGGGATTGAGTGTGTGTAGCCATTTAGCAGTAACAGGATCGGCTACGGCGAACAGAACTTTGTCAGCTTGCTCGATCCACGCCTTCGCTGCTAAGGTCAGATGACCAACTAATTGAATTCCCGTCCCGACAACAGTTAAAGATCCCGTTTTCAAATGTAACTTCCTCCAAGCGATCGCAAAATGTGTTTCAGTTATGGTAGTAACGCAAATTGCTAGTTATATAATTAAAGCTGCTAAAGTTGTCGTTGTAGGCGATCGCCATAAATTCCGGCACAGATGGGAGAGTTTTGCAATACTTGCTCTGGAGTGACATCCCCACGCCCGATACGAGCAAGAGCTACCCGTACTAAATATGTATTCCTATTTACAAAACCCGTCAGTTGCTGGGCATCTTCCGCTGACCAATCCAGTCCTTGCCGTTTCGCCCAATCCTGCACTTGGTCGCTGTTAAAGGGCCGTAGCCCCACATTAAACGGCGATTTATTTACACTCAGCGGGATATACAGCTTAGTGGAGTGTACCACGACTAACCGGAGCTTTCGCCCAATTCCCCGATTTTTTCCTTCCTCGTACCAAATTCGCCAAAGTCCGTAAAAGTCGAACGTCAAATTGGGATAGGCAAAACAAGCGATCGATATCACCTCAAGCTAACACTAAAAGTTGGGTAGTTGAGAGTAGCAAATACTGCTGGAAGTACATCTTACAGCTAATCTGACTGCCAAACAGCTACTCCCAAAATTCTGCTATTTGATTTCCCAGTTGCAAACCCAAACCGACGTTCGTAGAACCACCGCAAGAATTTATCCAAATCTTGAAAATTATCTCTATTTGCTAACTGAAAATGTATAAAAATTTTTGCACCATTACTTAAAAGAGATGAGGTAAGATTCTCTAAAAATCCCTCAGCCTTCATCTGCTGATATTTGGGGTGAAAAATTCCCAACTAGGAGAAGTTCACTCTAAAGCTGCGAAACTGCGATCGGTCTAACGGGCCTATTCCTCTCAAAAACAGCCCTCGGTTTCAAAGCAATTCTCAACAACAGCCACAGCGATCGCCATTCTCCGGGAGTTTCCTGCCGCTGCCACTGGCCCGGGCGACAGTACAGCATTTCGATCAAACAGCGGTGCTGGCTAATATTCAGGCGATCGAACGCAATTCGCACAGTGGGAAATTCTGCAAAACTGTACCCTGCTGCATCCCGAAAACTCGACTCCAACTGAGATTTATCGCTCACCAACTCAATCTTAGCCACAGGAATAAAACATTCCTCTTCCATAATTTCCAGAGTCGCCGAATCGCAATCAATCAAACCTTTGGCCAAACGATGCTCAGTACCAAACTCAAGAACAGACGGCGCTAGCGAACTCCTCGCTTTGACTGTCGCACTGCGAGGGATCGCTTTTATTTTACCCTGCGATAAACTTGTCTGAACGCCATATTTTGGCAAAATCTCTGCTGCCGTAAAACTCTCTTTACTACCTTTACCTTTCACCGCAAAACTTGGGCACTGCGTCAGAGCCACTTCAGCGCCACTTTCCGAAATTACAGTAGTTATACCCCAAAAACTTTTACCGCCAATATTCAGTTGTACAACCCTGCGTAAATTGAACCATTCGTAAATGTCCGGCTTAGGAATATCCACCAAAATCAGTAGTGCAATCCCCAGCATCAGCAGGTTATAAGCGCTCCAAACCCACCCCAAACTCATGCCTTTTAACAAATCAGCATTTTCTGATATTGCCTGTACGCTGCCAACATTTTTAACTAAATAAATGTTTAAATTCTGCCCCAGACTGAATGCTGTAGCTGCGAACAAGACAATCAAAGGCCATCCCAACTTCCAGTTAAAACGAAAGCGATCGCTCGCAATTCCTTTTGGCGTCACCTGAAACCCTTTCTCAAAAGGATTCAGCATGGCACTCACCACCGTCACCGCTAAAGGTATACACTGGACAAAAGAATAAACATCAGAAAGCAAAGCCGATCGCGATCGGCGGTTCAGCCAAGAAAACACAGTAACTTGCACCAAATAGTAAGGCAGGAAAAAGTACAGCAATTCCCCGGCACTTGCCCGCAAAGGAAGTATGCCGAGAAACGAATAAGCTAAAGGCATCAACAGAAACAAAACCCTGGTTAAACTGGTAAACCAGTGCAGCAATCCTTCCAAGTGACACAGCCTTTGTACGAATCTGAGGCCGCGAATCGTTAAAGGATTGGAATCAATAAAAAATGCCTGAAGCGTGCCTCGCGCCCAGCGAAACCTTTGAGTTAGATGAGCTTCTATATTTTCAGCGGCCAAACCAGCACTCAATTTTTCATCTAAATAAACTAAGCGATACCCGGTTGCTGACAGCCGAATTCCGGTAAAATAATCTTCGCATATTGAATCGGTGACCAAGCCTCCCGCTGTTTCTAAAGCACTGCGCCTAACTACAAAAGATGTGCCGCAACAAACCACGCTGTCGGCGCTGTCTTTGATGATTTCAATTTGCCTGTAAAATACTTCTTCTTCCGGCGCCAGCACATTTTCTAAACCTAAATTGCGGGCGATGGGGTCGTGGTTGTAAAAGCTTTGCGGTGTTTGAACGAGGGCGATTTGGGAATTTTGAAAAAATCCAACTGTTCTTGTTAAAAAGTTTTTAGTAGGAATAAAATCTGCATCGAAAACTACAATTAGTTCTCCATTAGTTAGGGCTGTGGCGTGATTGATGTTTCCAGCTTTAGCGTGAATATTATCGGGTCTTGTTATATACTCGCATCCCAGCTCTTTTGCCAGCAATTTGATTTCAGGGCGCTTGGTATCGTCGAGCAAATATACTTTTTTGTTGGCATAATCTAAAGCTTGACAGCCTATGACTGTGCGCCGTAAAATAAAAGCGGGTTCGTTGTAAGTTGGGATAAAAATATCTACGCGCGGGGCAAAGTTTCCCGCTTCAACTGCAACTGCCATGCAATCGGCTTCTCGACGCCGATCTTTCACTTTCAGCATTAAATACAGTTGAATGCTGGTGGTGAAAACCATTAACATTTCTAGGAAAAACAGCCCCAAACTAAAGATACCGTTGAGGGGATCGCTTAAATTGAGAGTAGCGAGCGATCGCCACAAAACGTAGCGAATCGTTAAAGCCAGAACTATTGCAACTACCACAGCGCGCGACCATTTCTGCGGCTGAGGCGAAATTTTAATGGCAGCTAAAGCGGCCGAAACCAGTACAAAAGTCGGCACTAACAAATACATCTTGCTCGTAGCAGACACTTGCAGCCACACAGGCGGGTTTTGCTGCCAAGTGTTGATTGTGGCAAAAATACCGCTGACTGTACCTTCACCTGCAAACCAGGCCCCGGCGATCGCACCTGCGAAAGCAACTGCCCCCAACACCACTAGCGTTGCCGCCGGCACCCGCGAAATCCGCCAAAAGCGGCGTTTCAACTCTTGAAGGTCAAATCTTGAAGTTGTCATAAAATGTGAAATTCCCGATCGTACCTGCAACAGTCAGGGTTTCCTGCTGTGCACTTTTTAATCCCGTTTAAAATTCCGGCACACCCCACTTATTATATTTACATTTTTTAATATTCTGACAATTGTATGATAGTTCATCTTGCTTCCTGCTGCCAAACCCCTGAGCCTGTCCAATCCGGGCAAGGTATAGCAGATGTTGAAGCAAGAAGGAAGAACGCTTTAGTTATCTAAGAGAGAGGGAAGAAGCAATAGATTTATTGCATAAAACTTTGATTGATAGGAAAACCGCAGATGCAACGCCGAGGCATTTCAACATAGTTTGCGAATCTATGCAATCTTGTCTAATATAACAACTCATATTTGTGCAATTAAGAACGTCCTCACCGTCGGGCGCGGTTGGTATCGTTCAACAACAAATTATCGTGTCTATAAACCAAATAGGATTGCTATATCAAAATATAGCAATCCCTACGGGTTAAGAAATAGACGAATTTGACATCTAGCTAAAGGTAGACAAATTTTATATTAATTTAAAAAAATTACCGCGATCGCAGTACAGAAATCCACTCATCAAACAATTAATCAGAGATTGCTAATTGCGAGATTGCATAGCGGGCGGCAGCCAAACTAACTCTCGCTTGTTCTATTTCCGACAATTGGGCCCAAGGTCTTCTAGTCGCCATGACCAATTCCGCCCCTTCCGAATCAACATCTCGCATTGCATAAGCCAAAGGACGCGCCAACACCTGCAAATCTTCTTCAGCCCACTGAGGCAAAATATCTAACACGCACTCTACCATTTGGTCAGCTAAAGATTGATACTTAACAGTTGCGTTTTGAACGCTTTGAGCGATGCGGGTCAGAAAATCTTGAGGAACGCGAGCAAATTTTTCACGCAAAGACTTTTGCACAGCAGTCGTCAGCCAAACTTGTTCTAATTGCGCGAATAGAACTTGCGACTTCTGGGCAATATCGCTGTCGCTGAAGGAATCAGACAGGGCAAATTCCTGCTCTAGGGCAGTCAAATAAGATTCTGATTCAAGCTGTGCGGGATTCCAGGGATAAGCAACATCAGTCTGAACAATTGTGGCGAGAAGTTCCATCTGGGCCTGAGTTTGCGAGTCGCGAAAATATTGAGAATCAGGAGATTGGCTAGCCATGATGTAATACCTAAAGTAGGAAAAATAAAATACAGAACCGGGACTTTGCAAAATGCGAGTTGCGAGTTGTGAGTAACTCTTTTAACTTCAGATTTGAGACTCAACGCCCAGAACTTTGCTGTGCCGATCGCCGATTGCCTTCATTAGCTACATCCGCACCTTAATTCGTTCCGCAATCAGTCTCACTGTAGCCGGAAGTTTTTGGAACCTCAATAGTGAACTCAAAAATCTGACCTTGAGAACTGCCAAATTTTAGCTGAGTGCCCGATCGCAGCAGCAATTCTTGGTGGTGAACTCTCTGCCATCCCTCAGGCCCCAAAACTAGAGTCCCATAACGAGAAAAATCGCGCAGGAAGTAGCTAGGTTCCCCCGGGCTATCTCCGATACTGTTGCGGCAGAAAATCTCCGCGTGTTTTTGAGAAACCCACTGTTCTCGAATCACTACGTCGTTTTCTTCCCAGCGCCCGACTCGAACCATACCCGCGCGAATCGGCCAAACCTGATTGGTCGATTCGGTGGATTTGGCATTGGGTCGATCGCGCCCCCGCAAATAAGCACAAGGCGGCAACCGTCCCAGCCGAGTAGAAGAATTTAAAGGCAATTCTGTTTTGAGGTCATCTACAGGCTCAGTTAGTTGACCGTCAAACTCAGGGTGCATATACAGCACAGGCAGCGTCCAAGCCGGTTGATTGAACTTGTAGAGCGTTAGTAGCTGCTGTCTGGCGACGGCGACGGCCCGATCGATTGACATCCGCCCGGCCAAAGCTTGGGCAAAAGTTTGGATAAAACTCAGGGCCTCGCGATCGGCGATCGAGTCCCGCATCCCCAACACCGCCGGCACCCCGTGATGGATCAGTACCTCAGCCAAACTGCTGCGGGCGATCGCCTGTTGCTGGCCGTTAGTTGAGTGCAGCCTCTCCACCGCGGGCTGAGCTCCCCAGCAGGCATTAAACACCGCCAGCGTCACGCGGCACCGAACTAACACCTGAGCCAGTTCAGTGCCATTAATCGCGGTTTCCGGCCCCAAAAACAGCAAACCGCCGTCGGGGCCCGGTATCCCGTGGCCTGCGTAGAACAGAATGTTGTAAGCTTCCGTTTCCAGCCGAGAAATTAGTTCCGCCGCAGTAGGTTCGATCAGAGTATCGACGCGAGTCGGAACGCTGATGTCAAAATATTTGCCGCTGTCGTCGGTTTGAAAAGCGCTTTCGAGAACGCCAGCTAAGGCGAGTGCTTCTGCTTCCAACTGCAAATGACGGTTGTTGCTGCTGGAAAATTGAGAATTAGCACCGCGGCCGGGTTCTGCTTGTCCCAAAACTAGCAAAATGTTGAGCGACTCTGCAGGATGCAGGGGCGGCAGAGGTTCAACATTACTGGTAGTACGGCTGAAAAGCAGTTGCTGCGACAGAGAAATTGCCGGTTGACCGGCTTGAGGCTGCATAATTTCCCAAGGCAAAGCAATTAAATAGGGTTCGCGCAAGTCTACGCGCACGCGCAAAGGTAGATTTTGCCCGATCGCGATCCCTTTACTTTCCTGGAGACTACCCTGAATCGGCCCTTCAAACAGCCACTGCCAAAGATTAATCCCCAAATGCTGCATCAGGCGGCTGCTGTAGCTGGCCGGTGGCGCCGGCGGATTCTGCTCCCTCCTGTCGCCCCACCCCCCTTGACCGAGGTGGAGAGGCACTGAGGGCGTCGGTGTTCGTTTTTCAGTTTCTGCCAGTATATTCTGGGTGTTTTCCGGCGAGACGAAACTGCCATCTGGATTTAGGGGCAATTCGTGAATTGTCCCGGAGGGCGAAAACATTTCCTGCCAAGCTTTCCATGATTGGGATAGGGTATCGGGCCACATACAGTCGTGGTGAACGTACCCGCTGGGATAGGGAGCTTGTAGAACCCAAGTGGCAAAATGGTTTGCCCCAGCGGTTCTCAGGCGAGCGATCGCTATACTGAGGCAAGGACTTTCAGGGCGCGCCATTCACAACTACCGACTCTGGATATAGGGTTGGATTGAGTTTCTCTATTAGTAGTTTATCGGGTTTGGGGTGCGATCGAGTGCGTGAGATTGCTTTGGGAGTTTTTACTTTTACTTAGTGCCCAAAAATTTATCTAAATTCGGTAAATCTACCCAAGTCCCCGTAGCATTCGACTCCTGGGTCAAATCCATCAACAACTGAGAGTAAACCCCTTCTCTGAGCGACGGTATCAACGATTTACCTGCATCTATCGCTTCTACCCACCTATCTACTACTCGAATAAACGGTGCAATTCTCCCGTCTGGATAAACTTGAGGAAACTCCAATCTTTGAGGAATTTTGATTTCAGCTAAAGGTTCTCCACCTTGGGAACCCCACAAGCGAAATCCGTGTACGTAATCTTGCTGGTTGTCGCTTCCCAACACCAACGTACCCTTACTCCCGTATATTTCCACCCAGTGTCCCCGCCCTTGATAAGTAACCGAACTCAAACAAACTTGACAAGGCGTTCCCCCGGCTAATTCCAACATCAACGTGCAAGAATCATCTGCATCAACTAATTTTAAATTTCCCGAATCATTCGGATCGGGGCGCGCCGAAATTCCTGTAATCAATTGCCCAGAAAGCCTCTGCGGCGGGCCGAACAGCCAGCTAATATAATCAAAAACGTGAGAACCTGTCGCGCCCAAAACTCCGCCTCCTCGCTCTTTTTGCGCGTACCAATTCCAGGGGCGACTCGCATCAGCGCGGCTCGATACCAGCCAATCAATCTTAATTAAACGCTTTTCTCCCACATATTCTGCTGCCAATAATTCTGCTAGTATTTGCCATGCGGGGATGAAGCGAAACTCAAAGTCCATTGTGGCAATTGCTCTCGAACCACCCTTTTTAAAATCGGTTTGAGATTCGTTGTTTGCCAAGCGGTAAAGTTCCCTCGCTTCATTTGCTGTCAGGGCTGTGGGTTTTTCTAATAATAAATGCTTGCCTGCTTCCAAGACGGTTTTTGCCATTTCAAAATGCAAAAATGGCGGCGTGGAAATGCTGGCGCCCGCTACTTCTGGGATGGCTACTATATCGGCGAGCGAGTCGCAAGCGTAGGGGATATTGTGGGTAGAGGCGATCGCCTTTGCTTTGTCTAAATTCCGGTGGTAAACAGCCACAACCTCTGTCCGGTGATGTGCCTGGAATCCGGGAATGTGCACTTTTTGGCCGAAACCTGTACCGACTACTGCAACGCCAATTTTTGACATAATTTAATAAGTGGGAATTGGGAATTGGGAATTGGGAATTGGGAATTGGGAATTGGGAATTGGGCATCAGGCATTGGTAGCAACTAACACATAACTAAGGACTTAAACATCGGCCTGAAGGTCGATAATTAATCCGTGTATCCGTGTCCTCATCTGTGTCGTGCTTGGCTTCTTCCCTCATCCTTCTTCCTTCTTCCTTCTTCCTTCTTCCTTCTCCACCCATTCAATTACTTGTTTGCCCAAATTAACGCCGTCAAACAAGTCAATTTCTCTGATCCCTGTAGGGCTGGTGACATTAACTTCTGTGAGATAACCGCCAATGATATCAATGCCGACAAAGTACAGTCCGTCCCGTTGCAGCACTGGTTCTAACTGAGTGCATATTTGCAGTTCGCGATCGGTAATTTCTGTTTTTGCAACTCGGCCGCCGACGGCCATGTTGCCGCGAAATTCATTGCCGGTCGGAATACGGTTGATAGCACCGATGGGCTTGCCATCCAAAAGTATAATCCGCTTGTCTCCGTCTTTTGCTTCCGGCAGATAAGTCTGAACCATCACTGGAATTTGCCCTTGCTGAGTGCTAATTTCGACCAGGGAGTTGAGATTGCGATCGTTCGCTTCCAAAAACAAAATCCCCTCGCCAGCTTTGCCGCCCAAGGGTTTAAGAACTGCCGCTCCTTTTTTCTCAACAAATTGCCGAATTACCTGCTTGTTTTGAGAAACAATTGTCTCGGGGATCGCTCCCTCAAATTGCAAAGCATACATCTTTTCATTCGCCGCCCGCAATCCTTTGGGACTGTTAACTACCAAAGTTTTAGCGGGGTCGATGCCGTCTAGAAGGTAAGTAGCGTAGAGGTAAGGAATGTTGACTGGGGGGTCTGTCCGCATAAATACAGCGTCCATTGCTTCCAGAGGCTGCAAAGTAGGCTGTTCCACCTCGTACCAAGCCTCAGCAGCCTCCCAGCGTCCATCTACCAGTTTTACTGGGGTGAGGGCTACCCGACTGAGCATTGCCCAGGTTTTGCCGCCGATGACGCTTAATTCGTTGGCTTGAGTCGCCCAGACTTCGTGACCCAACTCTTGAGCTGCCTCCATCAGCGCTACGCTGCTATCGTGTCCTGGAATTAGTCGCGCAAGGGGATCGATGATGAATGCAAATTTCATTGTCAGTTAAAATTAAGAATTGGTCGCCGGAAAATGTGGGCTAACTGAAAATTTAACAGGGAATGCCTCATTTTGCTGCTAGCAGCGGATCGAGCAGGCCTTGAGAATCGAGTTGGTGGATGTCGTCGCAGCCGCCTATGTGTTGGTCGTTAATGAATATCTGGGGCAGGGTGCGACCTCCGTGGGCTCGATCGCTCATTTGAGCTCGTGCTGGTTCATCTCCGTCGATCGCGTACTCTGTAAAATTAACCCCTTTTCGCTTCAGAAGTGCTTTGGCACGAATGCAAAACGGGCAGGTTCTCCAAGTGTAAATTTCTACTTTAGGGGTCATCGGACGCTCAAACAATAACAATATTTTTTAATTGTAATCTTAACCAATCTTATTTTAATTTTTATATAGGTGCCGCGAGCAAGCTCTAAAGTTATTATTTATACCATTTCATAAAATTTTACCCTAAAAATAAAAAAACACCCACGCTTCAAAAAACGGAGAGATTTTCAAAACAAGCAGCAGGTTGGGCCTGCCTACCGTTGCTGACCAACCTGCTTATTTCGTTTTCTGCCGGAACAGATGATTCCTGCGCCTGTCACCAGGAGTGCTACCACAGTACCCGGTTCTGGGATAGGTTTTGTCCTCACGGGGGTGGGGGTGGCGTATATGTTTGCAAAGTTCAGGGCGGGCGTGGTTGTTACTGGTGGTGCGGTTGGGGGTACTTCCGGTACCAGGTCTGGTGTTGGTGCTGGCGGTGCGACGGCAGGCACCGACTCTACCGACTCTTCTACAAATGACGGTTCTGGTGATGCGACTGCATCCGGCGACAGTTGGGGTTCTACCCATAGCGGTCCTGGTGATGCGACTGCATCCGGCGCTTCCTCTACCAGGTCTGGTGCGATCGGCTGCGGCGCTTCCTCTACCAGGTCTGGTGCGACCGGTGACGGCGATTCCACTGGCGCTTCCTGTACCTCGTTTCGCCCAGGGTTTCGCACTGAGCCTTGTGATGAGGTTCCTGCTGATTGCTCGCTGCGTACCTGACCTCCCCCGCACTCATTTGAAAAGTTACCGGGCCCGCACACATGAGTGACTGGCGGTAAAGATTGCGCTGAAGCCGGAGGGGCGGCAGCTAGATAGTAAAACGCTGTTGCCATTGTGGCAGAGAGTCCAATTGCTAGTTTTGCCAGTGGCGTACACATAACTATTTAGTTAAACAGTGGTAAAATCGGAAAATAGAAATAGTCCTAGAGATTAGCGCTGCACGACGGGCAAGGATTTTAGCTCTCTTACAATAAATGGATGTTTTTTCTCGCGGGCGCCTGTAAAAGATAGTATAGCGCTTGAGGTGATCGCCCAAACACTTTAATAATATTATTCTCTTTCACCTTGACGCCGCGTACCGTGGTTTGCACTAGGTAGTGGTTTGCACAGAGTGAAGCAACATCTTTTTGCAACCTCAGAACCAACAGCCGTTACAGCCATTAACAAAGAGTGTTTTTACCTTAACCGACGCCTCCGGAAATTAATTCTTTAACCGAGCGCAAACTAGAGCTGCTGTATTGTACTTTGCCATGCACAATCTGACTACTCTTTTATAGTCTCATAGTTCGACGATATCTGTCCTCAGTATATGTACGTGTATTCCCGAATGTCAACTACTTAAAAGGAATATTTAAGTATTTACCGAGGGTAGAGGGCGTATTGAATGAGTTGAGCTAGTCGCTGGCGGAGAGTTTCCATCCCCAGACCTTTGGCCGCCGAAATAAATACGGCTTGAGGAAACTCTTCTCGGGCGAGGGCGAGAGTATCTCCATCTACGGCATCGATTTTGTTAAAAACTACAACTGCTGGCCCGGGAGTGACGGGCATATCTGCCAAAATATTCATGACCGATCGAATTTGGCTCTGCCACGCGGGATGGGAGAGATCGACAAGGTGCAGCAAAGCATCGGCGTCTGTGACTTCTTCGAGGGTAGCTCGAAAAGCGTCGATCAAAGGGGGAGGCAGTTCGCGAATAAAGCCCACTGTATCTGTGAGGACGATCGACAGGGGTTCCCCGGTGACAGCGCCGGGAATGGTCAACTTTCGGGTTGTGGGGTCGAGGGTGGCAAATAACTGGTCGGCTGCATAGACCTCGGAATTCGTGAGCAGGTTGAGTAGAGTCGATTTACCGGCGTTGGTGTAGCCGACGATCGCGACTGAGGGTACCTCGTGATGGTGGCGGTTCTGCCGCAACCGGAAGCGGTGGGCCAGCAGTTGATTTACTTCTTGCTGCAATCGAGAAATGCGTTTGGCGATCGTCCGCCGTTCGGTTTCTAGTTTGGTTTCCCCTGGGCCTCTGGTACCGATGCCGCCACCCTGTCTCGACATAGCCTGACCGCGACCTCTGAGCCGGGGCAGGGCGTACTCTAGCTGAGCGAGTTCGACTTGCAATTTACCCTCGCTCGATCGAGCTCTTTGGGCAAAGATGTCAAGAATTACCTCTGTTCGATCGACTACGCGGATGCCTATCTGAGTTTCCAAGTTTCGTATCTGTGCGGGCGACAGGTCGCGATCGAATACAACGAGGTTAGCGCTAACCGTCTGAGCGGCGAGGGAAATTTCCTGAACTTTGCCTTCGCCGACAACTGTCTGCGGATTGGGGCGAGATCGTTTTTGGCGCACTGTTTGCAGTACCTGACCCCCGGCGCTTTCAACCAGCCGCGTGATTTCTGCGAGCCCGTCCTCAAACTCCAACTGAGTCATGTGCTGAGTCATTACACCTACCAACAGCACTTTGTCTTGGTCTGCATCGACCTGCTTAGCGACAAACTCTGCTTCAAACTCTGCTTCGAGTCCTTCCACCAAATCCAGAAAGTCTTGGTCGGCGAGTTCGTCCAAATTCAGCGGTTCTGATATTTTCCAGGGAAAGTGTTGAGTTTTGATTAGTGACTTTTGAATTGAAGGCTCTTCTATTTCATCAGTTGAATCTGGTTCTAACTGAGCGCTCAAAACAGAGAACTCAAAATTTGGCTGGTCTCCCTGGGGTATCAGGTGAGCGAGATAAGCTTCTTGAATGTAACCAGTCGCACCGCCGCCGCGGCGCTGAAATCCTCCGCCGGTCAGTGTCAGCCACACTAGGGCGTCCAGGCGCTGAATTGCCATTGCTGTGAGTGCTGCTTCGCTTGGGGTTTCTGGCTTCAGGTGGGTGGCGATGCAGCGAATACCGCTGAGGCGACCTCCCCCGTAGCGGGGCAGTTCTAATGGCGCAATCTGCGTTTGGCGGGGTGTACCGACGCCGACGCGAATTACTTGTCCGCGGCGGTTGATGTAGGTGCAGATTGGTTTGTCTATTTCCGTGCTGATGGCGGCGACGCGCTGGGCGAATTCTGCTGTGGTGATGCGATCGCCCGGTAGTCGCTGGTGGTACAGCTTTTCGAGTTGCTTGAGCTGGCTGGACTTTAAACCTTGAAGATTGCCGTAGATGGTTTCGATAACTGTTTCTCCCGATCGATCTGTTTATCTCCTATTTTAATTAACTCAAGGACGATCGTGTTCGGGTTTTAAGCTGAAATTTACTAAATTTTCTTGCCTCTAGCAGAGCGCGGATTCAGTATTGTCGAGTCACCAGCGCCGTTGTTTGTCGCTACGGGGCGATGGAGCCTTTCACAGCAGCCATCTCAACTTGCAGTTGTATTTAGTATCTACAGATACAGGCGATCGCTGAAGAATCTCGCGCAACAAAACTTAACACTTTATTTTTTGTTTCAAAATCCTCCTTTAGACTTGTGTGTATCTTGGGCCTAGAGACAGATAGCCAAGCAGAAATTAGGTCGCTACCATGAGAAGCGAACATTGTTAAGGAATGTAAAAACATGGAAACTCGTCCTACTAACCTGCCTCCTACGGCTAATGCTTACAACGGCAAAGATCGGAATGCCTTTCTGTTTGGCTTCAACCCGCAAGCAGAACTTTGGAACGGTCGCTTAGCGATGATCGGTTTCTTAGCTTATTTGCTCTGGGATGCTGCTGGCTATAGCGTTCTGCGCGACATTCTCCACTTTCTGCCTACCTACATTGCTCACTAATGACGAGCAGTCTATCCTGTCTGGCAGCATGAGGAAATGCCGCAACTGCCAGACAGGCTAAAAGTTACAAATGGCAGCGAGTATGGTTTTGTCCCTTTGTATCTTTCGTTACTTTTGAATGGCATTAAAAGACTTCTTGCTGTGATACGATGATTTCGGGTGGGGGCGCTGTCGCTGGCGCGGTGAATATTCACACCGACAGATATTTATTACGTAAAGGCGATCGCCCCTGCTATATTGGTGGAAAGAAATCTCATCGAGCATTTCTGATAGTTTATGAAAAATAGGAGCATCAACAATGATTAACTCAAATTTACTGGCAGTAGTAGCATCGACTGTGACTGACACAGCATCAGGAAATTGGCAAAAGCCTTTGGTGATGTTTGTTTGCAATATCTTAGCCTTGCTAGTTCTCAGCCGCAGAATTTGGTATCCCCACGTCGGGCCGAAAATGCCTTTGCCCTTCCCGTCTTTGTTCAACAATGTTAGCGTACCGGCATTTCTGGCTTGCATGAGCGCCGGTCATTTGCTGGGGGTATTCGCCATTTTGGGGCTGAGTATCGACAAGGCTATCTAGTAGCAACTGCGTCGTTTAGTGGGCGATTTGTTACGGCAATAAACCCGTTTAAATGATCCAAAAAAATTGGGCAGGGGTAAGTGAAAAGCACTCACCCCTAATTTTAGCTTTTTCTCCGGACATTACGCAGAAACAGATTTTTTTTGCGGTTTTTTTTTGACCGTGCAGCCTACAACAGAGGCCAAATGCCAGAGTTCGATCGGCTTGTCAAGTGCCTCATTTAGATAAAACCTTTGAAAATCGAGATCTTATCAAGGCGGGCGCAGCCTCCAGCTACAGCGAGTGACAGCTAGCCTTAGTCCTGGGAATAAAATTTTTCAATTTTTCAATTTCTGGCAGTCAGTGGGAAAGTGCCGATTTCTGTTGCAGATTCTGGCAGAGGGGGGCGCAGACAAAGATAAATTAGCGGCCCTAACAGCGGAACTAGAGAGACTGCCCAAAAAATGCGATCGTCCGAGAGTCCGCGGCGTGCCATGTCGTCTCCCAAAACTGAGGGAAATATTACAGCCATCAAGCAAAAATCCCAAGTTATTAAATGCACAAAAGAAATTGACTGCCACTGCCTGACATAATCTCCCCAATCTCCATTTAACCAAGCCCAAGCTAACAGCCAGATAGTCGTTAGTAAAAGTACAATGCCTGTCCAGCGGGAGTCTGATATTTTGATCAACATATCTTTGCGACCTGAAAATTGTGGCTCGGGCTGGCGGAGGAGTAAGTAGGGAATTAAGCCGATGATACCGGCGCCGTTGGAAGCGATCAAAGCAGGCCCAGCGGATATATTTTGGGTTCTCTCATCAATGAATAGGAGGCAAGCGTAGACCATCGGCCACACTCCCATGAGAGCGAATAGGGTGACAAGGTAGGGGTTAATTCCTTCTAGCTGCAACTTGAGCATTTTTTCAATAACTGTTAGCGTTCCGGGCTGATCGAGAGGAGCTAGCAGCAAGGTGTAGGCAATAAATGTTGCCCACAGCAACCACAGAAACATTTTTGTTTTCATCAGATATAACGAGTAGTAGAAGCCGACTAAAGTAAATTATGGTAAAGTAGCCGCCGAGTTAGCGGCGTCTATCTTAGGTGATAAGCAGTTCGATTGGAACAGCGGCTGCAAACCCCGTTTTAGTTGGGGGATGAAAGGCTCTACATTAGCCGATCCTTACTTTAGGCAGACGCAGGAGCCGCGTCAGGAGAGATACATTTTAAAGAATCGGTTGTTTTCATTACACAACCCCTTATTAGAAAAGGAGTTTCAGCAATGAACTTAATATCTGTAGAGGAACTCAAAGCGCTGGTACAACAATCTCCTGGATTGTGCGTCTCAATTTATATGCCAGTGGCTCAAGGAACAGAAATTCAACAAAACCCGATTCGGTTCAAAAATTTAATCAGAGAGGCTGAAGACAAAATAGTAGAGTACGGATTTGACAAAAAAGAAGCTGCAGAATTGCTAGAGCCAGTCAGAGCAGAAATTGACCAGGAAAACTTTTGGGAAAATCAAAGCAACCTGCTGGCGATTTTTGTCGGTTCGGGATTTTTCCGCTACTATACCTGTCCGGTGAATTTTGACGAATTAGTGGTTGTGAGCGACAATTTTCACGTCAAACCGCTGATGCCTATGCTGACAGGAAATAATTTATTTTATGTTTTAGCTCTCAGTAAAAAGGAAGTGAGGCTGATTCGGTGTACGGCTTACAGTGCTCGGGAAGTTGAAGTTGAAAACTTGCCGAAAAGCCTTGAGGAGGCTCTGCAATATGACCCGACTGCTAAAGATGGTCAGTTTCGGATTGCTACTTCAAAAGGAGGCACTAATAATTCTTTTCAGCAGCCGGGAAGTTTTCACGGTCAAGGAAGTCCGGATCGAGATGAGCCCCAGCAGGAAATTGTGCAGTATTTCCACATAATCGATGCGGCGCTGCACGAATATTTGCGCAATAAAAAAGCTCCTTTAGTGTTAGCTGGAGTTGAGTATTTGCTCCCGCTTTACCGAGAAGCCAATACCTACCCGCATTTAGTTGAAGAAGGAATTACAGGGAATCAGAAACTTCTCAAGCCGGAAGAGTTGCGGGCGGAAGCTTTGCCGCTTGTGGAACCTTTGTTTTTGCAGGCTCAGTCAGAGGCGATCGCACAATACCGCGATCTGACAGGAAGCGATAAAATTTCTGCTGATTTGAAAGAAGCTGTTTCGGCTGCTTATTTTGGACGGGTCGATCGACTGTTTGTTGCTCTTGGCGTTCAGCAGTGGGGTACTTTTAATCCCGATACGAACGCGGTGCAAATCCACCCAGATCCAGAATTGGGCGACGAAGATTTGTTGAATGCGGCAGCAATTCAAACTATTCTCAACGGCGGAACTGTTTACGCGATGCCGCCGGAACAAGTGCCGGACGAGGCGCCTTTAGCTGCTATTTTTCGCTATTAATTTACCAGGTTTAAAGCAATGGAATCTACTTCAAGCACAAATTCCGACAAACAAAACCAAAGTAGCAGCGGCGATACCGAACGCTGGGCATCTTTAATTGGTGGCGGGGCGCTGGTGCTTTTTGGTTTGTCGCAGCGTTCTTTGAGAGGTGCTTTGCTGGCGGTTGCAGGCGGCGGTTTAGCGGCTCGCGGGCTGGGGGTTGTGGAGGGTTTGCAATCGGCTGCCGATCCGAATCAAAGCATTAAAGTTGAAAAGACAGTGACGATCGACAAACCGACTGAGGAATTGTACCGTTTGTGGCGCAATTTTGAAAACTTGCCTCGGTTTATGAAGCATCTCAAACACGTTACGGTAATAGATGAAAAACGTTCTCACTGGATTGCCAGCGCGCCGATGGGCAATAGTGTGGAATGGGATGCAGAGATTGTCCGCGAAGAAGAAAACCGCTTAATTGCTTGGGCGTCTGTTGAAGGGGCTGATGTTGAGAATTCAGGTTTTGTGCGCTTTCAACCGGCATCTGCAGGACGCGGTACAGAGGTCAAAGTTGTCATCGAATACAACCCTCCGGGCGGTGCAATTGGTGCTGGCGCTGCTAAACTATTTGGCGAAGCTCCCGAACAGCAAATTGCCAATGATTTGCGTCGGTTTAAGCAGTTGATGGAAGCTGGGGAAATAGCTACCACGGAAGGTCAACCTTCGGGTCGCAAGTAATCAGTTAGCTCGTGTCCGGTAAATTAATGGTAATTCCTGTAGGGGGGGGTTTTACCAACTATTTTTGATTCACATCCACAATATCTATAAACCCGCCCCCACCGGGCAACAAAATTATTTTATCGCGACCAATGCAAGGGACATGATATTATATCATGTCCCTTGATATAAGCATCATAAAGTTTGTAGTGAAGACTTCAGCCCTTTCTCGGGAGCTAGGAATCTATCAGGACTAAAGTCCTTACTACAAACGGTAGAGTTTGTGTGGGCAACTTATTTATTTTTTACATTATTAACTGATGTCCTCAGAAGTGGTTTTTGGAAATGCGGGCGCTGAAGGCGCAAGTCGCGGCGGGTGGTTTGCAGGTCACTTTATGACGCCTGAAGACGACCCGCGATCGACTTCAGTTTTAGAGGTAAAATGGGGCGCTCACCCCGCCGGAGATTGCAGGACTCAGTGGGCGGTAAATGCGGCAGCCACCACGCTTTCTATCCTGGTAAAAGGGCGGTTTCGCCTGCAATTTCCAGAGCAAGAAATCTTGCTTTCTCGCGAAGGAGATTATGCTCTGTGGCTGCCGGGAGTGCCTCATTATTGGTCGGCCGAGGAGGATTCGACGATCGTGACTGTGCGCTGGCCTTCCCTGTCGGGAGATAGTTCTGGAATTAAGAATTAACTTTAACTTCTGGAACTAAAACGCGGCCGGTATAACCCGTGCGCTGGTAGCGATCGATCGCCTCTGATGCGATAACACCCGCTTTCCCACTCTCAACCAGCGCTACGCAAGCACCGCCAAAACCTCCGCCCGTCAGCCTTGCGCCAAAGACTCCGGGGATTGACTGCAAGATTGCCGCCAGGGCGTCTACTGCCGGCACCGAAACTTCGTAGTCGTCGCGCTGACTCGCGTGGGAAGCATTCATTAACTCGCCAAAACGCTCTGCTGGCAAAGATTTTACCGCTTCGAGCACGCGGTTGTTTTCGGTAACGACATGGCGCGCTCGCCTCCTGAGGGGTTCTGGCAATACTTCCACTGCTTGGGGATCGGCGATATCCCTGAGAGCTTTAACTCCCAATATGCGCGCGGATTCTTCGCACTCGGCGCGCCGCTGGTTGTAGCCGCTTCCTGCTGCTAGTTCGTGGCTTTCGCCGCTGTCAATTATTAAAATTTCTGTGTTTGTGGGAAAAGGTATCGGGCGACATTCGAGGCTGCGGGTGTCGATAAGTAGCATGGTGTTGGTGTCTGCTAAACTCGACGCCATTTGATCCATGATGCCACAGTTCAAGCCGGCATACTGAATTTCGACTTGCTGTCCGATTTGAGCTAGCCGTACGTCCTCTAGGGGGAGATCCAGCAGGGCGCGCAGTCCTCTGAGGGTTGCTATTTCTAAAGCGGCGCTGCTGGACAAACCGGCTCCGATCGGCACATTCGAGGTAATGTAGAGATTTATTGGCGGTATTTTGTATCCTTCTTTTTCTAAAAGTCTCAAGCAGCCACAGATATAACTGACGAATTTTTGCGGTATGGTATCGTCGTCTGAATAATTTATGAGTTCGTCATATTCTGCAGAATAAAAATGGTGGCGAGCGTCGCTGCTGAAGCCGATTTGTACTGTTGTGCGCTGGGGAATCGCAGTGGGAAGTACAAATCCATCGTTGTAGTCTGTGTGTTCGCCCAGCAGGTTTACTCTTCCGGGCGCGCTGGCTGTGGTTTGGGGTAATGTACCAAATACTCGTTGGAATTTCATTTTTGGGGAATTGGTAATGGGGAAGAAATTAATTTATTTTTTATCGTTTATCCTTTTATAGTGCCCATGCTTTTTGCTTAATTCAACCCCTGTTAACAAAAATAAACATGACCGTAGGTTAGGAAAAAAGATTGAGCTGTGATAAAATGACAGGCTAAGATTTCTCCAAAAATTCAAAAAATGCGATCGACCAGACCCAGGAAACAGTTTGCTCAACATTGGCTCAAAAGCGAGAAAGCCTTAGATAAGATTGTGAAAGCGGCTTCTTTGGATGGCGATCGCGTCCTCGAAATTGGGCCGGGTACGGGGATTCTAACTCGGCGTTTGCTGTCTGCGGCTGAGTCTGTTGTTGCTGTGGAGATCGATCGAGATTTGTGTCTCAAGCTAGCCAAACAACTCGGCAAAACCGACAATTTTTTACTGCTGCAAGGCGACATCCTAGAAATGGACTTAGAGGCTGAACTAACGGCTTTTCCCAAATTCCAAAATCCCAATAAAGTTGTTGCCAATATTCCTTATAATATTACCGGCCCGATTCTGCAAAAACTGCTGGGAACGATATCTGTGCCTGCTGCTAAACCCTTCGATTCGATCGTGCTGTTAGTGCAGAAAGAAGTGGCCCAAAGGCTTTACGCTAAACCGGGTTCGACAGCTTTTGGCGCTTTGTCGGTGCGGGTGCAGTATTTAGCAGAATGCGAGTTAATTTGCGATGTGCCGTCTAAAGACTTTTTTCCGCCGCCCAAAGTCGATTCGGCCGTGGTGCGGCTGCTTCCCAGACAGATAGAAACTGCGGCGGTTAATCCGCGCTATTTGGAAACTTTAGTTAAGTTGGGATTTGGTAGCAAGCGCAAGATGCTGCGAAATAATTTGAAAGGGGCTGTTGATTTAGATAAACTTGTTCAATTGCTAGAAGAGTTACAGATAAATCCTCAATCTCGCGCTGAAGATTTAAGCGTGGAGCAATGGGTCAATTTGAGTAATAATATTATGTGCGAGGTTTGAAGTTAACGATTCTGTTAGATACCCGAATTATTAATGAAGTCGGGTATCTGGGTATTCGGTTTTTTTATGAATAAGGACTCTTCCGCATGACTAGAAAGAGTTGAATTTAGGAGTTATGTGAATTTTCACAGGTGTATTGCAGGCTAATCGGGATTTTAATAATAAATTCCGCACCTTTCCCCGGTGCAGAAATACACTGCAATTCGCCGTTATGTCTTGCTGCGATAATTTGATAGCCGATCGATAAACCCAATCCCGTGCCTTTACCTACTGGTTTAGTGGTAAAAAATGGATTAAATAACTGCTTCATAACCGATTCTGTTATTTCTGGGCCGTTGTTGCTAATTCGGATTTCTACCACTTCACTGTCTAAAAGTTTGGTAGAAATTTTGATGAGGCGGGGATTAGCTTCATTGGCTGCAATCGACTCGCGATGACTGTCCTCTTCTAAAGCATCAATAGCATTAGCCATGATATTCATAAATACTTGATTTAGCTGTCCGGGATAGCACTCTATTTTCGGTAAATTGCCATATTCTTTGATAACTTGAATGCTCCACAAACCTGGCTTAGTATTCAATCTGCTTTGCAAAATCATCAGTGTGCTGTCAATTCCTTCGTGAATGTCGGCTAATTTCATTTCTGCTTCGTCATGGCGAGAAAAAATTCGCAGCGATTTGACAATACCAAAAATGCGCTCGGCACCGTTTTTCATAGAAATTAATATTTTTGGCAGGTCAGAGATGATAAAACCTAAATCTACAGACTCGATTTTTTCTTGAACTGTGGGTAGGGGATTCGGATACTGCTCTTGATAGATATTCACCACTTCTAGCAAACTATCGGCATACTCGCGGGTGTGAGTAAGATTGCCGTAAATAAAGTTAATCGGATTGTTGATTTCATGAGCAACCCCAGCAACTAATTGCCCCAAAGATGACATTTTTTCGCTGTGAATTAGCTTTGATTGAGCCTGCTGCAATTCACACAAGGCTTGTTTGAGCTGTTGAGCTTGAGACTTTAACTCTGCCGTGCGTTCCTCAACTCGAATTTCTAGTTCTTCTTTAGCTTTTTGTAGTGCAGCTTCTGCTAATTGGCGATCGACAATTTCAGATGCTAGGAGTCGGTTGGCGAATTCTAACTGTTGAGTTTGAGACTTTAACTCTGCCGTGCGTTCCTCAACTCGAATTTCTAATTCTTCTTTAGCTTTTTGTAGTGCAGCTTCTGCTAATTGGCGATCGACAATTTCAGATTGTAGGAGTCGGTTGGCGAATTCTAACTGTGCGGGACTAGGAAGCGCTAGGGCTTGAGGAATTAAGTCTACCAAAAGTATGGCTGTAGCAAATGAAATAACGGCAGTAATTGCTTTCATTGTTCCTGAAAGCCAATAGGTAGGATGCCAAAGCGTCCAGACTTCAAATATGTGAGTGATCCCGCAGGCGACGATAAAGCCTCCAAACATGGCAAAGATCCAGTCAAAGGGCAAATCTTTGCGTTTGGAAATAAAATAAATCAGTGTAATCGGGATAGAAAAATACGCCAGCGCAATGATCGAATCTGAGGCAACGTGAAGCCAGACTAACTTGGTCTGCCAGAGATAGCAGTGACCGTGAGGAATAAATGACCCGGAACTAAAAAAACTTTTCCACATTTCCTGCATAATATTTCCTTTGAGTTGTGAGAAAATGGACTCGGACTGGTGTCAATTAATTTCAACCAGGGGTTTCTTTCACCTGCGGCTTAATCACCTATGCGTTCATATTCTCTGCTAGCTTCAGCAAAAATCAATCTGTATTTGGAAATCATAGGCGATCGCCCGGACGGATATCACGAACTGGCGATGGTACTTCAAAGCATTGATTTAGCCGATCGAATTGACTTGCGCGCGATCGGTACGGACACGATTCGCGTGCGCTGCGATCACCCGCAAGTCCCTCCTGATAAGAATAATCTTGCCTACCGGGCGGCGGATTTGTTGGCGAAGCAATTCCCCGATGCTTTGGCGAAATACGGCGGAGTCGAGATTGTCATTCACAAGCAGATTCCGGTGGCGGCGGGACTCGCCGGCGGTTCTGCAAATGCGGCGGCGGTTTTAGTGGGGATGGATTTGCTGTGGCAATTGGGACTTACTCAGTCGGAGTTGCAAGAGTTGGGGGGAACTTTGGGTTCGGATGTGCCTTTTTGCATTGCTGGAGGTACGGCTTTGGCAACCGGTCGCGGGGATAAACTGTCGCCGCTGCCCGATTTGGGAGGCTTGTCTGTGGTGCTGGCGAAGTACCGCAATCTCAGCATTTCTACGGCATGGGCGTATCAAACTTATCGCCAGCAGTTCAGTAGTTCCTATTGTGCGGCCCAGGATTTGGACTGCCGTCGGGAACGGCTGCATTCGGGGCCGATGGTGGCGGCGATCGCCCACAAAGATCGCTCAAAAATTGGTCAATTGCTGCACAACGATTTAGAAAAAGTTGCTTTGCCCGTGTACGCGCAGGTGGTGCAGTTGCGGCAGGCTTTTGAGTCGGCGGGGGTTTTGGGAACGATGATGTCGGGTTCCGGGCCGACGGTGTTTGCGCTGGCGGAGTCTCCAGAGCAGGCTCAGCAGGTTATGGAACGGGTTAAGAATGCGATCGCTTCTCCAGATTTGGATTTTTGGGTAGCAAAGTTTAGCAATACTGGGATTCAGATTTTTTCGGAGGGAAACGATACGAAACCGCCGATTTCGAGGGTGTAACTCGAAGATAGTGCGATCGCAATCCGAGTTAAACCTGTTTAACAGGCGATCGGTCAAGATGAATCTAACTTTGCGCAGAGTCTCTTGAGATCGAATAACTGATAAAATGGGATGAAGGACGGATTTTAGTTTTGGTGAATTAACCAGAAATCTAAAATCTAAAATCTATAATCTAAAATCGCAATGGCTGATTTAACTAATCCAAATTCTACTTCTAAACCTCTGGGTCCGGCTGGGGATACAACCTCTGCCTCTTCTGAGGCGCCAACGATTTTGCGGTGCGTGATTGGTTCGCTGATCGCGGGCGGGTTTGCGGCGGCTTTGTACGCGCTAACTTTGTCGATCGTCCAAACTTTTGCAAATTCGCCCATTCATTCTGACAATGTGACTGCGATTAATATTGGCTCGGCTGTGCGAACTTTAGTCATGGGGATTGTGGCTTTGGGTGCGGGTGTTTTTGCTTTTGCATCTTTGGGTTTGATGCTGCTGGCTTTGCAACTTTTGATTCAAAAGTTGGTAAAAAAACCCACAGGTTGAAGTCGAGAGGTTGAAACAATCGGGCTGCACAAATTCTACTTCGCGCAGGCGGACTGAATACTAAGATCGAAGCAATGGAATTATTTACGATCGGACACTCCAATCTGAGTATTGAAGCGTTTGTTTTGCTGCTGCAACAACACGGAATTATGGCGGTTGCGGACGTGCGATCGCATCCTTTCAGCCGCTATTTACCTCATTTTAATAAATCCGAAATTACAGCTTCTCTGTCAAGGGTCGGCATTAAATATGTTTTTTTAGGCAAAGAGTTGGGCGCCAGACCAGAAGATTTAAGCTGTTACGATACTAGCGGTAAAGCTTTATACGATCGCATAGCAGCCACTCCTCTATTTTCCGCAGGAATTCAGCGCTTGCTAAAAGGCGCATCCAATTATAAAATTAGTTTAATGTGTGCGGAAAAAGACCCGATTACTTGTCACCGGACTATTTTAGTTTGCTACAAGCTCAAAGAATTTAATTTCCAGATTAATCACATTCTGTCAGATGGCAATTTAGAATCGCACCAGCATTTAGAAGAAAGACTTTTGAGCAAGTTTAACAAAGGGAAAAAAAATAATGAGCCAATTCAGCTAAGCTTGTTTGACTTAGAGCCTCAAGTTAAACAGGAAATAGTTGATTTAGACACAGCTTATTATCGTCACGGATTGGAAATCGCTTATGTCAGCAAAGAAAGCAATTAATTTATTTACAATTGGTTTTACTCAAAAAAGCGCCGAGCAGTTTTTTGATACTTTGATGAAAGCGGGAGTCCGCACGGTGATAGATACGCGGCTGAATAATGTGTCGCAGTTGGCGGGTTTTGCTAAGCGGAAAGATTTAGAGTATTTTTTGCGAACAATTGGCAATATTGAGTACGTTCACCTTTTGGATTTAGCGCCGACTCCAGATATTTTGGATGATTATAAAAAGAAAAAGGGAGATTGGGATGTTTATGAACAGAAGTTTTTGGAGTTGATGGGCGAGCGACAAATTGAACACCAGGTTTCAGCGGATATTTTAGACTGCGGGTGTCTGCTTTGTAGCGAACCAAAACCTCATAATTGTCACCGCCGCTTAGTTGCTGAATATCTCAGCGAGAAGTGGAAAAATGTCACAATTAATCATCTTTGATTTAGTAAAAATACTATATCATTGTGGGATGAATCTAAAATCTAAAATCTAAAATCTAAAATCTAAAATCGAATGGCTCAAATAATTTGTCTCGCTAATTCCTGGAAAAACCGCGACAGGTGCATCGCCGGAATTAATGAACTTCAAGGTAAGTGGGTGCGTCCTGTTTCCGACTTACCAGATGGCCGAATTCCTAAAGCAATGTGGCTGATAAATAGACTTGAACCCGCGTTGTTAGATGTTCTAGAAATCCCTCTGGCCAAGACGGGACCGGACTTTGGGTTTGCGTGTGAAAATCTTTCTGTTTTACCGGGAGAATGGCGGCAAGTAGGGAAAGTTGCGCCAGCATATTTGCTGAAATATTGCAATAGTCAAGAATATATTTTGCACAACGATTTGCGATATGTTACCGTGGAATATATGCAGTCTTTGCCAATGTGCGAGCGCCTAACTTTGCAATTAGTCAAAGCAGTAAGATTTACGGTAAACGAGCCACTTAAAAGAAAGAAAGGTGGTAATCAATGGAAAGGATCTATTGTCACGCAGCATGGTCAAAGATTGACTGCAACAATTACCGATCCGGTGTTTATTCTCAAGTTAGAATTGGGGTATCGACCGCAAAAAGCTTGTTTGGTAACAGTGAGTTTGAGTATGCCTTGGCGGCCCGAGAATTGGAAGGGAGATGACCCTTGTTGGAAGTTGATTGCGGGTGTGGTAGAGTTGCCGGAAGATGTTGTTGATGATGAAATTTAGTTTTGACCAAAATGGGCTATCGATTATTTATTTCTTTTTATTTCCCGCAAAAACTCTGTTCGTGCTATAATTCTGCGGGACTGTAGCAGAAAGGGGTGCTTTTTGATGAAAGCAGAATTTTATTTTGACTGTCACAAATATATTTGCAGTTTAGTTCAAGTGGATTTTGTCAAAGAATTAAAAATTAAAAATCATCAAGGTTTTGTCTTGGCTGTTAAGCAAGGAGAAAAGATTGGGCTTTTAGGGAAAAGTCGCCATAATGCTAAACAAGTTGATGTATCTAAGTCGCATTTTTATAATGTGATTAAAGCGGCAATGAGCGCTTTGGAATTAGAAACTAGAAATGAGGTGATATTAGAGAGAAATCGAACTATTGCTGATGCCGAAGAACAGATTCAGCAGCAAAACCGAGAAATTCGCATTCTCAACGAACAGATTAGAATGCTTGCGGCGCGGGTTGAGCAATTGTCAATGGAAAAGCAGCAGTTATCAATGCAGCTAGTAGAGAAGGAAATCAGAGAAACTGAAATTAGTCAAGAAATTGATGATTTTCCTGCTTCGGAGGAAGATTTAGCAGCGGCGGAAATGCAGAATAATTTTGTAGAAATTGAAGTGGGTCAAGCAATCGATGAATTTTCAGCGTCACAGGAAGATTTAGCGGTGGCGGGAATGGATTATCGGATTGGAGAAACTGAAATTACTCATAAAATAGAACAATTGCCGATTCAAGATTCTCGATTAGCAGTGCAGCTAATAGAAAATCAACAGCATTCAGAGGAGATTGAGGAAGAGGAAGAAATGAGCGGAAGCGACGTAAAAGCTGCAGATATAGAAATTAGAGAAGAAGTTGAATTTAAAGGAAGCGAAACGGAAATTAAGCGCCTGCATAAAAGAGGTTCACAGAGAAGGATGAGAAAGAAATAATGAGATGCTGTGTATAGTTTGACGCACTACTTATAGGGGTAAGGGGCGCACGGCGCACCATACATATAAAGTTCTATAAAACTTCGTCCGGGTAAATGCAGTGGATTCCTCCTTCATCTTCATAATATTCTTCTCCGTCAGGCAAGAATATTATGAAGGTTTGAGATCTGCCATCAGATAATCTAGCTTGTGAAACTCGGTTTCCACAATTATCGCGGCGATATCTTCCCCGGCTTGCTGCAAGAGAATCCGATCGCCCTTTAACATCACTCGTTTAATTATTTCGATCGCATTTTCGCAAAATTCCTCAACAGTTAAGCGGAAAAACCCCTTGCAGCCGATCGCCCGTTTTGCCGCCGCAGCCTCGCCCCCAACAGAATTTTGACAATTATCCAGGGCGATCGGTAAAATTACAGGTACGAGCAAACTATTGTCAGCAGCATTAAATCCTTCAGTCATTAGTTCCCAACATTCACATAATTGTTGACAATATTGCACAATAGAGAAAATTGTAAATATATAGCACCTGCGTTTTTTTTTACCGCTTATGAATAGCAGATTCCTCGATCGCCTCCACCACCCCTCGCGCCCCGTCATCGTCTTCGACGGCGCAATGGGAACCAACCTGCAAGTCCAAAACCTCACCGCAGAAGACTTTGGCGGCAAAGAATACGAAGGCTGCAACGAATATCTCGTCCACACCAAGCCGGAAGCCGTCGCCAACGTGCACCGGGGATTCCTCGAAGCAGGGGCCGATGTCATCGAAACAGACACCTTCGGCGCTGCTTCCATCGTTCTCGCCGAATATGATTTAGCAGACAAAGCATATTATCTCAACAAAACTGCCGCCGAACTCGCTAAGGGTATCGCCGCCGAATTTTCCACGCCAGAAAAACCGAGATTTGTCGCAGGATCGATCGGGCCAGGCACCAAATTGCCAACATTAGGACACATCGATTTCGACACTCTCACCGCCGCTTTTACCGAACAAGCAGAAGGACTTTATGACGGCGGCGTTGACTTATTTATTGTCGAAACTTGTCAAGATGTGCTGCAAATTAAATCAGCATTAAATGCCATTGAAGAAGTATTTAAGAAAAAAGGTGCGCGAATTCCGTTAATGGTATCAGTGACAATGGAAGCGACCGGCACAATGTTAGTAGGTTCCGACATTAGCGCCGCCCTAGCCATTTTGCAGCCGTACCCGATCGACATTTTAGGCCTCAACTGCGCCACCGGGCCCGATCGCATGGCGGAACACGTCAAATACCTTTCCGAACATTCGCCCTTCGTCGTTTCCTGCGTTCCCAACGCTGGTTTACCCGAAAACATCGGCGGCCACGCGCACTACAAACTCACGCCAATAGAATTAAAAATGGCCTTGATGCGCTTTGTCGAAGACTTAGGCGTGCAAGTCATCGGCGGCTGCTGCGGCACCCGCTACGATCACATCCGCGAACTAGCAGAAATTGGCAAAACTCTTAAACCCAAAATCCGCGAAATTACTTGGGAACCATCCGCCGCCTCAATTTATAGCGCCCAACCCTACGAACAAGAGAATTCCTTCTTAATTGTCGGCGAAAGACTCAACGCCAGCGGTTCCAAAAAATGCCGCGATTTGCTAAACGCCGAAGACTGGGACGGTTTAGTAGCAATGGCCAGGGAACAAGTGCGAGAAGGCGCGCACATTCTCGATGTCAACGTTGATTATGTCGGCCGCGACGGCGTGCGAGACATGAAAGAATTAGTTTCGCGCGTTGTGACTAATGCAACTCTCCCTTTAATGCTGGATTCCACCGAATGGGAAAAGATGGAAGCAGGCTTAAAAGTTGCGGGCGGCAAATGCTTGCTGAATTCCACTAACTACGAAGACGGAGAACCGCGTTTTTATCAAGTTTTGGAGTTGGCGAAAAAATACGGCGCGGGCATAGTTATCGGGACGATTGACGAAGACGGGATGGCGAGAACGGCTGACCAAAAATTTGCGATCGCCCAGCGCGCATATAACGCCGCCGTCGCCTACGGAATTCCCGCCGAGGAAATCTTTTTTGACACCCTAGCATTGCCCATTTCCACCGGGATTGAAGAAGACAGAAAAAACGGCAAAGCTACCATCGAATCCATCCGCCGCATCCGCCAAGAATTGCCCGGATGTCACGTAATATTAGGAGTTTCTAACATTTCCTTCGGCTTGAATCCGGCGGCGCGGCAAGTCTTGAATTCCATGTTTTTGCACGAAGCAATGCAAGCCGGGATGGACTCGGCAATTGTCAGCCCTAATAAGATTTTGCCGATCGCCAAAATCGACCCCAAACACCAAGAAATCTGCCGTAAACTCATTTACGACGAACGGGAGTTTGACGGCGATATTTGCGTTTACGACCCCCTGGGCGACCTGACAACGGTGTTTGCGGGCAAAACCACAAAGCGCGATCGGACAGAAGACGCCAGCCTCCCGGTAGAAGAACGCCTCAAGCAGCACATCATCGACGGCGAACGCATTGGACTCGACATCCAACTCGCCAAAGCATTAGAAACCTATCCGCCCCTCCACATTATCAATACCTTCTTGCTAGACGGCATGAAAGTAGTCGGAGAATTGTTCGGTTCGGGACAAATGCAACTGCCATTTGTATTGCAGTCAGCAGAAACCATGAAAGCGGCAGTTGCCTATTTAGAACCGTACATGGAAAAGTCCGAATCCGGGGACAACGCCAAAGGCACATTCATCATCGCTACTGTCAAAGGCGACGTTCACGACATTGGCAAAAACTTAGTTGATATTATCCTATCAAACAATGGCTACCGAGTGATTAACTTGGGTATTAAACAGCCAGTTGACAATATCATCGAAGCCTACGAAAAGCACAAAGCCGACTGTATAGCCATGAGTGGCTTGCTGGTAAAATCCACCGCATTCATGAAAGAAAATCTGGAAGTATTCAACCAGAAAGGAATCACCGTCCCCGTAATTTTGGGCGGCGCGGCTTTGACTCCCAAGTTTGTACATGAAGACTGCCAAAATACCTACAAAGGTAAAGTCGTTTACGGCAAAGATGCGTTTTCCGACTTGCACTTTATGGACAAACTTATGCCAGCAAAATCTGCTGGTAAATGGGAAGATTTGCAAGGATTTTTAGATGAAATAGATGATGATAATGGGGCGGTTAAAGAAGCTAAAGCTTCGCCAGAAACTTCTGTAGAAGATCCCAATAAAGCAGATACTCCTGTGGTGATAGATACCAGGCGCTCCGAAGCAGTTGCAGCAGATATCGATCGCCCGAGTCCTCCTTTCTGGGGAACGAAACTGTTGCAGGGAGAAGACATCCCCTTTGAGGAGATTTTCTGGCACTTAGATTTGCAAGCCTTAATCGCCGGTCAGTGGCAGTTCCGCAAGCCAAAAGACCAATCGCGGGAAGAATACGACGCTTTCTTAGCTGAGACAGTTTATCCGAAATTGGAGGAATGGAAACACAAAATAATCACTGAGAAGCTGTTGCATCCCCAAGCAATTTACGGGTATTTTCCCTGTCAAGCTGAAGGCAATTCCCTGCATTTGTACGACCCGGAAATTATGAATAACGGGCAAGATGTATCGACACCCGCTGCAACATTCACCTTTCCCCGGCAAAAATCGGCGCGCCGGCTGTGCATTGCCGACTTTTTCGCGCCCAAAGAATCGGGTAAAATCGATGTATTTCCGATGCAAGTAGCCACAGTGGGAGAAATTGCTACAGAGTACGCGCAAAAGCTATTTGCTAACCATCAATATACCGACTATCTCTACTTTCACGGATTAGCGGTACAGACAGCGGAAGCAATAGCAGAATGGACTCACGCGCGAATTCGCCGGGAATTGGGATTTGGTAGCGAAGAACCGGACAACATTCGCGATATGCTAGCGCAAAGATATCGCGGTTCGCGGTACAGTTTCGGCTATCCCGCTTGTCCGAACATGGCGGATCAGTACAAGCAACTGGAATTGTTGGGGTGCGATCGCATCAACCTCTACATGGATGAAAGCGAACAACTTTATCCCGAACAATCAACAACCGCAATTATCACCTATCACCCAGCAGCCAAATACTTCACCGCTTAATTTCTAGGGTGCGCCCGCGCACATTCCTCGGTGAAAAATTCTACTCGTTACCAGGCTCTGCCTCCACTTAAAAACATGGAGGCAAAGCCTCCATAAATGCGTTCCCCGGTAGAACCTGGGAACGATAAACCAACAAAAAAGCACCTTAAAAAAAGTGCCTTAATGAACATGAACTTTCCTTGTCCGACCAAACTTTTACGAGTGATGCCGAGGAGTGCGTGCGCCCGCAGATGCTCCTACCATCGAAGCAACTAAACCCAATAGCGAGCCGAACAAAAACGACCAACCAGCTTTCGCAGCATTACCAGCAATATTGCGAGTATCCTGAGCAGTTACGTTAGGCGCTCGGTTCGGCAAATCCACCCCGCCCTGCTGCGCTTGATTAATTGCTTCTCCCGCATTGGCAGCTATTACGCCAAAAGTACCGGCCACGCCATTTGCTAACAGCCAAGAGCCAATTGTTAAGGTAGTTGCCCACAAAATTGCTCCATTTAAAAGCGCTGTGTTGCGATTCATCGGGCCGCAAGCGCGAGCAGTTACCCAACCGCCAACTGCCAAGCTAATTAACAAACTGATAATTGACCAAATTCCGACGCCGGTACCCACGTCCCCTGAAATACTGCGCGGAGCTCCTGAATTAGCAATGTTGCTCAACCCGATCGCAGCACCCAATGCACTTAACACCAGTTGTGTGCCGATCGCAATTACCAAACCTGAAAAAATCGGGCCCCACCGCACTCGATCGTGATATTCAACGACTTGATTTACTACCGTCGGCTCGTTAACAACGTTATCTACAGGTCTATTTACGTATGACATAGCTTTTCCTCTCCTCAGAGACTTGATGTAATTTTTAACAATCTTTCACCTTAAGCATTTATTGTGGCTGAGATTGATAAAAACTATCTCTGCCTGGGGAAATAACCACTATCTATGTCCGAAGAAAGAAACGAAAAATTCATCAGCCCTCAGCAAGCCACTAATGACTGATGACTGATGACTGATGACGGATAACTATTTTATCCAGTTAGAAAAGTTCGCGGACGTATACAGGAAGGACAGCTTAGCGAAGTCTTACAGCCGTCCCAACGGCAGTAATCAGCAGCAAAGCCCCGTTCGTGTCTACATTAATCGTGCCGGTGTCAACTTCCACCCCGATTACGGCATTGGCGCCCAGGCGCTGAGCGCGTTTTTCGAGTTCCGCGAGGGCATCTCGCTGTCCTTTGAGAAACACTTCCTCGTAACTGCCGGTGCGCCCGCCGATGATGTCGCGAATGCCCGCGAAGAAATCTCGCAGGGCGTTGGTGCCGTAAACCACCTCAGCAGTTACAATTCCCAGGTAAGATTGAATTTCTGCTCCTTGGATAATATCAGTTGTTGTTACAATCATCAGTTGCCCTCAAGTACGAACATTTTGAGTTAGTCAAGTTCTGTAGATTTACTACATCTCCCCGTTCAAAGATTTCCGGCAAACCCTAAGCTGTCAGCTTGGCAAGCGGACAGCAACTCGCTCTTTCATTCCACACACGCTTTGAAACAAATGGCCGTATACAAACAAAGTCTCTTGGTATTCAGTACGCTTTTGGTAGCCGGGCTCGCTGTTGCAGCGCCGCAAATAGCGTTCTCAGCAGAAACTTCAGTTGAAGTCAACCCTCAAAATAATTCAAATTTAGATGCTCTGCTGCGAGAAGGGCGCGAGTTGGTAGATTTAGGAGACTACAGTAAGGCGATCGCCATTTATCAGGAAGCGGCACGTTTAGATGCGGAAAACCCCCGCATTTTTGCGGGTATTGGCTATTTAGAAGCGCGTCAGGGCAACTATCAAGCCTCAGTGGGATTTTACCAACAAGCTATCGGTCTCGAACCGAACAATGCTGACTTCCAATACGCCTTAGGATATGCTATGGCGAAGTTGCAAAACTATCCTGCAGCAGCCGCAGCTTACCGCCGCGCCGCTGTGCTCGATCGCAAAAATGTCAATGCGCGGATCGGTCTCGGAGTGGTACTCTTTCAGCAAAAAGATTACAGCGGTGCTTTTAAAGCATACCAAGAGGCGATCGCCCTCGATCCGAAAAGTTGGCAAGCTTATTCTTCAATGGGTTTAGTATTGATCCAGCAGGGAAATTTTGCCAGTGCTGTCACCGTGCTCCAACAAGCAGCCGAACTCGCTCCCAAACAAGCCGGTGTCCAGTTAAAATTAGGCACTGCTTTGCTGCGGGGCGGCAACACTTCCGAAGGGCTAGCAGCTTTTGAAGAAGCTGCGAAATTGGAGCCCCGGAATCCAGAAGTGCAGCTAGAAATTGGCGAACTTCTCCAGGCTCAAAAAGACTTCGACGCAGCGCTTGTAGCTTATCAGCGGGCTATTGCGGTGCGACCGAATTTAGTTGAAGCACACTCGGGGATCGGGGAAATTCAACTGGAAAAACAAGATTTTTTAGGAGCGATTACCACTTTTAGGCGAGTGATTGAGCTCGATCGAGACCGCGCAGAAGCTTATTACAATATGGGTAAGGCACTCAAAGCGCGCGATCGCAAATCCGAAGCAATTCAAGCTTTTCAACAAGCCCTCGACACTTACCGCCAGCAAGGCAACAATGAGGGTGCAGAAAAAGCTGAGGCGGCATTGCGGGAACTAAAGTAATATTTCTCAAGGTACTAATTGGTAAGTGGTAATTGGTAATTGGTAATTAGTTTTGAGGGTTGAGTAAGTAATTTTCGTAAGGCTTAACTCTTTCCAATCGCAGCGTTGCGAAGAAGTATACAATCTCAAAACCTTTTCTCTTGCCTCTTGTCTGTTGCCTCTTGCCTTTTCCTTCGTTTAAAAAACTCGGGTTTATCTGGCAGATATTACTGGTGCTTAACTTTTTTTTTGCAAACAAACGTGACTAAATGCGGTATAATACTGGGCAATTTTTCAGAGGGCGATCGCTCTTAAAATCAGAGAGGAAATCAGGGCGATCGCAGTTAAAAATTTGCGGCAGGCTATCTCTTTTGTAAGATGCTCAAACTACTCTCTTAAGATGAATCTATTTCTATTGGTAGAGACTGCCAACTTGTTAACATTTGTAAAATGAGCAAAATATCTTATCCCCAGAGCTTCATCTATGCAAACGTATGACGTGATTATCATTGGAGCAGGTCACAATGGACTGGTCTGCGCCTCTTATCTCCTCAAAGCGGGATATACCGTCCTTTTGTTAGAAAAACGTTCGGTTCCCGGCGGCGCGGCAACTACTGAAGCTGCGATTCCCGAATTGCCGGATTTTAAATTCAATATGTGCGCGATCGACCACGAATTTATCCATTTAGGGCCAGTTGTAGAAGAATTAGAGCTGGAAAAACACGGTTTAGAATATCTTTTCTGCGATCCAGTTGCCTTTTGTCCGCATCCCGACGGCAAATATTTCTTAGCGCACAAATCAGTAGAAAAAACTTGTGCTGAAATTGCCCGCTACAACGAGCGCGATGCTAAAAAATATGCCGAATATACAGACTTTTGGCAGCGGGCTTTAGGGGCAATGGTTCCGATGTTTAATGCGCCACCAAAATCCATCATAGATATTCTGGGCAACTACGATATTTCAAAGATCAAAGATTTATTGTCAGTCATCGGTTCACCCGACAAAACGCTGGACTTTATTCGCACGATGCTCACCAGCGCTGAAGACCTTCTCAACGAGTGGTTTGACGAGGAATTTATCAAAGCACCCCTAGCAAGATTCGCCGCAGAACTCGGCGCGCCTCCTTCGCAAAAAACCCTTGCTGTAGGCGCAATTATGCTGGCAATGAGACACAATCCCGGCATGGCAAGACCGCGCGGAGGGACGGGTGCATTAGTGCAAGCGCTGCTTAGTGTAGTGAAAAGTTACTCGGGTGTGGTACTTACCGACCAGCACGTCGAGAAAATATTAATTGATGACGGTCGCGCTGTGGGAGTTCGAGTTGCCAACGGCACGGAATACCGCGCTACAAAAGGTGTCATTTCTAATATTGATGCTAAGCGCTTGTTTCTGCACTTAGTGGACTCCAGCGATGTTGACAGTGCCGACCCGGATTTGCGGGAAAGATTGGAGCGCAAAATTGTTAACAACAACGAGACTATTCTCAAAATAGACTTAGCTCTCAATGAAGCGCCTAGATTCGATCGCTGGAATCATCGGGAGGAATATTTAATCGGCTCGGTTTTAATTGCAGACTCGGTGAGACACGTTGAAATTTCTCACAGCGAGCCTTCAATCGGCAGAATTCCCGACTCTGACCCATCGATGTATGTAGTGTTTCCGACGGTACTAGACCCGTCAATGGCTCCCCCCGGACATCATACGGCTTGGATTGAATTTTTTGCTCCTTACATGATCGAAAATGCTGAAGGAACCGGCCAGCACGGTACGGGTTGGACGGATGAGCTGAAAAACAAAGTTGCCGATCGCTGCATCGATAAATTAGCAGAATACGCGCCAAATATCAAAAATTCAATTATCGGTCGCCACGTGGAAAGTCCGGCGGAATTGGGAGAGCGTTTGGGGGCTTTGAAGGGGAATTATTATCACGTTGACATGACGTTGGATCAGATGATATTTTTCCGTCCTTTACCGGAGTTGGCGAATTACAAAACGCCGATCGAGGGTTTGTTTCTGACGGGGGCGGGAACGCATCCGGGTGGATCGATTTCGGGGATGCCGGGACGCAATACGGCTCGCGTTTTCATGCACTCGCAGCAGCCTTTCGCCCAGACTTTAGCAGATGCGGCTAATACTCTGAAAGCGAAGGGTAAGTCGGTATTTCGGAGTAATGAGAAGTAAGATTTTTAGCAACGGCAGATGAAGGCCAATAAACGCAGATGAATCACATCTGCGTTTGTTTGTATTGATTTATCAGTCGGTGAATGCGAGAATTTTTTCTGGTTGATTCCCTGTGAAGGGAAAACGGCGGGCGCCATCAATACCTTTTCTAAATCCGGTGCATCTTTCGCCAAGGCTGGCGGCGGTTCGCGCTCCGTCAAATCTGTTAAAATATTTTGTCATCAGAGAGCATATTCCATCGATAAAATTCTCAATATTAGAAGAACAAGTTAACGCTGAAGGCATTTTTAAACTTAGCGCCGCAGCCAAACCTGTAATTTAGCAGAACAGGCAAGTCGCTGAGAGAAGTCCCTCCCCATATGCAGATCTGGGCGATCGCCACCGATCCCCCAGCATCTGGCCTTCTCATAAATTTATACTTTATTCGGGTGAAAAGGCTTACCCAAAGTTGATACACTGAAAGATGGCGTTACCCTTTTTTGAGCGATGGCAAACCGAGTTTTGATTGTCGGCGGTCGGGGACGAATTGGCAGCAGCGTTGCCCAAGACCTTGTTACCCATACCGACGCAGAAATTACCGTTACCGGACGCAACTCTGAAGCCTCTATTGGGCCGGGATTGCCGCCGGATCGGGTGCAGTACCAAACTTTTGATTTAGCGGACAGTGCAGCCCTGCACAAAGCTGTTTCAGAGTCTAATCTTGTCGTTCACTGTGCGGGACCTTTTCACTACCGAGACGCCGGCGTGCTGAAAACTTGCATCGAAGCAGGTGTTAATTATACTGATGTCAGTGACAGCCGCAGTTTTACTCGCAAGGCTTTAGAATTGCGCGAAGCCGCTAAAAATGCTGGGATTACTGCTATTATTAATACGGGCATTTTCCCCGGTGTGTCTAACAGCATGGTACGCCGAGATGTGGAACAATTAGATGAAGCAGAACACATCCATTTGAGTTATGTAGTCGGAGGTTCTGGCGGTGCTGGCGTTACCGTCATGAGAACCACTTTTTTAGGCTTGCAAACACCTTTTGAGGTTTGGACCGATCGCAAGTGGCAGCAAGTACAACCCTACAGCCATCGCGAAACAATTGAATTCCCCGCACCCTACGGCAAAACAGGGGTTTACTGGTTCGATATGCCGGAAGCAATCACTTTGCCGGAAACTTTCCCCGTCAAATCAGTTGTGACTAAATTCGGTACGTCTCCCGACCTTTACAATCACCTTACCTGGTTTGTTGCCAAGTATTGGCCGACTAGCTGGCTCAAAAATAACTCCGTGATTGAATTTCTCTCCTACGTCAGTTATGGGATGACCAGTGTTACTAATAGTTTTAGTGGGGTTGGTGTGGCAGTGCGATCGCAAGTGACCGGTCTCAAAAACGGTCAGCCCGCTAAAGTTTGCTCGACAGCGATACACCCCAGTGCCGCCGTCGCTACGGGCCTCGGTACTGGCAGCATAGCTCAATTAATGTTAGAAGGAGAACTAAAAAAACCGGGCGTTTGGTCGGTAGAGCAAGCTCTTTCTACCGAACTATTTGAACAAGCGATGCAGAGTCGCAACCTCAATATTAATCAAGAATGGTTGTAAGTTTTGGCTTTAAATCCGTTGGAATGTTTCTCCAGTTGCGAATAACTGAAATGGGGTAGCAATCTCAATCAGCCTTTCATAAACAGGCTTTGGAGTCTGTCATCCAAGAAAGTTTATTAGTTGTGGAAGGGGCACTCCTAGCCTGTTACTGAGCATGGTACGTGATGTGAGGAATTTTCTATTTAGAAGCGGAGCGAACTAATCTATCTTTTGGTAGAAGTAAAGTTAACGAGCAGGGGTTTAATATATTTCCCAACACAGTAAATCTCCCTTTTCGCTGTCTCTGGGTGCAGCACTTGCAACAAAAGTTGCCCCGATCGCTAAATTTTGAAAAGTGCGATCGCAGTGAAGGGGCGACAAACACCATAATTTTTGCGGAAAAATACGAGGAGAATTTGATATGAAGCGGGTTTTAAAAGCTCTGGGACAAACATTGAGCCAAAGCATTTTGCTGGTCTGTACGCTGGCTTTCATTGGTCTGCTAGGTCTAGCGGTAGTACCCACTCAGGCTGCTTACGCAGGTCAAGACAAGAGCCGCGCGCCGCAAGAAGCTACAATTACTGACCCCGCAGTAAGTTTCGAGGATCTCAATCCCCAAGCAGCAGATTACGATGAAATAGTCAAAACATCTCAAAATCCTGCAAATGCCGAGAAAGCTTATGACAAAAGCTTACAGGAGTACAAGGGAGAACACCCGCAAGAAAACATAGTTCAAAAAGCTGAAGATCTCCTAGAAAAAGTCACGGGCAACGACTAAATCTACAATTTTCTATCTAACCGAAGTTGCGGGTCAAGACTGAGCTTCCGTGAGTAGACAATTGAGCCGATCTCAGAACTCACTTCAACCTAATTATGTAGGGTGCGCAATGCGCACCTTACCGCGTTAGAGGAACCTGTCAAACAACTTTTTGCGTTTAAGACGGTTTTGTCCTTCCCCTTCTTTTTAAGCGAGCAGGTTCATCCTTAAGGCAGATGAATAGATATTAATTTAAAAGGTAAATTTAATCATAGTTACAGTTAGATAAAAGGAAAAAAATATCATGAGCGATGACAAAAAAACGGTACATGAACCTGATGCTAACCTCGACCCGCTTTCTGGGGAAAAGGGGGCTCATCCAGTAGGAACGGGTCTTGGTGCGGCGAGTGCCGGTGCTGCAGGTGCTGCGATCGGCGGTGCCATCGGAGGGCCTGTAGGAGCAGTTGTAGGCGCTGTTGTGGGTTCGTTTAGTGGCGGTTTGGTGGGCAAAGGTGTGGCCGAGGCGATCGACCCCACAGTAGAAGATGCTTACTGGGAAAGCAACTACAGCTCCCGTCCTTACGCCGACACGAGCGCGACTTACCAAGACTATCAGCCTGCATACCGCACCGGTTATGAGGGATACACCCGCTATGGCGCTACTGGTAAGAAATTCGACGAGATCGAACCGGATTTGCAGCGCGACTACGAAACAAATCGCGGTAAGTCTAATGTGACTTGGGAAAAAGCTAAGCACGCCACGCGCGACGCTTGGGATCGCGTGGAACGCGCTGTACCCGGCGACATTGACAAAGACGGCCGCTAAGAGCGATCGCAAGTATTTTTCAGTCTCGGGCGCCCACAAACTAAAGCGTTCCGGTTATTTTTAGCCGGGTACCGGAATGCAGGGAAGTGTTTTCATAAAAAAACCCGGTTGCTGCGTCTGGGACTGTTGTTGATATGTGGCAGTGTTTTTAACGCGAGTTTAGCGAAGTTCTTGGGGATTTTGAGCCCCTCTCTACATCGGGGAGGGGTATTTTTAGGCTAAGTTGAAATCGCATTTTTCAGCAAGGTTTTTCTTTTAAAGCAGTGTTCGCTGTGAGACATCGAAGCGAGATATATGGGCAAAGCTTTGCGGGACGCTCGCAGGTCGTAAAAAACGCTTGTTACAGAATCGGGATGCTTCCGTTTAAATTTGGCATTTTTTTTTGACTATTAGCCTTAAAATTAAACTAATTCAGGACTGAGGCATCGATCGCATATTTTTGTCATTGTTCGCCATGCGCTTTCTTCAATCGCAGCCGGAGCGTAAAGCGTCGGTTGCTTCAAGTCCGATAATTGTTAAAAATCTAAATCCTCTCATTCAAAATCGGTATAAATTGTGGATGAAATGTTGGAAAGAGCTTGGACACTCAAGCAAAATTTAATTGACTTTGTGCTGGATGCTGAGGGAGAGTTGGCGGTAGCTTTGGAAGCTTATGCTGCAGCTCGATCGACTGGTGAGCGCTACGACATTGCTCAGCAAAATCAAGTGATTGACAGTTTTACAGTCGAAGGTAAAGTCGGAGACAAAACGCCGATCGACCTATTTGTCGAAAGTCAACCGGATTTAACCCAGAACGATCGCAGCTTGCTGGAAAGTTGGCGGCACAGAAGCTTCACGGGCTTATTTGAAATTACTAAAGTTTTCCCCGACAGGTTTGAACTGATGAACTGGCTGACAGCCAAGCACTACGTTGTCAAGCCCAACAGTGCTAATTTTCTTGCAGAAATGTCTCGCTTTAAGTTAGGAGAAATCTTGCGGGCTCGGATTGCTCCCCTCACCGATGACTGGTGGATACTTTCGAGCTCTCCCATCGTGATGGGGAAATTGGGTAAGCCGAAGTTGGCGGTGGCGATCGGCAATTTCAAGCAAAATCACAAAAATAACCTGTACAGCGATGCCCCGGAATTGTTAGAGCAAGCTTGGCAGTCGGTAGAACACTACCACGAAGATTTTACCGAATTTTTTGGCAGTGAGGAATTGACGCTATCGGGATATCACCTGAATAAACAGTTGGCTGAATTTCAGGAATTCATCACTAAAAAACGCCTAGCTGATATCGGCGTTGATGGAAGTAAATCTCTGGCGGATATCGTTGAAGATGCCGGAGTCGATCGAGAAGAAATCAAAGCAGCAGCAATCGCGGCAGCAGGTGCTGATGCTAAAGCAGTTGAGGTAATGCTCGACAGCAATGCTAGTTCAAAAATGGTAATGCCGAAAGTCGAATTGCCCGATCGCTTCAAGAAAGCCGAACAGGTGACAGCACTTTCTCATCCTCGCTGGGGACAAACCTTTTTGTCTACTTACGCTCAATTTACTGCACTGCTAGCAGCCGAAGACTTTTCAACCGTTCCCGGTTACGAAAAGCTGGTGCGTAACTATCTAGAAGATCCTGCAATTAATGTCTGGATTTGGCAACGGTTAGCTAAAGTTAATCCAGCGAAATTAGAACAAATTTTGCAAACTGTACTGCAGCGGACTAATTTTCAGATCGATCGCGATTTAGATGCCCTGCTGCAAGAGTTTAAAAAACCTTTAGAACCCGAACTCCCGGAAATTGCCAGCGTTCCCGTGCACCTGCACAACTTATTTCAGGAAGCTTTAGGCGAAGTTAATAAGTCAAAGTCCAAACCCCAAGAGAAAAAGAAAAGCTCTAAAGGCTTTAAATCCTAACCAACTAAATTAGTGGCAGACTCCTACACGCTATGCTATGGCATACAGTGTAGGCAGGTCACCAACTCCACCTCATGCTATGCACTAACGCGCCGGCTTCGCCAACGGATACTCGATCGGCTTTAAGGGTGAGTGCACCGCTGCGAAGTGCCCAAGGCGTGATTACCGGCAGCATGAGGATATTTTGTGAGATTGCCGCAGCCAAGGGAAAGCAGGAAGAGAATGGCAATTTCAAGTGCGAGTGCGATCGACAGCAGCCATTTTGAGCGCCTTAGCCTGCATCCCTTACATAATAAATAATTAAACAAGCTCGCCGCTAGCTGTGAGCTTATTGCCCGGTAATATAACTCAAATAGCTTTGCAGTCAGGACTTTAGTCTTTATTCACCGCGATCGAAAGAACTGAAGTCCTCACTACAAACACCTTTTGTTAATCTTCAACTCGTCGGACAGCCATGCGTTGCAGCGGCAGGCTGAGTATGCTAGAAGCAGTCAACAAGTAAGAAAGAACCGTAGTCAGCTTCAAACTGAGCAATAACCAGCTATCCTCTGGTAGGTGAAGTTTCAGCCCGAAAAAAGATATGCAGTACACTATCCAGTAAGTAAAGCTCATCTTGATTAGGATTTCTTCGCTCAAAGTGCGATCGTCCGTTGGCGGTGAGTTGCGATTATCACCCAGCAGGACTAGACCCGCAATAGAAGCCACAAAAGAAACCATAACGAGATAGTCACGCCAGTTAAGCTCAACCATTTCTAAACTCCGCTTTTATCCGAATTTTTGGAATCAGACATCAGTCTAAAGGATAAGTTTTCCCGCTCCAAGCAATAGTTACAAATTGAAACAGCAGGAGTTACAAATCGCAATGAAAACTCACCACAACCACCAGCCACAGGCTCGTTTAGTCAGTCGCAAAGGACAATTCCCATTAAATATTGTCAAGTTGGGAGTACCTCGCCTGCATTTTGCCGACCTCTACCACAGGCTGCTAACTCTTTCTTGGTCGCGATTTTTCATGCTCATTTGTCTCTCCTATACAGTCACAAATTCTTTATTTGCCTTAGCTTACTTGGCGGGAGGAGATTGCATTGCTAACGCGCGGCCGGGTTCTTTCCAAGATGCCTTTTATTTCAGCGTGCAAACAATGGCGACGATCGGCTACGGCGCCATGTATCCGCGCACGGATTACGCTAATACTATAGTCGCGATCCAAGCGCTTTTTGGTTTGTGGGGAGTCGCGATGATTACGGGACTGGCTTTTGCTAGATTTTCCCGACCAACAGCTAGAGTTATCTTCAGCCGCGTAGCTGTGATCGCTCCTTTCAACGGCGTTCCGACTCTGATGTACCGCACGGCAAATCAGCGTTTCAACCAAATTTTAGAAGCGCAGCAGCGAGCTACTTTGATCCGTGACGAGGTAACACCGGAAGGAGAATTTATGCGCCGTTTTTACGATTTGCAATTGGTGCGGAGTCACTCTCCGATTTTTGCATTAACTTGGACGGTTATGCACGCAATTGAGGAGAGCAGTCCTTTGTACCAACTTACTGCCCAAGACTTGATAGATCAGCAAGCGGAAATTGTAATTACGTTAACAGGAATTGACGAAACTGTTTCGCAAACTATTCACGCGCGACATTCTTTTGTGGCGTCTGAAATTATGTGGAATATGCGGTTTGTAGATATTCTTTTGAAATCGGCGACGGGAGGGCGGGTGGTTGATTATACTAGGTTTCACGATGTGAAGCCTGTTGAATGAAAGTTTTGATTTAGCCACCAGTGCTAGAATACCTGTATGGCAAAAAAAAGTTAATATTTATGAACTCAATAACGGCAAATACGACACTGAAAGAATTGCAACCGCAACTCTTAGCTTTAACTCCCGAAGAGAAGGCTCAAGCTATAGAATTACTAGCCCAAAGTTTAAGAAAATTTTGGTCGGGAATTCAAAAGACTCCCGGCGTGTGCGGCGGCGATGCTTGCATCAGACAAACGCGAATTCCTGTGTGGGTACTGGTGAATGCTCGCGATTTAGGTATTTCTGAGGCGGAACTCTTAGAAGACTATCCGACTCTGCGTGCCGCTGACTTGGCGAATGCTTGGGCTTATGCTGAGGCATATCCTGATGAGATTGAAACAGCAATTCAAGAAAATGAGGAAGATTGAAAAGTGGCGCGTTTCTATGCAGATGAACAATTTCCGAGGCGGCTTGTGGAATTGCTGAGGACTTTAGGTCACGATGTCCTTACCGTACAGGAAGCAGGAAATGCTAATCAAAAAATTCCTGATGAAGAAGTGTTAGCTTTTGCAGTGAGTATTGATCGCGCTATTTTAACGCTCAATCGCCGTCATTTTATCAGGCTGCATACATTACAACCAGACCATGCTGGTATCATTGTTTGTAAAGATGATTCAAATAGGGATAGGCTGGCTTTACGGATTAATGAAGCTCTTGCTAATCAAGAAACAGTGAGAAGTTTACTGATTCGAGTTAACCGTCCTTCGGAGTGAGTAGAAGTGATAAAATACCTCTGGTATGGAATTCAAAAGACTCCCGGTGTCATGGGTGGTGCCGCCTGTATCCGAAAAACGCGGATTCCTGTTTGGCTGTTAATAAGCTATCGCCGTCAAGATGCCACCGATGCTCATATTTTAGAAGGTCATCCCGATCTCTGTGCAGCAGATTTGGTGAATGCTTTTAGTTATGCTGAGGCATATCCTGATGAGATTGAAACAGCAATTCAAGAAAATGAGGAAGATTGAAAAGTGGCGCGTTTCTATTAACATAAACAAAATACTCCTCGTACTATGCGAATAATTCATACTGCTGACTGGCATTTAGGGCGGCGTTTCCGAGGGATCGATCGCACTTTTGAAATTGCGATCGCCCTCGAACAGATTTTGAAGCAAGCAAAAGCCTTGGATGTCGATGCTGTGCTCGTTGCAGGCGACATTTTCGACGTGCCCAACCCCACCGCTTACGCCGAACGCATTGCTTATAACTTTTTCTGCGAACTCCAAGCGGCGGGAATTCCCGCAATTGCGATCGCCGGTAATCACGATTCCGCATCCCGCATCGACAGCATCGCGCAATTGCTTTCCCTCGCCGGTGTTCGCGCTTTAGGCAAACCCAGGCGATCGGCAGACGGCGGCACGATTACTCTCAATACAAAAAGCGGTAAACTTTGTGTTGGAGCGATGCCTTTTGCTTCCGAACAAAGACTGTTAGATGCTAATTCTCTCTGGCAGTCGGGCGATGCCGATCGCCGAAAAGATTACCGCGAAATCGTAGCATATTTACTCGAAGATTTAACCAGGGATTTTAGAGACAATACTGTCAATTTTCTCATGGGACACATGAGCATTGACGGCGCTCGATTGGCAAAATCCGAAGTCGCTTATTACACGCGAGAAAAATACCTGCTCTCATCGCAAACTCTGCCGCCGGAAGCTCAGTATGTTGCCCTCGGACACATCCACATTCACCAGCGGATTTCTGAGACTTCTCCCGCTTATTATTCGGGTTCTTTGATTCAGTTAGATTTTGGAGAAGCGGAACAGGAAAAAGGATTTTGCTTGATAGAAGTTGAGCCGGGAAGTCAAGCAAAGGTGGAATTTAAGCCTGTGGCTTGCCACAAGCCGTTAAAAGTGCTTAAATGTCATAACGACAATCTTGATGAAACTTTAGAAGCTCATCAGTATCATCCGGGTTTCTTGAAAGTAATTGTCGAACTGGACAGTCCGCAAATCGGACTTGCCGATCGAGTGCGCCAAATCTGTTCTCAAGCGCTGTTAATTGAACCGCGCTATCCAGATGCAGCGCTAGAACCAACAGAAATAACTAATATCGATCCCAATAATTTCGATCCGGCAGCCGAGTTTTGCAACTATTATCAAAACCGATTAGCAACGACACCGAAACCGGCAGTATTGGAGGAATTTCAAAATTTGTACAAGAAGTTTAAGGAAACAGTTAACAATTAAATGGGTAAAAAGATACAATCCAAAATTTCAAATTTCAAATAGTTTTAAGAGGGAAACCCACGCTCAATGTCGCTTGTAGTCGAGTCTAGATTCCCCTAAATCCCCCTCCCAGGGCAGGGCTGTTTCATTCTCAGGAAAACCAGGCTTTTGTAGGGGCGGTGCCCCCGTGCCCGCCCCCGCCCACAGATGATTTCATGGGCATTTCAGGCATCGGGGCAACCACGGGGGGTTTGCCCCTACAAGAAAATGAAACCGCCCTGCCTCCCAGGGGACTTTGATAATACTCTTGTCCCCCCCTTGTTAAGGGGGGTTAGGGGGGATCGGGAAGACTGTAGACCTGAATATAACAATCTAAAATCCAAAATCTAAAATCTAAAATCAGTATGCGTCCACTCGAACTTATTCTCGAAGGATTTACCAGCTTCCGCCAGGAACAGCGTTTAGATTTTTCTCAACTCGATTTGTTTGCAATTACTGGTGCTACAGGTGCCGGCAAATCTTCACTGCTAGATGCGATGACTTACGCTCTTTTTGGTACGACTACTCGCAGCGGCAAACAAGTAAGTGATTTGGCAAGTCAAGGTAGCGAAAATTTAAAAGTGCAGTTGCGTTTTGCTGTGGGTTCGGCACAGTATCGGGTGACGCGAAGGTGGCGTTTCCGTCCGAAATCTCCCGAAAATAAGGTGATTTTGGACAACTGGCAAAATGGTCAATGGGAAACTTTGGGGACGAGTATCGTTGCTGTTCAAAATACGATTGAGCAGATTTTAGGAATGGATTTTGATACTTTTACGCGAGCAATTGTTCTGCCTCAAGGCAAGTTTGATGAGTTTATTAAAGGGGATACTTCAAAACGCCGGGAAATTTTGCGGCAGCTAGCGGGATTTGAGATTTTTGAGCAGATGCGGAAGGAAACAAATGAGCTGGCTAAGCTGCTAAAACAGGAACGGGAAATGGTGGAAAGACAGCTAGCTGAGTTGAGTGCGCCGACGGCGGATGAGGTGGATCAAAGACGATCGCAACTTTTGATTTTAGAGCACCAGTTGCCTGAGTTCGATCGCGCCGTTATGAAAGCTCAGAAGGCTCTAGATGAAGAGGAACAGCTATTTTCGCAAATCTCTCGCTGGCAAGAGCTGCAACAAAAACTGGCTGAATTAAATACTAATTCCGCTGAGATGAAAATTTTAGCACAGCGTTTAGAAAAAGCGCAAGCTGCCAATCATTTACAGGGAGACTGGGCTTTAGTGCGATCGGCTCGCAGTCAGTATGAAACTGCCGAAAGTGCCTCGATGGCAGCGCGAAAGCAGTTAATTAAAGCTCGCTCTGAGCTGGCAGTAGAGCAGCAGCAACTTGACGCGGCAAAAGCCAAAGAAAAAATCCTAGCGCCACAAATTAAGGCTCGCGAAGATGCTCTGGCTGCTGCTAAGGTATATGAAGAACAGCGCGCTCAATTAGAAAAAGAAGTTGCGCGTACCCAAAAAATTCAACAGGAAAAACTTCGCTTTTTTCAAACAGCAAATAAAGAACTGCAAGCTGCTAACAATAAAATTCAAGGTGCGGGTTTTAGAGTTACTCAAGCAGCAGTACAGCTCGAACAGTATTCGCCGGGAGGAAAGCGTTTAGAGCAATTGCAGCAAATTGCACCCTTGTTGATGGAACTTCAGCTAATTGCCAAGCAGGGAAAAGCTCAGGAGCAACAGTTGGATAAATCTATCGCAGATAAGGAAAAAGCTCAACAGAGTTATGTGGAGGTTGCCACTAATTTAGAAACAGCCGAAATCAGGCTAAAAGAGTGCAGCGCCGAGTTAGAAGCGGCCCAAACCGCTAATGCGGAAGCGGCACGTTTGGAGAGTGTTGCTGCTATCAGAATGTCGCTGAATTCTGGGGATACTTGCCCGGTGTGCGGGGGGGTGCATCCTGAGAGCGAGATCCTCCCTCCTTTGCCAAATTCTAATATTGTCGATCTCGCTGATTTGCGGCGGAAATTGGCGGCGGCAAATCAGGTTTTTCAAGCTGCTCAAAGGTTGGAGGCTGAGGCAAAAAGTGCAGTTTCATCTTGCCTGCAAAAAGAGTCGGAAATTGCTCAAATGCTCGAATTAACAGGGAATAGAGTTGCGGAATTGCAGCAGCAAATCACTCAAGTTCGGGAAGATTCTCAGTGGGAAATCTTGGGGTTGCAGCAGGAGTTGGCAATACTTAAAGAGAGCGATCGCCAATACCGCGAAACCGAGCAGCAGTTCCAACTCGCATCATTGGAATATGAGAATTTTCAGCAAAGATTTAATTTTGCTGTGGCGACTCAAGCAGCTAAACAGCAAGAATATCAAGATGCGATCGCCGAATCCGACCGCAGGCAGCAGCAGTTGCAAATTTGTGTAAATGCGCTCTATCAAATTACCGAATATCAACCTTATCCTAATTTAGCAAAAGCCTTAGAACAAGACAAGGAAGACTTGGCAAATCTGCTGAAAGTTGCCGAACAATCATATCAAACTGCTCAAAATAAGGTTATTCAAGCAGCACAGAGAGAGCAACAAGCTGGAGAGGTTTTTGGACAAGCCCAGGCCCATAAACACCAGCTAAACCTGGATTGGTCAGCAAAATTAACAGCGGCTGATTTCACAGAAGAGACATTTTTAGCAGCGGTTGCGACAGTTAAGGAACAATCAGAATGGGAAAATGCTATTCGCTCTCACCGGGAATCAAAAATTCAGTTAGAGACGCGGGCGAAAGATTTGAGCGAGGCGATCGCAGGCAGAACTACGGATGAGAATAAGTTAGCACAAGTGCGATCGGCAAAACATACCGCCCAAGAAAACCTCAAACAAGCCAACAACAACCGCGCCGAACTTTTAGCTTGGATTCAAGTAGCAGCCCAAAATCTCGAACAAGCCGAAAGACTGTCACAGCAAATCACAAATTTCACAGAACAAGAGCAAACTTATCACACCTTAGCGCAGAATCTCAAATCCAACGAATTTCAATCCTATATTTTAGAACATTTAGAAGCAGAATTAGTCGGCAGCGCCACCTTAATTTTGCAAGAATTAACCGAAAATCGCTACAAACTAAGAAACCAAGACGGCGAATACTGGGTAGCAGATAATTGGAACGGCGGCGAAGCTAGACGAGTGCGCACTCTTTCCGGTGGCGAAACCTTTGCCACTTCCTTATCAATGGCTTTAGCTTTGTCAGAAAAACTGTCTCAAGGAGCTCACTTGGGCAGCTTGTTTCTCGATGAAGGATTTGGTACTTTAGATACCGAAACTCTTGAAAGCGTTACTCAAATTTTAGAATCTTTGCGGCAGCGAGACAGGCTGATTGGAGTGATTACCCACGTTCGAGAATTGGGCGAAAGATTGCCTGCACAAGTTAAAGTTTCCAAATCCCCGCAAGGTTCTAAAATAGAAGTACATAGATCCTGAAGCTGAGAGGCGCCTGCGTGAAATAGTAAACTTGCTTCAGGACGTACATTCTAACTAAACCTGCCCCTACAATTCTCTATAATATATGATGGAAAATCACCCGACTCGAATGCAATCAGTACAGTCGCCAATAATTCCAGTAGTTGGGGAACTGATTCGCCAAAATCCGGGAACGATATCATTAGGACAAGGCGTAGTTTACTACAATCCGCCACAAGAATCATTTGAAAAAATCCCCGAATTTTTTGCAAATCCCGACAATCACAAATACAAAGCCGTGGAAGGAATTCCACAATTACAGGATGCCATCGCAGCCAAACTAAAAACCGATAACGACATAGAAATTAATAGCAAAAACTGCATTGTCGTTACCGCCGGCAGCAACATGGGATTTACCAACGCCATTCTCGCCATCACTTCAGCGGGGGACGAAGTTATTATCCAATCACCTTATTACTTTAACCACGAAATGGCGGCAATTATGGCAAATTGCCGACCAGTGATAGTAGAAACCGACGTTAACTATCAACTTAATATCGATGCTATAAAAAAAGCAATTACCGACAAAACGCGAGCCATAGTTACCATTTCACCAAATAATCCCACTGGTGTTGTTTATTCAATCGAAGCACTGCGAGAAGTTAACGAAATTTGTCGCCAGCACAACATTTATCACATCAGCGATGAAGCTTACGAATATTTTACTTATAACGGCGTCAAACACTGTTCGCCCGCCGCTTTTCCCAACAGCAGCGAACATACAATTTCTCTGTTTAGCCTCTCCAAAGCTTACGGTTTTGCGAGTTGGCGGATCGGGTATATGGTAATACCAGAACACTTGCTCGTTTCAGTGAGAAAGATTCAAGATACCATCTTAATTTGTCCGCCCGTAATTTCTCAGTATGCAGCCCTGGGAGCCTTGCAAGTTGGTAGAGGTTACTGCGATAATTATGCAAGGGCGATCGCATCTGTGCGCCAACTCGTATTAGACGAACTCAATACCATCCAAAACTTGTGTACAATTTCCCCAGCCGCTGGAGCTTTCTACTTTTTCTTGAAAGTTGATACTGAACTCGATACAATGGAATTAGTAGAACAATTAATTCGCGAATATCACGTAGCAGTGCTTCCCGGTACAACCTTCGGCATGGATAGCGGCTGCTATTTGCGGGTTGCTTACGGTGCTTTGGAGAAAGCAACCGCCACCGCTGGTATTAGGAGATTAGTTAAAGGTTTGAAGACAATTTTAAACAAGTAAAATAGGAAATTTAAAAATGGTTGCCACTAACTTAAAAGCAAATACAAATATCCAAGATACCTCCGCTGCAAAACTGGCAGACTTGCGCGATTTGATGGCAGATTACGACTTAGATTGCTATTACATCCCAGCGGTTGACGAACACTTAAATTTATCAGTTCCCGCAGCGAAGCAGCGACGAGCTTGGATGTGCGGTTTTACGGGTTCCGCCGGCGATTTGTTGGTTGGCAAAGATTCCGCTTGGTTGTTTGTGGATTCCCGCTATTACGAACAAGCCGAATTGCAAGTCGATAGGGGAATTATCCAAATATCGAAACTCGGCTTAGAAGGAAATTTAACCTTAATTGAAACTTTAGAAAAACTGGCTGTAGAATCGGCAGAAAAATCAACGAAAGTTCGCATGGGTTTTGACCCGTTTACTGTAGCGACAGAGCAATATCAAAATTGGGTAAAAAAATTTGCCACTGCGGAGATTGAACTCATACCAATCCGGGAGAATTTGACAGACAAAGTGCGATCGCAAACTCCTTGGCAAACAGCAGAGACTTTACCCGCGATTGATGCAGAGCCTATATTTAGCTTACCTGCATCCCTGACAGGAGAAACCGCCGCCGAAAAATTAGCCAGAGTCAGGGAAGCCATGCAAAAAGCCAATATCGATGTGCTTCCGATTACCAACCTGAATCAAATAGCGTGGCTGTTCAATCTCCGAGGCTCGGATATTCCCCACATTCCCATTTTCATATCCTATGCCATTGTCACCACAGATTCAGCGTTTTTGTTTACAAATCCCGAACGAATTCCGCTAGAAATTAAGCAAGAATTGCGGGCGGATGTAACTTTGCTTCCCTACGCAGACTATCCGCATACATTAGAAACTTGCGTAAATTTGCCACATAAAGTTCGGGTACTTTTAGACCCGAAACACAGCACAGCAGGCACGTACCAGTTAATATTAAACCATCAAGAAGCGCAGTTTTACAACATCGAAATAGTTTTTGAGGCTCATCCGGTAGAAGGGATGAAAGCTCGCAAAAATCCCGTTGAAATCGAGCAGATGCAATCAGCCAATTTCAAAGCAAGCCGAGCGAAAACTTTGACTTTAAAGTGGTTGACCGAACAGCTCGAAAATGGTAACGTAGTGACCGAGTTTGATGTCAAAGAAAGCATCGAAAATTTTTACCAGCAAGAAACAGATTTTCAGACTTTAACTTTTAGAACGATCGCCGGTGCGGGAGCCAATAGCTCGATCGTACATTACGGAACCCCCAGCCCAGAAATAACCTTAAAACCGGGGGAACTGCTGTTATTGGACTCAGGCGCGCAATATTTAGCAGGTACAACCGACGATACGAGAACAGTAAGTATCGGAGAACCGACGGCGCTACAAATAGAACACTACACAACAGTCTTAATCGCGCACATCAACTGTGCAATGCAGCAATTCCCCAAAGGAACAACGGGAGCGCAATTAGACGCGATCGCCCGTGCGGTATTATGGCAAGAACAGCTAGACTACGGACACGGTACAGGGCACGGAGTCGGCGCGTTTTTAGCAGGCCACGAAGGGCCAAACGGCATCAGCAAATCGGTACAATATCCCCTAGAAGCCGGAATGGTAACCAGCATCGAACCGGGATATTACGAACCGGGATGGGGCGGAATTCGCATCGAAAATCTCTATGTTGTCAGGGAAATGCCATCCAAAAACAGTACGGTTTGGTACGGATTTGAACCGCTGACCTATATTCCGTTTGAGCGCAAATTGATAAATGTCGATCGGCTGTCAAAGACTCAACTAGCATGGTTGAATAATTATCACGCTTCGGTAGTCGAGAAACTGGAACCCGTACTTGATGCAGCAACAATTGAATGGTTGAAAACAGCCTGCACTGCGTTAGGTTAAGCCTTGTAATTTGTCCGACATTTAACTTGTCCACCTATTTTTAGGGAACCTCTTGTGGGGTGGGCACGCGAACCCGCCCCAAAGGTACAAAATAGCACACATAGCAATCATAAATCAGTTGTGAGAATATAGAGGTAGCAGTTTTCTTGGAATTAGTTATTTATGCTAGCCGACTTGAATGAGTTAATCTAGTCGAACCCGACCCTCGTGAGTTAAAGCGGGCGGTTTTCAATCCGGGCCTGAAACGCATTTGCTGATTTTAAGCTGCCACTAAAAATTTGTATTGTAAAGATTATTGTACCTTCCAAAAAAATGCGCTCGATGGTGTCTTATTATAAGAAGCAATTGCAACAGTTGAAAAAAGCATCAAACCACAAAACAAGGAAGATTATTTATGCTGAGTGAATTTCAAAAAAGAAAGCTCGCCTTGCGCTTTTATATGCTGGACACGTCCAAGGATGGAATCCTAGAATTAGCCGACTTTGAACAGCATGGTCAAAAGCTTGCTGAACTGAGGGGGATTCAACCAGGTTCAACAGACTATGAGAAAATCATGTCCGCCGCTCTCTATAACTGGGAAACTTATTGGAAACCTGCAGATGCAGATGGAGACAATAAAATCACATTGGATGAATTCCTGAAGTCCGCCGATATCTTGATTGCGGCAAAGACAACCGAAAAAACAAATTATCAGGTTCAGAAAGGCCTTTTTGATTCTGTCGATATAGATGGGGATGGAGAGATTACATTAAAAGAGTATACTCTTTTTTTGAATTCATTTGGCCGCTCAGAAGAAGACGCTAAAATCGGTTTTTCCAAAATAGACACGAACGGGGATGGGAAACTTTCCCGAGATGATTTTTCCATCGCCCTGTACGAATATAACACAGGTAACGATCCACAAGCGCCCGCCAACTGGTTTTTTGGTTCGTATTAATCGCCACCCGGCTTCAGAGTCTTCAGCCGTCTCTCGGTTAGAATTGGCAGAAATAGGAACCGTTTCAGAGAGTTCTTCTGAAGGCAACATCTTTATTTAGATCGAGGTAGGGGATTTTTACAGAATAGAAATTCCGTGCCTTGGTCAAGCAACTAGCGTGATTTTTTTTACTAAGGCAAGAGAAGGTTAGACTTATGAAAAAGCTCGCAGTTGTAACGGCTGCTAATCGCGGATTAGGTTTGGAAACGTGCCGCCAACTGGCACAAAGAGATATTCAAGTCATTCTCATCAGTCGCGATCGAGTCAAGGGTTAAACGGCAGTTGATAAAGTGCAAGCCGATAAATTGGATGTCAAATATACCAATCCTAAATCAGTGGTGAGCAATTTCCCTAGGTGTGCAGCTTAGGAAAGTCAAAGATTTGATCTTGACTGACCAACTCAAAGTGTATTTAATCCGATTGAAAACTGCTATAAAGCTGGTGACAGGATTTGAACCTGCGACAGGCTGATTACAAATCAGCTACTCTACCAACTGAGTTACACCAGCAGTGAAACTTAATATAGCAAACTTATAGTCATTAGCGCAACCCCCCCAGCCAATTTTTTTTTCACATTCGTCCAAAACCCCTCCCGGTAAGGGCCAAACCGAAATTATCGTCTTTTGATCGCACCCCGACCTCAGAAACCGGGTTTCTTCCGATATTTCTGGTTACTCAACCCAAATTTTCGCAGAAACCCGGTTTCTCGCCCCCTCCTTGGTACACCCAGACCTCAGAAACCCGGTTTCTGAGTGTATTTCTGATTACTCAACCCACATCTTCGCAGAAACCCGGTTTCTCGCCCCAAAATCTAAAATCCTATCTAGCCGCGTGGTGGGGGCGGGTTTATATAGACTGTTAGTGAGAACAATACAGCACTTCCGGCTATTATGAAGCACAGTTTTACTCGTATCCCTTTCCTGTCCTAACTTTCGATACTGTGTGCGTACCTCATAGCAGCCGGAAGTGCTGTAAAAGGAATGGTTAATTCGGCTGTGCCGACCCCATCTTTACGCATCCGTTTGTAGAGTGGATAGCGATTGAGCAGAGCTTCTGGTGAAAACAGATCATACGATTGCGGCTTGGCGAATGGTGTCATATTCTTCGGTTGTGAATTCATTTTTTTGATATCTCGGCTAGTCTACCCACAATTTCTTATGAGCTGTGAGTCTATTCATTAGCTTTTATATCAGATTGAGTTATCACATCAATTGTAGTAAATATTTTGCAAATAAGATTTTTATCTTCGTTAATAGCATGGCATGAAAAATGGTAACTTGTTCCGCTATACTCAAGTAAATTAGTTTCAATATTAACTTCTTCTCCCGCAAAAGCTAGCTTGTTTGGCATAACATTAAATTGATTAATTCTAATTTTCCAGTATTCAGGATATCGAGACTTTAAAAATATTCCAATAGAATCGAGGAAAGCTGACATTAAAAAAGAAACAGGGAAAGCAGGATAACTTATAAAATGTCCCATACATTGATAAGTCTCAATCTTACCTAAAGTGCAAGTCAGCCTATTTCCCGTAATGCTAATTTGCTTTAGTGTTACAGGAAATTTGTATGGGTTATCAACTATGAAGTTATCTTGGATTAGTTCTGTTTGTTGTTGCCTAAACTTTTTTTTAAACAAAGTCTCCCTTAGAATCAAGTAGGAGAGATCGAGAGTGAATATTAATTGATCATTTTCTGTATAGATTCTGGATGATACTGAACCAGTTCTAGTCTTGTCATCTAAGTCAATAGCCTTAGCAAAGCATTTTAATTTTCTTTGTTGCTGTCCCTTAAATGAACTAATTTTAGAGCTATGGAATAAAATAGCTCCATTGCTAGCAAGATAGTAGTGTTTTGATTTGTTTTTATTGATGAGGCTCAACGCACAAGAACCGAGAATAGCAAGGTGACGAGTTGCTTCTGCCAGCGAAATTGGCGAAACTTCATCATATTCAAGACGCTCTACATCAATTTCTGCATAAACTTCTCCACTCCCAGTTTCACATAATCCTTGAAGGGCATAGTAGGGTTTATTTACATCAATTAAATGGCATATTTGGGAAGATAAATCTTTTCCTGATTTTGAAATCCCTAAATCATCAAATATCATTTATTTGTTCTCCATATCAGTGAATAAAAAGTGATTTTTAATTTCCTTTCTATCGCTTAACCCCTTAAAACTCAACAGGAAAAAGGTAAGAGATAAACTCGTTCGTAGGTTGTTGCTTGTGGAATGGATTTTTTGTATGATAATGAAGAGTGAATATATAAGGAATAAAAAATGAGTGTAAAAAACCCATTTGTGGGAACTTGGCTACTGCTTTCGTGGGAAAATAGGGATGAAGAGGGCAACGTCACCTACCCCTTCGGTAAAGATGCAATTGGCTACATTGTGTATTCCGAGGATGGATATATTTCTGTTGCTCTGATGACAGCCAACCGCCCCAACTTTGCTACTGACGACATTCTGGGCGGAACCACAGAAGAGCGGGCAGAGGCAGCCAAAACTTACGTCACCTATTGCGGTGAGTATGAAATCAAGGGCAATACGGTTATTCATCATATTAAAGCCAGCCTGTTCCCCAACTGGGTCGGTGTAGACCAAGAACGCTTCTTTGAATTCAAGGATGATCGGCTGACATTGAGCACTCCTCTCATCTTAATAAGCCGTAAGCCGCAGACTGCTTATCTGATTTGGAAGCGTGCCTCCCTTAATTAGGTCAAAGTAGCGAACGTTCAATGAGCTGTTGCCTAGTTGTGGGCGATCACAAACCAGCCAGGACAATTATTGAAAGTTCTCATTCTCCTCTACCTTAACTATCGGAAGTTTTTAATCGTCCCGACTTCCCCTTATTGATACTCCCCAGGGATGAAGCCACGGGGAGTCTTGAATGAATCCGAAAACTCTCAAAGGGGTTATCAAAGCACCTCTATACGCTCAAAACAACTACCCAAAAGGTGCTGCCATTGCGCTTACTTTTAAATTATGTTTGCTTTCTTAGTCCATCACAAAGCGAGTTAGGTACGCTTCACACTCTGCCCTTACGTGTCAGTTATACAGGCTAACTACTCCTTAAGGAGTGCAGCGGGTCACGCTCGCCGGGATTTCTCCGATACAAGGCGTGTTTCAACACGTAGATAGTTGTTTTACTTGCAATTTAATTCTAATACAACCTTTCAATTAGTTGTGTAAAGAAATGTAAAGATTCAGGTCTGAAAGAAGGGAATGAGGTCAGGCATAGGAAAGTAGTCACAAGAATGGGCAGAAATAGCCTCACGGAAAAAAGCCATTACTGAACGAGCTTGAAAACGACAGGTTTGAATCACACTCAGCAGATTAGCCGTTTCCTCAAATCGCTTCATCGAACGAGAGCCCCCAGAAACTTTCCGCTGACTGTTGACTGTTGACTGTTGACTGTTATGATACCCGAATCAAACCGTTTAGGAAGCGGGGATTTACAGCACTTCCGGCTGCTATGAGGTACGCAGACAGTATCGAAAGTTAGGACAGGAAAGGGATACGAGTAAAACTGTGCTTCATAATAGCCGGAAGTGCTGTAGATTTTTGCTGAACCCGCCCGTACAACTATTCTTGTTAATTAGCGAACAGGATCTGTCAACTGACAACTGTCAACTGTCAACTGACAACTGTCAACTGACAACTGTCAACTGTCAACTGCCTAATCGCACCGCCAAATTTTAATCGTCTGATCCGCACTCCCGCTGACAAGTATCTTGCCCGAAGGTGCGATCGCCACCGAGTACACCGTACCCGAATGTCCCTTAAGACTGGTCAACAACTCCCCCGTCTGCAAATTCCAAATATTAATCGTATTATCATCGCACCCGCTAGCCAAGCTCAAACCGTCCCGACTGATAGCAACGGACTCGCCCCGACTCACATAATTCTGCAGAATATGCACCGCCTCATTCGTTCCTAAATTCGTTACACCCTTTCCCCTCCCAGAATTAGTATTTAAAATCCGCAACAAACTGCCCGTATGCAAATTCCGCAGCTTAATCGTATAATCATTGCTGACGCTAGCAAGAATCTGACCGTCCGGGGCGATCGCCACAGAATTCACCCCAACATTCAACCCCGAAAGAGTCCGCAGCAACTTGCCGCTTTCCACATCCCAAACCTTGCTCGTCGCATCCGAACTGCCACTCGCCAATATTTTACCGTCCGGGCTAAAAACCACCGCATTCACATTGTCAGAATGACCCCTCAAAGTCCGCAGCAACTCACCACTCCGCAAATTCCAAAGCTTAATCGTATTATCAGCGCCGCCGCAGCTAGCAATTACCTGGCGCTTCGGGTTAATTGCCACCGAATTCACCTCCATAGAATGTCCCGGAAAAGTACACAACAAATCGCCGGTGTGCAAATTCCAAAACTTAATGGTTTCGTCGGAACTGCCGCTGACCAACATTTTTCCGTCATAGCTAATCGCAACCGAATTTACGCGATCGGAATGTCCCGTCAGAGTGCCAATTAATTCCGTTGTTTCTAAATTCCAAATCTTAATAGTTTTATCCCAACTGCCGCTAGCCAGAATTTTGCCGTCAGGACTAATCGCCAGAGAATTCACAAACGATGAATGTCCAGACAGCGTAAATACACACCGCCATTTCAGATGTGTTAATTTGTTAGCTAATTCCTTCGCCCGCTTAGATGCAGCCTCAAGTTCCTCTCGGCGTTTGAGTTCAGCCTCCTCCAAACGCTGGCGTTCCGCCCTAGCTTTCGCCTCTCGAAGCGACAGCCGCCGCATCTCTCCCTTATATACTATTCGCTGTTGCTCCTGAATTTCTTTAAGAGTTTCAATATACGGTAGAACCCAATCTTTAGAAAACCATTCCTGAGCAAATTCCGCCTCTAAATTAAATAGCTGAGGTTCGTGAGTAAAATCGATATTTAAATAATACAAATCCGCTAAAAAAGCAGCTAATAACTTGTGAATAGTCACAATTATTTGTCGAATAATCCGCAGGCTAAACTTTTGATCTTTCCCCTCCGCCTCCAACTGGTGATAAACCTCTTCCCAATTCCAAGGCTGCATCGCCACTAGAGAAACACTCTGATTTATGACTCCCCAAAAACCGACATGAAAATTAACTTCATAATCGCTGATATCGCTGTACAGTATAGCTGTAGGTACGGGAGACAAAACACTCTGCAACCGCTCCACATCAATATCAGAAATCGCCTTTTTGAAATAGTCTCCGTAAAACTGAACCGGACACAACTCTCCATGCTGGGGGTAGTGTTGGTTCAAAAAAGCTCTCAACTTAGCCGGCAGCTCGATATTCAGATTGTGGCGAAATGAATCCGGGCAATCTTCGCTAATTTTTGCGGGAGCAACTAACAGCAGCAATCGGTGCTGCTGCTGCTGCAAAATCTGTTCAGTTTCCTGCCTGCTCAAATTAGAAAACCAGTTGTCCCTGTCCCAAATAGTTTGAATTTCGCTCAGTTTAACTCGAATTGCATCTGATTGAAACTCCCGCATTAACTCGCGGCAAAGCCGGCTAATTGCCCGCTTATCTCTCAATTCTTGTGCCTTAATTCGATTAGCGCGTTCTTCCTTTACCCATTCTTCTGCGTCGGCGATCGCGATTAATTTTTGTTCTCTGGCCTGCTGCCGCTGCAAATATCTCATTTGTGCTTTAATCCAGCGGGGGTCTTTTTTTATTTGCTGGGTCAAAGCTGAAGAACCAGACGGCTCAATTTCTGCATAGCGTTCATTGACAGCGCTTGCTCCCAATCTTTCTCCCAATTCGCAGGCTACAGGCTTCAACAGTTCAATTAGGGTGTCTGAGACGGGGCGGGGTAAGGACATACCAGTTAAAACTTTTTCTTACTTAAGGGCGATCGCGCGAGTCAGGCATATCCCCCTGGGGCGGGGACTCTTGGCAGGGCTATTACATTTGGGCGATCGGCCGATGGTATCCGTAAGGCGTATCGTGCAGGCGTATCCTGCAGCCGCGCAAGTTTAGCACCTTAACTCAATAAGAGTATTTATACACTTTACATTTTACCCCTAATCTGACTCAAAAACACCGAGGGAAAAGACATCAACATATTCGATCGACCTTGAGTTCTCCCAATTCGTTTTTTTTGTTGCCATTTCACTCGCTCTTGTCTATAATCGTACTTCACAACCATAATTACGGTATTCCGACCTAATAACCGTACTTTCACTAGAGGAATAAATATAATGAGTCCGTGGCAACGCCTAACTCAACACCTTCACTGGCCGCAACAGCCTTCAGGCAGCACAAACCAATCATTGACTGCGCTGAAAAGATTTGTGTCGCTATTTTTAGTGGGAATAACTTTAAGTCTGGCCGTTGCATCCTGCGGTCAGGGAACCACCAACAACCCCGCAGCCACTCCAGGCGGTGCTAGCCCAGCAGCCAACAAAGGCAACGTAGAATTAACCCTAGTATCCTTCGCCGTCACCAAAGCCGCCCACGAAGCCATAATTCCCAAATTCGTAGAACAATGGCAAAAAGAAAAGGGTCAAACCGTCACCTTCAACCAAAGCTACGGCGGTTCCGGTTCCCAAACTCGGGCCGTAGTTGACGGTTTAGAAGCCGACATCGTACACTTAGCCCTCGCCCTCGACACCGCAAAAATCGAAAAAGCCGGACTCATTGAGCCTGGATGGGAAAAAGAAGTCCCCAACGAAGGCATAGTCAGCAAATCTGTAGGAGCAATAGTCACCCGCGAAGGCAATCCCAAAGGCATCAAAACCTGGGAAGACTTAAGCCAAGACGGAGTAAAAGTGATTACTGCCGATCCTAAAACATCAGGCATTGCCCGCTGGAATTTCCTCGCACTTTGGGGATCGGTTGTTAAAACCGGAGGAGACGAAGCCAAAGCATTAGACTTTACTAGCAAAGTCTACAAAAACGTCCCCATCCTGACTAAAGATGCCCGCGAAGCCACCGACGTATTTTTCAAACAAGGCCAAGGCGACGCCTTAATTAACTACGAAAACGAGATTCTTCTGGCGGGTGAGAAAGGCGAAAAACCGACTTATACTATTCCTGAAGTCAATGTTTCGATCGATAATCCTATTGCCATCGTCGATAAAAACGTTGATAAACACGGCACTCGCGAAGTCGCCGAAGCATTTGTCAAATTTCTGTACACCCCAGAAGCTCAGCGAGAATTTGCCAAAGCAGGCTTCCGCCCTGTAGATGCGACAGTAGCGGCGGAACCAGAATTTGTCCAAAAATATGCCCCCATCAAAACCATATTTACAGCTCAAGACTTAGGAGGTTGGGGAGATATTCAGCAGAAATTCTTCGATGACGGAGCTGTTTTTGACAAAATTCAAGGTTCAATTAGACAGTAAAAAAACAGAAGGCTCAGATCCTCGACTTCCCCGAAGTTGTCGGGGATCTAAAACATTCACTATTCTTCCAACTCCCAACTATTCACTTATGGCTGTATTATCTCCAACCAGCAACCCTCAATCTCCGCTCGAAAATATCAAAAAGGCGATCGGCAAAATCACATTACCTTGGGGCATCACCCTAGGCTACCTCAGCTTAATGCTATTGCTCCCAGTTACAGCAATGCTGCTGAAAGCCAGCACAGCAAACCCCGCCGAGTTTTGGAAAATTGCCACCAGTCCGATCGCCCTTTCCGCCTACGATGTCACCTTCTTTACGGCATTAATTGCGGCCTTAATTAACGGAGTATTCGGCACATTAATTGCCTGGGTATTAGTCCGCTACGACTTTCCCTTAAAACGGATTGTAGATGCAGTCGTCGATTTGCCTTTTGCACTGCCCACCTCGGTCGCCGGTTTAACTCTCGCCACTGTTTACAGCGATAACGGCTGGATTGGTTCGCTTTTTGCACCTTTGGGAATCAAGATATCCTTTACTCGCTTGGGCGTAGGTATAGCGATGATATTTATTTCCTTGCCATTTATAGTTAGAACCGTACAGCCAGTTTTAAACGAGATGGAAAAAGATATCGAAGAAGCAGCTTGGTGCTTAGGTGCTTCTCAATTTGAAACCTTCTGGCGAGTAGTTTTGCCGCCGCTATTTCCGTCTATTTTAACCGGAGTAGCACTCGGCTTTTCGCGAGCGGTTGGCGAGTACGGGTCTACTGTAATTGTAGCTTCTAACATACCGTTCAAAGATTTAATCGCGCCAGTATTAATTTTTCAAAGATTGGAACAGTACGACTATGCAGGAGCCACAGTTATCGGTACTGTCATGTTAGCTATTTCCCTGGCAATGCTGTTCGCCATTAATCTCTTACAAGCATGGAGAAGACGCTATGACGGCTAATATCAATTCACCCGCTGATTACAAATTTCCGCCCAGTGGTTCGACGCGGAGCCAGGAAAAAGCTTGGGTAAAACCCACTTTAATCGGAATTGCGATCGGCTATCTTGCTCTGGTCTTATTTATCCCCACTCTCAACGTTTTTTACCAAGCTTTCAGCAAGGGATTTGGGCCATTTTTTGCTAACTTAACATCGCCCGATTTTCTGCACGCAGCGCAACTTACCCTGGTGATTTCTCTGATAGTTGTGCCTATAAATACAATATTCGGTTTGTGTGCCGCCTGGGTAATTGGCCGCAACAAATTTCCGGGTCGCACGCTATTAATCAGCCTTTTAGACGTGCCTTTTGCCATATCTCCCGTAGTAGCAGGTTTAATGATTGTACTGCTTTACGGTCGGGTGGGATGGTTCGGGCCGTGGCTGGATGCGGCAAATATCAGGGTTATTTTTGCCTTCCCTGGAATGGTGCTGGCTACTGCTTTTGTTACCTTGCCTTTTGTGGCCCGCGAAGTGATTCCTGTTTTGGAAGAAGTGGGAACTGATCAAGAAGAGGCGGCGAAAACTTTGGGAGCAAATGACTGGCAAATTTTCTGGAATGTCACCCTTCCAAGTATCCGCTGGGGATTGCTTTACGGAGTAATTTTGACCAATGCTAGAGCAATGGGAGAATTTGGAGCCGTCTCTGTAGTGTCGGGAAATATTGCTAAAAAAACGCAAACTTTGCCTTTGTTTGTAGAAGATGCTTACAAGCAGTACGCGACGCAAGCCGCATTTTCAGCGGCGGTAGTTTTAGGTCTTTTAGCAGTGGTTACCCTCGTGCTTAAGGAGATTTTAGAAAGAAAGACTAGCATTAAGGAGGTTGAATAATAGTCATTAGTTATTTGTCATTGGTCATTATTCATTAGGGCTTTAGGGTGCGCAGTGCGCACCTCATCCCTGAAATCAATAAACATTAGGAGACCCAAATGTTAGCTCACAACACTACCGAATCTCAATTTGAGGCGATCGACGATTTTCACAAAACCCAAGAATCAGATATTCCCAAATCTGAAAATGGCGACAGCAGACCAACTCAAACCCGCATTCGCATTCGTGTTCCTAAAGAATACCATCAGGAACCTGTCATTTCTAACCTGATTTCTGAATACGGTTTGACCGTTAATTTTAATGCTGCTTTCTTGGGTGTCAAAACTTTAGAGGACGGTTGGTTTGATTTGGAACTTAACGGTACAAGTCAACAGATTGAAAGTGCTCTGATTTATCTCAATGATTTAGATGTGGAAATCTGGAGCAATTCCAACAAGCCCGATGAAGAAACTTGGTAATTAGTCAGTCTTGGGCGCAGAAACCCGGAATAGGAGTTAAGATTCTGGACCCAAACGCAGAATGTTCTTTCCTCTTCCCGGTTTATTGAGTCTAATAGTCTCCAGGAATGTTAGTCAGGAGTTAGCATTCATCAGTCATATCTATTCCTGTAAAATAACCGTTATAACCTTTGTAGTGAGGAATGCAAGTCCTCTGATTTTTATGAGGACTTGCATTCCTCGCTAAAAACCAATTTGATTGCGGTTGTTCGATCGCATATACCTATGATTCAACCGCGAACAACTACCAAATAATATTAGCTTACAGCTAATAACCGTGACTGATGACTCTTGACTCACAAATATCGATCGCCATCGGTTAATTATTTGATTGACAATTTTTATAAAATCTGGTATCTTACCCATCTCGGGTAGAGCATAAAACAGCGCGCAAGTTTGATCCAACATTTTTGGTAACAGCCGGAACAATATCCCCCTTTAAAACTTCTCAACCATCAAACTAACTCAGTTAGGGTAGGGGTGCATATAAAACCGTTTTTGTCAATATTCAATTTAGGTGAAAGTTAGGTTAGGTGACAGTTAGGGGCGATCGACTCTTATCCGCACCGGAAAAGAGCGATCGCTGCTGCGGTTGGTTTGTGATATGAATTTGATGTGTGCGTGTACCAGGAGAATTTGAACGTGGAATTCTATAAAGAACGGAAACACCAGATAGTTTTTGCAGATTCACAAGTTAAAGATTGCGAAAGTTTAACAGAAACGGTCAATCCCGATACAGAAATTGTTATTCTCAAAGCCGATCGCGACGGGATCGAGCAAATCGCCGAAACACTTAAACAGCGGACAAACATTGCAGCCGTCCACATTTTGTCTCACGGCGCAGCAGCCAGCTTACAACTGGGGGGCACAGAGCTAAATCTCAGCAACATTGAAAGCTACCGCAATTATTTAGAAAAATGGTTTGCTTTGCCAGCAGTCGAAGCAAACTCGAACTCTTCAATTACAGCTAAACCAGAAATTCTGCTTTACGGTTGCAACGTCGCCGCCACAGAAGCAGGTGTCGCTTTCGTGGAAAGGCTGAGCCAGCTCACGGGGGCAAATATTGCCGCTTCCGATAACTTGACCGGCAGTGCGGCACTGGGTGGAGACTGGGTGCTGCAAGTGACTACCGGCAACATAGAAACACCTTTGGCATTTTCGGCAGAGGCGAGGGAAGCTTACAGCGCAGTTTTAGCAACCTTTACCGCTACCGACTTTACCAGTCTTAACAACGCCATCCTTTTTGCTAATGTCCTGCCGGATGCTGATGATGTCAACATCACTGGTCCTATCACCTTCACTCCCGGACAAGTTCTGCCTGTAATTATTAACCCTGTTAACTTTATTGGCAGCGCTACTACTGGGATTACGCTCGACGGCGGCGGTAATAGCCGACTATTTTTCGTTGACACCCCTGCCACAGTCACCTTATCTAACCTCACACTTCAAAATGGAGCCGCAATCGGTGGCGCGGGCACCGGCGGTGGTGGTGGCGGCGCTGGCTTAGGTGGGGCACTTTTTATCAACCAGGGCACTGTCAATATTGACAGCGTTACCTTTGCTAGCAATACAGCAACAGGCGGTGCAGGTGCGGTCGGGAACGGTGGTGCAGGTGGCAACAGCGACTTAAGCACCGGTAGCGTAGGCAGTACCCCGGGTGCTGCTGGTGCCGGTGGTATTGGTGGTACACCCGATGGTGCCGGTGGTATTGGTGGTACTGCTCTGCCTGGTGGTAGTGGCTTCCCTGGTGGTACTGGTGGTACTGGTGGCATTGGCGGTACTGGTGGTGCAACCAATGGTGCTGGCGGCCCTGGTAGTGCTGGCGGCCCTGGCGGTACTGGAGTCTTCGGTGGTGGCGGTGGTGCTGGCGGCACTGGTGGTGCTGGCCAGAATGGGACTGGCACTGGTAACGGTGGTAATGGTGGTGTTGGCGGTGCTGGTGGTACTGGCGGTGTCGGTGGCGGTGGTGGCCCTGGTGGCCTTGGTGGTGCTGGTGGTACTGGTACTGTTCCTGGTATCGCTGGTGGTGCCGGTGTCGGTGGTGCCGGTGGCTTTGGTGGTGGCGGTGGTGCTGGAAGCACTGGTGGTGCTGGTGGCGGTGGCGGTGCTGGTGCTGGCGGTACTACTGGCGGTGGCGGTGGATCGGGTCTAGGAGGGGCTATTTTCCTCAATGCAGGCACATTAAATGTTAGCAACAGCACCTTTAGCGCTAATACAGTGACAGGTGGTGGTGCTGGGGGCAACGGTACTCCCGGTCAAGGCTTAGGTGGCGCGATTTTTGTTAACACAGGTGCTACAGCTAACCTAGCGAATACGACCATTACCCTCAACACTGCCAGCACCAATAGTGGCGGTGTTTCCTACGCTGGGACTTTCAACGCCAACAACACAATCATCTCTGGCAATACTGGCGGTGCTAATCCTGACATTACAGGTAACGTCGTATCAACAGGTGCCAACAACTTAATTGGCGGTGCTGCCTTACTTGGCCCCCTGCAAAATAATGGCGGTGTTGTGCCAACCCACGCCTTACTTCCTGGCAGCCCCGCAATCAATACTGGCAACGCAGCCACCGCCCTCAACGCAAAAACTGGTGCGGCTCTTACTACTGACCAACGTGGCACTGAATTTAACATTCCCTTTGCCCGTACCGTCAACGGCGTTGTTGACATCGGTGCTTACGAATACGGCCCCACAATTACTGGTCAGAAATTCAATGACCTCAATGGCAATGGCGTTAAAGACGGGACTGATGCCACCGCCACAACTCCAGCGCAAAACTTTGTTATTTATGTAGACAACAACAACAACAATGCGCTGGACCCCACTGAAGATCAGGCTACCGTCGCCATAGGCGGTACCTACACCCTCCCCGACACCAAGACTAACAGCCCGATTAAGGAAGTGGCAGTAACAGGTTGGCAGCAAACTCTCCCGGCTACAGGCGCAACTCCCTACAGCACAGGTGTTGCTGACGCTGCTACAGGCCGAGACTTCGGCAACTTCCAACTGACATCGATCGCGGGCAAAACCTACACCGATGTCGCGGGCAACGGCGTTTTAGATGAGGCCACCGACACCGTATCTGGTGGCATCACCGTTAACTTATACAAAGACACCAACGCCAACGGTAGGCTAGATGTCCTCACAGATACTGTTGTCGGCACTGCGCAAACGACTGCTGGAGGAGATTACACATTCGCGGATATCGGCCCCGGTAATTACCTGATACAAGCCACTCCCCCAGCCAACTCCAGTATTTCTTTCCCCGCTGCCGAAATTCTGGTTACCGCCCAAAGCGGTACTCCCGTCACCGGTCAAAACTTCGGCGTTTTCCAAAACATCACCGTCAGCGGCACCAAATTCACCGACCTCACAGGCAACGGCTTCTCTCCCGACGATACGCCCCTCAACGGTACTACCGTTCGCTTGTTCAAGGATACTAACAATAACAGCACTTTAGATATCGGCGACGCCGAAATCGCCTCTCCTCAAGTTACCGGAACACCGCCAGCGGCTGCTGGTACATATAGCTTTACCAACGTCGGCTCCGGTCGGCACTTTGTGACAGAGGACGTGTCGGCGGGATTCTCACCAACCGCAGGTCCGGCTTTTTATACAATTAACCCGGTCAGCGGCACCCCCATTACGGAGCAAAACTTCGGCAACTTTCAGCTAGGCAAAATCGGCGGGATCAAATTTAATGACCTCAACAAAAATGGCACTCAAGATTTGCCAGCAGAACAACCCCTAGGAGGGTGGACAATCTACCTGGATGCCAACAACAACGGCGTGCAAGACCAAGTACCAGCAGAAACTGGCACCAACGCCGCTGTCACCGATGTCACGGGTAAGTACCAGTTCGCCAACCTGCCAGCCGGCACTTATACAGTGCGGGAAGTCCCACAAACAGGCTGGACGCAAACTGTGCCCCCGGTCAACGCAGCCACGCCTACCCTTTCAGGCGCGTTTACGGTCGCCGTCACCAGCGGCACCGACTCCCAAAACAACAACTTCGGCAACTTCAGACCCAACTCGATTAGTGGTCTGAAGTTCAATGACCTCAACAAAAATGCCATCCAAGATGCGCCAGCAGAAACAGGACTACCCAACTGGCAATTCTTCCTCGATACCAACGATAACGGCACTCTCGACACCGGGGAACCGAACACCCTCACCGATGCCGCCGGTAACTACCAATTCCTCGATTTGTCAGCAGGAACCTACAAGGTGCGGGAAGTCTTGCAGCCTACTTGGACGCAAACTACCCCCGACCCGGATGACATCACTCTCACCAGCGGTCAAGATATCGCTAATATCAACTTCGGCAACTTCCAGTCGAGCACTATCAGCGGTCAAAAATTCAATGACCTCAACAACAACGGCCTTAAGGATGCCGGAGAATTGGGGCTAGGTAACTGGCAAATATTCCTCGACAGTATCAATCCCGATGGCATATTTCAGCAGGGCGAACCGACTACCATCACTGATGCAGCGGGCAACTACACTCTCCGAGATATACCCGCAGGTACTTACCAGGTAAGGGAAGTCCAGCAAAACGGCTGGACGCAGACGACCCCCAACCCCGCCCCCGTTACGGTTAATCCCTCCGATAACATCACAGGCATTGACTTCGGCAACTTCCTGCCCCAACCCGGGGCGATCCAAGGTCTGAAGTTCCAAGACACCAACAACAATGGCACTCAGGATGCTGGAGAACCGGGTTTACCCAATTTCCAAATTCAGTTAACCAATGTCGTAGCTGGAACTGCTCCTGCTCCTGTTACTACTACCACAGACAACAGTGGCAACTACCTGTTCGCGAACCTAACGCCGGGAACCTACCGCATCAGGGAGGTCAACCAAACTGGATTCACCCAAAGCACACCCCCACCCGCCGACATCACCCTAACTTCAGGCGCTATTGTCACTGGCATCAACTTCGGCAACTTCCCAGCGCCGACGCCGACGCCGACGCCGCCGACGCCGACTCCGACGCCGCCGCCACTGCCACCTGTACCCACGCCGACACCTGCACCTGCACCGACGCCGACGCCTGCACCTGCACCGACGCCGACGCCTGCACCTGCACCGACGCCGACGCCTGCACCTGTACCGACGCCGACTCCTGCGCCTGTACCGACGCCGACGCCTGCACCTGTACCGACGCCGACTCCTGCACCTGTACCGACAGATTTGGTTTGCCCTGAGGACTTCCCCAGGCTCGCTACTCCGAATGAGGCCGGCACTCCTTCAGCGGGTAATGTGATCAATGGCCCTAACGGCGACGATACGATCGTGGGTAGTGTCGGCAATGACTCTATCTTCGGGTTGAGCGGCAACGATTTGATCTTTGGTCGAGGGGGCGGCGACTACATCAATGGCAATACGGCCAACGATACTGTCTACGGAGGCATCGATAACGATACTCTCTTCGGTGGCAAAGGCTTTGACCTGATTTTTGGCGATCGCGGTAATGATACGATTTATGGCAATCGTGGCAACGACTCGATCTCTGGTGACGAAGGCAATGACCTATTGTACGGCGGCAAAGCCGATGACGTAATGTTGGGAGGCGCTGGCGACGACGTGCTAATTGGCGACCAAGGCAATGACACTCTCTGCGGCGGCGAGGGTAACAATACCTTAATTGGCGGCAGCGGCGATGATTTGCTCTTTGCTGACACCGGCGATGACTTGCTCTTTGGCGGCATTGGCAGCGATACCCTCGTCGGCGGCATTGGCAGCAATGGCTTTGTCTTGTCAGCCGGCGGAGGAATTGACACCATTATCAACTTCACCGCAGGAGTTGATTCGATCGAGCTGGTGGGAGGCTTGGACTTCAATCAACTGTCATTTACCGAAACTAATGGCTCGACGGCGATCGCGATCGCCAACAGCGACCAGATTTTGGCGATACTGACGGGCGTACAGCCGAGCCAGTTATCGGCTCAGAGTTTTAGCTTGCTGGTTTAGTCTGCAGATCAAACTCGGCAGTTAAAACCGAGCATACACTTGCCTGCCGTCCCAGCAGAGAGGGACTAGCGGGAAGCAGAACCTCTAAGCATGGGTTTCGAGGCTCTGCCAAAGAAGGGGAACGAATTCCGTTCCCCTTCTTTGGTTCAAATTTGTTCGAGATACTTCAGCAAGTCGGCCATTTCTTGCGGACTCGGCTGAAACTGAGGCATGGGTGGGGTTTGCCCGCTGGTGACTTGCCGGATCAGATCGAATTCGGATTTGCGCTCGGACACTCCGTGCAAGTTGGGCCCGACTTGACTTTCTGAAACGGATGTGTGACACCCCGCACAGTTCATTTGAAAGATGGCGGAACCCTGAAACGGGTTGCCCGTCAGGGATAGTACGCTTTTGACGTAAGGATCGGCGACTTGAAACTGACGAATTGTCATACTCGCCAACATGATGGCAACCAACACCGCTAGCGCAAATATGGCAAGTCGCTCGATCGGGTTTTTAATTTCATTCCTGGCAAGTTGGTTATTCAAAGGAGTTCAATTAAAAATAGTATCTACAAGAAAATTTATTTCTCATAACATAGCTTAATCGTTCGCAGCGGGGAGAGCAAGCTCTGAGACCCACGGAAGGCTGCTTTTGGGAAAATTCATCTGTATAAGTGCTGGTAATATTAAAAATAGGTTGTTAAATCTTAACGTTAAGGAGCTCTCATGGTAGAACCGCTACTTTCAGGTATTGTTCTGGGTCTAATCTTTGTTACTCTGGCGGGGCTGTTTTTTGCTGCTTATCAGCAATACAAGCGCGGCGATCAGTTGGGTATCAATAAGTAAAAGGGCGAATTTTGCCTTTCTGGGAGGACGGGTTGACAAATATCCTGGATCTGAATCAGAGATATTGGCGAACCCGCCCCCCAGCTTAATTGCTGTTAATTCGCGGGACATGAGATCGGGCTTTTAGCTTCTATTTCCCAGATGTCTGCTGACACAGGTGGCGATCGCACCCTAAATGCGATCGCACCCTAAATACGATTCTATGTGCTGTAAGAATAGAAAAATTAGATATATCGATCGAGAATAGCCGCAGTTTCCAAGCCTGTTTTTTCCCAGCTAAATTGTTTTGCTCTGGCTAAACCGAGCTCCCGCAAGTGCGATCGAACTTTGGCATCGGCTGCAACCTCTTGCATAGCAGAGGCAATTTCCTCGACGCTGTAGGGATTGACTAATACTGCTGCACCCCCCGCCACTTCGGGCATTGAAGACAGGTTAGAGGTGATGACAGGAGTGCCGCAGCCCATTGCTTCGAGCACGGGGAGGCCGAATCCTTCCCAAAGACTGGGAAAAACCAGCGCGATCGCTTGGTTGATGACTTTGGGCAATTCCGCCGCAGGAATGTAATCTAAGAATTTTACTCGATCGACCAATCCCAATTCTTGAACCTGCGCCTTCAACAGCGGCGTATAGCGTTTGTCTTCCGAACCTGCTATCCACAATTCGTACTGGGAATTATGATGCAAAGCAGCAAAGGCTGCTACAACTCGCTGTACGTTTTTATAGGGATTGTGGCGGCCGATATAAAGAAAATAATTGCTTGTTGGTAAGTCTAAAAAACGGAAAAAACTGGTGTCGTATCCGGGGAAAATTGGCGTAATTAAATTAGTAGGAATCTTGCAAAAATTAGCGATATCTTTGGCAGTTGATTCAGAGTCGCAGATGACGTGTTGAGCCTGCCGCAGCACTTGGGGAATGTAATAGCGGTGGTAAGGTGTCAGAGGATCGAAGCGGCGGGGAAACCGCAGCGCTATTAAGTCATGTACTGTAATTATATAGCGACAACCTGCAAATAGAGGAGCTTCGGGAATTGGGGAAAATAACAGGTTAGATTTTAGCTGGTTGTAAATTTTGGGGAGTTGGGTTTGTGTCCACAGCAATCGGTTGATGTGTCCTTTGGTTCCTTGTTCGGGTGTTAGGTTTGCGGGGATTTGGTAGCAGTTGCTATTGGGAAATTTTTCTGCTGTTAGTAATGTTGGATTGAGGGATTTTAGGTGGGGAAATAAGTTTTTGGCGTAGATGGCTAAGCCGGTTGGTTTAGAAATTAGAAAGGAGAGGTTGATTAGTAGGTTGGATGGGGAATTGGGCATGGGATAATATGTAGATTGCGGTTTTTGGGTGGGATTTTTTTTATTTAACCGCAGAGGGCGCAGAGGACGCAGAGAGGAGAAAGGAAGAGAGGGAAGATTTAAAGATATTGTTGTAAGATGTTGGCGGTTGCTTTTCCGGTTTTGTGCCAGCTAAATTGAGATGATCTGGCTAAACTAGCAGTTTTTAAGTTCGATCGCACTTTTGAATCTGTGGCTACTGTTTGCATGGCTTCGGCTATTTCTCCGACGCTGTAAGGATTGACTAATAATGCCGCATCTCCGGCTACTTCTGGCATCGATGACAGGTTGGATGTGATGACGGGTGTGCCGCAAGCCATTGCTTCTAAAATAGGTAAGCCGAATCCTTCCCAAAGTGTAGGGAAAACTAGGGCTATCGCCTGATTCATCAGTACGGGCAATTGAGAATAGGGAACGTAACCTAAAAATTTAATTGAAGATTTTAGTTTTAATTCTTCCACTTGTGCTATCAACTGCGGTGTGTAGGCATTGGGAGGCCCTGCTAGCCACAATTCGTAATTTGCGCGATCGGGCAAACTCGCAAATGCAGCAATTAATCTTTCCAAGTTTTTGTAAGGATCGTGTCTGCCGGTATAAAGAAAATAATTTTTGGTCGGCAAGTCGAGATATCTAAAATTGATATTATCGCAAGCTAGGGGAATTGCGGTCATTTTCTGACGCGGAATCTGGAAAAAGTTAGCAACATCTGCCGCCGTTGCTTGAGAATCGCAAATAATGTGTTCTGCTTGCCGCAAAACCTGCGGTATGTAGTAGCGAAAATAAGCTGTTAATCTAGAAAACCGTTGGGGAAACCGCAAAGGAATTAAATCGTGAACAGTGACGATGTAGCGGCAGCGGGAATACAAAGGTGCTTCGGGAATTGGGGAAAATATCAGGCTTGACTGCAATTTTTTGTAAATTTTTGGCAAGTTGAATTGAGTCCACAGCAGCCTGTTAATTTGTCCTTTCGGCCCTCGATCCGGTGTCATAGATTCGGAAATTTGATAGCAAGTATAATTGTCAATTTGCTGGGAAGCAAGTAATGTGGGTTCTAGCTGTTGCAGTTGCGGGAAAAGATTAGCTGCATAAGTTCCGATTCCCGTTGGTTCAGGACTTAAGAAGGATAAATTGATTAAAAGTGGGTTAGACACGCTTGAATTAGCCTTTAAGTTCGATCGAGCATTTGAGCTATATCGGCAGGATTTGGCAGCCGAATTGTAGCATATTCTTGGTGAATTATCTCAAAAAAACTCTTGACTTTTTCCTCGAAACGTGCAAGTCTAAAGTTCTGACTGCGCTGCTGTGCACCAGCTTGAAGTTCTGCTAGTAAATCGGGATTAACAATTAGTTGATGTGAATGCTGGCACAGTTCCTCAACGGTATTGAACACAAAGCCCGATCGCCCATGTTGGACAATTTCCGGTTGGCCGCCACCGTTGAAAACAATCGGAGCACAACAGTTTTGCATTGCTTCTACAGTCGCCATGCCGAAATGCTCAAATCTTTGAGGATTGACTTCACCCAAACCGCAGCCGTGCCAAAATATGCTTGCTCTAGCATAAAGCGATTTTACCTCATCAAAGTCAGCATTGACTTTTAGCTCGATCGCCCTTGAATCTTGCTTCAGTAAATTCTGAACAGTCTTTAAATAAGGATTTTTCGGAATGCTGCTGCCCACTAAAATTAGCCGCCATCCTTGAAGTTCTTTGGGATAATCCGCTAGCAAACTGCGGAAAGCTTTAATTAGCTCAATTTGCTTTTTGGTTCCCCCAGCTTCAAACTGTCCCACAGCTAAAATGATGTTTTCTTTCGGCACTTTAACTGTAACCATTTTTACGGGCGGATAAAGCAGAAAAGTTGGCTGTAGGTTCCAGCGTTTCTCCAACCACTTAACAGTAAATTGACTGTTGGCAATAATGAAAGTGTAGTCATCGACAGCAAAATGATGGTTGCGGAAGGTATTGGGAAAGTGGCAGAAAAATATTGAAATTGGCGACAGTGGTTTTACTTTTTCCAGTTGGTTTGCGTTGATAAAAATATCGTAGTTTTTGCTTTCTCTGGCAATTTCATCAAAGGGATTTTCCATATCCTCGACGATGATGCTGGAATCGATGCACTGCATTCCGCGTTTCTCGTAAAACGCCAAGGGAATAATTTTAATTTTGCATCCTGAAAGGTTGAGCCCGTACCACGATTCTAAGTCGGAAACAGCAACTGGTTTGTTGGCGATAAAAGTAATGTCAAATTCATTTTGTAGCAGCGAGGCGATGGTAGCGACGTATTTTTGACCGCCGCCGATAAAATGCAGTCCGTGATCGTAAATGGCGATCGACATTTTGCGATCGCCCCGAACCACCTGTAAGCGAGATAAAATGCGATCGACCTTCAGGCGACTGTAAATCACCGCCAACTTTTCCGACAACTGCGACAATACAGTTTCAATGATTTCTGGTTTCTGATAATCTAGAAGTTTTTTAATCGCTACAAATAAACTCTCGAAAAGCAAATCGTACTGCTTATGAGTAAAAAAATCCGAAGTATGAATTGAAGATACTAATTGCAAAGGTTCATGTTTCGCCAAATACAAAAACCGATTTCGGTTGCAGAAATACTCGGTAAGTTTGCTGCCTTTACTCGATCCCCGATATTCGTGATGGGCGATGGCGGCAGGAGTATAAAGCATTTTCCAACCGCGTTTGTGGCAGCGTTTGGCAAACTCTACATCCTCAAAATACATCACAAAATCTTCATCTATCGGCCCCACATCTTCGAGACATTCCCTGCGGAAAAGCACCGCCGCCCAACAAAGCCCTTCGACTTCCCCTTCTGTATCGTACTGTCCCGAATCTTTTTCGCCAAATCCGACATCTTGCCAATAAAAATTAGGTAATTGCTGAATGCCTGCGCTGTTAATTCGCCCGTCTTTAAACAGCAATTTGCCACTGGCTGCACCTATTTTTTTGTGAGTCTCTAGGATTTTGACAAGAATCTCTAACCAGCGACTGTCAAGAGTAGCATCATTATTTAAAAATCCGATATATTGCCCTTTTGCTTCGCTGATGCCGAGGTTGAGGGCTTTAGCAAAGTTGTTGGCGGAGTTGACAAAAATGCGAACTTTTGGAAATAGTTCGCGCAGGGAATTAACGGAATCGTCTTGAGAGCAATTATCAATTACAATTAAATCTAGTTCCTGTTCTGGATACGCAAGCTTTTGTAGAGATTTTAAGCAATCTTTCGTGTGGCGCAGACCGTTATAGTTGACTATAATTAACGAGCATATTGGCAGTGTGGTCATCTTTGATGCTTTATTGTTGTCGATCGAGCAATTCAGCGGTAATCTTCTCTAAAATAGCAGTATGTTGCTGCTGCACTGCTTTAATTTGCTCTATTTCAGACTGAAAAGCTGCGATCGCTCTTTGTTGAGTCTCAAGCTGTGCTGTAACTTCGGGAGATCCGCTGCTGAATTCCGATTTAATTTTTTTTTCTAGAGTTTGTTGATTTTCTTGCAATTTTTGCAATTGAATGCTCAGTGTTTGAACGACGCGGGTATTAGCAAAATTGTAGATAACTTGACGTTCGAGTACGGGCCTGAGCAATTTTCGGACTATTTTCCTAACGGCGATGACTGCGGAACCCAGCCGCCTTTGGTAAGAGGTAATGGGGATGTTATAAATGTCGAAACCCGCCTTTAAAAGGGCGATGTCTTCGTCATCTTCATCTCGGGCGATCGCACTATTTTCTATTCCCAACAGCGATGGATCAGCAATACCAATTCGCGGCTCCAAAGTTTGCCGCAATTTATCTATTATCTGTTGAGTTGGTATTTCTTCTGGCTGCAAACTTTCCTCTCCTTTAGATAACTTACTATGACTTATTATGGAACAGGCATCTTTGCTGTTTCAATCATTGTAACTAATTGTGAACAGGAATCTTTGCTGTGCGAATAATTGTAATTAATTGTGGAACAGGCATCTTGGTTGTTCAAGGGCGGGCAGGATGCCCACCCCACAAGAAAATTTATCTCTTGTTAAATCAGGATTATTGCTTCCGATATTGGCAATATCTCAATTTAAGCTAACTCAATTTGACTGTCATCACCAATCAGAAACCGCAGAGCTTTTGGACGAGCAGGCGCATTGGTTAGTTGAGCTCGCTGCCCGATCACGCTGTCAACAATTCGCTGGTGAATGCCAAGTATTTTCGCCCCTTGCAATATTACACTGTGTTCGATATCAGCATCAATCATCGTCACGCGATCGGCAATACTGCTGTAAGGCCCGATAAAGCAATTTTCAATGCGGCAATTTTCCCCAATTACCACCGGCCCGCGAACTGTAGAATTAATGATTTCCGTTCCTTCGCCTATTTGCACTCGTCCGATAATTTGACTTTTCGCGTCTACTTTTAATTCAGTTGAAGCTACGATACGGCTATCTAAAATGATTTGGTTTGCACTCAGCAAATCGTCTTTTTTACCCGTATCCAGCCACCAGCCCTCTAAATTGCAGGCTTCTACCTGTTTTTTCTGATGCATGAGCTGTTGAATAGCGTCTGTAATTTCGAGTTCGCCGCGGGGCGAGGGTTGAATTTGATCGATCGCCTCGTGAATAGTAGGAGCAAAAAAGTAAATCCCCACCAGTGCTAAATTCGATGGCGGAACTTGTGGTTTTTCTACTAACTCCAAAACTCTTCCTTTCTCATCTACTTTTGCTACCCCGAAAGCAGAGGGATTAGGAACTGGACGCAGCAAAATCAGGGCGTCTAGTTTCTGTTTGTTAAAAATCTCTAAAAACGGATCTAACTGATTCTGAATTAAGTTATCTCCCAAATACATAATAAACGGAGAATCGCCCAAAAATGGTCGGGCAACTTTTACCGCGTGAGCGAGTCCCGCTGGCTCTGCTTGCAAGATATAAGTAATTTTGGCACCGAAGCGAGATCCATCTCCTGTTTTCGCCTTCACCTCTTCCCCGGTTTCGGGACTAATAATAATCCCAATATCCGTAATCCCAGCCGCCACAATTCCTTCAATTCCGTACCACAGTATCGGCTTATTTGCTACAGGAACCAACTGCTTAGCACCCGTATAGGTGAGGGGACGCAAGCGTGTTCCTTTGCCGCCAGAGAGGATGAGTGCTTTCATTGGGTGAACTCTGAGTTATCCTGTAGGGTTTGCAGTGCTGGCTTGATTTGCCTGCACTTGTTCGCTCTCGTTGATTTTAAACCACCGCTACCCCACTGGCAATAGTTGCCGTGTCTTCTGATACAAATGATTTATGTCGATCGAACTTTTATAGTCCAGGACGCACAGAGTGTCAATCGATTTTAGATTTTAGATTAAAGATTAAAGAATTGAAGCATTGACCCCACGGATACATTCGGGGGGCAAGTTTCATCGGATACAGGTTTTTTATTTTTCCACGGATGAATCCGGGGGCTTGTATCCTGGATGCTTTCGGTCATAAATCAGGTTTCTTGCTGCAGGAAGCAGCTAAAAGCTGAGGTTTTTTGTTAACAAACCCGGTTTCTCAATGTCGCGAGTGCGCCAGTCCAGATTTAATTGCGTACCCTTTTAATAGCGACCGTATCGGGCCAAAAATTGAATACCACTATTGTTTTGATTTGTCAACCAAGCCCACATCTGATCGCCCAGACAAAAATGCCACCATTCGTTAGGATGCTGCTGAAAACCCGCAGCTATCATCGCATCTTTTAATATTTTCCTGCGGCGGTGATATTCCTGTTTTTGCGGCTCGTTGCTCTTACCAAAATAATCTGGATAAGAACGTTCTGATATTTCATCAATCGGAGATCCCATATCAATTACCCGATTATTTTCATCCACTAAAGTTACATCTAAAGCTGCACCTGTACTGTGAGGGGGAGGCGTCGCGCGATCGAGGCTCGGTACTGCCCAAAATTGATATACGTGTTCTATAATCACTTGGCGTTTGTCTTCGGGAACCGGAAATTCGCAGCCTTGAGCTAGGGCAATTTGATTAAAAGTATAATCTACCATAAATTGCTGGACTTCCACCGGCCGATAAGCGTCAAATATCAGAATTTTCCAATTTTGATAATTTTGCTGTAGCTGGGTTTGAGCGGCGATTAAACTATCTACAACTCCTTGCCGCAAATAGTAAGGCGAATCTGCTTTGCTATTGTGATAGGGAGCACCCAACTTTTGATAAGGGTGCGGCAATTCAAAAACAAAATGTTCTGTTGGAATAGGGACTAAAGGTTCGCCGCATTCGTCGATAGCTATGTGCTGATATGGTTTCATATCAAGGTGTTACCCTAGTTTATTATTACTGATGAAATACAATACTCGGTATATGCTTTTTACTTGAGTAAGCCTGGCTGCAAAAGCAAAGCAGCTAGAATATCCTCATGTTCTAAATCGTCATAGTCATCTATAATTTCTTTAGCATTCATACCATAACTGAGAATTCAAAAATCAGTTCTACTGGATATCGGAGACGGCGAATACAGGGTTTTCCCTGACAGATATTTGGCTCCAGTGTGATGCGCTGCCCAAGTTGGTTTTCCATATTTTAGGAGCAAATATTAAATATATCCTAACCTAAAGAGCCTAGCTTTCGATCGGTTTGTAGTAAGGACTTTAGTGCTTTCAATCTCCACCTAAAGTCCTAAAGTCCTTACTGCCAAAAAATCCTAACTTTGGCGGTAAGCAACTACCGCATAAAACGGATCGCCGCTTGGTATTCGCAGCATTTGCATAAAACTCGGCAAGTTAGGCTTGCGAACAATTACTTCCGGTTGGCTAAATCCGGGTATGTTCGCTCCTTTGACCGAATCAAAGTAACGCTTGACTAATTCTACCCGATCGCCCTCCGAACCTTCCCGCCAAGCCGCGATCGCCTTTTGATAAAACATCCGGTTGGAAAAACTCATAATTGCTACGCCCCCCGGCTTCAAAATCCGGTGAATCTCGGCAAAAACCGCATCTGGCTGCTGCAAATACTGTACCGAAACGCAGTTGACAACGGCATCAAACTCTGAATCAGGCAGCGGCAGTTTAGGATTTGTGTTCAAATTCTGCACGAAATAATGATTCAGTCTGCGATTCTTTGCCAACTCGTCTTCATTCATGCCGTGCCCTTCAACATGGGCAAATTGCATCTCCTCGGGCAAGTGAGAAACCCAACTGCTCATCATATCAAAAATCCGAGTATTCGGTTTCAGCCGTTCCCGATATAAATCGGTGAGTTGCTGAATGAATCCATCGTCTACGTGAGTCACATACCGGGGAGCGGAATAGAACAAATTGTCGTCGGTGTCGTCTAACTTGGTGCGTTGGTCGGCTGGAAGCAACATAAATTCCGATCGCGAACTAGATTTACTCTTTCTAGTTTAAGAACAATAAGAATTGTTAACATATCCGGCAGAAGGCGGATTCCCGGTTTTAGCGTGGCAGTCGATCGCTAAAAAACCTGCTGGCACCCTTTGGGCCTGTGGCAAGAAGACGGTTTGCCGACTTCCAGCATTGGCGACAAACTGCAAGAGGTAGGCGGGACGCTGACAGGCGCGATCGATCGCATGGAAGAAACAGGCCTAGTCCGCCGAGAGAGAGACACGCGCGATCGTCGCATTTGGCGCATTTGGCTGACATATTCCGGTACACAACTGCAAGAGGTATTGCCCCCGCTGGTAGCTGAAATCCGAGATCGAGCTGTCGAGGGCTTTTCAGAGGCAGAGCGAGAACTCTTTTCCCAATTGATCGATCGGGCGATCGTCAATCTTTCCTAAACCGACAAATCAATCTTTTGAGTGAAGTGCAGCAGTATCTACCTCCACTACATTACAAATAACCGCAAAATAGTACGCATTCTTAAAAAAAGCCGTTTTACTAAATAAAAACTACGCACCCTAACCAAACTACATCTTACTAAAGTATCAGCAGTCAAATATCATCAAAGGCACAAAGGAAATCAACCCAGAATTCAACGGCAACGGCAAAGCAGTCCCTCTATTAGAAAAGCCGATCGACGACACCATCGCTAAAACCCTACCAGTAATCCCCCCCCAGAGACAGAAATCAGCGCCCCCGCCGAGGTCACAACAGGCGCAGAAACACAACTGCAAGCACCCTTGAATAAACCGTTGGCCGTGAGCGGCTACATCCAGCCTACCGCCCAAGCTCACTGCCCCTGAGCCGCCAGCGCCTTGCGGTAAACGATCTTGTCATCGCCGGCTTTGTAGAAGTCGCGGATTCGCGCTTCCTCGTCATAACCGCACTTGCGGTAGAAAGCCCGCGTGCGCTCGAAGCTAGCCAGCCCAGACGTTTCCACCAGCAGCACGCGCTCCCCGCGCGTCGTCAACGTTTGTTCAACGTAGCGCAGCAGTGTCGCGCCGCGTCCTTGCCCTTGACGGTCGGGTCGGACGGCGATCAAATACAGGTTCCACGTCCCATCGGTCATCGGTTCCGGCGCGCAGTAGGCGACCCCCACCGGCCCGTCCTCGTCGTCGTCCGTGATCCAGAAGCGATCGCTGCCGCTGTTGCCGCCGAAGTAGTCGGCCAGCATTTCGCCAACTTCTTCGAGTTGGTTCGGCTCGAACAGGCCGGTGGCGTCGGCCAGGGCGATCAGCGCGGCCGTGTCATTGGGTGTGGTTGGTCGAATCATGGTGAACTCCATCGAACTTTTTTGAGCAACTACATCATGCTCGACGATAAATCTTGAACTGAAATAAGGGAAGGCACGACACGGATGTTGACACGGATACACGGATGAGTTTAGAAGTCGGGGATTTGATTTTTTTCGGTTAAGGGCGATCGCCCTTGCAATATCACCTTGGAAAGTTAGGGATATGGTAGTGAAAACAAAACCGAAATCTCGTTCACCAGCTAGTCAAACTTAAAGCGTGTTTTGAAACTTCAAGGGTAAAGAGCATTTATCTCCAGACAAATCAAAATAGTGCCAAAGTATATCTCTTCTCGGATCTGGATGCAGATAACTACCCGTCTTCCTTTCCGTTGTTTCCGTAGAAACTGTTTTACTAGCCACAAGGCTAATGGCATACCACTGCCCATCCACCTTGAAAAGATTTAATTTACCTGCTGGTATTTCATACCAAGCTATTGCTGAAATATTCCTTCCGTCTAGTATTACTGAAATGCTTCCCCCAGGATAACCTCCACGTGACATGAGATTTTTGTGTAGATCGCAATTAGTAAAGTCAAGGCTTAGTAAATAACATATTTTTTCAAAGGTTTCATGACTAAGAATATAATTTCTTTCAACTGGCATTTGCAGTAGGATAGCTTCTCCTCCTTTTAACTCACCCCAAGCTCTAGCTTTAACTTCCTTACTATATCCTTCACCACCGAATGTTTGTGCATAGACTGTAACTGTAGAACCAGGGCTTCCATATGCACACTTGGCATTAGCGATTCGACTACCTTCTAAGTAGTAATGCATTAATCCTTTGATAGTCATTTTCTCTGGCGAGGATGACTTGTCAAATTCCTGCGTCAATGTTCCAAGATAATCGCCCTGCTGAGGAGTAGCTGAAGCTTGCATATTAACTATTGATACCAATTGAGCAGGCAGTGCATCTACATCTTGCTCAAAACGATTTTGAAGAGGAACTGGAATCGAAACCGTTTGTTTTTCTTGCCAGTTTTTATTAAGCGAGCTAAGAAAATCCTTTGGAAAAGACCAATAGAAACTGCAAGTTTGAAGATCAACTACAACTAAAAATGTTGGATTTGGCTGGATTAACCAATAATTAAGAGTCGTTACAGCAATAGAAAATCTAATTGAATCGCCTTTTTGTTCAGACTCTTCTGTACCTTTGCATTGAACGTTAAATAACTTTCCAGTTGGGTACTCTTCTTGAATAAGCTCACAAATGAAATCAATCCCCATATCCCGATCTTGTGGAACAGGAATAACATTACAAAAATTAGTGAAAACTGAATTAAGAAGGTCAGCAGCACTTCCACCAATTCTCTGAGAGTTTGTACGTTTAGGTAACTTTGTCATTACGGTAATGGAGCTTTTTTCACAATTTTAACTAAACCGCTATCTAAGGCGAAAGCAAATAGGAATACAAATACTTTAAGTAGAAGATGGTTTGGTCTGTCTAACTTATAATTGTATCGCAGTTTCGGTATAATACTTAATATAATACAAGAATACCGCAACTTCACTCTTACTCTCATTACATCTCAACTGTGAAAAATATTATTGCCAATAAAACAACTCTATGGTAAACTAGAAGATTGTGAATATTAATCAAAAGTAAAGTAACAAGCCCGGAGAAATCAAAATGACACAGCAAACTCTGCACGGAACCAGCCGCAAAAGAAAAAGAACATCGGGTTTTCGCGCCAGAATGCGCACCGCAACCGGTCGATTGGTAATCAAAGCCCGCCGCAGCAAAGGTCGCCACCGCCTCGCAGTCTAGCACTGCATCAAAGTTGAGAGGCCTCAACGATCGCCCTACGCCATGTTGCCCGAGACAAACCGACTCAAGCACCGAAAAGACTTCAGCGCCGTCTACCGCAAGGGAATGCGTCGCAACTCCGCTCATTTCAGCTTAAGAGCTCTGCGCAAACCCAAAAGCCTCGAATCCGCCAAACCGACAGCAGAAAAATCCTTGCAGCCAACTCGCACAGGCATTTCTATCAGCCTGAAGGTTAGCAAGCGCGCTGTAGTCCGCAACCGGATTAAGCGTCAGATTCGGGCAGCTTTGCGACAGCTATTGCCCAGATTAAAATTCGGGTGGGATTTAGTAATTGTCGTGCGTCCGATCGCACAAGAGTGCAATTATGCAGAAATTCTGCAAGAATTAGAGCAGTTGTTGGTAGAAGCCGAGGTACTAGATGGGAATTCGAGAGGAAGTATATTATGAAGGCGGCCCCGCGCCGGGAGACTTGATCATCAACTTACTCCTAGGGCTGACAGTCGTCGGAATCCCCCTCGCAGTAGGAGGAATTGTCCGGGCTCTGTGGCTGCGGTATCGGATCACGAGTCGCCGAGTGTCCGTAACCAGCGGTTGGATGGGGGGCGATCAGACAGACGTTATCTACTCAGATATAGTCAAAATCGTCACAGTACCTCGCGGTTTCGGGACTTACGGAGACATGGTGCTCACCATGAAAAATGGCAGCCGCTTGGAACTCAGAGCTATTCCGAAATTTCGAGCAATGTATGACTACATTAACGAAAAACTGCCCGCAGCCGCTCAAAAAGCAAACGCGGCCCAAGCTAAGTAACCGAACCGCTTCGCCCTCAAATCAGGGTAAAGTCAGTGCGAGTATTGGCAAACTCATTACAACAAACCCCTAGCGGGCGGTCGATCGACGGGCAATGTCCTAAGATAGAGACAAAACCCTGAAAATTGAGGCGGCTCGCGTTAAGCGGGTAAAAATAGTTCTCAACAGCAAACATAGAGCACCTAAATTAACTCAAAGCGAATGGATTTTGGTATCTCGTTTCTCTCCAACAACCTAATGCTGCCGATCCTAGATTTTTTCTACGGGATCGTGCCAAGCTACGGTTTAGCGATCGTAGCACTGACGCTCGTGATTCGCTTTGCTCTTTATCCTCTCAACGCAGGCTCTCTTCGCAATATGCGGCGCATGAAAGTAGCGCAGCCGTTGATGAAAGAGCGAGTAGATCAAATTCAAAAACTCTATAAAGACAATCCTGCCAAACAGCAGGAGGAAATGAGCAAAGTATACAAAGAATTTGGCAATCCTCTAGCAGGATGCTTCCCGTTGGTGCTGCAAATGCCAGTGCTGTTTGCACTGTTTGCAACGCTCAGGGGTTCGCCGTTTTCTGACATAAATTACAGCGTCAACGTTCAAGTTTTGCCGAAAGAACAAATCGAAACTGTTCAACCGCAAGCTTTTGCTACACCGCCCCAAAATATTTACGTCACAGGTACTTTTCATGCTCCTGTTGTGGGCGTAATTCCAGGCGGCGACAAACTCGCAGTCGGCGACACAACCAAGATTAATTTTCAAACCCCAGAGGGCAAACCTCTCAAAGCCCTAGCTGCAGAAAAAAAGAGCGAAATCGACTTTGAACCACACTGGAAAGTCATCAAAGGCGAAGAAATCGTCAAGGTAGATGAACAGGGCAACATCACGGCCTTAGCGCCCGGTGAAGCCACAGTTCAAGGCACAATCCCCGGATTGGCTAGTAACAAAGGATTCCTGTTTATTGAAGCTCTAGGCCGCGTTGGCGCGATCGACTCAGACGGTACGATCCACTGGGATATTTTGGTGATGATCCTCGGCTTCGGCATCAGTTTGTATATCAACCAAACCCTTTCGGGACAAGCACAAGGGCCAAACGACAACCCCCAACAGGCTACAGTCAACAAACTAACGCCAGTCATATTTTCGGGGATGTTTTTGTTCTTCCCACTGCCTGCCGGCGTGTTGATGTATATGCTGATTGCTAACATCTTCCAGACAGTTCAATCGTTTATTTTGTCCCGAGAACCGCTGCCAGAAAATCTGCAAAAAATAGTGGACGAAGCAGAGGCGAAAACCAAAAAAGACCAGGGATTAGATGCCATTCCCTTTGAGCCAAAGCGTGCCAAGAAAAAGGCTTGATTTTAACAACAATGAAAGACTCTCAAATGCAGCGCGGACAGCAATGGTTAGAAGAACTGTTACAACTGTCCGCCATTCCGTCAAAAGTGGTATGCGAACAACAAAAAGATTGCTATTGGATGACAATAGATGAAAGCAATCTGACTGCAGAACAAGTTGCAATTTTAGTCGGGCCTGACGGTAATGTAATAGATGCCATTCAGTACCTCTGCAACACTGTTCAAAATATAGGTCAGGAAGTAGAGGAGTCAATTCCTTATACAGTTGAACTCAATGGCTATCGCATCCGCCGCCAAGAGGAATTGCGTTCGATGGCAGAGTACGCAGCAGATCAAGCACGATCGACGGGAGTTGAATTTGAACTCAAATCGCTGTCTTCGGCAGAACGCCGTCAAGTCCACAGCTTTTTGAGCGAATGTGAGGACATAGAAACTTACAGTCAAGGACAAGAACCCGATCGGCGTTTGGTAGTCCGGCTGCGCTGACAATAAAAACAGAAAAAAGGAAAAAGGAAAAAGGAAAAAGCGAAAAATTAGCTATTCCTTTTGACTTTTGACTTAGACCTTGAGACAAGCATAATAAAACGGCGAGAGATTATTATGGAGACAATTTATATCCCTCATCTCCTCACAAAAACTGAGCGGAAAGAGGTCATTGATTTTGAAGAATTTATCCCCGATTTAGAAACTCTTACTCCGGTGCGGGGGCGACTGCAAGTGGCTCACCAAGGGAATTATCTTGAGGTGAAGGCGAAAGCCGAAACAATTGTTACTCTTACCTGCCACAGATGCTTGAAACAATACAATCACCGTTTGGCACTCAACTCATCTGAACTAATCTGGCTCGAAGAAACAGCAAATCAGACAGATTCAAGTTCAGCAGAAATAGAAGTTGCTTTAGAAGATTTGGTTGAAAATTTGTCGCCAGGTGGCTATTTCTCTCCGGGCGATTGGGTGTACGAGCAAATGTGTTTGGAACTGCCGCACAAACAGCTATGCGATGCTCAATGTCCGGGAATAAATATAAATGATGCAGAAGAGACAGAAAGCTCAGAAGCTGCATCGGACAGTCGCTGGGCGTCTCTGGCAGCACTTAAACGGCAATTGCCTTCGTCGGTTGACTAATAACTAATGACTATTTTTAGCGACGAGTTTGAACTGCTGCTGCGATCGCGCTACCCCCTAATTTACATTCCCACACGGGAAGAAGAGCGCGTAGAAGTGGCGATCGCCCAATGTGCCAAAAAACAAGGTTCTCGCGCCGTCTACATCTGGGATTTTGTTGATGGCTACCAAGGCAATCCCAACGATGTTGGTTTTGGCAAGCGCAACCCGCTGCAAGCTTTGGAATTTCTCGAAAAATTGCCCGCCTCCGCGCCGGCAATTTTTATTCTGCGCGACTTTCAGCGGTTTTTGGAAGATGTCTCGATTTCCCGCAAGCTGCGCAATTTGGCGAGACTCCTCAAATCTGTACCCAAAAATATTGTCATCGTATCTCCTCTAATTTCGATCCCAGAAGACCTCAGCGAAGTGATGACAGTTTTGGAATTTCCCCTGCCTGCGGCGGCGGAAATCAAAATTGAGGTAGAAAGGCTGTTAGGGGCTACCGGACAAGCCATTGAAGGGCGTTTGCTGGACGAAACAGTGCGCTCCTGTCAAGGGCTGTCGATCGAACGAATCCGCCGAGTTTTGGCCAAGGCGATCGCCACCAGAGGCGAACTCCATCCCGACGACGCGGAACTAATTTTAGAAGAAAAGCGCCAAACAATTCGCCAAACTCAAATTCTGGATTTTTACCCAGCCCGCGAAAATATCTCCGATATCGGCGGTTTGGACAATCTCAAAGAATGGCTGCTGCGGCGCGGCGGTGCTTTTACCGAACGAGCCCGCCAATACGGTTTGCCGCATCCCAGAGGTTTGTTGTTAGTCGGAATTCAAGGAACCGGAAAATCGTTAACAGCAAAGGCGATCGCCCACCACTGGCATTTGCCTTTGCTGCGGTTGGATGTCGGGCGCTTGTTTGCCGGCTTAGTCGGAGAATCGGAATCCCGCACCAGGCAAATGATTCAGCTAGCGGAAGCTTTGGCCCCCTGCGTGCTGTGGATTGACGAGATTGACAAAGCTTTTGGGGGATTGGACGGTAAAGGCGATTCCGGGACAACCAGCCGGGTGTTCGGGACTTTTATTACTTGGTTGGCCGAAAAAACTTCGCCTGTTTTTGTAGTCGCAACGGCCAACAACATCCAGTCTTTGCCTCCAGAAATGCTGAGAAAAGGCAGGTTTGACGAAATATTTTTTGTGGGTTTGCCCAGCCAGGAGGAACGGCGGGCAATTTTTGAGGTACATTTGTTGCGGTTGCGATCGCACAGCATCAAAAGTTACGATTTAGAGCGCTTGGCTTACGAAACTCCCGATTTTTCAGGAGCCGAAATCGAGCAAACTTTGATTGAAGCAATGCACATTGGCTTTAGCCAAAATCGAGACTTTACGACAGATGATATTTTAGAATCAGCTAGTCAGATGGTGCCCTTAGCCAGAACGGCTCAAGAACAAATCCAGTTTCTCCAAGATTGGGCCGCTGCTGGGAAAGCTCGCCTTGCTTCTAGATACGGCAGTCTCAGCCGCCGGATTCAAGGTTAAGCTTTTGAAGTCAGTAGTCAGTAGTTAGTAGCCAGTTGTCAGTTTGCAGTTACCAGATTTTACTCAACATTCAGCAGTCAACACTCAACAGTCAACCTTCTTCCCTCTCCCTTCTTCCTTCTTCCTTCTTCCTTCTTCCTTCTTCCTTCTTCCTTCTTCCTTCATTTGCGGTTTTATGAACAGTGTATATAGCGTTTTCAAATTTTTAGTGGGTTTTCTGCTAGCGATCGTCCTGATGGCAGGTGCTAGCGTGGCGGCTGCACTTTACTTTGCCGCTAAGCTAACTACTGCGCCCGAAAGGCCTGTTTTTCCTAACGACAAAACAGCAGTTCAGGTTGCAGGCGCTGGGTCGAAGTCAACAGCCCAGGCTAGCCCTGTTTCTACATCTAGCGATGCCCCGTCTCCGAAACCCCTGGAACCGGGAGCTTACCGAGCTCTGGTGACTCAGCCGATCGGCTTAATTCTCCGGGATACTGGTAGCCGAGACTCGAACCGCATTGGCGGTGTTGGTTACAAGGAAAAAGTCGTGGTTTTGGAAGAGTCGCCGGACAAAGAGTGGCAGCGAATTCGCGTTGAGGATGGCAATCGCGAAGGTTGGGTCAAGGGCGGCAATACTGAAAGAGTTGAGGGCGAATAGGGCTTAGACACAAAATATACTCCTCTCAGTGTGAGGGCAGCGAAGCAATCGCAGTGTGAAAATTGTTCACCAACGCCGGGGTTTTTCCTGTCTATTGTTTCCAATAGCTAGATACGCATTTATCACAAAAAGTCAAGTTAAATTTATTTACGATATTTGGGATTGCAGTTTGAGGCGCACAGACTCTAGGGGCGATCGCCTCTCCCTACTCCTGAATTTTCCATAAAAGCCCAGCGGACAACAGGTTTCAAGAGCTAAAACTCAACATAAAAACTCGAAAATACATAATATTAACTTATGTTATTAACGAGAGGATGTTAAGAAACTTAGCAAAATTTTAAGGTTAGTTGCAAAACGCAGGCTGTTATCACCTCCGCAGAGGCAAGAGTGGTAGCTTTGATCGCAAGATGTAAGTTTTCAGCTTAACAGCTACCAACAATAAAAAATATGTACGACAAACGTCCCGATCGAGATTTGGCGACTGCTGCTGTAACTGCGGCTTTAGGAGCTGGGGTCGTTACCTCTTTTGCGGTTAGCAGAGGGCAAAACCCGCTGGTAGCCATCGGAATTACTGTTTTTGCAGCGGGAGTAGCTGTGATTTGCGATCGGTTCGGCTTAATTTAAGCGATCGTCGATTTTTTAATACAAAATCAACTTATCAAAAAATCCCCGCCCTATTTGCAGCTCGCAAGGGTGGGGATTTTTATTGGCTCGTTTTTCGGTTAATCAGCGGTACTTTCCTAGACGCACTGGCAACATGAAGAAACCGCGTTTCTTAACAAAAAACCTGCCATTTCAGGCTCTTTACCAGACAACAAATTAAGGTGATGACAGCCTGCGCGCAAGTCTTGTGGTAATTTCTGCGGCAGCCAGATAAAATATTAGCCAGCACTACCCCAGAACTTATTGTCTTTTGGCCTTTAAGGCTAAGACTATGCCTGCAAACTTTTTTGCTGAGTCTCGCGTCTCTAGAAGCAGCAATGCTATCTTGGGTGTTACCTGTAATTATTTTTGACTGTAAATAAAAAAAAAAAACGGGTGCTTCGCGCTTTCCAAGTATAACTTAGCGTTGATAGAATCCAAGCCAAGCGTGCCAAAAATCATTTTTGGCAGTTTGCTCACACCACCCACCCACAATTTCACAGTAAAAAGTTATGGAATCTCTCGCCTACCTCGAACTTGCTCTTGTTTGCGAAGCACCCGCAGAGTCGAAAATTTTTGATGGGCCCAAGTGGCAAAACCTATCGAGTCAGACTTATGTCCGTTTGCTGTCTCTGGCGTTGATGCTGTCGGTTTTGAGTGCAGCCGGTTCGGCTTTTGCTCAAATAGATCCGGGAAATCCAAATGTGCGATCGGTTCAAGACAGGTTGCGGGATCTCGGCTATTTTCCCAGATCCTCCACCGGTCAGCTCGGCCCGGTTACTAAACAAGCTCTGACTAACTTTCAGCGAGACTATCAACTGTCGCTGACTGGCCGGCCCGATCGAGCTACTGTGATAGCACTCAACAGTTTTGCCGGGGATGACGATCGACCTTTTAAAACTATTTATAACAATTATCGGGAGCTGCGTTTTGGAGACGCGGGTGCAGGTGTTTCGGCTCTCCAGCGCAGGTTGCAGCAGCTAGGCTACTTCAAGGCGAATCCAACAGGGAGTTTTCGCGAAGTTACTCTAAATGCGGTTAGATACTTCCAGCGAATTAATCGGCTGCGGGTGACTGGAGTTGCTGACAGGCAAACTTTAGCTTTGCTGTTTGGCTCCACCAGGCCGGTTCCCCCCGTTACCCTTCCGGGGGATATTTCGGGAAATGGCGGTTGCAAGGGGCTGCGGTTCGGGGATAGAGGGGCGACGGTAGACTTGATCCAGCGACAGCTAAAAGCTTTGGGCTATTTTGAAGGCGGCGTTGACGGCAAGTTTCGGGAACGCACTCTCTACGCTGTGACTCGTTTTCAGCAAGATTACAATCTCGTTTCTGACGGTTGCGCTGACACTGCGACTTTGACTGCTATCGATGCCCAGATGAGGGCAGCTCAAATTACCTCATCGACTGAGGAAAATGACCAGCAGAGTAATGCCGGAGATTTTCTGGAGTTGGGCGACAGAGGCCGACAAGTAGAATTTGTGCAGCGGCGGCTGCAACAATTGGGTTATTACAGGAGCCAGATTCACGGTTGGTTCGATCGACCAACTCAGGCAGCTTTGATCCGGTTTCAGAGGGATAGCGGGCTGTTCGGGACTGGGAGGGTCGATCGCAGCACTCGATCGGCTTTGCGGCAAGGCAACAGGCAGGCTGCACAGCCGTTGCCGCCCCTCGCTGCGGGTCTGCGACGGGGCGATAGTGGGCCGGCTGTCCGACAGCTTCAGTCTTTGCTCAGAAGTCTGGGCAAAAACCCCGGCCCGGTGAACGGAGTATTTGGAGCCGAGACCGAGTTTGCAGTGCTGTCGTTTCAGCAGGAACGCAATTTGTCACCGGCGACGGGTATTGCCACTCCGGCGACTTTGGCTGCCCTCGAAAACGGATTAGCTGGGCGGCTAGCTGTTCCTGCCGTTCCAATTAGCAGCAGTTTCAACTCTCGATCGAGCATTCAGCAATTACAAAGGCGGCTGCAAGACCTCGGCTTTTACACAGGATCGATCAGCGGAGTTTTTGATACTCCGACGAGAGACGCCCTCGATCGAGCTCAGCGCAGTTACGGGGTCAGCAGCGACGATTTGTTGAGCCAAACTTTTTAGCAGGGGACTTGCGGACGCTGCATCAAAGAAATCGGGTTTCTGGTTTCCCACTGATTCCTGAAATGATTTATTTTTCTGAAGAAACCCGGTTTCGGCCTAACTGCTAATCGCGCTTAGGTCACGATTTTTTGTTAAAAATTGTAACAATGCGTACTTGAAAAGCGAAAAGAGTGTATTATCACTCGATTGAATCCGGGGCGCTGCTGCCGTTGTGGGCGATCGACCTCGGACAAGACCAATTGCTGGAAACCAAAGACGGCCATCCCATCCGCAAAGCTTCGTGGCACACCGTATGAATGGTTAGCTGGCAGTCTAGCAGGTGCAACCCAGACTTTTCAGCTTGCTTCATGCCAATTTTCAAAATCGAGTCGTTGTTAAATTCGATCGTTCTGTTGCACTGAACGCAGACTAAGTGGTGATGGTGGTGCGGGTAAGGCTGGTTTATTTCATAGTGTTTGTGACCTTCGGCTAGTTCGAGTTCGCGGAGGAGGCTCATCCTTGCCATTAACTTTAAAGTTCGGTAAATGGTGGATAAGCTAATGTTTTCTCCGCGATTTTTTAACAAAGTGTACAAATCCTCGGCACTCAGGTGATTGCCTTTGGGGAGGTTCTGAAACACGTGCAAGATGGTTTCCCGTTGGGGAGTCATCCGCCAGCCTTTGTCATTGAGTTCGGATTTAAACGAGGACGCGGTATAAAGTGCCATAGTGACCCTCTCAAGAAAGTCTGCCTATTGACAATCATACACAACGATCGAGATATTTTGCAAATATCGCAGCTTATTGAAAAAAGATTGATGAAAAAATTTGGCTTTTGATATTTTTTGACTATTAACACGCTTTATGCCTTGATGCAGAGGACAGAGAAGTTGTTTAGAAGTAAATATTGTTACTTCTGCCGAATGCCTGCTGCCTTCTGCATAAGTGCCGAATGCCTCTCTCGGTGATCGATCGCCCTGACGAACCAGTCAAATTTAAGTCAGAGACTCCAGATAGTCGCGAACGCGGTTGCGGCGCTTGGGTTGGCGGAGTTTTTGCAAAGCTTTAGCTTCAATTTGGCGGACTCGCTCGCGGGACAAGTCGAGCGCGCGTCCGATTTCGGCCAGCGAGTAGGGGTGTCCGTCGCCCAAACCAAACCGCATCAGAATTACATCTCGCTCGCGGCTGGTCAAATCTGCCAGCAGTTGCTGCAAGTCGCGGTGCAGAGCTTCTCGCATCAGCATTTCTTCTGGCGATACGCAGTCGGTTTCGAGCAAGTCGCCCAACTCTGTATCTTTTTCGTTGCCCACTTTAGTTTCCAGAGAAACAGACCGGGGGACTCGGAGCAAAACTTCTCGGACTTGGGGGGCCGTCATGTCCAACTCGACCGCGATGTCTTCGATCGTAGCTGTGCGACCTTTTTCTTGAGAAATTTTGCGCTGGGCTTTTTTGATTTTGTTAAGTTTTTCGGTGATGTGAACCGGGAGGCGGATGGTGCGGCTTTGAGTAGCTATAGCGCGCGTAATTCCCTGCCGAATCCACCAGTAGGCATAGGTGCTAAACCGATAGCCCCGCGTCGGATCAAACTTTTCTACGGCTCGCTCCAGTCCCAGAGTACCTTCTTGTATTAAATCGAGCAATTCTAAACCGCGATTTTGATATTTTTTCGCCACCGAAACCACCAGGCGCAGGTTCGCCTTAATCATGTGGTCTTTAGCTTCCACGCCTTCAGCTTGAATTCTTTCGATCGTCTCCACCGTCATCTCTGCTAACTCGGCCCACTGGCGCTTGCCTTCGGACATAATTCGCTTGAGTTCAGGCACGTCACCGACGCCGGCTGTTAATGCCCAGCGTTCCAGGGAAGGTTTATGTCCTAACTGTGCGGCTAAACGATCGCGCACCTCAATTAAATGCACGAAGCGCCCAATTAGCCCTTCTTCCTGGGAGGCGACAGTGTTGCGTAATTCCAGCAATTTGATATAGCGCTGAACTTTTTGAGCTTCCGAGACTTCTTCGTCTCTACCCAAGAGACGAACCCGACCGATTTCTTGTAGATAGAGGCGCACTAAGTCTGTAGTGCGGCGGCTCGCATTTTTTTGCAATTTGGCTGCTGGGTCTGCATCTTCTGTCTCTGCTGGGTCTTGGTCGAGCAGTTCGTCTCCAGCTTCTTCAGCATCTTCATCCAACACATCATCTGGCAAGGGATTGACTCGCAGTTGTTCGTCGAATTCAGCTTCAGCGTAAAAAGAGGTGGCTGGCATAGTAATTTCTCAGTTGCTCCGGGTGAAAAGATGCTACGCTTAGCGGTTATTGATAATTATGATGCCCGGTTTGTTAAGACGAAGCATCACCGCTTTGTGTTTCTTTACTAACTTTCCTGACTTTTCTGCTGTTGTTCGATCGCACTTTTGCTGCCCCACTTGTTTTACCAAGATTCTGGAAAACGCTAAGAACTTTCTGATGTAACAGGTTGAGGGCCCGGAAAGTGGGTTCTACTTCTTTGTTTATGTAGCTAGTATAGAGATTGACTGGCTAGAAACAAGTGACCTTGGTCAGAAGTTAAGTTAATCTTCATCACCAATAAGCTGGTTCCCGATCACTTCGGAAAATTAGCGATTTTTTTAATAAAACTTTATATAACTCGCCGCTCTTGATTAAATACCCTGCCGTGAGCGCAGAAGTTTAATCCATTACAGAATATGAGCTTCAGAGTTCGTACAGTCCGCAATACCGAGTTATTGGCTGACGCAAAAACCGGGTTTCTCGACAAAACTTCTGGATTAAAACCTAAAAGTTTGAGGAAGAAACCCGGTTTCTCGATGTCTTTTGCGTAAGTCTCGATTTTGAGGGGGCGATCGGCTGATATTTTTTTTGCTGTTCGCTGCTGCTTCCGGGTTAACATCACCCAAGAACACTACCATCAAAAACCTGTTTTTTTTTGCACCGGGCCTGCAACAGCGCTCAAATTAAAATTGCTAAGTAGGCCAGTGGAAAAAAAACCCTAGTATCTTGTAGGGGCCGGTTTAACTAAGGGCCCAAATACTAGCAAGTAGACGGCTGCAAAACCCTCAGATTAAAATTGCTAAGTAGGTCAGCGGAAAAAAACCATAGTCTCTTGTAGAGGCGGGTTTACTTAAGAACCCAAATACCAGGGAGTAGACGGCTGCAAAACCCGCCCTCCCTATGTAATGTTTATTTGTAGGCACCTACTTAGCGCGGGTAAAGTTTCATCAGTTCCCGCACCTGTTCGGCGTGGTACGAACTGCGAGTTAAGGGAGAAGCGACTACTTGCAAGAATCCCAAAGATTCGCCAAACTTTCTCCAATCATCAAACTGTTCCGGAGGCACAAAGTTTTCTACGTTCAAGTGCTTTTGAGTAGGTTGCAGGTACTGTCCAACTGTTAAAATATCGCAGCCGACAGCCCGCAAGTCTTGCATCGCCTCCCGGATTTCGGCGTCTGTTTCTCCGAGTCCCACCATGATGCCGGATTTGGTATAAACCCCAGGTGCGAGTTCGCGACTTCGCTGCAATAGTTCCAAGGTGCGATCGTACTTTCCTTGCGGCCGCACCTTGCGGTAAAGTCGCTTTACGGTTTCGGTATTGTGGTTGAGTACGTCTGGGCGGGCTGCGAGAATGATTTCTAAAGCTTGCCAGTTGCCGCACAAGTCGGGAATCAAAACTTCTATAGTTGTGTCCGGCATCGCAGAGCGCACCGCTTGAATGCACTCGACAAACTGAGACGCCCCCCCATCCGGCAAATCGTCCCGGTTGACAGAGGTAATCACGACGTGGTTGAGTTTGAGCCGCTGTACCGCTTGCGCCAATCTTTCGGGTTCCGTCGGATCTAGAGGTTTGGGCTTTTTCTCAAAATCTATGTCGCAGTAAGGACAGGCGCGGGTACAAGCCGGGCCCATAATCAAAAATGTGGCAGTACCTGCGTTGAAGCATTCGCCGATGTTCGGACAGGAAGCCTCTTCGCAAACCGTATTCAGGGCTAAATCCCGCAAAATTTCTTTGACGTTGCCGACGCGCTCCCACTGGGGGGCTTTAACTCGCAACCACTGGGGCTTAACTGTCACGTCTGTCTCCGCCTGAGTAGTGTTTTACAAATCATTATATACGAGGTTGCTAAATTTTAACTTGAATGTGATAAGCTTAAAATATAGTGACTAATTTCGGGATGTAGCGCAGCTTGGTAGCGCACCTCGTTCGGGACGAGGGGGTCGCAGGTTCAAATCCTGTCATCCCGATTATAAAATTAAATTGGATATTCCGCAGGAAGTGAGTTTGTCTTGAGTTTGTTTGGGGCGATCGTCCGGCTGTGTATATTTTTCGTGGGCATAAATTGGTCGATGGGGCGATTCCCTACGGGATAGCTGCGCTTCACGGGCGTGTTAATTACCCTTTGCTAAAAAATCAACTGTAGCGACTGTTTTGGCAAAGGGAATTAGAGAATAAGGCGTAAAGAATAAGAGCAGCAATAGAGAATAAAGAGCAAGTCTTTGTGTTCTCACTCTGTGAGAATTGGGGACTGTGTTTAATGAGACGTACTTGCTCAATGCTGAGAGATTTTGCCAAGGTTTGAAAGCAGAGGTAAGTATAAATGCTGCAATAATTATTAAATACAAGTTCCTTAGGATTTACATCTTGAGATAGATGTATTAATAGCTGAATGAGCTTACAATAAAAACTAATTCCTAGCTAATGTAAAATCAACCCAAAAACCGGAGGATATCCTAATGCAAAGAAGTGGCAAAGCCTTCGGCTCCTGCTCTCGCTGCGAAACAGTACCCGCAAAAATAGAGGGCAGGGGAGGTGTATACCTGTGGTTTCCAGTATCGCACACGCTGACCAAGGTTATTTCTGCACTGACCAAGGCTAAACTTGAATTCCGGCTTCTAGAAGAGAGCAAGTGTTTGTACATTATGCTTGAGGAAATAGCCAAAGAAAAGTTTAGCGCCCTAGCATCATCGGCACTGACAAATCAAGAGTTGAAAGAGACAAAAGTTTTGTGGATGCGCGAAGCTGAACAGCCGAAACTTAGCGATTTTTATCGCAGCACTTCCTTAGACTCTTTTATTAACTTTAGCAAGTCTGATTGGCTGTTAGATTTATTGTCTGAAGAACGCATTACTACGCATTTTCAGCCCATTGTTTATACCTCAGATACTTCTAAAATTTTTGCCTACGAAGCGCTGCTCCGAGGAATTGACGAGCAAGGAAACTTAATTTATCCGGGTCGGATTTTTTCCCAAGCAGAATCAGCAGGCCTAATTTTTCAACTAGATGTTTTAGCCCGGACTCGCGCTATCCGCGAAGCCCATGCTTACGATATCAAAGAACTACTTTTTATTAATTTTTCTCCGACTTCAGTTTACGATCCCGCTACGTGCCTGCGAAGAACCGTACAGGCTATTGATGAAGCGGGAATTCCTCACAGCAATATTGTTTTTGAAGTAGCGGAATCTCAGCACCCTCCTGATATGGATCACTTGATTAATATTCTGAGGTTTTACCGAGAGGCGGGATTTTTAATTGCCCTGGACGATTTTGGCAGCGGTTCTTCTAATTTAAATTTGATGCACCAACTACGTCCAGATTTTATTAAGTTGGATATGCAATTGATTCGCAACGTCCATCAAGATTATTATAAGGCACTCATTACGGAAAAGATGTTAGAAATTGCCGCTGAATTAGAAATTAAAACTGTTGCTGAAGGTGTGGAAACTTTGGAGGAGTTTGAGTGGGTGCGAGAACGGGGAGCAACTTTGGTTCAAGGTTATTTGATTGCTAAGCCGACTTCTCCCCCGATCGCATTTACCAGCTATATTGGTGCTGAACCACTACCTATTTCTGCTTAAATGGTTTCCAGTTGCGATTTGGCGCTACATTTGCTCGTTCCCAGGCAGAGCCTGGGGACGCATCTAGGGAGGCTCTGCCTCCATTAAAATGAGACAACAATTTAGAGGCAGAGCCTCCCGAATCTTCATTACCAGGCACAGCCTGGGAACGAGAACAACTAGCACTTTAAACGCTCAAATTGCGCCGCAGAAAGCTTTCTAGGGATTCCATTCTCATGCCGTAGATTGATTCCAAGTTTTGCACTTGTTCGGGAGTGCAGAAATACTCGTTACCCAGCAATACCCGCAAAGTTCCTAAGTCTTTTTGAGCTTGAGGATTCAATAAACCCAAGGCATTTCTCAAGCCGTCAAACACAACCAGGGGCGGGTTGATTACCGTCGGTTCGCGATTGAATAAGCGTCCAAAAATGCGGGGAATGTCGTCTCTTGTCAGCACATCCGGGCCACCGACTGGCAGAATTTGGTTGCGCGCGCCCTCGACTGTTGGCGAGTCTGCGGCAATCTTTGCTAAGTCGTCGGTACTGACAACAGAGGTGCGGTTTTTGCCGTCGCCAATCAGCAGGTAAAGTCCGGTTTCTCCAAATCTTTCTGCTAGGGGTAACAAGCTGGAAGCAAAACCTGCAGGCCGCAAGATTGTATAATTCAATCCGCTGTTTTGCAGGTATTTTTCAACTTCTCGCTTGGCTTTGAATACTGCCGAATCTTCGTATCCCCGATCGACTCCCAGTACCGAAATAAAGACAAAGTGCTGCACTCCGGCTTCTTTGGCGCAGTCGATCAATTCTATGTTCGCGCGGTAGTGTACTGCTTGAACGTCGCCGCCGGTGCCGTGGCTGCTGATGATGTACTGCACTCCTTGGCAGGCTTTTTTAATATCTTTGTCTTGTTTTAAGTCGCCGATAAAAATCTCGGCGCCTCGGTTTTCTAGTTCTGAGTAGCGAGAGGCGAGGCGAACAAAAGCGCGGACAGGCTTCTCTTGCTGTCTGATTTCTCGTACAATTCGGCGGCCTAGTGCGCCTGTTGCTCCGGTTACTAAGAACATGATTTTTGGTTGTTGGTTGTTACTTACATCTTGCACATTTCTCAATAACAGGCAAGATGCCTGTTCCACAAAGAGTGAATTTTATTGTGGGGTGGGCATCCTGCCCGCCCATAAAAGGCTTATTGAGAATGGTGCAATATCTCAGTTGCTATTAACCTTATAACTTATAAATTAAAATTCGACAATTACGGGAGCGTGGTCGCTGGGTTTGATTAATTTTCTGGGAGCAATGTCTATTGTACAGTTTTTTGCTTGTTCGTACAGGGGAGGGCTGAGATAATGGTGGTCGATTCTCCAGCCGTTGTTGCGGGGAAATGCGGCGGCGCGGTAGTCCCACCAGCTATAATGACCTCCTTCTGTGGTGAATTTGCGAAAGGGGTCGTTTAATCCTAATTCTATTATTTCTTTTAGTGCGAGGCGCTCGGCGACAGACAAGCCGACGGAGTTAGCATTGGCTTTGGGATTGTGGATATCTCGATCGTCCGGGACGATGTTGAAGTCGCCGCAAATGCACAGCTTGGGGGATTTGTCTAGTGCTATTTTAAGGTATTCTTGCAGCAGTTTGAGCCACTTTAGTTTGTACTCATATTTCTCGCTGCCAACTTCCGAACCGTTGGGAACGTAGGCGGAAATAATGCAAATATCGTCGATCGTTCCGGCTATTAGGCGTTTTTGTTCGTCAAAAATACCTGCGGTTTCGTCGCCGAGAAGGGGGGCAAATCCGGTGCTGATTTGCGTTAGGGGCGATCGGCTGAGAATGGCGACGCCGTTGTAGGATTTTTGACCGGAAATGTAGCAGTTGTAGCCGAGGTTGATGAAGGGTTCTAGGGGGAAGTCTTTGTCTGGAACTTTGGTTTCTTGGAGGCAGAGAACGTCTGGGGAGTTTGTTTGCAACCAGCTAGTAACGTGTTCTATGCGGCTGCGGATTGAGTTGACGTTCCAGGTGGCGATTTTCATTTTTTGTTTGTTATATACTCTCTGATTACTGGCCCGATCGTAAAGTGCGATCGCCCATTTTGTTTTACTGTTTCAACTAATGACCGTCGTCCTAAAGATTGCATGACTTTCAAGAGTTCTGGCGGTGATAGTTGCAGGTTTTCTGGGATTTTTGAGATGTCGGCTGATTCGGGGGTAGTTGCTAGCCATGCGATCGCCTGTTGTTCGGATGCGGTTAGGCGATCGAAATGCTGGTGCAGGAGTGATTCTAAGTCACCTAAGAATAGGGTATCATAGGAGAGGAATTCGGAAACGCTACCGCCGAATAAGTCTTGAATCAAAGTGGCAACTATATTTAACCATAAGGGATTGCCTCGGTAAAGGTCGATCAGTGCTGACCATTTCTCCGGTTCTGCTAAACCTTTTTCTCTGAATATTTCTTGTGCTTCCGGGCCTAAACCGTTGAGTTGCAGAGATTTGCAGGGGCGGTTTTCGCCTTCTAAGGCGGCTATTTCTCTGGGTTTTTCCCAACTCAGGAGGATTAAGCAACTGTTGTGGGATGATTCTGTTAGTTGTTTGAAGAATGCGCCGTAATTTTCATATCCAGGTTGGTAATTTCCTGCGAGTTGTTGGCTGCTGAAAATGGTTTGCACATCATCGAGGATGATGAGACAGCGGTGCGATCGTAAATATTCTAGTAGGGGCAATCCCCCCGTGCTTGCCCTTTCTTCTGGATAGGGGGCGGACAGGGAGGGGGCGGGCACGGGGACACCGCCCCTACAGAATTTAATTAAGTCGGTTTGCAGTGATGCCAGGGGTGGAGAGTTGCGGAGACTTCGCCAGATGATGTAGTCGAATTCGTGTTGAATTTGTGAGATTAGTTGGAGAGTAAGGGCGGTTTTGCCAATACCGGATAAGCCTAAGATGGTGATGAGGCGGGTGCGGCCTAAAATCCAGTTTTCGAGGGTGGTGAGTTCAGATGTGCGGTTATAGAATAGGTTCGGTTCTGGTGCATCAGCTAAATCTAAATGTACTTCAGGTTCGGAATTGCTTGTTTTTTCGTTAAATCTATCCTTGTCTTGCGGTTCAGGTTGTGAGATTTTTAGGGAGTGCAAAGTCTCAGCGGAGACGCTACCAATTTGTATATAGTCTTTCCCGAAACATGAGATATTGGAAAATCGCCAATTTTGTAATTTTTCTCTAATATTTGCTTTGCAAACCTCTTCATCTTCTAATGCAACTGATAGAAGTTTCCATAATTTAAAGCCAACCTCTTTAACGTATTTCTCTGAACGGTTGTGATGCTGTGCAATTTCTTTATATTTCTGATTGTCCCAAGCACCGCGTAATATAGCTTTTTGCAGACTATCTAAATGTTTTCCCGTAGTAGTCAAAGCTAGATGGTCAACAAATTCTAAGGCTTCTTCAACGTCCATCAGTCAGGCAGATGCAAGGGGTTGACCTGATTGTAACCCAACTAAATATGACTTTTTCGCTAGCAACCAACTAAATGTGACTTTTTATGACCTAGTTGGGATGGAAAACAACTACTAAATATGACTTTATATGGCTTGACAAGCTTTGGTATTTAGGAAAGAATTTATACTTAAGACAACAAAACGTTTTGCTAAGCGCTACCGTTATCTACCTGTTATGACACAACCGAATATTTTGGAACTCGCGAAACAGGGAGATGCAAAGGCGATCGCGCTTCTGCTGAACCGCCAGCTACAAGCCAAGGGCATCACCGCCGCAGCTTCCCTTAAGGATGGTTGTTTACAGGTGATGCTGGAAGCGGCAGAAGCGCCTAGTCAGCAAGTCTTGGCCCCGTGGGTGAGTAAGTCGATCGCTGGTTTGGGGGCTGCATCCATTGAGAAAGTCAAGGTTTACGGGCGACAGACGGGCGCGAAGGTGCCGGCGTGGAGTCAAGAGTTTGAAGTGGCGGGGCTAAAGTTGCCTGTTACGGATGCTACAGAGGGACGGGCAAGTTCTAGTGAAAATACGGAGTCAAATCAGCTTAGTTTGAAGGAACGGGCTAAGCTTGGGGATGTGGAGGCGATCACCAGTCTGTTAAATCTTCCGTTGCAAAACAAGGGAATTACGGCGACTGCGAGTTTGCAAGACGGTTGTTTGCAAGTGATGCTGGAGGGCGATGGGGTTCCTGATGAGGAGGCTTCTATCAGGATTGTCCGCAGGGAGTTGACGAATTTGAAGGCGGGGGCGATCGCTTCTGTGAAGGTTTACGGGCAGCAGGCGGGTGAGGATTTTCCGGCTTGGAATCGAGAGTTTGAGCTAAAGGCAGAGGTTAGTTCAGATTCAAAAAAATTATCAACAGATAAATTTGCAAATTTGACTGATCTATTGACTCCGATTATTGATTTGCTTAGAGAACGAAAATTTAAAGAAGTGTTAGACATCGGCAAAAATTATATTAATAAAAATCCCGATCGTCAAAAACGTTTGATTGTAGTAGGAGTTATTGTCTTAGCAACTCTAACCTTTAAAGGAATACCTTTTTTCAGTTTCAATCACAATATTAAAGGCTCACTAACACTCAAGGATGACTTCTTCGGTGGAGTGGGTCAGTTTTGTAATGGAAAAGGAGGTTACGGGGATATTAAAAGTGGTAGGCAGGTGCTAGTAAAAGATCATAAAGGAGAAACTATTGCGACTGGAGACTTAGGCATAGGTAAAATAATATCTGATAACCACTGCCAATTTGCTATCGAAGTGAATGGTATAAGAAAAGCAGAGTTTTACACAATTCAGATCGGTAGGCGAGGCGATTTGACATATTCATATCAAGAGATGGAGGATAAAAACTGGGAGCTAAACGTGTCTTTGGGTGATTAATTAATAGTTAAAAGAGAGTAAATCATGTCAGATTTAGAGTACCTTGTCAACGAACTGCCCCAACTTGCTGATAGTATGAAACTTACTATTGGCAACTCTAGCGATATTAGACGGGAAATAGAGCGAATTAGCAACATTCAAAATAAACTAAATATTATTGAAAATAAGCTTCAAGAAGTATTGGACAGTGAAAGATTTAATAAAGGAGTTCTTGGCGCAATCCCTTTCTTCGGAACAATAGCCAGCTTTTTTATTCCTGGTGGATTTTTAGTAGATGCACTTCTCACGGCAGGGAGTGGCTTACTTGCTGAAAAATTGGGCGAGCCAGATAAGGAAACGTCTCTTGCTGACTTAATAGAAAATGTTGAAAACTTAATTGAGTGGGGGGATGGTCTAAAGAATATAGCAGAGAATATTTTAAATGATTCACAATTATTGCTCCAGCTAGAATTGGAAAGGAAATCTCTAAGTCTCCCTGAAGAAGTAAGGCAAATTGATGAAGATTTAAGAATTCACATAGACTTTGATGAAGAGCAAAGTTTAAGGCAACAGGTTCAGCAAATAAAGGTAGCTCAAGAACAGCTAAAACAGGTTCAGCCAAAACTGGATAGTATCGTACAAAATCTTGAACGTAATGTCGAGCCTATTGAGCGCATAAAAGCTTTTATATCTTACTTTGGGGAATCAGTGTTTGCGATAGAATGGTTTGATGAAGAGCATGGGCTTATTATATCTTATGAGGGTCAAACTACAACATTAGGAATTATCTTGAATGAATGTGTATCTTTAAAAGAAAAAGCTAATGCTTTAATTGACCGGGCTAATAGGTTAAGAGGAGAGGCTGAACAATCTCTTAAGCACCTAGAAAAAGAACGCCGTCGCAAGGAACAAAAAAAACCTAGTCGTAAGCAAAGTGAAAGATCCACACAGACAGGAGAATCTCTAAATTCTATTGACCGTACCATGTCTTCAGAGCAAAGACGCGGGGGTAGAAGTGGCTGGATACTTATACTATCCACACTGACTCTAGCAGTTTTGGGTTTTGTCGGCTGGAAAACTACCTTTCAAATTTCACGGAGTCAGCAGACAATACCAAATTCGGGAATTCCTCTAAATGTTGGAGAGCAAAAAACAAATTCTGAAGCTTCACCCACCTTAACACCCATTCCTCAGCCAGACCCAACAGCAACAAATTTAGCAGCAGCTCAAAAACTAGCAATGGAAGCTGCCGTTATGACTCAAAATCCACCTCATCCACTAGAAAATTGGCAGCAAGTACAAGGGAAGTGGCAGGAATCAATCAAATTGTTAGAGGCAATTCCAGACAATTCGGCTGTTGCAACTCAAGCTCAAGAAAAGCTAAGTGTTTATCGAACTAACTATCAGGCGATTACTAATAGAATTGTCACTGAACAGAAAGCAGCCACTAATTTAGAAGCCGCCCAAAAACTAGCAGGGGAAGCTGCCCTCATGGTGAATAATCCACCTCATCCTAAAGAAGTCTGGCAGAATGCTCAATCAAAATTGCAGCAGGCGATCAACTTGTTAAGTTCTATTCCTCAAGGTACATTTGTGGAAGCTCAAGCTAAAGAAAAGCTTGCTGATTATCAGAACAACTACACGCTAATAAGCAACAGAATTAAAACTGAAACTCCTTGATTTTATCCATGAACTTTCAACCAAGATTTTCAACCCATCTTTTACTCATAAAATAGCTATGACCGACTATCCTCTAAGCGCCAATATTAACACAGATCACTCTAACATGGACATTAGTTCTATTGAAGTGAGTCATCAGTTATCATTTAGCCATATTAAAGCAGCAGCTCACTTTGCAAAGTTAAGTTATGAAAAAGAAGATAAGTATGATGACAGCCAACCTTCGTCAGAGTTGCGTGACGAACATAGATCGTATGTCATCGGTTCCATAATCACTGCGGTCTGCTATCTTGAGGCTACAATCAACGAATTGTTTACGAATGTAGAATATATTTTCCGTTCTAATGAATGGAGTCCTGATCTTGCCGAAAAAATGAATGAAGAGTGGGCTAATGAACGAAGATTACAACTTATAGAAAAATACGAAAAGGCTCTTTATATAGTGAAATCAGAAAGCTTTGATAGAGGAGCAGAACCTTATCAATCTGCTGCTTCACTCATTTCCCTACGGAATGCTTTAATCCACTATAAACCTGAGTGGATTGGAACTGGAGAAAGTTATAATCAGACGCTTAATGAAAAATTAAGGCAAAAGTTAGAGAATAAAATCAAAAAGCTTAACCCAATGACACGAGAAGGAAGCCTTTTCTTCCCGCACCGGTGTCTGGGATATGGTTGCGCTAAGTGGGCTGTGGAATCTTCTCTAAACTTCTCTAATGAGTTCTTTTCTAAAATAGGCTTACCTTCTAACCTAGATCAAGATTACCAATTAAGTTTGAACTTACCAGAGATATAAGCTCGCTCCCTAGCTTCTGATATCCTAGTTACTACAAAATCGCGATCGCCCTTACATCCCAAATTGTCAAAAAGCGCGATCGTGCGATCGCATATAACCATCAACAACACGGCGATGGAGGAAACGGCAATGCCGTTTCCCTACCCCAAAATAATTACCCGCACTTTAAGGATCTAACCATCGCCAGATTAATCGTAGGGAAACGGCACTGCCGTTTCCTGATTTCGGGCTACTCTTACAAATTGCAACTCATATCCCCAGATAATTGACTGAAACGCGCATTTTCCCGGTAGTCTACCGGACAGTCAATCACGCAAGGGACATCTTGAGCAAGGGCTTCTTTCAGAATCGGAATAAAATCCGTTGCAGCTTCCACTCGATAGCCTTTTAAACCCATACTTTCGGCGAATTTCACAAAGTCAGGATTGCCAAATTTTACGAAATCTGAATGACCAAAATGATCTTGCTGCTTCCATTCAATTAACCCGTAACCGCCGTCATTAAAAATCAGCGTCACAAAATTAGTACCGACTCGCAAAGCAGTTTCTAACTCTTGGCAATTCATCATAAAGCCACCGTCTCCGGTGGCTGCTACTACTTTGCGATCGGGATAAACGAGCTTTGCAGCCACCGCACCCGGAATCGCAATTCCCATCGCCGCAAATCCGTTGGAAATCAAACACGTATTCGGGCGATCGCAATGATAGTGCCGCGCGATCCACATTTTGTGAGCTCCCACATCAGATATGAGAATATCTTCCGGGCCCATGACTTGCCGCAAATCGTAAATGAGTTTTTGCGGCTTGATCGGGAAACCGTCGTCGGCTGCATATTGTTCGTACCCAGCGCGAATATCCGCCCGCAATTGCTTAACAAAAGGGTCTATTTTCTCCATGCGATCGGCACGCTGCAAAATTTCATTCAGGGAATCAGAAATATCCCCCACAACTTCTACCAGAGGAATATAACTGCTGTCAATTTCTGCTGGCAGAGCTCCAATATGAATAATCGGAATTTTCCCCTCTGGATTCCACTTTTTCGGGGAATATTCAATCAAATCGTAGCCCACAGCAATCACTAAATCCGTTTCTTCAAAAGCACAGCTAATGTAATCGCGTTTTTGCAATCCCGTCGTCCATAGCGCCAAAGGATGAGTGTAAGGAATTACGCCTTTGCCCATGAAAGTATTAGCTACGGGAATATTCAATCGAGTAGCAAATTGTGTCAAAGCTTCGCTGGCATTAGCGCGGATAGTGCCATTTCCTACTAACAGCAGAGGACTTTTTGCCTTAGAAATTGCCACAGCGGCTTTATTCAGGCTTTGGTAAGCGCCAAAAGTTTTTTCGCGGTTGTCTTTGGTTAGCGGATGTCCTTCACTAGCCATTGCTGCGATGTTTTCTGGCAAGTCAATATGAACTGCTCCCGGCTTTTCACTTTGAGCTACTTTAAAGGCTTTGCGGACGATTTCTGCCGTCGTGCTGGGCCGGACAATTTGAGCATTCCACTTAGTAACTGGCGCAAACATGGCGACCAAATCTAAATATTGGTGCGATTCAATGTGCATTCGGTCTGTGCCGACTTGTCCGGTAATGGCTATTAAAGGAGCGCCGTCTAAGTTGGCATCAGCAACTCCTGTCATTAAGTTAGTTGCGCCCGGCCCCAAGGTGGACAAACAAACGCCGGCTTTGCCGGTGAGGCGGCCGTAAACGTCTGCCATGAAGGCGGCGCCTTGTTCGTGACGAGTAGTAATAAATTTAATTGAAGAGTTCCTCAAGGCTTCTAGAACTTCTAAATTTTCTTCGCCTGGAAGTCCGAAGACGTATTCCACGCCTTCGTTTTCTAAACATTTTACGAGTAGTTCAGCAGTGTTCATTTCCGTTTTTTCCCTCTGTAAGTGTGGATTTTTTCTCTTGCTCAAAATCTCGTAAAAATCTCAATTAATGTTTGTTAACTGCAGACACACGCGGATTAACGCAGATTAATTGATATTTTTACGAGCAGTGTATCGAGTTTTGCTTATTTTACCCACACTGTTTTAATGTTGACAAATTCGTGCATTCCTTGGATGCTCAATTCGCGTCCGTAACCGGAGCGTTTGATGCCGCCAAAGGGCAATCTGGGGTCTGATTTTACTAAGCCGTTGATAAATACGGCGCCTGCTTCTAGTTCGGAAATAAACCGATCGCTCTCTTCTCTTACTGTAGTCCAAGCCGTCGCACCCAACCCAAAAGATGTGCTGTTTGCGAGTTCGATCGCCTCATCAATGCCTGCAACCCGGAATACTAAAGCTACCGGGCCAAAAAACTCTTCTTGACGGGCAGCAGCATCCGGGGGAATGTCTGCCAGAATAGTTGGCAAGTAGAAATTGCCGGCATTCTCTGACAATGGGCGGCCGCCTGTCAGAAGTTTTGCTCCCGATTGGATGCAAGCTTGCACTTGATTGTCCAAGTCTTTGAGGATGGCGGGAGTAGCTAAAGGGCCGATATCGGTTTCGGGCAACATCGGATCGCCTACTTTTAATTGCTCGATTTTTTCGACAAATCCTTTGATGAATTCGTCAGCGATATCTTCTGCTAAAATAAAGCGTTTGGCGGCGATGCAAGATTGACCGTTATTGAGCATCCGGGATGTCACAGCAGTTGATAAAGCTGCTGCTAAATCAGCACTGGACATCACTATAAAGGGGTCGCTTCCTCCTAATTCCAGTACAACTTTTTTCAAGCTTTTGCCCGCATTGGCTGCTAAACTAGCACCTGCTGGTTCGCTACCGGTGAGGGTTGCTGCTTTGATGCGATCGTCCGCAACGATATCAGCTACTTTGTCGGCGCCCACTAACAAAGTTTGAAAAACTCCTTCGGGAAAGCCAGCTTTCGCGAAAATTTCTTCGATTTTCAAAGCGCACTGCGGCACGTTGGAAGCGTGTTTGAGCAAGCCCACATTGCCCGCCATCAGGGCCGGCGCTGCAAACCGAAAAACTTGCCAAAATGGGAAATTCCACGGCATGACGGCTAAAATAGCCCCTAGCGGTTGATAGCGCACAAAGCTGCTGCTAGCGTCAGTGGTTGCCGGTACGTCTGCCATAAATTGAGCGCCATTTTTGGCGTAATAGCGGCAAACTAAGGCGCATTTTTCCACTTCGCCGATCGCAGATTTGAGCGTTTTGCCCATTTCCAGGCTCATCATTTCAGCGTAAATTTCGCGATCGCGCTCCAAGATGTCTGCCGCTTTCTGCATCCACAGAGCTCGCTGCTCAAACGGCAGGTGGCGGTATTTGTTAAAAGCTTGCTGTGCTAATTCCAGCTTAGCTTCTATTACCTCATCCGCGATCGCCTCGAAAGTTTTTAGCGTTTCTCCCGTTGCCGGGTTGATAGTAGCAATAGCCATTGTTTCCTCTCCTGCATGAAAAACACAAAACTCCCCTCTAGTATCTAAGCTAGGCGGGGAGTTGTATCAAGGTATTACAAAATGGGAATTTGCCAGCCACGTTTTCAGGTCTTGCCAATTGGCAAGTGTCGGATTTGTTTAAATCTCTCTACTTTTAATTATACTTCACAATCTCGATCGCAAATCTTAAGAAAATTCGTTAACTGAATCTCTTAGTCTTGCGTTGTGCGGACTTCGTTTGACTCTATGCAGGGATTTCAATATCCGAATCATCTCTTAAAGTCCCCCTTAAAAAGGGGGACGCGAGGGGGAGCGAGACTTGGATACAAAGTTAAAAATTAAAACCGACATCTTGCAGCATTCTCGCTTAACAGGCAAGATGCCTGTTCCACTCTACATTTCTCAAGTCCTCTTCCTCAAACAGACTTTTCCTGAATGTAATCCTGCACGTAAGACTGATAGTAATACCTGCTGCCTTTATCGTTATTTGCCACCATTCCCAACAGCGGAATCCCCGCCATTTTCAAATCTTCAAAAGCTAACACCAGCGCCTCCCGCTCAGTTTGATGCAGCCCCACTACCAGCATCAATCCGTTAGTGTGAGCCGCCAACAAATTCGCATCCGCCAAACCCAAAAGCGGTGCAGTATCGTAAATAACTAAGTCAAAATGACTTGACAACGATGCCATTAAATGCTGCATCTTCTTGGAAGAAAGCACCTTTGTGGGATCGAGAGGAACCGGGCCGGAAGTTAACACAAACAAATTTTCATCGCGGGGCGATCGTACAATCACCTCTTCCACATCCACATCCTCAGCAATCACATTGTGCAGGCCTTGCCAATTCGGTAAACCCAGCATTTCGTGCACCTGCGGCCGCCGTAAATCCGCATCCACCAACAGCACTTGCTGGCCCATTGCAGCCGCCGCTCGCGCCAAATTTACTGCTACAGTAGACTTGCCGTCAGCTACTTGACAAGAAGTAATTACACAAGAATTGATCGGAGTATCAACGTTTAGCAACCGAATATTAGCATTGAGCGATCGAAAAGCTTCTTGAAAAGCATCCGTCGGCACCGGCGAACTTGCCACATCCACGGGACTTGTCTCAGCAGGAGGAAGTCTCAAAATTTTATCGCTAGCAGGAATCACCCCCAACAAAGGCAGCCGAATCGAATGTTTGACATCCTCTGGGGTTTGGAACACCGTTTTATTATTAAACCGTTCCGCCAACTGCGCCGCCAGCATACCAAACAGCAAACCAGCCAATCCCCCCAAAGCCAAATTCAAAGGCATAATCGGAGCAACAGCCATCAACTCGCCATTTTTATAGCGGGGAATTTCCGGCTTAGCAATAATTTCCCAAGCCACCTCTTTTTTACCCACAGATTCAAGCTGCAAAGCTTGCTGTTTTGCCAGCAAACCATTCAGCGTATTGTTAGTTAAATCCAACTCGCGCTGCAAATCCGAATAGCGCCGCAAAATCACGGGTAATCCTTGAGAGTATTGATTCAACTGCTTAGCAGCTTGTTCCAAAACTTGATTCCGCACGCCCAGCACCTGAATTAAATTAGCAGTACCGATAAACTGCTCGATTAACTTAATCCGCACCGGATCTTGAAAAGCCAGCACTTGCGAATTTACCTTAGCCAAATCAGTTCCCAGAACCTGTTGGGCTTCTTTCTTCAGCAAAGGAACTAGGTTTTTGCGCTGTTCTCGCAACAATTGCATTTGCGGAGTTTGGTCTGTAAACGTAGCCGAGTTAATCGCAATTTGCCCTTCTAATTGCTGCAATTGAGTCAGCATCGCTTGATAGCGGGGAGCTTGACTCAGAGCCGAGGCCATCAGCGCTTGCTTCTGGTTTAATCCGAGCTGATTTTGCAGATTGGAATAGAGCAATCTCTGCTGATTGAGCTGCGTTTGCGCATCCAATCTTTGCGTTTGAAGTTGGCTGATTTGCTGGGCGAGTTGTTGGGTTTGAATTTGCGGGTCGATGAAATTGTACTGCTGCCGCAACTTTTGAATTTCTGTTTGCAGAGCTTGTTGGCGCTTTTGCTGGTTAGGAATTTGCGATTTTACAAAATCCAAAGTCTGACTAATTTGAGTTGTGGTATCTTGCACGCTGTAGTTGCGGTAGCCTAGCGCCACTTTTCCCAAAACAAACTGAATTTTTTTCGGGTCATAATCCCGATATCTAACTTCGATAATCTTGGTATTTTTGAACCGATTAATTGACAGCCTGGTTTGCTGAGTAAACGGCAAATAATCTGCTTTTTGGTTCAATAGGTAGTTGTAATTTATTTCGGGATATTTTGCCTGCAACTCTTTAATTATCGGCGACATAACTTGCGGGCTTTGCAAAACTTGAATTTGCGATTCGTAGTCAAAACCGCCCTTTTCTGCCGTCGCCGGGGCCGCTGGTTGCAGTTTCAGCTCACCGGAGTATATTTTTGCTAAAGTATTTTGCGTAACTGCGGGTTCTACTAATAATTGAAAGCGCCCTTCGTACTCGCTTTTTTGATTCAGCGTCCAGGCGAAAACCCCGGTCGTCACTGCCGCTGCTACGCCGATGACTAAGATGGAGCGACGGCGGCAAACTTCCCAAAAACTTAACTCTTCTTCCTCTGTTTGGTCTCTGCCTAAAAATTGATCTTCTTCATAAAGCACGGAAGATATTGTTTGCATATCTGCGGCTTTTTTAGGGCTATTAAACAGTGCTAATTGAGATTTTTTCCCTGGTTTCATTTGATTTCTACAACTTATTAGTTTAACCGTCTGTACCGTTTGCGCCGTTTCAGAAACCAGGTTGATTCCTAGATATTTCGTTAGCCAACCGAAAATTTTTCTAGAAAGCGGGTTTCTGAGGCCTTAAGCCTAGTCTATTCAAATCACTGAAAAATATTGAACAACCGAAATATTCCTAACAGCGGGCTTAAAGGAGCGAGAGTCCCACCTACATTATCGGAGAACGTAGCGCGGCCCGATCGCCTTACCATAATTACATCATTATTTTGCAGTTTGGGATTAGTTTCTTCATTGGCTGTTGCGGAAAAATTCACCTTAACATTTAGCTGCGAAACAGTGCCGTTAGGATTGAGGCGAATTAAATCCACCGAATCCATTTGGGCCCGCGCTTTATTAAAACCTCCCGCTGCTACCAGCGCTTGATTTAAAGTAGTGTTGGGCAGCACCGCAATCGCTCCGGGTTTCACGACTTCTCCGACAATGTTCACCTTAATCGTATCCGGTGAAAAATTAGAATTAGCCACTTGTTCGTCTTGGACTTCATCAAGATTTTCGGCTTTGGGAACTATTACCGTATCTCCCTGCTGCAGCGCTAAATCTTGGGATACATCTGCCCCTTCCAAAAGTTGCCACAAATTCACATCAATAATTTGTTCTGTACCCGCCCGCGTCAGGCGGCGAACTTTTATTTGTCTGATATCAGCTACCGGCGTAATGCCGCCCGCCATTTTAATTGCCCTCGTTACAGTTTGCTGCAAAACACTTTCCCCGCCGTTTGTTTCGCTGGCAGCAAATAAACCAGAATTTGCACCCATTTCATTCTCTTGTACCCTACTTTGAGCCTCTTTTGCCAAAGTATAAGTACCGGGGCGAGCTACTTCGCCCACCACAGCAATATTAATTGGTTGAGTGCTTTGTCCGGTAATATTAGCTACTGCTAAAGTCGGTGCTTCTTGGCGGTTGAGGCTAGTTACAGTGGGAATAAATATAGTATCGCCGTCGCGCAAAGTCATATCGGCTCGCAAATCGCCGTTTTGCAATAATTCCCACAAATCCACACTAATAATTTGTTCCGGTGCGTTGCGCTGAGGGCGGCGGATTTTGATTTGCCGCACGTCTGCTGACTGCGTAATTCCGCCGGCCATTCGCAGAGCCCGCGATATCGTTGGCATTTGAGTTCCCATTTGCTCTGCTGTGCCTCCGGGACCTGCTGCTGAGGATATTGTATAAGCTCCGGGGCGGTTGATTTCGCCCGCGATCGCAATTTGCAAAGGACGCGGCGCTAGCAGTTTCAGGGTAATCCAAGGACGTTTGAGGTATTTGCCGTATCGGTCTTTAACAGCATTAGAAGCTTGTTCTAAGGTCATCCCGTACACCGAAACGCTGCCAATTAAGGGCAAACTCAGGGAACCGTCGGCCTGTACTTGGTGTTGACCGTTGGGGCCGCTGTATTCCGGGACGTTGAAGATGTCCATTTGAATGCGATCGCCCGCTCCCAAAGTGTAAACTTCCGATCGTACACTTGAAGGTGAACTTGCCGGAAATTCGGGAAATCTCGGCGCTGCGGGTACCGGTACAGGAACAGGAGAACCCGAAGCAGGAGGGGGAGGAGGAGGAGGAGGCAAAAACTGGGCCGCCGCAGGAGATGAACCCACCGCCGCCAGCACTGACACCGTTAAACTTTTGAAAATCAAATTTTTGACAGCATTGCTTGCCCAATAACTGAGCTTGCAGCTTTTGCTGGAAACCTCTGCCTCAGCCCCTTTCCTTGCAGGAAAGGGGAGAAATTCTTCACCTTCCCTCTCCGCGAAGGGGACAGAAGGGTGAGATTCTTTTTCTAGTTGCACGCCGTGCGAAGAACTTTTTACCACCATCGCTTTTTGCCCCTATCCTCATCCAACCCCGCCAACATCAAATGTAACCCAACTGTTCTAACTTGGTCAGAACTTTTTTAACACTCTCTTCCACAGTTTCTCGCTCTGTGTAACAAATAATCTCAGGATTGAGCGGTTCTTCATAAGGATCGTCTATTCCCGTAAAACCCTTAATTTCTCCTGCTCTGGCCTTAGCGTATAGTCCCTTGACATCGCGAACTTCGCACACTTCTAACGGCGCTGTGACATATACTTCAACAAAATTTGGCTCCATTGCCCTAATTTCGTCGCGAATTGCTCTGTAGGGGCTAATAGCTGCGGTCATTGCGACTACTCCATTACGGCTCAGCAGGTGAGCTACAAATCCAATCCGCCGAATATTAGTATCTCGGTCTTCTTGGCTAAATCCCAAACCTTTTGACAAGTTGGTGCGAACGACATCTCCATCTAATATTTCAACTTTGCAACCTCTTGCTTTCAATTCAGGTTCGAGAGCTTTGGTGAGAGTTGTCTTGCCGGAGCCGCTCAGCCCGGTGAACCACAAAATAAAACCTTTTTCCATTTTCAGCCGTTAATTAGTAACTTAGAAATTATTAAGACGTAAAACTTTATAGATGCGGTTCCCTTTTTTCTATTATCGTTATTCGCTGTGTCATATTGGCAATATTTGCGCGCAAAAAATGAGAAATCAAAAGTTGCGATCGCTCCTGCAGTCATTTAGTAACAGAATTGTGCGCTCGCTGCATAATTCCCGATTTATTATTTTTCAAGTCTTTACACAGTAAAATTCAATTCGCGATCGCCAACGCCGAACATCTATCCGCAGGGTGCGCAGGAAACACCTTAGCTTACATTATGACACAATGGCAAACGCCGAACATCTATCCGCAGGGTTCACGGCACGGATCGCCTGACTGAGCCTTTCGCAATAAACCTAAAATCTCAAATAGTATTGCCTATGTCTTCGGTTTTGAAAGCAGATGTTTTGGTAGTCGGTGGCGGCACCGGCGGCACCGCTGCTGCCGTGCAAGCAGCCCGCCGAGGTGCCAAAACTATTTTAGTAAGCGAATTCCCCTGGCTGGGAGGAATGCTGACTTCGGCTGGCGTTTCGGCCCCTGATGGCAATGAATTAGTAGCTTTTCAAACCGGTTTGTGGGGCGCGTTTCTCCGGGAACTCCAGCAGCGACAGCCGGGAGGTTTGGATTGGGGCTGGGTCAGTTTTTTTACTTACGATCCCCGCACCGGTGCTGAAATTTTTGCTGATTGGGTTAAATGTTTGCCGAACTTGCACTGGATTTCTGGACAAAAAGCTCAAGATGTGCTAATGGAAGGCTCTCGCATTGCTGGCGTCCGGTTTGTAGATTTTACGGTTTCGGCCAAAATCACTTTGGATGCAACGGAATTGGGAGATTTGCTAGCTTTAGCGGAAGTTGGGCACCGCTGGGGTTGGGAATTCCAAGCCGAGTGGGGAGAACCCAGCGCGCCGGCTGCCTCTAATGCTCTTACAGAGCACTATTCGGTGCAAGCTCCGACTTGGGTGGCAATTATGCAGGATTTTGGTAAAGGTGCAGTTGCGCCAGAAATTCCCGCGCCGCCTATTGACAATCCCGATCGATTTACTGGTGCTTGGGACGGTTACACTCCTGAGCAATTTCTCAATTACGGCAGGCTTCCGGGCGGATTGTTGATGATTAATTGGCCGATTCGAGGTAATGATTATGGTGAAGGAGTCGATCGACTAATTGCATCTGAAGCATCTCGACAAGAATTCCTCCAAGAAAGTCTCTGGCACACTCAAAGTTTCGCCCGCTTCATTCAAACGCAACTCGGCCCCCGCTACGGCCTTGCACAGAACATTTTCCCGATTTCAATGATCGAAAATCAACAAAATTCTTCCCTTCTTTCTTCCTTTGCCTTACATCCTTACTACCGAGAAAGTCGCCGCTTGCGAGGGATAAGTACAGTCAGAGAACAAGATATTTTGCCTGTTGTCGGTGGAAGAGTCGCGAAGTTGCCGATAAATTCTGAGGGCATTTGTGAAACAATTGCGATCGGCAACTATGCCAATGACCACCACTACACCACTGGCGCCATTCCCTTGCAGCCCAAATCGATCCGCTGGGGCGGCCGCTGGACGGGAACTCCGTTTACCATTCCTTACAGCGCGCTAATTCCTGCGAGTACAGACGGTTTGCTAGTCTGCGAAAAAAATATTTCCGTCTCTCACATCGCCAACGGTGCAACTCGCTTGCAACCGACGGTAATGAATATTGGACAGGCGGCGGGGATGGCGGCGGCTTTGTGCGCGGAATCTGGATGTCAGCCCCGGGAGTTGCCGGTGAGAGTTTTGCAGGAAGCTTTGCTGCAAGATTCCGAGGCGAGTGCGGCAGTTATTCCTTTATTTAATTTGACACGGGGGCGATCGGACTGGCTGGATTGGCAACGCTATTATCTCGATCGACCTCAAGCATATCCCGCCAGCGGCGAATGTCAGGAGTCTGTAGAGAAACAAAGCAGTCAAACCACAAATACCCACAGCCAATTTTCTGGCATTTTCCGTCGGCTGGACGAACAAGACTGGACACTAACGCTGACAAGCCCCGCATCCTTAGTCGGTCAAACTTGGCAACTCGTGACTTTGGACTCGGAAACCGACAGATTTTTACACAATTGCGAAACCGAAAAGCCTCTGACAGTATGGGGCAGGCTGAATTCGGCAGGTGCTTGGCTGCTGGCGGAATCCGTAGAATTGAAGAGGTAAGGTTTTTTGCAGAGATCCGAAAAATTCACAGAAATTTATCCTGATCGATCGGGGCAAGTCCGTATCACGTAATAGACACTGACACGGATACTACCCATGCAAACCTACACTGCAATTGCTTTACTGAGCCTGTTGGGCATTACCTTGAGTGCCAGCGCCGCTCAAGCTTTGGAATCCCTCGTCGGACTGCTCGAAGTTGCCACCGCTCCATACATTTTATCCGCCCAAACCGAACAAAAGGGCGATCGTTCTCCAGAAAGAGGCAGCGGACGCCGAGAGTTCATTGAGCCTAATCTTTACACTCATCAACTACAAGCATTTTAATGACATTGGCCGAAAGCGGTTTCCGTTATTGAGTTAGTTTCTGCCGCCCGTGTCGAGCGCTCAATCTGATTTCCTGGGATGCTAGTTTTTCAGGTTTCCAAGGCAACTGCATTTCTTGTTTACAGTCCTTAGGATCTTCTTTTATGTAAGTGATGATAGCATATAAACCTTAAACCGCCATCTATCGAGAGATTGAATCTCGTATTTGGCGGTTTTGTATATTATTGCAACCTTCTGGGTAGTGCAATTAGGATTTTTTTTATTATTACTGAAGCCAGAGATTTTATTTATTCCATTTTACATCGACTTCTGACAGATCTCATAGATCAGAGGCTACGCATCTAAAGTGTCTGTTGCTTCGGGAGGGGTAGAGGGTGAGAAAGGGAGAGGGAAAGATAATTTTCTGCTTTTTATACAAGGATTTTAGGAGACAATTTAAATGCGCGATAGCTTAACTAAAGCCTGATTCCTTCTTCCTTTTTCCTTCTTCTTCTTCCTTCTGATTCCTGATTCCAGATTCTATAGTTTGATAATTTCAGGGAAATTCATCCTGATCGGCCTGGGTAAATGTCGTATCTCTAAATAGATACTGAGACGAATACTACCCATGAAAACCTACACTGCAATTGCTTTACTGAGCCTGTTGGGCATTACCTTGAGTGCCAGCGCCGCTCAAGCTTTTGAATCTCCACTCTCCATTCTCGAAACTGCCACCGCCCAATATATGTTGTCAGCCCAAACTCAACAAAAGGGCGAGCCCGCTCGTAAGAGGCGCGGCGAACGCAGGAATTTTACTGAGTCTAATGTTTACACTCATCCGCTACAAGATTTCTAATGCCACTGGACACAAGTGATTACCACAACTGAGTTGCTTCGGGCCGTTTATTCGATCGCTCGATCGGATTTTCTGGGATTCTAGTTTTTCAGGTTAAGCGACAACTACACTTTTTGTTGACTGCAATTTTTGTTGACAGTTATTAGGAGATTCTTTTTTGTGTAAATAATGGTAGCATATCAACCGGGAACCGCCATCTACCTAGAGATAGATTCTAGTATGTGGCGGTTTTGTCTTGAAAACTCTCCCATTAAACAGGAATTACCCACAGGCATGGGCTCATCCGGGTTTTTCAACCCATATCCGTCGCCCTCCCCCCCTTATTGTAGTCGATCGAATCGGTTTTGGCATCCATGACTATTCAAAAATTATCAGCTCGGATTCGCCTCAAATTCCTCCGATCGCAACAGTTATTTACGTTCTCCCCGCCGCAAGTGGGGTTTAATTTTCAACGGCTGCACTATAATTAACTTGCGATAACTAACTTATATATAGGTAAACTGTCAGCGCAGAGGGTGCAGCAATCTACTTAAATTAGCCACCAATAAGAACCACTTATGCGGTGTGGATCGCCTTTAAGCCCATGCCCCTGTTACCTCAGGGAAATTAACTAACCTGAATATTAGGGTAGCTGGCAAGCTTTCCGGCGACAGTCGGCTATGCTTGATTCGGCGCTCTCGCAATAATTTAAAGGAGGACGACAAGATGCCTCCTAGTTTGGCTATTTCGGGGATAGTGATGAAAAATGACTCTTTAGATCTGGTCAAAAGCCTCAGCCCTAGCGCAATGGATCAGATCATGCTATATCTGGCGTTTAGCGCCATGAGAACCAGTGGGCACAGGCACGGGGCGTTTCTAGACGCGGCCGCAACGGCGGCTAAGTGTGCCATTTATATGACTTATATGGAGCAGGACAACAACCTGCGGATGACCGGACATTTGCATCACATTGAGCCTAAACGGGTGAAGGTGATTGTTGAAGAAGTCCGGGAAGCTCTGACTAAGGGAAAATTGCTGAAAATGTTGGGTTCCCAAGAACCTAGATATTTGATTCAGTTTCCTTATGTCTGGCTGGAACAGTATGGTTGGTTGCCGGGACGCCCTCGCATTCCGGGAAACAATTTGACTGTCGATGAAAAAAAATATCTCGAAGGCAAAATTCCTCCTAATCCGCCTGACGCTCAACTGATAAATTCTTTTCAATTTATGGAGTTGATCGAGTTTCTGCACAGGCGATCGCAAGAAGATCTGTCTCCAGAAAGGCGAATGCCTTTGAGCGAAGCTCTAGCAGAACATATCAAGCGGCGCTTGATCTATTCTGGGACAGTGACTCGCATTGATTCTCCTTGGGGAATGCCGTTTTATGCCCTCACCCGCGCTACTTACTCTCCGGCAGAGCAGGAAGAGCGAACATTTACTATGGTGGAGGATACGGCTAGATATTTCCGGCTGATGAAGGATTGGGCGGACAAACAACCGAAGGTGATGCGAATTATGGAGACTTTGGATATTCCGCCGGAACGCCTCGACCAAGCCCTTGAGGAATTAGATGAGATTATTCGCAATTGGGCCGATCGCTATCACAAGCGGGGCGAACCGACGATGATTTTACAAATGGTTTTTGGGCCGCAAGACGACGCTTAGTTTGATTAGCTATTAATCATTAGTCATGAGTGGATTGCTTGAGACTAATGACTAATAGTTAATAACTAATCCTGGAGGCAGAAACCGGGTTTCTCTCGAAAAATATTGCGTTAATGCCTTGAATAATCGTAAGAAACCCGGTTTCTTGAGTAGCGAATGCGTCCAGGATTAACTAAGCTAAAAAAGCTCTCCAGGTCGCCGCCAAAACGATCGCAGCGATCGCTCCTATGAGTGTATTGAAAAAATTTACTACCTCGTTGGTCAGCCACTCAAACTTTGATTGCACCGTCGCCCCAATCACACTCTCGATGTTCGTGGCAATAAAAGCGGCTATAACACAAAAAAGAATTCCTGTCAAGTCAATTAAACCGACGGCCCAACTCAAAAGCGCAATCAGAATTGAGCCGACAATACCCGCGATTGTTCCCTCCAAACTTACGGCCCCTTCCGTACCTCTAGGTACAGGCTGCAAGCTGGTAATCAAAAAAGTCCGCTTCCCGTAAGCTTTGCCGATTTCGCTGGCGCTGGTATCGGAAAGTTTGGTACAAAAACTCGCCGCGTAACCCAGCAATAACAGGGAAATAGCATCTGGTGGCACAGAAATCTTACCTGTATCTCCTAAAATAGATAATGCCAAAACTCCCAAAGCGCAAAGAGTAGCGGTTAAAGCCGAACCCCAGACATTTTCTGGGCCTCGGGCCCCTGAACGCTTTTCGGCTATGCCTTCTGCTTCTTTTTGGGCTTTGCCGATGCGGGTAACTCCCGATCCGACAAGAAAGTAAAACATCACGACAGCATAGCCTTGCCATCCCAAACAGCCCCAGATGAGGACGCCCAATACCCAGCCGTGAAATTGGCCAGCGGGAGTGAGCAATTTTTTAGGAGCAATGGTGGCGATCGCGATTAAAACTGTATTTAGGGCGATCGCCACCAACCAAGGATTAGACCAAGATAGATAATTAAAGAACAATTCTGAATTCTGCATTTAGTACCTCCATGAGCCAAGTTTTATTTCATCTTGCCTTCCCCGTCACCGATATTGCCCAAACAAAAGCGTTCTACGTAGACGGGCTCGGCTGCGAACTAGGTCGCGAATCGCCGAATTCTGCGATTATGGGTTTGTGCGGCCATCAAATTGTCGCCCACGTCAGCCGCGAACCTTTGACGCCTCAGCGAGGCATCTATCCCCGGCATTTTGGGTTAATTTTTACTTCCGAAGCTGACTGGGAAGCGTTGCTAGCAAAAGCCCAGCAAAACAAGTTAAATTTCTATCAAGAACCGAGACGGCGATTTGTCGGTTTGCCTACAGAACACCGTACTTTCTTCTTAGAAGATCCTTTCCACAATATACTGGAATTCAAGTATTACTGTGAGGCTGAAGCAATTTTTGGGCGCAGCGAATACGCGGAAGTTGGCGATACAGTTTAGTAGTAGCCTCTTAGGGTGCGTCAGTCTATTTTAAATTTTAGATTTTAGATTGAAGAATTGGCTCCACAGAGGAATCGGAGACCTTGAACTTTGATCTACAATTTTTAATCATGATTCTGGTGCGTCAGCAGAGTGTGATTTTTCGGTAATTAAGAAGTTCTCTGCTGACGCACCCTACAAGTTAATCATTATACTTGAATTATATGCCTTCGCAAACAATCTTGAAATGCCTCTGCGTTTCATCGGCGGTTTCTTATTAATCAAAGATTTATGCAATAAGTCTATTGATTTCTTAATGGTTCTGAAAGTGCTTCAGCCACAGCTTTTAAACTGCTGGAATGCCTCGCCATCATGGCATGGGCGAATACGGACAATTTTACTTCTTTGGCCGCCGATATTTGGGAACTAGAAGCGGGTACGATGATGAAATCCCAATCTGTCCAAATCGAAGTAAAATTGAGCTTTTCCAACAAGGCTGCATCTCGATTTAAATCTTCCAGAAAAGCACTGCCAGGACGCATTTGGATGCAGCCTTTTCCCCAGAGAGTGTAAGCCGTCCAAGTACCGCTGTGAGGAGAAGATATGGCAATAAAGCGCTGCACTCGGTTAATGCCGCCTAACCTTTGCAGGTAGTAGCGAGTTACTAAACCGCCCATGCTCAATCCTACTATATCTAAATGCTGTTCGGGCGCAAAGGTTTTTTCTATATAATCTGCTATTTGTTGGGCTAATTCGTCTATGCTGGCGTTGCCCCAATGAGGCGAGAGATTGAGGGTGTAGACTGACCATCCCAGTTGGGTGAGGTAGGCAGACATTTTGTAAAAAATTCCCGATTTTCTGAATATTCCGTGAATTAGCAAGACTGGGTTGCGACTGAAATTGCTATTCATTTTTAAGTGGGAGTTTTATTTTTAATAGGTGCTTTTAGTTCTTCAACTAATGCGTTAATACTTAGGAGTTCTGTCACCATTTGGCGGTGTAGCAAAACGTTGACTTTAACTTCTTTACCTACTGGCATTTGGGAGCTGTTCGCCGGTACAATCATTATGTCAAATGGCGTCCACATTGATGTAAAGTTTATGCGTTTTAGCATGGTCACATCTTGATTCAAATCGCGCAGCAAGCCACTATCGGGGCGCATATCCAGGTATCCTGGTAGGCGTAGGGAATAGGCGGTGAGGGTGCCGTGGTGGGGGGAAGATAGGGTGATGAAACGCTGTACGCGGTTGATTCCTCCGAGTCGCTGGACGTAGTAGCGGCTGACGATGCCGCCCATGCTGTAGCCTACTATGTCTAAAGATTGTTCTGGATCGAAGGTTTCAGAGATGTAGTCTGCGAGTTGCTTTGCCAGTGAGTCGAGGCCGAGGCTACCGTCGTTGGGGGTGAGGTTGATGCTGTGGACTGACCATCCGAGTTCGGTGAGGCGGGCGGACATTTTGCTGAAAATCATCTTTGTGTCCCAGATGCCGTGTATCAGGATGACGGGATTGCGATCGAGCGAACTGTTCATTTTGCTGGAAAATTGCTTGCTGATTACAGCATAAATCACTCCCCTAGGGAGTTTGAACCCTACTAGGACAGCTAGGGAATCGGATAGAGGTACGATCGACAATTAGTGGGAATCCCTAACAAATTCTGAGATACTTGTAAATAAGTGCAAAGCAGGGCGGGTATTTATACTTATAACTTGCTTTGATGAGCGAGCTTAGATACAGCAAAATGTAAATTTTGATGAATAAATGTAGACAAAGGTTGCCTTAGCTCGTAATCTAACTTTGTTGACAAGCTTGTACAAATTTCTCTAAAAGAACAAAAGGAGTAAGTCTAATGTTTGGTTTTATCAAAAATTTCTTCGGCGGTATTTTCGGCTTTTTTGGCAGAGTGTTGGGCTTGAAAAAGTCTGAATATTTCCTAGATTTGGGCGAATCTGGAGCGAAGGAACCAGCAAAAGTTGAGCCTGCGAAGGCTGAGACTGCTGCCAAGAAGCCTGAGCCTGTTGCGGCCGCACCGGCAAAAGTTGAGCCAGTTAAGTCTGAGAAGTCAGAACCGGCGAAGAAGGCTAAGGTAGAGAAAAAGTCTAAGAAAGAAAAGGAACCAGTCGCTAGTGCTCCTGCTAATAATGCGGAACCCGCTAAGATACCTGCTGCTGCAACTAACGGCAAAGTTCCGAGTCAAGCTGAACCGAATCGGACTTTTGCTCCTAATAATTTAATGCCGACACCAACTGGAACTCGTCGGACCCCCGGTCCCAGCATGAACAATTTCCGAGAAATGGCTCGTCAGGTAAAAACTAAGTAGGAATTTGGGAATTGATAATAGGGAATTGGGCATTTGATAACTCCAAATGCTGGCGTTAAAAATTTAAAAAATGGCATTACTCATTTTTAATTTTAACTCTTTATTCTATTCCCTATTTTTTTCATTTCTGAGGAAGGCTAATCCGCTGTATAGCTGAAAAGCTGAGTCCCAAGGAGTTTCTGATTTGCGCTCGACTTCTATATGAGATTCGATCTTGCTCAACATATTAGTGTAATCGAGTACAGTCTCGGCAAAGGGCGTAAATTCTGACCAAACTGTAACGTCAAGCTGGCGATCGAATATTTCCAGTAAGTGATTCCAGTTAATTCGGGTGGTACTTTGAGGAATCTGTGGAGAGTTTTTGACTCTGGATGTTTTGTTTTTCGGGTTCGGTGAAGTGGGGATATCTGCAGAAGCTTTGGTGAATTCCACTCCTTGTTGAAATTCGTAACTTTGGTCGCAAATTCGCAGAATGCAGTTTCTGCTGGGAATGTGTAAGTCACAGATTTGAGCGTAATCTTGCCTGATTTCTCTGTGGCGAAATTGCTCCTTTCTTCGGTTGGGCGAGTAGTCCATGACTTCGATGAACATCGGCAACAAGCCTTCTACTCTTTGGCTAACTTCTGACCAGCTAAATTCGATCGCACCGAGTCGATCGAGTTTATCTTTGCAAACAACGGCTGGGGAAGAGAGAGACTGGAAATGTTGCACTCGGAAGATTTGGATTTTTTGAATATCGCTTAGGGTTGTCCAAAATACGGGAATGCCGGCGTTGAGGAGTTCTTGACCGTAAATTCGGAGTTCGGCAATCGGGCCTGTTTTGTAGAGTCTCCAGCCGCGGCTTTGGATTTGCATCCGGGTTGTGTAGGCGTCGATTTTAAAGATTCTGCTGATATTTTGAATGGCTGCGGGTTTTTTTTCGGGGCTAACTGGTTCGAGGATGAGGAGTCCCGGTTCGAGGTTGCTGGGGTCGTTTTTGGCGGTTTGTATGGCTTGTTGGCGGAGGTTTTGTTGTACGCTTTCAATCCGTTGAATAGCTTGGCGGGTCTGGGAGACGATTTTGGGGTTGGTGATGTCGCGGAGTATTTGTTTGTAGGTTGTTTGGGCTTTTTCGGGGTTGTTGGTGAGTTCGTAGTAGCGGGCGATGTAGTATTGCACCCACGGATTTTCGGGGGATTCTTTTTGTAGTTGTTTGATGAGTTGGGCAGCTTGTTTGTAGTCTTTACCCTCTAAGGCGGCGGCTATTTGGTTGATGTCTGTCATGGCGATTGCGGGAATGGCGTTGTTTCTATCTTGGCTGATGTTTGGGTGGTTCCGCCACTGGTTAACAATTTTTGCTGTTATGTTAGTTTGGGATTTTGGGCTGTTGGGAAAAATTAAGATTTGGATTTTTAACCGCAGATGAACGCGGATGAACGCGGATGTGTAGAGATGGATGTTGAGTGGATGTAAAAAAAATATAAATTAAAGTTGATTGGAATTAATGCTTAAGCTGTAGGAACCTTTGCTTGTGCGATCGCCTCCTTTAACAACTATTTTATAAGTGCCGTTACTAGGCAATTTTACGGTGATTTGAGACTCTCGGCGATTCTGGGAGTTGCCTGTTTTTTCGGCAATATTTTTGCCGCTGGTGTCGAACAGTGTTATGTTGTGGTCGAATGCTCTGCTTTTGAGGTCGATCGTAATAGGTTGACCAGCCCGTCCTTGGAAGGCGTGTTCGCGGGATTCGCCTTCTTTTAAGGTTTCTCGGCGCTCTAGGAGGGAGAGAGAGAGGTGACTTTTGGGCGATCGACATTGCTCAAATCTAAGCGGTAATTTGTGGTTGTTGCACCAGGGCCATTTCCGTTTCTGACTGCGATGATAAAGGCTGTTTTGTTGTTGGGGTCTCGGACTATTTTGTCAATAAATTGGGATTGTATTTGTTTTGCTGTTAGAGGTTTAGGTTGGTTGAAGTTGGGTTTTGAGGTACAGAAAAGCACGGCTCCGTCTAGATAGCGGGCGGCGTAGAACCAGTAGTTTTGACCGTTAGCTGTAAACTCGTTTCTGCTAAAGATAGTGAATCTTTCAAGTTGCGGTAGTTGCTGATTGCGCTGGCAATTTTTATCGATGTAGATTTCGTTGGCTGATGGCTGTCGCTGGGCGAAAACTGCTGGTACGGTGGTGGTTACAATTGCTGAGATTAGGGTGAGGGTGAGGGTGAAGGGCGATCTGCTTTTCATAAATACTTGTTTCTATTTATTGTTGTCAGGTATTGTACACTATATTTCCTATTTTATCTCTTTTTTAAATATTGTTCTAGTTCCGCAGTGCGCTGTTTCGTCATGCGCTCCAAACATTCATTAAGGAAACCTCCATAACCGGTACCGCCACGACTTTTATAAACTTCAAATTCACAGGTTTTATCTCTTAACTTAATCCATCCTAATTGTGCTTCCGTAAGAAGTGAGCGCTCTTCGTCGCTCAATGAGGAAGTTAGTTGTTTGTAAACCTCGTTCAGTCGTTTATCCGAGGCCTCATAACTCAACCGAATACAAGTTCTGACTTGTGCATCTCCTTGCGGGCGATCGCAATTAATCTGTTGAGCAATGGGAAAACTCAGAGATTGTGCAGAAACTGATGTTGTACCGAAAATTGCCAAAAGGGCGATCGGCCAAAAGAGCGATAGACCTTTCCTCAACTCTATTTTCATTCCCCCTCAACCCACTTATTTTATGAATTATTTGTTATTTGTTGATATTAGCACTTCTCAAATGCCGCTCCAACTAAAGACAAAGCCACAATCGGAGCTGTCACCGCTCTCAGAATTCTACTCCCCAAAGAAACAGGCTCAAAATCAAATTCGATCGCCCTTTTCACCTCACCCTCAGTCCATCCACCCTCCGGCCCAATAGCTATGACAATCGATAATTCTCCCCCATCTTGCTCCCCCCTTTGTAGGGGCGGTGCCCCCGTGGTCGCCCTAAACTGGGGGGGAACAAAACCGACTAAACAATCCCACAAATGCCTATTGGGCCCGCGAGCAACACAAATAAATCGATATTTTTGACCGCAATCTTTCACAGCAAGATCAAACGAAACAGGCTCTAAAATCGTCGGCACAAATTGACGTTCCGACTGTTCCGCCGCCTCCGCAGCAATTCTTTTCCACCGATCGACCTTCTGAGAACTCGGTTTGAGCAAAGTTCGATCGCTCGTTACAGGCACAATACTTGCCACACCCAACTCCGCCGCCTGCCTGACAACCTCATCAAAGCCATTTCCCTTGGGCAATGCCGCCATCAAAGTTACTTCAACCGGTAGCTCCCTGTTCACAGCAATTTCCTCTGCTATCGAGGCAAATAACCCGGTTTCCCGCACTTCGAGGACGGCAGACCACCAATGTCCTCGGCCGTCCATCGCAATAAATCGATCGCCCGCTTGCAAACGTAGCACTCGATTTAAATAATGCTGCTGTTCCCTAGTTAAGTCGATTTTGCGATCGCAAATTTGAGCAGGATTGACCGCCAATCTTTGTAATTGAGCCATTGGATTTTTAATTGCTCTTTTTCTCTTTTATTTTTTTATTTAACCGCAGAGTCACAGAGAAAGAGAAGAGACTCTAGGTTTGTAGTGAAGAGTGCAAGTCCTCTCTTTGATTTTTAAGCGATAAGGACTTGCATTCCTTACTACAAACAAATATGAAAGCAGTTCACAAAGAATAAAGGCAAAGCATTTACAACCGGAATTATTTTACAAATTCAAGGTTTTTTGCTGCAAATGCTCTGCCCTTATGTTATTTTTGCGTGAGGTTTATCTGATGCGAGCAAAAATCGAAAATTGAATATCGGCTTATGCTTCCTCCTTAATCTTCTTTAAATAAGTGGAAATCGCCTCTGTAGCTAGTTGTGTAATCGGCTTGCCCTGACGGGCTGCTTCTTCCTTGAGCTCGTTGTAGATTTCATCGCGGACGCTAATTCGACGGCGGACTTTGCCACCGCCAGCAGTGGCAGTCTCGTTTTCCTCGCCGTTACTAGACGTAACTTCTAATTCATTAATCTCAGTTGTCATCGAGTCAGCAGATTGGTAGTTGGTTACAAATTGACGGATAGATTCTAACCCGACGCGATCGCAAAAATTGCCAAAACTCTCGCTCAGTTGCCGTTTTTGCTTGAAATAAACAAAAATCGGCTCCAGAAAAGCTTCAAAATCATTGACGTGCAGCTTTTCCTCAATTGGTTTTGCCAGCCGCGTTTGATCGGGAGAACCGCCCAGCCAAATCTGGTAGGATTCCGGGGAACTCCCGACAAACCCCAATTCTGCCATATAAGGGCGGGCGCATCCATTTGGGCAACCAGTCATCCGCACCACAAAATGCTCGTCTTGCAAGCCAACTTTGGCCAAAAGCGCCCGAATCCGCTCTAAAATGCTCGGCATCACGCGCTCCGATTCGGTAATCGCCAGCCCGCAAGTCGGCATTGCCGGACACGCCATCCCATAGCGTACCAATGGGTCGATCGCAGTTTCCCGCTGAATGCCGCATCGATCGAGTATTCCCTGAATTTCCTGTTTGAGATCCGGCGAAATATCGTAAATTAGCACGTTTTGGTGGGGCGTCGCCAGTATCGGCAAGTTGTACTTCTGCACGATTTCCCGCAAAGCCGTTTTTAGCTGAAATGAACCTTGATCCTTGATCCGGCCATTATCCACAGAAATACCGACAAACAGTTTACCGTCTCCTTGTTCGTGCCAGCCCAAGAAATCAAAATACTTCCACTCAGGCAGGGGTTTAAACGCTTCTAGGGGTTTGCCAAAATATTCGGCTACTTTTTCGCGGAACCACTGTACGCCTTTGTCGTTAATCAGGTACTTCAGCCGCGCGTGCCGTCTGTCTGTGCGATCGCCGTAATCTCTTTGGGTTGCTACAATGGCCTTGACCAAATCGTAAACATCATCCTTGGCCACATAGCAAATCTCATCAGCAACCCGCGCAAAAGTCTCTTCTTTATTGTGAGTACGGCCCAAACCGCCGCCAGCAAATACGTCAAAACCTTGCAAGTCGCCAGCTTCATTGGTAATTACCACCAAGCTCAAATCCTGAGAGTACAAGTCAATTGAATTGTCTCCCGGCACGGTAACGGAACACTTGAACTTGCGCGGCATATAATGGCTGCCGTAAATCGGTTCCTCTTTGTCGTCGCTAAAGATTGTGCCGTTGCCGTTTTTCTGTCTCGCCGCCTTCACTGCGGGGTCTTCCTCGGCCGAAACAGCTTTTTCGCCGTCCAACCAAATTTCGTAATAAGCACCGGTTTGCGGTGTCAGCAAATCGGCGACATTGTTGGCGTATTGCAGCGCATACTGGTATTCTGGGCGATTTTTGTATGGTGCTGGAGGTGCCATGATGTTGCGGTTCAAGTCGCCGCAAGCTCCCAAGGTTGACCCCATATTTTTAATAATTGAGGAAAACACTGCTTTTAGATTTTTTTTCAACACCCCGTGTAGTTGGAAACCTTGGCGCGTTGTGACGCGGAGCGTGTGGTTGCCGTATTCTTCAGATAGCTTGTCTAAGGCTAAGTATAATTGCGGCGGAGTGAACCCGCCGGGATTGCGGGTGCGGAGCATGAACTGATAATCTTTTTCTTGTCCTTTAACTCGATTGTCGCGGTTGTCTTGCTGGTACGAGCCGTGAAATTTGAGAATCTGAAGCCCCTCTTCGGTGAAGTGGGTAGTTTCTTGTAAGAGTTCAGTCGCAACGGGTTCTCGTAAATAGTTGCTGCGTTCTTTGAGACCTTCTGATTTAGAGGGTTTGCGCACAACAGGGGTTGAAGTGGAAGATGTGATCATGGGAATGTATAGTGCCAGTTATAATTAGATACAGCCGATCGAATATTTCTTGACAATTTGACACTTGACAAATTTGCACTTGACAAATCTCTTCAGAAATGCTGTCTCGGATCTGTTGACAACTCGGTTAATAACTAAGTTAATAACGGTAATCCGGTAGGAATTCTGATGTTGTTCTATTGTAACACGATCGAGCCAGGCCTGAAAAATTGTAATTAAGAGTTTATACTTTGGCTCGCTTAAGTGTACGAAACTTTAGAAATAATTAACCTCAACCTTTGAAACTATGTCACTGTATGATGAAGACACGTTTGTGGTCTTAGAAACAAACCAGCCCGAGCAGTTTGTGACTGCGGCGGAACTGTTAGAAAAGCTGAAAGCCATCTTAGCCGAAGAACACGAAGATTTGCCGCAGGACGTGCAGAAAATATCTGGCGTGGAAGCTCAAGCCAAGTATTTAATTGATACTTATTGTGAATTAGATGTCGGGCCTGGAAAATTTTTGCAGTGGTATGCAGTGCGTCTAGAAAAGTAATTTTGGGAATGCGGAACTGCGAATTGGGCACTTATACTGAGCGTAGTCGAAGTATCGGGCATCGGAAATTAGGAATTGGTAACAGTGAGCAATTAACAGTCAACAATTCTTCAATTCTTCAATTCTTCAATCAAAAATCAAAAATCAAAAATCAAAAATCAAAAATCAAAAATCGGTTAATCTTCTAACTGTTGAACCGATGATACTTCTACTGCGGTAACATCGATCGTACCGGGCGGTGTCAAGCGACTAAAATGACCTTCCTCTATTTTCAGAGGTTCGCCGCAGTTGGCACACTGAAACTGAGTTTGATTTAAAGCTGTAAATTCGTATTGACAAACTGGACAATTGTCCTCAATTAAATTGCGTTTCAGCCACCACTGAAGCGCAAAAAATGCGACCACAGGCGTCAGCAACAAAAAAGCTACTAAAATCAACACTGATTTAACTATCCAACCCAAACCAATAGACACCAACAAATACGAGATGCCCAGCAGTATCAACCAATTGCTAATACGGGGTAGCTTTAAAGAAATTTTGGGGGTGCCTTGGTTCACGGTAGTCTCCTTGGGTGTCTTTGCAGGTAGGCATAACTCTATCCTACTCAGAAATTCAGGCGGTCGATCGAGTTAATTTTCCCATTGTACACGGAGAAACCGCTCTCTACGTTATAAGTTAATCCGAGTGAGAGGGTTGAAAAATTCCTTGTAAGGATTGACAAAGGGATTCAAAACTAAATCTTGCGAGGGTTTGTTCCCTCAACCAGTGGCGATCGCACCTTTTATCTTCCCCTCGCAGCATTTCCACACAAGCAAGCGCTACTGCTGCTGAATCTCGGTGAGGAACTCGCCATCCCAGTTTACCATCTTGCAGCGGATCGGCAGACCCGTCCGAGTCCCCCGCGAGTACGGGTACTCCGCAAGCCAGCGCTTCCAAATAAACTATGCCGAAGCCTTCCTGGGAGGGCATTACATAAGCATCAGCCAACTGGTAATGTTCTGCTAAATTTTCTGTCGGTACAAAACCCGCAAATATTACTCTTTCGGTAACTCCCAAATCATCAGCGAGTTTGGCTAATCTAGATCGATCGTCTCCGCGTCCAATAACTAAGTATTTCACATTCGGAAAAGTTTTGGCTATTTGCGGCAAAGCTTGAATTGTGACATCGACGCCTTTGTAAATATCGCTCGATCGCAATCTGGCTACAGTCATCAATATTTTAGCACCAGCCACATTGTACTGATCTAATAAATCCTGTGGCTTCGGCCCAGCGGTAAATATATTTTCATCTACAGTACAAGGCACTATTTGGAATTTTTCGGGTTTTAATTGGTTAAATTCGCAAGTGCGATCGCGCGTGTACCTGCTAATAGTCCAAATACTGTCAGCTTTGCTCATTGCTGTTTGATATTTGGGCCCAAGCGGTTCCCACACTTCCTTACCGTAAGTTAAAATTGTGTAGGGAATTCCCAAGGGTTGGCACAGAATTTGAATTAGCGGTGCGAGTTTGATGTGACCGCAAAAAACCCGCTGCGGTCGTTTTTGCAGCAAGCGACTTAGTAATACTGTAGCAAACTTAAGACGACCCAACCCGGCATTCTCGGTTTTGAGGTAATAAAATTTCAGATTTTTTGAATCGTAAGGATTGTTACAGTCTTCGGAATCTCGCAACAGCAAAACTTCAGCTTGTGGCGGCGAGTTTGTCCCTGCGGTTATGGACAGGTAAGCTTTGAAAATGTCTTTAACGTAGGATTGAATACCGCCTTCGCTGGCAAATATTTCTAGGAAACAGAACACGTGATTTGCCGATCGCATCTCAGATTTACCCATTGACAGCGCAGACAATTATTGCAGTATAGTGACTTGGCCAAAAAGGGCGAGCGCCATTATCGACCGCTTTTAAACCATGTCATGATAACTATAATTGCAGGTTTTACAGGCCAATATTTGACTCGCCTACTCTCACCGTTGGTTTTGAGCCACGATCGGCTTTTTTACTAGGGCTTTTTAACCGGCTGCATCGGTGAGTGCGAGACTTTGTTTGCAGTTTACTATAGTCTACCGTAATTGACTTTAAACTTAATGATTTTTTACAATATCCTACCCCAAGCAAAATTTAAGATTTATTAAGTTGGCGCGGCGCGTCCGACCCGACTGCTGATTAGCATATCGGTGCCGATCAAGGATCTCGCATTTTTAGTCTTTGGTAAAAGTATTGTATATCCACAGATAGATATAGAGCCAGTTTTTAACTGTTATCGTCAGCTATATAGAGAGTTAAATTCAATATGACTCGGCCAGGTTTTAAAAGCAATTTCTGAAAGATTTTGTCGAAAATATTCTCATAAAAATTGGTCACGCCTTGCCAAAAAATTAATGCTCATAAAGCATTAAAAAAAATCCATATCGTTGATTATTTGGGCATCGACGAGATAGTTTGAATATTCATATCTTTTCGGTAAACACAAGTAGTCGGGCGAGCCGAGTGAAAAATTTTTATGAGCCTAAAATAAACACGATCTCGTACAATCATGTACAAAGAAAAGCCGCTCACCTAAAACATTAGGTATTCGAGCTTAAACCTAACAAAGCTAATGTTAGGTTGGCAACGTCATATTTACGAGCGACTCTCTCCAAACGAGCCTTCATTGGAGTTTGAGGTGAAACGAGTAACGATCGCACTCAGTCTTTTTAGTCTACTCAGCAGCACTCTGGCAAGTTGCACCGCAGCTTCCCAGAACGCTCAAAACAGCACACAACCAAGCAACTCCGAACTTTCATCAGTTGCTGTAGCAGTCCGCGACCTCGGCAATCCATTCTTCGTACAAGTTGGCAAGGGAGCTGAGGCCGAAGCCAAGAAACTCGGCGGTGCAAATGTGAGGACAACTCTCGTTTCCAGCGGCGACGATTTAAATCAGCAATTTAATCAAATCGAAAACTTTATTGCCTCTAATGTCGGCATGATTGTACTCAATGCTGCGGACACCAAAGGCATTGCACCCGCTGTCGAAAAAGCCAAGCAAGCCGGAATTCCGATAATTGCAGTTGATACCGCCGCCGAGGGAGGCGTGGATGCCACAGTTACTTCAAATAACGTGCAAGCTGGCGAAGTAAGCTGTCAATATATAGCCGATCGCTTGAAAGGAAAAGGCAGCGTTGTAATTATCAACGGGCCTCCCGTCGCTTCAGTGGTCGAGCGAGTTCAGGGTTGCCAGAGTGTCTTCTCCAAATATCCCGATCTCAAGATTCTTTCCAAAGATCAGAACGCAGAAGGCAGCCGCGATGGCGGATTGAGAGTCATGAGCGATTTGCTTACTTCCTTCCCAAAAATTGATGCTGTTTTTGCAATTAATGACCCCTGTGCCATTGGTGCAGAATTAGCAGCCAAACAGGCACAAAGAAGCGAGTTCTTTATTGTTGGAGTCGATGGTGCACCTGAAGCTTTAGATGCCCTCAAGCAGAACAACAGTCTCTTTGTGGCTACAGCAGCTCAAGATCCATTTCGCATGGCAGCCAAGGCAGTTGAAGTCGGGAACGACATTCGGAAAGGAAACAAGCCAGCCAATCCAAACATTCTGATTCCAGTCGCGCTGATCGATCGCGAAAACGTCCATCAACATAAAGGCTGGACCAGCGAATAAATCAGGACTCGCGGGAAATCGAGTTGTTTGCGAAAATACTTTGTTTTAGTAGTCCTGCCGCTATTAGGGGTAAGGTGCGCGGCCCGGCGCACCCTACAGATATATCTGCCATTAATTCCACAAATTGATTGAGCAAACCTCGACTTGTAATTCGCATAAAATTACGGTATTTGCGATGGTAAATAGCACTCAAGATTCAATAAAAACTAAGCCCGTCCTCGAAATGCAAGGTATTAAAAAAACCTTTAACGGTTTTGTAGCCTTGCACGATGTAAATATCACCGTTTACCCGGGCGAAGTCCACGCCCTCATGGGGGAAAACGGCGCGGGTAAAAGTACCCTCATGAAAATTCTGGCGGGAGCCTACATAGCCGATGCAGGCGAAATCAGAATAGACGGCAAAGCTGTTAAGATGACCGACCCAGGTCAAGCCAGAGATTTAGGGATAGCGATTATTTATCAAGAACTCAATCTCGCCCCCAATCTGACAGTTGCTGAAAACATTTTTATGGGCAGCGAGCTGAAGAAAGGAGGTACATTTTTAGACCAAGATGAAATGCGGCGCAAGGCATCTGAGGTCTTGAAAAACCTCGATGCAAATTTTGAGGCTGGAGACCTGGTTTCGACACTTTCAATTGCCGAACAGCAGCAAGTGGAAATAGCTAGGGCGCTCAAGCACAATAGCCGAATTTTAGTGATGGACGAGCCGACAGCAGCGCTTTCAGACCGCGAAACAGATAAGCTTTTTGAAGTGGTTCGCCGCTTGCGGAATGAGGGCATCGCTATTATTTATATCAGCCACAGGATGGCCGAAATTTATGCCCTTGCCGATCGCGTGAGCGTCATCCGAGATGGCGGGTATATTGGCTCTCTTGAAAAGCACGAAATTTCTGCCGAACGCCTGGTGGAAATGATGGTGGGTCGTTCTTTACAGGATTTGTACGAAAACAAGCATCAAATAACACCGGGTGCAGTAGTTCTTGAGGTAACAAATTTAAGCGACGGTCACAAAGTAAAGCCTGCCAGTTTTAAACTTTATGCGGGCGAAATTTTGGGTTTAGCGGGTTTAGTTGGCGCCGGCAGAACAGAACTTGCCCGCCTAATTTTTGGTGCAGATCGGAAGGTAAGTGGTGAAGTAAAACTGGAAGGTCGTCATCTAAATGTCTCGACACCCGATGAAGGAATGGCCGCCGGAATTGCTTACGTGCCAGAAGATCGCAAGGCTCTCGGACTATTTTTGGAGGCAAGTTCGGGTGAGAATATCACCATGAATGTCCTCGATCGAGAAGCAAAAGCTGGCATTATCAACTCAAATTTTCTGTTGAAAGTTGTCAATGATGCTATTAATAATTTGCAGATTCGCCTTGCAAGTCCGAGCATCAGGGCAATGGATCTTTCTGGGGGAAATCAGCAGAAGTTGCTGCTAGCGCGTTGGTTGGCTATCAACCCAAAGGTACTTTTGCTAGATGAACCGACGCGCGGTGTGGACATTGGCGCAAAAAGCGAAATTTATCGAATTATTAGCGATTTGGCAGCCAAAGGTGTAGCTATTTTGATGATTTCCAGCGAACTGCCGGAAATTGTGGGAATGAGCGATCGCGTCTTAGTGATGCGAGCAGGAAGCCTCGTCGGTGAAGTAGGCGGATCGACTGGGGAAAAGATTACGCAAGAAAACATTATGGCTTATGCCACTGGTGCAAAAGAGGTAGTAAAATCATGAGTCAAACGCAAACAAAAACCAGCAGAAGTTCAGGGAGCGATCGGCAGAAAACAAGTAAAGCTCAAGCTTGGAAAAATTTCATCCAAGTTGCCGGTATCCTGCCGATTTTGGTTGCCATCTGTGTAATTTTTTCTCTGGTAACGCCCAACTTTCTTTCCGTAGGAAATTTGATCAATGTCATTCGGCAAGCATCGATCAATATTGTCCTAGCTACTGGCATGACTTTTGTGATTTTGACTGGCGGAATAGACCTTTCAGTCGGGTCAATTTTGGGTGTGACGGCAGTTGTCGGGGTGCTGGTTTCCTTAGTTCCAGGTCTGGGTTGGTTTGCCGTACCGGCTGCCTTAATAGCCGGAGTCTTTTTGGGATTGCTTAACGGTTCGCTAGTTGCCTATTTAGGTTTGCCTCCGTTCATCGTCACCCTCGGTTCTTACACAGCTTTGCGGGGAGTTGCTTATTTAGTCGCGAACGGCACTACCGTTATCAATAGAGATCTGAATTTTGCTTGGGTAGGTAACAATTATGTCGGCCCAATTCCCTGGTTGGTTATTATCGCTTTCCTCGCAGTTTTAGCGAGTTGGTTTGTCTTGCGGCGGACTGTTCTCGGGAGGCATATTTACGCCGTGGGAGGCAACATCCGGGCAGCACGATTGACAGGTATTAAGGTGAGTCGGGTGCTGTTATTTGTCTATGGCGTCAGTGGGTTGCTTTCTGGTTTAGGTGGAATTATGAGCGCGTCGCGCCTCTACAGTGCGACGGGGATGTTGGGGCAAGGCTACGAATTAGATGCGATCGCTGCTGTAATTTTGGGAGGAACGAGTTTCACAGGTGGAATTGGCACTATTTGGGGTACTTTGCTGGGGGCTTTAATTATTGCCCTGCTCAACAATGGACTAACTCTCATGAATGTGTCTTTCTTCTGGCAGTTAGTTGTGAAAGGTCTGGTGATAATTATTGCAGTGACGATTGACAAAGTTCGCACCGGTTCAAGCGCAGCGTAATATTGCTAATTCGGTCGATCGGTTCCTTATGCGGAGCTTCGTCATATGCACATCCAGCATTTTCCTCACCTGATTACTGCTTTTATACTGGGAACGCCTGGTGTATTTCTACTAACATCATCCCCAAGTTTTGCGGTTCCAATTGATAGATTAGTTGCTCCTGAACCGTTAAATACCTTGGCAGAAAAACCCTTCGCGCAGGTGAATTCTGTCTCTCAACTCTCGGATGTAAAACCGACTGACTGGGCGTTTCAGGCGCTGCAATCTCTAGTAGAACGCTACGGCTGTATTGTCGGTTATCCCGACGGAACTTACAGAGGAAACCGGGCGCTGACGCGGTACGAATTTGCAGCAGGATTGAATAGCTGTCTCGATCGAGTCAGCGAACTAATTGCCGCAGGAACAACCAACCTGATTACTCGGGAAGATTTAGCGATCGTCCAAAAACTGCAAGCAGAATTTGCAACTGAATTATCGGTGTTGCGAGGTCGAGTCGATACTCTCGATGCACGCACAGCCGAACTAGAAGCGAATCAGTTCTCGACTACGACGAAGCTGAATGCGGAAATTATCGTGGTGGTAACAGATACCTCGGGTAACAGTGTTGGGGACTCGCGCGATCGCACCAACACTATTGTTGCCAACCGGGGGCGATTAAATTTGGAAACCAGCTTCACCGGTCGCGATATGCTCAGAACCCGTTTGGAATTCGGCAACTTGGGCAGGAGGATTGCCGATGAGACGGGTACAAATATGACGGCCTTGAACTTTGATGGCAATGTCGATAACACCATCACCGTCCCTCACTTATTGTATGTCACCCCGCTGACCTCTAATCTGGCGCTGACCGTCGGCCCCACAGGTGTTGGCTATCCCGATATTACGGATTTGCTGACTCCTCCAACGATCGCCAGCGATAGTCAGGGAATTCCCTCGAAGTTCGGACAATACAATCCCTTCTACCGCCGGGGAGGTGGCGGTGCTGCTGTCAACTGGACGATCGTCAAAAACCTCACCCTGACTGTGGGCTATGTAGGCGGAAATCCCAATCTCTCGCAGCAAAGTAACGGTTTATTCAACGGTTCGTACAACGCTCTGGTTCAGCTTGCCTACCGGGGCGATCGCGGAGCCATTGGCGTAGCCTATTCTCGTACCTTTGCGCCAAGCGGTAAAGCCGACCTCACAGGCGGTACGGGCAGTTTTCTGGCTGCGCGACCGTTTGGGGACAATATTGCTACATCCAGCGATTCTGTAGGCGTACAAGGATTCTACCGCCTTGCTCCCCGGTTGCAAGTTCACGGTTGGGGCGTTTATACTCGCGCCAATGCAGAAAATTCCGGTGTTAGCAGCGTTTCTGATGGTAGAGGTGGCGTGGTTTTGCTAAATGTTGACGGCGACGATCGCGCCGATATTGTGTATGCAGCGATCGGGATAAGTTTCCCAGATGTTGGAGGTGAAGGCAACCTACCCGGGATTTTGGTGGGTTTGCCAGGCCGCGTGACGAGCAGTAATGTGCGCCGCGAGCGAGATACTTCCTATCACATTGAAGCGTTCTATCGCTTTCAGGTCAACGACAACATTTCTATCACCCCTGCTGCTTGGGTCGTTGTTAATCCTGAGAATGACAGTCGCAACGACACTCAATGGGTTTGGTTGATTCGCACTGGCTTTAACTTTTAAGCAGAAAGATATTTTAGGACTTACTAACCTAGTCCTGGACGCAAAAACCCGGTTTCTTAACGTAATTGCCTCATTTGAGACGACAATCGCGAGAAACCGGGTTTTTTAGACTGATCGTGCGTCCAGGACTTCTAGTCCATGCCACACAACAAAAAACCCCTGCCATCGCTAGCTGGGGTAGAAAATTATCAGGGTGCATCTACTAATATTTGCAAGTATAGCAGACATTTGTGGGGTGTCACCCTTCAGGGGTGACACCCAACGATTATTTTTATCAAAATAACTTATGGTTGAGTGAGTCAATGATTGGCAAAGCTTCTATATCATCTCGTTTTGTCCTAGCCGATCTAAAATCTAAGATTTAGAATAAATCTGTGCTAGACCTCAAATTAATCCGAGAAAACCCGCAAGCCGTGCAAGAAAGCCTCAACCTGCGCGGAGGTAACTATGAAATCGAGCCGATTTTGCAACTAGACAAACAGCAGCGGGAGTTGGAAGGCAAGCGATCGCAACTGCAAGCCCGCAGCAACGAAATTGCCAAACTCATCGGCCAAAAAAGAAAATCGGGTTTACCCCTCGAATCTCCCGAAATTCAAACTTTGCAAGCAGAAGGCAACGAAGTCGGCACCGAGTCAAACGAACTGCAAGCACAGGAAAAAGACCTAAAAGCTCAAATAGAAGCTTTATTGCTGCCGCTGCCAAACTTGCCGAACCCGTCAACGCCGATCGGCAAAAATGAAGAGGAAAATGTCGAAATACGGCGCTGGGGAGACGAATACATTCCCCAAAATCCCGATATTTTGCCGCACTGGGAAATCGGCGAAAAATTAGGAATTATCAACTTTGAACGGGCAGTAAAGATCGCTCAGCCCCGCTTTGTTACCTTAATTGGAGCCGGGGCAGCCCTGGAAAGAGCGATAATTCAATTTATGCTCGACCGCCACACAAAAGCAGGTTATGTAGAAGTGATTCCCCCACTTTTAGTTAACACTGAATCCCTCACTGCTACGGGTCAATTGCCAAAATTTGCTGAAGAAAGTTTCAAGTGCGACCAAGATGATTTGTGGCTGATTCCTACTTCTGAGGTTCCGGTTGTCAATTTGTACAGAGGTGAAATTTTGACAGCAGAACAGTTGCCAATTTATCACTGTTCTTATACTCCTTGCTTTCGGCGCGAAGCTGGCAGTTACGGCAAAGATACGCGGGGATTAATTCGATTGCACCAATTTAATAAAGTTGAATTGGTAAAACTCGTGCATCCGAGTACCTCCGAGGCAGAACACGAAAAGTTAGTGCAGGATGCTGAAGGAGTTTTGCAGGCGCTGAAATTGCCTTATCGGACGATCGCACTGTGTACCGGCGACTTGGGTTTCGCGGCAGCCAAAACCTACGATTTAGAGGTGTGGCTGCCATCTGCTGGCAAATACCGCGAGATTTCCAGTTGTTCCAACGTCGCAGATTTTCAGGCGCGGCGGGCAAATATTCGCTTTAAAGAAGCGGGTAAAAAAGGCACTCAATTCATTCACGCGCTGAACGGTTCCGGTTTAGCTATAGGCCGCACAATGGCAGCAATTTTGGAGAATTACCAGCAGCCAGACGGGACAGTAAAAGTGCCGCAAGTGCTGCAATCTTATTTGGGTCGCGAGACTTTGTAAGCTGTTTGTCGTCACTCGGCGATTGAAACCGCCGAGTTATCTTACAGTTTAACTAATGCTTCCTTGATATTGAGCCCCAAAAATCTATCCAACGCTAAATACATCCAATAAACAGATAACTGACTATCACTGCTAGTCTTCTGAAAGCCCAAAGCTACGGACTGTTTTTCGTACATGGGGTGAATCATCAGCGTGTACAAATCGCAAAGATTCGGAAAATCTGTTTGCATTTCGCCTAAAATTTTCTGTGTGTCTTCAAGAAAAGCAATTCGGTATTCTGACAAATACTGCGGATCGATCATCCAACTGCGGACAAATACTGACTGGCAATTTTGATCTCCTGGTAGCGCCATATCGAAAGGATCGATATCGGAAATAGAACTTAAATGAAGGCTTTTGCTAGGAGCGTTAAAAAAATTTACTTCTGATTCGCTAGCGGTGGGATAAAGTAAGTAAAACCCGACTGGATTGAGATTATCAGAGCGGCGCAAAACTCGCATCCCTTTTGAGTATTGTCTAGCCAAAAGCCTGAGGATTTTAGCAATTTTGTAGGGGACGGTGTTAGTGTTGCGGTTCATCCAGTTGTAATTAGTGGCTAATAAATTTGCAACAATAACCGCGTCGCACCGAGGATTAAAATTATCTAATTCGAGTTGTACAGGCTTTTGAGGTTCGGCAACATTTAAAATTTCTGAAACAGGTTGAATTTGAATGGCCGTAGCGTTACCATCAAAGTGTTTGGCGATCAATCCCAAGGCTGCTAATTTATCTAACATCATTCCGGCGGCGCGATCGCTCCCGCGATCGGAATCGCAGTAAAATAGTTCGGCGGCTTCCCGGTGAGTGCACTGCACTTCTGTTGCGGGCAATTCCAGTTTCGCCAGCGGTGGTTTGAGACGGGGCTGGCTTTCCTGAAGCTGTTTCACTGATAAGTAAACCCAAAGCCTTACAAAGCATTCAGCCCTAGTGCGAGTTACGCCTACTCGTTTCATCAACAGCGAAACAGCCGTGCGGCGTTGAGATGGAGAATACCAAGTATCTAGTTGTGCAATATCCATTTCAGTCGGGAAGCAGCGAAGGAACTCTAGTTATATATTGGCTCAATTACATAAAACTTCACCCCGCTTCAGGTTATTTGTTGCCGCTGTTGCTCAACTTCCATGATTTCCGGCGGCTATACAAGATAGCTGGTTCTTCCTTGCAAGTTCACGGCTTCACAAAGCACAATCAATTTTAGATATTTTCTGGCTTGATTTAACAAAACAATCAACCAGACTAAATTAGCAACTTGAGAGGTTTACGTCATGTACAGTGCTTATACCAATTTAATATGAAGCGGCAGAGAATAAAGATTCAAGAATGAAATTGTAAGAAGATAGCGAACTGCCACAGTTCAGGTGTGATTTGTTGCAGAACAAGATTAAGTCGTTCACGCAATTGCACAAGTGTCAGAAACACTTCTCCCTTAAATTGTTGTTTGATAAATTGCCAAACCCGTTCAATGGGGCTCTTGTTGGGGCCTATGGGCTGCTTGACCAACCGGAATCAAGTGATCGGGCCACCCCAGAGCGCTGGTCACATCAGCACCAGCCCGATCGAGTTGCATCAGGGATATTGGAGCCTCTATCGGTATTTGGAACTGCAAAAAGAGATGAGGAATGTTTAAAAGTATGGTGCTACTTATGTAGGGTGCAACCTAAGCACCTTACGGCTATGTAGGGTGCAACCTAAGCACCTTACGACTATTTAATGACTGCCAACAATCTAGATAAACCCGCCCCCACACAACGAATAATCTACATCAACCCTGTCTGCGATCGAATCGAAAAAATGTACATTTGGATTGTTCGCCTTGTGAGGGCGGGTTTGTCAGATTATTCGTTTCCGACATAGATGGTTTGTAAAACCCGTTTCTACGCAATCTGAAATTAGAGTTGATTTTTTAGGTAAAATTAATAATACAACTTAAGCTGCTGCTACCTCTGGTTGTTCTGCTGCTTTGGGCAAATTCTGATTTACCACAATCCACTTGCCTGTCATCGGATCGCGGTAAGTAATAAACGGATTAGATTTTAAAGGTTGACTGCAAGGTTTAGCGGCCATTTCTACACACTCCCAATAACTGGTCTTGAGTAACTGCTACAACACCATACCTTTAATTATCGGCAGTTTGGCCTAAAATCAGGGTGATTTATACCTCAACAATAGGTGATATTTTAGGTATGGCTTGGTGACAGATAGCACAGCCTAAGGTGATTTAAAACTGCGTTTGCAGTGAGCAGTATCCCCAGAAAGCCTCCGTAAAAAAAATCTGCTTTCTGCCTTCTACCTTCAAGAGGGCCACTATTTTTAGTGTACATCTGATATTATTAAGTAAGGTAAAGACGTTTATCAGAGATCCCCCTCAGAAACTTATGGTGCTATTTGGATTTGGCAAAAAGTCGAGCCTGCCCTCTCCCCAAGAGGCATTGCCGGGACGGGCAGAGTCGATGTCGGTACCGACAACTCACTTTGTTAACGGCAATCCGCTCAAACCTCCCTTTCCAAACGGCATGGAGACTGCGTTGTTTGGCCTGGGCTGTTTTTGGGGAGCGGAACGCAAATTTTGGCAACAAAATGGAGTTTTTTCGACGGCTGTTGGCTACGCGGCCGGGATTACTCCGAATCCTACTTACAACGAAGTTTGCAGCGGGATGACAGGACACAATGAAGTAGTTCTGGTTGTGTTCGATCCGAAAGTAATTAGTTACGAAACGCTGCTAAAAGTTTTTTGGGAAAGTCACAATCCTACTCAAGGAATGCGTCAGGGCAATGATTCTGGTACTCAGTACCGATCGGGAATTTACACATATTCAGCCAGCCAAAAGCAGCTTGCCGAAGCTTCGCGCGATGCTTACCAGCAGGCTCTGACGGCGGCCGGTTATGGCAAGATTACCACTGAGATTATTGATGCTCCTGAGTTTTATTACGCAGAAAGCTATCACCAGCAGTATCTTGCTAAAAACCCGAACGGTTATTGCGGCTTGGGCGGTACTAAGGTTTGTTTGCCTGCTATGTCTCAGGCTTAAAAATTGGCCCAGCTTAGGGATAGGGACACATAGTTCAGGACACAACAATGTTTTTTCCCTACACAAAAAATCGGGACAAAAAATTGTTGTGTCCCTGCAAAATATCGGGTAGGGCGTGCTTCTAACCCGCCACAAAAAGCGGAAGATGTTAGTAGTTGAAAATAGGTAATAAATGCTGACGGCTGTTGTAATTATCAATCTACTAATTTCTGGGGTCTGCTTTTATATAGCTGCGAAGGTGTGGAAAATCAGGCGGACGATCGCACGTTTGGAAATGCGGATCGCAGCAATGGAACGCCGCAGCAGCAATGTCCTCAGCAACTCGCCAAGTTTCCTGGCTAAAAGGCAGCAAGGTGCCCTCCAACTGCGACGGCGTTATCAACAACTGGAATTGCAACTGCAACAGGTTCAGCAACTTTTGGGATTGCTGGGTTTGGGCCGGACGCTTTGGCGGAGGCGCGCTCGACCTTTGAGGTAAGCTATCCTAAAACTGCCGCCCGTGCTGAGTCCCTAGGATTTTCCACAAGATTTCTACCTTTGCAAAGGGCTGCGATCGGGCAAACGTGCCTAAAATTGGTGTATGGAGAGAAGTTATAAAAATGTCAACTAAACGTTCAGGATTATTTATTGGCGGTTTGCTTGTGGGTTCTGCGATCGGGGCCGTGACTGGGTTGCTGATGGCACCGCGAACGGGTAAGGAGACGCGGCAGATATTGAAAAAATCGGCCGATGCTTTGCCGGAGTTGGCGGAAGATTTATCGACTAGCGTGCAGTTGCAGGCCGATCGACTTTCTGAAACTGCAATGCGAAATTGGGACGAAACTTTGATTAGACTCAAAGAGGCGATCGCGGCCGGTTTGGAAGCGACTCAGCGGGAACGCCAAACACTTTCGGAAGCTGAAGCCGAAGTGAGTCCCCCGTCGCGCCCTCCCATACGCTAAATGACATGAAATCCTCAACCCCAAATCTTAGATTCCAGTGAGCGATCCCATATTTTGGCTAGGACTTTCGATTTTGCTAGTGGCAGTTAGCCTGACTGCTGTTTTAGTGACTTTAATACCTGCGGTGCAAGCGCTCGCCCGGGCGGCCCGCAGCGTGGAAAAGCTCGCTGACACGCTTTCTCGCGAGTTTCCGCCGACTTTGGAGGCGATTCGGTTGACGGGGCTGGAAATTAGCGAGTTGACGGATGATGTCAGCGATGGGGTGCAAAGTGCCGGGGAGGTTGTGAAACAGGTCGATCGAAGTATTGGTAGCGCGAAAAAGCAGGCGCAAAACGTGCAGGTTACAACTCGCAGCGTGGTGACTGGGATTAAGGCTGCTTGGAAAACTTTAACTCGGAAGCCACCGATTTCTGGGACAAATCGCCGGTCAACAGATAGATTGTCGCCGAGTCAAAGAAGTGCGCTTTCGCTAAGGGATTCGGGTTTGGAGGATAGGTATTCTGGAGTTTACGGTGCTGGTGCGAGTAATGGGGAATCGCCCCGGTTGAGGAGTAGCGAGGGTTCGGGTTTGCCGGGGGATGCTGAAGAGTTTGAGGAAGTGCGATCGAACGATTCTTGATTGCACCCAATTCCTCATCATCCCTCAACAGCACACCCATCCCACCAGCAAGGATTCTTATCAATAAAATCCATCAAAGCATCATACTTAGGCGAACCCTTTTGTTCCACATACTCCAAAGCCCCCCAACTTCCCCACTTACTAAATGAACTCACATCCACAAAGTGCATGAAGAGACTACCTCCAACTTGTTTCCAACTATTCAGTAATTGGGTGTAGAGATCATACATTTCTGGACGCCTATTTAATTCCATAAAAAACTTTGTCAGTTTTTCGTTATTCTCAACTCCTTCAATACCTACAATATGTTGACCGCCCTCGTAAACAAATAACTTGAGACCTTTTCTTTGAGCCACATCTAAGAAATACTTAAAGTCATTCTCAACATCGGGCAAACTATCTTTGAAGCCAGGAAGTAACCCGCCCTCTCTTAATTGCTTAAAAGCTTTGCCAAACCCGCCATCTGCGTCATTCAACCAAGACTCTACTGTGCTGACATTTTCTTTCCCGCCCAAGTTTCCGCTAAAATATCCAGCTATGGCTAGGGCATCAATACCGTGTTGATAACAAGGTTTATTGCCCTCAGCCACCCAATAGGAGCACTCTAAAGAATAAGTTTCTAACTCTCTCCAGGCTCTTTGAGTTCCTAACACGCAGACAACTCGATTCTTTTGATCCCCAAAAACGCCTTTCCAGATATCGCACATTTGAGCACTACGCATTCCGTGCCATTGCATAAAAGCATCGCCTTTATCTCCCCACCTCGCTTTACCTTGTTTCAAAGCATAAGTCGCTTGTGGGAATGACCAATTCCAAACCTCATTAGAATATTCTACATTAACTTTCAGCTTTGGATCTAAACTATCTTTGACCATTTTAGCAAAGTTAGTCATGTATTCATCCGTAGCCTGATGTGGCATATTAAACCAGGGCTCTGCTTGGACTTTGTTAGATAAATTCACCATAACTTCTATGGGAACATTTCCTCGGTAAGAATAGGATGCACTCTCTGGTTTAGGTCGGTTTGACCAGTCTTTTTGTTCTGAACCATTTGTCCCCATCCAGTCCATAAAACGCAAGACTCTAAATTTTTTAATCTTGTCTATAAACAGCGGATTAAATATTTCACCACTTTGATAAAGCTGTTCATCTTGGGAGCGAACAACTTTAATATTGCGGATATAGTTCCCTGTTTTCTTGGGATCGGTAGCAGTAATTATAATCATGATGCCTCCGCCTTGTGTGGCATCCACATTAATGATATCCCTCCCGGGTTTCGACGCAGCCTCATCTTTTTTGGAATCAAAGCTATATTCGATCGCACCTTCACCCTCATAACTAACAATATATTGCCCTGAAGGATAGCGATTGGGGATTTCCCTAAGTAATAGGGTACTTACCCTAGTATATTTAGGAGCATCTTCGGGAGATGGGAGAGATTTCACCCACCCATTTTCATCAAGATTTAAAAGATTATACTCCTCTGTATCCCATTCACCGTTACAGTTTGGTTGTCCGCTGACGCATTGAGTTATCCATTGTCTAGAAGATTTGAAAGCATCTAAAAAGGGTAATTGTGTGGAGTAGTCAGCAATACCATTAAGCCCAACTCCTAAAGAAGAGCGAGAATTTGATGTATTTTGTACATCTGCCCGCACAGCTACTTTGTTATCTACTTGCCGTGCTGCTGTGGGAGCAATATTAGTTGTTAAAGCCCAACATCCGGGAATGAAAATGACAAAAATTAATAAACCCAGCACAAAGCCCAGAGCTTTATTTTTTGATAGGATACTTAATCGAGACATAAATTTGACTAATTTGAGTGTTTTAGGTAAAATCGAAGCGGGTGAGGCAGTTTTAATTTTGATATTTTATCAAAAACTTCCTTCTCAAACTATCAGCTATAAGATTATTAACATTTTTGCCTCTCTGTGGAGGGGCGAGATCCCTTTCTGTCCCCAAGTGCGATCGCCCATCTAAGCGTCTTTATCCAAGTCTTCTGTTTTTGGAGCTTCTGAAGTTGAGGGGATTGAAACCCGGATGTTAATATCAATTGTTCCTGTATTAGAATCAAAACCTATATTAACTATTTTTACTAATGCTTCTGTAGGTACAGAGTTATTTATTTTAAATTCAGGAGAAGACTGAGTTTTATATCCGGCTTCCTGTAGCCGATCGCAAATATTGCGCCAATTTCCTACAGGTTCGTTAGGTACATCTGCGAGTTTTTTAACATATTGGTATAAAGTTTTACATAAATAAACCTCTGCACTTTTGGAACTCTGAAACAGTTGGCGGGCGATTTCGGCGGGACTGCAACCGGAAAGCAATCCTCGCAGGTAGAGTTTTTCTGTTTCTGTTAGTCCCCTGCGCGATCGGGGTGAGATTTGCCGTTTAGCTTCTGCAAAAGCTTGGTACAGCCTTTCTAAGTCCCAGTGTTTGGCGGCTTCGGCAAATAAATCTTCTTTTGATGCCATTGTCGGATGTGGTGAGATGTGGCTAACGATAGCATAACGGAAATTGCTAGCGTTTGTTAGTTGTTTGCTAACAATAGGTAGTCTAGTATTAAATTACCGACTCATTGTCTAAGTGCAAATACTTAGAAAAGCGGGAAAGTGCGATCGTGATATTTCAAATTTTGCCTGTTTAGTTAACTTTCATTAGTCAAACAGTTAGTTTTTGTTCCTTACACTGAGGTATTCCAATGGCTAAAAGTGATGAAATAGCGAAAGCGGCAGGTTCCGCTGCTGCGGGTGCTGCAGCAGGTGCTGGTGTGGTAGCTGCTTCTGGTTTTACGGCAGTTGGTGCTATTGGTGGAGGTGCTGGTATGGGTGCTGCTGCTGGCCCCGTTGGTATAGCCGTAGGTGCATTAGCAGGTTTGGCATTTTACGGGATTAGCAAGGCTCTTTCTGACGACTAAATATTGACTCGCGCCAGGGACTTCAGTTTGCACTATTGTCAATAACGGGCAAGATGCCCGTTCCACAAAGAGTGAATTTCTTGTGGGATGGGCATCCTGCCCGTCAGTTCCACAAAGAGTGAATTTTTTGTGGGATGGGCATCCTGCCAGTCCGTAAAAGGCTTATTGAGAATGGTGCAAGAGCTCAGTTAAAACCGACTGGAAACGCTCAGGCAATTATCTTTGTGTCTGTTCTCATATTTTATTCAATCCAGATTATTAACTTATGTCTTCTCAAGAATTTCAAGCAGCATACACCAGCATTTACAGTACAGGCACTTTCCTCTTAAAATATCTCAAAGAATTCCGTGACGGACTCCGCATTCAGGGAGATGAAAGTCAAGGGCTACAAAGCATTGAAGATGAAATTAACAAAGCTTTAAAGGCTTTGCAAGATCAGAAATATCAAGTAGCCGTCATAGCAGCCATGAAAGCTGGCAAAAGCACCTTCTTGAATTCTATCATCGGTGCTGATGTGCTGGCGAGTGAAACGGCCGCCTGTACTATCTGCCGTACAGATGTCCGACACATTCAACCAGGCGAAACTCCTAAACTTTTAGAGTATCGAGAAGGAGAAAGAAAACCAGTCATTCTTGTTGAGGGTGACGCAGGCGAAATTCAGCAAAAATTCTTGCTGCGTACCCGTGAAATTAGAGAACAAGGCAATCCTGATAACATTACACGCTTTGAGATAGAGCATCCGATTGAAGCAATTAGCCAATTATCTTCTCTCACAGGCTTTACCTTAGTTGATACTCCCGGCCCTAATGAGTGGGAGTCTGCAAACTTCAACATAAATGAACTGAAGCAGACAGCACTAGAAGCACTGCGAACCTGCAATGCCATTCTGTTTATTTTAAACTACGCTTCCTACAAAGATAATGCAGTTGCTGATTTGTTTAAGGATGTTGTTGAAAATCGTAAGGATTTTATAGCTGAGAACACGGGAAAAATTTACTTTATTTTGAATAAAGTTGACCAAAAAACAGAGAGAGACAAAGAAATTGCTGATGTCATTAAAGATTTAGAGCGAGAGTTAGTTGGCTTTGGCTTTTGCAATCCAGTTATTTACCCTGCTAGTTCTCGACAAGGACTTTTAGCGAAACTGATTCAGCAAGGAAAAGCAACTGACAAGGAGATAAAAGATTTTGAGGATTTCTTTAGTGCCAAATATGCTGAGAGAGATGAAAAAGGTAGGAGAGTAATTCCTTTACCTGAAGAAATTGCCCCAAGAGCTTTGCAAGATAGCGGTATTCCGAGCATTCAAGAAACAGTCATTCAAAGGATTACGCAAAATTCAGGCTGGAATTTATTGAGTGAGGTGGTGGCAGAACTTGATAAAGCTGCTAAGGCAATTGAGGATACTCAGAATACACAGATTAGGGGTTGGAAAATGGGAATTGAAGCCCTAAAAGAAAAAGTAGAAGACTACAGAAGACGTTCGGAGAATGCGAGGGCGAACATTGAATCTGTAAAGAAAACTGTAGAGGAACAGAAGCAAACACTAATCAAAGGATTTAGTCAAGGCATTAACACATTTGCTAATGAGGCTAAAGCTCAGATAGCCAGTGAGATAGATAAAATTGCAAAGTCTCGTTCCGCCAACTCTCCAAAGCCAAAAAAAACTCAACAAAGTCGTCAACTACCACCAGCAACATCTGATAATATAGGCTGGGGACAAAGAGTAGGAGACATGGGAGAAGCCGTATTAGAATTAATCCCTGGCTTTGGTCAAAGCCTAGGGAGAGTCTTTAAGTTAGGTGCATCCTTGTTGGATATACTGGGTGAGTCTATTCCACAAGCTTTCAGTACCTCTGCCTCTGAACAGATTGTTGATAGTGAAGAGTTCGATCCGTGCATTATCCGGTGTAAAACGAAGGCAGAAGCTGGGAAAATTGTTGAAACTATCAATGAGTTTTGTGCGCCACACATTCATAATTGGTGGATAGATACTCAAGATGAGCTTGTTCGAGATGGAACAAATATTCGCAAAGAGTTAGCCAAAATAATTCAAAAAGATATCCAAAAAATCTCAGATGAACTGTCTGCTTATCTGGGCGATGCTTTGCAGGTGAAACTAAACATCAACCCGATTCAATTTCCCAGCTTTGATTTTCCCGGAATTGATGCACGGATTAAAGATGTCCAATTAGCAGTAGTGGTCGGAACTAGCAAGAAAGAAACAGGGAGAAAAAGTCGCTGTTGCAATTCAGATGAAGTCTATCATGCTGATGTTCCTGTAACGGAAAATCGCTCCTTCTTTGAAGTTGATTTACGCCAAACATTAGATTCGATCGACCGCAAAATAGATGAGCAGACAGCTAGAAATAAAAAACTGTTAGAGCGAGTCATTGGAAAACAGGTGGAAGCTGATTTCCGAAGTGCAGAACGGCAAATCAATGATTATATCAACAGGTTTCAAAATGACTTCGATCGCGTTTTGAAGGAACGGGAAACGAAAGAAGCAGAAGCGCCGGAAATTCTAGCTCGTCTTGAGTATCAAAAAGCCAAGCTTATTGAGTACCTCAGTCAATTAAGTTCGATTCGGGAATCTCTCAATAGTTGGAAGCCAGTTAAGTAAAGTTAGAGAAAGTACGATCGCCCTTTTTTCCAAAAGTGCGATCGCCCTTTTTTCCCAAAGTGCGATCGCCTTTCCCATCCCGCATCCCAAAGGGCGATCGCCTTTCCTTAAGTTAAAATATAACTTGTCAGATTAGATAATATAACTTATCAGATTCAGAAAGGACAAGTTATGCCTGTAAACTGGAGAGAACATATCGTTAGTACCCCCGATGTACTGCGAGGTAAACCAAGAATCAAAGGGACTAGAATTCCCGTTGGCCTGATTTTAGGATATTTAGCATCAAATAACACTGTAGAACAAATCATTGACGAGTTTCCAGATATCACCAAAGAACAGATAGCTGCTTGTCTTGATTATGCTCGCGATTTGTCGGATTTTGAAACAGTTGCCTAATGAGTTTAAGATTGTTCATCGATCAATGCGTGCCTAAGTCTATTATTCAAATACTTCGTGATACCGAGCATGAAGTTTTTGTATTGGGAGATTACATCCCAATTGAATCTCCAGATACTATTGTCATTGCCAAAGCTCAGGAATTAAATGCCATACTTGTTTCTCTGAATGGAGACTTCGCAGATATCGTGACTTATCCGCCAAGTTCATATCAAGGAATCATTTCTATTCAACTGAGAAATCACCCTGAAATTATTCCTCAGTTGATGGCAAGGCTAACAGAATACTTATCATTGCACGATAGTGAGGAGCATTATCGAGGTAAATTACTACTGGTAGAAGTTTACAGAATTCGCCTTCGAGAGTAAAAATTGATAGCGATCGCCCTTTTCCCCCAAATAACCAAAAGGACGATCGCCCTTTTCTTCCAAAAGTGCGATCGCCCTTATCTAATTTCTATTCTCCTCACCTGACTAAGCAACTGCAAGTTCATATTGCAGAACTAAAATTTCATCTGCTTTCAACATAGCCATAGCATATTCAATCCCTTGACTATCAGCAAACTCCACTAAATACTGAGATTCATTTCCCGTATCATACAGTTCAATAATAGTTCCCACAAGTCCAACTGGCAAACTAGAAATAGATGCGTATGCTGGTTCCACTAGCGCTAATCGCGTATTTGAAATCGGCTTGATAATCGCAACAGAATCCAAAAGTCTAAAGTTTTTGATCATAGTTTAACAAAATCTGAAATCCAACAACGGTTAGAATTAGTTGAAGTAATTTCCCAGAAGTACCTTCTCAAGGTTTGTAGGGCAGGTTTAGTTATGATATACGCGCTCTCCCAGCGAGTTTACCCCTTTCACGCACCCGCCCTCCCCACGCTAGGATTTACGGCTTACTTCGGTCTTAAGTTCGCGCTGCTAAACTCAGAAGCAACAATCATCGACCCAATCCCCGCATCCGTAAATATTTCTTGCAGCAAAGCATGAGGAATTCTACCGTCAATAATGTGAGCACCATTCACACCCTGGGCCAAACTCCGCACACAACAATTAACTTTCGGAATCATCCCCCCAGACACAACTCCTGACTCAACCAACTGTCTCGCTTCCTGAATATCTAACTTAGCAATCAGACTCTCTGGCTTGTGATAATCCTCCAAAATTCCCGCCGTATCAGTCATCAAAATTAACTTTTCCGCTCCCAAACCAGCCGCAATTTCCCCAGCCACTGTGTCAGCATTAATATTGTAAGATTGACCTTTTTCATCCGCCGCCACGCTCGACACCACCGGAATATAACCGCTGTTCACCAAAGACTCCAAAATCTGGATTTTCACGCCGCTGACTTCACCCACAAACCCAATTCCTTCCCGGCCATCTGGACGAGCTTGAATCAGATTGGCATCCTTGCCGCACAATCCCACTGCTTTGCCGCCAGCTTGGTTGATTAACGAAACAATTTCCTTATTTACTTTCCCCACCAAAACCATTTCTACAACTTCCATTGTCGCCGCATCAGTCACCCGCAAACCATCTTTAAATTGCGGCTCAATTCCCAATTTTTCCAGCCAAATATTAATTTCCGGGCCGCCACCGTGAACCACAACCGGACGCATCCCCACGCAAGCTAGCAGCACAATATCCCGAACCACCTTGTCTTTGAGATTGCTATCTTTCATCGCCGCACCGCCATATTTGACCACAATGGTGCGACCGGCAAAGTGTTGAATGTAAGGCAGTGCTTCGGACAGCACCTCTACTCGATTAGTGTCCGAATTCCTAACAAAATCGCTTTGTTTGAGCATGGGTAAATTACAAAAGACTAAAAACTTAATTCTAAACTTTAATGGCTAAAGCACATATTAACAGCCACAAAAATCACTTTTTCCCTTGAAGTTATGGACGCACAGGCCCGATCGCCCTTATTGAGCCCAATCCTCAAAAATTTAATAGGTTTTTTTAATAATATGATTTAAAATTATGTATTCTAACTTATAATATTTTTGCTAAAGTCAAGAAATGTATCACTCCCTTGATTTACTTAACGTTTTATGTTAACTGCTGTCGCCCAAAACTCCGAAAACCTTCAGTACAAGCTACCATCAGAGGCTGACTCGTCCCCCTGGATGACGGTATTTTGCGATTTAGACGGGCCGATCGTGGATGTGTCCGATCGCTACTATGCCACCTATCAACAGGGTTTGGCGGACACTCAAGCAGCTTATCTCGATCGGGGAATCAACCTCAACCTCCAAATCCTCAGCAAACAGCAGTTTTGGCAGATGAAACAAAACCGAGTACCCGATGCTGAAATAGCCAAAAGTTCCGGCTTGTGGGGAGAAGAAATTCACGTTTTTCTAGGATGCGTGAGTCGGATTGTCAATCAGCCAGACTTGTTGCACTTAGATCGCATCCAGCCGGGAGTGCAATGGGCGATCGGACTTCTGCACTCCCGCGGCGTGCGGCTGATTTTAGTCACGCTGCGGCCGAGAAATCAAGCCGTTCAACTGTTGCAAAATTACGGTTTAGCCCGACTGTTTACCAGCATTCGCGGAACTCAGATGCCGGATGCCGCCTATCACAACTATACAGCCTTAAAAACTGAATTGTTGGCTGAAGTTGCAGAAGAATTTGAGTCATCGCTGGGTTCGGCTTGGATGATCGGAGATACAGAAGCTGACATCCTCGCAGGAAAAGCATTGGGAATACCTACAATTGCCGTTACCTGCGGAATTCGCAGCCGCTATCAACTGCAAAAGCATGAGCCTAATTTCATTCTCAGCGACTTGATTATTGCCGTTCATCACTTATTAGGTTCCGGTCAAAAAGTAATAGTAGAATGAATACAGCTAACAGTAATTAGTTAACAGTTAAGTGTTGACTGTTAACTGTTGACTAATTACTGATGACTAATGATTGACTAAGGCTTTTCTACATTCCTGGTCATTTCCCACAAGCGATTGAGGGGAAAATAAATCACCGGAGCCCAAAGACTGCTAAGAATAGCAGAACACAAAGCCACTCGCTGGTGATAGCTCCAAATTTCCAGTAAAGCCCGATCGCCCATAGCAAAAAATTGCAGCCCCATCACCGTTTCCGCTACCACCGCCATCCCAAACACAATTAACGCGATCGGAATCGGATCTCTCTCCACAATATCTGTTGGAATCGACCAGGTTTTCTGCAAAACAACTGTTAGGACTCCTACAACAACTAGACTCACAGCGTGGCTGGGATGAGGAGCCGTCATCCCATCTTGAAGAAACCCCAAAACCAAGCCCATGCTAGCAGCTCCCCAAACTGTACGTTTCCGCTTAATACTCCAAGCTACCAACCAAACTAACAGCCAGTTCGGCCCAATTCCCAGCAATTCCATTCCCGGCATCCGAGTAGGCAATATCAGTATGCACAGAAGCACAGAAACAAATGTAACGACGAAATTGAGAAATTGGCGCGATCGCGAAGACATCCGAGATAAAGCTTTCATTGTTGCTGTTCTCCCCCAGATGCTGCAGAAGATTGACTCGGCGAATCCTTTGGTTCGGCTTGCTTAGAGTGCGGGTAAACCACCGCCCACTCCAGAGAATTCATCGGTGCAGAGAACTCAACCACAGCTTCTGGAGCCGGAGTTTTATTCATATCCACCGAAACCACTTTTCCCACCGGCAAACCAGGAGGGAACAACTGACTGAAAGAAGAAGTTGAAACCACATCCCCAGGCTTGACATTGGGAACATTATCAAAAAACTCCATCACAGCATGATTTCCGCCTTTCCCGCGCATAAAACCCATGTGGCGGCTGCGGGTAATTCCCACACCCAATTGACTCGTAGCGTCGCTGACTAACAGCACCAAGCTAGTATTAGGAGTAACGCTGACAACCCGGCCTACCAAACCGCCGGGGCCCATCACAGTAAAATCTGTTTTGATGCCATCGTTACTGCCGCGCCCCAAGGTTACTTGCTGCCACCAGTGGTCGGCGCTGCGGCCGACAATAGGAGCTACAATCCCTTGAGGTTTCTTAGGCGCAACGTAACCTAAAAGCTCTTTTAGCTTCTGATTTTGAGTTTCTAATTCTAATACCTGCGCTTGCAATTCTTGAGTGCGCGCCGAGATGAGCTGCTCTTGCGCAGAGCCGTTGGCTTGAAAAGGACGAGTCACCAAATTGTAAACTTCAAACACTGCATCACCTTGTGTTTGTCGAACTCCCCAAGCGGCAGTTACAGCTAAACCTAGAAGAGCAATTGGCACTCGCAGATCCCACCACTTCCGGAATGTATTTTTTAGCATAATTTCAGTAATCTAAAATTGTTATGTCAGGATTTTAGATTTGAGATGGCAGCCCTATTTCTAAATCCAAAATCCCAAATTTGTTAACTACATATTGCGCGACGACTGCCCGCTGAAAACCCGTTCCAACTGTTTGTTTTCCAATACTCTACCAGTTCCCAAAACCACGCAGCAAAGCGGATCGGCTGCCACGTGAGTGACAATTCCGGTTTCGTGACTGATCAGAGTATCTAAACCTTTCATCAGCGCGCCACCACCAGCCAACATAATTCCCCTGTCAATAATATCTGCTGCTAATTCCGGGGGGGTTCGTTCCAAAGTACGCTTGACAGCTTCCACAATTACTGAAAGCGGTTCCGACATACTTTCGCGAATTTCTGGGCCTTTGATCGTAACAGTTCGCGGCAGACCCGACAGTAAGTGCAAGCCCCGCACTTCCATCATTACGTCGTCATCCTCTGGAGTGGGATATGCAGAACCCACCTGAATCTTAATTTCTTCAGCAGTGCGTTCGCCGATGACTAAATTGTGAACTTTTTTCATGTATTGGACGATCGCCTCATTGAGTTCGTCGCCGGCTACCCGCACAGACTCACTGATCACCGTACCTTGCAAACTCAAAACCGCAACTTCCGTCGTACCTCCGCCGATATCTATAATCATATTGCCAGTCGCCTCAGCAACAGGCAGTCCAGCTCCGATCGCCGCGGCGATGGGTTCATCAATTAACCGTACTTCTCTAGCACCGGCCTGAGTCGCCGCCTCAATGACAGCACGCCTCTCGACTCCGGTGACACCGCTGGGGATGCCAATAATGATCCGCGGCGAAACTAAGCTTCGGCCTTCATGAACCCTGCGGATAAAAGTCTTGAGCATCAGTTCGGCAGTATCGAAGTCTGCGATTACCCCGTCGCGAAGCGGGCGCAGTGCTATGACGTTTCCTGGCGTGCGCCCGAGCATTTTTTTGGCTTCTTCTCCAACAGCCAGCGGTATTTTTAAGTCTTGGTCGATCGCCACTACAGAAGGTTCCTGCAGAACAATACCTTTGCCCGATACATAAACGAGCGTGTTAGCAGTACCGAGGTCGATACCCATATCTCTAGATAACGAAAATCGATTGAGAAGACCCACTGATTCGTACCCCCCCCAAAAACTAAAATACTATTGTGTGCAATAATGTTGTTACAAAAGTGTAACCGAGGTGGATTCTATTACGTTTTTCATCCTGAGTCTAGTCAGAAATGTACATTGTCGAGCTCAGGTTGAGCGCAAACTCGTCAATCATCCACCATCAATATGTTCTGCTAACTGGGTGTACAATCAGGATGAAGCCTCACAAGCGCTGTTCCAAGTTCAGTTTGGAGGCTAATGCGCGTGTGGACTGTTTAACTACATCACCGATCGACCACATTCCCAAAAAAGTTTATGAGTCTTAATGTTGTGACTTTAGTAGGCCGCGTCGGCGGCGACCCGGACGTGAAGTATTTTGAGTCGGGTACAGTTAAGTGTAATTTGACGCTGGCAGTGAACCGCAGAACCAAGAACAGCGATCAACCAGACTGGTTCAATCTGGAAATCTGGGGCAAAACAGCACAGATTGCTGCTGACTACGTTCGCAAAGGCTCTCTAATTGGCGTAACAGGCTCTTTGAAGTTCGATCGCTGGCAAGACCGCAATACGGGTTCAAATCGCTCGAAGCCGGTAATTAAGGTAGACCATTTAGACTTGCTGGGTTCCAAACGCGACAACGAGTCGGGTATGTCGCAACAGAACAGCGAATTCTAGCGTTTGGGTAATTAGGGAAGTAATATTTGTGAATTGGGTGGGTGCTCGTGACTTCAGAAAAGTTAGAAATAGTTCAAACTGAGTACCAAGCTGGGCAAGTAGCTTTTGAGAGTGGCCGGTATGCTCAAGCTGTGCAGAGTTTAGAAACAGCTACCGGTTTAGTCGATCGAAATTCCCGGTTGGGCGGTGAGGTGCAGATGTGGCTAGTGACAGCTTACGAAGCCTCTGGCAATACAGAAAAGGCGATCGAGCTTTGCCGCAAGCTCACCCGCCATCCCCGCCAAGAAACCCGCCAGCAAGCAAAGCGCTTGCTGTTCATTCTCGAAGCTCCCAAACTCAGTATCCCTCCTGAATGGATGGTGAAAATCCCTGATTTGGCAGCTTTAGATGAAAATCAATCAATCAGTTTTCAAGCCAATCCGAACCCTGATATCAAGTACGCTAAACCCAAGCCCGCCGTACCAGAGCCTGTAGATTTGAGTCAGGTTAATACGAAAGACAATCGATTTATCTGGGTGGCGTTAATTGCGATCGGGCTAATTTTAGGCGGATTATTTCTTAGTTATTAATCATTTTTCATTCGCACAAACTCTATCTCTAGGGTGCGCCTCGGCGCACCTCACCCCTACTGAGAGAAGTTAAGCAATGCCTTTTAGCAATTATAAAAGTATCAGCGCGGTTGCCAAAGAATTCCAAATTAATTGCCTGCAGGATAATTTTATTGTCGAAACAGAATTTGCAGTCAGCGACGTTTTTCGGAATGAATTAGAATTGATTTTCAATGACGGAGTATTTGACAACTCGGAAATCGCCATTTGTGAAAATATCATTTATCCTGTATTAAAAGAAGTTTGGAAAAATTATCGAAGTAATTTTCTCCTCTGGAGTCACCAAACCTTAGTCTATAATGAGAATCTGTCCGGAATTCCAGATTATATATTGGCGAAGCGCTCACCCCTCGGCACAGTAGTTTTTGACAAGCCCTATTTCATATTAGTTGAAGCCAAGAAAGAGAGCGCATTAGATGAAGGATGGGGGCAGTGTTTGGCAGAAATGATCGCCGTGCAGCGACTTAACAATGAACCCGAACAAACTATCTTTGGTATTGTTTCTAATGGGGCAATGTGGCAGTTTGGCAAGCTCAAATTAGAAATGTTTACTCAAAATAAATTTTTCTATACAATTCAGGACTTAGAGCGACTGTTTGCAGCCGTTAACTATGTTTTTAAACAGTGTGAATTACAATTATAGGAGAAGGAAGAAGTAAGGAACAAGACTGATTTTGACACGGATACACGGATTAATTATCGAGCATGAGGCAGGAGTCAGATGTTGAATAGCGATAATTGCTAAAATAAAAAAAAGACCAAACCAGAAAGGCGATTATTGTGAGCGATTCAACCGTAGAACAGATATTGAAATTGGCCTCTCAGCGCGCCGATGCCGCCGAGGTGTACTACCTGTCGAGTCAAGACACCCCCATCGAATTTGAAAACAATCGCCTCAAATCCCTGCAAACCAAAGCACTGCAAGGCGTAGCACTCCGGCTGATTTACCAAGGCAAAATCGGTTTTGCTAGTTCCACAGATTTAACGCGGATAGACGATTTAGTAGATGCAGCGATTCAAACAGCCGAAATCGGCGACCCCGCAGAATTTGAACTCGCCTCCAACTTCCACCTCAAGGGCCCGGAAACCACCTACACTCCGCCCACAACTCAAGAATTAGTCGAAAACGGCAAAAACCTGATCGAGCAAGTTCACGCCTACAATCCCGATATTATGGTAGATGTCGGCTTCCACGTCCGCAGCGGCCGCGTGAAAATTGCCACCACGCAAGACCTGTATGCCGAAAGAAGCAGCCAAATAGTCAGCGGCTCGATCGCGGGAAATTTGGTAAAGGGAGAAGACTTTATGCAAGCATACAGTTACGACGTTGCGCGCGATCGTCCCCTGGACACCAACAGCATCCTCCAATCACTCCTCGAAAAATACCGCCTCGCCGAACATTCAGCCACCATCACCAGCGGTTCCTACCCAGTATTATTTACCCCCGGAGCCGCCGCTAGCACCCTCGGCAGCTTGTTTGATACCATCCTTTCAGGTCAAACAGTAGTTCAAAAAGCCTCTCCCCTAGCCGACAAAATCGGCGAAACCTTATTTGACAAACGCTTTACCTTTTTTGAAGACCCCACTTTAGGCCCTTCTGCTTGTCCCTTTGACGACGAAGGTACACCCACCACCCGCAAAATCTTGATAGACAAAGGTACTGTCACCGGATTTTATTGGGATCGCAGGTGGGCCGCTCGCGCCGGTGTACAATCAACCGGCAACGGTTTTCGTGGCGGATTGTCTCGCCCAGGCCCTGATTTGACTAACTTTTGCATTTCCCCAGGAAATACGGCCACTCAAGACTTGATTGCTAGCATGGACGAAGGTCTAATAGTAGAGCAGGTTTTAGGTGCCGGTCAGTCCAATCAGTTAGCTGGCGAATTTTCTGTCAATTTGGACTTAGGCTATAAAGTAGAAAAAGGCAAAATTGTCGGCCGCGTCAAGAATACAATGGTGGCAGGCAGCATTTTTGAAGCCTTTAAAAATTTGGCAGATTTGAGCAGCGAAGCCGAATGGGTAGGCGGTGCGGCATATTTGCCGAGTATGCTGTTTCAACAGTTGGGTGTAGCTTCCAGGCAATAAGTTCAGTGCGGTTAATTCCAGGTAAGGCCGACACTGCTACCCGCAAAATGTGAGCAATCACGTCAAAAAAAACCGGCTTCGGCCACACATCCTCTGTGAAATGGCCATTCAGCAGCCCAGAAACCGGGTTTTTGCTAAGCGGTTCGTAAGTCCAGACGTGGAAAACAAACATAGAAACAGTGTCGGCCATTCAACGGTTTGCTAATTCATGCAAATAGGTAAAAACAGGGAAAAATTTATAATGAAAGAGCCAAATGTCAAGGATGGAACTGGGAAGAAGAAAAAGCACTTTTTCTTTCTTTTACCTTTGGTTTTTTGCCTTTTAAATCTAGTGACTGGATGCGTTCAGTACGATGTCGGGGTGAACTTTGAGAGTCAAACTCGCGGCGAAATCGTGCAGCACATTAAACTGGGGGAAAGGTTAACGAGCTTCAGCAGCGAAACTGTTGCAGATTGGTTAAAAAGCGTAGAACGCCGGGTGAGGTTGCTGGACGGAAAAACTAAACGGCTTTCCCAGACAGAAGTGATAGTGAGGATTCCTTTCAATAATGGAGCCGAGTTGCAAGACAAGTTCAACCAATTTTACAATCCGATCGCACCAACCAAAAAATCTCGGGTCCCAAGTCCGCTAGAAACCGATTTGCCGAAGTTTGAATCTCACCTCAGTGTCAAGCAGAATAATTTGTTATTGGTGCTGCGAAATCGGTTGAGTTTGGAATTGGATTTGCGCTCTCTTTCTCTGCTTTCCTCTAACGGCAGTCTGCTGCTGAGTCCGGGGGGACTTTTGGAGCTAGACTTTAGCTTGAACACGCCTTGGGGCGCCGAAAGTATTGAAACTGTCGCCGGTGCGCTGGTTCCCGAAACCTATCAGCAGGGAAAACAGTTAGTTTGGAAGCTCAAACCCGGGGAAGTTAACTATTTGGAGGCGATATTCTGGATTCCCAGTCCCGTAGGAATTGGGGCGCTGATTATTGCCTTATTTGTGGCGGCGGGCATTGCTTTGAAATATCAAATATTGCCAGCACTGGGAATTGGTAAGAAACCCCAAAACATCGGGCAAACCTAAAGAGGATATGTCCTGCAGGGGCGGGTTAACCAATCTCTTCAATCAACTCTCACAGTTCCAATAAACCCGCCCATCCCCGGATATTATGGTTAATTCACCAGATTTGATCTTATCAAAAAAACTGGGAGTATCGGCCAAAAAACAGTTGACAAATGGCCAAGAATTTGCTTAACCTGAATTGAGAATTAGGAACAGAGAAAATGCGAGCGCTAAATTTCTTCTTCATCTTTCTGATTTGCTTGGCTCTAGTATTTTTCAGCATCGAAAATACACAGCCAGTCGCGATTCAAGTTATCCAAGGCGTCCAAGTTAAAGCTCCGCTGTGCGTAGCACTAATTGTAGCAACCGGGTTAGGGGCAACACTAGCGTGGCTGTTCAGTCTGTGGTCGAGAATGCAGCGAACCCTCGCGTCGCGCCAACAGCTCCGCCAAGTTCGCGAAAAAGAGCAGCGGATTCAGGAATTAGAACAAAATCTCGAACGCTATAAAGCAGAAGTAGAAGCCAAACAACCTTTGTTAGAAAGTGCAGAACCGATAAGTTTAGAAATAGCAGCCATTGAGGCCAAAGCTGCTGAAATAACCGCCAATTAACTTGATATGCTCTCTCGTTTTCGGAGAGGGAAAATCTAAAATCTAAAATCTAGAATCTAAAATCTAAAATCGAATGGCCGTTTCCCGAGACCAAAATGGCTTAGAAACGATTTCCGAGGGGATCGCCATTTTAATTGACCTAGCGGAACGGGGAGAAATCGATCCTTGGGACGTTAAGGTAATTGAAGTGTTCGATCGATGTTTGAGCAAGCTTACGAACGCCTGCGATGCCGATCAGAGTACGGATTTCTCTGATTTGTCCCACTCCGGCCAAGCGTTTTTGTATGCCTCAATGCTGGTGTTGCTCAAAGCAGAAAGTATCGTCCTCTCAGAATCCCCCGCGAATCCAGACTCGGCCGACGAGGTGGCACTCGAAGACGCAGAGCACTCAGGAGGGCGAAACTTGCCGCAGCATTTGGAGCGGCAATTGCGCCGTCGCGGTGTAGCTCAACTACCGCAAAAACGCCCGGTGACTCTCCCAGAACTGATTGAGCAGTTGCAGCTTATGAAAGCAGCAATGGAGCAGACAGCTACCCCCCGGCGCCGCCCTACCTCAAAAATGCGATCGCAAGCGGCCCAGGCTATCTTTGAGCTAGCTCACCAAGAAAATCTCGTAGAAACTGCTAGCGAACTCGAACGGTTTCTGGCTCAGCGGGGCTCGGAAATAGACGAGGGTTGGCTCGACTTGGACAAATTGCTGGAACTCTGGCATCATAACGATTTGCACTCTCCTGTCAACCCAGAACTCCCGGTATCGACTGGGGAAGTTCACTTGCCAAATCATGACCGCGTGGGTATTTTTTGGGCGTTGTTGCTGCTATCGGCTCAGTCTAAAGTAGAGTTGCTTCAAGAGGAATTTTATCAAGACCTCAAAATCCGGGCGCTTTGAGCTTGGAGGGTATTAGTCTCTCGGGCGAAACTAATAACTGTGCCGCTGCGTCGGTTAAGATTCCAGGCAGAACCTCGTTCGTCGGCATTATGCTGCTGAGTCCCGAGTGCGGAGAGCGAGAGTGCGAAGTTCTTGCTGATTCCCGATTCCTGGTTTATTAAATCTAGGTAAATTCGGAATAAATGATTGATAGCCTGGTACGATGTCGCCTATAAACAGGTCAGGATTTTGCCGCGATAGATCGATTCGATCGCAACCGCTAGCATCTAATTGTTGAGTTTATATCAATTAACAGAGGGTTGAGGAAGTTAATAATGAAAGCGATGATTCTCGCGGCCGGTAAAGGCACTCGCGTCCGTCCCATTACTCAGACAATACCCAAACCGATGATTCCCATCCTGCAAAAGCCAGTGATGGAGTTTTTGGTTGAATTGCTGCGCCAGCACGGATTTGACCAGATTATGGTCAACGTTTCCCACCTGGCAGACGTGATTGAAAACTACTTCCGCGACGGTCAAAAGTTTGGCGTACAAATTGCCTATTCTTTTGAAGGGCGAATTGAAGAGGGAGAAATGATAGGAGAGGCTCTTGGCTCTGCTGGTGGCATGAGGCGAATTCAGGACTTCTCGCCGTTTTTTGACGATACTTTTGTGGTGCTCTGCGGCGACGCTTTGATTGACTTGGACTTGACTGCTGCTGTGAAGTGGCACCGGGAAAAAGGGGCGATCGCTACTATTGTTATGAAATCGGTTCCCCGCGAGGAGGTTCCCAGTTACGGAGTGGTGGTAACAGACGATTCTGGCAAAATTAAAGCTTTCCAAGAAAAACCTTCAGTAGAGGAAGCTCTGAGTACCGACATTAACACTGGTATTTATATTTTTGAACCGGAAATATTCAAATACATCCCTTCGGGCCAGGAGTACGATATCGGTTCGCAGTTATTCCCCGCGCTAGTAGAAGCAGGCGCGCCTTTTTACGGGATTAGCATGGACTTTGAGTGGGTGGATATCGGCAAAGTTCCTGACTATTGGCGAGCAATTCAGAGCGTGCTGCTCGGACAAGTTAAAAATGTTTCGATTCCGGGAATTGAAGTGCGCCCCGGCATTCACGCTGGTTTGAATGTAGCTGTCAACTGGGATAAGGTTGATATTACTGGACCTGTGTACATTGGGGGGATGACGATCATTGAGGATGGAGCAAAAATTGTCGGGCCGACAATGATCGGCCCAAATTGTTGGCTTTGCAGTGGCGCGACTGTGGAAAACAGCGTGATTTTTGAGTATTCCCGTTTGGGCCCCGAGGTGCGGTTGGTTGACAAACTGGTGTTCGGGCGCTACTGCGTTGATAAAACCGGGGCTGCGATCGATTTGCAAGCGGCGGCTCTCGATTGGCTGATTACTGACGCTCGCCAAGTTTTACCGATTCAACACGGAGAAGAGCGGCGGGCTATATCTGAAATTCTCGGTAATGGTGCATAATAGGTAATTGCTAATTGCTAATTACTCAAGGTAAGGTGCGCAGTGCGCACCCTACTTTTACGGTTATTATCTCAGCCCTCAATTCTAGTAAGGTGCTTAGGTTGCACCCTACATTTTAAGACTGAAGATAAGTATATTTGCTGAGACTCCGCTCGTAATTTTGCAGCAAAAGTTGGGCCTCGGAAAGAGTAATTTTATTTTGCTGCAAAGCTGCTTCTGTCTGACGGCGGATGCTTTCTACCAAACTTTCTGAATCATACTGTACGTAGCTGAGGACTTCTTTCATAGTGTCTCCTTTCACAACGTGTTCGATATGATAGCCAGAAGGTGTTAGCTGAATGTGAACTGCATTAGCATCGCCGAATAAGTTGTGAAGGTTGCCCATAATTTCTTGATAAGCACCTCCCAAAAAGAGCGCCAAATAGTAAGGTTCTCCAGGTTTGAGACTATGCAGTTCCAAAACCGACTTCACATCTCGCAAATCAATAAATTGATCGATTTTGCCGTCGCTGTCGCAGGTGAGATCGGCTAAAATACCGCGCTGAGTTGGTTCTTCGTCGAGTCTGTTAATTGGCATAATTGGGAACAATTGGTTAATTGCCCAACTGTCCGGTACTGACTGGAAAACAGATAAGTTGATGTAATAAATGGACGCCATCACCTTTTCTAAGTCTTCCAAATCCTCCGATACATATTCTTTTTGCCGCGCGATCCCCTGTATTTTATTGCAGCAAGCCCAGTACAACTGTTCGGTTTTCGCCCGTTCCGCAATTCCCAAATAGCCTAAGTTAAATAAACTGACTGCTTCTTCTTTGAATTGGATAGCATCGTGATAAACTTCTTGGTAATTTTCGGGACTGATAGATTGGTAAATTTCGTAGAGATTGCGCGGAATTTGGTGTGCGTTTTCGTCTATTGGTTCGGGTACTTCTCTGGGGACATCGCTAGTACCGAGTACGTCAAAAACTAACACTGATTGGTGAGAAGCGATCGCCCGCCCGCTTTCGCTAATGATAATTGGTACCGGGATTTTTCGCTCGTCGCACGCATCTTTCACTCCCGCTACTACGTCGTTAGCGTAGTTTTGCATATTGTAGTTTTTGGAAGCGTGGAAGTTTGTTTTAGAGCCGTCGTAGTCAACGCCGAGCCCGCCGCCTACGTCCAAGTAGTTCATATTAGCTCCCAATTTAGCTAATTCTACATAAATGTGGCTGGCTTCTCGAATGGCGTCTTTGATGACGCTAATTGAGGAAATTTGAGAGCCAATGTGGAAGTGCAGTAACTGCAAACAGTCGAGCATTCCAGCTTTTTCTAGTTCGCCGACTGCGCGGATAATTTCAGGAATTGTCAAGCCAAATTTTGCCCGATCGCCCGTCGAGCCTCCCCAGCGACCAACGCCTTTGGTAGTGAGTTTTGCTCGCACTCCCAAAATCGGTTTAATTCCTAATGCAATGCTCGCGGCAATTGCGAGTTCTACTTCCTCAATTTGCTCCAGCACAATTACGGAAGTTTGCCCTAGCCGCTGCGCCAAAATAGCAGTTTCGATGTATTCGCGGTCTTTGTAACCGTTGCAAATTAACAAAGCGCCTGGGTTTTTTAAAGTCGCCAAAGCGATCATTAATTCCGGTTTCGAGCCGGCTTCGAGCCCGAAGTGATGGGGTTGACCGAAACGCACCAAATCTTCAATTAATTGTCGGTGCTGGTTGCATTTTACTGGAAAGACACCGCGATAGACATTTTTGTAATTGTACCGGGCGATCGCTCTGGCAAAACACGAATTTAAGCGCTCGATACGGTCTTCCAAAATATCAGAAAATCGAATCAGCAGGGGCAAAGCCAAATTTCGTTGTTTGAGGGATTCTACCAGTTCACACAAGTCGAGGGAACCGCCGCGATCGCCCTTGGGAGAGACTGTAACGTGACCGGCTGCATTGATCGAAAAATATGGTTCGCCCCAACCTTGAATGCGGTAGAGTTTCTCACTATCTTCTATTGTCCAAGATTTTTGTGGCAGTTGAGCAGCCGTTACCAAAGCACTGTCTGGTGCCGCCAAACTCGTGACAGTTGGCGACTGAGTAGATAGCGGATCGAGATCGGAGAAAGCAGCGGTGGCTGGGGAACTCATCTTATCGGAAACCTCGAAATGAGTGGTTAAATAGATAGTTTATCGCACATATCGGGTTTCCTGAGGCAGTTGAAAATTCACTGTGGGTACGCGGCCGGGCGATTTTAGATTTTAGATTTTAGATTTTAGAATTGACTCTACAAATGGATGAAGGTGGGGGATTGAACTAAAATCTAAACCGTGAGTGCTCTCCAGGACCGATCTCTTCAAGCAAGTATCCGTATGCAGGTGAACTCCGAAACCGGGTTTCCGAGTTCACCTGCGCCAAGAGAGTTGTCGGGCGATCGATCGCCCGACAGACACTAACCAAAAATCACCTCCGGCGGCGCCATGTCAGCCCCTACAATCATTCCCCCGTGACTGGGAGACTTCTTCAAACCCGGTTGAGGTGCTTTTTCTTGGCTTTTCTGAACCGGTGCAACTGAGGCTGGCGGTGTCCCCTGCGTTTTAGGTACTGCCTGTGCTCCGGGCACCACGGGTTGCTGCGACAGCCAACCCAAACCCCCTACAGCCCCAGCCATCAAAGCGGTGTAGCCGATGTACAAATGCACCGGACGCATTTGAAAGCCTTCGGCTGAGTCGGAATCGGAAACAGACACATACATACTGGGAATTGGAGTCGGAGCGGGTTTGGGCAAAGCATTCGCCATAGCGCTGCCGTCTAGTCCCAAGGCGTCGCCAAGCCTGCGAATAAAACCTCTAACGTAAATATCTTGGGGCAGTTTGTCGATTTCCCCATTTTCGATCGATTCGATGTGGTGCAGCGGCACGAGAGTTTGGCTGTGGAGTTGTTGGAGGGATAGGGAGCGAATTTGCCGTCCCTTGCGCAATTCTATACCTAACTCCCGCAGGCACTCTTCTCGCTGTTGAACTGCTTTTGCTGCTTCTTCTTCCTTGGTGAGTTTTTTCGGCTTCTTGGGAAAACCGAACCTTGGGAAGGATTTTCCGGGGACGGTGACAGTTGCAGGTGCAGCCGACTCGACTTTAATTTCGTCTTGGGGCGCTTTTTTGCTGTCTTCAGAAGTGTTGCTGTCTCGATCGGAATTTTCAGTGTCGGATTCGGTTTTGGGGGGCGCTTCCACAGTAGCGCTGCGCCAATAGAAGACAGGAACAGGTACTGGTGGCTCCAATTCTCTAAATTCTCTCACCGTCCCAATGGCGGGACTTACAGTAACAAAACTCTCTTCGACTACTTGCGGTTCAATTTTGTTTTGTTTGGGAAACCGGTCAAATGCAAGTTTGACAGCTTCTCTGCTAACTGCTCTAATTAAAATTTCGGCAGCGGATGCTGCTTCGCCCAACATTGTTTGCAAGCTAGCTAGAGCGTGGCTATAGGTGTCGCTACAGAGGAGTTCAGATTCTATTTGACTGAGGACAGAACGAAAACTTTCTTGAGAAATTTCAATAGTTGCGTGATCTGTCACCCCAAAATAAGCCTCGGGTTTCAGTGCCATGATATTTATTTTGTCTTCCTAGAAGGTATCTGAGTACGTTCTTCGAGGGCTTGGCAGTGATTCCGGATGTCGGTTGGGGGAGAGTGGCAGAGGGGGAAATGGGGAGAGTCGGGAAGAGTGGGAGAGCCGCGGTGCCAGATTCCCGATCCCCGATTCCCGATTCCAATTTTCTATTGCTTGTGGATGCGATCGAGCAACCAAAGAGCCCCGAAAATCCCGACAAAGTGAGCAACAGTGGCGTGAGTATTGGCTAGTACCACAAATATGTCTAGGGGCTGAATAAATCGGCTGACATCGACTGCTGCACCGAACAAGGCTTGCGGCTGAGCTAGAGATTTGGCTAAAAGCGTGCCGCTGATGGCTTCTGCGCCGATCAGCGTCAGCATCATTCCTGACAAGTTGCTCCAAAGTGACAGCCGCACCTCTTTAATGGTGTCTGCTTTTTTGGGGCGGACAGCGTTAGCGGGCGATCGCAGTTGTCTCGACAAGCGGGTGAAGCGGAAAGAGCGATATACGCTGTAAGCGAGTACGGCCAGCCCGCAAATGGCAAAAAATACGCCGCCGCCCGTGCCGGCACTGGTTGAACCCGCAGCGGCGGTAGCGCTGGGGATGGCGAAGGGGATGGCAAAGAGCAAAATGATCGCCGCTACCACCGCTAGCACTAACTGTACCCAGAAGCAAACCCAGCCTGTTGTACGAAGGGCAAAGGCAACTCGCTGTACGGCGACAGGAAGCTTATCGTTATCTAACTGATTAGTCATATTTTGAGCGGATATAATTAAGTGGCTTTAGTGGGCAGCAGTTTTTTCTCTTCGGGGACGGTTGACGGCGGTTAACCCTCTTTATAATAGAAGTAGCAATGTTTAAGAATTGTAACTAACATTGGATTTCACATTTGAATAGCGTCGATCGCAAGGTACCCAAAGCAATGACACAACTACAACCCACCGTCACTCCCAAACTGGGACAGCCAAAGTTTGGCTTCAACAGCTACGCGGAACGCCTTAACGGTCGAGCCGCGATGATCGGTTTTTCTCTAACTTTAATTATCGAGTATGTCACAGGGCAGGGGTTGCTGTCCTGGTTAGGTCTCAACTAATTTTAGCAATGGCGCGGTCAGCCTCACACTTTGTCTTGACAAGACCGCAGCGGGTGTCACTTCTGCTGATCGCGACAAATTCGGGAATTGATTAAAATATTAATTACAAACAAGCCCAGGGGCTTCTCTGTCGAGAGAGATCGGTTCCCCCAATGTAAGAGCTGGCTTTTGGAGGTGTATATCGGGTGGAATTTTGATTTGACAAGCTTGGCAATTTGGCCTCGCTCCCGTACAATTCCCCACAGGCGAGAAGATTAATTTAGGTCAAGCTAGTCTCTGAGCTAGAAATCCCGATCGTTCCGCCAACTCTAAGTTTTAGAGATTGTAAATAAATATAGAACAGAGTAAAACCAAATGAATGCTTCGTGGACGCGACTTTTGAAGTCAGCTTACCGTAGAGAGCCAATTACCAGCTTTGTTGTGACAGTGGGCGTTGTCGATGCAGCCATCGGCAGCATCGGTGCGAGTGGCTCTTTATTGGCTTTTGGGCTGGGTACCGCTGGGGTGGCGATGGCTCTCCGCTGGTGGCAAATTTACCGCACTGGAGCCGAACAACCCGCACCTGCGCCCGAATACTATCTTCCTCCTCAGTCTTCTCGGCCTCAGTTGCCCGTGCTTAACCTGTCTAAAAAAAATCCTCCTTATTAAGATTACTCGGCAATGGCGACTGGGCGAGGTGGCGATCGACTCGCTGCATCCGATCCAGTAAAAGATAGGGCAAGAAAAGTCTTTCGATCTGGGATGCTTGGTTTATGAATATTTCTGTTGCCGAGAAACTGTACAAAATTGGCTCCGTAGCTGCGTGTAGCGGTTTGTCGGTGAAAACTGTTCGCTACTATGAGGAGATGGGCTTGCTGTCTCCTGCGGTGGAGCGATCGCCCGCTGGTTATCGCTTGTTTGGCGAAACGGTATTCAATAGGTTGGCGTTTATTAAACGATCTCAGACTCTGGGTTTGAGCCTTCAGGAGATTAAGGATATTTTACAAGTTCGCGATCGGGGAGAGTTGCCTTGCTCTGAAGCGAAGCAGCATCTAACTGCAAAGGTAGAGGAAATTTCCATGCAAATTGCAGCATTAGAAACTTTGAAGGGGGAGTTGCAAGGCATTCTCAACTGCTGGCAAGAACAACCCTCGCCTGCGAGCATTACTAGCACCATTTGTCCGAACATTCAGCGGGATTGAGCAGCAGAAACATACAAAAAAAAATAAGGGAAGGAATTATCGGTTTCCTTCCCTTTATGGTTTGGTTGGTAGTTTGGTCGATCGTTGGGTCGATCGTTGGGTCGATCGTGTTGAGCTTTTAACTGTTTTCGCAGAGTTTGCTGTTGCTTTTTGAGTTGCCGAGCCCTGGCTGAGCCGCCTTTGCCTTTGGAGTTTCTGCCCTCGCTGCGGGGAGACTCCCAACTTTTTAGTCTCATGTTTTTACTTGTTTGGACTACTTCTATAATAGACCGACGCAATTTTACTGTCAAGTATTTTTGAGACCGATGTTTCCTAGTATCAACTGTTGAGTGATTGGGATTTGCTAAAGGCATAGCGATGGTGCGCCCATAAGCACCCTACACCCCGATACTGCGCCCATAAGCACCCTACGATTAGAGTCTTTTGTCTGATTGCGTCAACAGCCCTAATTGTGTATATTGATCAGTCCAAATATCCGGCGGGTATTTCAGCATCTGTAAAAATTGGCAGCGTTTCCCAATTTTTCACCCATTCCGGCAATTGGGCTACTTTTTTTAGCTGAAGCGACATTTCTATTAAGGAAAATCCTAAATTGTGGAAATCTTGAATAAGTTCTGTTTTCAAGAAGATTTCATTTTTAGGTAAATCGGGAGCATTAGTCGCAATGACAATGCTGTTGCCGGTTTCTAAATTGCATATATAAACTTGTGCGAACACAGTTTGAAGGGTTTTTACCGCCGCCGCATTAAACTCTTTTTTGTGGAACAGGTGAATAACTACAACACCTGCGCTTGACAAGCGAGCTTTGCACAGTTGGTAAAATTCTTGTGTCACCAATCTATAGGGCATATAGCCGCTGCCAAAACCAGCATCCACGATAATTATATCGTTTTTTACTGTGGAATTTTGTTGGGCTAGATATTCGCGCCCGTCTTGAATGGCTACTTTGAGTCTGTCGTCGAATAGAATGCCAAAAAATTTTTGAGCTACTTCGACTACTTTTTGGTCAATATCTGTACATTCGACTATCGCGTTAGCGAAATAGTGGTGGAAAAATCTGGGGAGGGTGCCGCCACCAAATCCGATTACATAGATTTTTTTGGGTAGACTTTTCCAGACTAATGCTAGCAGCACGGCTCTGGAATAGGGAAAGATTAAATTTAGTGGGTTGTTGAGGTCTAGGATTGATTGAGCTACATTTGTAGTTAAGGTTTCTCTGTCTGCTAAAAGCAGTAGTAGCACTGATTTAATTTTTTTTACTGCGATGCAGTTGTCGCCGGAATTTTGTTGAAATAGGATGCCGTCTGGTTGTTCCTGAAGCCAAGTGATTTGTTGGTGAATAAGTGCTAAGTTGCTAGGAGGTCGCTCGCCTTTATAATCAGTCATACGATTTGAGATTTTAGATGGGGGAATCACTGATGACTATCATAATTGGGAGCAGACCTACAGCTTCATTGTTTTTGGGAACTGGTATCAAATCTAAAATCTTAAATCTCAAGCCTGACATCTAATCATTTCAAACCCAATAATAGGGCGATTCCGCCGATCGCAGCCACTACGCCCAAAACCGCCCGAAGACTCACTTTTTCGCCTCCGAGCACCGCTAAAGGCAGGATAAATAGGGGACTGGTAGAACTGAGTGCTTGAGCGATTGCTGCGGGTGCATATTTCAGCGAAGTCTGTTGCAGGAAAATCCCGAGATAGGTTCCTAAAAAAGCTGCCAGAATTATTGGGCCTAATATTTTTGGCGCTTTTAAGTGTTGGAAAGTGTCAAGATTTGTTGGGTTCAAAAAGCATAGCATGACTGCTATGGCACCGCTCAAGCGCAAGGCGGCTGTCCACAAGGGATCAATATCTATTTGAGAAAAGGCGGCGCGGGATAAAATAGCTCCGATGGCATGGGATGTTTGTCCTAATAAACTAATGGCTAATCCCTGCCAAAGATGTTTTGATGATAAGGTTGTTTCGGCTGTTCGTTCTGCAATTACCCACGCTACGCCGCAGATTGTTAAAAGAATGCCAGTACAAGCAATCGGCGATAAGTTTTCTTGCAAAAATATTAAGCCAAATAAAGCTGTTAAAGGGGGAGAGAGGGTTTCTAAAAGCAGCGCTCGCCTCGCGCCTAAATATTTTAATACGATAAAGAAAGCGGTGTCTCCGATGCCAATTCCTAGGCCGCCGCTGATCAGCAGCATTGCTAAAATATGAGGATTGAGTGCTGGTAAAGATTTGCCTAAAATTAGTACAGTGGCAAGGAGCATGAAAAGGGCGATCGCACCTTTGAGCAAATTTAGCACGACTGCGGGGATTTGCTGTCCCACTCGCTGCCAGATGGTGGAAGATAGAGCCCAGACAAATGCAGCGCCTAAAGCGGCGATTTCACCCATAAAACTTCCCATGCGATTGGATATTTTAACCGATTGATGCAATTTCATAAACCGTGCGTTCAGTCGCAGGTATCGAATGTTCTATATTGGCGAAACCGTAGCTTTTGATTAGCACAGGTTCCCCTGCTTGCACCACTGCGATCGACATTCCAGGAATGTGCATTTGTGCCATCAAATTTTGAATGCAATCGTCGAGCATGGTGGATATCTATAAATTAGGGTTCCCGGTGGCCTACCTGGAACCCTAGATTTATTAAGCTTTTTTAGCAGTGGGCGGTGAACATAAATCAATACCATCATGTCCGAATAGAGGAACGAAGCAATTCGCTTGCAGTTTGGGATTGCTTCGTTCCTTTCTTCGGACACCCAATATATATGTCTACCTACTGATTAACCTTGTGGTAATTCCGGAGATTGCGAAGGTTGAAATTGTGACCGCATATCTGTTCTTACCCAAGAACCAAAACGATCGGGACGAACGCATTCAGCATTCTCTAATTCGTCTTTGAGTCTCTTGGCGAAAGATTCAAAGATATCCCCTAAAGCCTGACGATCTGTTAAGCAACCTTGGAGAGCAATAAGTTGTTCCAGCGTCCAGTTATACAGTTGAGTGTCCCCTTGTTCAATGCGTAAATAGAACTGATTCTCAAACTGTGCAAGATTAGAGTAGAAGTTCTCAACTTCTGATTTGATCAAGTTCATATCCAGGTAGAATTGTTGCTGTCTCAATTCTGAAAAAATCGTATTTTTGAGGTTCTGCGTGAAGTTTTGGTTCAGCTCATTTTTGACGAGTGTAGAGACATCATTACGGAAGTTGAGAATCTTGTTATCCAAGCTAACATTAATGCGATTGTCAAGATCGTTGACAATATTATTAGTCACTAGCTGCACGTTGCTAGTGCTAGATTGATTAACAACCGTACTGATGCGTTCATCAATGTTAGATTCAATCTGCTGAATGACCAGATTTTTAATGTGTTGGCTTTGGTCAGCAATTTTGAGATTAACTACCGCATTAATCCGCTGATCCATGTCGTGTTGAATTTGCTGAACAATTTGAGTGTTAATATCGTGAGATAGATTAGACACTTTGAGGTTCACGACATTATCGATGCGTTGATCGATGTAAGTTTGCATTTGCTGAATCACCAGATTCTTCACATTCTGGGTTTGATCGGAAATCTTGATGCTCACCACATTCTCAACACGCTCATCAATAGTTTGTTGGACTTGCTGAATTACCTGATTAGTGATCTCTTGAGATTGATTGGCGATTTGGACATTAACGGAGTTACTAATGCGCTCATCAATATCAGTCGATATTTGATTAATTACCTGGGTATTAATCTCTGTAGACTGATTGGCAATTTTGATGTTAACTACATTCTCAATCCGTTGCTCAAGTTCAGTTTGCATTTGCTGAACTACGAGGTTCTTAACTTCTTGAGTCTGATTAGACACTTTGAGATTAACGACGGACTCAATACGCTCATTGAGCTCGGTTTGCATTTGTTGCACAACTAAGTTTTTAATCTCTTGGGTTTGTTCAGAGATTCTTAAATTCACCTGCTCACTAACAATGCGGGGGATTCGGGAAATAAATAAGTCGTTGAGAGTTTTGTTGAAGTACCCCGACCAATTGTGGAAATTCTGATTAAAACTAACTTCCATTTGTTGGGTAAGAGTCTTAAACATAAAGTCCAGCCGTGCTACCCTCATGCCTAAGTCTTTAGCTTGAGTTTGATAGCCTTTAAGCAGCCATTTTTCCAAGTTGTCCCAATAAGCTTCTTTTTTCTCGTTCGGGTCGCCTGTTACTGTGATGGAAGTATTGATTTGGGAGGCCATTTCCTGCCACATTTGTTCCATCTGAGCTTGGTCAAAACTGAAGTTAAATCCAGTGCTAATATTGACATTTTCAGTCCCCGAGCTAGTTGTACCACCAGTGGTAACTGGTATACCACCCGAGCTAGTTGTACCACCAGTGGTAACTGATACACCACCCGAGCTAGTTGTACCACCAGTGGTAACTGATACACCACCCGAGCTAGTTGTACCACCAGTAGTAACTGGTGTACGACCAGAGCTAGTTGTACCACCACCAGAGGTAACTGCTGTACTACTAGAGCTAGTTGCGCTACCACCACCCACTACACTAACAGTGCTTTCGCTGCTGCCCGTACCAGGTGTTACTGATGACTGTGCCTTTTCTTGGTCTACTTCTCGATCACTGATGTTGTTGATTTCTAAAACAACTTGCCCTTGGTTATCTTCTATGTATGTATCAAAAAAGAAGCCGGAGATGGTTGTTTTTTCTTTGACTTCAAAAATAACGTCATCTTTGAAGCCATTTAAGGAACACCAACTTTCGCTAACTTCATTTCCTGTCAACTTGGAGATAAATTTTCCCCCTTGAATCAAGAGCAACGCCCAAGGTTCTAATTGGAAATTTTTTGCTTCTGCTCCATAAGTGGCATTGCTTTCCCGAATCTTGACGCGATAGTTTCCTGGGGCTAACTCGATAGAATTAGCATTGGCTTTTTTAAGATTTGAGAGAGAATTGCTATCAAGCGGATAGCAGTTTGTCTTGCTATCAACGGTTAAAGTTTGGGGATTCTGTTGATTGCCAGTGATTGAAACAGTGACTTGTCCTTGATTATCAGCACTATAGATATCAAAGAATAAAGCACATACTACAGCTTTTTCTTTGATATCTAACTGCAATTTGTCGTTATAGCCGTTTAAAGTTGCCCAAGTTCCACCTGTCTCAACACCTGTCTTTGTGTTGATAAAGGTACTGCCATCAAGTCCATAAATCCAGAGAAAAACAAAAGGCTCACCGACGGTATTGTCAGCACTATAACTGTAGCTACCACTGGTAATTTGGATGTCAAAAGTTCCTTTGTCTAATGTCAGAGACTTAGCAACATTTTGTTGCAAGTTATTCATCTGATCGGTATTGATAACGTAACAGTTTTCTTTGGTATCAATGGTTAACAGTTGCATAGTTTCCTCACGAGTTGTAGTAGTTGTTTGTGGAGCTTGTGTAGTTTCAGTCTTAACTGTTGAAGTGATGGTTGCGATCCCTTCTGCTGCTGGTTGATAAACCGCAATTCCTGCCCAACGACCCCTAGGCTTGGTTTGAGCAACTAATGTGCCCTTACCTGTCTTGGTATTAATGCGGATTAATTGACCGTCTTTACCCAAGTTAAAAAATCTGCCCGTAACGCCATACAGGACATTGCCAACAAATTCCATACTGCCAATACCAGGAAATCCGGTATCACCAATAGTTTTAACTTCGCTAGTATCGAGATTGCATCTAGCAAGTAATTTCTTCTTTTGGTAACCAATTAATGTGATATATGCTATGCCATTGCTATCAAAGGCAACTTCGCCACAGTTGTAGTCTTTATTAGCTACGGTAGCTACTGGTGTACCTTTTCCTGTTTTGAGATCGAGAGCAATCAGTTGTTTAGCTGTGCTGGCATAAAGGGTTTGACGTTCGGCATTATAAGCCAAGCCGGCTGTAGCAAAGCCCGTATCCCCAATCACCATCGCATCGCCCGTTTTGATGTCAATTTTTACGAGCTGCGTTGTGCCGCCTTCTCGATCAATGCCATAGAGTTGTGAATCAACAAAGGCAATATCATACATTTCTGTAATGAGCTTACCGATGAATGTTGCTTTACCTGTGGCTAAATCAAGAGTATACAGTTTACTTAACTGATTTGAGACACCATCTTGGATATACACTGTCCCTGGAACCATAGCTAAATCCAAAGAAGGTATATTGCTTGCCTGATTACTCATCTTTTTCTGTTTTTATTACATAAAAAAGCAGATGAAAGTAACAGTGCGGTTGGTCATCAGTTATTTCAACTAATTTTGGGAAAATACTCGGCTAGCAACGAGAGCCACCAGCGAGTGCGAGATAAAGTGATTAGAGATGCAGTTCGAGCTGCTTGGCTATTTAGCACAGAGCGCTTTATTAAGACATCACTAGCTTTCCTCGCAGTGGGCGGGGAGAGAATCGAACTCTCATACCTTTCGGTGTCAGATTTTGAGTCTGATGCGTCTACCAATTTCGCCACCCGCCCTTTGTTTTGATTTCACCCTAATAACACACAGATCGATTTCCTGCAAGCAAAGATTCATAATCTTTTGAACTTGCCCAGCGATCGATCTCTCTGGCGCGCAATACTGGTACAGGATGGGACAACTGAGCTGTCTGAGCTTGTTTGAGCATATCTCCGAGTTGAGTGCTGCTGAGGTCGTCGTAGGGGCTCGCGCCTGCGCCAAAAACGCATCTACATTCAGTTTTTGGTAACCAATTAATGTGGTATGTGCTATTAGACTTGTTTTGCCAAACTGTTAACAAATCATACTCGAGGTTGCTGATGACGGTATTTCCGTTAGTGCTTATAAACTCACCATCTGCTAGAATTTGTGGCCAGCTTCACATATCCTGGGATTACTATTCATCTATCTAGAGGGGTAGATCATTGTTATTTTCGTAATAAAACGCAACATCTTTCTCATCTTTCAGTGGTGCGAAGTCAGCAGCAACGAGCATTTTATCGAGCTCGTTTTGAGGCAGATCTTTGACACCGATTCGGACAATGCGCGATCGCATGGTATTTGACACGCCACTGCGCTGTCTCCCGGCTTCTAATCCCATCACTTGCTTGTAGAGGTCTAATTTTGCTTTCGGAATCGGAGTACCGTCACAGTCGATTCCAGAGGATCTCGCAACATCGATCGCATCTGCTTCTGCTCGCCGAATTTTTGTCAGCGAATTAGAACGGTCAAGATATTTCGAGTTCCCCAAGAAAGATTTAGATTAAATCCCCAAAAATATGAGCAAGTAATTTTAACGATTTGTGGAATAGTAAGGTTGCGAATTGGAGCGCTAATATTACCATTAGGAAAAGCGGTGAGAGCGTCAGCTTAAAATTAACACAGCTCACTAAATATTTTGGCTTAATTATCAACAATAAATATCTCAACGTCTTGTTTTATCGTACACACTAGCTAATTTAGGATGATTAAATTTACGTCCTAAAGCTTAAGTACACAGAGGCTTTGATTGTTTTCGGAGATGTCTAATGACAATCGTATCGCCCGTTTAGATGTCAATTTTTACGAGCTGCGTTGTGCCGCCTTCTCGATCGATGCCATAGAGTTGTGAATCACCAAAGGCAATATCATACACTTCTGTAATGAGCTCACCGATGAATCTTGCTTTACCTGTGGCTAAATCAAGAGTATACAGTTTACTTAACTGATTCCAGACACAATCTTGGATATAAACTGTGCCTGAAACCATAGCTAAATCCAAAGAAGATATATTGCTTGCCTTATTACTCATCTTTTTCTGTTTTTATTACATAAAAAAGCAGATAAAAGTAATAGTGCAATTGGTCATCAGTTATTTCAACTGAATTTGGGAAAATACTCGGCTAGGAACCACAGCCACCAGAGAGGGCTAGATCAAGTGATGAGAGATGCACTTGGAGCTACTGGACTACCTAGCCCACAGTTGTTTATTAATACATCACTAGCTTTTTTAGCAGTGGGCGGGGAGAGAATCGAACTCTCATACCTTTCGGTGTCAGATTTTGAGTCTGATGCGTCTACCAATTTCGCCACCCGCCCTTTTGGGTTTCACCATCATAACACACCGATCGATTTCCTGCAAGCAAAGATTCATAATCTTTTGAACTTGCCCAGCGATCGATCTCTCTGGCGCGCAATACTGGTACAGGGTGGGACAACTGAGCTGTCTGAGCTTGTTTGAGCATATCTCCGAGTTGAGTGCTGCTGAGGTCGTCGTAGGCCCGCGCCTGCGCCAAAAACGCATCGACATTCAGTTTCGGAGCTAAAGTCGGCGAACCTCCGGCCAGTTTCATCAACACGGATGCTACCACTCTTGGGTCTTGAGTCGCGAGCAAGGCGGCGCGATCGCACGTAAATTCCGCACACCGCAACCATTCCAACATTTGCGCCTGCAAACCCTGCACCAGCACGGTTCCCACAGGCGAAATTTGACCGGCGGCCAACACAATTAAATTAGCCAGAGTCAAGTAAACTCCGTGCTCGCACTTCAAATGCCCCAACTCGTGAGCGATTACTGCCTTAACTTCCTCGTCTGTGAGCAAATCAATCAGAGAAGTGTGCATCACCACAAAAGGCTGTTTTCCCCGCATCGCAAAGGTGTAAGCATTCGGCATCGGATGCTGGCGCACATAAAGCTGCGGCACTTCTAAATCCAGAGTTTTGCAGGCATCCACCAGCAATTGATGCAGGTGGGGCAATTGATTTTCGCCGACTTGGACGCTGGAAGCCAGATTTTCGAGCATGAAAAACTGCTCGCCCAGTTGTCCCAGCAACTGCCGCACCATCAAATCCAGGCCGGGCAGTTGTTTGAGAGTGCTGGTAGCTTCCAAGTCTAGCGGGTGGCGAAACTGGTCTGCTTTCAAACCGATGAGCGGTATGTTCGACATTGTAGTTATTATTCCTTAGTCAACAGTTAACCGTCAACAGTTAACCGTCAACAGTTAACCGTCAACAGTCAACAGTCAACGGTCAACTGACTAATTAACAGTTTAAACCCGATCGCACGGGATTGACAGGAGCCTCAGCAGTCGCCGGGTCTGTACCCTCTTTGACCCGTCGCAACTTAGCTCCCAATTTTTGCAGTTTCACCTCTAACTGCTCATAGCCGCGGTCTAAGTGCTGCAAGCTGCTGATGGTGGTGACACCATCGGCTGCAAGTCCCGCTAGCACTAACGCCGCCGAAGCCCGCAAATCTGTTGCCACTACTGGTGCACCCGACAGCCGCGACACTCCGCGCACAATCGCTACATTGCCTTTAAGGCGAATGTCGGCGCCCATGCGGTTGAGCTCTGCTACGTGGCGCAACCGATTCTCAAACACAGTTTCTTTGATTAAGCTGTCTCCTTCGCTCAGGGTCAGCAAAGCCATAAACTGAGCTTGCATATCTGTGGGGAAACCCGGGTAAGGCAGAGTTTCGATGTCTGTGGCCGAGTGAGTTTTGCCCGGAACTATCCGCAAAATGTCGGGGGATTCTGCAATAATTTTCGCCCCAATAGTCTTCAATTTGGCAATGACTGCGGTCAGGTGGTCGGGAATTACCGGCGACAAACTGATTTCCGAGTGAGTGATGGCTCCTGCTACTAAAAATGTTCCGGCTTCAATGCGATCGGGAATAATTGAATAGTCTACCGCGTGCAGCTTGGGAACTCCCGAAATGACGATCGTATTAGTGCCGGCGCCTTGAATTTTTGCTCCCATTGCGCGGCAGAAATTCGCCAAATCTGCGACTTCCGGCTCTTGAGCCGCATTTTCAATCACGGTTTCTCCTTCAGCCAGAGTCGCCGCCATCATCAAAGTTTCAGTTGCGCCGACGCTGGGGTAGTCCAAATAAATTTTGGCTCCCTTCAGGCGGCGGTTCGGCCCTTTGACGTAAGCGTGAACCGTGCCGTGGTCGATGTGAACTTCGGCGCCGAGGGCTTGCAGACCGCGAACGTGGAGTTCAACGGGTCGGGCGCCGATGGCACACCCACCGGGCAAGGGCACTTTGGCAAATCCCAAACGCGCTACGAGCGGCCCGATGATGAAGAAGCTCGCCCGCAGTTGGCTGACTAATTCATAGGGGGCTTGAGCGTCTATGAGGTTGCTGGCGTTGATGTCTAAAACGTCCCCGTTCTGCTGTAATTTGACTCCTACAGCCGAGAGAATTTGCCCCATGCGGGCGACATCGACTAGACCGGGAACGTTGCGGAGACGGCAATCCTCTGGGCAGAGCAAGGCTCCTGCCATGACGACTAAGGCCGAGTTTTTGGCGCCGCTGATTTTGACGTGTCCTTTTAGGGGCTCGCGACCCCAAATTTGTAATACTTGTTCGTCGCTTTCAGGTGAAGCTGACAGATTAGACGAGTTCAGAGCTGGTGTAATGGGTTTGCCCTCCATAATTCGCTTCGTTACTTTATACATTATTAATTTTGGTTCGATTTTACCGGAAAGTTTTTATATGTCTAGGGGTAACATTAGGAATTCCCGGAATTATATTTGCTGGCATTCAATCGGGGCAAGGCTTTCAGGTTTGATCGCAGAAATAATGTCGATCGAGTTTCATAGAGTTATCTGTATCAAAATTTACGTTCATTTGTAGCGGTCGCTTGGCGCACAGATGTTGTATTTTTGTCAACGAGCTTTTTAAGTAAAAGCGGACTCGGTTGTTGACAAAGGTGTAAGATATCGGTTCGATCGACAATTCCGGAAAGTTCACACATTGTCGATCGCCCCAGTGCCTGTGCTACCCTGTGACAACAACCTAGAGCCAAAGCTACTCCTAGCATATGGTTCACATTAAACGGATCGAACTAACTAACTTTAAATCTTTTGGCGGTACGACGGCCATTCCCGTGCTGCCCGGTTTTACTGTGGTTTCCGGGCCCAACGGTTCTGGGAAGTCCAACATCCTCGACGCTTTGCTGTTTTGTCTGGGACTTTCGAGTTCTAAGGGAATGCGGGCTGAACGTTTGCCGGATTTGGTGAACAGCGCCCAAAACAAACGCGGTACGATCGAAGCTAGCGTGACTGCGACTTTTGCGCTGGAAGATGTGGGGGAGGAATGGTTCGCCCGGGATGAAGATGAGGATGAAAATGCAGCAGATGAGTTATCTGTTGAAGCAGAGGAAGTCGAAGGGATAGAAATTGCCGAAACTCAAGACAACAACGGACAATCATCTTCTGTCAATCAAGAATCGCCTCTATCTGTTGAAGAAGCCGAAGGGATAGAAACTGCCGAAACTCCAGACAACAACGGCCAATCATCTCCTGTAAATCGAAAATCCAAAATCCAAAATCCAGAATCGGAAGAGTTATCTGTTGAAGACGTAGAAGAGATAGAAATCGCAGCAACTCAAGACAACAACGGACAACTACTCGCTACTAATAAAAAATCCAAAATCCAAAATCCAAAATCGGATGAGTGGAGTGTGACGCGCAAACTTCGGGTAACTCGCCAAGGTACTTACACTTCAACTTATTACATTAACGGCCAACCTTGCACGCTGACTCAACTTCACGAACAACTCAACCGCTTGCGAATTTATCCCGAAGGCTATAACGTCGTGCTGCAAGGAGACGTTACCAGCATTATCTCGATGAATTCTAAGGAACGGAGAGAAATCATTGACGAATTGGCTGGGGTGGCTCAGTTCGATCGCAAAATCTCTTTAGCTAGGCAGAAGTTGGATGAAGTTAAGGAGGTGGAAGAACGCAGCCGGATTGTAGAAAAAGAGCTGATTTCTCAGCGCGATAGACTGGCTTCGGATCGCACAAAAGCGGAAAAATATCAAAAGCTGCGGGCGGAATTTCAAGAAAAGTCGCAGTGGGAAATAGTGCTGAAATTCCGCCAATTGCAGCAGCAAGAATGGAAACTGCGAGAACAAATCGAAACGGGCGATCGCACTTCGGCATCTCTCACGGAACAACTGCAAGCAATTAGTACCCAAATTCAAGAAGCAACCGCCGAACTTGATGCGCTGAATGCCCGCGTTAAAGCTTTGGGAGAGTCGGAATTGTTGGCTTTGCAGGCGACGATTGCAACTCAGGAAGCGGAACGGCGGCAACTGCAAAACCGCAAACAGGATTTGGAAAAAACTGCTGGGCAAATGGCTGCTAATATAGCACAAACCGAGGAAGAAGTTCGCCAATTCCGGCAAAGTTGGGAGCAAATTGAGATTGAAATATCTTATGTTAAGTCTCAAATAGGAAGTTTGCAGGAACAGCGGGATGCAGCCCAGCAAAGTTTAGATGAAAGTCGGGAAGTTGCAAATGCGATCGCCTCCACGGCCGAAGTTTGGGTACAGCAGCAAACGGAACTGCACCGTCAAATCGAAACAATTCAACAAACTTTGGAACCGCAGCGTACAGAACAAGCTACTATCGGAGAAAGAGCCGATCGCCTGCAAAGTCAAATTCAAGAGCAAAACCAATCGCTGCAAGTATTGGAACAGGAAATTGAAGCGAAAAAAACTCAGCAATCCCGCCTTGTGGAAACAAAAGGAATTGCATCTTTGCAAGTAGAATCGCTGAATCAGATTTTAGTCGAAGCCGAACAAGAATTGCAACTGCAACAGGAAACTCAAACTCGTTTGTTGGAAGAACAGCGGGAAAGGCAGCGCAAATTAGACAAACTAGAAGTGCAGTTTCAAGCACTGCAAGAAGCGACGGGAACGTTTACTGCAAAAATTGTCGCGCAAAGCGGAATTGGCGGAGTTTGCGGCTTGGTGGCGCAACTGGGCAGGGTAGAACCGCGCTATCAATTGGCGCTGGAAATAGCGGCGGGCGGGCGCATGGGAAATATGGTGGTGGAAGATGACAGCGTGGCTGCTGCTGCGATCGAATTGTTGAAACAAAAACGGGCAGGAAGGATGACGTTTTTGCCTTTGAATAAGATTAGAGGCGGCAAGTATTCGGTGAATGAAAATTTGCGGCGCGCGGCTGGGTTTGTGGATGCGGCTGTTAATTTAATTGAGTGCGATTCGCGGTATCAGGAAATTTTTGCTTACGTTTTTGGCAGTACGGTTGTGTTTAGCAACCTCAGCGACGCCCGCCGCTATTTGGGACAGTACCGGATTGTCACTTTGGACGGGGAAATTTTGGAAACTAGCGGGGCGATGACAGGGGGAAGTTCTAGTAATAGATCTACCTTGCATTTTGGCACGGTTGAGGCTAGTGAGGCTGCTAGTGAAGCGCGGACGATCGCCTCTTTGCAAGAAAGGTTGGAGGAAATTGAGCGGATTTTGGAACGGTGCAAAATTGCGATCGATCGCGCCTCTGTTGCAGTTAAAACTCGCAGCCAAGAATTGATGGAAGCGAAACAGAATTTGCGCGAAAATCAGTTGCGCTTGGAACAGTTGGATTCAGAAATTAAGAATTTGCAAGCGCAACAGGAACAAGTGCGATCGCAAATTGCGAAAAACACACAGGAATTAACTAATTCGCGATCGAGATTGCAGTTGCTGGAACGAGAATTGCCCGCACAGGAAACTCAATTGCAGCAGTACCGGCAAACTTTGGCGCAGTTGGAAGAGTCGAACAGTCACAGCGAATGGCAGCAAATGCAATCGAGTTTGCGCGCTCTAGAAGCGCAACTGCAAGAGCGAGAAGTGGCTCTGAGAAACGTCCAGCAGCGCCAAGGAGACTTGGAAAATCAATTCGGGCGTTTGGAAGACAAAATTAAGGAAGGCAGCGAGAAATTGCAGGAATGGCAAGTTCAGCAAAACGCGGGGGCGGAGGCGATCGATCGCATTGTTTCGCAGCAGTTAGAACTCGATCGGCAAATTGCGGAAGCTAAGGCGGCTTTGGGGGAAATTGAGGAAAAATTGGGCGTGGAAAAGGGAGAGCGCGATCGGGCGGAATCTCAACTGCGAGAAAAGCATTTAGCCAAACAGCAGTTACAATGGCAGTTGCAAAAACTTAACGAAACCCAGCAAGAACGCCGGGAACAATTGACAGCACTCCGCACTCTATTGGAAACGCAGCGGGCGGAAATGCCCGACCCCGTGCCGTCGATTCCTGAAAATGTCGAGAAAGCCAATTTGACGGAATTGCAGCAAGAAGTAAAGGCGATCGCCAAACGCATTCAAGCTTTAGAACCTGTCAATATGCTAGCCCTGGAAGAGTACAACCGCACTCAAGAACGCCTTCAAGAATTGAGTCAAAAATTGACGACATTGGAAGGAGAACGCACTGAACTGCTGTTGAGAATCGAAAATTTTACCACACTCAGGCGGCGCGCTTTTAAAGAAGCTTTCGACGCGGTTAACGAGAACTTCCAGACTATCTTTGCGGAACTTTCCGAAGGCGATGGCTATCTCCAGCTAGATGACCAAGAAGACCCCTTCAGCAGCGGCTTGAATTTGGTCGCTCACCCGAAGGGCAAACCCGTACAGCGGCTGGCTTCCATGTCTGGAGGCGAAAAGTCGCTGACGGCGCTGAGTTTTATTTTTGCGCTGCAACGCTACCGCCCGTCTACGTTCTACGCTTTTGATGAAGTGGATATGTTTCTGGATGGGGCAAATGTGGAGCGATTAGCTAGAATGATAAAACGACAGTCTGAACAAGCCCAGTTTATTGTTGTGAGTTTGCGGCGACCTATGATTCAATCGGCTGAGCGTACAATTGGCGTTACTCAAGCGCGGGGAGCTTATACTCAAGTCATAGGACTGAAGTTGTAGTCCCGGAGTCTCTGTTAATGAGCGTGTTGAGTGATATATGTACTTAATAAATCAGGATTAAACTTACAATGACATCCGAACAAATTTGCCAACGCTCCGACATTCTCGGCACTCAGGTCATCACCCGCGACAGAGGTAAACGCTTGGGGGTGGTTAGTCAATTATGGGTGGACATTGATCGGCGGGAAGTTGTGGCGATCGGTCTGCGAGATAATATATTTGCGGTCGCTGGAATGCCGAGGTTTATGTTCCTCAGCAATGTCAGTGAAATCGGCGACGTGCTGTTGGTGGAAGATGAGAGCGCGATCGAAGATGATGTTGATGTTGAAGTCTACAGCATTTTGATTAACAGCGAAGTTATTACCGAAACCGGCGAACTTTTAGGTAGGGTGCGGGGCTTTAGGTTCGACCCTGAAGACGGTAAGTTAGTTTCTATAATTATCGCTTCCCTGGGAATCCCCCAAATCCCCGACCAAGTTCTCAGCACTTACGATTTGGGGATTGAGGAAATTGTCAGCAGCGGCCCGAATCGCTTGATTGTGTTTGAAGGTTCGGAGGAAAGGCTCAGGCAGCTTAGTGTGGGTTTGCTGGAGCGCGTTGGTTTGGGCCAAGCACCTTGGGAACGAGAAGAGGACGAGGCAGGTTATTATCCGAAACCCGTGGCTACGGGAAATCAATTGGGCCCGGGCGTGCGGATACCTGCACCGGAAATGCGCAGCAAGGTAGCGGCGCCTGCGGTGGAGGAAGTTCCTTGGGATGAGGATTTGCAGTGGAATCGGCCTCCGGTGCGCCAGCCGATGCGCGCGACGGTGCAGCCTGAGCCGGTGATCGACGATTACGAGGATTACGAAGAGGATAATTGGGGCGGCGAGGAGGACGATTACGAGGAGGAGTACGAGGAGAAGCCGCAGTACACTCGCTCTGAGAGTTCTCGCCCGAAGGAGCCGATCGTGCAGTACGAGTACGAGGATGATGTGGAGGCGGATGCTTGGGCTGACGATGAGGCGCCGAAGCCTTATCAGGCTCCTCGGGTGAATATCCCTGAGAAGACTAAGACTCCTGAGTACGAGGAGGAGCCTGGTTATTAGGAATTACTCAATTAGCTGAAACCAATATTTTGCACTCTTCTTAAGAACGGGCAAGATGCCCGTTCCACAATCAAGTTTATTTTTTGTGGAACGGGCTTCTAGCCCGTTGCTGATATTGGTGCAAGATGTGAGTTTAAACTGAGATGTTGCACCATTCTCAAGAACAGGCTTTCCGGCCTGTTCCACAAAGAATGAGTTTTCTTGTGGGGTGGGCATCCTGCCCGCCCAAAAAAGGATTATTGATATTGGTGCAAGATGTGAGTTTAAACCAATATTTTGTAGGCACGGGTTTTACGAATAATATTTAATTCTGGCAAACAATCTAGTGGGGTAGGTTGGGGGATGCAGTGAAGGCACTCCATCTAATTAAATTAGATCCATGAACTAGATAATACTCGCATGGCAGTTGACTATACTTTTGCTGACGTTTCATATTATGTTAATGATCGAAAAAGATTTTGCTAAAAATGTTGCTTTCCGATTAATAACATATCTAATTTTTCCAATTATTTTATCTACCACCACGGCTGAAATTGTCTTGCGAGTTGCGGGATACAAACCCTGGCAAATAGAAAATGTTGATGTGACCGTCGAACCAAAAGGTAACTTTTTCACTAAAGACTCGGAACTCGGCTACAAACATTTGCCGGGAAATTTCAAGGTAACACTTAACGGCAATTACTCATTTAATGCCACTCACCTCAATAATAGTTTAAGAATCACACATCCACTCAATACTTACAATCAATCCTCAAAAAAACCTGAAATTTGGATATTGGGCTGTTCTTTTACCTACGGTTGGTCATTGAATGACAGCGAAACTTATGCTTGGTTGCTGCAAGAGAAATTACCCAAATATGAAATAGTTAATTTTGGCGTTAACGGCTACGGCACGCTGCACTCGTTGATTCAATTCAAAGAAGCCCTCAAACAAGGAAATAAACCCGAAATAGCGGTGATTGCTTATGCGGGATTTCATGACCGCCGCAATACTTTATTAAGGGCGAGAAGAAAGCAAATGGCTGCTTGGAATAAACTGGGTATTCTATTCCAGCCCGATGCTAGGCTGAATGGAGAAAATAATTTTACCTACAGCATGGCAAAACTTGAATATCGCGAGTTCCCGCTGATGCGGGTTTCTGCATTAAGCCATTTTTTGGAGGTGAATTACAATCAATTTGAAGAGGGATTGTATAGAAGCCATGAGGTTTCTAAGGCAATTATTGAAGAATTTAACCGTGTGGCTGAGGCTAACAGTGTTAAGTTAGTGGTTGCGGGAATTAATGCCGGTTCTGCTAAGATGTTGCAGGAGTTAAGTCAGCAGGGAATTGCTACGGCGGATATTTCGGTTGATTTGAAAATACCTGCCAATAATAATTTACCTCATGACCTTCATCCAAGTGCGATCGCGAATCGGCAATATGCAGAAAAGTTGGAAGGTTTTTTGCAAGATACTGTTTTAAGGTAAGTTAACGAACCGCGAAGGCGCGAAGGGCGCGAAGCAAGAGATAAAGAGGAAGTTTAGAAGTTATTTAGGGTTGCTAAACTGATGGGATTATTTGATGGTGTTTCTTTTAAAATGCCTCGCAAGTTTCTGATTGATGGTTTTTTTCTATTTTTACTTGTTGTCGTAACAGTTGCAGTAACATCAATCTATGTATCTAGCGAACATACTTTTTATTGGTGGGATTACGCGGGATACAATACCGCTACAGTCAACACGGCAAATTTATTTCGAGACTCGCCAGATAAAGCATGGCGCGGAGTTATAGAATCGCTATCTAAAGAAAAAAACCTATTAATCTCTTTGCCATTAGTGCCGTTTATTCTCTTATTTGGCGAGTCTCGGCTGAGTTACATTCTCAGCGTATGCCTAATTTATGTGCTGCCGTTTCGCCTATTGCTGGGGGCAATTTCTGCAAAGCTAATTCCAGTTTATCCCCGCCGGGTGTTTTGGTCAACTGTGCTGCTGAGTTTATTAATTCCGATGAGTTGGATACCGACTCTGCGGGGATATCTGGATACTGGCGGCTGTGTGTTTGTAGCCTTGGCAATTTGGGTTTATTTGCAGGATGTTAAGCTGAAATCTTGGTGGAAAATCCCGTTAATTGGGTTTTTGCTGGCGGCGGCAATTCTGTTGCGGCGCCATTTTGCTTATAGTGCGATCGCATTTTTTGGTGCAGCGACTTTACAGGCTTTCATCGAGTTTATTGTACTAATATACCGTAGAAAATCGGCATTGTCGTCTCCAAAAGACAAGGACGTGGTAGTGCCGTTTCCCTACAGATGCTTGTTTGAATCCGGTGTAAAATTGGGTTTGATAGCTGCAACTAGCTTGACTATTTTAATGCTGGTAGCAGGAGATTTTACTCGCAGTGCTCTGACGGTTGACTACCGCAATTTGTATGTTGCTTGGAGTTTGCCTGTAAATGATATTTTAACTCGTTATGCGGATTTTTACGGTTTAGGAACTTGGCTGCTGGTACTGATTGGTTTTTCTGCGGGAATTCTAACCCGAATCCTGGTTCCGGCGGCAGCTATTTTTGTTTCGTTGTTTGGGGTTTTGTCGCTGATTGAATGGCTGTTAGTCTTGCGTTACGGCTACTTGCACTATACAATTCATATTACACCGATCGCACTTTTAGGACTATCCACATTTTTCTGGACAACTTGGCTGACACTCAAGGGAAAAATCCGGTATTTCATGCTGGGCGCGGCGGGTTTGTACCTGGTTGTAAATGCCGCAGTCGGGTTAATTCCTCTCAAGGTTGATTTGTCAAGACTGTTTGTGGGTAATTTTCCGCCGTTAGTGCGATCGGACTACGACGAAGTTGTAAAATTAGTAGAGTTTCTGCGAAAATTAGCACCGAATGAAGAACCGATTTATATTGCCGGTGCTTCTAACAATTTCAATGCTAATATACTCAGACAAGCTAACCGAAAATTAAACCCGCCGGAGGGCTGGTGGAAATTAAATACAATCGGGAGGCCGCAAATTGACTCGCGCGATACTTACCCGCTACCGGAGTTGTTGCAGTCACAATATGCGGTGGTTGCTGTACCTTTTCAGCAGGTGTTACCGACTGACGAACAAGTTTTGCGATCGCACGAACAAGATGTTGTTAAAGTGGTCTACGATGCCTTTACTCAAAACTGGGAAATTGCCCGCGATTTCCAATTGCTACCGGAACAGTTTAAGCTAGAAAACGGCGTGACTGTCAGCGTTTACCGGAGGGTGCGGCCGACTGATACAGCAACGGCAGTTAGGACTCTGGAGGCGATTCAGCGGCAAATAGTCGATCGACCAGGCACGCAGTTAGATTGGATTAGTTTGCATCAATCAATCTACACAAGTGCTAATTATTCAGTCAGTCAAGAATCGGATAACCTATATAATATTGTAACTCATCCAACTAAAAACAGCAAGAAACTCGATACATCTTTCCTGTATTTAGGCTCTATCTCAGACAAAGTAAAAGTTACCGGTCAACTCAATTTACCTAACGAACAATGTCCGGGAATTGCCCTGCGCTTGACTTTGTGGGACAAGCAAGGTAAATTAGTAGACTCAGCAGAGATGGCTTATAGTCAAAAAAGTGCGATCGGCTTAAATCTATTAGTTGAGGGCAAAAATCCCATTTATCTGCTGCTTGAGGTATTGAGTAGCAGCAAACAGGATTTAACAAACCAATGCCAACTGGAGATTAATAATTTAGCTGTCAGTAGGTAAATTGAACCGTCAATGCAGAAACATCAAAAATCCAACTGGTATTTTAATCTATCTCTCTCTACTTTTGTCATCATCGGTTCCCTGATGGCAACTGGCTATATTTTCCCCATTGGAGGCAACTTTCCCGAAGTGCCACCCATTCAATTTATGTTAAATCCTGAAATGTATAAAAATGATTATTACGTTCAGGAAATGGTTAAATTTAATCCGAGATACTACTATTACTATATCATTTATTTGCTCGCTAACTTAGGAACAAGCATTCCCCTAGCGCATTTTATTTATCAATTCCTATCCTTCGGTTCATTTATCCTAGCTTGCTACGCAATTACCAATATCTATACTAATTCTAAACTGCCTGCCGCAGCGATGGCGTTTTTATGTATAGCCGCTTCATTTACAGATGTTGGTAACACCCTGATATTTTCCACCAAATCAGTACCCAGTACCTTCGCAATGGGTTTGGCAATCTGGGGAATTTACTTTAGTTTGCGCCAGAAATGGCTGACAGGATATTTCTGTTTTGGACTGGCTTGTCTGCTGCAATTCTTAGTGGGTTTGTTGCCGGGATTGATGATGGTTCCCGTTTTAGTTATTGAGTCTGTAAGACAGCGGAAGTTTAAAACATTGATTTTGGCGATCGCACTTTTAGCCGCAATGGCAAGTATCGTTTACATACCGATGTTATTAACAGGTACTACCAGCACTCACACTATCGACAACGCCGAGTTTGTCTACATTCACGCCAAAGTGCGCAACCCCCACCACATCCTCCCGTCAAATTGGGATTTGGGGAATTGGTTCAACTTTATATGTTTCATAATTGGTGGCTTGCTGTGCATAAAAAATGCCGAATTATTGCAAAAAGAAGACAAGGTTAATTTTTATGTAATTGTTGGCACCTCACTTTTTGCACTGTTTCTAAATTACATATTTGTCGAAGTTTTTCCGGTGTCTTTTATCGCCAAACTACAGTTAGCTAGAACTGTACCTTTTGCTCAATTAATTATATTTATTGCTGTTGCTTTGACGGTAGAAAAACTTTACATAAAAAAACAAATAGCTGTTAGCTTGTTGCTGTTAGTTGTACTAACTTTGCCTTTTCGGGGTATCATTTTCTTAGGATTATCACTTTGGCAAACAAAAAATTACGTATTTCCCAAACGATATAATATATTGTTATGGATTTTAGCAGCAGGCACCGTAATTTACAGCTTGATATATCCGCTGACGGATTCATGGGAAATAATGGGCGATCGAATAATGAGCATCCCAGTTTTTTTCTCAATTCTCGCCTTCCCATTCATTTTAGAAGAAACATCCCTAGCTACATCTATCAAACAGGCTATAATTCACACATTAGCCTTAATAACTACAGCCACCTTAGTTTTTGGAATAGCAGGAATTCTGCCCAAACCTATATTAAATGTATTTCAAACAAGAGTTAATATCAATGCCGTTCCCAGGGACGACTTAAGCAGATTAGCTGTGCGTTTTTCGCAAATTAGCAGCCGCGATGTACTCGTATTAGTTCCACCCTCAGTTACCAGCTTCCAGTTTTTCTGCGAAAGAGCGATTGTCGTCAACTTCAAGAACTTTCCCTTTACTGAAAAAGGCATTAAAGAATGGCAAAATCGCATGGAAGCTGTTTTAGGAGTTCCCTTAAACCCGCAAATGATTTGGGGAGGAAATGACTTTTTCATCCGCCGCAGCAGTGCGGATTTAGTCAAAGTAGCCAGAAGCTATCATGCCGATTATATCCTGACTCGTACTGACTGGCACCCAAATATTCAAGGGGAAATCGCAGACAAACAAGGCAAATGGATACTGTATAAAATTAGGTAATAGGTAATTGCTAATAGGTAATTGGTAAAAATTGTTAAATCCAAATATGCCTTTTATCTTAGTCTGCGGAGGCAGACTTTGCTTGTTTAGAAGCAATTTCAATCACAGATTTATCTGCGTTAATCAGCCTTAATCTGCGGTCAAATATCAAAACCCGAATCATCAATAATTTCGCTAATTTGCTTGTCCACATAATCAGCATCCACATTCCGCGCCATCAACTCAGCTAAAATCCCCAGAGAAATCAACTGCACCGACAGAATTGTACACAAAATCCCAAAAAATAACAAAGGTCGATTCCCGATCGGCCCAAAATTCATCCCCGCCAAATTCAGAAACCAAATAATTATCAAATAACTCAGCGAAACAGTCCCAACCAAGCCAAAACACAAGCCCAACCCCCCAAACAAATGACCCGGTTTGTGCAAATACTGCGTGGTGGCTAACACCGTCAACAAATCAATAAAACCCCGCGCATAGCGTTCCCAGCCGTAATTCGATTTTCCGTGCTTTCGCGGATGATGTTCCACAACTACTTCGCCAATTTTAAACCCTAAATTGTTTGCTAAAGCCGGAATGTAGCGGTGCAATTCCCCGTACAATTTAATCGACTGCAAAACTTCCCTACGGTAAGCTTTAAAACCGCAATTCATATCGTGCATTTGCACCCCAGTCAGCAAACACGCAACAGCATTAAACAGCTTGGAAGGTAAAGTTTTAGAAAGCGGGTCGTTCCGCTGTTTTCGCCAACCGGAAACTAAATCAAATCCCGATTCTAAATGATGTAAAAACTTGGGAATTTCAGCGGGGTCATCCTGAAGGTCAGCATCTAGAGTAAAGATAATTATCCCTGCTGCATTGCGAAATCCTGCTGAAAGCGCGGCGGATTTGCCAAAGTTGCGGCGCATTTTAATCGCTTTAATTAGTTTGGGATGTTGGCTGGCTAAATCTGTAATTTCTTGCCAGGAATAATCGCGGCTACCGTCATCTATGAAAATGACTTCGTAACTGTCAATTCCTGTTTGGAACATGACAAGTTGGATTTTTTCAAACAGTAATTTTAGGGTGGCTTCTTCGTTGTGAACGGGGATTACGAAGCTGAGATGTTTTGGCATAGGGATATTCTATTTCATTTGTGTGGTAAATGAGATTTTTTTATTAAACGCAGAGGGCGCAGAGGAGGAGAAAGAGAGGTTTTTTAGTTTTTATCGATAACTTGGGAATTTCGCAAAGCTACCCAACCTTCGCGGTTTTTAAATGAGGCATAAGCTGTCAATAATTTGTCTGTTGGTGATGTTTTAATGTATCCTCTCCAAGCTGCGAATTCGTAGGAAGGGCCAAACAATTTAACTAAATCAGGGCGCGGAAATCCTGACATGGCGAAACCTCGAACAACATTTTCTTGGTTGAGAATGGCAATACATTTTACATTGTTTTCGGGGTCTCCTACCCAGCCAATTACTCTGGAGGCGGCGGGTGCGAGTTTAGTTACTGTATCAAAATATCCCGGTACTCCGTCTTTGGGTGCTGACAGTAACTTAGGAGCGATTTTTGTGTCTAATGCTGCACAAAAATTGTGTTTTTTGATGTCTCGGTTAAATGGCACTAAGTTGTTAGTTTTTAAGGCATCAATTAAGCCTATAAAAGCGGCGGGTTTGTTGCCTACGCGGTCTTTTATTAGCGTTACGTCGGTGATGCCTAATTGCAGTGATAATGCTACCAACGGTTGATAGGTTGCTCTGCGGGCGATCGCAATTGCAGTTTCGCCTCCCACCCCGTACATTAAAATAATCGCAACTGTGGCGACTGCAAACAGCGGTGTCAGCCAACGCCCTTGAATTCTTGGTGTTGGCTGCAACTCGCGCACCCACAATACTGTCAGCACAATTGTGCTCATCCAAAACAAAGCTGGGAGTGTGGCGTAGCGGGAAGCAGTAGCCTGTTCGACGCCAAATCCCGATCGACTGACAGCGGCCATTAACGCCGTTTGCAGCGTGTAAAGTTGGATTGATAGCCAAGGCAGCCAATCCGGGCGATCGACCTTTTTTACAAATAGCCAATAACCCACAAAACCCGTCGCTGCAATCAAACCAATTATACCAATAATTGAAGCAACAATAATATTTTCGCTAAAAATTCCGCCGAGATAAGTGGGAATATATTCGAGAGTTTTGAGCGGGTTAATTTTAGTTAAAGAAGGGTGATGAGATGGAGTTTTATAAGTTAAAAAATAAATCCCAATCACTGCAATCGAAGCAATGAAATACAAATAAGTTATTCGGCGAGGAAACCGCAGCACAACAGCAGCAGCACACAATATCGGCCACAAAGCTAAAGGAGTGCTGTAACTAATACAGCCTAAAACCCCAAAAATAATGCTGCCAATTACCCACTTATTTTGTTTCAATTCTACATTACCAGGCTCTGCCTGGGAATGAATATCCAGAGGCTCCGCCTCCCTCTTATTTAACAAAACTGTCGCATAGGATTGCAAACAAAATATCGAACAAATCACAAATAAATTAGCAATTATCCAGTGAACGCCGCTGAATCCCCGCATCCAATTGTGAGCCGCCGCCGGAGTAAAATTAAAAATAGAAATGCAAAGGAGCAGCGAAATAAATTGCAGCGGAAAACGCCTTAAATTTAAGGGAAGCAGAGCAATTAATACGTGGCACTGAATCCAAGCCAAAAACCAGGCAACTAAACATAAACCAATATTTGAACCTTGGGTGATAAGTATATTCAAGCCATAAATAATTGCCGGAATCAAGACAAAATGCTCGTTCGCCCGAAAGAGCCAATTAAAAGGATTTGTAGAGAAACCGTCTACAGAATAAAAATTCCATGTCATCCACCAATAATCAAAATTAGACAAGTCTCCCGCTTGGGATATCAAGTACAAAATATATGAAGCTGGTATTAGAATGCCGAGAACTGATGCGGCAATTAAAATATATTTTTGCTTGATTTTCATGGATTCAGACATGGGGAGATTTTTAATTTGTAAAGGCGGGTTTAGGCGAGAAACTTTGCGTATAACAGGTAACTCATGAACAAAACCCGCCCTCGCGTATTGAGTTTTCCTCAATTTTTTATTTCACTTCTCTGGCCAGCATTTGTCTGAGTCCTTGCCGCCAGTGGGGAGGATACGTGCCTAGAAGTGCTGATATTTTTACCGTAGAGAGTACAGAAAAAGCGGGACGTTTTGCGGGTGTCGGATATTCCGAGGTGGTGATGGGAATTACGCGCTGAATTTTTAGGGGAAAGCCGAGTTTGGCTGCTTCCTCAAAAATGGCGATCGCAAAATCGTACCAACTACAAACACCGCTGTTAGTGTAGTGGTAAGTCCCAAAACTTTCTTGCCCAAGGAGAGGAATAATTTGCGAAGTCGCCGCACTTAAATCGCCCGTCCAAGTAGGACTTCCGATCTGATCTGCTACTACTCGAATTTCTTCCCTTTCCTTTCCCAACCTCAGCATGGTTTTGACAAAATTACCTTTGCCACCGTTGCCGTAAACCCACGCGGTTCTAATAATAATATGTCGGTTTCCCGCTTTCCGAATTGCTTCCTCGCCTGCTAATTTTGACTTCCCGTAACTTCCCAGCGGGTTTGTACAATCTGTTTCCAGATAAGCAGAACCGTGGCTGCCGTCAAATACATAATCAGTAGAAAAGTGAATCAAACTTGCACCCATTTTTTCGCATTCTTCTGCGAGAATTCCGGGTGCAATGCCGTTGACTGCGTTTGCTACTTCCGGTTCGCTTTCCGCTTTGTCTACCGCCGTGTAAGCACCCGCATTGACGACTAAATCCGGTTGAATTTCAGCCATTGCTTGACGTATGCTTTCGGGTTGGGATAAGTCGAGGCGAGTGCGATCGACGGCAATTACCTCTCCCGAAGATAATAAAATCTGCTGCAATTCTTGAGCTAGCTGTCCGCTGCCGCCTGCGAGTAAAATTTTCATAATCAAAACACTTGAGCTGTTTTCAATGTTTGTCCGGCTTGGTCTTTAGCTGATAAGATTGGTTGCGCACCATCTAGCGGCCAGTCGATCGCCAAATCCGGGTCATTCCACAGGATACACCGCTCGTGTGCCGGTGCGTAATAATCTGTAGTTTTGTACAAAACTTCAGCCGTCTGGGAAACCACTAAAAAACCGTGAGCAAATCCCGCCGGAACCCAAAATTGCCGTTTATTTTCTGCACTCACCAAACAGCCAACCCACTGCCCAAAAGTCGGCGAACTTTTTCTAATATCCACCGCTACATCAAAGATTTCGCCAGCCACTACCCGCAGCAATTTGCCTTGAGGCTGCTGCATTTGGTAGTGCAAACCGCGCAGCACATTTTTAGAGGATTTGGAATGATTGTCTTGAACAAATTCTGCCGTCACGCCTGTTTTTTCGACAAAAGCTTTGTGATTAAAACTCTCAAAAAAGAAACCGCGATCGTCTCCGAAAATTTTTGGCTCAATGATCAGAACTTCCGGTATTTCAGTAGATATAACATTCATAGTTGGCTGTGAAAGTGATAAGCTCATACTCAGTCTAGGCTATTTTACTATGAAAACTGACACATATCTCAAAAAATTGTATGCCAACCGCTTTGATTCGCGACAAATGCAAGCGAAGGTCGCACTCTGGAAAGTTTTAATTGACGATTTTTTACAAAATTATGTTCCTCCCGACTCAGCAATTTTAGATATTGGCGGCGGTTACTGCGAGTTTATAAATCAAATTAGAGCTGAAAAAAAATGTTTGATTGACCTCAATCCAGATTCAAAGTTATTTGCAAATCCTGATGTGAAGGTGCTTAATATTGATGTCTTGAATCTGGGCGATAAACCTGCTTTTAGCGAAGAATTTGACAGAATATTTATCTCTAACTTTTTTGAACATCTCCGCAATAAAGAAGAACTAATCCAAATTATATCATTTTGCTTTGAGGCGCTTAAACCCGGGGGTTCTCTCTTAGTTGTCCAACCAAATTACAAATATTCTTTCAAAGAATATTACGATTTTATCGATCATCAATTACCGATTACCCACTTATCGCTGCAAGAACTGTTACAAACCGTCGGCTTTGAAATCGACCTCATTATACCGAGATTTTTGCCATTTTCGACCAAAGGCAGACCAGCATCGCCCTGGCTTTTAAAATTTTACTTAAAATTGCCTTTTTTGTGGCTGTTTTTGGGAGGTCAAATGTTTGTTAAAGCATCAAAAAAAAACAATAGAGGCAGGGGAGCATCCCAGTTTTGCAGTAAGTATAAATGCTGAGGAAAATTACCAGCAAATTGATGAGAGAATAGAAATCAGAGACAATACGATAAACCGAGTAGATATGACCCCAGAA
>JACJNY010000060.1 GCA_014695295.1 Microcoleus sp. FACHB-61 | reverse complement strand
GTTCCCTATGGCTGGCAGGATATCGCAGAATATTTAACAATTCCTAGTCGTCGTAGTCAGCGAATGAATGTATTAGGAATCATGAATCGCAATAACCACCTTGAAACTTATATTTCATCTCAAAGTATTAATTCAGATGTGGTTATTGCCTGTATTGATGCTTTTTTCTCCACAGTACATAAGCCAACGGTGATTGTCACAGATCAAGCTTCTATTCATACCAGTGATGCTATTGTTGACAAACTTGAAGAGTGGAAACAACGTAATATTACTTTTTTTGAGCTGCCTTCTTACTCTCCTGAATTAAATTTAATTGAAATTTTATGGCGGTTTATTAAGTATGAATGGATTGAGATATCTGCTTACAAGAGTTGGGGAACTTTTGTTACATCTGTGGAAAAAATCCTGAAAGAATTTGGAGAAAAATATGTAATTAATTTTGTCTAGCTACTTATATTAGTCCAATCAAAAAAACCAGAAGAAATGGCAGACGCGATCGCACAGGTACTTCAAAATCCAGAACTTGCTTTGAGCCTCAGCCAGGAATCCCGGAAAAAAATTATCGCCAAATTTAGCCACGGCTGCAGTGCATAAACTTTAGCTGAGTGCTTGGAAAAACTTGGAATAACTAACCCGTCTTAGTTATTCCAAAGAAGAAATTTAATCTAAGATTACATAAATCCAGTTGGACCCAAAACAAGTTATGCGAATTTTAATTGTTGCTCAGAATGCCTCAACTAAATTCGGCGGCGAGGCATTGCTGCCGCTGAACTACTTCAGGATACTTCGATCGCGCCAAATAGAGACATGGTTAGTGGTGCACGCGCGCACCCAGGCAGAACTCACAGCGCTGTTTCCAGAAGAGCGCGATCGAATGCACTTTGTACCCGACACTTGGGTACATCGGCTGCTTCACAAGATCTGCGGATTTTTGCCTCCAAGCATAGGCGCACCTACTATAGGCTTGCTCAGCCACCTCTACACCCAACAGATGCAGCGGCGTATTGTCCGGCGGCTGGTGAGCGAACACCAGATTGATGTTGTACACGAGCCAACACCAGTATCGCCTAAATTCCCTTCGCTAATGTTCGGATTGGGTGCACCGATAGCGATGGGGCCGCTCAATGCGGCAGTTAAATATCCTGCGACATTTCAACGATCGCGCAAAAGTCTTGCAATCGAGAGTTTAATAGCATTCGGTCACAAGTTTGTTGATGTCTTCAACCGCCTGTTACCGGGCAAAATCCAAGCCGAGACACTGTTAGTGGCAAATGATCGCACGAAGCAGGCACTTCCATCAGGAGTGCGCGGTAAAATTATTGAACTTGTGGAAAACGGCGTGGATTTCTCGGTGTGGCAATCGGACTCTACCGCATCAAAGCAACCCAATCAACAGGTTCATTTTGTGTTCTTGGGGCGCCTGGCAGACTGGAAGGGTGTAGACATACTGCTGGATGCCTTCGTAGCCGTCGCAGATCAAATCAGTGCAGTCTTAGAAATCATCGGCGATGGGGAGATGCGGGGCGAACTAGAAGCTCAAACAGCTCGTTTGGGACTGGGCGGCAGAGCTGTATTCCGCGGCTGGCTGTCTCAGGAGCAGTGCGCTATCAAACTGCAACAAGCTGATGCGCTGGTGCTGCCGAGTTTGCGGGAGCCTGGGGGAGCAGTGGTGCTGGAGGCAATGGCTGTGGGGCTGCCCGTCATTGCGATGAATTGGGGCGGTCCAGCGGATTATATTGATGCCACTTGCGGTATTTTAGTAGAACCCGCTTCCAGAGAAGGCTTTGTCAAGGGACTGACTGATGCGATGCTGAAGCTCGGCCAGTCGCAGGAACTCCGGGAGACTATGGGTAGCGCTGGACGGGAGCGAGTCCGGCAGCATTTTGATTGGGAACGCAAAGTCGATCGAATACTTGAAATTTATCAACAAACGATCGACGCTTGTCCGAAGCATGAGGTAGCCGACCATTAAAGCAGCAGCTCTCAGGTTGAGAGCTGCTGCTTGGGGGTTCTAAAAAAGTATGTGGTGGCCAAAAAAACCCCACTCTACATCCTAGCTAGCTAAAAACGGGTTAACCCGTTTGGTTAACCCGCGAGCTTGGGAACGCGCACAGCGATTAATTTTGCACTACCAGCTTGACGTTGGCGTTTTGCAAACCGCGCTGCTTGACTGCTGCCAAGGTCTTGTTAACTGCGTACTTCTGGTTGATGGAGTTAATTAACTCAGTTTGATTGTGCTTTTTGGCGACGCCCCAGAGGTCGGCAATCAGGTCAAAGGAACCATCGCTATTGCGAGACCAACCCAGGTCATATTCGCCTTCCAGAATTGCCACGATGTCGGAGCGAACGCGCTGACCATTATAGCCACGAACATCAGCTTCAGACTTGACTGAAATGCCCAAGTCGCGCAGGGAAGCTTTCAGGATTTCGGCATCGGTGATTTTGGTACGCAGAGTGCTAAAGTGAGACATTGGATTTCCTCCTAATAAAACTGAGAGAGAAACAACAACGGTCTGGATTTAACGGTGCCGCTGGGCGGCTCTTCAATCGAACTGCTAGCTGTTGCTAGCCTTTGCTCCTGTTTGGACCAGGAGAAAGCTTTTAGAATTCCATTCGCTGGTATTCAGCGACGGAAGACGCAGCGGGCCGTGCACGCTGTCTAGCCCAATCTCGCAGGGCGGTGACCTGTTCGGTCATTGTTTTAGACAGTGGCATTGTGGATTTAATGGCCGCGATGATGTCGAGCTGCGTAAACTCTCGATCTTGAGCGAAGGCTTCGTACATGGCTGCTACTAGCGCTTGCTCAATCTCTGCACCTGAAAAGCCGTCGGAAACGTTGGAAAGTTGCTCTAAATCGAAGCGAGTAATTTCCCGACGCCGCTTTGAGAGGTGAATCTTAAATATATCTTGGCGTTCTTCTTTGGTAGGCAGGTCAACAAAGAAGAGTTCGTCGAACCGGCCTTTCCTCAAGAATTCTCCCGGCAACCGCTCTATTCGGTTGGCTGTTGCCATGACGAAGACTGGGGAAGTCTTTTCTTGCATCCAAGTGAGGAAGGAACCGAAAATGCGGCTGGAGGTACCTCCGTCTGAGTCTGCCGAACCAGTGCCTCCTGCAAAGGCTTTGTCTAGTTCGTCGATGAAGAGGATGGCTGGAGAGATGGATTCTGCTGTTTTGAGGGCGTTGCGGAGGTTGGCTTCCGATCGACCCACCATCGAGCCGTCGTAGACTCTACCCATATCTAGCCTCAGCAGTGGCAGTCCCCAGAGGCGGGATGTTGTCTTGGCAATCAGCGATTTTCCGCATCCCGGTACGCCAAGAATTAACATCCCTTTTGGTTGGGGCAGACCGTATTCTCTCGCCCTTTCTGTAAATGCGTTAGAACGCTGCCTGAGCCACCGTTTGAGCTCTTCTAAACCCCCGACTGCATCCAGGGTTTCGTCTTCTTCTATGAACTCTAGAATGCCGTTGCGCCGAATTAATTGCTTTTTTTCCGACAGAACGATGTCTACTTCTTCTTCTGTTAGGCGCCCAGTAGAAACTTGGGCTTTGCGATAAACTTTTTCAGCTTCGTCCTTGGTCAATCCCAAGGCGGCTTTTAAAAGTTTTTCTCGCGCTTCTGTTGTAATGCGTCGCGATTTCGTTTGCTCCAACTGGCCAGACAATACTTGGTTTAGTTCTTTCATGTCTGGGAGCGCGAAGTCTAGCACCACTACTTCCTTTTCTAGCTCGATCGGAATTTGCTGCAAAGGAGACATCAGTATAATTGTCTTTTGCGTTCCTTTGAAGTTGGCGATGGCATCGCGCAACCACCTCGTTACCGGAGGAGAATCTATAAAAGGATGCAAATCTTTGAAAATGTAGATGCTAGCGTTACTGTTGGGTTCTCGCTGCCTGATCACCCATTCAATTGCTGCCTCTGGCGAGACGGTGTTGTGCTGGGTGGTGGTGCGGGGTTGACCGTACTCCACAATGCCGTGAGTTACAGTCCAGATAAATACTCGTCGCTGTGGTTTGGCTTGAGCTATTGTCGAAATTGCTTGCTCACACCGCTCTTCCTCGGATGTCACGAGGTAGATCAGAGGATATTGAGCTTGGATTAGAATACTGATCTCTTCTTGCATAGTCCTCGACCCACTAGAGACGGTGCTATCTTTGCTGAATCTCAATGCTGCCCTTGGCCCTCTTACTGAAAATTTCAGTTCTAGCTTTTTGGGGAAGCAAGGCATTCTTAGCAGGGAACCAATTCTTCCTCTCCCGGTTTAGCCGTGCTGGCGCTGACGCCCGACACCTGCTTTACTGGAAGATCCTGCTCAGCCAATACGCTCGGCTGACTTGTTACGGAGGCCAGTTCTCCATCTCGCATTACTACTGAACCCGTGCATTCTGGACAGTTGTATACCCGATGGGTTTGTCCGTAAGAATCTTCAACTTCGTTAACCAGTTCGGGGTTTCCTAGGTAGAAGACAATTGCCCTTTCAGCAATTGATGACATCGGTTCTGTTTCGACTGCGGCTCGGATTTTGAGCTGGCGATGCAGTTCAGGTGGAAGATACAATGTAACTTTTTGCTTTTCTTGCATATGACAGTGAATTGACTTACCCGGGTATGTATATTAGATTAGCCGCTTAATTTTTTGCTGTCAAGCCTCTATGCTGCTTTAACGTCATCTTGTAATATTTCGTTACATTTGACCTGACTCAGGGGCAGTTAACAACGGAAAAGTTAGGCGTGTAGCTGATGAGGCAGAGGTTCAGCGGCAGGTATGGGTAGCGTCAAGGACGATCGAGCAACTATAAATATGAACAATAGATATGTAGGGCTAAGGCCAACGAATCCTTTGAGTCGCCATCTGGGGTAGGGTGCGCCATAAGCACCCAGCCGGCTCATGAGTGGTGAAGAAGCCCCCAAACGCTTGAAAGGTCATAGGGGGCGATCGATAAATCTTCTTCAAAAATAAGATAGACTACTCGCAATAAATAATATCTATTGCCCATACCCAACGGCTACAATGACGTAAACACGTTGATTGCACTCATGAGCGGGCTGGGTGCTTATGGTCAGCCCGCTCATGAGTGGCTCAAACGCTTCGGCTAAAAGTCCCTCAAACGCTTGAAAGCTCGTAGTTTGTAGGGTGCTATTCGGCGCACCGGTTGAGTTTGTAGAGTGCGCCGTAAGCACCGCTGGACTCAGTAAGCAACGAGGTTAATAACTTTGGGCGTTTTGATTTTGAAACCAAGCTCCCCCAAGCAGTTTTTATTGCTTTACGTCTGAAAAATCCGAACGTGAAATAGCCGTTTTCTGCTTTTTCCCCGACTCAGATTTAACACGCCAGACAGGGCTGGCGATAAGCACCCTACGGTTAGACTTTTGTGAGGACATTGCCGGCAAACATCCGGTATCGGGGTACGCGGCGCCACCAAATTAGGCTTAATAGATGGGGATCTTTGATAGTTGTGAGCTGTCAGGCTCAATTTTAAGGCGGATTAGCCGATCGACCCACCAGATATGGCAAAATCAATTAGCGTTTGCCAACAAACCTTCGGCAATCCCGTGTCAAAACACCGCCTTTGCACAACATAACCAGCAATTTCCTCGAACTGCAACAATTTATCCAAACACGATGTTAACTGGAATTCGCCTTTTTCTCGGAAATGGGAATTCATAGGTTTTTCCAAAAAATCAAATATTTGCTGTTGCATAATTAGAGTCTGGATAAGATAAATCACGATGCAATAAAAGCGAGTGCAAATCAACCCATATTCGTAAAAAAGGCCAAAGAAAAGCAAAACAAAACCACATTTATGCAAAATGTGGTCGTCAGTTAATCAAGGATTATGAACCCCACACCTCGTGATAGCGAGAGTGTCTCCGAATGCTAAAAATGTACGTCGATGGTATGGGTTTCCCGGCGATTAACGAATCAAGTGAGTTCATCACACCACGCTAATAAATTCGGTCAAACAAGCAGGGTAAGCTCATCTAATTTGGTATAAATTGTACTTGACAATGACTCAAATGAGTGATCTTAAGTCCAGTCGCGCTCGCCCATGATAACGCTCCCTTATTACCAATAATTTCAGGGATTTTTATTAAAAGTAATCCACCCGACATGATACAATCGGGCAACTATGCCCCATAATAAAATCTTTAGGAAGATACTTTATGTCTCAGGGTTTTGAGATTAAATCTGCCTCGGGTAAAAAAAGTTTTCCTTCTCACCCCCAACTCCAAGAAGTAGGAGAAATTCAAGCTATTCAACAGAGCTTACTCCAGCATTTTGCCGACCTTAAAGACCCGAGAGTTGAGAGAACTAAGAAACATCTACTTACAGATATTTTGACGGTCGCAATTTTGGCTATAATTGCCGGAGCGCAAGGGTGGGAAGACATCGAGAATTATGGTATTAGTAAAAAAAAGTGGTTAGAAGAATTTTTGGTATTACCTTATGGTATCCCTTCCGACGACACTTTTCGGAGAGTATTTGAGTTTATTGATCCAGAAGCTTTAAATCGCTGCTTTTTCCGATGGGTAGAAACTCTCGTGACTCGGACAGGAGGAGCAATTATTCCCATTGATGGTAAGACAATTAGAGGTTCTTATGACCGTAATCAAGGGAAATCGGCACTTCATGTTATTACTGCTTGGTCGGCCAGGGTAAGCTCATCTAATTTGGTATAAATTGTACTTGACAATGACTCAAATGAGTGATCTTAAGTCCAGTCGCGCTCGCCCATGATAACGCTCCCTTATTACCAATAATTTCAGGGATTTTTATTAAAAGTAATCCACCCGACATGATACAATCGGGCAACTATGCCCCATAATAAAATCTTTAGGAAGATACTTTATGTCTCAGGGTTTTGAGATTAAATCTGCCTCGGGTAAAAAAAGTTTTCCTTCTCACCCCCAACTCCAAGAAGTAGGAGAAATTCAAGCTATTCAACAGAGCTTACTCCAGCATTTTGCCGACCTTAAAGACCCGAGAGTTGAGAGAACTAAGAAACATCTACTTACAGATATTTTGACGGTCGCAATTTTGGCTATAATTGCCGGAGCGCAAGGGTGGGAAGACATCGAGAATTATGGTATTAGTAAAAAAAGTGGTTAGAAGAATTTTTGGTATTACCTTATGGTATCCCTTCCGACGACACTTTTCGGAGAGTATTTGAGTTTATTGATCCAGAAGCTTTAAATCGCTGCTTTTTCCGATGGGTAGAAACTCTCGTGACTCGGACAGGAGGAGCAATTATTCCCATTGATGGTAAGACAATTAGAGGTTCTTATGACCGTAATCAAGGGAAATCGGCACTTCATGTTATTACTGCTTGGTCGGCTGAACAACGTCTAGTTTTGGCACAGATGAAAGTGGATGATAAATCCAATGAGATTACGGCGATTCCGGCCTTATTAGAGTTGCTAGACATTACTGATTGTATCATTACTATTGATGCGATGGGGACTCAAACTGAGATTGCTCAAAAGATTATTGACAAGAAAGGGCATTATGTTCTCTCACTTAAAGCTAATCATCCAACTTTATATGCTCAGGTTAGAGAATGGTTTGAACAAGCACTCGGCGCATCAGTTTTCTGGGCTTGATGTTAGTTATGACCAACGGATTGAATCCGGTCATCATCGTAGAGAAATCCGTCAAGTTTGGTCGGTGCCAATTACAGTTATCAGTGAGCTTTACCAACCCCGATTATGGGCGGGACTTAAAAGTGTGGTCATGGTGGTTCGAGTCCGTCATCTTTGGAATAAAACTACTCGGGAAGTGCAATTTTATCTAACTTCTTTAGATAGTGATGCTCAACTTTTAGGTCGAGCTATCCGAAAACATTGGGGGATTGAAAATGAGGCTCATTGGACTTTAGATTGTACCTTTGCTGAAGATGCTTGCCGGATTCGCTCTTTCCACAGTCCCCAGAATTTAGCTGTCCTGCGACGGCTCGCGCTCAATGCCCTCAATCGTGAACCGACTTACAAACGTAGTCTTCGACAAAAAATGAAAAGAGCAGCTATGGATAATGATTATTTGATTCAAATTATCCGTTCTTGTTTGGCTGACAATATATTAGATTCTTCTGAGTCCTTTTGTCAAGCGTGATTGAGATGCTCTTACCCTGGTCAAACAAGTGGGAAAAATCTTACCATATGCTTATGATCCCGAAGTCATTCCACGGATGGGCCGAGGTAGATGAATTACAGACTTATGTAAATAAACAAACACACAATCTGGCTAGAAACAGGTGTTGACCACTTTCGGTCGGGAATTTTATGATGGGTATTAGGAGAGCATAGTTCCGAAACATTTGAACCATTGTGGGACAAGGTTAGTGTATGGAAATGCTATTTTTATGTCACGTATGGAGGGTCAGTCTATCCCATGTTTATTCCTGAGGGATATGAAATCATCAGCCACACTTATAGGACACTCATTAGAGGGGGAAAATACCAGAATGAGGCATTGCCCAAGCAAGACTACATCGCCAAACTCTTTGTTATTATGGCGTGCAAGGAAATGCTCAGGCATTCTATTAAATTATTAATACATTAACTAAAATTTTAGGATGTCCATGTTCCTGGGCCATTCATACCTTAATTCAGCAACGCCGAAACTCTATCCTTGTCAGAGGCGAAACCTTCTCGAAAGGGAAGAAAAACTAGGAATGCCCGACAGTGATGTTGGGAAGCCTACGCTATAATCTTCGATTTAGCGTAGGAGGATGTCACTACAAATTGATAAGGGCAGATTTCACAAGTCTCTAGATTTAAAATTGCCAAATAATATTATCCCAATTTTCCAGCTACCGAACAGTCCTTAGCTTAATCCTATTGAACGATTACGGGAACACATCAAGTACAAACTCTCTTGGGAATATTGCACAAATTTAGATGAATTGATACGGAAGTTAAAACAGGTTCAAGGGTTCCATCTCAGCAGAAGTAATCGCTTCTATTTGTGGATGGGATTATATCATCACCTCGTTATTAAGTACAACTTCATAGAGAGTTGGTATTAGGCACGGCCAGAATGCCGGATGCCCAAAAACTAGACTGTAAAAACAATAGCAGATCTGCTTAATTCAGCAGAACAATTTTTACATTACTCAAGTTTGTGAGATGGTGAGGCGCGGGTAATCGAAGTTTCGATTGAGGAAATGCCTTCTACCTGTTATGTCTTCTTACCTGCTACTGGTTCAGCTATATTTTCCATATCGACCAGATTCCACTTTAAACCTTTGCTCCTATATATACGCTTCTGCAAATTTGGATAGTCACCGATATCATGGTCTAGCCTTTGACCCACTACTATACATTTGAATATAGAATTGCCCGTGTTTTTAAGCTTGTGCGGCTTACCACCAGCGCGATATCCAATAAAATCTCCTGCTTTAACTGGATAAACGCTTTCTCCAATTGTTGCCTCAGCTTCTCCTAAGAGAACGTATACGCACTCTTCTTCGTGATAGTGCATATGAAGCTCGGTTGATTCACGTCCAGGCTCTACTTCAATGATGTGGAAACCGATATTTTTTAAACCTGTCAAATCTCCTAAAGACTTATTCAGTCTGCGAGCATTGGAGTTGAGAAAATGTGTTTTTTCTACTCCTTCATAAGACTCAATCTCTTCTTTTGTAACTAAATACTTTTCCATCTTTTGATACCAAGGTGCTAAGAATATTTGATGGTGAACAAGCGAGGGCCCTAAAGATGAATTAAGACGGAAGTTCAAACAGGTTCAAGGGTTCCATCTTAGCAGAAGTGATCGCTTCTATTTGTGGATGGGATTATATCATCACCTCGTTATTAAGTGCAACTTCCTATAGAATTGGTAAGTTGTTGTGCATCTAAGTTACATATTGAACTAATCGATTTAAGGGAAAAGGAGCAGGGTGAAAGGTAAAAGGGAAAACCTTTTCCCCTTCCCCTTTAATCTTTTTCTCATGAGTGCATATTGCTTTCTTAAATGTGTGACAGCTTATTACTACTATTTGAGCCTTAACTAAACCGTATTGAACTATAGTGGAAATAGCTTGATGTGGCAAGTCGGTTTTTTAGAGGGCGGGGAATCAATTCCCTCGTGCAGTTTTCCCGGCGGGCTCGCGAGCGAGACGCTCGTTCCCCACATAGCGTACTATCTCTATGGGGCCGTACTGGGTAATATATACTCGGACGCGCACCTGCTAACCTGAAATTTTTAATTTTAGATATCAAAGAAGTGACTGATGGATTTAGACCAACAGATTCAAGCCTTGATCGAAAAAGCTCCGCCCGACGGTTCGACGCCACAAATCTTAAAGGCGATCGCCCCGGCCCTGGTGTTAATTGCCCAACAGCTACAGCACCTCGAATATTCGATCCTGCAAGCGGTAGACCAAAGTTGGGCGATCGTGGTTTTGAGCAATCTCAAGCAACCGGGACGGGAGAAGAGGGTGATTTATGCTTGGAGCAGTCTTAAAGATGCGTCGCAGGCCGCGACGGCTGCAGGCGATCGCCTGAGACCGGTGCTTTTGCCTGTCACTCACATTTTATTTCAGATGATAGCTCTTGAAGGTCTCGACAGCATTGTTTTTTTTGAAAGTCCCGGCAATCAGGAAGTGGGGACGGAAATCCCTCGCGAGCAAGTACAGAACTTAATTAATGTTTACTTGCAACAGTATCGATCGGCTCCACCACCGGATATTGCCTAAACAACTCAATTTTTTATTAATTGGTAACAGGGCATTAGGCATTGGGCATTACCAATTACCAATTACCAATTCCCCATTACCAATTCCTCGTAAAGTGTATGAAACTTTTTCACCTTTAATAAAGTCGGCTCAAAACGTAATCTGCCAAGTCAATCAAAGCTTGCCGGGAGTCGGAATGGGGCAGCGCAGCTAAGTATTCGACGGCTTTCTGTGCGTGATGCGTGGCTAGTTCTCGCGATCGCTCTATGCCTTTAGAATCTTCTACCAAGGCCAGGGCCTGCTCTATATCTCCTTCTTCGGCGAACTCGCGTTCTATGAGAACTTCCAAGTAAGGCTTTTCTTCTAGGCAAAATAGCGCTGGCGCTGTCAGATTCCCGCTTCTGAGATCCGAGCCGGCGGGTTTCCCCAAAGTTTCCGTTGAAGCGGTGAAATCTAATATATCATCTACTATTTGAAAGGCTAAACCAATATTGCGCCCGTAGTTGTACAAATCGTCTGCTATTTCCGCTGAAACCTCGCTCAGACATCCGGCTGCTTTGGAACTGTTGGCGATTAAAGACGCTGTTTTGTAGTAACTTTTTTCGAGGTACGCTTCGATCGACAAGCTGGTGTCAAATCCATTTAGTCCCTGTTGAATTTCCCCCTCAGCTAAATCCATAATCACTTCCGAAAGCAGTTTGACTACTGGCAGGTTGTCCAGATTTGCCAAATGCCAGGAAGATTGAGCAAACAGAAAATCTCCCGCCAATACTGCCACTCGGTTGTTAAACCGACTGTGTACCGTCGGTACTCCCCGCCGCAGATCCGACTCGTCTACCACGTCGTCGTGAACCAAACTTGCTGTGTGGATCATTTCCGTGATTTCAGCGAGGCGGCGGTGTTTTTCTGTGATTGGGCGATCGGGCATTGTTGTCCGGGCTATTAACAGAACGATTGCGGGTCTCACCCGTTTTCCCTTTGTGCCGAATAAGTATTCTGCAGCCGCGTACAATATGGGATGACGGGCACCCACTAACTGTTTTAAGTTTTCTGTCAACAGTCGCAGGTCTTCTTCAACCGAGGAAAATAGGAGAGAGCTAGAGATCATGGATACGCCGACTCAAGCGGTAAAGTAACAAAATTTTACATATCATATCTTTATTTTAAGGTAATTCTCTGCAATAGGAAAGAAAAATATAGACGATCGGCAGTTATTTGTCATCTGCAACCGGATCAGAGTCACGCGACTGCCAGAGGCGAGTAGCTTGCTGCCAGACGGGTTGCCCCTATTGTATAGAATTGTTAAGGACATTGCCCAAAAATCTTTAAATCCCAGAAACCCTGTGTTATTATAGGAATTAAGGATTTAAACAATTCTATACATTAAGTACGGCCAGACTGGCAGGTAGCTTTCAGGAGCCTGTAAGAGTTTCTTAGAGCCAGCCTTGTTAGTCGATCGCAGCGAAAATTTCTGGGACAGATTTTTAGTTCCTCGTAGCTAAAATTTTTCAGGAGTTAAGACTAGCGCATCTTATGTGCACGGTAGCTCCAAGCAGCTAGAGTGGATGGTTTTAGGCTGTTTAAGCATCTGTAAAGCACTAAATAATTATTGACCGGGAACGCCTAAATGTTCCCGCAGGCTTGATATGGAAAAGCAGCCTTCAGAACCAAGGCATGGTCTTGCGTGCTGACTTAATGTAGTAGGTCTTGAACTTGTCCTCCTCCTCCTCGTCCTTGACTTTTGGTTCTAATTATGATTTATCGCGATATTCCTCTAATTATTCCCATTCTGGCCGCCGGCTATGTAATGACTATTTATGTACTGCTGATGTTGGCTGAACGCAGCGCTAAAATAACTCGATTGGGCGAGTAGTGTACTGATCGGCAGCCGAATCCGGCAGCAGCGCGGTCGCTTCACCGTTGAGAATTCGGAATACTCAATAATAACCCTGCCTTGAATGCTTGCGCACAAAGGCAGGGTTATTATTTACAATTGCGGGTACCGTGATTTTCTGGGGTAGGAGTTACTGCAACACTTTGGACAGTTTCAGGGCTTAAGTATGGGGGCGCTTATTCCCGGTTCCTACGAAAAATTTTGCGTCGAAGAACGAGAAATATACCAATAAACCGGGTTTCTTCGGTGTGCGTGCGTAAGCGAACTAAGTTTTGAGGTCGTCGTCTGAAACCCTTGATTTACCGGAAAGGTTATAGTGTACCTCGGCAAGCGAAGCCTTTGTAGCGATCGCCCTGAAACCCTTATTCTACCGTTTGGCATCACAAACTGTCCGAAGTGTTGCAATATGGAAATTCACCGATTGCTGCTTGGCTCTCTGACAGCAAGTATTATGTCATGGAAACCCAGCCAAGGTTTCGAGAAAGCTATCAAAGTGCACTCAAAAACGGAAATTTTGAAGTCGTCGGTTATTGTGAAAAACACAAATCTCAATATTCCTATTTTGTCGGGCAACAGCTTACAGACCTCTAACATGAAATTGCCCAATCTAGCAACCTGCTCGCTCAACTCAAGCAATCAATAAACTTGCAGTGCAATCAAATATTTCATCAAGCAGTGCTTAACTGCCTGAGTCATGCCGATATTCCATACATTTTATCCACACCTTGCCAAGAAGAGCATCTGTTGCCAATGCTACAGATAGAGCAGTCAAAGTAGTTTTTGCTTGTAAAAGTTTTCGCTATAACTGTAGAAAATAAAAGGTAGTTGCCAATATTAATGACGGCATTAAAACTATATTAACTCTTTATTATAAATTCCTAAAATACGTAGTAGGACTGGCCAGGAATTATCAAAGTCTACTCTCGGGATTGCTGTGCTATCCAGGCGCACTAAATCCAGTTTGGACAAATTCGAGTTACAATGTTATTCGGCAATGGACAATTACAAAGTTTTAAGACTAGGGGCGATAGTAGAAAATTAGATTCTGCTCGTCAGCGTCGCGGATAGAAGCAAGGGGATTTTCCCGGAGATTTGGCCGGGAATCTGGGAGCCATTTTTTACCCCAAAAAACGCCAACGAAGGCAGCAGGTTGGGACTGGATCTTATAAAAAAGATTGTGGAAAAAAATTCGGTTAAAATAGAAGTAGCGTCAGTTATAGGTCAAACGACGTTTACCGTGTCAATCCCGATCGCCGTTTAGCGCTATCGCACTAAAAATAATACCCATGCGCGGCCAAAAAGGCAACTCTAGACCGTTGTCGAACCTCAATTGCGGTCAGCGTGTCGCCACTGTAAAATCTTAAATCTAAAATGGTATTAATTACCAGTTCCACCTGCATCTATCCCCCTTGATTTGCCCATGTCAACAACAGATTCTGATACCCAAACCTTGCTAGAACAGGCGATCGACCCCAAACCGCCGGTGCTGCCTCCAGACACACCCTTGAAAGTCGCGATCGCAGCCATGACTCAGGCGAGCGCCAGTTGCATTTTAATCGCTCAGGGCCAGCAACTGCTCGGAATTTTTACAGAGCGCGATGTTGTGAAAATAACTGCTAGCGAAATACCCCTAGCAGGGATGGTAATTTCTGAGGTAATGACTGAAAATCCCATCGCCATTTCCCTCGATAAAGCGGGGAATATCTTCAGGGTATTGAGCATATTGCGATCGAAAAGAATCCGTCACTTGCCCCTCACAGACAAACGCGGAAACTTGTTAGGCGCCATCACCTGCGAAAGCATCCGTCAAATCCTGAAACCGGGCGACTTGCTGAAAATGTGGCGCGCAGAAGAAATTATGACCACAGAAGTAATAGTTACTTCAACTAGCACCTCTGTTTTAGAAGTCGCAAAACAGATGACAACCCAGCGTAAAAGCTGCATAGTCATTTGCACTGACAGCGACAACAAACGTCAGAAACCTGTGGGCATAATTACAGAAAGCGACATTGTTAAATTCCAAGTTTCTGGACTGGATTTCGCCGGCACTCCCGCAGCCGCCGCCATGAGTTTTCCCCTAATGCTGCTGCAGGTAAAAGCCACATTGTGGCAGGCTCACCAGTTCATGCTGCAGCAGGGCATCCGGCGCTTAGTGGTGGTGGACGAGGGAGGATATTTAGCCGGAATTGTGACCCAAAGTACCCTGCTGCACGCCTTAGATCCGGTAGAAATGCAAGCTAATGTCGAGCTTTTGCAGGAAACAGTTGCCGAAAAGATCCAAGAGTTAAAAAAAGTGAACGAACAATTGCAAAAAGAAGCACTTCGGAGAACAGAAGTAGAGGAACAATTGAGGCTTTTAAATAAAAGTTTAGAAAAAGAAACTAAACAGCGAACTTTAGAATTAATTAACACTAACAGTCAGTTAAAAAAGGAAATACAAGACCGCGCCACGGCTGAAGCTGAAGTCCGCCGCCTCAACACCGAACTCGAACAGCGAGTTCAAGACCGGACGGTTCAACTAGCAGCCAGCAACGAAGAATTGCAGCAAGAAATTAGCGGTCGCCAATTGCTAGAAAAAAAATTGCAGTTTTCTGAAAGCAAAGTTCGCGCAGTTTTTGAAGCGATGACCGACCTCGTTCTCGTGCTTGACATTCAGGGAAACATAGAAGTTTTGCCGACAAATACGGCGGGGTTTTTAGATCCTGATTGCGATATAGTCAGCCTGACGATTGAACATTTTTTTGACGACAACAACCCGGATAATTGGTGGATGCTAGTTCAGCAAGTGTTAGAGACGCAACAAACGCTCAATTTCGATTACAGCTTAACAGTAGGCGACCGCGAGATTTGGTTTTCTGCCTGCATTTCTCTGTTCTCAAAAGAGGCAGTGATTTGGGTTGCCCGCAACATCAGCGCCCGCAAAATAGCCGAGTCAGCGCTGTGCCAAAAAAATGCAGAATTATCTCATACCTTGGAAGAACTAAAGCGCACTCAACAAGAACTGATTCAATCAGAAAAAATGGCAGCCCTCGGACAGTTAATTGCCGGAGTTGCTCACGAAATCAATTCTCCTTTAGGGGCGATTCGCTCCTCGGTGCAGAACATCGCCGATTTCTGGGCCGAACAATTGCATCAGTTGCCGATATTTTTCCAGCAACTATCTCCGGAAAGGCAGCAGGATTTTTTTGCGCTGCTGTACAAGTCAAGCCAAGAAACAGACACCTTATCTAGTAAAGAAAAACGTCAGTTAAAAAAAATTTTGCAGCGGCAATTAGAATCAGAAGGAATTGAGAACGCCGACAGCCTTGCTTGTACATTATTAGATATTGGTATATGCAATTTAGAAAGTTTTTTACCTTTCTTGAAAGACAGCCAAAATACCAATATTTTACAAACCGCCTACCAATTCGCTACGGTACAAAAAAGCACTAAAAATATTGCTACTGCCACAGATAGGGCAGCCAAAATCGTTTTTGCTTTGAAAAGCTACTCTCGTAACGACCAGTCGGGTTGTAAGGTAATAGCTAATATTATCGAGGGTATTGAGACTGTTTTAACGCTTTACCACTACCAAATCAAACACGGTGTGGAAGTAGTCAGAAACTATGGTACTGATTTGCCCTCTGTGCTATGCTATCCTGATGAACTCAATCAAGTTTGGACAAATTTGCTTCACAATGCTTTACAAGCGATGGGCAACAAAGGAGTGTTAAAAATTGATGTCAAATACCAAGATAACGTAATATTAGTCAGTATTACCGACAGTGGTCAAGGCATTCCCCCAGAGATTATGCCAAGAATTTTTGAGCCGTTTTTCACGACAAAACCTCCAGGAGAAGGCAGCGGTTTGGGATTAGATATAGTTCAGAAAATTCTGAGGAAACATCAAGGTGAATTGCAAGTAGAAAGCGTACCCGGTAAAACAAAATTTACTATATCTTTGCCCATCGGAATTCCTGATAGAAATTAAAAAAATGGCCAAATACTCCCTTTTTAAAGATTTAAAAAATAAAAATAAGTAAAATTATTATGCCAAAACCAGTAATTTTGTGCGTTGACGATGAAGTTGTGGTCTTAAACAGTTTAAAAATTCAACTTAAAAAAGAATTTGGGGATGCTTACCTCTATGAAATAGCAGAAAATGCAGGTGAAGCTCTCGAAATTATCGAGGAAATTCAACAAGAAGATGAAAGGGATATTTTGGTGATAGTATCTGACTGGTTAATGCCAGGTATTAAAGGAGATGAATTGTTGATTATGGTTCACCAAAAATATCCCAAGATTGTGAAAGTAATGCTGACCGGGCAAGCCGACGAAGTAGCAATAGCACGGGTGAAAGAGCAAGCAAACTTGCACCGCTGTTTGTACAAGCCGTGGGATCGCCAAGAATTAGTAGAAACTATAAAATCTGGTTTGGTAAAAAATGAACAATAAACCTGTGATTATTTGCGTCGATGACGAACCGATAATTCTTGAAAGTTTGAAAATTGAGTTAAAAAAAGCCTTGGGAGAAGAACACTTATTAGAAACCGCTGAAGGCGGCGAAGATGCTTTAGAGTTAATCGAGGAATTGCTGGCAGAGCGCTGCGAAATCGTGGCAGTGATTTCCGACTATCTGATGCCCCATATCAAAGGAGACGAATTGCTGAAGCAGATTCACATAATTTTGCCAAAAACTATCAAAATTATGCTGACGGGACAAGCAGACCTCGAAGCAGTGGCGAATACTATTAAATATGCTAAATTGTACCGCTACATATCGAAGCCTTGGCAGTCAGAAGATTTGAAGTTGACCGTGAAAGAAGCGGTCAACAGCTATTTTATGGAGAAGCAATTAGCGGAACAAAACGCTCAACTCCAAAAGCTGAATCAAAAATTGGAAAGTGTAGTCGAGGAGCGGACGGCACAACTGCGCTTGTCTGAGGAAAAGTTTGCCAAAGCTTTTCGTTCTTCTCCCAACCCGATTACTATTACCAGACTTAAAGATGGTCGTTATTTAGAAATTAATGAGGCTTTTTGCCAGACAATCGGTTATTCAGCAGCAGAAATTATCGCTCGCACGGCGCTTGATTTGAATCTTTGGGAAAGTAAACAAGCCCACGCCAAGTTGTTTAAAACGTTAGAGGATAAAAAAAAAGTTCTCAACTACGAATTTAATTTTCGCACTAAAAGTGGGGAACTCAGAACCGGGCTGCTGTCGGCAGAAATAATTGACATTCATGGCGAAACTTCCGTAATTTCTGTGATTCAAGATATTAGCGATCGCAAATTAGCCGAAGAAAAACTCCGAGCTGTAGCAGCTTCTTTAGCAGCAGCGCAAAGAATCGCCCGTGTCGGAAATTGGGAATGCGATTTCTCGGCCAACACAACTACTTGGTCGGAAGAATTATCTCGGATCTTTGGGTTCGATTCAACCCAGGCGCCGCCAACACTAACTGAGTTTCCGCAATACGTGCATCCGGACGATCGAGAGAAGTGGCAAGCAACCATTGACGCTGCTATTGCTAGCGGGCAATCCTACAGTTTGGAATATCGAATTTTGCGGCTGGAACCGACAATTGCTGCGGATAATTGCCCATTACAAACAAGTGAATCTGGCTTCATTCGCTACATTGAAGCCAGAGGAGAAGCAGTTGTTAACCAACAAGGGCAAGTGACCAAACTCTTCACCACTTTGATGGATATTACCCCCCGCAAGCTGGCCGAAATAGCCCTAGCAGAGAGCGAAGAGAAATACCGCAATTTAGTTGAAACTTCTCAAGATATTATTTGGTCTTGCGATGCCGAAGGACATATTACCTTTGTGAACCAAGCAGTTAAACAAATCTACGGTTACGACCCTGAAGAAATGATCGGCTGTTCTTTTAGCGATTTCTTAGCGCCAGCAGAAATAGACCGGAGCTGGGAAATTCAGCAGTGCTTGCTGAGGGGAGATGCTGTGTTTCAGTGCGAAACTATAGTATTAGGAAAAGACGGCAGACCGATTGATGTAAGTACGAAGGCGATCCCGCGCTTGGACGCAGAAGGAAACATCACTGGCACAACTGGCACAGCTAGCGATATTACCGAGCGCAAACAAGCAGGAATAGCCCTGCAAAAAGCCAAAGAAGAAGCCGACAGAGCCAACAGGGCGAAAAGTGAATTCCTCTCGAATATGAGCCACGAATTGCGAACTCCCCTCAACGCAATTCTCGGTTTTAGCCAACTGCTGGCCCGCGACGCATCCCTCGGTGCCGACCAACAGCAATACTTAGGAATTATTAGTCGCAGCGGAGAACATTTGCTCGAGCTGATCAACAATATTCTGCAAATGTCAAAAATTGAAGTCGGGCTTGTGACAGTTAATAACCGCACCTTCGACTTGCATAAAATGCTAAAGAATACTGAAGAGATGCTGAAGCTGCAAGCCGAAAAAAAAGGGTTGCAGTTAATTTTTGATTCCACGCCAGACTTACCTCAATACGTAGAAACAGACGAAAGCAAGTTGCGCCAAGTATTGATTAATGTAGTAGGCAATGCTATAAAATTCACTGCGGAAGGTGGTGTTAACTTGAGGATTAAACATGAGCTGTTGGCTCATAAAAATTACGGAGAGATTCCGCCAATTAATAATTGCTGCTTGCTATTTGAAGTTGAAGATACGGGAGCGGGAATTTCTGTGTCAGAAATGGACAATTTGTTTAAACCTTTTGCGCAAACAGAAAGCGGGAGAAAAGCTCAAGAAGGAACTGGTTTAGGCTTGCCGATCAGCGAAAAGTTCCTACAGCTAATGGGAGGAAAAATTACGGTAACAAGCAGTGTAGATCGCGGCAGTATTTTTAGATTTGATGTTAAAGTTTCGCTCCCTAATGCAGTGGCAATTCAGGTTGCTCAAACAGCTCGTCGCGTTGTGAGTCTCGAACCCGGACAGCCGGAATACCGCATTTTAGCTGTTGACGATCGCCTGGAAAGCCGCTTGCTGTTGGTCAGAATGCTGACATCTCTCGGCTTTGCTGTGCAGGACGCTGAAAATGGCGTTGAAGCTGTGGAAATGTGGTCGAGTTGGGAACCTCATTTGATTTGGATGGATATGCGGATGCCGGTGATGGACGGCTATGAAGCTACTAAAGAGATTAAAGCGCATTTGAAAGGTCAAGCAACGGTGATTATTGCTCTGACGGCAAGTGCTTTTGATGAGGAGCGATCGCTGATTTTGTCTGCTGGTTGCGATGATTTTGTAGCGAAGCCTTTTCGGGAGCAAGTGATTCTGGAAAAGATGGCTAAGTATCTGGGAGTCCGCTATGTTTACGATGGAGAAGCTCCGCCAAGTTCTGATGATGTGGCGTGCGGTGAGGTTTCTACGGCAACTGAAACGGCTGATTTTCCTTTTACGCTCAATGCTTCATTTTTTGAAGCTATGCCTGCTAAATGGGTTGATGAATTGTACGCGGCGGCGGATGCGGTGGATAACGAGAAGATTTTTCGGCTGCTGTTGTTGGTTCCTCCGATTAATGCTGATTTCTGCCAGGCGATCGCCGATTTGGTGAACAACTTCCGGTGCGATCGGATTATCGATTTGATTGAGGAGTTTAGAAATTTTTGAAGGAAGAAGCAAGAAGGCTCTTCGACTTCGCTCAGGGTAAAAAGAAGAGAGAGGCGCAGGTTGAGGATTATTGATGATTTAGGTCTGTCCACTATTTGTAAACTCGCCCGCGGGCGATCGGCTAATTTACCTGTAGCCAAGCTCCCAGCCCTGGGAATCATCAGTCATTCGCCAATCTAAAATCTAAAATCTCTAATGTTATAAGTTCTGTAAATATAAAAGTAGTTGATTCACGAGGGAGTGCTATAATGACGATTTAACCAGTTTTCATAATCTCAACAATTCTCAATTTAGCAAAAAATAGCGCTCGATGACCAGCAATCAAACAGAAGAGAATAAAGGCAACATACTAATTGTTGACGATACTCCAGAAAATCTGCAAGTTTTATCAGCAACGCTGTTGGATCGCGGCTACAAAGTCCGGGGCGTAATTAACGGCAAAATGGCAATCAGAGCGGCGCGATCTGGTTCTCCCGACCTGATTTTGCTGGACATCAAAATGCCGGAAATGGACGGCTACGAAGTCTGCAGGCAGCTCAAGGCCCAAGAGGAAACATCAGAAATTCCAGTGATTTTTATCAGCGCTTTAGATGAAGTATTGGACAAAGTAACCGCCTTTCAAGTTGGAGGTGTGGATTTTATCACAAAACCATTTCATGTAGCAGAAGTTTTAGCTAGAATTGAACACCAGCTAACTATCCAAAGACTGAAAAAACAATTGCTCGATCGCAATACCGAACTGCAACAAGAAATAATAGAACGCAAAAAAGCCGAAGAAGCCGCTGCCGCTGCATCGCTGGCAAAAAGTCAATTCGTTGCCAACATGAGCCACGAATTGCGGACTCCCCTGAACGCCATCTTAGGTTTTACCGAAGTCATGAGCCGCGACTATTCACTCAGCCACGAAAATCTCGAAAATCTCCGAATTATTAACCGCAGTGGTCAACATTTGCTGGAACTAATTAACGAGGTTTTAGACTTGTCGAAAATAGAAGCAGGGATAATTGGCTTAGATGAACGCAGCTTTGATCTTTATCAACTTCTTGATACTCTCGAAGAAATGTTTCAAATCAAAGCGGAAAGTAAGCATTTGCAACTGAGATTTTTCGTGCAGGCGAATGTTCCCCAATATATAAAAACTGACGAAAAAAAGCTGCGCGTATGCTTAATTAACCTGCTGGGAAATGCCATAAAATTTACTCTCGACGGCGGTCGTATTTGGCTGCGCGTGAGCGTGGAAAGCACGCAGCAGCTCGCCGAATCGGAAATGGCTCCTAGCTCTACCTCGGGCGATCCATTTTTAATTTTGTTTGAAGTTGAAGATACGGGAGTTGGCATAGCAGCCGCAGAGTTTGACACTTTATTTGATGCTTTCGTGCAAACTGAAGCTGGTAGAAAAGCGGCTGAAGGTACGGGATTGGGTTTGACAATTACTAAAAAATATGTGCAGATAATGGGCGGAGATATTGGGGTAGTCAGTGTTTTAGGTGAGGGAACGAGCTTTAAATTTAATATCCGAGTATTTCCCGCTACTTCGTCTGAAATAACAGTCGCGACATTGCAGCGGGTGATCGGATTAGAAGCAGATCAACCGGTTTATCGGATTTTAGCAATTGACGACAATCAAGAAAATCGGCTGCTGCTGGTTAAAATGCTGCAACCAATTGGTTTTGAAGTCCGAGAAGCGGAAAACGGTCACCAAGCTGTTGAAATTTGGGAAAGTTGGCAGCCTCATTTAATTTGGCTAGATACGCGAATGCCAGTAATGGACGGTTTTGAAGCTGTCAGACAAATTAGAGCTAAAGAGAAACAAACTCAGCAGCGACCTGTAATTATTGCTCTGACTGCTAGCACTTTTGAGGAAAGAAAAGGCGAAATTATCGCCGCAGGTTGCGACGATTTTGTGCGGAAACCTTTTCAAGAACAAATCCTCTTTGATAAGATAGCTTGCTACTTGGGAGTGCGCTATATTTATCAAGAGTTGTCCCGGCTACCTGTCGGGGCTTTACGCCCTTATTTTGTGAGCGAAAAACCCGATTCATTTTTCGGAGGGCTGCTGGCCCAGATGCCTCAAAGTTGGGTGCAGGAACTCTACGACGCAGCTAATGATGTTAATGAAGAGCTGGCGATTCAAATTGTCGATCGCATCTGGGAAAGTCATCCAACTTTAGCTCATGCTTTAAAAGATTTACTTACTGATTACCGACTCGACAAGATAATGGATTTAACTCAATCGAGTTTAAAATAAATGGATAATAGCCAAATTAAAGTATTGGTGGTTGATGACCAACCGAGCAATCTGCGGTTCTTATCCAAGCTGCTGACAGCCCAGGGGTATCAAGTTTACCGAGCTATTTGCGGTCAACTGGCGTTGAATGTTGCGATCGCCCATTGCCCCCATTTAATTTTGCTCGACATTAGAATGCCGGAAATGAACGGTTATGAAGTTTGTCGGAGGCTGAAAGCGACAGCGGAAACCGAACAAATTCCGGTAATTTTTTTAAGTGTATTAGATGAAATGAACGATAAGCTACAAGCTTTTCGAGTTGGCGGCGCCGACTATATTACTAAACCATTTCAAGTAGAAGAAGTTTTAGCGCGCATCGACAAGCAAGTCGGCTTGCAAAAACTGCAACAGCAATTAAAAGAGCAAAATCATCAACTGCAACAGTCGCAGTCGCTGCTTGCGAGCATATTAAATAGTTCCTTAGACTGTGTGGTGGCTTATTCCGCCGTCCGCAACAGTGAGGGAAATATTGTGGATTTCCAGTGGCTGTTGATCAACCCGGCAGCCGAAAAATTTTATGGTCTGCGATTAAATGAGATAGTTGGCAAGAATTTGTTGGCGGAAATTTCCCAAGTTAGCAATAACGGGTTATTTGATTTGTATGTTTCTGTAGTAGAAACAGGAGAAACTGTAGACCAAGAATTTTATTACGAATACGAGCGAGATACAATTGTTTGGCTGCACATTGTTGCGGTCAAATTAAACGACGGTCTGGCAGTAACATTTCGCAACATCACCGATCGCAAACGAGCAGAAATTGCCCTGCGAGACAGCGAAGAACGCTTCCGCGCGATATTCGAGCAAGCTGCGGTCGGCATAGCTAAAACCGCGCTTGGCGGCCAATTTATGCGAGTAAATCCCGGCTTTTGCCAAATTGTCCGCTATACAGAATCGGAATTGTTGCAGCAAAATTGGCAGGCAATTACTCACCCGGATGACATCGAAGCTGACAGAGAATACGTGCGCTCGCTGTTATCCGGGAACATTCAAACTTTTTCTCTAGAAAAGCGTTTGCTCTGCAAAGATGAGGCAGTGCGCTGGACGAATGTTACGGTTTCAGCAATGCGCGATTCCAAGGGGACGCCGCAGTATTTGATTTGTGCGATCGAGGATATTTCCGAGCGCAAGCTGGTACAAGAACTGCTGCAAGCGAGTTTAGACACTCAGACCCGCTACGCTCAAGAATTAACTCGTTCTAATGCCGAACTCGAACAGTTTGCCTACGTGGCTTCTCACGATTTGCAAGCGCCTTTGAGCACTATTGCGGGCTACGCTCAACTATTAGAAAAGCGCTGTCAGAACCAACTTGATGCCCAAGGAAATAAATTTATCCGCAATATTGTTAATTCTTGCGGACGGATGCAGGCGCTGATTGATGACTTGCTAGAATATTCGCGGGTAGGTCGCAGTGAGAAACCTTTTGATGTGATAGATTGCAACCTGGTTTTTGAGGATGCTTGCGCTAATTTGCAGTTGGCCATCCGCCAAGAGCAAGCTTCTGTTACTAGGGGCGATTTGCCAAGGGTAAGAGGTGACAGTTTTCAACTGCTGCAACTGTTTCAAAATTTAATTGGCAACGCCATTAAGTACCGCAGCAGCGAGGCGCCGGTGGTGCATGTGGGTGCTTCGCGTCAGGGGGATAGCTGGGTGTTTTCAGTGCAGGACAACGGTATTGGGATTGCCGAACAGTACCATCCGCGAATTTTTCAGATTTTTCAGCGCTTGCACACCCAAAAACAGTATTCTGGAACTGGTATCGGTTTAGCGATTTGTCAAAGAATTGCCGAACGGCATGGCGGCCGCCTTTGGGTAGAATCAGAACCCAATCGAGGCTCAACTTTTTATTTTTCTATTCCTATACCAAAGTGAAGTCAGGAGTCCGCCTAGAGCAGTCACCCGTCCTTTACTTAAGCTTTAAATCTCTTTATCTTTTCTTTACAAAAATGCTCATAAAGTGTAGCATATTCACTGATGACATCAAGCTAAGAATCTATCAAGATAAATCTATTAGCTCGATCCTTCTACAGCTTATAAATCAGCGGTGCACGCAAGAATTCTCAGTTTTTTTCAACTGTATCCAGAGCATCTTGCTTTGGGATGCAGTAGTTGGCCTAGTAGTTCGCGGACAAGGATTTGTGATGTCTTTGCAGTTTGTCGGTTCTCGGACAGACTGCCAAGTGAAACAAGCATGATTCGCAAATCTTTGCAAATCAACGAAAACGGTAAATTGCTGCAACACAAATACAGTGTTCTCAGGCAGATTTGCCGGATGATGGTAACAGATGCTTTGCAGGGACTAAAACCCATATCAAAGTCCCGCAACCTCACAAAAGCCGTTATTAGTGAGGCAAAGCGGTGAATTATAAAAAGAAAACATTTACTCTTTTAATAGCAAACGATGACGAGGACACGCGCTTTTTGCTGCAGGAAGCACTGCGAGAAGTTCCTTTAGCAATTAAGAGCGAATTTGTGGAAAATGGAGAACAAGTGCTAGACTATTTGTACCGTCGCGGTCAATATGTTGGTAGCAGCAATTGGAACCAGCCAGACCTGATACTTTTGGATCTGAATATGCCTAGGCTTGACGGGCGAGAAACGCTAACTTCGATCAGATCTGACCCCCATTTGCAACAAATTCCGGTTGTAATCCTCACAACTTCGCACCGGCGCGGAGATATCTTGCTTTGCTACCGCTTGGGTGCCAATTCTTTCATATCCAAACCAGTCACTTTTGAAGGATTGCTTGAAGTAATGAAGACTTTATGTAAGTATTGGTTTGAAATTGTTTCACTCCCGCCGGATATGTAAATTTTCATTGAGGGATAAATTTATAGTTTTAGTGTAGAGTAAATTAGATAAACCGACATATTAGCCCGATCGCAAGTCTCGCTATCAAAACTCACAAGTTTCCTTCGCCCCGCTCCGAACGCTATAGTTGTGTTAACACGTAACCAGTGTCTGAAAATTTTGTTTGTTGAGGATGACCTCGCAGCTCCGACAATGATCGAAGACCTTTTAGGGTCATTCAACGAGTCTCTATTTCTTCTCCAAACCGTTAAGTCTCTGGAAAGAGGACTCGCGTGTCTGGAAGTAGAAAAGTTTGACGCCGTACTATTAGATTTGTCCGTGTCAGACAGCTTGGTGGGAAGCGAGGCGATCGCAGTTTTGAAAGCGCGATGGCCCACAGTGCCAATTCTGGTGGTGACAGATATGAACAATGAAAATACGGCGCTGTCGGTATTGCGCTGCGGCGCTCAAGATTGTTTGGTAAAGGGAAGATTTCACAGAGAAGTGCTGGTGCGGGCAATCCATTACGCGATCGAACGCCAAAAAATCGAAGAACAATTGCGGCAGCAGGCCCTCCGAGAGCGGCTGTTGGGCAAAATGATCGAACATATTCGATCCTCAATAGACGCGGCAAGCATTCTCCAAAGTACCGTCGCAGAAGTGCGTCAATTTCTCAAAACAGACCGCGTTTTAATTTATCGCTGTCAGGATTGGGCGTCTCAACTCGACGGAGAAGACCAAAAAGGTGCGATCGTCGCAGGTGACGGTTTGCCATTGGGTTATATTGAAAACCAAAATATTAATGCTGCTTTGGCGGTGTCTTGCTTTATTTTGGTCGAATCCCAGTCGGTACAAGCAATAGCAGATGTCAGCGCTGCCGACTTGGCTGGCAGTTGCAAAGAATTGCTGGCAGATTGTGAAATGACAGCAGTTGTAAGCGTTCCAATTTGGCAATCTGGGGACTGGGAAACGGTAAACAAAACACAAGAAAGCTCTGTTTTGGAAGCAGAAAAAAATCAAGATGCAGCCGAAAATTATATCTGGCTGCCGGCGAGCGGCAAACCGCAGGCGCAGGGTTTAATGGCGCCGGATTCGCCCGCCGAAAATGGCAATAGTTTGTGGGGAATGCTGACAGCATACAATTGCAGCGGTGTCAGGGAATGGCAGCAGTGGGAAATAGATTTTTTACAGCACTTGGCAAATCAAATGGCGATCGCGATCGAACAATCTCAACTTTACCGCCAGCTAGCAATAGCCAATCAAAAATTGCAGCAACTGGCAACTACTGACGGACTGACTGGCATTGCCAACCGCCGCCAGTTCGATCGCGTTTTGAGATTAGAGTGGCGCAGATTGGCAAGAGAGGAACTGCCCCTGTCTCTAATTATGTTTGACATCGACTTTTTTAAACTTTACAACGAGTTTTATGGGCACCTCGGCGGGGACGATTGTTTGCGCCAAGTTGCCGGGGCGATCGCCAGATCGACCAACCGGGCTGGGGATTTGGCCGCCCGCTACGGTGGCGAAGAATTTGCCGTAGTGCTGCCCAACACTAGCGCCGAAGGGGCAAACGCTGTCGCCCGGAAAATTTGCGACGCTATCGCCAGCTTGAAACTGCCCCACGCGCGATCGTCGATCGGCCCCTACGTTACCCTCAGTTGCGGCAGTGCTACGGCGATTCCTTCTGCCCAGGAATCTCCCGACACCCTAATTCGCAGCGCTGACAGCGCCCTTTTTCAAGCCAAAACCGAAGGCAAAAATCGCATTTGTCACGCCAGCAGTAACTCGGAATCTTCCCGGATTTTTAGGTAAAAGTTGAAGGCAATTGGTAATTAGTAATTAGTAATTAGTAATTAGTAATATCGTGTTTAATTTTTCACTCACAACTCACAACTCATAGCTCCTATCGTTGACCTTTGCATCGGAATAATAATTTTTGGAGTGCAGTGCGAGCGGGACGCGATCGAGTGGGCCGGAGCTACGGGAATGCTCGCTTGCAGGGTATAATTCCGATGCTACCGTATTTGATATTACCCATTACCTATCCCTAATTTCAAATTAGCAATTTTTAATTTATTCCCCCCTATTTGATCTCATACCAGTTAAATTCGGCCGCACTGGAATTTCAATCAAAAACTCCGCTCCCTTTCCCGGTGTCGAAATACAGCTCAATCGGCCGCCGTGCCGATCGACTATAATCGAGTGAGAAATCGACAGTCCCAAACCCGTGCCCTTGCCCACAGGTTTAGTCGTGAAAAACGGATCGAACAGCCTCGATCGCACCGAGTCGGGTATCCCCCGACCGTTGTCCGCAATAGATACCGCTACGAAGTCCGCAGCAGTCTGATAACTGCGAATAGCGATCGTGCTGGGATGTCGGTCGCAATCCTCGATCGGACGCTCCTGATCCCGTTCTTCCAAAGCATCGATCGCATTAATCAAAATATTCATAAATACCTGATTTAACTCTCCCGGAAAACATTCAATTTGCGGCAATAGTTGGTAATCTTTAACTATCTGAATCCCCGGACGGCTGCTGTGAGATTTTAACCGATTTTGCAAAATCATCAAAGTGCTATCAATTCCCTCGTGAATGTTGACCGACTTCCCAGCGGACTCGTCCAAGCGGGAAAAGTTGCGCAAGGATTTCACGATCTCGACAATTCGCTCGGTTCCTACTTGCATCGATTTAAACAATTTCGGGAAATCATCAGCAATATAATCCAAGTCTATTTCATCAATTTTCTTCAAGACTTGGGCCGGAGGATTAGGACAGTAATGCTGGTAAACTTTAATCAATTCCAGCAAATCTAAAGTGTAATGGCGAGCCGGACTGAGATTGCCGTGAATAAAGCTAACGGGGTTATTAATTTCGTGAGCAACACCAGCAACTAACTGACCCAAACTCACCATTTTTTCATTTTGAACGAGCTGAGCTTGAGTGGTTCTGAGTTTGTTAATAGCTGCTTCTAACTCTAGCGCTTTTGAACGTTCTCGCGCTTCCGATTCCTGCAAAGCTGACTCGGCTTGTTTGCGATCGGCAATTTCAGTTTGTGCTTGCTCAAACAGCATTGATTGCTGGATCGCGATCGCCAACTGTACGCTAATTTGTTTGAGACACTCGACCTCAATTTCCAGCCATTGGCGGGGGCCCGCGCACTCGTGGGCAATCAATAGCCCCCACAACTTCCCGCCTTGCAAAATCGGCACTACCAAATTAGCTCGCACCTGAAATTGACTTAATAAATTAATGTAGCACTCGGAAAGACCAGCTTTGTAAATATCATCCACAGCTAGAGGGCGACCGTGTTCGTAAGCAGAAGCATAGCTGTCTTCAAAGCAGGAATCGTTAATAGTTATTCCCTGAATCGACTGCCAATTTTGGTCAACAGACTCGACAGTTACAAAACCGCTCCAATCGGGATTAAAGCGATAAATAACTGTCCGATCTGTTTGCAAAAATTGCCGTACTTCAGCAACAGCTTTTGTCAAAATCTCTTCTAAATTTAGAGAAGAGCGAATGCGTTCCAGCATCCCTACAACCAAACGTTCTCGCTTTAATTGCTGGCGCAAGATAGCCTCGGCAAGTTTGCGAGGGCTAATATCTTCAATCACACCAATTAAGTAGCTCGGTTTACCCAACCCATCTCGCACTAAAGATACAGTCACATTAGTCCACACCAATGAACTGTCTTTGCGAACAAAGCGTTTTTCTATTGAATAATTCCAAATTTCTCCAGCTAACAATCTGTCACGGGACTCGACATCGGCTGCTACATCTTCCGGGTGAGAAATATCCCCAACAGTTCGCCCTTTCAGTTCTACTTCTGAGTAGCCGACAATATTGCAAAAGCCTTGATTTGCATTCAAAAATTGACCGTCGGACCACACTTTAACAATGCCGAGCGCCGCTTGTTCAAATACAGCTCGAAATCGCTGTTCGCTTTCTTGCAAAGCAGTTTCGGCTTTTTTGCGCTGGGTAATGTCCATTGCGGTGCCAAACAGCCGCACCACCTGACCAAACTCATTTTTAACAGCTTGTCCTTTAGCGTTAACGTGCCTGATTTCTCCTGAGGGAAGACAGATGCGGTGGTCGATGTCGTAAGCTATGCCTTCAGTCACTGCCTTTTTCACAACTTCTGTAAATCTTTCTTTGTCATCGGGATGAATTTGCTCTAAAAGTTCTTCCATTGTTGGCGGCCGCTTTAATTCTCGACCGTAAACTCGAAACAGTTCTTCCGACCAAGTAATAATTCCTGCCGCCCTATCGAATTCCCAATTGCCTATGCGGGCTATTTTTTGCGCTTCTTGCAACTGGTCTGCAAGTAGTTGCAGAGATGCGATTAACTGCGTTTTTTCCGCTTCGGCTGCAACGCGGGCGCTGATATCTTTGTGAGTGCCTGTCATCCGCAACGGCGCACCCCATTCGTCGTACTCGACTACCTTGCCTATCGCCATAATCCACTGCCAATTGCCCGCTTTGTTGAGCATCCGAAATTCAAATTCATAGATATCAGTGGCACCTTCCAAATAGGAATTTAAAGATTCCATTACCTTCAGTCGGTCTTCGGGATGCAGCAAACTTTCCCAACCTTGGAGGTTATTTTCAATTTCTGTCTCTGCATAACCAAGCATTGATTTCCACTGAAGGTCGAAATAAGTTTCGCCAGTAGCTATATTCCAATCCCACAGCCCCAAAGAGCTGCCTGAAACCGCCAACTGCAATCGCTCTTGACTGAGCTTTAATGCCGATTCGGTACGTTTTAGTTCTGTGAGTTCGGCAATTATGGCTATCATTCCTATTGGTTGACTGGCGCTATCTTTAATGCAGTCAGCTCGCAAGAAAGTTTCTATAATCTCGCCACTTTTAGTCTTGATTTCAATTTCAGTGTTCCAGGAAAAACCTTTGCGCAGCACCCTAAATAACTTTCTCAAATCTTGAGATTTGGCGTACATTACTGCTGGGCCGCCGGCATTATTTAGTTCCTCAACTGTATAGCCGTAGCGCTGAATAAATGCTTGATTGTGATAAACGGAATAACCGTCCAAATCTGCGATCGCGATCGCATCACTAGCGCTGTCTACAGCTTGAGTTACCAGGCACAGAGTCAGTTCGGCTTGTTTGCGATCGGTAATATCAAAAATCGCTCTGTCGAGCCACAAAACCAGCCCTTCTAGATTGTAAGTGGGTCTACCTCTTTCCGACATCCACCGCACCGCGCCGTCAGCGCGAACAATCCGGTATTCTATATTGTACGGCTGTTTCGACTCTACTGCTGCGCTGACTTGTCGATCGACCATTTCCTTGTCTGCCTCATGGATGAGGTTAGCAAAACTCCAGCGGTTGTTGTGAATAAAATCCTCCGCAGGATAGCCACTAATTGCCTCAATTTCATCGCTAATAAATACCATCGTGCCATCAGCATCATACAAGCTGCGGCAGATAGCGCCGGGGATATTCTCAACGAGCGATCGAAACCTGGCTTCGCTCTCCCGCAAAGCTGCTTCTGCCTGTTTTAAATCAGTAATATCCAGCACCATGCCTTCCCATACTATATCCCCTTCCTGCCCTATTTCAGTCGGACAATCAACTCGTTCCGGTCTCGACGAAACCCCTTGCATCCACTTAAGTTTTCCCGACGGCACAATCGCGCGCCATTCCTGGTGCCAGGGCTGCATATTTGCCGCAGAAACAGCAAGAGATTCTTGAAATCTTTGGCGGTCGTCTGGATGAATACAACTAAAAAGTAGTTGGGGATTCTGCTGAATATTTTCTGGTGCCAATTCATATAAATTGCGGCTGCCAGAAGAAATGTAAGGAACACTTTTTTTGCCGTCGGTTGAAAGGCGAAATTGATAAATTATTCCAGGCAAATTGGCAGCAAGTTGCCGCAATCTAGCTTCGCTTTCTTGCAGCGCTAATTGTTTGCGCCTATCCAGAGTGATATCTCGAATTATCCCGACAAGAATTTTACTGTCGCCGATATTGTCAAATACAGTTTTTTTAGTAGACAAAATGTGCTGTGCACCGCTGCCGTCCGTAAATATTTCCTCGCTCTCGTTTTCTTCCCCCGTCCTAAACACTTGTTCGTCATTCTGCCAAAAAATCTCAGCTTCTTGTTTTGGGAAAAAGTCATAATCCGACTTTCCCAGCAGTTCCTCGCGCTGCTTGCCGATCAGCTTGCAAAAAGCATCATTTAACAGTATCCAGCGGTGCTGTTCGTCCTTGACAAAAATTGGGTCAGCCACTGCATCTATTGTATAATTCAAAAACTTTTTACTAGCTTCCAGTTCGGAGAGTGCTAAAATTTTATCAGTAATATCGTGGATAGTTCCTGTCGTCCCCTGCGCCGCGCCGTCCCAGCCCAACCTCAAAAATTCTTGCACTTCCACCCAGCGAATTTCGCCATCTTTGGTAAGATATCGAATTTGATAGCAGCAGGATGTTTCTTGCTTTTCCCTCAGACCTCTCAACGAATTTAAATATTGGTATTGATCGTCAGAAGGAATGTAACTCAAACAGGAAGTTCCTAAGCTTTCATCAACGGTAAATCCGGTAATTTCTGTCCAAGCTGGATTGAGAAAAGTCCAATTGCCAGCAGTATTTGTTTCAAAAACTACTTCTTTTATATTGTTAACAACCTGCTGGTATTTTTCTTGACTTTTTTGCCATTCTGCTTGCCGTTTCTGGCGGGCGATCGCGCACCTGAGCGTCCGCCCCAGCAGCCGGCTGTCTACCTGTCTTTTCACCAGATAGTCTTGGGCGCCGGCGGCAATTAGCTCGACACCTAGTTCTTCGTCATCGGCGGCTGTCAGAATGACGATCGGAATATTTATACTGCAATCTTGTAGCCGGAAAAGAGTATTAAGTTTTGGGCTGTCAGGAAGTGAAAGGTCTAATAAAATTACATCAAAAATCTGGCAGCTTAAAATTTCTATAGCTTCCCGAAGGCTAACTACATTGGTCAAATGAATTGATTGTCCCTGTCGGCGCTCAGACAGCAGTTCTTGAATGAATTCTGCATCTTCTGCACTGTCTTCAACTAAAAGAACTTTCAAGCAAGCAGGCGTTAAAGTTGATTCAAAAACAGATATCATTGGCTATTTTTTTATAATAAAAAAATCTCATCAGGGGATGCAGTTACCTAGCTCATTAATTGGGGAACTTAAAGCGCAGGCTTTAGGGTGCGCTGGGTGCTTGCAGACCTCCTGATTAATTTGTAAAATTGAGTTATTCGCTGCAAGTTGTCCGCCTCGCCCCCAACCTAGCGCCCAAAGTAATCATACTCTTACCAATTTTGCAACTCAACTCTGTTTTAATTTACAACCTTTGGCAGGGGAATAGCAAGGGACAAGGCAAAAGAGCCCGGAGAAATCAGGACTGGCATTCCCTATACCATTTTAAATTTAAATTTTTAAATTTTAGATTTTAGATTTTAAATTGCGGTTTGAAGCTTGCCTAAAGCTGCATTATTTTTTCAAACAGGTATTACTATCAACCTAGGAGGATTACCGTTAATTTATGGGACACGCTCTGAGATTGTGTCCGGTTAATTGCCCGCAATTAGCGCCTGTTTGTATTGAGCAATGCAAGTCCTCTCTTTCTGGAGGAACCAAGACTTGCATTCCTTACTAAGAACCTAATTACGAACTTAATTACGGCTGTCTAACCGGAGATAATTTCACTCATTTGAGTCGAGGAAGTTTTCGCAGGTTTGGGCAGCACAACTGTAAACACGCTGCCTTTGCCGACATTGCTGCTAATAGCAATTTCACCGTTAAAAGGTTTTAAAAGTTCAATACAAGTATAAAGTCCGAGACCAGTTCCTGTCGGTTCGCCTTCAATCTTTTCCTCGCCTTTAGGTGGCTTTGAGGTGTAAAAAGGGTCAAAAAGTTTTGACAAATCTTCAGATGATATGCCGCATCCCGTATCTGCAATATCCATGTATATGTTCGACTCGTCTTGGCGAGTCACGATAGTTAGTTCCCTGCTTTTCTTTTCCCACATAGCATCCATTGCATTATTAATTAAATTATAAAATACTTGAGAAATATAGGAATAAATTAATGGGATGCTGGCAATCTGTTCGTCATAAAAGTATTTTTTTCTAATCTTATTTTTAAAATACAGGTTGCCTTCCAATAGCTGAATTTCTCGCTGCACTAAATCGTTGATATTAACAGGGTGCAAATCTTGCTTTTGCTCTTTTCTGCTTTTCATCATCAGAGTATCCATGATCTGATTGATTTTTGCGACAGCTTGAAAAATATACTTAGTATAATTAAACAGAGAATCTTCTTGAATTTTTGTGGCTTTTGTTTCAATCAAATCGACGCTAGTCTGGATCACTTGCAGCGGACTTTTGAGGTTGTGAACCATTCCTTGGGTCAAACGTCCGATGATGGCTGTTTTTTCCTGGTCGATTAATTGCTTGCTTTTTTGTTCGACAAGTCTTTCCAAGTTTTGGTTGAGGTGGGCAAGTTCGAGGTTTTTTTCTTCGAGTTTTTTTTGCAAGCTGCGGATTGTCAAGTGAGTTTGAATGCGGCTCAACACTTCTTGGTGCTGGAAAGGCTTAGTGATGTAGTCAACTGCTCCTGTCTGAAAGCCTTTTACTTTATCAACCGTATCGGAAAGGGCGCTCATGAATATGATGGGAATGTCTTGCGTTGATGGGTCTGCTTTCAGACGCAGGCAAGTTTCAAAACCATCAATTCCAGGCATCATGATATCCAAAAGAATCAAGTCGGGATGGATGTATTCAATTTGCTCGATCGCACTTTCGCCGTCTAGAGCCACTAATACTTTAAACCCGTAATTCCTTAACAACTCGAAAAGTACGTCCAGATTTGTTTGGTTGTCATCTACAATTAGTATGATGCTTCTTTCGGAATTCTTATCGTTCATATTCAAGGGAAACATTCAAATTTTTGAGTTTTGAGTTGTGGGTTGTGACTTTAAATCGGCAAGGGATTTTATGCGACTCTAGAAACCCGGTTGCTTCCTAGATGCTTCTATTTGCAATAACCCTTTTAGGAGCCGGCTGCCAGTGCCGGCCCCACAAGCAAATTAAGTTGTCGGTTCGCGGGAACCCATAGTCCCTGATAGAGAATGGTACTCTGGGCGCGAGATTTAACTGATTTTGAGTTGTCTCTTAGCTACCGTCAATTTTAGGACAAATGTTCCTTCAAAAAATCTCGAATTTGCTTGAGCTGAAATCCTTTAGCAAGTTGGCGCAGGTGATGAACGAAAGGCACTAATCTCGGGTCAGAATGTTCGAGTTTAGCAGTCTCTTCCAGAATAGCTTCAATATCGCCCATTGCAGCCAATCTTAACAATGCCAAGACTGACTCTGAGGTAGGAGACACCATCGTTGAGTCAGCAGCAGCAATCTCAGATGATGCTGTGGGAGTTTGAGCTTTCCGCTTTTGGCTTTGCGCTCGTTCTTCGTAAACCCATTCTAGTCTCAAATGCAGGCGTAATAATTCTAAAAGCTCGTTAGTTTGAATCGGTTTGGTGAGAAAATTATCGCAACCTGCAAGTATGCTCTCTTCCCTGCTAGTCTCGTAAACGTTAGCGGACAAAGCAAGGATAACCACATCTTTTAATTCCGGCAACTGTCGCAGCCGCCTGGTAGCTTCCCAACCGTCCATTACGGGCATCAGCAAATCCATTAAAATTATATCCGGTAGAAATTCCTGTGCTTTGTGTAAGCAGTCTTTGCCGTCTGTGGCTTCTGCAATTTCAAAGCCCAAATGAGAAAGCAGCCTGTGCAGCATTGCGCGATTTACTTCGTGATCGTCCACAATGAGAACTTTGCGCTGGCGGCCGCTAAAACCGACAAGCCGGCATTTTTCTTGCGGGGAGGGGAGTTCACAAGACTGGGCGACTGCGGGCAAGTCTAGATCCAACCAAAATATGCTGCCTTTGCCGCAGGTACTTTGGACGCGAATGTGGCTGCCCATCATTTTGGCTAATTTTTGGCTGATGGAAAGCCCCAGTCCGGTACCTTCGACGAAATTGTTATGCTCGCCGACTTGATGAAAAGGCAAAAATATTTCTTCTAATTTATTCTGCCTGATGCCAATGCCGGTATCTTCGATTTGAAAGCGAATTTTAGCGGTAGGGGCTCGATCGCCCGTATTTGCTGCTGTTATCGCCCCGCACGCTTCTTTTGTTGCCTGCGGCGCGAGCGACATTTGCTGCGCGTCTAAATTTGCGGTCAAATTGATTGTTTGAGTGGCAACTTCCGCTGTTAAACTCGAATTTTCGGAGTTAATTTGAGGAGAATTTTCGGCGAAATTTTCTACATAACCGACTTTGAAGGTAACGCCGCCGCTGTCCGTAAACTTAACGGCATTGCTGAGCAAATTAATCAAAACTTGGCGCAACCTTTTTTCGTCAGCAAAAACGCCGTCGGGCAGCGCCGACACCTGCTCGTAATTAAAGACAATTCCTTTTTGATCCGCTCGCATTTTGAACAAATCAACAATACTTTTAACAAAGCTGGAAAAATGCACGTTTGCCCGTGACAGTTCCATTTTACTAGCTTCGATTTTCGAGAGGTCTAAAACGTCATTAATCAACATCAGCAGGTGGTTGCCACACTGGTGAACGTTGTTGAGGCTTTCCTGCTGCTCGGCGGTAAACTTCTTATCTAGTTTGAGCAGTTGAATGTATCCCAAAATCCCGTTCAAGGGCGTCCGCAATTCGTGGCTCATGTTGGCGAGAAAGTCGCTTTTAGCGCGGTTGGCGGATTCGGCGGCTTCTTTAGCTAATTGCAAGGCGGCTTCTGCAAGTTTGCGCTCGGCAATTTCGGTTTGTGCTTGTTCAAATAGCGTCGATTGCTGAATGGCGATCGCCAACTGTACCCCCAATTGTTTCAGGCACTCTCCCTCCAATTGCTGCCAGGGACGCGGGCCCGTGCAGTGGTGGGCAATTAACAGCCCCCACAAGTTTTCGCCTTGCAAAATCGGCACTACCAGATTCGCTCTCACCTCGAACCGAGTCAACAAAGCCAAGTGGCACTCGGCCAGACCGGCATTGTAAACATCTTCTGTTGCTCTAATTCTGCCGTCTCGGTAAAGAGTAACGTAGGCTTCCCCAAAACAGGGGTCATAAATATCCATTCCTACAATGGGTAGGGCATTTTCGGCAACCGACTCTACAGCGATAAACCCACTCCAATCCGGATTGAATTGGTAAATAACTGTGCGGTCTACTTGCAAAAAATGCCGCACTTCTTCGACACTTTTGGTGAGAATTTCTTCTAGATTGAGAGAAGATCTAATGCGTTCCAGCATGGCTACTACCAACTGTTCGCGCTTTAATTTTTGGCGCAAAATTAGTTCTGCTTCTTTGCGTTCTGTGATATCTGTAATCACTCCCATTAAGCCGATTGAATTGCCATTTATATCTTGAATGCTGTCGGCTCGTACCAAAGCAGTAACAGCTTCGCCGCTCTTAGTTTGCAGCGCAACTTCGCCGGACCAAGAGCGACCTTTGCGAAGGTTTTTATAGATTAGTTTGTAACTTTTATGCCGGACGTAAAGCGCGGCGATATCGCCAAGATCGTTGAGTTGTTCCACCGTGTAGCCGTAACGCTGAATGAAGGCTTGATTGTGGTAAATAGACCGCCCTTTCAAGTCGGCGATCACGATCGCGTCGCTGGTACTTTCGACGGCTTGAGTGACCTGCAGTAAAGCTAATTCTGCTGCTTTGCGATCGCTGATATCCGTCATCGAACCCACCATCCGCAGAGGGTTTCCGGCTTCGTCCCACACTGCTTGAGCGCGGGCGAGCACCCACTTATAGCTGCCGTCTTTGCACTGCAAGCGGTATTCGGCGGCGTAATTGGGGGTTTGGCGATCGAGATAATCTTGGATTGCTGCTTGCACTCGCGAGCGATCGTCTGGATGGACGCGATCGATCCATGCGCTGTAGGTGCTGTCCATTTCGCCGTCTGTGTAACCGATAATTTCTTGCCAGCGGGCCGATCGAAAAGCTTCATTTGTTTGAAGATTCAGATCCCAAATTCCGTCTTGATTGCCTTTGAGAACTAACTGCCAGCGTTCTTCACTTTTGCGCAACTCTTCTTCGGCTTGTTTGCGCTGAATATGATCGCCCAACTGAGTCGCTACCGCCTTGACCAACTCTACTATACGCGGTTCCATAATCGAGCGCTCGCGCTTGCAGAATACTAAAACTGCCAGCACCTCTGAGCTAGCGCGAATCGGCACTGCGAAACAAGCTTTCAATCCGACTGCTGCCGCCATTTGCGATCGGGCAAAAAGATGATTTGTAGCTATAGAGATATCTTCAATCCATTCTACATTTCGGGTTGACCAAATCCGTCCGGGTACTCCCAATCCGGGGGCGAATCTAATTTTTTTACTTTCGCGGCCGAAGCTATCCAAATCGCGATCGCTAGCGTACCAAGTTTCGCTGTGTTCCAAAAAACTACCGTTAGCAGCCGGTATCCAAGCTTCCGCAAAATTCCAGCCGATCGCATTGCACAGCAACCGCAGAATCTCTGGGAGGGCGCTGTGAAAACCCGCAGACTGACTAATTGCTTGAGTTGCTGCCAGCAACAGCTTGATTTCATCTTCTGCTTGCTTGCTTTCTGTAATATCAGTTCCCGTGCCGAGAATTTGTTTTAACTTACCGTCTGCTGTTTTTGCAAATACAGTATCTCGGCTGACAATCCAGCGCCAAAAACCATCCTTGTGCCTGATTCGGTATTCAATTTCAAAGATATCCCCTTCCGCGCCCGTTTCGAGTTGCTGTAAATAATCAGGTATTTTGATTGAATCTTCCGGGTGCATTAAAGTTGACATCATCCACGGCCCGATTGCCTGAATCTCCTCTACTGTATAGCCGAGAATGTGGTATATAGAAGCGTTTGCATAGATATTTTTTTGTTCTATTAAGTCATAAACATACAACATATTAGGACTTGCCCCAGCAATTTGCTGAGCGAACCGCTGGCTTTCCCGCAGTGCTGCTTCTGTTTTTTTTCTTTGGGAAATATCGCGAACAATGCAAATGATTTCCCCGTCGGGCAGCATTGTCAGCGAGACATCTATAGGGACTTCCGAGCGGTCGCGACGGCATCCTACTGCTTCGGTGCTGTAAGAACCTTTCTGCATTAAAGTCGGCAGGACTTCTTGCTCGAACCTTTGCAGTTCTGCACCTTGGTAGAATGTTTTCCAATTTTTACCTAAGATTTCTTCGAGAGAGTCGTAACCGTAGATTTTTACTCGGGCTGCGTTGCAATAAATCACCTCTTTGTCGGCACTGAATATGGCGATACCTTCGGAAGCTTGGGCCATGGCTGCTGCTTGCCTCTGGAGGACTGACTCAGAGCGTTTGCGTTGAGTGATATCGCGAACGATCGCGATAATTTCGTCTTCCGTGCAGAAGACAATTCTCGCTTCAAAATCGTACAGTTCACCATTAACTGGCATTTGATATTCTACGACTTGAATCTCGCCATTGTCGCTCGCTTTTAGATTGCCAGACAATATTTTTTCAGCAAAAGCAGTCGGCAATATGTCTTGTGCTTTTTTACCAATCAGTGCTTTTTGTGGTAGGATATTCTCGAAATCTTTGGCAGGCTTGAAGTCTACAAAAGTGCCGTCTGCCCGACAGCGAAATATCATGTCTGGTATCGCATTTAAAAGAGCGCGGTTGGTGGCTTCACTCTTGCGCAATTCAGCTTCAGCTTGCTTGCTAAAGGTAACGTCGCGAGCAACTGCATAAATCAAACCTTCTTCTGCAAACGGCGATGCCGTCCACGACAGCCATTTATAAGTACCATCTTGGCAAAGATAGCGGCTTTCTAAGTTAATAACTGGGCAGTCATTTTTAAGTTTTTCTAATTCAGCTATAGTTATTTCTCTATCTTCTGGATGCACGAATTCTATAAAAGGTTGGGCTAACATTTCATCGCTGCTGTAACCTAATACATTTGACCAAGCGGGGTTTAAGCGTTTGAAATAGCCGTCCAAACCTGCAATACAAAGTAAATCCAGCGAGAGATTAAAAAATCGATCGCGGTCTTGCTGGGTTTGTTTTAATTCGGTGACATCCATCACCAAACCGTCCCAAATTATATCGCCGTTGGCTTGTTTGGAGGGCTTAGCCGCGCCTTGCAGCCACTTCACTTTGTCCGGCATAATTTGCCGCCACTGGTGCTGCCAAGCTTGCTGAGTCGTCGCTGAAGTTGCGATCGATCGCTGCAAGTCTGGGATGTCGTCTGGGTGAACTGTTGCAAAAGCCAAACTGGCATTTTCTTCTATTTCTTCTGGCTTTAAATTGTAGATCTGCCAACTGCCAGAAGAAACGTAAGTAAAAGATGTTTGACCATCTACATTAAGCCGATATTGATAAATCATTCCCGGCACGTTGTCGGTCATTATTTGAAATCGAGCTTCGCTTTCCTGCAACGCTATTTGCTGGCGCTTGTAATCGGTCACATCTCGCATTGTGCCGACCAACATTTTAGTCCCGTCGGTTTTGGTGAAGACAGTTTTTTTAGTAGATATAATGCGTTCTTTGCCGGTGCTATCTGTAAAAGTTTCTTCCGTTTGCTCAGGAATTCTTCTTTGCAATACTTGCTCGTCTTGTTGCAAAAAAAAATCGGCTTGTGCTGGGGGGAAAAACTCATATCCCGACTTGCCTATCAGTTCCGATCGCCTTTTTCCCATTAAGTCGCAGAAAGCGTCGTTCAATACGACCCACTTGTGCTGCTCATCTTTGACAAATATTGGGTCGGGAGTAGCATTAATCGTGTGATTTAAAAACTCTTCGGATGCTTTTAATTTAGCTTCGTAATGGTAGCGATCGCTCACATCCAAGACTACTTTAATCATCCGGTCGATGGAGCCGTCCCGACCGCGAATACAGCGCAGAGAAACTCTAGTGTAAAGTATTTTTCCATCTTTGCAGCGCCACCTTTTGTCTAAAACATAGCCTTCGCTCTCCCCTGCAAAAATTTTTTTTAACTGATCTAAACTGGCCTGCAAGTCATCAGAAAAACCCCACTGATCCCATTTTCTGTGCAAAAAATCTTGGCGATTGTATCCCAGCAAATCGCACAAAGCATCGTTCACTTCCAACCACTCGCATTTTTCGGGTTCTGAGGGGGAAATTGGAGGAGCAATAATGGCAATTCCGACGAGAGAATTCTCGACTACCGAGCGATATTTTTCTTCACTTTTTCGCAAAGCTTCTTGGTTGTGCTGCCGCTCGACTGCGTAGCGGATCGATCGAATTAACACTTCGCTGTCGATTTTTCGCTTGACTAGATAATCCTGAGCTCCGGCTTGGATTGACTGCACGGCAAGTTCTTCATCGTTGCGGGCCGTCAGTACGACAATTGGAGTATTTAGGCTGTATTCTTGTATTTTGACAATTGTACTTAAGTCTTGGCTGTCGGGCAGCGAAAGGTCTAGTAAAATCACATCAAAATGTTCGCCGACCAAAAGTTGTTGCGCTTTGCTGAGACGGTCTGTACAGCTTACTGACAGCCTTTGAGGCTCGGCTCGGCTGATATTTGTTTCTAATAATAATTCTTCGATAAGATCGGCTTCGGCTTGATTGTCTTCGACGAGAAGAACTTTAAAACCGTTTCGCTTTGCGCCTGGGCTCAAAACTGATATCATATACCTTGTTTTTTATCATAAGGCAGTCGAGTTCACTATTATAGCATATAAATAATTGCCTAGGCAAAAATACCGCCGCTCCAAGTTAAAAACTCTCTGATTCAACAATTACAATCCACTCTATGCGACTGTGTTGTTCCTCTAAGTAGATCCACGCAATCAAAGGCAAAACATTTTACGGTTTTTAGAAGTTCGGTTTCAGGAGGAAACTAAGCTGCTTGGTATTTTGTTTTTTGGGCTAGATCCCCTGGCTGCCGATTTTAGATTTTATATTTTAGATTTTAGATTTACTCCACAGATGAATTGGGGAGGTTGAACCTTATTCTAAAATAGAGGCCGGCTCACGGCTATTGTAGGAAACTTGTATCGGTTTTTGGGCGGGGTCAGCCGATCGCGCGATCGAAACCCACCCTTTGTTCCCCATCGATTCCGCTATCAACACAATCCGAGCGGTATCCCCGCACCAATGTGCGCTCATCGCAAAAAAAGCGGTGGCAAGTATCTTCGATATTCATCTGTTCACCAGTTTTTTTATGATAGCTTAAATAAACTCCCCTGAGCCATTTCTTTACTTTTTGCAATCAAATAAATTATCTCTACAGGCCTTGCTATTTAGCCAAAAAGTGATAATCTTGAAATAGAGGAAATCGAAAACTCGATTGATACAGCCTCGGAAAAAATAGCAAAATTTTCGCAACAAAACGAGATTTCAAAAGAGACTGTCTTTTGTTTACTGTCCTTTGGCCGAACTGAGATGAAGTTGACGAGGAAAAAAGCCATGCTTGAAAAATTAGCAATTCCAGAAAAACAAGTTTTAATTCCCAAAGAAAAAGCCTTAGTATTGTGGTTTGATGAAGTCGGCATCGCCGATATCCCATTAGTAGGCGGGAAAAATGCTTCTTTGGGCGAAATGATTCAACAGTTAACCGCCAAAGGAGTCAGAGTCCCCAACGGATTTGCAACTACAGCACACGCTTACCGCTACTTCATCCAGTCGGCGGGTTTAGAAGCTAAATTGCGCGAAATTTTTGCCGATTTAGACGTAGAAGATCTGCAGAACCTGCGACAAAAAGGCAAGCAAGCGCGGTCATTGATTCTGGATACACCGTTTCCGCGAGAACTGCAAGCGGCGATCGCGGATGCTTACGAGAAATTGTGCGATCGCTACGGCGACACTACCGACGTAGCAGTGCGTTCCTCCGCCACCGCCGAAGACTTACCAGACGCCAGTTTCGCGGGACAGCAAGAAACCTACCTCAACGTCCAAGCTTGCGCCGGCGTCCTCGAATGCTGTCACAAATGCTTCGCCTCCATATTCACCGACAGAGCAATTTCTTACCGCCAACTCCGAGGTTTCGACCACTTTGAAGTCGCCTTATCTGTCGGCGTGCAAAAAATGGTGCGATCGGACTTAGCATCCTCCGGCGTCATGTTCAGCATCGACACCGAAACCGGATTCAAAAACGCCGTATTAGTAACCGCCGCCTACGGATTAGGCGAAAACGTCGTCCAAGGCGCCGTCAACCCAGACGAATACTTCGTCTTTAAACCCACATTAAAACAAGGTTTTCGCCCGATTTTAGACAAACGCCTCGGCAGCAAAACCCTCAAAATGGTGTACGATATCGGCGGTTCTAAATACACCAAAAACGTATCGGTGATAGCAGCAGAAAAAAATAAATTTGCCATAAAAGATGATGAAATTCTGCAACTAGCACAGTGGGCTGTAGTCATAGAAGAACACTACTCTCAAGTACGCGGGACTTATACCCCGATGGACATTGAGTGGGCGAAAGACGGCAATACGGGCGAATTGTTTATCGTCCAAGCGCGACCCGAAACAGTACAATCTCAAAAGTCGGCTACAGTTTTGCGCAACTACAGATTGCAAGGTTCCAGTGCAATTTTGGCAAAAGGACGCGCCGTTGGCGAATCAATCGGACAAGGAAAAGCCCGCGTAATTTTAGACGTTCACAGAATCGCTGAATTTCAATCAGGAGAAGTTCTTGTCACCAACAAAACAGACCCGGATTGGGAACCGATCATGAAAAAAGCAAGTGCGATCGTCACCAATTCCGGCGGCCGCACTTGTCACGCCGCGATCATCGCCCGAGAAATGGGAATTCCCGCCATTGTCGGCACCGGCGACGCCACCCAAATCTTGAATAACCATCAAGAAATCACTGTTTCTTGTTCCGAAGGAGACGAAGGCAAAGTTTATGCCGGTTTGGTTCCTTTTGAAATCCAAGAAACTGCGATCGACAATTTGCCCCACACTCGCACTCAAATTTTAATGAATGTGGGCAACCCGGAAGAAGCTTTTGGTTTATCGGCAATTCCTTGCAACGGCGTGGGCTTGGCGCGACTGGAATTCATCATTGCTAATCACATTAAAGCACACCCCCTGGCACTGATTCACTTTGACGAATTAGCAGATGAATCAGTCAAAGACAAGATTGCAGAACTGACAGCACTTTACCAACACAAACCCGATTTCTTTACCGACAAATTAGCCCACGGAATTGCCACAATTGCGGCCGCATTTTATCCAAATCCAGTCATCGTGCGGATGAGCGATTTCAAGAGCAACGAATATGCTAATCTTTTGGGCGGGCGGCAGTTTGAACCCAAGGAAGAAAACCCGATGCTCGGGTGGCGCGGCGCGTCTCGCTATTACGACCCAAATTACCGCGAAGCTTACGCTTTGGAATGCAAAGCATTAAAGCGAGTTCGCGACGAAATGGGCTTGACAAATGTGATTCCGATGATTCCATTTTGTCGCACCCCGGATGAAGGGCGAAAAGTGTTGGCAGAGATGGCAAAAAACGGTTTAGTCAAGGGCGAGAACGGCTTGCAAGTGTATGTGATGTGCGAATTGCCGAGCAATGTGATATTTGCTGACGAATTCGCGCAAGTTTTTGACGGATTCTCGATCGGCTCTAACGATTTAACCCAGCTAACATTAGGATTAGATCGGGATTCTGCTTTAGTCGCGCACATCTTTGACGAACGGAATGAAGCTGTCAAGCGAATGGTAGAAATTGCCATTAAAGCGGCCAAGAAGTACGGTCGCAAGATTGGGATTTGCGGTCAAGCGCCCAGCGATTATCCTGAGTTTGCTCGTTTCTTGGTTGAGTTGGGAATTGATTCGATTAGTTTGAATCCAGATTCAGTTTTGAAGACTTTGTTGGATGTTGCTAAGGTGGAAGGTGCGGGTTCGTTGATGGATTTAGCGACGGATGTTGCTAAAGTTTAACCCTTTTGGTTCCTGAGAGAAACCGAGTTTCTCAAACAATAGCTGCCCCATGTTCTGGCTTGGTTGTTTTTGAACTCGACCCGGTTTCTCATATCTAATCCTGTAAAATAACCGATATCGCGTTTGTAGTGATGAATCCAAGTCCTCTAATTTTTCTCAGGACTTGCATTCGTCACTACAAACCTATTTTATTGCGGGTAATTGACTCAACATAAGAGCACACCCTACCTGGGCTTCTGGCTTTGTTGGGCCCTGGCGATGCGCTTTACGAAGAAAGTGGCGCCAACAGCGATCGCCCTCCTCACCCGCCAGCAAACGGTTAACGGTTAACGGTTAACGGCCTAATAGTTTGAGACTTGGCCCGGAACTTTTGTGATTTAGAACCGTCTTTTCGGGGATGATTTTCTCTTGCCGATCGTCTAAATTAAAAAAAATATTCTCCACATAAGCTCTGAAAAGGTGCTAATAGCTCTCCTGATTATTTTCATTGGTTTAGCTCCGTCGCTGGTGTCTTTGTGGGTGATGCGCTCTGCCGAGAGCCAAGCCCGCGACAGAATTGCAGCGGCCAGGCTTGCGGTAGCCAATAGATCCCTGCGAACTCAACTAGCAACTGCCGATCGCACCTACATAGAAGGTCTCGGTTATCCGATCGGCGATATCACTTGCGAGTATAACGCCCGCTCTAATTACATTCGCTGCGCTGTCAATCCTTCTGGGCCCTGTCAAGATTGTCGGTACTACCAAGCCAGAACTCTTGACGTTCGCGGTGAAAAGATATAGCTTGTATTCGTGCTTGTATCTATGCCTATTTACGGATGTAATAATCAATGATTTAATATATACTTACGTGTAAGGATTCTTGTTGGAGCTTGTTTTGGACGACCCACGCCAAAACTCAGCAATTAAAACTTAATCGAGCATTATTGCTTGGTTACAGTTGCCATAACTGGCGGATTGCGAGCGCTGTTTTTCTAGTTGAAGACTTACGATCGGAAACCAGGTTTAGACCATAAATCTTGGTTGGGCGACGAGAAATCTAGGAATAAATTGGGTTTCTAGTCTCCTGGGCGTAACTCTTGCAGTTAAGAAAATTAGCCAACAAAAATTCCAAGTAGCTGATGGGCAAATCTCCAAGCCACTTTCTTCCAAACATCATGAAAAATTCTGCACGAACAATTGTCCCGAGCATTTACCTTAAACAGAAACCCGCTCGAAGACTCTAAGTTGACAGTTTGAGAAGTTAGTTGTGGGCGGCACTAATCTGTTTTTGCGATCGCAGCGCAACAGTCCCAAGCCTAGATTGCTATCTCCAGACTGCAAGTCATGAATTTTTAAGACGCCTCGTCGATACAGGGTATGCCGATTTCAATTGAATCTCATATGTTGCACCATTCTCAAGAACAGGCAAGATGCCTGTTCCACAAAAACTGCATTTTCTTGTGTGGTGGGCAGGAGAGCCCGCCCATAGAAGGGTAATTGAGAATGGTACAAGATCTCAGTTGAATGACACTTCGGGCACGGCCGGCATAATTATGTCACGGCTATAACTCCCTAATTAATGTCTAGTTGCTATTGTGAACAGGGTTTGCGCACCAAAACCAAAGAAACCGAGTTTTTTACCGGGAGCGAGGGCTGCAACGAAGCCTCTTCGTCCATCAAACCCGTTTGTTTATACGTCCAGAAATAGTGAAAATTCTCTGCAAATAAAGTGCATTAGACGATCTACAGAAAACCTCATCAATTAAATTTTTGAGAACTCCTGTTATTATCTACAGCGCCATGTAAGAGATCTTCGTGTAACAGATACACTCGCTAACAGAAAAGAAAGTCGAAGGCAAAATATCACCCGATAGATAGATTATGGAGATTTAAACTCCAAATCCTCAGCTCTTCTGCAGGCGATATTTGCCATGCTATCAAATATTAAGATAGCACTCCTTTGTGCTGAGTTAAATTCGCTTGTTGCTCTGGCTCGAAGTCAAGCAGCAGAGCCTCTTAGTCTGCCATTCAACCTTTTCAATACGTGATAATTATCATCTTGAACTGGGTACATCATCTACAATCCGCGAGACAATTTGACCATGCAAAGCATCTGCAACAAATCAATCTTTCTAACCCCAAAAATATGTGACTCCACCGCAAGGATTGCGGACAAAAAGTCCCGAACAACAGCTACTAATCATCAGAAAAAACAAATAAAACAAGTAAAAGCAGACGAGTGTTTCCTGTCCCAGAAACTCGGTGGCGGCGCGCGAAGTGGGCATCCCCACAGAGAATTTTTACGAGCAACTGTAGGGGCAAACCCCCCGTGGTTGCCCCCTCGGACTGTAAAAAATGTACTGTTCGTCGATGCCAGAGTAGAGAACTGCGACAGCTTGGTAAGAGGAGCAACAGCCGATACAGAGGTATTTTTACTGGACTCGACGCGGGATGGAGTCGAACAAATTACTAGAATTCTGGCTAATTGCAGCGATTTAGAAAGTCTTCAGATAGTTTCTCACGGTCGAGAAGCCAGAGTGCAACTCGGATCGATCGAACTCTGCAGCGACAACTTAGAAACCTACACCCATTTGTTGCAGCAGTGGGGAAAAGCCCTCAGCGAGAGAGGAGATATCTTGTTATTCGGGTGCAGCGTTGCAGCGGGGGAAAGCGGCGCAGCCTTCGTGCGGCGACTGAGCTTGATTGCCGGTGCAGATATTGCAGCTTCCGACAACTTGACGGGGAGTGCGGCACTCGGCGGCGACTGGGAATTAAAATTTGCGACAGGGGAAATAAAGGCGAGTATCGCCATTGAAAAAGAAGTGCTCGAAGCCTACCCTTACGCCCTCGGCACATTAGTTAACGAAACTTTCAAAAACTCCACAGTTAGGGGGCCTTGGATTTACGGGGGAAACAACGGGGCACTGTTCAATCCCACCAGCGGGGTTCCAGCAGCCAATCAACGTATCCCCGGCATTACCGGAGGCACAGTATCTGGCGTACTTCCGGCTTTGGGCGGTTCGACTCCGGGCGAGGGCGCTCTGCTATTAACTCCAGCAGTAAACCTTCGGGAAGCCTTTGTCATCTACAACAACCCCATTCCTTCAACAGACGGTCTCAGAGTCCAGTTTGATTTTTATTCTTACGGTTCAAGCCAGCAATTTAATGCTCAGGGCCCATTTATTAGCCCTCAGCCAGGGGACGGGCTGGGTTTTTTCTTGATTGACGGCACTGTTAGCCCAACCAGGACTGGGGGTTATGGCGGTTCTCTGGCTTACGCTCCACGAACGAATATACCCGGTATTGAGGGAGGTTATTTAGGGATTGGGCTTGACGAGTTTGGCAATTTTTCAACATCCACAGAAGGGCGATCCGGCCCGGAGCCACCTCCGATTCCCGGCTCCTCTATTGGTTCTTTCAGACCTGATTCAGTAACGGTTAGAGGAAATCAAGCAGAAGGTTATAAGTTTTTAACAAATGCGATCGTTCCCTTCGGCATCGATAACATTCCTACGAGCATTGACTTTAGTGGCCCTGAACCCGGCAGCAGTTTTAACTTCAGCAATACGTTCACGAGCGATCGCAATTTAGCCAAAAGAGCGGTTCAAATTACGCTGAATCCATCTAACGATCCGGTGAATCCCTCTCGCCTCACCGTTGCCTTCGATGAAAATTTCGACGACATCTACGAAACTACATTGATCGACATCCCCAACTTGGCAACCGAAAACGGCGCAGTACCGCCACTTTTCAAATTTGGTTTTGGCAGTTCCACAGGAGGCGCTAACAACATTCACGAACTTCAAAACGTGGTAGTTGAAACTATCAATCCTCCGAGTATCGCCGCTGAGGTTGCCACTATCAAGACCGGCCCGCAGTTCGTCAAGTCCGAAGGCAGCATTACCTACACGATTACTACTGTAAACAGGGGGCCAGCGCCCGCTACAAACGTCCTGATTCAAGACGAAATACCTTTTGAACTGCTGCTTCCGGGCGGATTGGCGCCGGTTCTCAGTGCCTCCAACAACGGCACTTACGTGAACCAAACGAAGGCTGTCACTTGGCCGTTAATTCCCGTTCTCAATGCTGGCGAGACTGTCACTTACACCCTGACAATTAATCTGCCGCCCGGTTTAACCAGCGGTAGCAGTTTTGCCAACGTTGCATTCAGCACTAGCTCGACTTTCGACCCCGACCTCAGCAACAACAGCGGTGTACTCGCGCCAGGGCAAATCGAGGGGCCTGGTGTAGTTTTTACCACAGTTGTCGATACAGTCGCGGATTTAGTTACTACCAAAAGTGGCCCTGTGACTACCTCGGCCGGGTCAAGCGTTGCCTACACGCTAACCACGGCTAACAGGGGGCCAGACCCTGCTGCCGACGTGACCATCACTGACAGCATTATTCCGGGTTTAACAGGAGTCAGCGTATCGGACGGCGGCACTTACGACCCAGTTTCCGGCATTGTCACCTTCCCAGCACTGACGGTGCTGGCAAATGCGGCTACTGCGACCCGCACCGTCAGTTTCATCGCTCCAGCCACCCGTACCGACATCAGCAACACGGCCCGGAGCAGCGCCGCGACTTTCGATCCGATCGCCACTAACAACAACGGCTCGACAACCAACAAAGACGGCACTCTCACTAACTCTACGGTTACGACAAGTATTGCGCCCAACGCGGATCTTGCAACCACCAAAACCGGCTCTACGAGCGCTACCCCCGGTAGCTCGGTCAGCTATACAATCGCCACGGTCAACTTAGGCCCGAGCCCTGCAGAAGCTGTAACCATCACTGACAGCATAGTTCCCGGGTTAACCGGAGTCACGGCATCTAACGGTGGCGTTTACGACCCAGTGACCGGCATTGTCACCTTCGCGCCCGTGGCGATCGCCAACGCGGAGACAGTCACCCGGACGATCGGCTTCAGAGTACCGCCCACCCTAACTTCCATCAGCAACACGGCCAGAAGTATTTCCATCACTCCCGACTCCACTCCGGCCAACAACAACGGTACAAACTCCAACGCCACCGTCACCACCTCGATCGATGCTGTGGCCGATATTGTCACCCAAAAAACGGCTCCGGCCAGCATCAAGGTGGGCGACACCCTCCTTTATACAATCACTACTACCAACAACGGGCCGAGTCCCGCGACCAACGTAGTCATCACCGACAGCCTGATTCCCGGCTTAACTAATGTCAGCGCGTCCGATGGCGGAACCTACAATCCTGCCACAGGGGCGATCGATTTCCCAGCGATCGCGACTTTAGCCAGCGGCAGCAGCGTCACCCGCAGTCTGATGTTTGTACCGCCGCCTACCCTGACGAGCATTACCAATATTGTATTGAGCCGATCGGACACTCCAGACCCGGACTTAACGAACAACAACGGCTCGACAGTCGCAGCGCCCGGTCAGGCGGGGGGTCTAGTTACCACCTCGATCGATCCTGTGGCCGACCTGGTTACGTCCAAAAGCGGTCTCACATCTGCTCCTGCTGGCAGTTCCGTGACTTATACTATAACTACCGCCAACAATGGGCCGAATGCTGCTGAAAACCTAGTGATTACAGACAGCATCATTCCCGGTTTAACGGGAGTCAGCGCCTCCGATAACGGCACTTACGACCCAGTGACAGGGGTTGTCACCTTCCCAACAATTCCCAGTTTGGCTAGCGGCAGCAACATCAACCGCGAAGTCACAGTAGTCGTTCCAGCGACGGGCACCATTAGCAACACTTCCCAGAGCCGATCGACCACTTTTGACCCCGAACCCAGCAATAACAACGGTTCCGAGTCCAGAGCCACTGTCACCACCGCTATTATTAGCGCGCAGCCAACACCCAACAAGCTTCCATCAGCCTACAGCGGCAACGCTGCGCTAGCGCCCAACAGCGTTGTCCAAATTAGCGGGCTCGGAGGCAGAGACTCAGACGGCACAGTGGTTACATTCACCATCAGCACCCTGCCGCCGGCAAATCAAGGCGTCCTGTTCTTGGGCGACCCCGCAACCGGGGGAGTCGCCGTCACGGCAGGTCAAGCCCTGACAGCCGAGCAAATGACGCAGTTATTCTTCCAGTCGGTCGGCAATTTCACAGGAGCTAATTTTACCTACAGCAGCAAAGACAATCTCGGTGGCAGCAGTCCAGCCGCCACAGTTTCTCTGCTGTCGCTGGCGTTCAACTACCCGCCGGTACCCACAAACATCAGCAAGACACTGGCGCCAAACAGCACCCTCAACCTCACAGGGCTGACGGCCAAAGACCCCGACGACTCGATCGAATTCTTGACTATCAACACCCTGCCGGCGGCAAATCAAGGCGTCCTGTTCTTGGGCGATCCCAGCCAGGGAATCAGGATCACGGCAGGCCAAAGACTCAGCACAACTCAAATCAGCCAGTTATTCTTCCAAGCAACCAGCGAATTCGCAGCCACCAACTTTACCTACAGCGCCACAGACCGCCGCGGCGCCATTAGTCCAGCCCCCGCTACAGCCTCCCTGCTAGCATTAGCTCCGGGCTACCAGCCACCCGTCGCCAACAATTCCAGCGTCGCTTTGTTGCTGGAAACAACCGTGAACATCCCCGGACTCGGAGGAACCGACCCAGACGGGACGGTGGTTTCCTTTACCGTAAACACATTGCCACCAGCCAATGAAGGCACGCTGTTCTTGGGTAATCCGAGCCAGGGAGTGCGGGTCACGGCTGGTCAAACCCTAACAACCGAGCAAATTACCGAGTTGTTCTTCCAGGCGTCCGGCAATTTCACAGGGGCAAACTTCACCTACAGCGCTACAGACAACCTCGGCGCCACCAGTGCGGCAATCGCCACTGTGTCTCTCATTCCCCTTAAGGCATCGATACCGACGCCAACACCCGCCCCGATACCGACGCCAACACCCGCCCCGATACCCACACCGACACCCGTCCCAGAACCAACACCGACGCCCGCGCCGGAACCAATACCAACACCCGCGCCGGAACCAACTCCAACACCCGCGCCGGAACCAACTCCAACACCCGCGCCAGAACCAACTCCAACACCCGCCCCGATACCGATACCCGTCCCAGAACCGGAACCAACACCCGCGCCCGCGCCAACACCAACACCCGCGCCCGCACCAACACCAACACCCGCGCCGGAACCAACACCAACACCAGAACCAACACCAACACCAACTGCCACACCAACACCCGCGCCGGAACCAACACCAACACCAGAACCAACACCAACACCAACTGCCACACCAACACCAGCACCGGAACCAACACCCGCGCCCACCCCAGAACCAACACTAGCGCCGGAACCAACATTAGCGCCAGAACCAACCCCTATCTTCAACCCAGTAGCCGAACCAGATACCAGTTGCGGTTGCGACCCCTTGCCCCAACCCCCTCTCATCACATTTACCCCCCCCCAGCCTTCGCAAACACTCAACTTCGACTCCAACGCCGCCCAACTCATCGACATCCAAAACACCAGCATCGGGACAGAGGGAAACGATTATTTAACAGGGAACGAAGCTAACGAACTGTTTGTCTCAAGAAGCGGCGACGACACAGTTTTAGGTGAAGCAGGCAGCGATATCGTTTACGGCGACCAACAGCGAGACTTCATCGCCTCCGGCCCCGACAACGACATCGTTTACAGCGGCAAAGACAGCGATGCCGTATTTGGCGGCAAACAAGACGATCGCATTTTTGGCGATCGCAATGGAGACACATTGTACGGCGATCGCGGTGCCGACACCATAGTCGGCGACAACGGCAACGACATCGACTTGACCGACAACGACGGCGACCTGATTTTCGGCGGTTCTTCAGGCGACGCCATTGCGGGCAACCAAGGTTCGGACACGGTTTACTCCGGCAAAGGCCCTGACATCGCCTTTGGTGGCATCGACAACGACCTGATGTGGGGTGATAAAGGTGCAGACACCCTTTCCGGCGACAACGGAGACGACTCTCTGTTTGGTGGCGTACTCAACTCACTAGACAGTGACCCCGACGGCTTCGATTTGCTGTTGGGAGGCGATGGCAACGACTTACTTCACGGCCAAGAACAAGACGACACCTTGCGAGGTGGCAACGGACGGGATTTGGTGTTTGGAGGCAAAGCCGGCGATCGCATTTTTGGCGAAACTGACTCGGATACTCTCTACGGCAATCAAGGTTCTGACACCATAGTCGGCGACTACGGCACTCAGCAAGGCAGCACAATTGCCACGGATGAAGGCGATTTAATTTTCGGCAACGATAACGGCGATATCATCGGCGGCGGCAGCGGTAACGACAGCATTTTTGCCGGCAAAGGTAACGACTCTGTTTACGGCGGCAAGGACAGCGACCGGATTTGGGGCGAACTCGGTTCCGACACCATTGTCGGCGACGAGGGAGACGATTCGCTTTACGGTAGTTTGCA
>JACJNY010000006.1 GCA_014695295.1 Microcoleus sp. FACHB-61 | reverse complement strand
GGTGCACAGTGGAAAGAAAAAAACGTGCCTCAAATTTTAAGACTAAGATGTGCGTATTTAAATAATGAGATTAAAATGAGTAGTTATGCTTAGTTAAAAAGCGGGATGCTCCCAATGGAACCTATGCAATTAGTTGCCGGATTGAACCAAATTTTTTCGGCTTTTGATGAGTTGACGGAAAAGTACGGTCTAGAAAAAATTAAAACCATTGGTGATGCTTACATGGTGGTGGGTGGATTGCCAATCGCCAGTGAGGATCATGCCAGGGCGATCGCGGATATGGCTTTAGAAATGCAGGCTTACATGAAAACAATACCCAACAATTTAGGAAACTCACTACAAATACGGATTGGCATTAACACTGGTCCCGTCATTGCGGGAGTGATTGGCATCAAGAAGTTTATTTATGACTTGTGGGGAGATGCCGTTAATGTGGCTTCTCGCATGGAGTCTCACGGTAAACCGGGCTATATTCAGGTAACAGAGACCACATATTCTCATTTGAAAGATCTGTATGTGCTGGAACAAAGAGGTACTATTTCTATTAAGGGTCGGGGAGAAATGATTACTTACTGGTTAATCGGTCCAAAAATCTAGAAGCCGATCGATGCTTCAATTGGGAAGATTGGTTTTGCCAAGTCTCACCTGCCTTTCTAAACGTGTTCTCTCTCTCCGAGTCTTGTCTATGATTCCTGTTATTTCGAGTATTCCTGTGGTGCAGCTTGCTTCGGGCGATCGGCTTTCACTGCAAGTCTATCAGTTCCAAGGTGCGATTCCCGGCAAAAAAGCTTATCTCCAATCTAACCTGCACGGCGCTGAGATTAGCGGTAATGCTGTGATTCACCAATTAATTGAGTTTTTAATGTCTTTGGACAGCAGTCAGTTAAGCGGGGAAATTTGGCTAGTTCCTGTTTGTAATCCTGTGGGTGTCAGTCAGCGATCGCACCATTTTTCCCCTGGTCGCTACAATCTTTATGATGGGGTAAATTGGAACCGGATTTTCTGGGATTTTGAAAAACAAGGGGAAGATATTCTGGGTTTTGCTAAGTCTCACATCCATCTCGATGCCGATACTGTCAAAGTTAATTACAGAAAAGCGATTGCTTTGAGTTTTGCTAAAGAGTTAGCAAAAATTAATGCTCCTAGTTGCCGCCCCTACAGCGAACTTTACCGATATCAGCTACAATCTTTGTGTTTGGATGCTGACTACGTGCTGGATTTGCACAGTTCTACGAATCAAAGTTTAGATTACCTTTACTGTTTTAATTCCCGCGAGGAGAGTGCGAAAGCTTTTTTGCTCGATCGCGCAATCTTGATGAACGAGTACGACGGGGATGCTTTTGACGAGGCGTTTCTCAAGCCTTGGCTGGCTTTGGAGAAGATTTTGGCAGAGTTGGGAAGTGCGATCCAATTTGACGTGGAAGCTTGGACTTTAGAATTAGGTTCGGGGATGGAAATGAATCCCGAGTCTGTGGCGAATGGCTTGCGGGGCATCAAAAATTACTTAGCAAATAAGGGTTTATTGAAAATAGATGGATTTCCTCTCCCGGAAACGGCGAATCATCAAGTTATTTTCACCCCCAAGAATTCAGCGATCAAATACTACGCGCCGGCGGGCGGGATGATTCAAAATCGAGTGCAATTGGGGAGTTATGTCAAAAAGGGCGATCGGCTTTATCAAATTCTCAGCTTTAATAAGAATGGGGAATTTCCTAGTTTGGTTGATGTTTGTGCTGAGTCGGATGTTTTCATTTTTGATGTTTCGACCAATCAGTCAGTAAATCAAGGAGAGTATGTGTTGTCTGTGATGGCAGATTGAGAATACCAAGAAACCCGATTTTTTGAAAAAATCGGGTTTATGAAAATGATTTTACATTCCTTGGTTCCTCGAAGATTTGGCGAGTGAAATCGCTCAAGAGTCAAACGAAGCCCGGATGGTGCGCGGAATAATAGAGAAAATAGGAAATCAATTATGATATACTATTTAATAGGGCTTGTTTAACTTCCGCTGCACTTTTATAATAAATTTCAGGATTGTCAATTAAAGCCAACTCAATAAATTTAGCTAGCGGTTTAGGAATCGCAGAAGTGCCATCGCCCACCGACACCGCATCATTTTACAAAACCGCCAAAAACGGGTCTTGACCCTGCAAATTGCGCGCAAACTCACCCGTTATCATCCCATACAAACAAGCCGCCGCCGCCCAAACATCAACCTCTGGTTTCGCATACTTATAATCAAGCATTTTTTATAGTTGCATAAAACACGGCGTACCCACAGCATTACCCGTCAGGGTTTGACCGCTTAAACCCTCTTGGTCAAAAGCTTTGGCTAACCCATAATCCCCTATTTTTGCAACTTGTTTCCCACCCACATCCGCCAGAAAAATATTCTCAGGCTTCAAATCCCGGTGAATCAAACCCCGTCCTTTCGCCAAACTACCATCAGCCAATCTTACATTGGGAATTAAGGTAATTTTAGAACTCATATCGATTGTGGGTTTGGGATTATATCGATTTGAAAGAAAACTCTTGTCCCCCCCTTAAGAAGGGGGGGCTAGAGGGAATCGAAAGCCTAATTCGCACCCGTAGAGAGTTATTTAACCTTGACTGTAAGCCTCCATTGGCAAACAAGAACAGACAAAATTGCGATCGCCAAACGCATTATCTATCCGACCCACCGCCGGCCAAAACTTATGTTCGCGAGTCCAAGAGGTCGGATAAGCCGCTTGCGCGCGAGTATAAGGACGATTCCACTCATCAACCATGAGAGATTCGGCGGTGTGCGGCGCATTTTTTAAAACGTTATTTTGCGCGTCAACAGTACCTTTTTCAATCTCCGCAATTTCCGCTCGAATCGCAATCATCGAATCGCAAAAACGGTCTAATTCCTGCTTCGATTCGCTTTCCGTCGGTTCCACCATTACCGTACCAGCAACCGGCCAAGAAACCGTCGGCGCGTGATAGCCGTAATCCATCAACCGTTTAGCAATATCTTCTACTTCAATAGCCGCAGATTTTTTGAGCGATCGCAAATCCAGAATACACTCATGCGCCACCAAACCAGCTTTCCCTTTGTACAAAACCGGATAATAAGATTCTAAGCGTTTTGCCATGTAATTAGCATTAAGAATTGCTACTTTTGTTGCCTCAGTTAAACCCACTCCTCCCATCATCCGAATGTACATCCAAGAAATAGTCAAAATGCTAGCACTTCCCCAAGGCGCTGCGGAAACAGCACCAACTGATTTTTGTTGACCGTTAACTGTTGACTGTTGACTGTTAAGACTTAACTGTTGACTGTTAAGAATAGAATTACTGGGCAAAAATTCCACCAAATGAGACATTACCCCAATCGGCCCCATTCCCGGTCCGCCGCCGCCGTGTGGAATACAGAAAGTTTTGTGCAAATTCAAGTGACAAACATCAGCACCAAAATCACCGGGGCGGCACAAACCAACTTGAGCATTCATATTTGCGCCGTCCATATAAACTTGTCCGCCGCAGTTGTGGACAATCTCGCAAATGTCTTTAATCTCTTCCTCAAAAACGCCGTGGGTAGATGGATATGTCACCATCAAAGCCGCCAGGTCATTTTTGTGTTTTTCGGCTTTTTTATGTAAATCGGCAACATCAATATTACCCTGGGAATCGCACTCTACAGCAACTACTTTCATCCCCGCCATCACCGCGCTAGCCGGATTTGTACCGTGGGCTGACTGAGGAATCAAACAGATATTTCGGTGAGATTCGCCTCGGTGTTCGTGGTATTGGCGAATAACTAACAAGCCCGCGTATTCGCCTTGGGAACCTGCGTTTGGCTGCAAAGAAATTCCCGCAAAACCGGTGATTTCTGCCAGCCAGTGTTCTAGCTGCACGAACATCATTTGATAGCCACGAGTTTGATCGCGGGGTGCAAAGGGATGTATCCTGCCAAATTCCGCCCAAGTCACCGGCATCATCTCTGCTGTTGCATTCAATTTCATTGTGCAAGAACCCAAGGGAATCATCGATGTATTTAGCGATAAATCCTTGGCTTCTAAACGGTGCAAATAGCGCAAAAGTTCAGTTTCTGAATGGTAGCTGTTGAAAACTGGATGGGCGAGATAGCTGCTGGTGCGATCGCAAAAATCTGGTAATGTCAAATATGAATTTAATGCCTCTGCATCCACCGCAATGTTGAGAGCATTCTGCCCGTCTGCCTTGATATAATCTTTATCCTGTGCAAAAATTTTCCATAACTCTTGCACATCTTCAACGCTGACAGTTTCATCTAAAGTGATTCCCACTGTCGAATCATCGAAAACTCGGAGATTAATTTTGCGAACTTTAGCAGCTTCTAGAATTTCTGACAGCGGTTTGTTTCCCAATTCTACCCGCAAAGTATCGAAGAAAGGTTGAGAACCAATTTTGTATCCGAAACTTTTTAAACCGGATGCCAAAAGTGCAGTTAAACTCCATACTTTCTCAGCAATGTCTTTCAGTCCAGACCGGCCGTGATAAACAGCATACATACTCGCCATCACGGCCAGCAAAACTTGAGCAGTACAAATATTGCTGGTTGCTTTTTCGCGGCGGATGTGCTGTTCGCGAGTTTGCAAGGCCAAACGTAAAGCAGATTTGCCGTTGGCATCTTTAGAAACGCCGACAATTCTCCCCGGAACTTGCCGTTTAAACTCTTCTCGCGTGGCGAAATAGGCTGCGTGGGGCCCTCCGAATCCCATCGGCACTCCGAAGCGCTGAGTGCTTCCTACGGCTATATCGGCGCCGAATTCACCGGGGGGTGTGAGCAAGCAAAGGCTCAAAATGTCGGCGGCGACTGTGACTAATGCGCCGACTTCGTGGGCCGATCGAATAAAATCGGTATAGTCGTAAATTGTGCCGTCTGTGGCGGGGTATTGCAGGAGAGCGCCGAAGATTGTACGATCGAACTCAAAGCTGTGATGGTCGCCGACAATTACCTCAATTCCCAGCGGCTTAGCCCGAGTTTGCACCACTTCCACAGTTTGAGGGTGGCAATCTTGGGAAACAAAAAACGCTTTTGCCTTATTTTTGCTGGCGCCGTAACTCACCGCCATCGCTTCCGCCGCCGCTGTCCCTTCATCCAGCAAAGAAGCGTTGGCAATTTCCAAACCCGTGAGGTCAATTATCATGGTTTGGAAGTTCAGCAAAGCTTCCAATCGCCCTTGAGCAATTTCGGCTTGGTAGGGAGTGTAAGCTGTATACCAGCCGGGATTTTCTAGGATATTCCGCTGGATGACGGGGGGTGTAATGCAGTCGTGATATCCAGTGCCGATGTACGATCGAAATACCTGATTTTTTGCAGCAATTTCTTTCAATTCTGCCAAAGCGCTGTACTCGCTTTGCGCTGCGGGAAGTTGTAAGGGTTGAGAAATGCGAATCGCCGCAGGAACCGTTTTGTCAATCAAGTCATCGAGGCTGGAAAGGCCCAAAACATCTAGCATTTGCTGGATTTCGCTGGGTGTCGGGCCAATGTGCCGGCCCGCAAAACCATTGATTGAGGAAAGGTTTTGCTGCTGGTTGGGTTCAAGTTGAGGGCTGTAGAGTACCAAGGCGGATTCTCCTGAATAGACTTTTCTTCTTTGTTTGTAACATTTTGCTAAGAAAACAAGGAAGATTTTCTGCGTCTATCAAAGTCCGACAGGGGTTGAAACCCCTGTCTCATAGCTAAAGTCGTCTGAAGACGACTGTAGATTAAGGTTGATGGTTGAAACCGCTTAAGAGTCAAACGAAGTCTGCTTCGGCAGACTAAGAAATAAAGGGGTATTTAAGCCGGATTGGCTATCAGTCGTCTTTAGACGACTTGTGCTCAAAGCCCCGTGGGTTTCAACCCCTAGCCGATTGTGGAATTATCAACGAGCCCCATGCCCTATGCCCTATTCCCTATCCCCTATGCCCTATTCCCCTTCGACCATTTTGCGATACTCCGGGGCCGAGAAAGCCTCGTCTGCGTCGCTGGGATTGTCAACGCGCACTTTCAGCAGCCACCCAGCGCCATAGGGGTCTTCCGCCAAATTTTCGGGAGACTCTATAATTTCATCATTGCGTTCTACGACTGTACCGGTAACTGGTGCTTTCAAGTCTTCAACCGCTTTCACTGACTCGACTGTACCGAAAGCTTCGCCCTTTTCCAACCCTGCACCGACTTCTGGCAAATCTAGAAACACGATATCGCCGAGTTGGTCAACTGCAAAGGCACTAATGCCGATCGTGGCTATTTCACCTTCGAGTCGGATGTATTCGTGGGTGTCTAGGTATTTCAAGTCATCGGGGTATGTTAGTGCCATGTCTTTTCTCGCAATAAAAAAGTATTGTAAAACTTCATTGAGTTTATAAGCAATTATAAACAATAATTGTATTATATTGTTGTGAGTGTTAAATAAGGAATACGCATAGCCCAAAGAACGGAAGTCTCAAATGCAACTAACAGAGAGGCACATCATTAACTCAACGGAACACCGTTTCGCCCAAATTGACGAACTAGCTTTCAAGTCCAAAAACCTCTACAATGCCGCCAATTACGTCATTCGTCAGAGCTTTATTTATGGATGGGGTTATGTCAGTTATAACGAAATGAACCGATTGATGAAGTCTCATGAAGCCTACAAGGCTTTGCCTGCTAAAGTAAGCCAGCAAATCTTGATGGTGTTAGACAAGAATTGGAAATCGTTTTTTAAAGCAGTTAAAGCTTACAAGGCTGATTCTTCAAAATTCACGGGTCGCCCAAAATTGCCAAAGTACAAAGACAAAACCAAAGGGCGAAACCTTCTCGTCTACACGATTCAAGCGATTAGTAGTAAACAGTTGAAGAAAGGAATCATTAAACTTTCGGGTACTGAACTTTTAATCAAAACCAAAGTCAATCCCGATCAGATTTGCCAAGTTAGGCTGGTTCCGAAATGTGATTCCTATGTAATTGAGGTAATTTATGATGAACCGGAGTCCACCCTTGGCAACGCTAATTCTGTAGCTAGTATTGATTTAGGACTGGATAATTTAGTGGCGTTAACTTCAAATCAACCGGGATTTATCCCTTTGTTGATCAACGGGCGACCATTGAAATCGATTAACCAGTTCTACAACAAACGCTCTTCACGATTACAATCCCAGTTAAAAGGAAACCGCAAAACGTCACCCCGGATTCAGCGCTTAACTCGTTGTCGCCATCAAAAAGTTGATAATTACTTGCATCATGCTAGTTGCCTGATTGTTGCGATTTTAAATACAAAACAAATTGGGACTCTAGTAATTGGCAAGAATGCACAGTGGAAAACTGAAATTGATCTAGGGAAGCAAACCAACCAAAACTTTGTTAGTATTCCTCACTCTCGACTAATTGAAATGTTGGAGTACAAAGCTCGGTTGGCGGGAATCAATGTAATTGTGCAGGAAGAATCCTACACATCGCGGGCAAACTTCGTGGGTCTAGACCCAATCCCTGTCTACGGGAAAACAGAAAAAGAGCCGATGTTTACTGGTAAGCGTATCAAGCGAGGTTTGTACAAAACATCGACTGGTCAGTTAATTAATTCTGATATCAACGCTTCGTACAACATCCTCAGAAAAGCAATCCCAAATGCGTTTAGCAATGGGATAGGGAGCTGCGTAGTTCAGCCGAGGCGGGTCAATCCGCTTAAAGTAAAAATGAAAGGGGAGGGACTTAACGCCTCCCATGTCAATAAATGACTATACTTTTGCCAGCTATTAGTTAAATCTTATTCAACTATGAGCCTTTAGTGATGGCTAACTGGAACAGAAAAAATATTAAACGCTTGCTTTTCGGAGAATTTTCTGTCAAACGACTTATGCGATCTATAATTTTTATTTACGCATTTCTGTGTTTTTACGGTTTCTTTTTTTCAGAACGGCTAATTTTTCAACCTCCCCCATCTAGTCAGAGTGAGAGCAGGGAAGTTATCAAAGTTAGCTCAGCTAATGGCGTGAAAATTTCTACTGTTCATTTTCCTAACCCGCAAGCTAAATATACCATACTTTACAGTCACGGAAATGCGGAAGACTTGGACGGGATTTTGTGGCTGCTAAGAGAGATTCGAGATAGCGGGTTTGCTGTGTTTGCCTATGATTATCAAGGTTACGGCACGAGTCATGGAAATCCTTCCGAGTATAATACTTATCGTGATATTGATGCTGCTTACAATTATTTAACCCAACAGTTGCGAGTACCTGCAAAGCAAATTATTCTTTATGGACGTTCTGTGGGCGCTGGGCCGGCAATTGATTTGGCGTCGCGGCAAAAAGTCGGTGGTTTGGTGGTTGAAAATTCCTTTGTTTCGGCTTTTCGGGTGTTGACGCGGATTCCGATTTTACCCTTTGATAAGTTTGTGAATATTGATAAGATTGGCAAAGTTCGATCGCCTGTTTTGGTGATTCATGGTAAGGCTGATGAGGTGGTGCATTTTTGGCATGGAGAGCAGTTGTTTGCAGCGGCGAAGCAGCCGAAATTAAATTTTTGGGTTGATGCGGCGGGTCATAATGATTTGATGGACGTGGCGGGCGATCGCTATGCTGCAACTTTGCGAAAATTTGCTAAGCTAGTAGATGAATCTTCTCGACCAATATGAGCAACGGGCTAGAAGCCCGTTCCACAACAACACATACACTTACACTTTATTGTGAACCGTTGCTCTGAGCAACGCCCCTGAATTAATGCTCACTTACTTAAGTTAACTGGGGCGGTTTTGCGATCGATAAAATGGTTTTTTCACCACATTAGCCGGATAGTTTTTGCCGCGAATCTCGACCTCTAATTGCTGACCGATTTTAGCTAATTTTGCCGGAACAACGGCGAGGGCCACTGCCCGATTCAAAGTAGGCGATAATGTACCGCTAGTAACTTCTCCTACTGTTTCGCCTTCAAATATTACCGGATAGCCGTGGCGCGCAATGTGCCGCCCCTGCATTTCTAGCCCTACCAACCGCTTCGATACTCCACTCGCTTTTTGCTGTTCCAAAACCTCGCGACCAATAAAATCGCCTTTGGTATCGAGGTGAACTACCCAACCCAATCCAGCCTCTAAAGGCGTGATATTGTCGTCGATATCTTGACCGTAAAGAGCCATTGCTGCTTCTAAACGCAAGGTGTCTCTCGCACCCAAACCGCAGGGAACAACGCCCGCATCTAACAATTTTTGCCACAGTTCTTTTCCTACTTCGGCATCCACCATGATTTCAAACCCATCTTCGCCGGTGTAACCAGTTCTGGCGATAAAACTCGGCTGTCCCAACAAATTTGTTTCTAAGTGGCCGAAGGCCTTAATTGGTGCGAGGTTGTCTTCCACAAAAGACTGGAGATAGTTGACAGATTCCGGCCCTTGAATTGCGATTAAAACTTTATCTTCGGAGATGTCTGTAAAACTGAGTTCGCTCAATTCTAAGTGAGTGGCGATCCATGCTTTGTCTGCGATGCGAGTGGCAGCGTTGACAATGATTACTGCACGTTCTTCGCTAGTGATAGGGTCTGGTTCTTGGCAGTAGAAAATAATGTCGTCTAAGATGCAGCCTTTGGCATTTAGCAAGACTGTATATTGAGCTTGACCGGGTTGTAAGCGGCTCAAGTCTGAGGGTACTAAGGGTTGAAATTTTTCTATTAATTGTTTGCCTCTCAAACCAAATTTTCCCATGTGGGAAATGTCGAACATTCCTGCTTGCTGGCGTACTGCTTGGTGTTCGCTGCTAATGCCTGCGTACTGCACCGCCATCTCCCACCCGGAAAAGGGCACCATTCGGCCTTTGAGTTCTAATGATAGGTCGTACAGAGGCGTGCGGGCAAGTTGGCTCGGACTCTCTGGATTGTTGGGTTCAGTTGACTTTGCCACAGGTAGCGCTTTGGTTGCGGGTAGACAGTTTTGATTTTACCAAAAATTGAGTGCGCATTTTTGGACGATCGACTTGAGGATAAATTGTAGATAAGTAAGTCCACCTGAAAAAACAGAATAACCATATCCCCGACTTCTGTTTTCCTTTTTTGTAGCTGCAAGGTACGATAGTCTTAGACCCGGATTCGTATCCTGTTGACAAATATAAGCCTTACACCTTGCCGTATCTCTACTCTTTTTAATGGAGAATAGCGGACTCTAACCGCTGACCCCTACAATGCCATTGTTGCGTCAGGTTGGTTGTAATACTTGGTGCGTATAGAATTAAAGCATTTTCAATAACTGATATCTCAATTTAAGCGCTTTTTTGAGAAATTTTTGACTCAGACTTGGATTCCCGATCGGCCAGCAATTCGAGTACAGCCATGCGGACAATCGATGCTAAAGGCTGATGCGGCTCACTTGCTTGAGCTTTAAGTGGATCGCGCAATCCGCCGACATCGCAAGTTATCCTTAGCCGATCGCCAGAATCCCTACTTTTTCCCTGAATGTTCCCTTTGCTTATAAATCCAGCGTATTCTACGAGCAACAAATCTTAGACACGACTTACGCAACTTTCACAATGGCTTGGTATACCAGCGCCCCCAAATTAGACGCGCGACATACCAACATCTCGACGTTTCACTTGTTCAATTCTCTACGTCCAGGAGCGCAGCCAGAGCGATCGCATCCTCTTGGCAAATCTCCTGTACGTTTGCACTTTTTTAGAAGTAGCCCGCCCCTATTGAGTAGCGTTAGAACTATTGACCTTGCTTCGGTTCCTCAAAGATTGAGGTCGGACAATCCGGGACGATTGTCGGGACGACGACCAAGTATCCAGTGGTATTTGCGATCGCTCTCCTGAATTGGCAGGTCGTTAATCGGAACTACCCCGCAGGGGGTAAGTTCCGTTTAACCTCTACTTGTTGGGTGAGCTCAACATAGATGTCAGCCTGGTAACGCTCTATAACAGTTTGGGATCTGATGCTAACCTGCTGATGCTGGTTTTGTGGGGCAGACTGGCTGACCGGATAGGCAATCGCCCGCTGATGATAACTGTGGGCATCTTGGTGGCTCTGACGCCTCTACTGTGGTTAGAAGCTCGAACCACTGCAATTTTCCTTTGGGTCTGGTTCCCGTTGTTGCACATACTCGGCGATGCGACTTGGGCGGCGATCGACCTGTGCAGTGGCAATCTGATGATGTCGGTGGCACCGCTACGCAATCAGTCGATTTATTTTACGATCGCGGTGGCGCTTCCCGGGATCACTGGGGCAATCGGAATCACCGTTGGTGGCTTTGTCGCGACTCTGACTGATTTTGGTGGCTTGCCAACGGTGTTTGCTCTCTCAGCCTTCCTGCGGCTGTTTGCCCTGCTGCCTTTGGTGTTTGTTCGCGAGCAGCGTTCTGTGCCTGTGGGTCAGCTAATGCGCGTCCTATTCCCAGCCAAGCAGCCAACGCCCGCTGATTGAAGCAAAGGAATAAGAATAAGTTCGCCATGTCGTGCCCCTACTCTATGGAGGGTTTGTGCGTAAGTCCTGTTGATTTTACTGTACCGTAGCCCAACATTCGGTAGTAGAGTCCCTGTTGGGTAAGGAGTTCGGTGTGGGTACCAGACTCGACAATCTCGCCCTCCTGCATCACAAAAATCCGATCGCAGTCTACGGCGGTTTCGAGCCGGTGCGTGACCAAGATGATGGTTCTCAAGCGACGCAGACGTTGCAGGGTCTCTATGACCCACTGCTCGTGCTTCAAGTCCAGCGCATTCGTGGGTTCGTCGAGGATGAGTATGGGAGCCTCAGTAACGAGCGCCCGCGCGATAGCTAGGCGCTGTCGCTGTCCGCCCGAGAGGTTCTGACCGCCCTCAGCGATTAAAGTATCATACTGCTCCGGCAAGGTTTCGATGAACTCGGCTGCCCCGGATTCGACCGCCGCCTCCCGAATATCGGGGAGCAGAGCATCCGGGCGACCGTAGGCGATATTCTCTGCGATCGTTCCGGGGAAGAGGGGGCTGCCTTGCGAGACGAGCGCCATGTGTTTGCGGACATCGGCAATCTTAAGGGTGCGGAGGTCGAAGCCATCGAGGAGGACGCTGCCCGATGTCGGGTCATAGAAGCGAGGCAAGAGATTGAGCAGCGTGCTCTTTCCCGTCCCGCTAGGGCCGACAAACGCCACCATCTGACCCGGCTCGATACTAGCACTGATGTTCCGTAAGACGGGTTGCCCAGAATTGTACCCGAAGCTCACGTCGGCAAGTGCTAGTGTGCAGGGATGGACGGGAAGCGATCGCGCATCAGGCTCATCTTTTATGGCGGGCGGCTCGTCAATGACCGTAAAGACGCGATCGCATGAAGCAACGAACGTCTGGATCTTAGTAGTGAACCCCAACACCCAACCTATCGGGTCCCAGAACTGATTGAGGTACGCCATGAATACGATCAGATCGCCGATGCTCACGCCGTTTGGCACCGGACGCAAGAACTGGTCGCGATAGACTAGGTATCCGCCGTAGCCGAAGATTACCCCACTTCCCAGGGCGAAGACTACCTGAACCGCCAGCGGATAAAGGTTCTCCTGCCAATGGAGCCGCATGGAAGCACCGACGCTCCGCTCGACCACCCGCCCGAAGCGCCGCGACTCCGTTGCCTCTCGACCGAAAGACTGGATTAGTCCAATCAACTCTATAGCTTGCTGCATGGTTGAGGTCATGATTGCATCGGTCTGCTTCGACTCGAACGCTCGACTCCTAATCCTTCCCTCGAAGTACCAATTCGCAAGTATTAGAAGCGGCGTGAACGAAAGTGCAAACACGGTGAGAAGGACGTGGCGCGACAGCATGATCCAGATCATCGCCGTCAGCGTCACCGATGCGGCGGTGGAGCCGATGAGCGTATCGATCACCCCCCAGGGGCCGAGGCTGTCGTAGCTCAACCGATAGATTGCGTCACCCTGCGATCGGGAGCCGTGCCAGCCGAGACTCAGCGCCTGCATTTTGTCGTAGAGTTCGGTGCGAACCCGCAAGGTTCCGTTGTACTGGATGCGGTAGTTCAACATCCTACGGAGCATGAAAACGGTATCGCTCAGGATTCTAATAATCATCGCGACGAACGCCATTCCGAAAATTCGGTTCAGCGTGCCTTCACCAAACGGGGCAAGAAACAGTGTATGAATCCAGTCGGATTTCGGAGTTGGGGACAAAACCGTATCGACTAGAATCGCCATCGGCCAGGCGTTGAGAAGGTTGAAAAGCACCGATGCCCCGATCAAAAGCAAGAGCGTGACGATCAGCCATAAGTCTTTGCGGAAGTAGGAAATAGAGCGCAGGACGATCCGCACCAACCAATGTTGGTTAATTAACGGCATCACCATTTTTGGTGAGTTCTTCTGGCTCTTCAAACGTGCTTTGAATGGAAAATTCATGGATGTGCTGGATGCCTCTAAGTAAGACAATGCACCAATTAGGAAGTTTCACCCCAGTCAGAGAAGCCAGAAATTAACTTTGGGTTTTAACGCCTGTTGTCAAGCAGGGCAGATGGAATGTGAGATTATTCGACTGGTGCAAGATTTCAGTATAGTTTCGTTGTTTAAGGGTAGCTAAATAGAAAGCGAGATCGATTTGCAAACTGGTGTGATGCGCAAGCGTTGCTTTCCCGAAAGCGGTCGCAAAGTTGAGATAGTCTCAACTGTTTAATCGGAACTTCCCCCCTGCGGTCTTAAGCATCCAAACAAAACCCCCATCAGTCTGGCAATCGGGCTAACGCCCTCGCCCAATACATGACTACAATATTAGGAAACCTTCAGTAAATCCAAAGTTCTCTGTTGCAAAGGAGCAGGCATCGTCAGCTTGTCGAAACTAACTGAAACACCCGCTAATTTAGGCTACACTCGATTTTTAGCGATTGTCGATAAATTTGTTATTAACGTCCGAAAACTTTGAACTGGAAAACCCTCAGGAGTACATTTTGTTGAAGCTTTCCGTTTCGCCGAAGTGGATGACTTAACCGGAACAACCACCGACGCCGACTCAGAACCATGCAACCACTCCTCATCCTCGAACAACAACGGCGCTAATCGTTGGCGCATATGCCATCCTACGTAATAAGCTAACACACATAAAAATAGATGTGCCCGCACTACCAGAAATTGTATCGCCAGCACCAACACCCACAGCATCACTAATAACGCAAACACCACCAACACCCCCAACGCCGGAAGCTGCATTGCCAACCACAACACCACCGCAGGCGGAAGCATCGGCACCAGACCCCGTACCTATTCACTCAAAGGAGCCTAGTTTAATAGCAAACTGCAAGTACCCGATAAAGAAGCGACTGTCAGGTTTACCGTGGATATGTCGGAATAAGAGCACCGTAAACTGTCGATGTTGGCGGCAAAGATGGGGCGCGAGAAAGTGGATCAGAGTGCGGATGCTGTTGGAGGATGGATTGAAGGAGGAGTCGTAGGGATAAGGATTCTCTTGATATTGATTGCGATCGCTGTACTCGGAGCGTGGCGATCGCTTTTTCAGGCTCGCGGGACTTAAACAAGTTTTGAGGCAAAACAAAGCTCCCATTGCCTTTATATGCAGCTTGGACGGCTATATTTTGTTGCAGCCAGCCCACAAATCTATGCCTAACTGCATCAAAGCTTTTGGAATAATCTTCGTGAAGATTAGAGTCAATAGTTCGGACAGTTTTTAGTTCGTAGTCTGAAATCATCGATGTTCCGTTGGTAGCTCGATTGCCGAATCGTTTTGAAACCCTTATTCTACGGTTGGCAATCAAAAACTGTCCGAAGTATTGTTAGAGTAAAAAAGACGGATTCTGAATCAAAAAATAGTTCCTTAATTCAGATGGCTGGGGCTATTCACAACGGCTGTTCCGCTTGAGAAGGCGGCTCGGATGGCAGCGGGATAAATTCTGTCTCTTGAGGAACCTGAGCAAATCGTCCCTCGGTCCAATCAAGTTTGGCTTGCTCAATGCGCGATCGTCGGCTCGAAACAAAATTCCACCACTTATGCCGCTCACCAACAGGTTCGCCGCCAACTACAATACAGCGAGCCGTGCCTGAAGCAGAAATGTTTACTTCAGTGCCTGAAGTTAGAACCGCCAACCGATGTTGTTCTAAAGGCACTCCATCAATAAGAAGTCCCTCTGTTACACTGTAAACCGCCTGTTCGCTGTAATTGCCCGGTAAGGTAAATTGCCTTCCCGGAGCCAGTTGCACGTCCAGATAAATCATGGGTGAAAATATTTGGACTGGGGAAGTACGACC
>JACJNY010000059.1 GCA_014695295.1 Microcoleus sp. FACHB-61 | reverse complement strand
GTTTTCAAAATTAGCTGTTTAATCTCCTCCTTCTTGAGTTGTTGAGCAACAGCTTGCCTGATCTTAAAAGGCAGCTACTTTTAGCTGAACTCATTTTTTAGTCTAAACTACAGTGGATGAGTGCCAACAATTTATGATAAGTGATTAACTCGGCTTGGTATGAAACAGTTAATATTATGTATCCTCAATCTACAGCAATAAAATTTTTTCGTAGTGAGGACTTTAGTTATCATAAAACTCACTCGGACTTCCGCCGTCACTACAAACTTTATAACTGTTATTTTACCAGACATTATATAATGACTGAGACTATTTCCGACTCTGACGCTCTAACTCTTTAATTACTCTCAGAACAAACAGCGACATTAAACCGCCAATTAATGCCAGTTGCCACAACCCGCACCCTGCCGCAGTTCCTAAAGCTGCTGACACCCAAATAGCGGCGGCAGAGGTGAGCCCGCGAACTTCAACTTTGCCTATTTCCTCTTGATTTTGCCGCAGGATTTCTCCGCCTCCCAAAAACCCTATCCCGGCAGCAATGCCTTGAATTACGCGCCCTAATGCCTCTTCTCCCTTTTCATTTTTACCCATTGCTAGCGGTATTAAAACAAACAGTGCAGCTCCCATACTTACTAGCATATGAGTTCTCAATCCCGCTGGTTTGTTTCTGAGTTGGCGCTCCCATCCAATAATTCCGCCAACAAACATGGCTAGGCACAACCTTAATAGTAGGCCTAGCCAATGATCGGGAGACCACAAGTGAGCGATCGACAATGTTTTACTGCAAATAATTGATCGGAAGATACCAATATTAGCGGAGCACGATGTCCGATCGCAATCTCACTGCCAAATCTTGTTGCGGGCGAATCACGAGCACGTCAACGCTGCGCCGCCCCAACAATACTCCAGCTATCGCGCCGATCCCAGCGCCTCCCAATACTTCTTCAGTCGCGATCGCTTTGTCGCCGGTAATGCCTGCTAGTGCTGCTGCTGCTGCCGCACCCAATGCTGCACCTTGCGCTAATGAACCTGTGCCAGCACCTTTTTGGACTCTTTCGGTTCTGGTAATAATTCCTGAATTTCCGTCAATCCGATAGCGTTGGCGGCGGCTGATAATTAACTCTCTGGCAACAAATTGAGTACCCATTTGATTGCCCCTTCTGACAGGTTGCAATGCCCCGACTATTTGGCTGCCTGCGGGGATTAATACTCTGCCTTGATCTGTGCGGATGTCTCGCGCTACTGTTAAAGTTAAAGGTGCAGTTTCTTCACGGGTGACAACTATTTTGTCTTTTTCATAGCTAACTGGAATTACACTGCCTGACGGAATTCGGATGCTATCAAATTGTGAAATTCGTTGTTGCGCTTCTGCGGGAGTAGCTACCACCAGCGGCGCGCTGGTTCCAACTGTAATGCCCAGTGCGAGGATTGCTGCTGTTGCTGAACGCCATTTTTGAGAAGTAATCATATAAATTGTCTCCTTGCTGCGGTTTTGGTTTACTTAGGAACGCACTAATGCTAAATTTGTTTCGCGTTTCGCATTCATCTGATGTTTTAATTATGGCAGGCTGGAGTTCTACAAGTTGGGAAGATAAGGTAGATAATCCAGAATTTTAAAATTTGGAAAAATAGAGAAAATCGGCAAGATGGGGAAGATAAGGAGGATAAAGCAGAGATTTCGATTCCTCGTCCCCCTTAGCCTCTAACAATACTTCGGACAGTTTTTGATTGCCAACCGTAGAATAAGGGTTTCAAGGCTCCAAGGCAATCGAGCTAGCAACGGGAAATCGAGGGTTTCAAGGTACGAACTAAAAACAGTCCGGACTATTGCTGCAACAGTTAAGGTGAAATCCCAGCACGAAGCCTCGGGGAACGAGGTTAGAGGTTAATTGTTGAGAGCGTTTAAGGCTAACAATCCAGCACCGAAAGCTGGTTCGTATCGGGGCGAAATTACCTTAGCTTTTGGGGCGATCGCACTTATTGCCGCTTCAAACCGACCCCGGCAATTTGCCTCACCGCCCCACACGCCTCCTACGATCACAATTTCAAATTCTTCTGTTTGGTTAAATAGCGCTGAAATGGCTATTTTTGTTGAATAGGTCAATTCTGCCACAGCACTATTGATAATGCGGTCCGCGACGCGATCGCCCTCTGCTGCTGCTCCCTCGACAATCGGCGCTAAAGCTGCAATTTCTTTGACTCCCCAGCCGCGCCGATAAACGACTTCTACCAATTCCTCTAGGTTATTGAGGCCTAAATGCTTTTGAAATTTTTCCGCAAGCGCGGTAAAATCTTCGCGTCCGTCATAGAACTTCAAAGCAGCTTGCAAACCCTGAATAGCGATGTCATATCCGCTGCCTTCATCGCCTAAAATATATCCCCAACCGCCGACTCGTTTAGTTTTCCCTTGACGGTTTTGCCCGAAAACAATCGAACCGGTTCCTGAAATAACCGCAATACCCACTGGATGACCCGTGCCGCCCGCAAGTGCGATCGCGCAGTCGCTGCAAATTACTATATTCCTAGGCAGGAATGATCGGGTTACTGGTAAAGTATCCGTCAACTGCAAGTTCTGCACTACAAATTGCACTATTTCACGATCTTTTGGACGCCCGACGCCTGCTAGTCCCAGACCAATTGCTTCTATGTTGAGATTGCCCACAGCTTCGAGCTTAGCGGACAGAACTGCTCGTTCGATCGCCAATTGGATGGATTGCTTTGCTGTCTCAATTCCCAGCGTTTGATAATTTGACGGCCCTGCTTCGCCACGTCCCAAAACCAGGTGGTTTTCGTCCATTAAGATGCAGATAGTTTTAGTGCCGCCGCCGTCGATGCCGAATACGTAACTCATCAATAATTTAGAGAATAATAGAGCAACCCAGATTAACAGATATCTCTCTATTCTACGCTTTGTATAATCAGATTAAATCGACATAGCAATGCTAATAATAATTAAACCTAATAAAGCTAACCAAACGAGATGGCGCTGGCACCAATTTTTGATTGATTGCGGCCAGCCGCCGCTGATGTAACGGCTCGTCTGTGGCACAAGCGGCTCAGCTCGATCGTGATAAAGCGTGCATTCTTTGGCAAAAGGACGCTGCGGGTAGTTGCAAGTGTCATCTTCGTGATAAATACAGGTAGTGCACAGAAATTCTTCGGGTTTCGATCGATAAAGGGGGATACCCGGATGACCGAAAGCCTTGAGAGGGGTTTTGCAGTGCGCACAGGCGATCGCTCGGGCGTCTACAGGTTGGTGACAGCGAGGGCAATCAGGCATAGACAGGAGGGTGATTGGGTAATGTTGTCGGTAGCTCATTAGGGGGTTTACCGAACGCCGATCGACACGCTCGACTCGCCATCAGGCGGGTGGATGCTCCAAAATAGAAAGGTAGGTCAGCGCTGATGTAACTTTAAGTTTACAGATGGTTTCGCCGCGACAGCAGGCGACCTGAGCCGATCGGGTATAAAGGAGCAAACTGTAGGAAAAATATATGGATAACAATAGCAACTTACTCAAACAACTGGTAATGCTCGGCATTGGTACTACCTCCCTGGTGGCCGAGAAATTGCAGGAAGTCAGCGAGCAATGGGTCAAAGATGGCAAAATCAATTCCGAGCAAGCCAAAACCTTTGTCGATGACATGACCGAGCAACTCAAGTCTGAACAGGGCAATTGGGATACGCAGTTGCAGCGGCAACTACGGAATATGCTGCAAGATATGGGAGTCCCCCGACAGTCCGAAATGGATGAGTTGCGCGGAAGGCTCGATCGTCTCGAACGTCAGATGCGGGATTTAGAAAACCGTAACTGGCGCTGAGTTCGATCTGGCCCGACGGTTCCCTGCTATCTTGTGATAAGATTGTCACCCGAAGGCAGAAGGCTCAAAAAGGCACTTATGTAGAAGCCACTTATGTAGAATTATAAACATTCTGACTTCATACTTTTGCCTTTAAAATTATCTGGCACCTGCCTTTGTTTGGTGGAAAAGTTCAGATAAAATTTAGTAGTTCTTGTTGTACTAGATGTCTTAGATATCTGAGACATCGCGGTTTAAAGTATCAGGAGGATTAATTTTGCGAGGAGTTCTAGTCAGCTTGGGAGTAATGCTGGTTTGCTTTGTGTTTTTGATAGTCGCTCAAATGGGCGGTTCAGGGTCCCAAGCAGTTGCCGCCGAATTGAACAATCTTTTACCCGAGACTGCTATTGAGAAGTTGTCAGCGCCGTCTTTGGAAGAAGATAGCTTGCTAGTAGCTGATGCTACTTTACCAGAGGTACCAGCTACTATCGCTGGCAATAACATGACTGATAATACTGAGAAAACTGTCACCACAGATTCAGGTCTGAAATATGTTGAATTGAAAGAGGGTAATGGGGCGACTCCAAAAACCGGGCAGACGGTTGTCGTACACTATACTGGAACTTTGGAGGATGGCACGAAATTTGACAGTTCGCGCGATCGCAATTCTCCTTTTCAGTTCAAAATTGGCGTGGGTCAAGTAATTAAGGGTTGGGATGAAGGTGTCGGTACGATGAAAGTTGGAGACCGCCGCAAGTTGATTATTCCCCCTGAACTCGGTTACGGCGCTCGCGGTGCGGGCGGGGTGATTCCTCCTAATGCTACGCTGATTTTTGACGTGGAATTGTTGAAAATCGCTGGCTAGGTAGCTCAACTTAATTAAACGTAAAACTTTGACGGTGTTTAGAAACCCGGTTTTTTTAAGAAACCGGGTTTCTATGTAATATCACCTGCGGTAAATTAACCACAATATTTGTAGGGGCAGGTTTCACCCACAATCTTTCATTCCTATCGACAATATCTATAAACCCGGCCACACTCGATCGACAAAATTTTATAACGACCAATTCAACAAACATAATATCAGCCCTGGTTGATTTAAGATCGCTTCGGAGATGCCAGATTGCGAAAGCAGGTAAATTGGGGGTCAAATAATAGTTTGACGATTCCTGTGGGCCCGTTTCTGTGTTTGGTAATAATTACTTCTGCAATTCCGCGATCGGGCGAATCAGGGTTGTAATATTCATCGCGGTAGAGCATAATTACTAAATCTGCGTCTTGCTCGATCGATCCGCTTTCGCGTAAATCAGACATCATCGGCCGTTTGTTTGTCCTCGCTTCCACACCCCGACTCAACTGAGATAAGGCAATAATCGGCACGTTGAGCTCGCGGGCTAAACCTTTAAGACTTCTGGTAATTCGAGATAGTTCTTGCACGCGGTTGTCGCTGCTGCCTTCCATTAATTGCAGGTAATCTAGCAAGATTAATCCTAGGGCTCCGCCTTGTTCTGCTTGGAGGCGACGCGCTTTCGATCGTATTTCTGTGACGGTAATATTGGGAGTATCGTCAATAAACAACGGCAATTCTGATAAGTTGCCAATGGCTGTACTGATTGGTTCCCATTCGTTTTGACTGATTCTACCCGATCGCAATCGGTTACTTTCTATTTTGGCTTCGCTGGACAGGATACGCTGCACTAGCTGTTCTTTCGACATTTCTAAGCTGAAAACGGCAACGGGCAATTTCTGCTGTCCGGCGGCGATGTGGTGGGCGATGTTGGTACAGAAAGCAGTATTGTGAACGCAGATATCATTAGCCACAAAATTGTGCGTCTCCGGGATAGTTAAGTCGTAGACTTGCTTGTTTCCCATCGGTTCGATGGAAACAATTTCATCCCAGTAAACCTCGCTATCTGCCAGTTGTTTCAGCCATAAATTATCTAAAGCCGTTGCTAAAACTAAAAATCTTTCCCTGGACAGCGCACGTCTACCAACGTGGATATTTGAATGACCTTTGATACCTGCGCGTTTTGCTAAGGATGCCCAAGATTCGTTGCCTTTTGCTAATGCTAGGTATTCCCACGCCTCGACAGGAATTAAATCGCGGCTAGTTTGGTATTCTTTATTTTCTAATGCTTCTTTTACTTTGAATAATGCTACCTCTTTGCCAAAAATGCCAATTTCTGATATGAATGTTTTGATTGATTTGGCATCAGTAATATCGATTTGCCAAGCTTGTCTGCGAGTATTTTTGTATTTGACAGAACGCTTTTTAAGGGCGGCAATGATGCCAAATCTCAGCAGTAGATGCTGTACGTGTCTGGCTAGTTGTTCGCTGACAGAACAGTAGCCTAGTTGAGATTGACCGCTGGTAAGCACGGTTGCCCAGCCGTCTGTTGAAAAGAGGCGGTTGAGAAAAAGGGCAACTTGCGATCGCTCCAATTTAAAAACTATTTCTGGTACTGTTTTCTCATGAGCATTTTTTCCCATCAGACCTAACTTTTCTAACCAATGTCTCAGAGGATTTTTATGTTTTGTATTAATAGCATCCATTCCGGGCCCGGTTAGCTGTTTTGGTTCTACTTCTAAAATTTCACAGATGCGACTAAATAATTCTTGATTTGGGAATGCAATTCCTTGTACCCAAGACCAGGCTAAAACAGGTGGAACTTCCAATTTTTGAGCGAATTCTGGAACAGACAAATTTCGTTTTTCAAGGAGTTTTTGTAGATTCCCACCAAAGAGCTCTATTTTCTCTGTGTAACCTTCTCGATCGCCCATTATACAATATTCTGGTGTGCGCTTCTCTTGCTCGCTGAATCGCAGCTTCAGACCTCCGAAGCTAGTAGCAGCTTCAGCAAAATCTTGTAGGATAGCAGTATTTCCATTGGTGAACTTCGGCGCGCTGCGTGTCAAACACCCATCGCCAATTAGATAAGCCAATAACTTAACTTCACAGGAGCGGATGGTTTCTTGACCAAAAACATTCATCCTGCGGGGGACAGCAATTTTATCGCCTGCTTGTACTTCGGCCAACTGCCGCCATCCCTTAATTGTTAAAAAGGGATGCGTAATTGTAGTTTCTATAAAGCGTCCCAGCCTTGTTGTTACCCGAAATACAGGCTTAATTCCATCATCTATAAAACCTGATGGTCTAGTTAGGTGAAATTGCCAATCTTCTCCTAATGTAAGTAATTCAGCTTGACGTTTTTGATAGATTTCTTCAATGGTAACAAGGCTTCCATCGCTTTGTACTATAACTGACTCATCTGTACAGCACTTTCCCATCGCCGGCCTGGCTGCAACGATGATTAAATCCGATCGCTGAAAGCCTCCTGTCATGGCATCTAAGTCGTAAAAACCGCAGGGAATACCGGGAAGCGTCAGGCCTTCATTGCGATTTTCTAGGTCTTGAAATGTTTGGTTTAGCGTTTCGCCGATCGACACTAAATCCTGTTGCGGGCGTTCTTGAGTTATGCTGAAAATTTCTTGTTCGGCGCGGTCTAAGACTGTTTCTAGTGGTGTTGCCGTCTCGTAGCCTAATTGTACTATGTTGTTGCCAGCTTCGATTAATTTGCGGCGCTGATATTTGTCTTCAATTAAAACTGCATATTGGTCGATGTTGACTGCTGAAACTGTGCGATCGACTAATTGTGCTAATTTAGTTAGTCCTCCTACTTGCTCTAACTGGTTGCGGTCGGTTAGCCAAGTTGTTACAGTCATTAAATCGGTAGGTTGACCCTGTAAAAATAGCCCTAATGCCGATCGATAAATGACTTGATGAGCGCTGATGGCAAAAAACTCCGGCCGCAGAAGTTCGGCAATTCGGGAAATAGCTTCGGGATCAATTAAAATCCCGCCCAAAATTGCTTCTTCTGCCTCTATATTTGTCGGCATCAAATCGCTCATTAGTCAATAGTTCTCAGTCATTAGTTATTAGTTGCCAGTTATTAGTCGTCAGTTCTCAATCTGAAACTTAGCGTTACTCACTTCGCAAGTTAGCAGTGCTTAGTTGTTAGCTAATGACTAATGACTAACAACTAATGACTGATGACTGATAACTGATGACTCTTAATTACATCGGAACAACTTGAATATCAACTTCAGCGGTAACTTCTGCGTGAAGTTTGATTTCAGCTTTGTATGTACCAGTTTGGCGAATTTCGGGTAGGGTGATGCCGCGCCGATCGACTTCTTGACTGGTAGAGTTGAAAATCAGTTCTGCTACTTCTTGGTTGGTAACTGTACCAAAAATCGCGTCTGCTTCGCCAACTTGCTTGGAGATGATGAAAGGCCCAGCCGCTTCGAGGGCGGTTTTGCGCACTTCAGCTTGCTGCTTGAGCTCTAGCTGGCGCACTCTTTCTTCTTCACGGCGGCGCTCTGCTTGTTTGAGAATGCCCGGAGTGGCTCTAAATCCCATTCCTTGGGGTACTAGATAGTTGCGGGCGTAGCCCGGGGCTACTTCTACTACGTCGCCAGCTTTGCCGAGTTTGCTGACATCTTTATTTAAAACTAATTGGACGCGCTTGGCCATGATCGTTGATTGTGGGGTTTTAACAGGAACTTTTTATAATAGCGAAGTTTGAGCGGCGATCGCAAGTCCGATGGAAGTTCGGCAACGGATTATTTAACGGATGTAACGGGTTTAACGGATTTAACGGATGGATGTTGAGATTCGAGGTTCGAGATTCCAGGTTCGAGGGAAGAAACAGGGAGAATATTTTTAACGGGCAAATTCAGTTTGAAATTACGCCAAACGAGGGTGCTCTAATGAGCCAAGTCAACTACATTGCAATGTCTTACCGAGCACTCAGGCTTTATTTTCAAGGCGCTTGGCGATGATCGATCGCCTGACAGTAGCAACTAGCTCAGTCGGATTGAGCGGCTTGGCTAAGTGTTTGTCAAATCCGGCTTGCAAAACTTGGCGCTCGTTCGCTTCTCCAGCATAGGCCGTTAAGGCGATCGCCAGCAACTGCCGATACTCAGGTGCAAGCTGAGTGCGGATGCGCTCGATCAACATATAGCCGTCCATTTCCGGCATTCCGATGTCGCTGACGAGCAAATCCGGTGCAGTTTGTTCGATCGACTGTAGCGCCTCAGCAGCAGATGACAGCGAAATCACCTCTGCACCCGCTTCCTCAAGCACGAAAGCGACAAAATCTCGCGAGTCGAGTTCATCATCTACCACCAAAATTCTCAATCCAGCTAGCGACAAGGATGAGAGATCGGGACTAGCAGCCCCATTGACGGCTTCCTCCTCCTGGCTTCTAGAACCATCATTTAATAGCGGTAATCTCACCGTAAACGTCGCTCCTTGACCTTCTCCGGCGCTTTCTGCAAACACCGTCCCGCCGTGAAGCTCGATCAGTTGGCGGACGATCGCCAATCCCAATCCCAAGCCGCCAAATTTGCGAGTTGTAGCGCCATCTTCTTGTCGGAAATGGTCAAAAACATAAGGCAAGAAATCGGGAAGAATGCCTTTACCCGTGTCTGTGACTTGAATTTGAACTTGGTGTTCGATTTGCCCTAATCGAACTTCAACTCGACCGCCTTCGGGCGTGAATTTCACCGCGTTTGATAACAAATTCCACACAATTTGCTGCAAGCGACTTGTATCACCGACAACTCGCCCGACATCGGGATTTAAGATTGTTTGAATGTGAATTTTTTTTGCTTCGGCTGCTAATTGCACGGTTTCAACGGCAGACGGGATAATGGTTGCCAAATTCACCGGAGCAACATTCAATCTGAGTTTTCCTTGCAGAATCCGAGACACGTCAAGCAAGTCTTCGATTAGTTGAGATTGCAGTCTGGCGTTACGCTCGATCGTCTCAAAAGCTTTGGCGGTTTTAGCCGCGCTCAGCTTGCCGCCGACGAGCAGTTGCGACCAGCCTAAAATCGGATTCAGGGGCGATCGCAACTCGTGAGAAAGCACCGCCAGAAACTCGTCTTTAATGCGGTTAGCTCGCTCGGCTTCCGCGCGGGCAGTTTGTTCTAATTGGAGAACCATATCGCGCTCGGTTTCCACTTGTTTGCGCTCTGTAATGTCGATTACAGAGCCGATATAACCCTCAAATTGTCCGCTTTCGGAAAATCTGAGAGCAGCCGCATCCATCGCCCAAGAATATCCCCCATCCTTGCGCCGCAGGCGATATTCCACGCGGTACGGTTCCTGGCGTTCGTTGGCCGTCAAAAATGCGTTCTTGGCGTATTCTCGGTCTTCTGGATGCAGCGCGTTTACCCAACCCAATCCCAAACCTGTTTCCTCAGTTTGACCTGTGAAGTCATACCAGCTTTCGCTCAAGAAAGTGCAATAGCCTGTGGAGTCTGTTACCCATACCATAAAAGGAGCGTTGTTAGCCATATTGCGGAATCGTTCTTCGCTTTCTTGCAGCGCTGCTTCGGCTCGTTTGCGTTCTGTGATATCCCGACAGACAACCACTCCGCCTTTGATTTCGCTGATAGTATCAACTACCGGATAACCGCTGATACTGATCCAGCGACCTTCGGAATCTTCGCGGCGCACAAAAACCTCTACATCATTGACATATTCACCTTTGATTGCTCTGGCTAGAGGTAGTTCAGCGTTGGGGAAAAGGGTTTTTTTGTCAGGCAAAAATAGTCCGTAGGTGCTCGACCATTCCTCATAGGATTTTTCATTCGATAGCGGGCCGAATATGCCTACGGCGGCTCGGTTAAACAACACCAACTCCCCTTGTTGGTTGGCCAAAACCAAACCATCACCAATGCTGTCAATAATTACTTGCAGTAACTTAGTTTGTTCTTGCAGGGCGACTTCTGCTCGTTTGCGATTTGTGATGTCGCTGGAGATGCCAATCAAGCCGATGACTTCTCCCGCCTGATTGCGGTAGGGAGCTTTCATTACCAGAAATGTCCGAATGCCATCGTGAGATTCTTCGAGGACTTCTGTTTGGCCCGATTCCATAATGCGCCGATCGTTTTCCGTGACTGTGACCGCAAGTTCTTTTACTGGGTATAAATCCAGATCGCGACCACCAATTACTTCAGAAGCAGATTTGCCCATTATTTCCAGCGTGGCTGGATTTGCATAAATAATCTGTCCTTCTCGATTTTTGACAAAAATTGGCGTGGGCGCTGACTCGTTAATCACATTCAAAATCGCATTTTTTTGCCGCAGTTCTTCTTCTGTGTGTTTGCGATCGCTAATATCGCTCCAATAAGCCGTAAGTCCTTCGGCCGCAGGATAGGCGCTCACTTCTATATACATTTGGAGCGACGGTGAAAACTCTTCAAACTTGACAGAAACTTGCTCGTTAACGACTCGATGGAATTCTTGATATGCCCTCGAATTGGATTCTCGCTCGGCGGGGAATACCTCCCAGATCGATCGACCTAACAACTCGGCTCTCGATCGAGAAAGCAGTTTTTCAGCAGTGGCATTAACGTAGGTATAGCGCCATTGTGAATCGATCGCGATAAAGGCATCGGTAATACTTTCTATAATATTGCTGACTTGTTGGTTGGCCGCTTGCAGCGCGAGTTCAGCGTTTTTGCGCTCGGTGATGATTTCGCAAAAAATCATGATGCCGCCAATCTCATTGGTGTTGGTTCGCCAAGGGTAAATTTCCCAGCGCACCCAGTCGAGCGAGCCATCAGGGCGGGGAAACCGATCTTCTTGGCAGGTTTCGACTGCTCCCGCCAGACAGCGCTGGTGGATTTGTTTGAAACGATCGGGCAAATTGGGAAAGATGTCGTAGTGCGATCTGCCCACAATGTTTTGAGTGCCGAGCCCGTAACTTGCCAGCCAGCGGTCGCTCACCAGCATATACCGCATCTGGCGGTCAAACATCGCCACCCCCGCAGGCGAATGTTTGACGAACAGCCGCAGTTGCTCTTCCTGTTGCTGCAGCAGATTTTCCGATTGTTTGCGATCGCTGATTTCTTTGAAAAGTATGGCGACTTGTCGGCTCTGTGGCTCAGCAGTGCGGAACGCCAAAACATCGAACCAGCGGTTCATGACTTTCGAGCCGTGCTCGAAGCGCAGGGGTTCCCCCGTCAGCGCGACTTTGCCGTAAATCTCAAACCAATAATCTTCGATATCCGGAACGAGCTGTCGCACCGTTTTACCCACAGGTTGTTCTAGTCCGGTTTGTTTCAAGAAGGCCGGATTGACTTCCAAAAAGCGGTAATCGATCGGCTTTTCGTTTTCGTCAAACAGCATTTCGATGACGCAAAAACCTTCGTCTAGGGACTCAAACAAAGTGCGATAGCGTTCCTCGGAACGCCGCAAAGCAGCAAGAGCTTGTTTGCGATCGCTAATATCCATAAACGCCGCCACACAGCCGCGAACTGCGCCCTGTTCGTCAAATAACGGCACCGCATTCACCAACCAATCAAAGGCCGCCCCGTCCTCGCGCACCATTTGAATTTCCACATCTCGCACTTCGACCCCGGAAGCCACGGCTAGTTGCATGGGGAGTTGTTCTCCCGGAATTTCCTGTCCGTTGCGGAGTCGTTTAAAGGGAAGGACTGCCGCTTGCTCTCCGGTTCCAGAAACATTGGTATCGGGCGGCACTGTCAACATCAACTGGGCAAATCGGTTAGCCCGAATTACTTTACACTGTGGGTCGTCCGCGATCGTAATGCCAACGGGTACAGCATCAAGTATCGATTGCAGTTCCTTCACTCGTCGCTCTAGTTCCTGGTTGAGCCGTTGAATTTCTTTTTGGGTAGCTTTGCGATCTGTAATTTCATTCACCGTCACATTCACTCCCAAGACGCGATCGTCCTCGGCTTTCAGCGGATATAGACTCAACAGCCAATCCTGTTCGACTCCCGGCTGTGCTGAGTTGGTTCTGCGAATTTCGAGCTGTTTGAGAGGAACTTTAGTTTCAATAACTTGTCGGTAAAGCGGCTCTAAATCATCTGCCATTTCTGGCAAGATTTCGCGCAATGTTTTGCCGATGTGGGCGGCGGCTGGAACTCCGTTAATTTCTGCTAGCAGATCGTTGAGGCGGACAAACCGCAACTCGGTATCGATAAAGCAAAGTCCGATCGGCGCACTAGCATAAATCGCCTCGATTTCTGCTAGTTGTTGGTGTGCCGTTTGCGCTTGTTGAATAAAAACAGCCCGCTCCGCCTTCTGCTGAGTCACATCTTGAAAATAAACGGCAAGCCCCGATGGGATCGGATACGCTCGTACCGCATACCAAGCATTGAGCGGCGGATAAAAAGATTCAAAATTAACCGTAACTTGGAAGGTCGCGGCGTGGCGATATTCCTGCTCAAACAAACTGCCCACAGATTGGGGAAACTCTTCCCAAATAGTGTTGCCAATCAAATCTTTCGAGGAGCGATTGAGCCACAGCGCCGCTTGCGAATTGAGGTAGGTAAATCGCCAGTTTCGATCCAACGTAAAGAACCCGTCCGAAATAGTTTCGAGGGTGTCTAAAAGTTGTTGCGCGGGCGCGTTACAGACTGCTTCGGGCTGAGGTTGAGCGATAGGAGTGAAGGTTGTTACTACCGCATAGGGAGCCGATCGATCTCCCTGAAATAAAGGTTGAGAATTCAGCGTCAACCAAATCAATTCTCCCTGTTGCTTATAAAAGCCCATGATGACATTTGAGCATGGTTGCCCGGTTTGCAGCGCCACCATCGCCGGATGTGTCTCGCCGGGAAAATCCGAGCCATCTTCACGCAGAGTCTGCCACCGACTGTTGATTGAAGTCCAGCCCTGCATCTGTTCTGCTGTCATCCCCAACAGCTCCTGGGCGTGAGAATTGCACCCCTGAATGCTACCATCTGCCAATTGCAGGACGATTCCTACATCTGTTGGCAAAGGCGCGCCCGGGTAGAGCGCTTTGTTAGAATCCTTTGAAACAGAGGGGTCGATTTTCCGTTGGGGTTCAGTATTGCGTGGGTTTTGCATCGGTTTCTAACAACGCTTATTTTACTTTTGGCAAAGCCAATCGTACTCATCAATAATAGGGAAATAACCAGAGGAACTTTTGATTTCATCAGGGTAATAATTCAAACCTAAGAGGGATGTCAATCGTCCTGCGGGAATATAGATATCTAGACAATTTATTTTATAGTAGAATCCGACTTCTTAACCCATTGCGAGATTCAGCCCAGGCGACGGGCAAATTTCTGGCTGTTTCAAAAAGGAGGTCACTGAGTCTCATCATTTTTCCGCGTTGCTGCATATTACCAACGGCTGTTGTTCGTTTTCGGGCGCGAACCGATGAAACTTGCGCACAGGTAAATAAGTGGAGGAAGCTTGAAAATACATAAGGTCTCTCTCGGAGCGAGTGAAACCAACCAATCGCTCTTGTTACGCCCGCCTTACATTCTGTTACATTGTAAACTTTATTTGCCCCTACCTACTTAGAAACCCCGTTTCTTTGTGTAAACCCGAGCGTAAACTTAGACAAGATTATATTCTCTCAACGGTAAACGGGCGATCGGATTTACCTCAATACAGGGCCGCCTGCTTCCTCCAGTCCTAGCGTTTGTGCCACGTTTGACCGTGTGCATTTTACTGACGTTCATTTCACAAACTTAATGCACATATTCACAGCCGCCGATCGCACCTATATTCTGGGGTTAGCAGCACTTCTCAAGTCTGTAGATCTCAATGTTAGCCAATCTGGGGAAGAGCAGGTCAAAATTAGCGTTGTATCTACCAGGATATATTCACAGCAAAAGGAACAATTACAGAATTGCTGCAAATACCAGATTGAATGGCAAGAATTGCAATCAAATTACGACCAACTTCTTTCGGTGTCAGGTTCTAAACTTCCTTACGTTAAATTGGAGCCGCGAAAATATACCAAAGAAACAGAAAGGCTGATTTGGCTCGACAGCGATACGATCGTTCTGGGCAGCTTACAGCCGCTGTGGAACCTAGATTTTCAAACTCTGCCGATAGCAGCCGCAGCCAACGTCTGGGGAAATCCCAACAATTATCAAGATCGAAACCCTTATTTCAATAGTGGTGTTTTAGTTTACAACATGAAGCTTTGGGAGGAAGAGCAACTGTCGGAAAAGTTGCTCCAAAACGCTAGAACCCACGTTTGGGGCGATCGCGATCAAGGTGCATTAAATTCAGTTTTAGTGGGAAGGTGGAAGCAATTAGACCAAATATGGAACAACTACAAGACTGATGATAGGTCAAGTAAAGTGATGCACTTTATATCAAGACCGAAACCGTGGGAAAGCTCCGCCCCCAATCAATTATGGCTCGATATGTTGTCTCAGACACCGTTTAAGGATGAACTGAAAAAAATTCCAAATCAGTTTAAGGGGCTGTCGAGCTTTCAGGTAAAATACAAAAGACTTGACCGGTGGTTGAGCGAACCGATACTCAAGTTTAAGAGTTACCTGAAACAACAAAAACGTTAAGGTCAAAATTGGTCTTTCATGCCGCGCAATCGAGCGAAGGTTTGCACTGGATCGGAGGTGTTGGCTACTGACTGGATGTTGGGACAATCCCAGCGCAAAAATGGGTTTGTGCTTTTTTCCAGACCGATCGATGATGGTATTGTAGGTTGCGATCGGCTGCGCGCTTCCTTGACTTCGCCCAAGCGCTGCTGCAGATCTGGATTGTCGCCATCTACGCTGATGGCAAATTGCAGGTTTTTCAGCGTGTATTCGTGGGCGCACCAAACTCTTGTATTGTCGGGCAAGTTTCGCAGTTGCCCGAGGGAGGCTACCATTTGAGTTGGAGTGCCTTCAAACAGTCTGCCGCAGCCTCCAGCAAATAAAGTGTCGCCGCAGAACAATTCGCCGGTTTCGCCTGGGTTGCTGGGGGGGAAATAGTAGGCGATGTGAGCTTTTGTGTGGCCGGGTACGAAGAAGATTTCGGCGGTTCTGTTGGCGAAAGAAACTCGATCGCCCGCTTGTAAAAACACTTGCTGTCCGGGTATTCTGCCTCGGTCTTGGGCGCCGCCGTAAACTTTAATTTGGGGAAAGCGATCGATCAGTTGCTGGTTGCCGCCTACGTGGTCGCTGTGGTGGTGCGTGTTGAAAATTGCTGTTAATTCGGCTCCGAGCGAGATCAGTTGCTGCAAGACCGGCTCTGCTTGCGCTGGATCGACGACGGCTGCTGTGCGGCGATCGGGGTCGTGCAGCAAGAAAATGTAATTGTCGGACAGTACCGGAAGCCGATAAACCTGCATAGAAAACTGCCTCTCTAGGAAAAATATTATATAATTAAATTAGTCTGAAGGCTATCCGAAGGTTGAATGCAGACTGCTCAAGTCGGCACATCTATCTTTGGAAGTAAAACTCTGATACCTTATTTCTGCTGTTGAGCAAATTGAGTTACAGTCTGGTACGGACGATTTTTGGTTTTGGGTCAAAAACTGCAATCCCGTTTAAATATTGTGACATAGAAGCGATCGAATAAATGCGAACATCTCACAACAAATCGAACTTAACAGTTTCTCAAATGGTCGATCGGATTGTAGCCTCTGGCAAGATCACTCGCAGGGAACATTTAGTTTTGACTTCTGCTATCCTGTCAGATGATAAAATTTCAGAAGAGGATCGACACCAAATCAATCGGATATTTGATTATCTCCAAATTGGTCGCCTCAAGTTTATCGATTGAACAGAAGACTTGCGCAGTCAGCATCCCTCTGAAGTGTAAAAAGCGTTTTTTAGGAGTGCGATCGTCCCGCACAGCAAAGTCTATATATTTCGCTTGAATTCTCCGGCTCGCGCGGAGTGTGAAAGCGTCAGTTGTGGAAGTCTCAAATTAACAAGGCTCTTGGCAATCCCAGATACAAAAACAGGCAGAATAAAATGAGTGCAGACAAACCAACTATTTTGGTGACGGGCGGAGCTGGATATATTGGCTCTCACGCGGTATTAGCGCTGAAAAACGCCGGTTACGGTGTGGTGATTTTGGATAATTTAGCTTACGGTCACCGAGATATAGTAGAGAAGGCTTTGCAGGTGGAGTTTATAGTTGGCGATACGAGCGATCGCACTCTTCTAGACAACCTGTTTGCTACGCACAAAATTGATGCGGTCATGCACTTTTCTGCATACGCTTACGTGGGCGAATCAGTTACCGACCCAGCTAAATATTACCGGAACAATGTCATCGGTACTATTACCCTTTTGGAAGCAATGCTCGCTGCTGACGTGAAGAAATTTGTGTTTTCTTCTACTTGCGCGACTTACGGGGTACCCCAGAAAATCCCGCTCACAGAAGACCACCCACAAAACCCGATCAATCCCTACGGTGCTACTAAGTTAATGGTAGAACGGATTTTGTCGGATTTTGACGCTGCTTACGATTTCAAGTCTGTTTGTTTCCGCTATTTTAACGCGGCTGGAGCCGATCCGAACGGGTTGTTAGGAGAGGATCACAATCCAGAAACTCACCTAATCCCGCTGGTGTTGTTCGCTGCTTTGGGGAAACGAGATTCGATCGCGATTTTTGGCACGGATTACGATACTCCTGACGGTACTTGCATTCGGGATTACATTCACGTTAACGATTTGGCATCCGCTCACATTTTGGGATTAGAATATTTGCTAAATGGCGGCAAATCTGATTTCTTTAATTTGGGCAATGGCGGCGGGTTTTCGGTGAAAGAGGTGATAGAAACGGCTCGCCAAGTGACGGGAAAAGAGATTAAAGCTGTTGAGCGTGAGCGGCGTCCGGGAGACCCGCCTGCTTTGGTTGGTAGCAGCAAAAAGGCGATCGAAACCTTGGGTTGGTCTCCTGAATATCCAGACATTAAGAACATTATCTCCCATGCTTGGCAGTGGCACCAAAAACGCCACGCGCAGGCAGAACTATAAAGATAGAAGGCAGAATTAAAATTTTAATTCTGCCTTCTATCTTTACAGGAAATGAGTTAAAATACAATATTGTTGAGGTGCTAATTGAATTGGGGAATGAAAGAAAGTTTACCACCAATTTATTTTTATATTCCCAAAAGCCAGTGGCCTGTAGGAGATATGCCACAAATCCCCGAGGAATACGGCGACTGGATGAGTTCTTGGAACAGCAGGTATGGCCGAGGAAAGTATGACTGGACATTGCAAACTTATCTTTATTTGAAAGCAGATGGGTTGTCATGTAAACTAATAAATTTTGTGCCGAAGGAAGGAATTGTAATTTCCCATCGAGATTTTTGGTCTGACAACTTAAAACCATCTTCAAAGTTGCTGATTGTTTGTATAAAAGTAGATCGAGAACCTCACCCATATGCTCAGTTACAAGTTGTGCAAAATAATCAAGATGAATTGTTAAAGCGATCGCAATTTTTGTGGCAGAGTTATCCCCTGAGATTTTGGCTGCAATCCAAGTTAATTCCGCGCGATCGCAACCGGGGCGATCGTTTTGAAAATGCTGCTTTTTTCGGCGTTTTAGACAATCTAGCTGCTCAATTGCAACAACCACAGTGGGAGGAACAACTCAGTGCTATGGGTTTGCGGTGGGAGGTGGTAAAATGCGATCGCTGGCACGACTACAGCGAAGTTGATGTAATCGTGGCTGTTCGGAGTTTTGAGGGCAGTAACACTTTTGACTCGAAACCAGCCTCGAAATTGATTAACGCTTGGCACGCGGGCATTCCAGCCATTTTGGGGCGGGAATCAGCCTATCGCCATGAGCGCAAAAGTGAACTTGACTACATAGAAGTAGCTTCGACAGAGGAGGTAATTGCTGCTCTCTTTAGTCTGAAAAATGATTTTAATTTGCGCCAAGAAATGGTCAACAATGGGAATATCAGAGTTCAGGAAATGGGTAATACTCAAATTACTTTCCTGTGGCGTAATTTTTTGACAAACGTAGCTGTTCCTGCCTATTACCGGTGGTGTAGGGCATCACTGGCGCAGCAGCAAATATTTTTGATGCGTCGCTATCTAATTCTGAAAGCGAACCGCGTACAAAGCCAGTTAAATCAACTTTTAGCTGTCAAATCACCATGAAAATTTGCTATTTTATCCAAACTCATCAAAATCCTCACCAAATTTATCGACTGGTTCGTACCATTAAGCGATCGAGTCCTGATGCTCTAATTCTGATTAATCACAACTTTAATCGCTGCGATTTAGGCTTGACCCCGCTTCAAGATTTGTCAGATATACATTTATTGCAAAATCAGGAGTATTTAATTCGAGGTGATTTTTCTTGTCAAGTTCAACCATACTTAAATGCAGTCAACTGGTTGTTTAAAAACAATTCTGATTTTGACTGGCTAATCAATTTGACTGGTCAAGATTATCCGACTCAACCCCTGTCAGAAACTGAAAACTTTCTCGCCAGCACAGACTGCGATGGTTTTATCAGCTATTGGGATATTTTTGCTGACCAAATACCTTGGGAGCGAGACAAGGGTTTTAAGCGGTATTATTGTAATTACTGGCGAATGCCGGGGAAATCGAGCTACCTTTTTTTGAAAAATTTTCAGCAATTGTCGATCGTTAAAAAAATGACTTGGCTGAAATTTTATCTGACTTATGGGCCACTGGTAGGGATACCGTGCCGCTCGACTCCATTTAACAATGAATTTATTTGCTATGGGGGTCGGGCGTGGTATACTCTTTCTCGAAAGTGCGTTGAATATATCAAAAATTTTGTTGACAGTCGCCCGGAGTTTGTTGCCTACTATCAAGGAACCGTCGTACCTGAAGAGTCTTTTGTACAAACTATATTGGTGAATAGCAAAACTTTTAATTTGGTGAATGACGATCGGCGCTACATTGATTATAGAGGAGCAGTGGCGGGTTCTCCCCGCACGCTGACCATTCAAGATTATGCTACAATTACTAATGGCAAGTTCCACTTTGCTCGCAAATTCGATATTAACCAAGATGCTGAAATTATGGACAAGCTAGATGCGTTGATTTTTAATTGAGTTAATGGCATACTCTGGAACCACTCGGGAGCATCTCAATGAAAGCAGCCAAGCTAGAAATTCGAGTTTTGAGGCAGGAGGCAGAAGGAAAGAGTTAGAAGCAAGGAGCCAGAAGAAGTGTTTTTACAAAGATGAGATGCTCCCAACCACTCAAACAAATAATACTTAATTTTTGATTTAATTATTATAGGGCGTTGGTGACCGCCACGCAGAGAGAAAAGTGAAATTAGAAACCAAGGGATTTATCACTATTTTAACCGGTCTTTACTCTTTCCAGGATTGCGTTCATTTTCTGGCGTCTGTCAGGAAGTTTCACCGCGAACCCATTATTATTTTAATAGATAGAGTCCCTCTAATTTTATATCCTTTACTTCAGGTGTTTGGAAATGTCATATTGAAACCTGCACCCTCTAATGAAAATCCTGTTTTGGCGTCGCGGCAAGCTAAGCTGGCTTTGTACGGGGAATCTCTGTTTGAGAAAACTATTTATATGGATTGTGATATTTGTTTGCTGTCGCCAATAGATGAGGTTTTTGATTTTCTTGACGGGGTAGATTTGTTGGTGACCGAAGATGTGCAGCCTGCGATTGCTAAAGCTGCAAATTTATTAAGAGTTAAGCAGGATATTCTGTCAACTTTGCAGTCTGTCGGGTTGCCGCTAAATGAAAATAGCATTCAATACAATGGCGGATTTATCGCTTTTACGAAAAGCAGTAAAACTCAGGAATTGTTTACAAACTTTAAGAAATATTTCGAGATCGTAGTTGCACATCAAAATGTGCTACTTTTAAAAGACCAGGGTGCTTTTGCGGCGGCTGTTGAATCTGTAAAACCAAAAATGACAACTTTGTCCCCGGTTTACAACTACTTGGACAAGTGGAAGGAAATTTATGCGATCGACAAACCGATTAAAGTAATGCACTGCACTTATCCTTACCGCCCTCAGTACGCCAAGAACGTGACGCGATCGCTCTTTACTAGAATAGTCGATCGCACGGCTAAAATATTTTTACCAAATCAACTTAACAATCCCTGGCGTTTAAAATAATTAAAGTTTGTTGGCCAACTGCATCAAAAGCAACAAAATTCAGCCAATAATTCAAAAAAAAAATTAGCCTCAACATATCCGAAAATTTACCGAGAATAAGTATTGCTGGCTTGAGTAACAGTCCTGGATGCCTCACTGGGTTTTTTTACCAAAATACTTCGTTGCTGCCCTTTCCCCTGGTTAAAAACCCGGTTTCTTTGGTCGGGAGCGCGCAAGTCCAGAGCGTCTTGACAAAAGCTCGGTTAAGCAGGAAAATCAAACAAATGTTTTAAACAAAATACTCAGTGAAAGTTTCATTAGTAGTGAGCGATTTGTCAGGAGGAGGTGCTATTCGTGCTTTTTTATTAGCTCAAGTGCTCAGCGAGCTGAAATGTGATGTAGAAGTTGTTGGATTTCAGTTTGGCAAGGAATTGTATGCTATACCTCCCAGAGACATCCCGGTATGTGCGATACCGGGTAAAAATTATCCGGGGTTTTTGAGGGATGCTCAAATACTTTTGAAAAAAATAGATGGGGATATTATTTATGCAGTCAAACCTAAACCTACAAGCTTTGGTTTATCGCTACTAAAAAAACTGGCGACTCGCCACTCTATAATTTTAGATATAGACGACTGGGAACTGAGTTGGTACGGTGGAGATGAATGGAAATACCGTCCCTCTTTCAAACAACTTTATCGAGATAGTTTCAAACAAAACGGTCAATTGAGAGAACCCGATCATCCCCTCTATGTCAAGTGGATGGAAAGTCTAATCCACCGTGCTGATGCAGTCACCGTTCATACTGAGTTTTTAAAACAGCGTTTTGGTGGTGTATATTTGCCTAATGGCAAGGATACTGCAATGTTCGACCCTGCTAAATACAATCCTGAATTGAGCAGACAGCGTTACGGCTTGTCCGGGTATAGAATCTTGATGTTTCCCGGTGCGCCGCGACCTCACAAAGGTGTTGAGGATGTTTTGATGGCCCTCGAACAGTTAAATGAGCCCGATTTAAAATTAGCGATCGTCGGCGGAAGTCCTTATGATGATTATGATGATAAACTTGTGAAACGATGGGGGCGTTGGATTGTTAAACTGCCAAGGTTTCCAGTCGAGACGATGCCGTCCGTGGTAGCGGCGGCTCACGTTGTCGTTGTTCCTCAGCGAGAAACTCTCACAGCCGTGGCTCAGTTTCCGCTCAAGCTGACAGATGGCATGGCAATGGCTAAGCCTGTTTTGTCTACGCGAGTGGGAGATATTCCAGCAATTTTAGGGGGAACCGGTTATTTAGTCGATCCGAGTTCTCCCGCTCAAATTTCACAAAAAATTCAATGGATATTTCAAAATTTGACAGCCGCGAATTTGCAAGGAATGAAAGCTCGGGAAAGATGCGTGAAAAAATATAGCATTCAAGCAATGGCACCGATACTCTCAGATATAATTGCAGGTATGTAGAGGTAATTTTAAATCGACTCAATGGAGGAAGAAAAACTGGCTGTCATTAAAGAATATTTTGAGATGTCGTACTGTTTAGCTGGGAATGCTTCATGTCTGCCAATAAGCTACTCCTAAAATTTGCCAGACGATATCCCGGCAGGATTCTCTTAACTGTGATGCTGGGCTTTTCTGGGGCTTTATTCAACGGTATCAGCACTACTCTGATTGTACCAGTGCTTTTAAGTTTTTTAGAGGAAGCTATCGAGCTGCGCGGCGCTCCACCTCTAATTAAAACTTTGATGTATCCCTTTGAGGGAATGCCCGAAAATCAGCGTTTAATGTTGATGACAGTGGCGATTCTTCTGGCAATTTTTTTGAAAAATGTTGCGAGTTATATCAATAGTTTAGTAGCTACTTCTCTGACGCGCTCTCTGACTTTTGATTTGCGAGAAGCAGGTTTGCGGTTGTTGTTAGAAGTAGATTTAGATTTTTACTCTAAAACTAAAGTCGGGGATTTAATTAATAGATTGGGCGGAGAGATTGGTCGGACTGCTAGTGCAGTTGGCACAGCTATCGGAATGTTTACTACCTCAATCACTGTTTTGGTGTTTGTGAGCCTGCTGCTTTCTATCTCGTGGAAACTGACGATGACAGCTACAGTGTTGCTGTCGTTAGTTGCTTGGACAAATCAATATATTATTAACCGTTCCAAGTATTTTGGCTACCTGCTTTCTGAAATGTCGAAAGATTATTCGGTTAGGGTGCTGGAAACCATTACTGGGATTCGGCTGGTCAAGTCAACGGGGAACGAGGAAAGGGAGTATCAGCGGATTAAGCATTTAATTCAAAGACGAGAACAAGCGGATTTTCTGGCTCAGGTAAATTATGCGGCGATCGCCCCAATTAACGAAGTAGTTAATTTAATAGTTATAATTTTGATTGTATTTATAGGTCGCACAATATTTGCGAATGAGATAGAGTCTATTTCGACAATTTTATTAACCTATTTATTAATACTCTTTCGGTTAATTCCTTTGATTTCTCAGTTAAATAGTGGGCGCAGTCAATTTGCTAATACGTCGGCTAGTGTAGAGGTGGTTAATGATTTTTTGAGGTGCGACGACAAGCCATTTATGCTGAACGGTTCTGTGCCTTACACTCATTTGCGATCGGGAATTCATTTTAGTAAAATATCTTTTAGTTATCCTAACCACAAAAATTTGGTTCTTCAAGGAGTTGATTTATTTCTACCTCACGGCACTACTTTGGCTTTGGTAGGAACTTCGGGTTCTGGCAAGTCAACTTTGGCAGATTTACTGCCGAGATTTTACGATCCTACTGAAGGTCATATCTCTCTCGATGGCAGGGATTTGCGCGACTTTGAGGTGAAAAGTCTCAGAAAAGCGATGGGTATTGTTAGCCAAGATACGTTTTTGTTTAATGCTTCAGTGCGCGAAAATATTGCTTATGCTAGGCCCCAAGCGACTGAGGAAGAAATTGTGGAAGCAGCGAAGGGAGCGAACGCTTACGAGTTTATCCAACTGTTGCCGGAGGGGTTGGATACTCAAATTGGCGATCGGGGCGTGATCTTATCGGGAGGGCAGCGTCAGAGAATTTCGATTGCTAGAGCTTTGCTGCAAAACCCGGAAATCTTAATTTTAGATGAGGCAACGAGTTCGCTGGATACGGTTTCGGAAAGGTACGTGCAAGCGGCGATCGAGAAATTGAGCTGCGATCGCACAACCTTGGTCATCGCCCACCGCCTCTCCACAGTCCAAAAAGCCAACAAAATCGCCGTGATCGATCGCGGACAAGTAGTAGAAATGGGTTCCCACGAAGAATTACTAGCAAAAGGAGGTTACTACACTCGCTTGTATTCAGTGCAATTTGCTGAAGAAACCGCTCGCGATGAAGCTCTAATTAGAGGTTCTTACGAAATTCGCACTCGCCTGACTCCCATGATAGCTTACCTCAAATTGCTAGTAGATGAAATGGTAGACTCTCCTGAAGAAAGAGACGAGTTAATCAGAGAATCATTTCACTCGGCTGCTAATATTTTCACGACTTTAGAATTTATAGAAAATACTATTAAGCGTCAGGCAGTTAAAAAGTAGTCAGTTGGCAGTTGGCAGTTGTCAGTAGTCAGAAGTCATTAGTCAACAGTCTGCACAGTCAACAATTACTAATTACCAATTACCAATTACTAACTACCAATTACCATGTCTAAATATTATGTATTTTTTACTAGAAATATCTTGCCGCAACCCAATGTAGCGAGCTTAGTTCAAGTTGCCCACTCTGCCAATGCCGCAGCGAATCTCGGTTATCCAGCAGTTTTGGTATACCTCCGCAAAGGCTGGAGTGCTTTGAATCCGGTTGATTTGCTTTTTCCTTTTCAACCGAGGGAAGCGGATGAAAAACTTGCCAAAATTTACAATATTCAGGAAAAATTAAAAGTAGCAGATTTGCCCATGCCGTGGCCGATCGACCTTTTGGACAGCAAGTGGACGAGTGCGAGTACAATAGTATCGAAATACTATTTACCGATTCACCTGCTTAAATCCACTAAAATTGTCCACACCCGCGACTGGAATTTTGTCAAAGCTGCCATTAAAAACGGTATTCCCGCTATCTACGAACAGCACCACCATGAAGACAAAAATTTTGAACCAGAAATCGTTCGCAATCCTCTATTTCAAATTGCTGTAACTGTTGCAGATACTGTCCGAGACAGCATGGTTAAGAAGGGGATGCCGCCGGAAAAAGTAATTACGCTGCACAACGGTTTTAACCATTTGTTTCTCGCGAGACAAACAGAAGCTGCCCAGAATTGGCGGCAGCAATTATTAGAAGATGACAGACAGCATTTAGCAGTTTATGCAGGGGGACTTTACCCGTTTAAAGGTGTCGATATGCTAGTGGAGGTGGCCCAGGAGTTGCCGCGAGTTCAATTTGCGATCGCGGGCGGTGATTCATCCCAAGTAACAGCCTACCAGCAGTTAGCCAAATCCAAGCAAGTTAACAACATTCAATTTCTCGGCTACCTGCCTCAAAATCAACTTGCTAGCTTGCTGCAAGCAGCGGATGTGTTGACTCACCCTCACTGTTTGACAGAGGCGGCGACGTTCACATCTCCTTTAAAATTCTTTGATTACATGGCATCGGGAACTCCGATTGTAGCGACGGAGATTGCATCTTTAATGGAATTTAAATCGGGAAATATAGCAGCAACTTGGTGCGAACCGGATAACCCGCACCATTTCGCGCAAAGCATTCGAGATAGTTTAACCAAATATCCGAGGAAAAGCGAAGGTTATTCAGAAACATTGAATTTTGTCAAGCAATTTTCGTGGGAAAATAGGATAGAGAGAATTTTGAGTTATGTGGATGAGCAAGTGCGATCGCAAATCATTCATTAATCCTCATCCTATAATTTTTCAATCCCTAGGGGCGGGTTTTACCAACCATAATTGCCTAAAATCAATCATCTCATAAACCCGCCCCGCCCACACGCGAAAACCCCATTTATTATTAGAAATGAACAAAAAAATTATCAGCACAATCACCACCTACCCAGGCATGAACCAAAGCGACTGGCTGTGGCAACAAACCCCCCACAACTTCGGCGACTGGGGAAACATTCAAATGCTAGCCAACCACCCCGAACCAGACTTTTTACTCATGTATCAATTCGACTTTCCCAAACCCCCCAAAAAGCAATCCTGGCTTGACAAAATCCGCCGTCCCAGCCCCCAAAATCCAGAAAACAACATTCGAGAAAAATTGCGCGGTGTCCCCAAAGAACGCATAATTTACCTGATCCGCGAGCCGCCATTACCAGAAGTAATTGAGATTACTAAGGACAACTACGAACAAGCCAAACTTTACTGCGGTTACATTTCCGGACCAGACGATTTCGCACCAAAACCCGATTATATGCCCGCGATTTGGTATCACTCTAACTCGTTTCGAGAACTCGATGAAATGCCTGCGCCGCCAAAAACTAAATCCTGTTCTTGGATTACTTCAGGTGTTAGCCGCACCGCCAATCACCGACACCGATTAGATTTTATCAAATTGCTGCAATCACAAGAATTGGATTTTGACCTTTACGGGCGAAACTTGCCAACTTGGGGGCGCGGAAACGGCACTATGAACAATAAATGGCACGCCGTCGCACCATACTATTACAACTTAGCTATTGAAAATTATGCAGAAAACGATTGGTATGTCAGCGAGAAGCTTTGGGATGCTTTGTTAGCTTGGTGTTTGCCAATTTATTACGGCGGTTCGGCGGCGGATAAGTTGTTGCCTGCAGGGAGTTTCCTGCGGCTGCCTAGTCTTGATGAGAAAGGAGTAGAATTTATTAAAGAGGTTGTAGCTACTGCGGATTATTGGCATGAAGCGAGGGAAAAAATTGCCGAAGCTAGACAAATCATTCTCCACGAATTGAACCTGCTCAATTGGCTGTCTAACTTTGTATCTTAGGAAATAGCGCAATGACAGAAAACCAAAATCAACCCAGAGAATACGATGCCGTCAAGGGCGGTGAATCTCAAGTGCCATTGGGTGCAGCCGTTTTAGGCGGGATTTCCGGCGTTAAGAGTCGTTTGGCTTCACCGATTGTCGAGGTGAAAATTGCTGCACTGTCTGAAGCGCTCAAATATGGAGATGCAGGTTTAGATTTAATAATTGGGGTACTGCAAGATGAATCAATGGCGGTGAAGTTGGCAGCCTTTTCGCTGTTGAAGGATAGAGATGAACTAAATATAAAAGAGCAGTTACACAAATATTTGCCTATTTTTGAATTTGATGTGATAACGGTTGATGCTGAAGGAAAAGAAAACAGTCGTCATACTTCCTCTGCTCGCTTCTTCCCCGAAGACTTAGGAAATGGAGTTGTGCTGGAAATGGTTTATATTCCCGGGGGCACATTTATGATGGGTTCGCCACCAACAAAAGAACGTAGAACCCATTGGGAAAATCCACAGCATCAAGTAACAGTACCCGCTTTTTATGCAGGCAAATATCCGATTACCTACGCACAGTGGCAAGCATTGAGGGGAAAAAATTCATCGGATGTCAAACGTGACAAACGTCCTGTTGTAAATGTATCGTGGCTAGGTGCTGTCGAATTCTGTGGCCAACTCTCCCAAAAAACCGGGAAACAATATCGCCTCCTGAGCGAAGCAGAATGGGAATACGCCTGTCGTGCCGGTACAACAACCCCATTTCATTTTGGGGAAACCATTACCCCGAATTTAGTCAACTATGACGGAAACAGCCCCTACGCAAACGCCCCCAAAGGAGTTTATCGCCAACAAGCAACCGATGTCGGGAGTTTTCCCCCTAATGCCTTTGGACTGTACGATATGCACGGCAGTGTTATCGAGTGGTGCAGCGATAGGTGGCACGAAAACTATATCCGCGCACCAACTGACGGAAGTTCCTGGGAAACTGGCAAAAATAATTACCGAGTGGGCCGTGGCGGTTACTGGTATCGAAAAGCGATTCTTTGCCGCAGTGCGAGTCGCGACAGGTATTTGCCGAATCACAACGGCGGGAGCATGGGTTTTCGCGTTGCTCTGGTTTTCGCGTAGCCTCCGGTTTCCGGTTCTGTGCTGTAGTCTCCCATGCTCACCCTTCTCTATCCTTTAACCATTTAGATAATTCGGCGGTTGAAACCGCAACGACACAAACAAAGTCCGCCTTCGCGAGACTATAGATATGAATGGAATTTGCACGCTTGCCAACGATACAGTTTACGACCAACTAATTGCCTTGCTCAACAGTATTGAAGTTATCTTAGGCTCAAATACTCCTGTCTGTATTTATCCTTTCGACGACCAAATACAACAAATCAAAGCAGAAATTGTCAACCGTCCCAACGTGTTTATTTATGAAGATAGCGCCTCAATTCAGCAATGGGACGAATTCATGCAAGCAGCCGCACCAGAGCGTTTGAACCGCAAAAAATTCCGGCTTTACGGCGCACATCGGCGCTTTTGCGCTTTCGATGGCCCGTTTGAAAAGTTTATCTACATGGATGCCGATACTTTGGTGATGAATTCCCTTGATGCCGTGTTTCAGAAATTAGAGGTATCGGATTTTGTGGTTTATGATTTTCAATTTTTATCCCCAACTAAAGTATACAATATTCAGTCACCAAAACTGCTCGAAGTTTTTGAGCAAAATCGGATAGACTCGGAAATATTTTGTTCTGGATTTTACGCCAGCAAGCAAGGATTGTTTGAGCAAAATACTAGGGAATGGCTGTTAGCTCAACTGCAATCGGGCGAGGCGGAAATTCTCTATGAAGGTGCGGGAGAGCAGCCGTTGCTCAATTATATGGTGATGAAAACGGGGATGAATAGCTATAATTTTGCTTATAGCCTCCCGGATGGCGAAAAAACCGGGTGCAGCGTCACTTCTAAACATTTTGAAGAGCAAGATCAGATTTTGTACGACAAGGGAAACCGACTTACTTACATTCATTATATTGGTGTGCCGCCGGATGTAATTCGGAGAGTTTGTGCGGGCGAAAATATTGAGTTTCCCTATCGCGATTTGTTCCTGCATTACCGCTATCTCCGCGAACCGTCCAAGCGTCCGATTTTTGCCCAAGCGCCAAAGTCTTATACTGAGGTTTCTGCGCCGAATTTGTTAAAAAGGGTATTGAGAAGGTTGAGGATAAATGTATGAGTCGCGGTATTTATATTGTTGCGAATGATAAGGTGATCGAAAGTGCGATCGCCCTTTTAAATAGCATACGTCTGTACAATTGTCAAGTACCTGTTTTTCTGATTCCCTTCGACGACAATTATCAGCAAGTCGCAGCCGCACTCAGCAGTCTCCACGGGGTGCAATTGTTCCCAAATCTGGAGTTTGTCGAACAGTTTACCAGAGAAATTGGTCAAACGTTTGATCGCAACTTTTTAGCCCTCCCCAACAAAATGCGAAAACTCGCCGCCTGGTTTGGTCCCCTTGAGGAATTTCTGTACATCGATACCGATATCATCGTCTTTGAAGACATCGCAGCCAACTTAAACAAACTATCAGAAGTAGACTTTTTTTGCTGCGACTATCACCACCTCAGCGAAAAACTGCGAAATGTATTTTCACCCGCTGTAAAAGAACAGAATATCTTTACAGACTCACAGCTTCAAGATGTATTCAACAGCGGTTTTTGGGCCTCCAGAAAAGGAACTATTACAGAATCGCAAATGTATAAAATTTTGCGAGAATGTTCGCAGCATCGAGAATATTTTGACTTTACTCAAAATGTCACAGACCAGCCTATACTAAATTATATCATTCTTAAGCTGATTCCCAAACGCTGCAACTTTGTTAAAGATTCAGCAACAGAACCGGGAAGCTGGGCTGGTTCTAAGCATTTTCAAGAAATAGATTATGTTCTTTATGACAAAGGCAAAAGGTTAAAATATATTCACTGGGCTGGGATACCGATTAAATCGGGTAGTCCTTATTGGAAACTTTGGAAACATTATCGTTATCTTAATGAGGAAAAACCAAATTTAGTGCAAAAAATATTTCGATCTTTGCAGGGTGTGTTGAGCGCTGTTATAATATGCGATATTGTAGGGTGTGTTGGGCGCTGTTATAATATTTGATAAAGCCGAGAGATTTGCCAGCGCCCAACGCACATTTGGCGATAATTTCCGTGCGTTGGGCGCTGTTTTGATATTCGCTCAAGCCGAGATAATTTTCAAGCGCCCAACACACCCTACGGGAATATTTGCTAACTGATTTAATTTATTTAAAACTTATGACTAATGGTATTTATATTTTAGCAAACGATGTTGTTATCGACCACTTAGTCGCTTTATTAAACAGTCTCGAAGTCAACGGGGCAAAAAATATTCCTGTTTGTATCATTCCCTATGATAATCGACTGAAAAAAGTGCAACTAGAAATTGCAACTCGTCCTCATGTCACCCTGTTTGAAAATAGCGATTCAATCATTTTCTGGGAAGACTTTGCGACTCAAGTTTGGAAAACTCATGCAAAAGCTCAAAAAGTTTGGCAATCTAAAGGTTTGAAACCTGTTCAATGTTTGGAAATGCACCGAAAGTTATGTTGTTTCGACGGCCCTTTTGATAAATTTATCTATTTTGACGCAGACACTCTGTTAATGGGTTCTCTCGATTATATTTATCAAAAGCTTGATGATTTTGATTGGGTAGCCAACGATTTTCAATACAAATCCGACCTCAATTATATATTTGATTTGTCCTCCCCAAAATTACCTCAAGTTTTAAATATTGACGAACTGCCATCTCATACTTTTTGTGCGGGTTGGTTTGCCTCAAAATCAGGGGTTTTTAATCGAAATAATTGCTCTCAATTTATAGATAAATTAACATCCGGAGAAGCGGAAATTATGTCTTTACGAGGCGCTGACCAATCTTTATTTAACTATTTAGTCGCCCGCAGCGGCATCTCTTTTTATAACTTTGCTTATCATCAACCTGCACAGGTAACGGGCAATCATTGGTCTTCTCAATTTGAGGTGAGAGATTATGTTCTATACGATAAAGGGCGGCGGCTGACTTACTTGCACTACATGAGTATTTCGGCTGCAAAGTTTAGTCGATTGTGTGCTGGCGAAGATGTTGAGATTCCGTACCGAGATGTATTTCTGCACTACCGCTATTTGAATTCGCCGCAAACACGACCAAAACTCACGCCTCCAAATTTGCTAGTTCGCTTGCAGAGAAATCTCAAAAGTTGGGTAATTCAAAAAGTTAACAATGTTCAATTTAAGTTGCGGAATTTCTGGGATAGATAGGATTTAACTGTACAAAGACTGAATCCACTCCCATTCGCGCCTTAAACCTTCTTCTAAAGCAACCTGCGGCTGATAACCTAAGATTTTCTGGGCTTTAGACACATCCGCGCTAGTGTGCCGCGCGTCTCCCCTAGCAGCTTCGGTAAACTCTATCCGAATAGGTCGATCGACAATTCTCTCTATTGTATCAATAACTTCTTTTAAAACTACCCGACTTCCCCCACCAATATTAAAAACTTTTCCCGCAGCTTCTGGAACCTCAGCCGCCGCTAAATTTGCAGCAACGCAATCGCTGATAAAAGTAAAATCCCGCGTTTGCAATCCGTCGCCGAAAATTGAAATCGCCTCGTCAAAGAAAATTGACTTAAAAAATTTGTGAAAAGCCATATCGGGGCGCTGTCTTGGCCCGTAAACAGTAAAATAGCGCAGCGAAGTAATCGGAACGCCAAAATTTTTGTAATAAAGTCCGCACAAACGTTCACCGGCTAACTTCGTAATTCCGTAGGGAGAAACCGGCTGCGGACAAGCATTTTCATTCGTGGGGAAAGCTTCAGCATTGCCGTAAATTGAAGACGATGAGGCATAGACAAACTTTTGTAAATTTGGCGCATCTTTAGCGGCTTCTAACAATACTTGGGTAGCGTTAATATTGCGTTCCGTATAACTGCGGAAACCGTCGCCCCAGCTTGCGCGGACTCCCGCTTGCGCCGCCTGGTGAAAAATTCCCTCTGCATCGGATAAAAGATCTCGCCAATTCAGAGATAAAATATCCCCCTCAATCAATTCAAAACCGGGATATTTTTCTAAGTGTGCAAGATTTTTTCGCTTCAATGCCGGATCGTAGTAATCGTTGAATTCGTCAACGCCTATCACCGTATCCCCTCGATTTAAAAGAGTTTCGGCTAGATTAGATCCGATAAATCCTGCTGCGCCCGTAACAATAAAAATACCCATGCGATTTTAGATTTTAAATTTGAGATTTCAGATTTTATACAGAAAATACTGCCACAAAAATTACTGCATAACTTATGAGCCTCTTTTTTGTTTTCTCTCTGCGTTCTCTGCGTCCTCTGCGGTTCGTTCAAAAAGCTTCAAATAGGATAATCCTAGACAACTATCAACCCCATTCCTGCTGGTAAAAAAGGGTTGATAGTTAACTTTCATTGTTCAAAAGAATCCAGATCCAGCGCTTTGGAACCTCCGCGTTCTAGCTCGATCAAAAGCTTACCCAACTGAGTCCAAACTAGCCAGCCCGTGAGTACCGTCAGCGGCAAAGCGAGCGCATAAGAAAGTAGTTTTGGGAAGCCAAAAATCTCCATCCCCGAAGCTAAAAATACACAAATTCCTCCGGCCATTCCCAGAAAAGGTATGAGCAATTGCAGCCCTTGCAGGTTAGCCAAAGTGCTAGTAGAACGATTTTTAGACCACAGTTGTACGGCTTGTTTGAGAGTTGCTTCAAATGCTACGCCGGAGGCCATACCTGCTAGTAATCCCGCAGACATTAAAAAATAGGGAGGCTCGGAAAAATAATACACGAATAATTCCTTAATTTGGGTAATTGGAAATTGGAAATTGGGAATTGGGAATTGGGAATTGGGAATTGGGAATTGGGAATTGGGAATTGGGAATCAGCAAAAGTAGAATTATTTTTCTTCCGACTTGCATCGGACTTCTTCGTTCTTCCCTCTTCCGACTTGCATCGGACTTCTTCCTTCTTCCCTCTTCCTTCTAATTAAAATCGAGTCAGCGCCGCGGCTCCGGCTGTGGAAAAATCCGCCAAAGCGCCTAGAGCAACGTTGAACAGGCGACCTGGTTGCAAGTCTTCCTTGACTAAGTTCCACAGGCGACGAACTTCTTCGGTGTGGAGCCGATCGTCCTCAATCAAAGCCAATATCAATTGGCGTCTCAAAAACGACCCTTCCTCTGACAGCAAAAATTGCAAGCCTAGTTGGGCGGTGGGGAGCAAGTCGAAACTGCGATCGGATCGGGCGATCGCGATCATGTCCTCTAACCTGTTCCACTGGAATTTGCCATCTTTGAATAATACCTCAATCAGACGCCGCCGCAGTGCCGGAGATTCTCCGTTCAACAAACGCCGCGCTACATAAGGATACGCCACCTCGACTATCTTGAAATTCGGATTCAGCGTCAGCGCCAAACCTTCTTCTGTCACCAGAGAGCGAATAATTAAGGCAAATTTCGCCGGCACTCGGAAAGGATAATCGTACATCAACTCCGAAAACTGGTCTGTAATCGTCTTGAAGTTAAAATCTGACACCTTTTCGCCGACGATATCACCCAGTACAGATTCCAGCGCCGGGACGATCGGCATAATATCTGTATCTGGAGTCAAAAAGCCAAGTTTGACAAAATCCTTCGCTAACTCTAAGTAATCTTTGTTGAGCAAATGAACGACAGAATCAACCAAAGTTTCTTTAGTTGTTTCTTCCATCTGATCCATCATCCCAAAATCAATGTAAGCCATGCGGCCGTCCGCTAAGGCAAAGAGATTTCCCGGATGGGGGTCAGCGTGAAAAAATCCGTGTTCCAGCAACTGCCGCAAACCGCTGCGGACTCCGACTTCAATTAAACTATCGGTATCCAAACCTGCGGCTTTAACACGTTCTATATCTGTCAGCTTGATGCCATCAATCCATTCGAGAGTCAGAACGCATTTTGAAGTATAACGCCAGTAAATACTGGGAACTTTTACTGTCGGGTCGTCGGCAAAATTTGTAGCAAATTTCTCGGCGTTCCGTCCTTCATTGAGATAATCAATTTCCTCGAACAATTTGATACCGAATTCATCGACTATTAAACAAAGGTCGTGACCGAGATTCAGCGGCAGCAACGGGCCCAACCATCCAGCCGCCCACCGCATTAAGTAAAGATCGAGGCTCAAGACTGGCAGCAAATTCGGTCGCTGAACCTTGACTGCTACTGCTTCCCCGGTGAGGAGGCGAGCTCGGTAGACTTGACCGAGACTTGCCGCTGCGACAGGTTCGGGGGAAATTTCGCTATAAGTTTCGCTAATTTTGCGATCGAGTTCCGCTTCAATAATCTCGAAAGCTCGCACCGAGTCAAAGGGTGGCAATTGATCCTGAAGTTTGATCAATTCTTCGAGAAAGTCTTTGCGGATCAAATCCGGTCTGGTAGAAAGGGCTTGGCCGACTTTAATAAAAGTTGGGCCCAAGCGAGTGAGTATTTGTCGCAGGTGGGTGGCCCGTTCCGGCTGGTGTGCTGCGACTTCGTGCTGCCAACTGTCCCACAGCATCCCCAGCACAAAGCCTGCAAAAGACCAAATAACGGTAATTGCGCGCCAAATTGCTTTCCAAGGACGGTTGCGGTAATAATGAGCGATCGCTTGTGGATCGTAGCGTCTAGCCTGAGTGAATTGATACTGAGGCACTCGTTTATTTTCCTCTTATCTTCTGAAAATTACAGGTTAAATTGAGAATTGGGCATCGGCCATCGGGCATCGGGCATCGGGCATCGGGCATTGGGGATGGGAAGTCGAAAGTTCAAACATTCTTTATTTTTTCTTCTTCCTTCTTCCGACTTCCATCGGGCTTCTTCCCTCTTCCTTCTTCCTTCTTCATCATTGACCGATCGCATTTCAAGTTTTAGGCGAGCGGAAAATGCACCCGTTCGAGGCGGATTGCTAGCCTAAATTTGTTTCTTTTCATTAAATATAGTACATAAAAGTACAAGTGATCGGTCAAAATACTTAACAGCTCTCCCTGACCGCTGCACATTCTCACACCACTGCAACCCTGCAATTCTTTTCTCCTCCTGCATTTCCCTCGCTGATGCCATCGCGCCAAAGCTACCGGATGCGATCGGCCTTTGCCAAGCAATCTTTCAGCCCATAAATCGTCCGCTCTTGTTGATCCCTCGACAGTTCCGGAAACATTGGCAAAGACAAGACCTCGCGACAAACTTGCTCGGCCTTTGGCAACTGACCTGCTTGATAGCCCAAAGATTTGTAAACAGGTTGCAGGTGCAAAGGTAACGGATAGTAAACCATCGAACCGATGCCGCATTCCTGCAACTGAGCCCGCATCCCATCTCGAAAATTGCCAGAGGGATTTTGCGCGTCTTCTGGACTTGTCAGCCGGATCGTGTATTGATTCCAAACTCCTTTTGCTTCCGGCAATTCTTTGGGGACGGCAACTCCGGGCACGCGGGAGAGAAATTCGCTGTAAAGTGTCGCTATCTCCCGCCGCTGGGCGTTCCAACTGTCGAGATACCGCAATTTTATGCTGAGAATCACCGCTTGCAGGGCATCTAAACGGCTGTTGTAGCCGATTTCTTCGTAGAAATACCTAGAAGACTGTCCGTGTTCTTTGAGCATTCGCATCGAAGCTGCGAGGGCTGGATCGTTTGTCGTCACCGCGCCACCGTCACCGCAAGCGCCTAAATTTTTGGTCGGATAAAAACTGAAGCAGCCGACATGGCCGATGCTGCCGACTTTTCGAGACTGCCACTGGGCCCCGACAGACTGGGCGCAATCTTCAATTACGGCTAAATTGTGCCGAGTCGCAATTTCCATCAACCGAGTCATGTCTACTGGTTGGCCGAAGATGTGCACTGGCATAATTGCCTTGGTTTTTTCGGTAATTGCCGCTTCGAGGAGTTCGACATCCATATTAAAAGTCCCGCTGTCAATATCAACAAACACGGGAGTTGCGCCGACGGCGCTAATTGTCTCAGCCGAAGCAAAAAAGGTAAAAGGAGTGGTAATGACTTCATCGCCGGGGCCAATTTTGAGAGCTCGCAATGCCAAAATCAGCGCATCCGTGCCGGAGTTACAGCCAACGCACTCGGAAACGCCGATATAGTCGGCGAACTCTCGTTCAAAACTCTTCACGGCCGGGCCGCCTACGTAGCCGCCAGAGGCAAGCACTTTTTGCACCGCAGCGGTTATCTCGTCGCCAATCTGGGCGTATTGGCGGGTTAAGTCGAGGGGGGGAACATTATTCACTCTTCACACCATAAATTTCAACCATTATCAAAGCAAATTCTTGCAGCAAAACTGTTTTCCAGAAACCTTTATTCAAATATCTTATATTTGGACAGGCAAACAATCACGTTATCGAAAGGGTGGGCCGGTGTTAATTCTGCTAGATTTTACAGATTTGGGTTGGGCTTTGGGGATGGTGGCGATCGCGATCGGGCTTTCGGCGTGGCAGGGATTGGGATTGGAGGGGGCGATCGCGATCGCGGCGGGGCGCACCCTGATCCAGCTAATCTTAGTCGGGTACGTGCTCGCAGTCGTATTTGACCCGGAGGGGAAAAATCCTTGGCTGGTTTTAGCAGTTTTAGCAATCATGCTGACAACAGCTAGCATGGTTGCCAGCAACCGCATCAGCAAAAAAATCAAGAACTTACTGCCCTTAGTTTGGGGTTCAATTTTTATCAGTACGGCATTGACTCTCGCCTATACAAACTTGCTAATTTTGCAACCTGACCCTTGGTACGAACCGCAATACCTGATTCCTTTAGCGGGTATGATTTTGGGCAATGCCATGAACTCCGGGGCGATCGCCGGCGAAAGACTTGTCAGTACAGTTAATAGCAGCCAGTTAGAAATAGAAACCCATTTAAGTTTAGGTTCCACGCCGCAGCAAGCAGTAAAGCAGTACCGCAAAGATGCCATCAAAGCTGGATTAATCCCGCTCTTAAATACAATGACGGTGGTAGGAATCGTGACTTTACCCGGAATGATGACTGGTCAAATGCTGAGCGGTGTCAGTCCTCTCGATGCAGCATCTTACCAGATTTTGATTATGTTTGTGTTAGCACTGGCAACTGTAATCGCAACTCTGCTGTTGACTGAGGGATTGTCCCGGAAGTTTTTCAATCAAGATGCACAATTGATCAAATGGTAATTGTTAATTGGTGATTGTAGATGTAAATTGATTATGATTACCGTAGGGGCGGGTTCACCAATATCTCCCATACAAATGATAAATATCATAAACCCGCCCCGCCCGTGACTTTATCGACCACAATATCCTGTGGGGGCCGGTTTAGGGAATATCGGGCTGATCTTACTCAGCAGATCCAATGATTGGAATTAATCGTTCCTCGATTTCATTAATATAGGCTGTTAAGCCTGTATGAACACCGTTTTTTCGTAGATATTCCAGACTCGTCTCTTCCCAGCACTGTTGTTCGCGCTCCATCTTGCCACCTGTTAGCTTTTCGACAACAACTTTAGGATTTCTAATGCGATCGGGTTCTTTCCATGAGTTAGATCGTAATTTGTGTGACTCATTACAAGGATTAAACGTCAATTGGCTCGTTATATCTTGAAGAATTTGTTCTTCCTCTTGATTAGATGGAATAAACCCATTCAAGACCCAGGCTTCCCGCATTCTGTCGGCTGTACCAATAATAATTTCTAATTTAGGTGGTCGATTGATGTGTGCAGAACGTGCTTGCTCAATACCTTCTCTTCGCTGAGGTTGATTGTCTAAATCCCGGATCAGGAGAACTGCTTTAATCTGTCGTGTTTTTTGAAGAAATCGTACTAAATTCAGAATTTTTATAGCTGCTGCACCATCAGCTTTTAATGCTCCATCTTTACCATGACCTAAATACCTTGGAGGACGGAATCCTAAGCTTTGTTGCAAATTATCTATAATTTGATTAATATCTTGCCAACAGGAATGTTCTGTATTTTCTTGTAAGCCACTCCAACGAAATAAATATTGAAGCTGTCCAGAGTCTAACCAATCAATTTTATCCACTAAAAGGCGATCGGCTAATTTAGTAGCGGTTCTTGCATCGGCGCTACTTTCCACAATCACCACGAACTCAATCATTTATTTCTCCTGCAACCACCCAATCTTCTCCCTCCGCATCCCAGAATTCTCCGGTGGTTAAAGTTTGTTTTGCCCATTCTACATCAGGATGTTCATCCAATCGTTTGCAACGAGTCACACCTAAATTGTTGTTACTTAATACATGAACTTGAGAAGGAATAAGTTCATCCACAATGTAAGGAGAATGGGTAGAAAAAATAATTTGCAGATTGCTGTTGTCTTGAATAATTCCCTTAAAAACAGCGATTAATTCTCGTTGCGCTTTTGGGTGGAGTCCCTGTTCAACATCATCTAGTAACACTAAATTAGGTTGATTGAGATCCATCAAAACAGTCAATAATCCTAGAGCGAGCATTGTTCCTTCGCTAATCGCATGGGCTGGAATACGCTTACCGGTATCCATATCTAGGACAACTTCTTTTCCTACAATTTCCTGACTTTCTTCGTAGGAGATAGATTTGCCATCGACTTCAATTAAGCGTTGGCGACTGACCATAACTTTGGCTCGTTTCACGCCTACTTCGCGTACACCTGGTACAATCCGTTTCAACCTTTCTTGTAAAGATTGAAATTCATCTGCAGCTTCGTCACGAAGATAGTCTAAGGTAGGTGCTAACCCTGAACCATCAAACTCAACTCGTGGGGTAATTGCACCGCTGTAAGCTGCTTTAGCAAGATTAGTAGCTACTAGCTTAAGATGAACTGAGTGTCTCAAAGATTTAGGAAGTGGATATTTAGCATCGCTTAGTGAACTTGACCATCCTTGCACATTTCCAGGTTCTCCATCCACTTTCCATGATGCTATCGGAGACCAAGCAGGGTCAAAGCTTTGTGTCCAGCTATAGGAAGCTTCCCAATCAGCCCGAGGATGGTATCCCCAATAACCACTTGCAGTAACAGACATATTATTTTCCCCAATTGTTGTAATAAATTGAGGCGCTCTTTCATACTGAAAAATATTGGCAAATGATGAATTAGCAAGCAGACTGAGATAATGCAATGCTTGCAAAATGGATGTTTTACCAGAACTGTTTTGTCCTACGAGTGCGTGTAAGCGTGAATTGTCAAAATTAATTTCTGTATCTTGATGACTTTTAAAGTTATGAAGTTTTACCTTTTCTAGCATTTGATTGCTAACATCCTTTTATACAGTATACTAGCGATTTTAGTCGCCGATTCCGCAATTAATACTCTTTCACAAAATCTGGATGAACCCAGAGAAATTCGCGACGTTGGTTCTGCACCCGCACTAGACCACCAAAACTCGCATCTTTCTCTTTCAAAAGAGCGTGTAGTTCTCGCAATATCGAGCCTTGGGCACGGATTGCTTCACCCTGTGCCAAATCAGAGGCATCACTTTTGGTAGACGAATCAATAATTTCGCTCCCTTTTGAGATAGAATCGATGCTTTTTTGTCCTAAATCGAGTTGATTTTCAATGACTTTGTAGGCAGCTTCATCTAATATTAGCTTGGTTGCTGAGGCGGCGACAGGTAAAACTAGGCTAAGAATTCCCGTCACGATTTTCAAATAGGGGACTACTTTGGCGAACTGCTCATTTCGTATAGTAAATTCATAAACTCCCTTCTGCTTGTCGTTAGGATTTAACGCAGGTAGGGGTAAACGAGAATGTTCGCACCAGAGGGTGAGTTGAAACTTGGTATGCGTCCACTTGGGACGATCTAAAAACCCAGTTTTCATAGGCTTAAAGCTGAACAGGCGCGGCCCATCTTTAGCTTCATCGGTGAGCATCTTCATCGTATCTGCCAACTGCTGATCGACCTGGCTCATAGTAGCAAGCTGTTTTTTTGTCAGTTGGTCGTATCGTTCTTGATCTCGCCCATCTTTGGCGGATATTTCTTGGCGAATTACTTGCGCTAATGTATCTTGCACATCTGTGAGTTTTGCAGTCAACAATATCTGAGCAGAAGGTTGAGCCATCGGTGCATTATTCAACAAGCAATCGATATTTTGCCATTTACCACACTGAGGACACGGAAACTCATTACGATTTTCTTTTCTGCTTTCAATTAGTTTCTCTATTTCAAATAGTCCGTTTCCAGGATCATTCTTACCGCAAGGCGTAATGCAAGGAACCATCACGTTACAATCCAATCCTTCCCAGAAATTCTCGACTAGCGATTTAATCTCTTCGGTGAGATAAGACAGAAACCTTTCTGGATAAGCGGCCCGCACAGTGATTTTTACATCGGTATCAATATATTCCAGCAATGCCCGACCGTTGTAGTCGTGGTCCAGCATCAAACCCCGTTGCCAGTGGATGCTTTTTTCGTAATTGGAGCGACCCAGCGAGTATTTGTGCAAGCGGACAATCAACTGATAAAATAGCCCTTCTGCTACTGCGAACTGCCCACGATTATCTACAATGCGGCAGATTTGCACCTGTTGTCTGTCTCCGGGTTCTGGTTGTTCTCCCCAATTGGCGCTTAATTTTGATTGCGGGCGGATATCCGGTACAAGTTGAGCAATCAGGCTGGTATTGCTGGTTTTAGCGGGCTCGAACACTACTCGATAGGAGAGATCGAAGCGCTCCATCAACCGTAGAAAGATCGGATGCAGTTCTGAGGGATAGCCTTCCTCATCGGCAATTGGCGGATGACTCCATAACTGACTGAGATGGTCAAATTCAACTAAACCGTTGCGTTGGCGGGTCATTTGATCGTCTAGCACAAAGCTGATCGCTTTTGCCAGCCAGTCGGGTTTGAGGATGACGATATCGCGCAGGATGGGGTCGTAATCGTAGTGGATGAAATGCCCTAACGTATGGGAAATGCGAAGAAATAGTTCTGCCTGCTCCTTATCGATTCCCTGTTGGGCGCAGAGGGCAATCACATCATCGTAGGGTAGATAGGCTTTGTTGTTGGTTTGCAAAATTTCCCGGACTCGCTGCCACTTGCCGGGAACGGTTCGCCCCATTTCAGGAAGAAAGGCGGCAACACTAGCAATGGCTTCTTTTAAGTGTGCAAGTCCGGTGCAATTCCTGTCATTGGTGGGTTTGCTGTCTACGTAGAAGAAACCAAGCACCATATCGCTGCCGAATCTATCCAGAATCTCCTGTCTGTCAATATCAGGCTGTCGCTGTCCGGGGCCGCCGTGGGTGGCGACTACCAGCACCTTCGCCTCCGGTTGCCGATGCTTGATCAGCGTAATCCACTCTTTGACAAAGCCCTGCTGGGGGCCTTCCCGTGGCTTCCACACCACGAGATACACGGCTGGAGCACTGAAAAACAACTGGTGCGTCGATCGATAAACCCGTTGACCGCCAAAATCCCAACCATTTAGGGTGATTTCTGTGCCGCTATGGGTGACAGCGACTGGTTTAATCTCAATCCCGTGAGTGGTGGGGCGACCTTCCACCCATTGATCTCCCCGCAATGCCCCCAACAGACAACTTTTACCAACTTCACCTTCACCAATTAGGATCAGCTTAGCTTCGTTCAGCGTTACCTGTCCTTCCGCTGTTGCCCGGAGGTATTGGAAGAGGGCTTGCCTGCCTTGTTGATAGGCGGCAGCGAGGTCGGGGTTGAGAGGGTTGCCGTCGAGGTTAAGTTGTTGCAACTGGGTGAGAGATGCGATCGACTCTGGCAGTGACCTCAGTTGGTTGTTTGGGAGGTTAAGCGTTTGCAACTGGCTGAGAGAGGCGATCGACTCTGGTAGTAACCTCAGTTGGTTGTTGTCGAGGTCAAGCCTTTGCAACTGGCTGAGAGAGGCGATCGACTCTGGTAGTAACCTCAGTTGGTTGTTTTGGAGATTAAGCTTTTGCAACCGGGTGAGAGAGGCGAGCGACTCTGGCAGTGACCTCATTTGGTTGTTTTGGAGGTTAAGCATTTGCAACTGGGTGAGAGAGGCGAGCGACTCTGGTAGTGACCTCAGTTGGTTGTTTTGGAGGTAAAGCTCTTGCAACTGGATGAGGGAGGCGATCGATTCTGGCAGTGACCTCAGTTGGTTTCTGTTGAGGAAAAGCACTTGCAATTGGGTGAGGGATGCGATCAAGTCTGGCAGTGACCTCAGTTGGTTGTTGTCGAGGAAAAGCATTTGCAACTGGAGGAGGGATGCGATCGACTCTGGCAGTTCCGTCAGTTGGTTGTACGAGAGGTTAAGCACTTGCAACTTGGTGAGAGATGCGATCGACTCTGGCAGTTCCGTCAGTTGGTTGTTGAAGAGGTAAAGCCTTTGTAAATGGGTGGGGGATGCGATCGACTCTGGCACTTCCGTCAGTTCAATGTTGCTGAGATCGAGCTTTATTGCACCCTCTTGCCGTGCATTTTCAATACGCCGCTCTGCTTCCCGATACGCCTCATCTCGTGCCATCGCCAATTCCTTCCTTGTTTTCTCTAACAACCCAAATCGGAATCATAGCCAAACTTTTGATGACTAACTACTCCTACACCTAGTTTAGCCAGACAAGCTCAACCTAACATCTCCACAAACATGACGCGGCGGATATTAAGCTGAGCTAGGACGATCGCACTTCAATGCACTTTAACGCGCTACTTCGGTTCGTGACTCCCAATCCGCTGGCCTTCGCCATCGTACACCTGCATCGGGATTTTGGCGTTTTCGGCGATCGCCTCCAAAGCTTTTTGCAATGTTTGAACGTGATTTTGTACAGCTTGGCGAGTCTTGGTAGCGTTGTTGTTTTCCGCTTGGATGAAAGTTTGTTGCAGTTTCTGCACGTAACCTGGAGTCATCTGCACGGCAATCAAATCTTTGCTAACAGTATAGTCGCAAATCTTGGGGTTGCCTTTACAAGTTCTATCTAAATCCGTGCGCGCTTTTTGCAGGTTTCTTTCTTCCTGCAACCTTACTTCTGCTTGCTGCAATGAAGTTTTGTAGGAAGCGATCAGCGGTTGGGCTTTCTGGGAAAATGAAGTTGCCGCCGGCACTTGCTCCGCGTAACTCAAAGCTCTCCGCCAGTATTCAGATGCTTTAAACCAGGCGTTTTTGCCCTCGAAAATTTGAGCTTCCGCTGCTAAAGTCACAGCTTGAGTATACGCATTTTCCGAAATTCCTTCGACATTTTTGCGCTCAATCGCTTCTGAAAGTTTGGTTTCGTATTTAGGAACTAGCAGTTTAGCTTGTTGGTAAGATGTCGTGCTCGTGGGAATTCCTGATAGGATTTCGAGGGATTCTTCCCAACCTGCTTGCACTTGATCCCAAGTCTCCGCTGTCTGAGCTACTGCTTCGCGAGCTTCTGCTATTTGGGCTGTACTTTTGGCGGCGAGCAGCGTTTTTTCGGCTTGTTTCTCTGTGCTTAACTGGCGATTTCCAGTTGCTACATTCTTCCGGTATTCCTTACTTTTTCTCTGAGCAAACGGATAAACCGGGCTGTCTGGGGGGATTTCTCCGAGTTCGGCGATCGCACTTTGCCACAGAGCTTGCGCTTTTTGCCCGTCCTCGGCAGAATAAGGCGGATTTTGGGTTTTCTGGGCTGCTGACTGTGCCAGGCGCGCTGCATCGATCGCAGAGTTTAAATTCTGATTTTGCGAACGGTAGTTTTCCAGGGCGCTTTGAGCTTCACCGCGATGAATTGACCATGAGGGAATCGGTTCTAAAAGGGCGATCGCCTGTTTTAACTGTCGCTGCGCTTCTTGGGGGCTGTTGGCAACTTTTGAGGTTTTCAGCGTCTTCGTCGAATTCTCGCTCAACTGCTTGGCATTAGCTAATGCAGTACATTCTCCGATGACGCAGGGGCGGCTCAGCATATAATAACCGCCTGCCAAAATTAGCGCCGCCATGCTGACCATTCCTGCAGCAGCCAGCATCGCAAACGGTGAATGCTTGGGTTTTTGGACAACTGTTACCGCTTCCATATCCAGCGGATTGAAGGGATTGTCGGCAATATCTACTGGTATTGCAGCCACCTTAAAGGCGATCGGATCGGAATTGTTGGAACTATCCGACCAATCGGGAAAATATTCTTCACCACCCGCATCTTTAACATCCGTTTCTAACGGTATCTCCTCGGGTATATCGGCTGCTTCCGCCGCATTTTCTGTTACCACTATCCCCGTTTCCCCAGCAGGTAGATTCTCCGGTTTTTTCAGCAGTTGCACTGTTTTTGGTCTTGACAAAACAGGGTTGTGCATGGTAAAAGAATGGAAAGCATAAGGCTGTTTTTGCCCGGTGATTTTTAGGCAAAGCCCAATCTGTTGAATAGATTCTGGTTCTATTTCGAGAATTGCTGCTTCTAGCACCGCAAAAGTCGGTTTGGCTTTGAGAACTAAACTGCGCGGATGTTCTCCCACAACCGTTAAAGATTCATCTCGAAAATCGCAACTAATATAAAGCGGTAATTTTTTAAATCCGGCTGCTTGCAAGTGCTGCTGCAACTTTACTTCTAGAATTTGTGCGTTGCTTTGTCGCGTTGCTACTGTCATATTTTCTCCTCTGCCTGAACTCACCACTTTCGATTTTAGATTTTGAATTTTAGATTTTAGATTGCAGAACTGTCGGGATTTTTGATTTGTTTGAACTTTGGCACCGATCCATTCCAAATCTTAACTCTTAAAATTCAAGTTCCCACAAAATCTTAACTCTCAAATCTCAGCTTGCAAAGCCTGTCCATAACTTTCGCTGTAATAAACTTGAGTCACGTCAAAGCGCCCGCCATATTGTTTCAAAGGTTGTGCTGCATAACCAAGTGGCAGCAAACAGCAAACATCTACTTCTTCGGGAATTTGAAAGGCTTCTTTCACCTTAGCGCTGACAAAACCTTCCATCGGACAACTGTCTACCCCAAAACTTTTAGCTGCAATCATTAAGTGGGCTACTGCGAGCATTGTATGTCTGTTTGTCCAAGCTTCTAGGGAGTCGAAGGAGGGACGGTTCTCGAACAATTGCGGGATTGCTTGTCGCATATAACCGGCTAAATTGTCATTCATTGCGCCTGTGGTTTTGCCCAATTCGATGACGGCTTCGGTGTTTTTGGACCCGGTGGCGCGCCGATCGCCACAGCAAATTAATACTGTTGGGGCTTCTACCACTTGGCGCTGGTCGAAGGCGCAAGCTTTTAATTTTTCTTTGCTGGCTTGGTCTTGAAGTACAATAAACCGCCAAGGCTGCAAGTTGTAACCAGAGGGCGATCGCACTCCCAACCGCAAAATCTCTGCCAATATTGCTGGGGGAATCGGATCGGGTTGGAAGCTGCGCGCGGCCCGCCGGGTTTCGATCGCGGTTTTAACATTAATTGAAGGTTGGATTTCAATTGTCATAGATAATCCTAATGGGTAATTGGTAATCGGTAATTGGGCATTGGGCATTGGGATTGGGGCATTGGGCATTGGGGATTGGGATTGGTAACTTAAAAAAGTTGAATTGTTTTTCTTCCTTCTTCCTTCTTCCTTCTTCCCTCTGCCTTCTTCCTTCTGCCTTCTTCCTTCTTCCTTCGTCATCCCAAGCCCAACTCGCGCTTGAGCAAATTAATCGACTTAGAGCCGATGTAATTTTCGCAGCATACCAGTTGCGGGGGACGAATAATATCTTCTCTGGCGGCGTTAATAGCAGCTTTTACTGTAGCAAAACTCGGTTGGTCGCAGAAAATTGTTCTGGCCGATCGCACGATCGAGTTAATCTTGTAGTCGTCTGACAGCAAGGCCGTCATCACCAGCAAATCCTCTCCCCGGATGCTGTGGATGATGACTTCGGTCGATCGCAGCATTCCCGGACTCAGGCTGACGAGCCCCAAATAACTGTCTTTCGGCAAACCCCCCACTAGCTGGATTTCCTGGCTGTAGTCGTAGATGTCTACGGGAATCACTCGCACAGAACGCGGTGCCGAAATCGATTCTGCTTCTCCGATAAAATACCGGCTGGTGATCACAGTTCCCGAAGAGATTTGATCCAAAAAAGTACCTAGCTGTTCCATCGGCACTAACTGTATGGGAATGCGGAGAGCTTGTTCGAGTTCTTTCGCCATCAGCTCGCCCACGCCGATGTCTTCTGCGGGGGCTGTGACGACCACTCGGGCGCTGCACCTGAGCCGCCAGTCAATTTCGGCCAAAAATAACTCCCTCGCTTGGTTGAGCGTACAGCCCTGTCCCAGCAGTTGATCCATACTTTCTTGCACTATTTTGTTGGCAAGGGGATATTCTTCGAGGATGGGGGATTTGAGTTTGCTGCCGCCTTCGTGGCCTTGAGCGCGGACGTAAATGCCCGAGCCTGCTTGGGCTTCTACGAGTCCGGTATTTTCGAGCTGTCGGTATACTTTGCTGATGGTGTTGCGGTGCAAACCGGTCTGCATGGCTAGCTGTCTGGTGCTGGGCAAGCGGTGTCCGGGCGGAAATTGTCGCGAGGCGATCGCAAACCTGATTTGATTGAATAGTTGGGTGGATGCTGGAATATCGCTATCTGTTTGAATATGAAATTGAACCATTATTAAAGGCTCCGACGGCTTCAACTTAGTATTTTTATAACGTCGAGTACCGCGCATAGGATTGCTCGGATATCTCTGTCTATAGCATAATCTTATTTGGCTGCTCTGCTGCAGCCGTTCTGCCGAGCGGGCGATCGCACCGAAGAGGCGATCGATCGCAGCCTCTAGAATTTCCCTCAACAATTACGTACTTTCAAGTCTTTGTTTTATTTACTCTGCAATTTTGAGAGCGCTTGCTATTTTCCGGCCCGTCAGTAAATAAGTTTGCATTTGCCCTTTACCTTTAATCTCGATCTCGCCGCGATCTTCAAATTCATATTTATCCTTCAGTAACTCATAAGTATAGTGGCTGACTTGAATGCGGCCTGTTATGCCGTGAGATTCCATACGGCTGGCTGTATTTACCGCATTTCCCCACAAATCGTAAATAAATTTTTTAGTGCCGATTACCCCTGCTACCACCGGGCCGCTATTAATCCCGATGCGGAGGTCAAATTGCGCGTCTAGCTTCACATTTAATTTCTCAATTGCTACTAGCATATCCAGCGCCATTTCGGCGATCGCCTCTGCGTGGTCTGGGCGTTCAATGGGAATACCGCCTGCTACCATGTAAGCGTCCCCGATCGTCTTGATTTTTTCTAAGCCGTGCTTCTCAGTCAGTTCGTCAAAAGCTGAGAAAATTTCATTCAGCAAGTATACTAATTTAGTTGCAGACATAGTGGTAGAAATTTGGGTGAAATTCACCAAGTCAGCAAAAAGAATTGTTGCTTTTTCAAACTTGTCTGCAATTACCCCCGGTTCGTCCTTCAACCTGTCGGCTATCGGTTCGGGCAAAAGATTTAGCAGTAAATTTTCAGTTTTGTTCTGTTCTTTCCTGAGTGCCGATTCCATCTGCTTACGCTTGGTGATGTCGTGAAAAAACACCGAAATACCGTCGTAACTAGGAAAAGCCCGGACTTCCAACCACACTTTTAAGCGGCGATAATATTTTTCAAAACTCACTCCAACTTGTTTCGCTACAGCTCCATGATACTCTTCATAAAAATCAGAATTTACTAATTCGGGAAACTCTTCCCAAAAATTTTTACCATAAAGTTCTTCCGGCGAGCGCTGAAAAAATTGCCCTGCTTTGTAATTAACGTAAGTAAATCGCCACTGGGTATCTAAAGCAAAAAAAGCATCGCTCATTCCTTCTAAAAAATTGACAATTTGCTCGTCTGTAGAACGGAGTTTTGCTTCTACTTGTTTGTTCCTGATATGTGCGCGCTTTAATTTAGTCAGATTAATTCGCAACTCCATTTGGTTAATAATTTGCCGTCCTAAAGTCCGCAGCGCTTCTAGCTGTTGTGGGGTGAGATTACGAGGAACTGTATCTATCGCGCACAAAGTGCCGATCGGATAACCGTCAGGAGTTACTAGCGGCGCTCCAGCATAAAACCGAATATTTGGATCGGAAGTTACTAGCGGATTGCTGACAAAGCGATCGTCTTCTAGAGCATTGGGTACAACTAGCACTTCGTTGGGATTTAAAATAGCGTGGGCGCAAAAAGCTGACTCTCTCGGAGTTTCTGGGGCTTCCAGACCGACTTTTGATTTAAACCACTGTCGGTTAGAATCTATTAAGCTTACTAAAGCAATAGGAGTGCCGCAAATATAGGATGCTAAAGCTGTTAGGTCATCAAAAGCTGCTTCGGCTTCTGTGTCGAGAATGTTGTAGTCGTGAAGTGCTTCTACCCTCTCTTCTTCGTTGCTGGGCAAAGGTGCAGCTTGCATCGGCGGCGGCGAGGATACAGGTTTGCGAACAATGCGTGGAAGTATCAGTGGTACGATTTTTCTGACTTGCGAAACCAGTTTTTTAGCTAATATCAAAAGATTTGTTGGCCAACCTTTCTTCATTTTTATCTTTTTTCACACCTGTATATAACTGCGTATGTGCCATAGAACTCGGCTATACTTACGTATTTAGCGCAACTAACTCCTCAATCTCCGGAGCTTTTGTCGGCAATTTGCCTGTCAATACTTCTCCACCCTTTTCGCTGACAAGTATATCATCTTCTATGCGTATTCCCCGCACATCGGCAAATTTTTCCAACTCTTCCCACTTTACAAAATCTTCATATTTTGTGCGGTTTTCTGGGTTGTTTAAGATTGCCGGAACTTGATAAAATCCCGGTTCGATCGATACCAGCATTCCCGGACGCAAAACTCGATTCAGCCGCAAAAACCCCAACCCAAACCGACTGCTTCTCGTTCTTCCTTCTTCATAGCCAGCCAAATCTCCTAAATCTTCCATATCGTGAACATCCAAACCGATTAAATGTCCGATTCCGTGTACAAAAAATAGGGCGTGAGCATCCATTTCTACCAAATCTTCAACATTGCCCCGCAAAATACCTAAATCAACCAATCCTTCCGCCATAATCCGAGCAGCTAACAGGTGAATATCTTGATATTCCACTCCCGGACTAATGTAATCAATACAAGCATCGTGCGCTGCCAAAACTACATCGTAAATCGCTCTTTGAGTCGGAGAAAACTTGCCAGAAACAGGCCAAGTGCGAGTCACATCAGCCGCCCATCCCGTTGATGTTTCTGCACCGACATCTGCTAACAGCAAATCTCCTGTTTGTAGGGAATTGTGATAATGTTCGCTGTGCAGCACTTCTCCATGCACAGTCACGATACTGGGATAGGCATAGGTCATGTTTTCCGAGATGATGACACTTTCCATTGCAGCGCGCACCCCTGCTTCAATTTGAGCATTCCGGGTTGCCGCCATTCCCGCTTTGTGAGCTTCTACAGTAACAGCCGCAGCTTGACGCAATTCCGCCAAACTGGCTGCATCGTGGCTCAGGCGCAGAGATACGATCGCCTTGGTTAATTCTAGGTCGATTCCCGTTGGGGATGTGGGCGGTGCCAAAGGGCGATCGAGAATTTGAGACTGTTGTAACTGAGTGAAAGCATCCTGAACGGCGATAGTTGCTGCATTTGTCGTTAGCGGAGCCCTCGAAGAGGATCGCGATTTCAATTCGGCCATTGGGAAAGCAGCATCAGCCCCAATTAATTCGGCAATTTCTGCTCTTTTCGGCATTTCTCCGTGCCAAAGAGTGCTGCTAGCAGGTGCGTCATCTAAGAACAGTTCTAATTTGCCAGATTCTAAGCGAATGGCAGCATTTTCTAAGGGCAAACCCGAAAAATATAGAAAGTGACTGCTGGCGCGAAAAGGAAAAGTCAGAGCCGGATAGTTGCGAGGAGTGCTGCGGCCAGACCAGAGAATTGTAGGAAAATTAATTAAAGAGGCGAGTTTTTGCCGCCGTTGGTGTAAACTATTTGCTAAAGAATCATCACTTTTTGTAATTTTCATGGGTAAAAACCGATTATTTTGAGTTTGGTTTGCAGTAAGCCGGGAGTTTTTTGATTCTCGGCATTAAAGCACTAAAATCCTGACTGCAAACTTGGCAGTCATTTTTTGAAAAAGTCTCATCTTTATTTTCTTCCTTGCTATTATCTGTTTGGTTGGCTTTTCGATCGAGTTTGTCGTCATCGCCGGCATGATTTTGTGCAGCAATAACACTGCCAGACTGCTAGGACAAAAAGGCTGAAAGTGCTACTCCTGCGACAATTAGCATCGCCTGCGGCAACACCCGCGATCGGCCAAATTTGTTTGTCTGGTTTTTTTTAATTTTATGACATAAGCGATCGCCTCTATTGACTGTTTTATATTTTAGAATTTAAAGTATAAGTAAAATTCACTGAAAAAACATGAAAACTGCTCAGAAAGCTCCTCAAAGTTCCTTGCAAGTACGCGACTGGCCGATCGCACATTTACCGGGATTAAGCAAGGAAAACCAATCTCAACTGGAAGAGTGCAGCATCACCACAACCGAACAACTAATTCGCATAACCAAAACACCGGCTGCGAAAGCGTTACTAGCCCATCAATTACAGATTAACATTCAATATGTTAATAAATGGGTAGCGATGGCTAATTTGGCTCGAATTCCGAGTGTAGGCTGTCAATATTGCGGGCTGTTACTTCACGCCGGGGTTGCTTCTGCGGCTCAATTAGCTCAAATGCCCGTGGAGAGATTGCACCAACAAGTCTTAAGACTGCACGTAGCGACAATGCAGCGCAATGATTTGACTCCTTCGGTCGATCGCGTGCAAAAATGGGTTCAACAAGCTAGATTAGTCAGTAGTCATTAGTCATTAGTTAGTAGTCAGTTGTCAGTTGTCAGTTGTTAGTTGTTATTAGCAAACAGTCAACCGTCAACCGTCAACAGTCAACAATCATTATTATGTCAATTCAAGTTTACGGAATCCCGAACTGCGGAACCTGCAAAAAAGCTTTCCAGTGGCTCCAAGATAGTGCTGTTACTTACGAGTTCATTAACACAAAAGAACAGCCGCCGACTCGCGAAACAATTCAAAGCTGGGTAGCTGCTTTGGGCTTTCAACCCATGCGAAATACTTCCGGTCAATCTTACCGCGCTTTGGGCGAGGACAAGAACAATTGGACTAGCGAACAGTGGGTGGAGGCTTTTGCAAAGGATGCGATGCTGCTGAAACGTCCTCTTTTCGTTAAAAATGGAACGGCTGTTTTAGTAGGTTTCAAAGAAGACGCAATCCGAGAAAAATTGGAGCTTTAAACAAGCGGAGTTCAGCCTGTGGTTCGCCGCAAAAACTTAAGTTCGCCCACATCATCCGTGAAACCCCAACGCTCGTAAAACGGCATCATGTTCGGCAAACAATTAAGATAAAAATGCTCGACAGCTTGCAGTTCGGGATGAGTTAAAACTGCATCCATCAACTTCGCACCCAGTCCCATTTTTCTGTGTGTCGGCTTGATAATGACATCAAAAATCATGGCTCTGTACACGAAATCGGTAATGACGCGGGTAATGCCAATTAGTCGATCGCTCTCATCGACAAAACCAATGATAACATCAGTCGCCGCCAGCATTTTCACGACATCCTCCCGCGTCCGCTTGTCGCTCCAAAACTCGTTTTTGTACAAATCCATCAAGTCGGAAACCTGGCTTTCGGTCAAAGTTTCGACAATTCGGTAGTTATCAATTTTATCGGTCATACTCTACTTTACCGTAATCTAGTTTAATTGCGCGATCGGCTAAATCAAAATAGCGGTCATCGTGACTAATCACAAACACCGTTTTCCCCCGCCCCTTCAACTCCGGTAGCAACTGCTTGTAAAAAATATCCCGGAAAAACGGGTCTTGATCCGAAGCCCATTCATCAAACAAATAAATCGGTCTATCTTCCAAATACGCCGTCAGCAAAGCCAGCCGCTTTCGCTGTCCCTGAGACAAAGCCGTAGTTGACAAAACTCCGTCTTTCACCTGAACTTTATTCTCCAAATGAAACTCTCGCAAATATTCAGCCGCCTGCTTGTCCAAATCGTGATTAGTCATCCCCAAAAGCCTTTCAAACAGATAGAAATCCGAAAAAATCGCAGAAAAATGCTGCCTGTACCACTCTCGATTTTCCTCAGTAATTGGCTGACCATCTAGGAGGATTTCTCCCGATTCAGGAATGTACAAACCAGTGATTAACTTAGCTAAAGTAGACTTCCCGCTGCCATTCCCGCCAATTATAAACACCAATTGACCCGGATGAAACTTCAAATTCAGCTCGCCCAAAATAAAATTGCTGTCTTCTTTTTCTCCCGGATAGCTGTGAATTATTCCCTTTAACTCCAGTGTCTTCCACCCAGCAGTTTGAAACGGTTTAACCGTTGAATTTATCTCAGCTTGACTCGCCAAAGCCAATCCCATTCTCTCTATCTTCTCCACAGAAGTATTAGCACGAAAAATCGCCGGCAACCTTTGCAAAATATTCTGAAACGGAGACATTAAATAGGTACTTGTCAGAATGTAAGCTGACAAAACAGGTGTAGAAACTGGCACAAATTTCGGCAAAGCAAACAGCAGCAAACCCATCAGCATAAAAAATAGCAATTGCCCGACTCCAATCGCAACTGCACCAGTATTCAAAGCAGTCACGTTATAATCCCGGGAAGCATCAGCACTCACCTGCAATTGTTCCGTAAAAAACTCTTGGCGGCGCAAGGAATGCAGTTTGAGTTCCTTAATTCCATCAGTAATACTGCGAAAATGCTTAAACAATATATCTTGTTCTTCTCTGGCTAAATCGAAGAATTTCCGCATTTTGTTGAGCAACAACTGCACCGTGCCAATCATCAGCACCAGAAAACCAAATACAACAACAAAAACCGTACCAGAAATCGTACTTAAATAAGTTAAACAGCCGACAACAACGGCGATATCAACACAGAGAAAAGGAATCAAAAATATAGTATTAGAAAGGGTTCCCACATCATCAGTGAGAGTTGCCAGCAAGCGGTTGGCCCCCAACTCTTCCAAATTCCGCAAAGGAGTAGACAAAATCCCTCGGCTCAAACTCAGACGCAGATTGTAAACTGCTTCTTGAGAGAGATAGATTAACAAAAATTGGGATACAAAGCCACTCAAAAGAGCCAATATTGCTAATCCCGCAAAATACCAGACTAAATTACCATTGGAATTGTCGCTGATTGCACGGTTAATTAGGGAAATTAACATAGCGCTGCAACCGCCACTAATTAAGCCGGTGAGTATGGCGATGGAAACATTTAACCAAGAAGCTTTTAATAGTAACCAAATTACATTCATCTAATTTTACTCTTAATTTAGCTATTGAAACTCTGGAATAAACCAAGCAAATCCCCTACTTTTTGGTGACAATCTCGCTCGCCAATGAATTTGATTCAGAAATCGGGGATTTGCAGAAAGCAACCAATTAATTTGATTCTTGTGCTTCTGTTTCAGAGGTTTCAAATACCACTTTTGCATAAATATCGCTCATCGACATTTGCACTCCCAAGGAAGCAAAAGAAACTATTGCTGATTCTCCCTCATATTCCCGAAACAACCATTCATTTGATTCTGTTTTAATATATTGTGCGACTAAAAACTCAGATTGATTGACTAACACATATTCACGGAATTCAGGGATAGATCGATAAAACCGAAATTTATCCTCTCGATCAAAATCTTTGGTAGACTTAGAAAGCAATTCCACGATGAGCATCGGATTGAGGATCTCATCACTGCGTCCCTCGGTAAAAACTGGCTCCCCTTCAATCACCATCACATCCGGGTAAGTTCCCCGTCGGTACCGAGGAATCCACAACCGCAAATCGTTGTGAAAAAGCTCATATGGCTGCCCCTCAAGCAAATTTCCCAAGACTCTACTCAAATTTCGGATAATCCGGCTGTGATTAATACTAGCACCACTCATTTTTACAATTTCTCCATCCCGGTATTCATTTCTAAACTCGGCAGTTTCCTCTAACTCCCGGTACTCATCTGGAGAATAAAACTTTTCCTTACTTTGTACTAACATTGTTGCCTCTGTACTAACTTTTATCTGCGTTTATCTGCGTTTATCTGCGTTTATCTGCGGTTAAAAATCATAATTAACAGTATATCACAACAAAAAAGAAACGCCCAACTTCAAAGAGTCAGGCGTTTTCCACTATTTCAAAACCAGGAAAAATTAATCCCGGCGAGACAAGAAATCCGATTCTACTTTTGCAGCCACTACAGGTTGCACCTGACTCAATGCCGACTGCAACATGGGAGTCTTGGTAACAGCATCGTTAGCTAAATTAAACAAAGGATTAGACAAAATTCCCGCCAAACTGGTCGCAACTAACCCGAGTACAACGCTGACCTGCAAAGGCCGCATTCCCTGAACGTTCCAGCGAACTTCTGGATAATTTTTCACCGCGTCTGACATCTCTTGAGGTTCTTTTACTACCATCATCTTGACAACGCGGATGTAGTAGTAAATCGAAACCACGGTGGTAATTAATCCCAGGATAACTAAGCCGTAAAGTCCAGCTTGCCAGCCGGCCCAGAACAGATAGATTTTGCCGAAAAATCCAGCCAGGGGCGGAATTCCGCCGAGAGAAAGCAGGCAAATACTCAACGTTAAAGTTAGCAGCGGGTCTTTTTGATACAAACCAGAGTATTCGCTAATTTGGTCGGTTCCAGTCCGCAGCGAGAACAGAATGATGCAGGCGAAAGCGCCCAAGTTCATAAACAGGTAAACCAACAGATAAAATATCATGCTGGAGAAACCGGCTTCTGTGCCTGCAACCAAACCAATCATTACAAAACCGGCTTGACCGATCGACGAATAAGCCAAAAGCCGCTTCATGCTAGTCTGGGCGAGGGCAACCACATTTCCCAACACCATGCTGAGAATGGCTAAGGCTGTGAATACAAAGTGCCACTGTTCGGTAAGTGCGGGGAAAGCAGTTGTTAACAAGCGGATTGCTAAGGCAAAACCGGCTGCTTTGGAACCGACAGAAAGGAAGGCAACAACGGGTGTAGGAGAACCTTCGTAAACGTCAGGAGTCCATTGGTGGAAGGGAACCGCAGAGATTTTGAAGGCGATGCCGGCGATCGCAAAAACCAAAGCAATTACCAAACCGAGAGATTGACCTTCATCCACAGTAGAAAGGTTAGCCGCGATCGCACTCAGCTTAGTTTCGCCGCCAGACAACCCGTACAGCAGCGAAATACCGTAGAGAAACACCGCCGAAGAAGACGACCCAATTAACAAATATTTCAAAGCAGCTTCATTGGAACGCGGGTCGCGTTTTGTGTAACCCGTCAGCAAATAAGACGAGATACTCAGAGTTTCCAATGAAATAAAAATCATCACCAATTCATCAGCGCCGCTGAGGAACATTCCCCCCAAAGTAGCGGTGAGCAAAATGGCGATAAATTCCGCTAAAGCAGTACCCGTTTGCAGTACATAGCGGACGGATATCAAGATAGTGACAGCCGTAGTCAAAGCAATAATTCCGCGAAACACCAAACTCAAGGCATCGCTGTTAAAACCGCCCAGAAACGAGATGGTATCCGTGTTATCCCACTGCAAACACAAGGCAGCGACGGCGGCCAGCAAACCCGCAACGGCAACGTAGGGAGTCCAACCCGAGGAACTGCGGCCTACGATTAAATCGCCGACGAGAACCACCAAGAGGGTGAGGATGACAATTCCCTCTGGCAAGATAGTTCCAGCATTTAGCTGGGCAGCAAGAGTAGCAAAATCCATATTTTCAGGCAGGTTGGGTAGTACAAGCCGCAAAGGCTGTAATGGGCTGTGAACTTGTAAAAATTCTTTACCAAACACAGATTGTAGCGGATTAGAGCTTCGCGATCCCAGTTGGGCGCGTGTTTGTTGCCGGGGAGTGGATACTCGGTAGCGATTTTGCTTACATTTGCGGGCATTGTAGAGATTGCTGGCTGATGTCACCTGCGGCTATCGTTGCGATCGACCTTAACTGCCACAATGTAGAAAGTTAAACCAGTAATTCGGCATGACTGACTCGCTAAGTGCCTACAAACAGCAGATTCTCATTGACTTCAACAACCGCGCCGACTACGGGAATCAATTTCACAAACAAGCTGCAACTCGGTTAGTAGAATTGGCAAAAGTGCGATCGGGCAAGCTTGTTCTAGATATTGCCACCGGAACAGGTTTAACGGCGATTGCGGACGATGCACTTAGGTCGATCGGACTCAAGAAAATATGAGTCGCCTTTTCTACACCACGAATGCTCTACATAGTATGTCTAAACTACTCAATTACATCTGTATCTTTATTATTACCTGCTGCCTGCTGTTTGCTTGTCATTCTCCGGAATCCCTAAAAGTAAAACGTCCTCCCCTGAAAGTAAGTTTTATCTCTGGTTTTTTGGGCTATACACCTCTCATCATTGCTCAAGAGAAAGGATTCTTCAAAGCGCAAGGGATAGACGTGGAATTGATATATGTAAATGTAAAGTCCTCACAATTGCAAGACGCGGATTTCAGTGCAGGCAAGTATGATGGGATCGGATTGACCTTGGGCGATTTGGTGATCTTGAGTGCCACAAATCCTGATATGCAAGCTGTGATGGTTTTGGATGAATCGACAGGTGCAGATGTGGTAGTCGCGCAATCAGAGATTAAAACAATCCCTAACTTGAAAGGGAAAAAGCTTGGTGCACATCTAGGCAGCTTTAGCGAGGTTTTCGTTACTGAGATGTTGAAAACCTCTAAACTGACGAGGGATGATGTTAGCCTGGTTAAAGTCGAGCATTTAGAAGTTCCCGAGCGCTTACAAAACAATGCTATCCAAGCAGGACACACTTGGGAACCGTATCTTTCTGAAGCATTAAAATTAGGGGCGCATATCCTATTTACCAGCAAACAAACCCCAGGCTTAATTTTAGATTTGGTCGCGTTTCGGGGTGAGGTGATACGCGAGCGCCCCGAAGATATTCGCGCCTTTGTGCGAGGCTGGCTTCAAGCCTTGTCTTATTTGGAAGCACATATTCCCGAAGGAAAGGAGATCGTGAGCAAAACGTTCAAGATTCCCATCAAGACAATCTCTTTCGAGGGAATAGACTTTACTGAGCTTACAAAAAATCAAAAGTTATTTCAACCAGACAGTCCTAATTATATCTCCAAAACCGCCAAGAAATATGCGGACTTTTTTATTCGCACGGGCAATGTGACGCGCCTTCCCAATCTAGAAACCTTGTTCAATTCTTCTTTCTTAACCCCCCCTCCTAGTCTGAAACCATGAACCGCTCCTTTTTCAACAGCATCTTTATTATTATTACCTGCTGGCTGCTGTTTGCTTGTCATTCTCCGGAATCTCTAACAGTAAAACGTCCTCCCCTGAAAGTAAGTTTTATCTCTTTTGTTGGCCATAGACCTGGCATCATTGCTCAAGAGAAAGGATTCTTCAAAGCGCAAGGGATAGACGTGGAACTGAGCTATGTAGACTACTTGCAATTGCAACAAGCAGATTTCAGTGCAGGGAAGTATGATGGGATCGGATTGACCTTGGGAGATTTTATGATCTTGAGTGCCACAAATCCTGATATGCAAGCTGTGATGGTTGTGGATGAATCGACAGGTGCAGATGTGGTAGTCGCGCAATCAAACATTAAAACAATTCTTAACTTGAAAGGAAAAAAGCTTGGTGCTAATCTAGGCGGCTTTAGCGAAGTCTTCGTTACTGAGATGTTGAAAATTTCTAAGCTGACGAGCGATGATGTTAGGCTGGTTAAAGTTGATGGTTTAGAAGTTCCCCAGCGCTTACAAAACAATGCTATCCAAGCAGGGCACACTTGGGAACCGCATCTTTCTGAATCATTAAAATTAGGGGCAAAAATTTTGTTTACAAGCAAACAAACCCCAGGCTTAATTTTGGATTTGATCGCGTTTCGGGGTGAGGTGATACGCGAGCGCCCCGAAGATATTCGCGCCTTTGTGCGAGCCTGGTTTCAAGCCTTGTCCTATTGGGAAGCAAATATTCCCGAAGGAAACGCGATCGTGAGCAAAGCGTTGAATATTCCCATCAAGACACTCTCTTTCGATGGAATAGACCTCACTGACTTTGCCGAAAATCAAAATTTCTTTCAATCAAACAGTCCTAATTATATCTACAAAACCGCAAAAAAATATGCGGATTTTTTTATTCGCGCTGGCAATGTGACGCGCCTTCCCAATCTCGAAACCTTGTTCAATTCTTCTTTCTTAACCCCCCCTCCTAGTCTGAAATTATGAACCGATCCTTTTTCAACAGCATTCGTACAAAGTTAATCGTGTCGTTTCTCGTCGTTGCTCTGATTCCATTGTTGCTGTTAGCATTTATCAACAAACAAACAACTGAAAAGGCGTTGACCGACAACGCACGACAAGCCCTATATGCAGAGGCTCATGAAACCGCTAACAGAATAGATGGGTTTATCGATGCGAATCTCAATGCCGTGCGCGTAGAAGCGATTTTACCAGGTTTGGCTGCCTATCTGGGCCTACCTCCAGAACGGCGAGATGGTAGTCCCGAAGAGATGTTAGCGACTGAAACCTTAACCAGGCTCAGTCGCAAAGATATGCTTAATATTATCTCCTATGCCTTGCTCAATTTAAAGGGACGGAATGTACTCGATACGAATACACCGGATGTTGGACGAGATGAATCCGATCAAGATTACTTCCAAGAACCGCTCAAAACTCAACTACCTTTTGTTTCTAGTATTAGGCAATCGCCGACAATTCCCAACCTCGTTACGCTTTTTTTTAGCAGTCCTGTTAGCGATGCGAAGGGAAATATATTGGGTGTATTGCGGGTGACATACAATGCCACATCTGTCCAGCAGTTGGTGACTCACGAAACTGAACACGCAGGTGCGAAATCGTTAGCAGTTCTTTTAGATGAACACTATATCCATCTGGCACATAGCACTACACCTGAACTCCTTTTCAAATCGATTGTGCCTTTGTCACCCAATGTTGTAGCGAAACTGCAACGCGAAGGGCGTTTGCCTAAGACTCTAACGAAAGAACTTGCAATCAATTTGCCCGACCTCAAGCAAGCATTAGACACTAAACAGCCCTATCTAACCACACGATTGGCAGCTACGGGTAATAATGAGTTGAGCCTCTTAGCGATCGCCCACCTGAAATATAAACCTTGGTCAGTCCTTTTCGCACAGCCCATTGCCGTTGCCCTAGCACCTGTAGAAAAACAAATACAGGATGCACTTCTTTTATTAGCAATCATCGCCACAATTGTAACTATCATCGCTTTTGCGATCGCACAACTATTAACAAAGCCTGTGATTTACCTCACCGAAGCCGTTGCCCAGTTTACGGCGGGTCACTTAGATATGCGTGTGAAGATGCGATCGCAAGACGAAATCGGTCTGCTGGCACGATCGTTCAACAGCATGGCGAGGCAAATCCAAGAATCCTTTGAAACCCTCGAAGACAAAGTTAAAGAACGAACAGCAGAACTCGCTAATGCTAATCAGGAAATCATTACCCTCAACGAAAAACTCAAAGTAGACAACCTCCGCTTAGGTGCAGAATTGAATGTGGCGCGTCACATCCAGCAAATGATTTTGCCCAACCCTGATGAATTGGAAATTGACGGACTAGATATCGCTGGATACATGGAACCCGCCGATGAAGTAGGAGGTGACTACTACGACGTGCTACAGATCGATGGTGTTGTCACACTGGCGATCGGTGATGTCACCGGACATGGCCTGGAAAGTGGCATTCTGATGCTGATGGCGCAAACCTCAGTTCGCACTCTGCAAGAGATTCGTGAACTAGACCCCGTTCGATTCCTGGATGTACTCAACCGTACCCTCTACAAAAACGTGCAGCGCATGAATTCTGAGAGAAGTCTGACGCTGGCGATTTTGAGCTACTCCGAAGGACTGATCAGCATCAGCGGTCAGCATGAAGAAACGCTAGTTGTGCGAAAAAATGGAGATGTTGAGCGCATCGACACGATGGAGTTAGGCTTCCCGATCGCTTTAGATGATGATATCGCAGGCTTCATCAGTCAGATTCTGATTAAGCTAGAACCTGGAGATGGCGTGGTGCTATATACTGATGGCATTCCAGAAGCCTATAACATCCGCAAAAAGCAGTATGGACTTAAGCAACTGTGTGAAGTGATCAGTCAAAATTGGCACAAGTCTGCTGCAGAAGTTAAGGATGCGGTGATTGTAGATGTACGCCAACATATCGGTAAGCAGAAAGTGTTTGATGATATTACGTTGCTAGTCTTTAAGCGGCAGCCTGACATTACTGAAAAGGGAAATTTAGTTAATAATATTATTTCCCAAAAAGTATGCTACAATGAAGCTGAAAGTTTGAGAAATACTTTATGAAAGTAAACTACCAAGAAAGAATTGATTTAACAGCAGACGAGTTAAAAATAATTCTGTCGCAGCAGCGAACTATACCTAATAAACAAAAAATTCAGGCACTTTATTGGTTAAAAGCTGGAGCCAGTGAAAGCCTTACAGATGTAGCTGAACGTTTAGGTGTACATAGAATTACTGTACATAGATGGTTAAAACAATATATTGCGGGTGGCCTGCCAGAACTGTTAAAAATACGGCAAGCAACTGGTAGACCCCGAGTAATTCCCTCAGCGGTTATAGCAGGATTATCACAAAAATTAAGTGAAGAATCCTGTGATTTTAAAACTTATAAAGAAATTGGTCAGTGGGTAGAAGATAACTATCAAGTCTCAGTCAAATATCAAACATTACACAAGCAATTACACTATCGCATGAAAGCCAACTTAAAGGAACCAAAGCCTCTGAGTAACGAAGAAGCTCAGGAGGCAAGCATCGAGTTGGAAAAAGCTAAAAAAAATTGCTCGAAGTAGCTTGCCATTTAGAACAAGCTACCCCAAATCCCGAAAAAAAACACTCAAATATTAGTGTCAAGATGAAACTAATATTGGCTTAAAAAGGCTTGTAAAAAACAATATTACAGTTTTGAGTCTCAAACCAATAGGTAAGCTTCAAGGGAACTTTAAAGCTTATTATTTATAGGGGCATTTACCCCACCAAGCTGAGAAACGCTATACATCGACCATCATCTAAGTCAAGAGATAAAACTTGCAAATTTAGCGGGATTGCTAGGTCTGAGTAAATTTCATTTGAGTCATCCTCAATACCCGCTGTTGCAGCAGATATTGATAGGGCTAAGCATTTGTTAAGAAAAAAAGAGCGATCGATTATAGAAATTGCCTGATTGGTATGGGTTCAATAGCCACAGCCATTTGAGAAAACAGTTTCGGCAGCTTACGGGCATGATTCCTACAGCTTTTAGAACTCATTGTTAACTGGCTGGTTTAGATTACCAACTGATAATAAGCGGCAATCCAGGTCGAAAATCAACCTGTTGTCCCTGTACTTCTCCATCAAAACCAAGCTCCACAAGATACTCGGTTCCTATCCGTAACTTTAGCTGATTTGTCTCAAGCACTGCTTGAAGTTCAGGTGACGGATTATTGGCAGCAGGACTGACTAATTCTACACGAGTAATTTCGCGGAAACCCACACCATGATCCAAAGGCTGTGACTTATCAGCAGAGTATTGATCTGGACGTTTACCAAAGGAAATTTGGAAAAGCATCGGCTCAGTCAAAACATCACTATTTGTTCCTACTGCGATACTCATCGTTTCAGATAAATAAGGTGGACGATATGCCCAACTAGAAAATGCAACTGTGTCCTCAGAACCTTTGGCTGGACGCAAACAGATGCCAAACGGACACGCACCATTATTCCGATTTGTCGATCGCTCCCAAAGACGAGTCAAATGAATTGGCTCAGACTTCGCCTCCTCTGGATCGTGAATCCATAACAATTCCAACATTGCGTTATGGAAAAAGAAAGAGCGATTGGCTGTACCTTGTCCGCGATGAATGCGAGATGCACCCTCAACTAAACCGAAGGATGATAAACGATTAGCTTCCGAAGCACCAATATCAGTAAGGATGAAAAGATGGTCGAATTCAAATGTCATGGCATTGTTCAGAGACTCGATCGATCGCTCAAGTAATTTTAATCCTCTGTGATGGCTTTTTTTCCGATCGCAACGCTTACGCTGCACTGCGTACTGTACCAAAGCCCCAAACCTCTACTCAGTAAATCTTTCTCAATCTAAAATCTAAAATCTAAAATTTAAAACCGATCGCCCCAACCCTCCCCAAGCTTCAAGTTACAACGAGATTGAGGAACCATCCGCCCGCATCCAGCAGTCTCAACATCCAGTTACCGACAATTCTGCTAGAGTCAGGTCATCATCAGGTGCATCTTGTAGAGAGGCGATTCGCGGCCTCTGCCCCGAAAGCAGTAAAATCCCATCAGCTTGTCACCTGCCACCCGATCGGCAGTAACTTAAAAATTAAGGTAGTTTGAAAATAATCCCCCAAAGTTGAAAGAAGCCTTGACATCTGACCTAAACTCTCTAAATCACACCCTCTAGCTGCGCTGCCATCCATATTAAAAAGATGCCATGTCAACCTTAGTCATCGTCGAATCTCCGACCAAAGCCCGCACCATCCGCAACTTCCTGCCCTCCACCTACCGTGTAGAGGCATCGATGGGCCATGTCCGCGACCTACCATCCTCCGCCGAAGAAATACCAGAAGCCGTTAAAGGAGAAAAATGGGCGCAACTGGGCGTAAACGTGGAAGCAGACTTTGAACCCCTCTACGTCATCCCGAAAGATAAAAAGAAAATTGTTAAAGAACTCAAAGACGCCCTCAAAGACGCCACAGAACTGATCCTAGCCACTGACGAAGACCGGGAAGGCGAAAGCATTTCCTGGCATTTGCTGCAAATCCTCAAACCCAAAGTTCCCATCAAGCGGATGGTGTTTCACGAAATCACCCGCGAAGCTATCCGCGACGCCTTAACTCACTGCCGCGATATCGACAATCGAGTTGTACAAGCCCAAGAAACTCGCCGGATTCTCGATCGACTCGTCGGTTACACACTCTCTCCGCTACTGTGGAAAAAAATCGCTTGGGGTTTGTCGGCCGGTAGAGTGCAGTCAGTCGCTGTACGCCTGTTGGTGCGCCGGGAACGCGAACGCCGCGCCTTCCGCCAAGGTAGCTACTGGGATTTAAAAGCCCTTTTGGAAAAGGGCAAGATTTCCTTTGATGCCAAACTCGTGACAGTCGGCAAAGTCAAAGTTGCAAACGGCAGCGATTTTGATGAAAATACCGGGCAAATTATCTCCGGCCGCCGCGTACTTTTGCTGAACGAAGAACAGGCGCGGGCTTTACTCTCACGCATTCAAAACAAACCCTGGACTGTCACCAATCTCGAAGAACGGCCAGTCACCCGCAAACCTTCGCCGCCGTTTACGACCTCGACTTTGCAGCAGGAAGCTAACCGTAAGCTGCGGCTGGGTGCGCGGGAAACTATGCGGATTGCCCAAAGTCTGTACGAACGAGGTTTTATCACCTATATGCGGACGGATTCGGTACATTTGTCAGAACAGGCGATCGCAGCGGCGCGCAGTTGCGTGCAAGAACTTTACGGCAGCGAATACCTCAGCCCCGAACCGCGCAAATACACTACGAAAAGCAAAGGCGCCCAGGAAGCCCACGAAGCTATCCGTCCCGCCGGCAGCACTTTTCGGACTCCGCAGCAAACTGGATTGGATGGCATTGATTTCCGCCTCTATGATTTGATTTGGAAGCGGACAGTGGCTTCTCAAATGGCCGATTCCCGCCAAACTCACGTTACGGTACAAACTCAGGTAGAAGATGCCGGTTTCCGTTCCAGCGGCAAACGCATTGATTTTCCAGGCTTTTTGCGGGCCTACGTGGAAGGTTCCGACGATCCAAATGCGGCGTTGGAAGACCAAGAGGTGATTTTGCCGGCGCTGAAGGTGGGGGATAAACCTAATTGTAAGGATTTAGGGGCGATCGGGCACGAAACTCAACCTCCCGCCCGCTACACGGAAGCTTCTCTGGTCAAAATGCTCGAAAGCGAAGGTGTGGGCCGTCCGAGTACCTATGCGAGTATTATCGGTACAATTGTCGATCGCGGATACGCGAAATTAATAGCTAACGCCCTAATTCCGACATTCACCGCTTTCGCCGTCACCACTTTATTGGAAACACATTTTCCCGATTTAGTAGACACCGGTTTTACTTCCCGAATGGAACAAACCCTCGATGAAATTGCCACCGGCGAGGCGAAATGGCTGCCGTATTTGCAAAAGTTTTATACAGGGGAAACCGGACTCGCAACCCAAGTTAAAGAACAGGAAAGTCAGATTGACGCGAAAGTTGCCCGAACTGTGGTACTGGAGAATATTTCTGCTAAAGTCTGCATCGGCAAATTCGGCGCCTACTTGGAATCTGAAAGCGAAGAGGGCTTGGTAAAAGCATCGATTCCCCAAGATTTGACGCCGGCAGATTTAGACCCGGAACAAGTGGAGTTTCTGCTAAAGCAAAAAACCGAAGGCCCGGAAAAATTGGGACTTCACCCGGAAACTGGGGAACCGATTTATGTGCTGATTGGCAGTTATGGGCCATACGTTCAGTTAGGGGATATTTCGGAAACGAACAAGAAACCGAAGCGGGCTTCTTTACCGAAGGGGACGGATAAGGATAGCGTGACGCTGGATATGGCGGTGAGTTTGTTGACTTTACCTCGGTTGTTGGGCACTCACCCGGAGACGGGGGCGAAGGTGCAAGCTAATTTGGGGATGTACGGGCCTTATGTGGTGCATGACCAAGGTAAGGTGGGGAAAGATTATCGATCGATCAAACCGCCGGATGATGTTTTGACGATAACGCTCGATCGGGCATTGGAAATGTTAGCGCAACCGAAAGCCGTTCGGGGCAGCAGCAAAACAGCTACACCTTTGAAGGAATTGGGCCCGCATCCAGAATCGGGAGAATTGATCAATGTTTATGATGGTCGCTACGGCCCCTACGTGAAACATGGCGATATCAATGCTTCTTTGTCGAAAGATGAATCTGTGGAGAATTTCACCTTACAAAGAGCACTGGAATTGTTAGCCACCAAGGAAGCAGCGGGCTCAAAAACTAGCAGCAAGTCGAAGAAGTCAACCAAGACTGCTGCGGCGAAATCGGAAACTGGAACAGAGAAGGCTGCGGCGAAGAAAACGACTGCTAAAAAGACGGAAACTGCGGCGAAGAAAACCACTGCTAAAAAGACGGAAACTGCGGCGAAGAAAACGACTGCTAAAAAGACGGCGACTGCGACTGCCACTAAGAAAACAACTAAGTAAAATTAGTTTAGTTTTCCGTTATCCCAGAAACCCGGGCGAGCACGGGGGCATCGCCCCTACTGCCACCGGGTTTCTTTATTTGTAAAATCGGCAAATGATATCTATTCCGGTTACACCGGAATGATATAGAGGACACGGCAGTGCCGTTTCCCTACCGTGATTAATTGTAGGGACACGGCACTGCCGTGTCCTGACTGTGGGTAAGATTAATTCCGATGCTACGGGATTTGATATGAAATAGCTTCGGGGGTGGAAACTTGGATGTGCTTCGCTATCTTTCGCCCCTATTTTTGTTGAGACATAAGGTGAGGCGCATCTAAATTTTAAAGTCAAGTTTGATGAAATTCTTGTGGCGTGGGTTCTCGTAGCCCGCCCGAAAAATACAATGCAAGATGCGGGACAGCTTATCAACTCGCACTCTTGTCAAGCCTAGCTTTTCAACTTACTTGTCACCCGTCGGCCAAATCATCCTATTTACTTATTGACAATTGCTCTTCTCTGTTAAATTGTCAGGGAACGAACATATAAGGTTAAAAATTGTATCATAAGCAACAGAAAGTACCCAATGTTTTATGTAGCGCCGTACAATTGAGAAAAGAAACAAGATTAAGAGGCGCGATCGCTATGGGTATCAATGAAAACCTAGACTGGGAAGAAGCATTTGAGTACCGAGCGGGCTTGACAGTGGAGTTAAAGTCCCAGCCCGGGGTTTTGCATACGATCGCTTACTATGAAGTGATGATGGTACCGCCCATCTGGTTAGAAAATGACCCGCGTCCTCGGTATCCTCACGAACTGCAAGTCGTTTCGCAGCAGCCAACCGTGTCCAATGTTTGCCGGATTTCAGAGTGCCCTGTTTTAGTCGCCTCCTAGGTTTTTTCAGCGGGAAATATCGGCGATGGCATCTAGCCAGCAATCAAACCGATGCAGTGATTTTCGGATTGGGATTGCTTTAGTTTACTTTGTGGCGATCGGCTAAGTAGTCGTAGGGTGCGCCGCCATGAACAACCCCTAACGCAGCATATCGACAATCTCACAGATCCGCACCTGTGCCATCGAGAGCCGATGTAAACAAACCCAACACTTATTTTCTAGCCAAACTTTGTAAAAATGGTATTATTTTAGGGTTTCGGTAATTCCTTTCCCTATCAATAACCGCACGTTGGTCTAAAATCTCCTCAGCGACCAGAAAGGCGATATGGGCGATCGACTTTCACGAAAAAACTGCGGTAATGGAAAAGTATATTGATACAAATGGTAGAAATCCCTCTTGATATTAATGAGAGTTGTTTGAGGTTTTTCCTAGGGTGACTAATTCGGTTTATTAACACAAAAGTGACAACTTTAACCATAAAAATTAAATTGGTATGTTAAGATGACACAAGCCCTTACCATACTTGATTTCAATTATGGCTGAAAAATTAATAGTTAGAAACTTTGCTGGCATCAAGGATTTGGAGATTGAAATCAAACGAATAAATATACTTATTGGTCCTCAAGCTAGTGGTAAAAGCGTTTGCGCTAAACTTCTATTTTATTTTAAGAACTTTGTATGGGAAATTTTATCGGTTGTAAATAATGAGCAGACAAAACGTAATCTAGATTCAAACTATTCCAAGACTTTTGAGGAATATTTTCCTCCTGATAGTTGGGGAAAACAAGATTTTTTCATCAGGTATGAAATTTCCAATGTTTTTATAGAAGTTAGTAGAAAACAGGATACCAAAGGTAGAATTTCCCTCAGCTATTCAGATTTTTTCAAGAAACAATTGGCAGACCTACGCAATTTACTCAAAAAAGCAAGAGAGGAAAGCTCTGAAATAACTTTGAGTAATAATATTATTAATAGTTCATTGTTTGGCCATAAAATTTTAAAAGATCACTTAGTAGAAAGTTTAGGCAGATCCATTGGTCGAGAGGCCGCCTTCAATCAGCTTTTTATTCCTGCTGGTCGCTCATTTTTCGCTAATCTTCAGAGCAATATTTTTTCTTTTCTTTCAAGCAATAATACCTTAGATCCATTTCTAAGATCCTTTGGCTCAACATACGAAACGATAAAAAAATTGCGTATAAAATATAATATTTACCTTGAACATAAATATACAAAAGATATACTAGAGGAAATAAACAGGCTAATAGAGCAGTCTTTATGTGGTAAGCATATACAGGAAAAAGGCAAAGATTTTCTGGAGGTGGCAGATGGAAGACGTATTAGTATTGCGAACTCATCTTCCGGTCAACAGGAAACATTACCTCTGACAATTATCCTAGCTGCACTACCTTTTATAGCTTCCCCTCCAGTCGGTCAGACAGTGTATATTGAGGAGCCGGAAGCGCATTTATTTCCAAGCGCACAGCGTAATATTATCGAGTTGATCGCTACTGTCTTTAATTCTCGCCAAGAGCAACTTCAATTCTTTATAACTACCCATAGTCCTTATGTCCTGACAGCACTTAATAATCTGCTCCAGGCTGGGCTTATTTATGAAGAATCCAGCGAAGATATACAACATCAACTAGAAAAGATTGTATCTAGATACAAATCATTAGATGTTTCCGATCTCTCAGCCTATGTTTTGAGCGATGGAAAATGCAATAGTATTGTGTGTCCTGATACTGGGTTGATTGATGCGCGAGTGATTGATTCTGTTTCTGATGAACTAGCTATTGAATTCGATCAACTTCTCAAGTTAGTTTGAATCGTATATGAAAAGTCTTCCAGAGTGTGAGGAACATAGATCCGACACCAAGATTGTCTTGCAGGAGAACAAAAGTAAAATAACGTTCCTCAACCCGAATAAAGACGAAATATTAATAATTAAGGTTGATGGCTGCGTTATTAGTGACAATGAGACTTTGCGTTGCGACTACGCACTCATTCCTTCTGATGCAGTAGAAATATATGTAGAGTTGAAAGGAAGCGATATTGCACAGGCGGTTAAACAAATAGAATCAACTATTAATTTACTTTCGGCAAATCCCCAAAAGATTAAGAAGCTATGTTTTGTCGTGTCTACACGAGTGCCAAAACAGACAACAAGTATACAACAGCTACAAAGTCAGTTTAAGAAAAAATTTAATGCTAGTTTCCGAATCAAGAATATTCAAGATGAGTATGATTTAAGTACGTCCACAAGCTAAACTAACGAGAACTTTGATATGACGAACATACAAAACTTTAGCAGAAAAGGAGTCAGCGGACGATCGCCCTGCCTCAACTAAATTTGAGTTCGCATTTATTATAATTAATTCTGACACCTACCTTAAGAAATATCTTTTCGGGACTTGCACAACACATCCTACCACTCGCAACATATATTACGGCTCAGTGCGGAGTGCACAGCCTACAAAAACTATTGTGTAAATCCTATTATGTATTGCTGAATTCCTTGATCCCCGCAAGTAGCGGTCTTTATTGCATCAAAGTCGTGCGATATTTAGCCATAAATTAACATTGATTTAAACTTTTATTTAGGTACAAACGAGCTAGAATTCAATAGTTTGTGTGGAAGACATCGAGTTTAAAGACAAAATGTCACAGATAAAAAATTAATATCGATCGCACTTCTCGATCGCACTTTACAAAACAAGCACAACTTAGGAGTCAATCGCTGATGATGCTAGGAACAACCGAGATCCCGCAATTAAAGCCGCTTTCCGACTCAGAACTACACAAAATGAACGCCTACTGGCGGGCGGCCAACTACCTATCCGTCGGACAAATCTATCTCCTCGACAACCCCCTACTCAAACAACCACTCAAAATCGAACACGTCAAACCGAGACTCCTCGGACATTGGGGCACCACTCCAGGCCTAAACTTCATCTACGTTCACCTCAACCGCATCATCAAAGCCCAAGACCTCAACACCATCTACATCGCAGGCCCCGGACACGGCGGGCCGGGCTTGGTCGCCAACACCTATCTCGAAGGGACTTATACCGAATATTACTCGAACATTTCCCAAGATGAAGACGGTATCAAACGGCTGTTCAAACAGTTCTCCTTTCCCGGCGGTATCCCGAGCCACGTCGCCCCGGAAACCCCCGGTTCGATTCACGAAGGCGGCGAACTCGGCTACGCCCTCGTCCACGCTTACGGGGCGGCCTTCGACAATCCCGATTTGATAGTGGCGGCCGTTGTCGGCGACGGGGAAGCGGAAACCGGCCCGCTGGCTGCTAGCTGGCACTCTAACAAGTTTCTCAACCCGGTTCGCGACGGGGCCGTGTTGCCGATTCTGCACTTGAACGGCTACAAAATTGCCAATCCTACCCTGTTGGCCCGCATTCCGCGCGAGGAATTGGAAAGTTTGATGGTCGGTTACGGCTACAAACCTTATTGGGTGGAAGGTTCAGACCCGGAAACCATGCACCAGTTGATGGCTGCAACTCTCGATACCGCGATCGGCGAAATTAAGGCGATTCAGGAAAAAGCCCGGACGGAGGGCTATTCCGGTCGTCCCCAGTGGCCGATGATTGTGATGAAAACTCCCAAAGGCTGGACGGGGCCGAAGGATGTTGACGGTAAGAAAACTGAGGATTATTGGCGATCGCACCAAGTCCCACTTTCGGAAATGGCTTCTAAGCCGGGACACGTCCAACTCCTGGAAGATTGGATGAAAAGCTACAAGCCGGAAGAACTTTTCGACGAAAAGGGCAAGTTAATTCCCGAATTGGCCGAATTAGCCCCCAAGGGATCTCGGCGCATGGGGGCAAATCCCCACGCTAACGGCGGCCTGCTGCTGCGAGACTTGAAAATGCCGGAATTTGAAGACTTTGCCGTTGACGTGCAAAAACCGGGCACTGTAATGGCAGAAGCAACCCGCGTTTCCGGCCGCTTCCTGCGAGAGGTGATGAAACTGAATCAGGAAAACGCCAATTTCCGCATTGTCGGGCCTGACGAGACGGCATCAAACCGCCTCGATCCGGTGTTTGAAGTGACGAACCGGGTGTGGGTGGCGGAAACTTTGCCGGAAGACGACCACATCTCCCCCGACGGCCGGGTGATGGAAGTCCTCAGCGAACATCTATGTCAGGGATGGCTGGAAGGCTATTTGCTGACGGGACGCCACGGCTTTTTCTCTTGTTACGAGGCGTTTATTCACATCATCGATTCGATGTTCAACCAACACGCCAAGTGGTTGAAAACTACTAACGACATTCCTTGGCGCCGACCGATCGCCTCTCTCAACTACCTGCTAACTTCTCACGTTTGGCGGCAAGACCACAACGGTTTTTCTCACCAAGATCCGGGTTTTATCGACCACGTAATTAACAAGAAAGCGGAAGTGGTGCGGATTTATTTGCCGCCGGATGCGAACACTTTGCTGTCAGTAACGGATCACTGTCTCCGCAGCCGCCACTATGTCAACGTGATTATTGCAGGGAAGCAGCCGGCTTTGCAGTATTTGGATATGGATGCTGCGATTAAACACTGTACCGCCGGCATCGGCATTTGGGAGTGGGCCAGCAACGATAAAGGCGGCGAACCGGATGTGGTGATGGCTTGCGCGGGTGATGTTCCGACGCTGGAAACTTTGGCTGCTGTTGACATTCTCCGCCGAGATTATCCCGATTTAAAAGTGCGGGTGGTTAATGTGGTGGATTTGATGACACTTCAGCCTGCTAGCGAACATCCTCACGGTTTGTCTGACAAGGATTTTGATGCTTTGTTCACGAAAGATAAGCCGGTGATTTTTGCTTTTCACGGCTATCCGTGGCTGATTCACCGATTGGCTTACCGCCGCACGAATCACTCGAATATTCACGTTCGGGGTTACAAGGAAGAGGGAACGACTACGACGCCGTTTGATATGGTGGTGATGAATGACCTCGATCGATTCCATTTAGTTGCAGATGTTCTCGATCGCGTTCCGAAACTGAGTTCTGTAGCAGCTTACGGCAAACAAGCTATCCGTGACAAGCTGATCGAGCACACGCAGTATATCACCAAGCACGGCGATGATATGCCGGAAATCCGCGACTGGAAATGGCCGCACGCGGGCCCGGTTTCGCCGGAAGGGCCGAAGGAAACGAAAGATGCGGCGGCGGCACCAGATCAAACCGTGCGATCGGGTGCGCCTGGATAGCGATATTCTGGGTAGGGACACGGCAATGCCGTGTCCGGCACAGGATCGGGGATTAGGACACGGCAATGCCGTGTCCCTACGGGATTCCATTTGTTTTAGAATAAATCTGCTGTAATTCACGATTTAGATATCCAAAACAGTAATGCTTAAAGAAATAGAAATCCAAAATTTTAGGTGCTTTGAGCAAATCAAAATTTCTGGGTTTGAAAGAGTAAATTTAATCGGTGGTAAAAATAATGCTGGCAAGACAGCCTTGCTAGAAGCAATCTTTCTCTATAACGATCCCGATGGGAGAAGTATATTCGCATTAAAAACCCTGAGAATGGAATCGTCAGAGTCGTCAGAATCGATAGAATCAATAGAATCAATAGAATCAATATATAAGAGGGGATGGGACAACTTTTTTTATTCACTCAACAAAGAAGCAGTTATAGTAATTAATGGAAAAGATGAGACTAACGTCGTACATAAAATAGAAATTTGGTTAGATGAATCGGGAAATGTAAATAATATTTTTTCCGACCAAAATGTAGAAAGATTAAGAGAGTCATTCTTGAAGTATAAAGATAATTTATTAGTCCTAAATATTAAGTTAATTCGAGATAGTCAAGAAACTGTTAATTCAGTTGTAATAGCTAGTCCAAAAATGTCAATTCATCAAGGAAGTCATGATGTTAACCAATCGCCTTTTATTCCGTCTTGTATGAGATCTTCGGGAACAAATATTAGGGAAGGATTTGACCTGGCGCGTTTGGATGACAAAGAGACCGAAGTTTTGAAAGCTTTTCAAATTCTCGATCCTGCGATCGAATCAGTAGAGAGTTTTTCGATTGGGGAACCGACGCTATACTTGAGAAGAAAGGGTGAAAAGCGTTTGCCTCTCTCATTGTTTGGAGATGCCATGAACCGAGTTGCAGACATTATTCTTAAACTGGTAAACAGCGAACACAAAATCCTGCTAATCGATGAAATAGAGAATGGCATACACTATACAAACCAGCGGGAGTTTTGGAGAGTGTTATTTCGGTTGGCGGTTGAACTGGATACCCAGATTTTTGCTACAACGCACAGTTTAGAGATGCTGCAAGCATTTGCTGAGGTTGGTTTAGAAGATAATCAGAAATGCAGCAGCGCATATTTTGAACTAGCCAAGAAACCGAAAACCGATCAAATAATCGGCATCCGGCGGGATTTAGAAACTTTGAATTATGCACTAGAGCATCAAAAAGGAGTGAGAGGTGAGTAATATTGTCATAGTAGAAAGTAAAAATGATGCAATTTTTATGAAGGCTATGGTTGAGAAACTTAACTGCGATATCCAGGTAGAACCGCCTATTTATATAGATGATTATGAAAGTTTGGAAGGCTTGAGCGAAACAAAATTAAGCACAACTTTAAAAGCTTTAGAAGCCGACATTCAAAAAAGAGATATAGAAAAAATTGGGATTATTATAGATATTGATAACGATTCACAGCCAGAGCGGTTGAACTTCGTAAATAAATGTATACAAAAGGTATTTCAATCTGAAACTTTGTCCAACACTAAACAATTTATCGATATTTTTGGAGATAATGGAACAAAGGCAAAATTGGCTTGTTACTTTACAAATGTTGGAGGTAAAGGGGAACTGGAAACGCTTTTAAAGGAAATAAAGGCTGTACAATCGCCTTATGCTGATTGTTTGAATAGTTGGCAAACTTGCATAGAAAGTCAGGGAAAGGAAATCAACCAGAAAGAGTTTGATAAATTTTGGGTGAGCATCTATCTCAGGTATGATACTTGCTCAATTCAGGAACAGAAACAAGCTGGAAGGAAATGCAGTATGTCTGGGTTTGATTATGTTATGGAACGCAAAAAAGATATTTGGGATTGGGATAATCCTGCACTCGATGATTTGAAGGAGTTTTTTAAACTCTTTTGCTAACATAGTAAAATTCACACACAATTAACTAACTCATGAGCTTAAAAATCTACTTTGTACGACACGGTGAAACGACTTACAGCAAGACTGGCGGTTTCTGCGGCCATATAGATCCAGAATTAACGCCCGTAGGTTCTCAAATGGCAGAACAGTTTGGCGCCGCTTACGCAAAATTGCCTTGGAATGCTGTTTATGTCAGTCCGATGAAACGCACAATTGCTACTGCAAAACCTTTGTGCGATGCTGTGGGAATTGAAATGCAGCTTCGCGACGGACTGAGGGAAATTAATTACGGTGAGTGGGAGGGCAAAACAGTAGAAGAGGTCAAAAAAGAATACGAAGAAGATTATATTAATTGGCTGACTGAACCTGCTTGGAATGCACCGAATGGCGGCGAGACTTCCGTGGAAATTGCTAGCCGATCGTCCTTAGTTATCGCCGAAATTGAGGAAAAGTACAAGAGTGGAAATGTGCTGGTGGTTTCGCACAAAGCGACTATTCGGATTATTCTGTGCAGTTTGTTGGGGATTGATTTGGGACGTTATCGCTATCGCATTGCCGCTTTAGCAGCTTCTGTCAGTATTGTTAAGTTTGACGTGCGCGGCCCGCTATTGGAGGTTTTGGGCGATCGATCGTACATGGATGAAAACCTCCGCAATTTGCCCGGTACTTGAGGTTGAGTTTGCTATGAAAATATTGGTGTTAAATGCGGGCTCTAGCAGTCAAAAAAGCTGTCTTTACGAGTTAAACGATGTCCTGCCCGATCGCCCGCCGCAACCCTTATGGGAAGCGCAAATTGACTGGAATCACCGCGAAGGTGTGGCGGAGTTGAAGGTCGAAACTGCCTCGGGGACTGCACTTGAGGAAGAATTCGCCTCAGACTCTCGCGAAGCGGCTATTTCTCGAATGCTGGAGACTCTGTGGCAGGGTAAAACTCAAGTTATTAATAGTTTAAAGGAGATTGATATTGTCGGCCACCGCGTGGTACACGGCGGGCAAGACTATCAGCAAAGTACGTTGATTTCACCGGATGTTAAAGAGGCGATCGCCCGTTTATCGGTTTTCGCCCCCGTACACAATCCCGTCAACCTCGAAGGCATCGAAGCCCTTGAAAAAATTCTCGAAAATGTGCCGCAAGTAGCAGTATTTGATACAGCTTTTCACGCGCAATTGCCACCCGCGGCCTTTGTTTATCCCGGCCCCTACGAATGGCTGGAAAACGGGATTCGGCGCTACGGTTTTCACGGCATTAGCCATCAATATTGCGCGCGCAGGGCGGCTCAACTTCTGAACCGTGATTTAGCAGATTTGCGGCTGATTAGCTGTCATTTGGGCAACGGGTGTTCTCTGGCGGCGATTCGCGGGGGCTGGAGTGTTGACACGACGATGGGTTTTACTCCTTTGGACGGTTTGATGATGGGAAGTCGATCGGGTGCGATCGATCCTGGGATTATAATTCATTTGTTAAGGGGAGGGGATTTAACTTCTGAAAAATTAGATAATATTCTTAATCGTAATTCTGGTTTAAAAGGGATTTCTGGGTTATCCAGCGATATGCGACAGATTGGAGATGCGATCGCCCAAGGTAATGAGAGAGCTCAACTTGCTTTGGATATTTACATTCACCGTTTGCGCGCCGGAATTGGTGCAATGCTGGCGAGTTTGGGAGGGTTGGATGCTTTGATTTTTACGGCGGGAGTGGGGGAAAATTCGCCTGTTGTGCGGGCTGCCGCTTGCGAAGCTTTTGGATTTATCGGGTTAAAATTGGATGGGGAAAAGAATCAACACTCGCCCGTTGATGAAGATATTGCGGCAGTGGATTCAGCGGCGAGAGTTTTAGTAATTCACACGCAGGAGGATTGGGAAATTGCGCGAGAATGCTGGGAACTTTATCACTAATTTATTTTATGAATTCTCTTAGTCCCCCTCTGTTGGGACGAGAGTTTGTGTAGTAGGGATTTCAAAATCCGATTTCAATCCCTACATCTAGGTTATTTCATCCTTAATTTTTGTCAATTTTGCATAATGTATTGACTGATAATATTTTTGAGTTCTTGAGGAGCTTCAATGGCGATCGTCGCTCCTCAATCTGGACGCACAACCCACCACAAAACCAGCTTTTCTAAATGATTGGGTGGGTTTTCTTTAGGACACCATTCGATAGTACCTTCATTTACACCAATAATATTAGTACAAAGGTCATTGGCAAGGGTAACGCGCTCGTCTAGCTTTTCAAACTGTACGATGTCTTGCCAGCGAATTTCATGGGGAATAGAATTTAGAATTGATTGGATATCTAGAGTCAGCATTAAACAGTACCTCGAAAAGCTATAATTGCTCTAATGCCAAAGTCTTGCTGTGCAAAAGATTGGGTGCTGAGCCCTCCTCTAACTTTATAGCTAAAATAAAATTAAACGACACTTTATCTCTCACCCGATTATGGCTATCATAGATCGGAAGAGGACTAATGAGTTATTCAGTCCTCTAATTAGGACTTTAGCTAAAAGCCGCGTGGGATTAATTCCCTGGCGGTAGCTGGGTTTAAACGGAATTAATTGTTAGCCAGCTTCTCGGTTTAAATTGACACTAATTCACGCTTAGTTGCACCTACTTCTATAAATACAAATTTAACATGAACGATCGCATTTCCGCACCAAACGTTTACTTATACGCTTTCCAACTGTACAATGACAGCCCGGGCCGCGATAATTTTCTGTGGCAACAATGCGACAAGATTATGGAAAAAGTTACCTATACCTATGAAAGACTAACACCGCATCTAGTTTTCCACACAAATTATCACAGCTACTCCGAGGATTTACTTTCAAATACTCCCCTCCGCTTTAGCACCCGCAATCCGCTGATCGAAGGTTTTGTCCAACCGATCCGAATTCAAGACTGTTATGGTTTATGCTTAAATATAGGTTGTCGGGAAGATGGCACTGCCGATAATATAAAGGTAAGTTTCATCAAGAAATTTAACCCAAATCAAGCCTTACTCATCAGCGGCGATGACCACTTTTTAGGGCAAACTCTGATAATTACCGCATGGCTTACCGAGGAAACTCTACCCGATAATTTAGATTCCCTCAAACCCCTCGCCGATAAATGTCGCGATAGTTTATTCTCCGGCGATTCACCCCCTACATTCTATCGCTCGGGTAAACTATTTGGTAGCCCGATTTTTGAATACGGTTCAGTTAGCGATATTGCTAATTATCGCCATGTGCTTGTCTGGCTGCTTTGCGACGAAAAAACCGACGCAGATTTTAACAATTGCCAACAGGAAATATTCAACCTATTATTTCACCGCAACAAAATCATCAAAGCTTTTCAAGACACCCGCCAGATTTACCATGAACTTGATTCAGAATTTCGCACAATTGAGAAAAACATGGATAATTTGCAGCAGCAATTTGTGCAAGGAACTGTATTAACTGCCTCCCAATTGCTGGAATTGCAGGAACAGTTAAAACAACTCTTCAGCAAAGCTGTAACTTATACTCGCCTGCTGCGGAAACTAGAAGATTTTGATAATACAATTGCGATAAATATTTACAATTATAATGAGATTTTGCAAAAAATTTGTGTTATAATTGAAAGCGATAAGGAAGAACTATCTATATTAAATCGCTTCAGTATAAAAAGTGCGCCTTATATCCGATCGCAAATTGCGGCTGGCTTAGGATATTTCCGACACGGAACAAGCTTAATCGAACAAGCGATCGCCTCAATTCGAGGCATAGTAGAAATAGAACAAGCCCGGAGCGATCGCGAGAACCAAATCGAACTCCGCAAAAGCGAGCAAGCAGAGAAAAAGCGAGACGCTCGCCTAGAAAGCACAATACAAGCGATCGGCGTCGGTTTAGCAACAGGCGGCATCGCAGCATCTAGCGGCACAGACAAACTCTTCGAGACTCTCAAAAACCATCCCGCTACCGCACCCGTAACAGCGGTATTGCATCCGTTTATATTTTCCTTTTTTCTGAGTTGTGCGATCGGTATCTTCGCCGGTGCGATCGTTTGGTGTTGGACTAGGCGCAAAAAGTAGCCATTAGTCCGCAGAGGCGGACTTCGTTTGTATAGGATCGGTTTCAACCGCCGAGTCCCTTGGAATCACCACGGACTCCCAATCATCACAAAAGCCGACCAATAATAAGGATGCGACAACTTCAAATCCGCAAACCCTTGCAGCGAAGCCGGCAACTCCACCCCTTCACCCCGACTCGAACCCCGCAATCTGCCGCCCTCCAAACGCACATCCCCCCGCAACATCGCAATTTGCGCTTGCCGCAGCGCCGCGGCCTTAATTCGCGCCGTCTTCAAGTGCTGGTAAAACTCGCTCATCAATCCCAAAGTACCCTCATCCGAAACGTACCACAAACTCCCCAAAGCTGTTTGCACCCCCGCCTGCAGCGCCAACCCCCCAAAACCCAACTCCGCCTGTGCATCTCCCACCGCAGTCCTACAAGCACTTAAAACAAACAGATTCACCTCCGGATCGTTCAATCTCAAATCCGCCAATTGATCCAGTCGCAACCGACTATCCCACAACTGAATAAAAGAATTATTCGGCGCCCCCGGTCGAAATTCGCCGTGAGTAGCTAAGTGAATAACCCCAAAAGGCCGGCTTTGATGCTGTCGCTTCAAATTATCCAAAGTGAAACCCTCATTCAGAAAACTAACTCCCGGCCACTCTCTAGAAATAGCCGCTATTTCAGCAGGAACCGCAGGCAAAGGATTCAACTCTGAAAATTGCGACGCACCCATTGCTAAAACTTGAGAATTTCTGATATCCACGTAGCGACTATCTGTTAAATTAATGCTGGGCATGAGGCTGAGACTGTACTTTTCCACCAAAAATTGCTGTCCGTCGTGCAAAGCAGCAAAGGGCATACCTCTCAAACCCCGATCGACCACAAAGGAAATAGTATCCGTTTCGCACTTTTTCAAACTCTCCTCTAAAGGCCCAATCATCCACTTATAAAGCTGTTGGGAAGATGGTAGATAACTCGTAGTACCCCGCACGCCCGGTTTGGTAATCTCATTCCTGAACTCATTTACAACTTTCAGCAGTTCTTCCCGGTTCGCTGACGGCACGCTTTTGTGCACAGCTTCACCGCAAGAACTTATTAACACTAAATTTAATTTTTCAGGTTGCGAGAACAGATAAATTAAGCTGGGTTTCGTGCCGGTTTGTGCGCCCACCGAGGCTAACTTTTTTTGAATTTCTTCTGGGGATACCAACTCGTCGCTGATGTTGATGCCGAAATGTTCTCGGAATTCTTGGCTGAAAGATTTGTCCAGCAGAGACAAAGCTGCCGATATATTGCCGACCTCTAAATTCCTGCCGATGTCGCCGCGAAACGCTGACTGAATAACTGAATCTCTGATATTTGAATTGATGAAATTTCTCAGTCCTCTGGGAGATTGCATTCTTTCGGTCGGCATCCTGTCTCCGGGTTTTCCTATATCTCGCAATATTCTGTTTTGGTTCTGCAACTGTTCGCGACTAAGGGGTTGGTTGCCATCGGGAAAAAGCGATCGCCCTCTATCAAATGGAAATCTACCGCTTGGCGATGTTGGGGGCGAATTTGGGTTATTGGGATTAGGTGGATTTATGGGATTTATGGGATTTATGGGATTTATGGGATTTATGGGATTTATGGGATTTATGGGATTTATGGGATTTATGGGGCCAATTGGATCAATTGGATTTATGGGGCCAATTGGATCAATTGGATTTATGGGGCCAATTGGATCAACTGGATTTATGGGGCCAATTGGATCAATTGGATCAATTGGATTTATTGGATCGTTGAACGTTGGTTGATTGGTAGTGACGATCGCACTATTGCCTTGAGTGTAAGAATTTATGAAAGATTGCCCCTGAGCAATAGTACCCAAAGCATTGCTGGCGATCGCCCCAGCAGTACCGTTAGTCGTCGCATCTCCCACCGCAAAAGGCGTCGGCGGATTGACATCGCCGCCGCCGTGGCGGATCGTAACTGTACCGGGTTGAGTGCCCCCAAGAGTCGAGATGCTAACAGCAGTGCCGTTTTGGTCAAAAGTACCCGTCACTCGAACTAAACCGGGAGTTCCTATATTAACGTTACCGCCCGGAGCACTTATGGATGCAACACTGATATCATTTGGGGCATTAAGAGTGACTGTCGGAGTTCGATCAAGGCTAACAACAGGATTAACATTTATTCGCCCAATTGCGATTGCGTTTCCGGCTAAAATTCCGACTCTTTCGGAAGCACTTATATTGCCAGTGCTGACAGTTTCCCTGCTGCTAGTGATATCAACTGCAACTCCCCGCAAATCTTGTGCATTTACATTGCCAGAACTGGTCAAATTGACATTTCCTGTTGTGGCATCAGTATTGCCAATATTAATACTTCCCGAATTGCTAGTGACATCAACTCCAACTCCCCGCAAATTTTGGGCATTTACATTTCCAGCACTTGTAAAATTGACATTTCCTGTTGTGGCGTCAGTATTGCCAATATTAATACTTCCCGAATTGCTAGTGACATCAACTCCAACTCCCCGCAAATCTTGTGCATTTACATTGCCCGAAGCTGCCAAATTGACCGAATTTTCTGTTGCTGTGGCACTGCCAATGTCCATAGTTCCCGAAGTGCTATTTACATTAACTCTTGTTCCTAGCAAATTCCCTGAACTTACATTGTCAGAAGCTATGACATTAATATTCCCAAGTGATGTAGTATTGCCGATCGCAATATTTCCGCGATCGCTAGTGACTGTAACTGTTCCCCCTTGCAAACTCCCTGCCTTTAAATCGGTGGCTGATCTCAAAGCAATAGTGCCAGTGCCAGCGTCGATCGATGCAACATTAATATTAGTTTGAGCATCCAGATTTACAGTGGGAATGCGATTAGCTGGATTTGTGGTGGCAGGATTAACAGTTATTATCCCTGTGTTGATTAGCTGTCGGGCTAAAATTATGACATCTCCGGTAGTATTGATCGCCCCCGTGCTGACACTCCCCGTACTGCTGCTAGCATTGACATTTGCAGCGTTGAGATTGCCTACCGTTAAGTCCCTAGAAGCTGTCAAACTGATATTTTCAGTTGCTGTAATATTGACTGGTGCAGTATTGGGGACTATAAAATTCGGTGCGCTCACAACTCCCAATTCCCCGGAGTTACTGACAATATCAACATTAGATCCCTGCAAATTCCCAAAATTGACATTACCAAAAGCTGTCAGAGATATCGCCCCGGAAGTCCCAGTATCGATCGATCCTGTTATTATATTGCCTCGAACAGTATTCAGACTAATACTGCCGTTGATATCAGCACGAGAGATGTCATTTGTCAAGATAATATTGTCATTAGCTTGAATATTAATTGTCGAACTAGACGTTAATCTGCCCCCAACTAGCACTGCCCCTTCTCTGCTTTCGAGACTAATTTGACCGCCATTAATATCTCTAGTTGCGATACTTCCCGGCGCTGACAAAATCACCGGCCCGCCAGCCGAAATATTTTCAACAGAAATCAAATTATTCGACAAAATAGACGCAGGAGTAAATATTGCATCGTCATCCTTATCTAAAGGAGTAGGTGGGTCATTATCACCCGGAGTATCCGTAGGAGAATTAGGAACATTAGGAGAATTTGCCAGATTTGCCACTCCCGCCCGCAGAATTAAAGCCGGACTGCTGGTTAAAATAGCAATATCTGGATCACCACTCACATTTTCCCTACCCAATGCAATATCGGGGCCGATAATTGTAATATTCTCGCCAACAATGCTCCCCTTCGCCTCGACTTTCAGTGAAACTCCGGTATAATCTCCAAAAAAAACATCTCCTTCCGAACTGATAATCGGGTCAAATAAACTCACAAAATTTCCCGGCATTCCCGACAGATTCCGCACGGAAAAATTGCCCCCCGAAGCAAAGTGAGAATCCCCCGAAATAACGCCGTTGCTAACCAAACTCAAATGGCCGCCGCTTTGGAATTGCGGGGGAAGAGATAAGCCGCCGATCGCGTTTTGAGTGAGAATATCAATAGTGCGATCGCCCTGAATGTATAAATTCCCCCCAGCCCGCGCCAAAAAAGGATTCTGGGCGCTGTCCCTGACCCGCACCGCATCCCGGCCCAGCAAACTCAAATCCCCCGTAGTTTGCAGCCTAGCGCCCGCTAATGTGAGATTTCCCGCAGCCGATAAATTCGCACTTCCCGCATTCAACTGCGGAAGCCCAGAAACATTAGCAGAAATTGCCACATCCCCAGAATTCACCTGCAAACCAGAACCCACAAGCCGCACAGAACCGTCATCCGCAACCGCAACACCCGCCGCCTGATTTTGACCCGTACCTGTCAGCAACTGCGGCAAAGAAACAGGATTCAAAATCTGTTGAGAATTCTCCAAATTCCCGCCCGTTGCTATTTCCAAACTCAACAAATGCCCCGGTTGACTAATGCGGAGAACATTATCTCCCGGAACAGCAGCAACAGTAATTTGTCCGCCCGGGGCCGACAACTGGCCCGTACTAACAACCGTACCGCCAAGCAAAGCCAAATTTTGCCCCGGAGTCACAGCTAAATTGCCAGCATTAACTATACTTCCCGGTACAGCCCCACCAAAATAAAAAGCATTTGGCGTACCAACCAAGGCGCTAAAATTATTTGTACCCGCAGCATTAAACCAATTAGAACCAAAACCGACACCCGTAGCAGTAGTCGCAGTAAAAGCCGCCGGCACGTTCAAACTCGCGTTCGGGCCAAACACAATCCCCGCAGGATTAATTAGAAAAAGATTAGAATTGCCGCCCGTGACAGTAATTAAACCGTTAATTAGCGAAGCGTCCCCGCCAGCAATTCGAGCTAATATATTTTGAATAGCCGAATTAGTCAGAAAATTAGCAATTTGACCTTCATTCAAGCCGAACTGCCCAAAACTGTGAAAAAGATTCGCGCCGTCTCCCGACAAACTGCCGCCGTTGATATCATAGCGGTTGCCGCTGCGGGTGACAGCAGTACCCGTACCGTCAGCAGCAGGCACTATTGGCTGTGCTTGCGCGAAAGTATTAAAAATTAACAAAGAAAAGGGACAAATAAATAGCCCGACCTTTTTAATCTTTAAGTTGGCATTTTTCATAGCAGCAAGTAAAACTATCTCAATTGCCTTAATTATCGCACTTGCAAACAACTTACCTCTAAATGACAAATTAATTCGCTCATGACAATTCCCAAAATCAAAAGCTTGTACACAGACGGCGCTTGTTCCGGCAACCCGGGCCCCGGCGGGTGGGGTGCAGTAGTTTGCTTCGCCGACGGCAACTGTCACGAACTCGGAGGTGCAGACCCCCAAACCACCAACAACCGCATGGAAATGCAGGCTGCCGTCGCTGCCCTCGAATTTTTTGCCAACTCCGGTCAAACCGAACCAGTCACCGTTTACACAGACAGCGAATACGTTAAAAACGGCATCACCAAATGGATTCAAGGCTGGAAAAATAAAGGCTGGAAAACCTCGACGGGCAAAGATGTCGTCAACCAAGACCTCTGGCACCTGCTAGACAAGCTGAATTCGCGACAAATCAAGTGGGAACACGTCCGCGGTCACTCCGGCGACTTCTACAACGACAGGTGCGATGAAATTGCCCGCAGCTTCTCCCACAATCTCACTCCCGAACTCCAACAGCAAAAACCAACCGCAGGCGAGACTCAGGCGGGCACTTTTGTCAGCGCGGCCACATCGCCCCTAGGTTCGGAAAACACAATTGTTTTGGCAGAAACGGGCACAACTGGTAACAAAACGATAGAATCCTATGTCATAACGTCTGACCTTCCGATCTCCAACTCTACCATGATGGATTCAACTGCCGATACCCTGGAGAACTTGCCCCGCGAGGTGAGGGTTCAGGACCTCCGCAATCTGATCGAAACCTTGCACATCGCCGACGAGGTTGCGACGAAGGGCTACTTGATTACCAGTTCTGAACTGGCTGATTTGATGGATGTAAATGCCAGCGCTGTCACCAGTCGCGGAGACAACTGGGTTTGGCGAAATTGGGTAGTTTCTCGCGTGCGCCGCGAGGGCAACCAAATCCTCTGGCAATTAGAGAGAATAGACCACGTTAGTACAACTGATTAGTTGTTAGTCATTAGTTGTTAGTTGATTCATCACTGATGGCTAATGACTGTCTCAAAGCAAGATTTGTAAGAATTTCGTAGGGACACAACATTGTTGTGTCCTTTTAGTCATCAGTCATCAGTCATTAGATAAGATTGCAGGCATTCGCTCTCCTATCTTGAAATTATCGGTGTTGCATCTGCGGTTTCTCTCTTAGACATCTCCCACAAATAAACTAGGAGTGCGATCGCTTCAATATTATCAGAGAATTTTTCCTTAACTTTCATGAGTCAACTTCGGGAATACATAGAAAAACATCCCTCAGAAACCACGAGGCTATAGGGTTTAGACTATGGCAAAATCATATCAATTCCGGTTGCATTCCTCATGAGTGTTGACTGTTGACTGTTGGCTGTTAACTGTCAGTTGCAAAACTGAATTATGGTTTAGTGTTGAGTGTTGACTCGATTTTACGCCCGACGATGAAGCGCGGATTTGATATGATTGATAATTCTCACAAAACAACTCCCAATTAAGATATTACGGCGGCTCAAAAGAAAAAAAACAAACAGAAGGCTATAAAAAAGAATAGTAGTAGAGCATATAATTATGGTGGTGAATATTCTTCGAGTACCACCAGAGAAAATCCACTGAAAATATGACATTTTCGCTCCAGTCATTATGGTCGTAGGTCGATTAATAAGATGGCGGATTGATGTAATAGTTAAATGTCAATCAAAGTAGCTAGACAAATAAAAAAATAGTAAAAATTAGCACCAAAATTCAGGCAAGTTTTATTATAAAATATTTCAAATCTTATTTAAGCGTTGGTTTAGGGCTGCCTGCGTCCAAAGATCGGGCAGCCCTAAAGCAAGCGGGGAAAGGATTTAGGAGTTTTTGGAGATGTCTAATATAGAAAAGCATGAGACGATCGCCCAAAGCAGTAAAGTCAGGCTCAGCGTTTAAAAGAGTCCTTAAGAGTTCAACTTGCTCTCTCTATTTTTAGCTGATTGATAGAGTGCGGTAGCGATGCCAGCCGACTAAACTTAAATTCAAACACAAACACAATCTGCGTTGGAGTAAAAAGGCGATGAGTGTTCATATTGGCACTTCAGGTTGGAGCTACGACCATTGGGAAGGTGTGCTTTATCCCCACCAGCTACCGCCTCGCTCTAGGCTCGATTGCTATATCCAGCACTATCAAACCGTAGAAGTTAATAGCACCTACTACCGCTGGCCACCAAACACTACCTTTGCTAACTGGCGAGAGCGCCTCCCCCAAGGATTTCTCATGACCGTAAAAGCGCCCCGCGGTCTAACGCACTCCAAGCGTCTTTACTCGCCAGAACAGTGGTTGGAACGCATGAGTGAGGGACTTCAATGCTTGGGCGATCGATTGGGTATTCTGCTCGTCCAGCTCCCTCCCCAGTTCGGCTGCGATTTGGCTCGCCTAGCCTACTTTCTAGAACAGGTGCCCCCCTGGATCAAACTAGCTGTCGAATTCCGACACCCAAGCTGGCACACAGAAGAGGTATTTTCGCTGCTGGAACGCGAAGGAGCGGCTTACTGCGTGATGAGCGGCGCCCACCTTCCGTGTATCCTGCGCGCAACGGGCTCATTCGTCTATCTGCGCCTCCACGGCCCCGACGCCAACAATCTCTACGGCGGCTCCTACTCGGATGATGATTTGCATTGGTGGGCCGATCGCATCCATGAGTGGGAAAGTCAGGGGCGAAGCGTGTTCGTCTACTTCAACAACGACGGAGAGGGAAATGCAGTGAGGAACGCTTCAAAGCTAAAAACCTTTGTGGAGAACGGTACTTCCTGACAAGCGAAGATTGAGAGCGTTCCCATTCTTGGGAGCGCATTCAAAAATGCTTCGCAGTTCCCTGAAGCTGAATTAGTTTGCCATTATTGTTGACTGTTGACTGTTGACTGTTAACTGTCAGTCGAAAAACAGGTTGACTGTTGACTGTTAACTGTCAGTCGAAAAACTGAAGGATAGTTGAGTATTGACTGTGGATTCGATTTTACAATTCCGATGCTAGCAAAGTTGATATCAGGAGCACCGTTTTCGCCTAGCGCGCGATCGATCACAAGCTGGCGTTGGTTGTTCGAGGTCGCAGGACTTCGACATTCAACTCTAGTTTCTGTCCCAGCCACAAAGAATGTTTCGTATGGTCTGCCAGATCATCGCCTGTTTCGGGATGGACGAGAATATCTAACCCCTCGCGATGCAGCATTAACCAAGGAACGACTTTGCCAAATTGCGAGGGTAAAAATGCAACTTGATACATCGCTTGGGAGTGGGGGCCAATGGGTTTGTCATGCCAACGCCCGAGCTGCACCTCAAACTGACTCAATCCTTCTCGTACACGCGCTGCGGCATCGCGATTATCAGCGTTGAAGTAAATATGTGCGTGAAAACCAACTATTTCGAGGGTGTCTTCTTTCATCATTTTCAGTGGGGTATTGAGCGGACATTTGCACAAAACGGCTGTTAATTTCAGGCTAACTTGGTGAATGCCACAAATGAGGTGTCAGTTGCGGGCATACAAGAGGCAGCGATGGCTCCGCCCCGGCTTACGCCTACGCACTCTTCGGGATTTGGGGCATGGCCGGCGGGTTGGGTTTTGGGTTGGGTTCTCCCAAAATTGGGGTGTTGGTGGCGATCGGCAACAAGTTTGGTAATAGATTAGTCATGGTGACAAGAGAATCCGCCAAGCTTGACACTCGCTTCCTTCCCGAACTTATGTTAACTGTGAATAAAAACTCGAACAAATTCTCTGCTTTCTTACCCATTCTAGCACTGGGCTTTGTTCTAGCCCCTGCACTAGCCGGGAGAGTAGAGCCAACCTCTGTTTCCTGTTGGCTGTTTCGCGCAGAAAAGCTATAACTCCAACAAACCTGCATCACTGATTCGTACAATTGGACGGGAGGAGGAAGAAGGTCTTTGCGTTGGGAAGATGGCGTACAAACAAACATAGCTTGGGGATTCTTGGACGCGGAGAAAAACCCTGCGAAGATACCAGCATTGATGGTGTCTTCGCTGTAATATCAATTCCGGTTGCACCGTCCGTGACTGTTGACTGTCAGTCGAAAAACTGAATGATGGTTGAGTGTTGACTGTTGACTCGATTTTACGCCCGACGATGAAGCGCGGATTTGATATAAGCTATGGGCGGCATCCCGCAACCTAAAAACGGATTTCTAAAGCAGAACGGGAGAATCGAGCGAGCAAAAGTCAGCCGACGATTTCCTGCGTACAAGTACAAAATAAATCAGTATACTGGCGAAGGATATTCAAATAACAGCAGAATTAGATAAATGTTTACAGATACAGCAGATTCCACATTTATGAAGTACACCCGCCTCTAGTGAGCTTCCCCGTAGGGACACGGCACTGCCGTGTCCCTACACTTCACAAACCTGGAATACGCTGTATCACGGAGGAATAGCACTCGATGCCAAAGTTGAACAGTTCAAAGTTTGCCACATTACTAATTGGCACAGCAGTCATTTTTTTGATTTGGGTAACATCAGTTAGCGCTCAAGCGAAACTAACAGAGCGCTCGAAACTAGCAATTAATGGAATTGGGTCTATTCGGGTTGGTATGACTGTTGATGAAGCGTCAAAATCTGCTGGAATTAGATTAATTAGAAGTGGGAGTGGTGATCTTGACGAGTATCAGTGTTTCTACGTTCAACCAAAAGGAGAGCCAAAAGGAATTAGATTTATGGTAACAAAGAGTCACATTGCCAGAGTGGATATTAGCAGCAAGCGCATTACCACCATCAAAGGAGCTAGAATAGGGGATAATGAAAACCGAATTTTATCTTTATATCTCGGGCAAATTAAAGCAACACCTCATCCTTATGTAAGCCGCCCACCTGAAAATGGAAAATATCTAACTTTCGTCCCTAAAGATGTGGCTGACAAAAACTACCGCATAATTTTTGAGACTAGCAAAAATCGTGTAGATAGCTTCCGTTCGGGTAAACTTCCTGAAGTTGAGTATACAGAAGGCTGTTCTTAATAGGCTCAAAAAACTCTTAATCCTTTGACATCCACCTCAACAGCCGACAGCAGTTTGGGTTCCATCTCGTACAAATCATTCAGAACAAGCTTGACATTGGGAAACACGAAATACTCCGTCAATCGATTTTAGATTTTAGATTTTAGATTTTAGATTGAAGCCTTGACTCCACGGATAAATTCGGGGGGCAAGTTTTATCGGATACAGGTTTTTTATTTCTCCACGGATGAATCCGGGGGCTTGTATCCTGGATGCTTTCGGTCAGGGTGCCGATGCGCTAATTAAATGCTTTGTAGTCGATCGCCCAATCCCCTTGAAATCTCGATTTCGATCGCCCGCAATAGCCAACAGATGCAAAAATAATTAGAGACTACTTAACATCAGTCCCTGTTAAAAGAAAGAATCCAACTGTAAGCCCGTGCTCCAAACCCTCAAAAAATCAGTGATTTCCCATCGAAAATCTCAAATCGGAAATCGAAAATAGCATGAGTCCCAGCTTGCGAACAGTCACTGCTACCAGATATGTCACTCCTTTGCGGGAGGGCGGCTCGCTGCCGGCGATCGTCGAAGCAGATGATGATGGTATGTACGTGCTCAAATTTCGCGGTGCGGGCCAGGGAGCCAAATCTCTGATCGCCGAGCTAGTGGCGGGAGAGATTGCTCGCGCCTCCGGGCTCCCAATCCCCGAACTCGTCTTTGTTGAACTCGATCCCGAACTGGCTCGCACTGAGCCTGACCCGGAAATTCAAGATTTGATCCGAGCAAGTGCTGGCCTCAACCTCGCCCTCGACTATCTCCCGGGCTCGATCACTTTTGACCCGATAGCGGGGAAGTCCGATGCGGATTTGGCCTCAGAAATCGTCTGGTTCGATGCTTTTGTAACTAACATCGATCGCACGTCGCGCAATGCAAATATGCTGGTATGGCACCGCCGGCTTTGGCTGATCGATCACGGTGCAGCCCTCTACTTCCACCACACCTGGAAAGATTATCTCTCGCGCAGCCGCGATCGTTTTCCGCCAATCAAAGACCACGTTCTGCTGCGTTTTGCCAGTACGCTGGAAGCGGCAAATTCAAAGATGACTCAAAGGCTAACGCCGGACATCATTCGCAACATTGTTAAACTAATTCCTGATACTTGGCTGGTGGGAAATTCTCCTTTCAGCGATAGCAACCAACATCGGGATGCTTATATCGAGTACCTGCTAAATCGGCTAGAATCACCACATATTTTTTTGGAGGAAGCGATTAGTGCCCGATCGATTTCTTTATGATTATGCCATTATCCGCGTCGTTCCCAAAGTTGAGCGCGAGGAGTTTATCAACGTGGGGGCGATCGTTTCCTGCGGTACGAAAAAATTCCTCGAAGCCCGTATCGAAATTGATGAACAGCGCTTGATGGCGATCGACTCAACGTTGGATCTGGAAATGATTCGCAATCACCTAGCAGTCATTCCCATCATTTGTGCAGGCGGCAAGGAATCTGGCGCGATCGGTCAACTTCCCCACAGAGAGCGCTTTCACTGGCTCGTAGCACCCCGCAGCACGATCGTTCAGACATCGCGGGTACACACTGGTTTTTGCCAGAGTCTACCGGGTGCGATCGAACACTTGCTCGATACAATGGTGCGATCGTCAAGCCGAAAACCATCTGTAAAGGCTCAGTTGCTAGCGGCTGGAAGTGACACTCACGAGATGCGATCGCACTCTAGTTAACCTCAGCTTGTCGGTTAGATCTGATATCTTGCACCATTGTCAAGAACGGGCTCTCCGGCCCGTTCCACAAAGAATGAGTTTTCTTGTGGAACAGGCCGGAAAGCCTGTTCCTAAATTAGATCTGATATCTTGCACCATTGTCAAGAACGGGCTCTCCGGCCCGTGCCACAAAGAATGAGTTTTCTTGTGGAACAGGCAAGATGCCTGTTCCTAAACAAGTAATTGAGAATGGTGCAATATCTCAGTTAGATGCTACTTTGAGCTTGGTAGGCGATCTATCCATTTCGGAAAACACTCAGAATAGAAGCATCCTCAAGCTGTTTTAGCTAAAAATGAGAACCCCAGAAGAGTCTTGATAGATAACTTTTCTAAAGTCTTAGCCGCAGTTTCGCAAGGTAGAAAGATGATGCAAATTGAACCGACAAATATGACTTTCCCTCTCTGGGGTTTAGCAATTTTCATTTTGTGGACGATCGCAGTTGTTGTTATGCTCCTAGCAGTCAGAATGCGGCATCTATCTACGGGCGGATCTGTAAAAGATTTCGGCACACAAAACGACGACAGCTTGCTTTGGCGACTATTTCGAGTACAATCCAACTTGATAGAAAACCTGCCTTTGTATTTGGGAGTTGTTTTCCTTCTAACCGTTAGGGGTGTTTCAGGAACAGCAGTAGATTTGCTGATTGTGGTCTACATCCTATTTCGGCTTGTACATTCAGTGATTCACATTGCTGGCTTCGATCCAAAGTTTCGGTTCTTCAGCTTAGTAATTCAGTTAAGCTGTTTGGTCGCCTTAACTATTATGGCAGTTTTATAGTTGAGAAATTACGCGGCACATATATAGTAGGGTGCGTCAGGGGCAAACCTTAATTGTTTCTTACACAGCGTAAGTCAGACGCACCTTACAAGTCGATCGCCCCTGTGACATTAATGCCTGTGATTTGGCTAAATTATCGAAGTTTATGAACCGAATATCTCGTCGTGCGAGCGCTGTTATTTTAATTGTATTAGGCTGCATTACTTTTGTTTTAGTTGGGCCACCGCAATCAGCCTTAACCGTGCCACCTCATGTGCAAGAATCTCCACGACGGGGAGGAGATGTTGCTGAGACAATGAATTTTGGACGGCACTTTCAACAGCTAGGGGTTGAAGGATCGATCGCGATTTACGATTTGAATAGCGATCGGCTTTATCAACACAACCCGCAGCGTAACGCGACAGCTTTTTTACCTGCATCTACATTTAAGATTCTCAACTCTCTGATTTCCTTAGAAACACGAGTGATTTCAAATGAGATTGCCGTGCTAACTTGGGATGGAATTCAAAGGCAAATTCCCGCATGGAATCGAGACTTGAATATGAGAGAAGCCATGAAACTTTCCGCCGTTTGGTTTTACCAAGTTCTCGCCCGCCGAGTCGGGCACGAGCAAATGCAAAAATGGGTAGCTAAAGTCGGTTATGGCAACCAAAAAATCGGTAACAAAGACGATATTGACAAATTCTGGTTAGAGGGAGAACTCCGAATCACACCCAACGAGCAAATTCAATTTCTCCGCCGTCTCTACAAAAATAACTTACCCTTTTCTGAGCGATCGCTTTCTATGGTTAAAGACATCATAATTGTTGAACAAACTCCCGATTACACAATTAGAGCAAAAACAGGCTGGGCAAATTTCGGAGAACAAACAAAGCCTCAAATTGGCTGGTATGTAGGTTATTTAGAAAAGGATAAAAATGTTTACTTTTTTGCTACAAACATTGACATCCGTAACAATAATGACGGAGCTGCAAGAATCGAGTTAACGCGCCGTTGCTTCAAGGATATTGGGCTGCTGTAAGTGCGTTATTTGTTTTCTAATATTCGCAAAAATGCCAGCGGGGCGGCTAACGGTGACAGCCAAAACACCCATTTGTGCGATGGCTGAGTTCGATCGTAGGAAGCCGAGTCTTTTAAATCTTTTAGGACTTACGCAATTGGCACATATATATAGTTGCTATAGTGCTATATAGCGGTTCTCAATAAAATGAGGTACACACCGCTCGCAACTGATGCCCTATGCCCTATGGCCTATGCCCTATGCCCTATGCCCGCGAGAGCACCTCATGTTACTGAGAAAGGCTACATATCCTTTCTCGCAGCAAGGCGACAATCATCTAAGACAGCATTAAGTTTTTCAACGACTAGCCAGGGGTTTCGACCTTTCAAACCAGCTACGATCACTGCTTCATAGGGATTTCGGCCAGTTTTTTTTACTGCTGCGATCGCCTGTTTGTTAGACAATCCCCGCCCGCTGACCAACCAAGCAGCCAAAACCTGTCCTGTACGTCCGACCCCCCCAGAACAGTGAACTACGACCCGTTCGCCTTTGCTATTTGCAGATTCCAAAAATGGCAATATGCGATCGATTAAAATATCGCGATCGACCAATTCAAAGTCTGCAATCGGCGCCCAGCAAACTCGATCGCACCCAAATATTTTCCGATATGTTCCCAGTAAATCAGTGTAGCGGATGAGTTGGGTCTGAGCAAGCAAGCAACAAACTTGCTTGATATTATGCCCCTGCATAAATTCAATCCACCGAGCAATTTCTGCATCGCGGTATCCTGGTCTGGCTGCACCAAACACAATTAATTCATTCTCTGAAGCCGCAGCGAATTTGTGCATACTGTTTTCAATATTTTTACCTATAATTAAGAAACACGCACAAATCCTGAATCAACAGTGAAAAACAACAGCTCGATCGGTTTAATGAACTGGCTGCAACCCAAACCAGAAACCGTTTTGCTATGCGACTCAAGTGCAGCAGCTTCTGAGATGGCATTCATGCTCAACGGTGAGTGGGATGGGTGCAATAGTTTAGTCCTCCCTAAATCCGACAAGGTAGCAATTGAAGCAGCCGCTAGTTTGCTGGAGACATCGTGGTGCTACCAAAATACTTGCGAACCCGTTTTAATTCGGCTGGAAGTTGACGAATTGCTGCGCCGTTATGGGATTGGAGACAGGTTTTTTATTAATGCTAACTTGCGATGCGCGCAATTGAGCGAACTTTGCTTGGAAAACATAGATTTGAGTTATGCTAAATTGAATTTGGCTAACCTCAGCGGCACTAATTTAAGCAAAGCCAACTTAATGGCGGTACAGATGCCATCTGCAAACTTGAGTGGCTGTAACTTGAGTAAATCGCAACTTGTGAGGGCGAATTTATCAGGAGCAAATTTATCTGATGCTAATCTCAGAGGTGCTGATTTGAGTTATGCAGATTTAACCAATGTTTGCTTAACAGGTGCTGACTTAAGAGGTGCAAATTTAGCGAGAACAGACTTAAGAAAAACAAGCTTAGATGGAGCGATAGTTGAGTAAAATTCGGGGCAATATCGAGGACGGGCAGGATGCTTATCCCACAAAAGAACAGCCACAAATCGCCCCAGATTCGATCGCCAGAAGCAGCATCTTTCAATTCGAGCGATCGCGCCCATTCATTCCCCATGAGCGATCGCGCCGAGAGCTTTTAGCGTCGCTTTCTGTGCTTCAGTTAAACCTGTAACCCCAGTGATGTTCATGCCTTCGTAGAGTCGGGGTGGTTTCAGTATTTTTAGGCACTCACCCGTATTGACATCCCACAGCCTTGCCGTTTCATCAGCACAGCCACTTGCTACAGTTTGACCATCTGGACTAAAACTGACTGAGTAGATTTGACGGGTATGTCCGGTGAGAGTTCTGATACATCTTCCAGTGCTGACATCCCATAGCCTCACCGTTTGATCGGAACTACCACTAACCAAGGTTTTTCGGTCTGGGCTAAAGGCAACTGACCATACCCAATTGGTATGCCCAGTCAATGTTTTGATGCAGTTACCCGTATTGACATCCCACAACTTCAACGTTCGATCGGCACTAGCACTAGCTACGATTTGACCATCCGGACTAAAGGCAACCCAAGATACTTCATTTGTATGTCCAGTGAAGGTTTTTAAGCAACTGCCAGTGCTGACATCCCATAGTTTTACACAGTCAAAACTGCTACTGGCTAGGGTTTTACTGCTGGGACTGAAAGTGACAAAAAATGTGGAGAAGAAAAATATGGAATTGCTAGGTTCGGTACAAGTTCGGAAACATTGACCCGTTTGACAATCCCAGAACCTGATGCTCTGGTCAAGACCGCTACTGGCTAAAGTTTTGCCATCTGGACTAAAGGCAACTCCATATACCCAATCAGTATGTCCCGTGAACGTTTTTATGCACTTGCCCGTATTGACATTCCATAACTTCAGCGTTTTGTCAGCACCCCCACTAGCGATTGTTTTACCATCGGGACTAAATGCGACTCCTATGACTGATTTAGTATGTCCCGTGAACGTTCTCACGCAACTGCCAGTATTGACATCCCACAGCCTCAGTGTAGTGTCAACGTTGCCACTAGCTAAGAGCTTACCGCAGGGACTAAAAGGAACTGCTAATACACAACTGTTATATCCGGTGTGAGTTTTGAAACATTTGCCTGTTTGACAATCCCAAAACCGAATTGTAAGGTCAAAACTACCACTCACTACTATTTGACCATCTGGACTGTTGGCGTAGCCTGCGCTACGCGCATAGGTAACGCACTCTACGCGATCGCTATGTCCGATAAACGTTCTTGCACAGCTACCCGTGCTAACATCCCACAACTTCACCGTTTTGTCATAACTACCACTCACTACGGTTTGACCATTGGGACTAAAAGCGACTGATGTGACTGCACTGCTATGTCCCGTGCAAATTTTAACGCACTGACCATCACGGATATCCCAAAGCCTGACTGTGCAGTCAGCACTGCCACTCGCTAGGGTTTGACCATCCGGACTGAAGGCGACTGCATAGACCGAATTCGTATGTCCGTACAACGTCTTAAAGGACTTGCCCTTGCGTACATCCCAAAACTTTACCGTGCTGTCAGCACTAGCACTCGCTAAAATTTGACCATCCCGACTAAAGGCGACTGAATAGATTTCATTCGTATGTCCGGTGAACGTTCTAACGCAACTATCAGTCGTGACATTCCACAAATTTACTGTGTTATCAGCACTAGCACTCGCTAAAATTTGACCATCCGGACTGAAGGCGACTGAGTAGACTATATTACTATGTCCGGTATAAGTTTTTAGACAGATGCCAGTACGAACATCCCAAAGCTTCACCGTGTGGTCATAACTACTACTCGCTAGGGTTTGACTATCTGGACTCCAAGCAACTGATTTTACCCAGTGGGTGTGTCCCTGAAAGGTCAAAAGTTGTTTGCCTTTTTGCACGTCCCACAGGTGAATATTATTATATAGATCTGCCGTCGCCGCACATTTGCCATCTGGTGTCAGTGCTAGTGACGTAACATTACCCAATATGTCAGAAAAAACCGATTGACACAGGTCAGAATTGGCGCAATTGACATTGTGCAAGTTTATCCCCTGGAGGTTGGCTTGCCAAACCGTTAGATTTGAAAAGTCATAACCGCTTAGATCTACCTGTAATTGGCGAAGTAGATTGATAATATTTCCACTTACATATCCGGTCTTTAGGGGCGGTTTCCCTCGTAGCATCTCAAGAATCTGAGCTAGACAATTTTCTAGAGTTTTTGAGTCGCTAAAACTCGTAATTAATCCATCAATCACTGGTTGAAGAATGAGGCGGATTTGAGTCTCAATTACATATTCTTTTGCTTGAGCTTTAACCAGAGCGTAACTTCTAAAGAGTTGAAGGTTATCAGGTTTAAAGTTAGCAAGTTTATTAGAAATTCCAACCTGATAACCTTCAACTTTTAACCCAATAATTTCTTTACAAATCTGCTCAATTAATCGAGTAATCACGTACTCCATGACTACAGGTTGTTGGGTAAATCGAGCGTTGTTTTTTTCAATCAATGACCGATGTTGCAATGAGCCTAGTGCCTGTAGAAGTTCGCTAGTTAATATCGGGTAGACAAAATCCTCTTGCAATTCCTCTAACAACACTGGTTCGCGATTGATGGCTAACCAGTACATAATCTCTTGTTCTATATCGCTCAGTCGCTGAAACTGCCGCTCTAACAAATCGCGGATATCATCAAAAATAAACAAACCTTGCTTTAAAAATTCTAAAAAGCGAGAAATACTGCTATCAAAAAACTCTGTTACCCCTGAAGCTACTATCTTTAAAGCTAAGGGATTCCCGCCATAGCGTGAAATCAGGCTTGTCCATTCATCTTCTGACGCAGTAAAAGACCCCTTCGCAGAGAAAATTTTTCGTCCTTGAACGGAGGGTAAACCTGTTAGTTGCAAGCAGCGAACGGGTAGGGTTCCGCCCTCTAAAGCGGTTATTCCTTGTGGTTTCTCGCGACTGGTTAGTATCAAGCTGCTGTTGTGGTGTGTTTCCCCAACACATTTGAGTAACTCACCGTAACCTTCATATCCTTCTCGAAAGCGTCCCGTGCGTGAAGCAAAGCTATGCCGCACTTCATCGCCTGCTTGCAAAACCGATTCAGCATTATCCAAAACTAGCAGACAGCGCGAGGAGCGTAAATAATCGATCGACCGCAAGATTCTGCCGTCCAGGTTAGTTGGCAGATTAGTTTCTTGTTGGTTAGAGAGAAATTGGATCAGTTCTGCCAATATTTCTTCTACAGGGGGGGCATTGCGAAGACTTCGCCAAATGAGATACTCAAATCCTGATTGCAGCATTTGGGCAAGCTTGGCAGCCAAAGCGGTTTTGCCAATCCCTCCCATCCCCAGCAGCACCACCAAACGGCAATTGTCCTGCACAATCCATTGCTCTAAAGTCGTCAGTTCGTCACTACGACCGTAGAAAGCCGAGACATCCGGTGCCTCGCCCCAATCTTGGTGTCTGTTGGCCATCAAGAGGGAGGATTCCACGTCTACAGACTCGGATAGAACCCGATCGCCCAAGTCAGAGATCGATCGCCAATCGAGCGCCAATTTTCCACAAATTTCCACAAAAGTCGCATAATCAACGGTTTTTCCTGTGAGGAACCTGCTGAGAGTGGATAAAGCAAGTCCTAATTCTTCAGCAAAGGCTCTTTGGCTGGGAAAGCCATTGCGCTTGAGGGCTAATTTGGCGATCTGAATGCAGTCACTGCGAACTTTGAGCGATCGTGACATACCCTATTCCCCCGAAAGTTATGCAGATTTTAGCAAGTTACGCGGAAGTCGGTCACAAATCAGTACGTTCTCAGTCTCGATCTCGGTCAGAGGCAGGTTTTAATCGATTTATAGAGATGAGACTTCCCCTGCGGACTCTCGCTCGAAATAAGAAGCGGTCACTTAGAACCTCAGAACCAACACAAATGTTATTGGGCTGAGGGACGCTTTAACTCAGTTGAAACACAAAATTACAAGTAATTAGGAGAAATAAGCAATGCCGACGCCAAAAAGTAAGAGGACTATTGTGCTGCAGAGCAGTAACCATGACTCTGAGCTCGACTCTTTGAGAGATGCTGTTGCTGCTGCGGGGGATGAATCAACCGAGAGTGAGAGTCAGAATACCCTAATTGCGGTTGACTCCGAGGTTCGCCCTATTTTTACCAATACCTCCCTCCCCTTCCCGGCAAGTAACTCAAGCCCGGCGTTCACTGACACCATAAACGGTGAAGTTTTTTCCTCCCAAGTAGCAGAAAGCGATGGGGCTAGTTCGCTTGCCAGTGTGCATCTTACGATAGTGGGTAGTGCCAGTCTAGTTACGAACACTCCCCTTCCTTATAATGTTTCGCTAACCAGTGAACCCCCAGTTCTCGCTAAAACTATTACGGTAACCAATAACCGTGACTCCGGGTCTGGCTCTTTGAGAAATGCCGTTGATGATTCAACAAAGGTTACTCTAAAAAACCTGATTATTGCCAACGGCACAGGAGGGTCACAGGATGAATCAACCGAGAACGGGGGTAACGATATCCTAAATTGGGAGGGTTACCCGGAGGCTAGGCATGATTTTACAATTACCACTGGCAATGGCAACGACTCCATAACCCCTTCCCTAGATCAGGGCATCGGAACAAATTTTATTACTGGAGGCAATGGCAACGACTCCATAACCCCTTCCCTAGATCAGGGCATCGGAACAAATTTTATTACTGGAGGCAATGGCAACGACTCTCTTGTGGGCGATAGTCAGGATACCGTATTTGGGGACGAGCGCCTGGATATCCTAATTTGGGGTGATTACTCCGAGCCTAGCCGGGGTAAAACCGAGCAATTTAGCGGATTCCCTGGGCTCTCAATATCGGGGAATAACACTTCGCGACTAACCTCGACTGGGGACCGTTACTCCGATGACAATAACTCCCTTGAGAGCAATTATCGAGCAACCCTATATGGGGGTCCGGGAGAAGATTTATTCAACGCTCGCAGTGATACTTCTAGCCCCCTTCCCCTCCCGGCAACCAATCAAAGCCCGGGGCTCACTGACACCATAACAGACCAACTTTTTTCCTCTCAAACAGAAACAAGTGGTAGGACTTATATTCCGGTTGGCGCAGAAACTGTGGATTCGTGGTCGTCCTCAGACTTTTATTCTGCAATGGTGGAAGGCAGGGCAAGGGACAGTTTGATAGATATGCTTGGTGACCAAGGCTTTTTCGGGAGCGACGGTACCAGTACCCTATATGGAGGTATGAATGACTCTCTCAATGGAAATAACCAGACCCTCATCATAGAACCTCCTACAGACCAACTTTTTCCCTCTGGAGTCAGTTCAGTTGAGACTACTTTTACATCTATATCGGGAAACAATACTTCTTTCGCAGTACTCCTAGATAGTGCCAACACAAATGCTGCTGCAAAAAATGATGGGGCCTGGAGGGCTAGGGGTAGCACTTTCGAGACTGACAGTTTTGGAACTCCGGCCTCCTTCGCAGGGGATCTCACGATATCGGGGAACAATTCGTCGCAAGTAATACTTTAAATCAATGCCAATATTGATTAGGACTTCTAAGTCCTAGGCTAGGAAATTAGGTTTTCCCTATGGCGATCGAATTTCTCTTAATCTGGGAGAGTTCGATCGCCTCGGCAATGCTGCAACCGCCTCATTTTGGGAGGAAGTTAGTCAGTTGAGTGTCCGTGACTTTGACCCAACCAGTAAGACTTTGCGAATTTGAGGTAAGGGAGGGCTAATGTTGAGGCGATCGCCGACTGGCTTGAACTTAATCAAGCTGCCCTATCCGGTTAATATAAATACTGCTGAAACCAAATAAATACTTCACTTATAGTTGCAACGCTCCCTAATTGTGTAACAGCATCACGAACAGCGTGATATTTTAACTCTAGTAATTTAGGGTTTTTTAGTAAAAAGCATGGCTGTATCAGGGACAGGATATCCTGTCCATCCCACCCAATAAACCTCAAAGCCTCTTGCTGGCGCTCTCTGATACGCGACTTATTAAAAAAGTCTGGGAATTGAGTATTAATGATTATTCATATTTTCGGCCGCGCCACTGAGTAGGCTGATTTAAAGCAGAAATGAGAATTCGCCAAAACGCCAACGGATCTGCTAAAGGTGACAGCCAAAACGGCCATTTACCCGATGCCACAGTTGTATCGTAAGAAGGAGCGATCGCCAAACACAAAGCCGATCGCACCGCCACCAAAAATACATTCAATCCCCACAGCCAAAAGTGCCCAAATACAGCAAGTGGCGGCAGCGAACCAAACAGCAAATAGCACAATACAATCGGCACGGGCAAACCTTGAACCGCCAGCAACAGCCACAAATCGCCCCAGATTTGAGCGCCAGAAGCAGCATCTTTCAAATCGAGCGATCGACCCCATTCATTCCCCATCAGCGTGAGCGCCGAGAGCTATCAGCGTCGCTTTCTGTGCTTCAGTTAAACCTGTAACCCCAGTGATGTTCATGCCTTCGTAGAGTTTGGCAGGTTTCAGCGTTTTTAGGCACTTACCTGTGCTGACATCCCACAGCCTCACCGTTTCATCCGCACAGCCACTTGCGAGAATTTGATTATCTGGACTGAAAGCAACCGACCATATCTCATCAGTATGTCCGGTCAAAGTTCTTAAGCAACTACCAGTGCTGACATCCCATAGTTTCACCGTTCGGTCATAACCGCCACTCGCCAAGAGTCCTTGGTAAGAAGAGTTGCGAGATAGCAGGCTAAAAGCGATCGCACAGACTTGATTAGTATGTCCGGTAAAAGTTTTCAGGCATTCGCCAGTGCTGACATCCCATAGCCTTACCGTATTGTCGCCACTGGCACTGGCTAGAGTCTTCCCATCAGGGCTGAAAGCAACAGCATAGACCGTATTACTATGTCCGGTGCAAATTTTGAGACATTGCCCAGTACAAAAATCCCACAGCCTTACCGTTTTGTCTAAACTACCACTAGCTAGGGTCTGACCATCGCAGCTCAAATCGACTGAAAATACCCCATTACTATGTCCGGTCAAAATTTTCAGGCATTCACCCGTGCTCACATCCCAGCAGCGTAACGTTTTGTCTAAACTGCCGCTGACCAAACTTTTACCATCCGGACTCAAAGCAACTGAAAATACCCAATTACTATGTCCGTGCCAAGTGCTTAAACATTCACCCGTGCTCGCATCCCAGCAGCGTACCGAGGAGTCAAAACTGCCGCTGGCTAAGGTCTTACCGTTGCAGCTAAAAGTGATTGAAAATACTTGAGCCGTATGTCCGCGCCAAGTATTCAAGCATTCACCAGTGTTAACATCCCAAAGCCTCACGCTATGGTCACCACTGCCACTCGCTACGGTCTTACCTTGAGGACTAAAGGCAACCGAGTAAACCACATTACTGTAACCAGTTAAAGTTTTTAAGCAGCTACCTGTTTTAACATCCCATAACTTCACCATTTGGTCTATACTGCCGCTGGCAAGGATTTGACCATCCGAACTCAAAGCAACTGAAAGTACCCAATTAGTATGTCCGGTGCAAATTCTCAGGCAGATGCCTGTTTGTACCTCCCAAAGCCTGATCGAGAAGTCAAAACCGCTACTGGCTAAAGTTTTACCATCTGGACTAAAGGCGACTGAAAAAACTCCATTACTATGTCCGGTGAAAATTTTTAGGCAGCATCCAGTGCTGACATCCCACAGCCTCACCGTGCAGTCATTGCTGCTACTGGCTAACGTCCTACCGTCACGACTGAAAGCGACTGAAAATACTTCTTTAGTATGTTCCGTAAAAGTTCTTAGTTCTCTACTGGTGCTGATATCCCAAACCTTCACTGTTTGGTCGTGACTGCTACTGGCTAAAGTCTTACCATCACAGCTAAAAGCAACTGAATAGACCAGAGCGTTATGTCCGGTGTAAGTCTTGAGGCAGTTACCTGTTGCAACATCCCAAAGTTTTACCGTGTGGTCTAGACTACCACTAACTAAAGTTTTACCATCTGGACTAAAGGCGACTGAATATACTCCACTACTATGTCCGGTATAAGTTCTTAAGCAGCGACCAGTATTGATATCCCATAGTTTCATTGAGCTATCGAGACTGCTACTGGCTAAAGTTTGACCGTCGGGACTGAAGGCGACTGAAAATACCTGATTGGTATGTTCTATCAAGGTATGAAGCCGTTGACTCGTTCGCATTCGCCACAGATGAATTTTGCAATCACCACTACTTGTCGCCAAAAGTTTGCTATCCGGACTCAATGCTACAGACATAACGCTCACTAAGAGTTCCGAAAAAACCGATTTAGCCAAATCTGAGTGAGCAAAATTGACATTATGCAAGTTCACTCTCTGTAGGTTTGCTTGCCAAACTGTTAGATGGGAAAAGTCATAGTCGCTTAAGTCTACCTGTAATTGGCGCAGCACATTGATAATATTTCCGCTGACATAACCTGTCTGTTGCGGCGATTTTTCTCGCAGCAACGATAGAATTTGAACTAAGCACTTTTCCAGATTTTCTGGAAAGCCAAGAAGCGCGATCGCTCTATCAATCGCTGGTTTAAGAATGAGGCGGATTTGAGTCTCCCTCACATAGTCTTTGGCTTGAGCCTTGACTAAAGCGTGACGACTGAACAGGAAAACTTTTTGACTAGCAATCTCTTCACAAATTCGCTCAATTAATACACTAATTATGTACTCCATGACTACAGGTTGTTGTGTAAAAGCCTCGGCGATTTTTTCAATCAATGAGCGGCGTTGCAAAGAAACGAGTGCCTGTAGAAGTTCGCTAGTTGATATCGGGGAGACAAAATCCTCTTGCAATTCCTCTAACAACACTGGTTCGCGATTGATGGCTAACCAGTACATAATCTCTTGTTCTATATCGCTCAGTCGCTGAAACTGCCGCTCTAACAAATCGCGGATATCATCAAAAATAAACGAACCTTGCTTTAAAAATTCTAAAAAGCGAGAAATACTGCTATCAAAAAAATCTGTTACCCCTGAAGCTACTATCTTTAAAGCTAAGGGATTTCCGCTATAGCGTGAAATCACGCTCGTCCATTCATCTTCTGACCCCGTAAAAGACCCCTTCGCAGAGAAAATTTTTCGTCCTTGAACTTCGGGTAAACCTGTCACTTGCAAGCAGCGAACCGGTTGTGTTTCGCCCTCTAAGGCGGCTAATCCTTGTGGTTTCTCGCGACTGGTTAGTATCAAGCTGCTGTTGTGGTGTGTTTCCCCAACACATTTGAGTAACTCACCGTAACCTTCATATCCTTCTCGATAGTGTCCCGTGCGTGAAGCAAAGCTATGCCGCAGGGAATCACCTGCTTGCAAAACTGATTCAGCATTATCCAAAACTAGCAGACAGCGCGAGGAGCGTAAATAATTTATCAACCGTAAAATTCTGCCGTCTTTGTTGGTTGGCAAGTTTATCTCTTGTTGATTCGAGAGAAATTGAATCAGTTCTGCCAGTATCTCTTCTACGGGAGGCGCATTGCGGAGACTTCGCCAAATCACAAATTCAAATCCTGATTGTAGTTGTTGGGCAAGCTTGGCAGCCAAAGCTGTTTTACCAATCCCTCCCATCCCCAGTAATACTACTAAACGGCAATTATCCTGCACAATCCATTGTTCTAGAGTTGTCAATTCCTCACTACGATCGTAGAAAACCGAGACATCGGGTGCCTCGCCCCAATCTACGTGTCTGTTGGCAATCAAGAGGGAGGATTCCACGTCTACAGACTGGGATAGAACCCGATCGCCCAAGTCAGAGATCGATCGCCAATCGAGCGCCAATTTTCCACAAATTTCCACAAAAGTCGCATAATCAACGGTTTTTCCTGTGAGGAACCTGCTGAGAGTGGATAAAGCAATTCCTAATTCTTCAGCAAAGGCTCTTTGACTGGGAAAGCCATTGCGCTTGAGCGCTAATTTGGCGATCTGAATGCAGTCACTGCGAACTTTGAGCGATCGTGACATACCCTATCCTCCGAAAGTTATGCAGATTTTAGCAAGTTACTCAAAAGTCGGTCACAAGTCAGTACGTTCTCAGTCTCGATCTCGGTCAAGTGGATGTTTTGATGGATTTAGTAGAAATGAGAAGTCCGATGCGGGTTGTCGATCGGAGTAAGACAGCGATCGTCCAACCCTCTATCTTGACGCATAGGAAATTTAATTTACTCGATCGACCAGTGATACATGGGGAAGCTTTTTTCCGGCTTTCCCTTGATTAGGGGTGCCCGTTAGTAGTTCAACCCAATAATTTTTACAATGGCAATTTCATCTTTCAATCTTTCAGACCTCACCGGATCTAACGGCTTTACCATCAACGGCGTTGCCCCTTTTGACACATCAGGTTATAGCGTCAGGGATGCTGGCGACATCAACAAAGATGGTATTGGTGACATAGTTATTGGCGCACCTGGATTTACTCGTATTGAGCCTGACCCCACAACCACTCCTGGTACTAGCTATGTAGTGTTCGGATCGCAAGCAGGATTCCCTGCTAACTTTGAACTCAGTACCCTTAACGGCACTAACGGCTTCGCCCTCAACGGCGTTGCGGCAGATGACTTCGCTGGCTTGAGTGTAAGCGGTGCTGGGGACGTTAACGGCGATGGCAAAGATGACCTGATTATCGGGGCAATTGGGGCTGACCCCAACGGACTGATTGATGCAGGCTCCAGCTATGTAGTGTTCGGCTCCGCATCAGGATTCGCTCCCAGCATTGACCTCGCTACCCTCAACGGCATTAACGGCTTCACCATCAACGGCATTGCGGCGGGAGACGAATTGGGTCGCTCAGTTAGCGCTGCTGGAGACATCAACGGCGATGGACTCGATGACGTGATTATCGGAGCCGTTAGTGCTAACCCCAACGGACTAGAGAAGGCGGGTCAAAGCTATGTGGTGTTCGGCTCCAACAAGGGATTCTCTACCAGCCTCAACGTCAGTGACCTCGACGGCAATAACGGCTTCACCATCAACCCCATTGCGGCGGGAGACGAATTGGGCGTCTCAGTCAGCGCCGCCGGAGACGTTAACGGTGATGGCATTGATGACCTGATTATCGGGGCATATGGGGCTGACCCCAACGGAGAGAGCAAAGCGGGTCAGAGCTATGTAGTGTTCGGATCGCAAGCAGGATTCGCTCCCAGCCTCAACCTCAGTGCCCTCGACGGCACTAACGGCTTTGCCATCGACGGTATTGCCGAGGGTGACTACTCAAGCCAAGTCAGCGCCGCCGGAGACATTAACGGTGACGGCATTGATGACCTGATTATCGGGGCATATGGGGCTGACCCCAATGGCAATGCCAATGCAGGCACCAGCTATGTGGTGTTCGGTTCACCTGAAGCGTTCCCCGCCAGCTTTAAGCCCTCTGGACTCGACGGCACTAATGGCTTTGCCATCAACGGTATTGCCGGGGGTAACTACTCAGGCTTTCGTGTCAGCAGTGCCGGGGACTTCAACGGCGATGGTATTGATGACCTGATTATCAGCGCACCTTTTGCTAATACCGTTGCGGGTCAAAGCTATCTAGTGTTCGGCTCAAAAGAAGGATTCTCCGCCAGCATTAACCTCTCTTCTCTCGACGGCATCAACGGCTCTGTTCTCAACGGCGTTAATCCAAATAACTACTCCGGCATCTCAGTTAGCGGTGCTGGAGACATCAACGGCGATGGCGTCGATGACCTGATTATCGGTGCCACTTATGCTGACCCCAACGGCAACACCAACTCTGGCTCTAGCTATGTCGTCTTCGGTAAAGTCCCCACCTTGGGCACGGAAGGCAAGGATGTGCTTAACGGTACATCTGGTGACGATGCACTCTACGGTCGTGGCGGCAACGATACGATCACTGGCGGTGAGGGCGTCAACACTCTCTTGGGTGAGGATGGCAACGACAGGATTGACGGGGGTTCCCAAACTGATTACATCAATGGTGGCAAGGGGAACGATGAGATTTACGCGGGCGGGGGCAACAATACGAGCTATGGCGGTGCTGGTAACGACTTGATCTACTCCGGTTCTGGCGATGACCTGATTGTGGGGGGCCCTGGCAACGATCGGATTTTCTTGCGCGGCGGAAAGGACATAGTTGTTCTGCAAATCAACAATGGCGTCGATAGAATCGACAATTTCCAGGTGGGTCAGACGACACTGGGTCTCTCCGGTGGCTTGACGTTTGAGAACTTGGCGATCGCTCAAACGGGGAATGATACTCTAATCAAATTTGCCAACACTGGCGAAAACTTGGCGCGTTTGAATGGGGTACAAGCTAGCAGTATCGGCTCTAGTAGCTTCGTCAATGTTTAGTGCGATCCAACTGCTTTGAGAGTATTTCACTCTTCGACAACGCACTAAGTTAGGGGAATCCCGCTCGGTTTCCCTAACTTTTCTTTCTTGTACTTCTGTGCACTTTTTATAGCAACCGCCAAGACGGTTAAGACATTCTTAATCGCTGATACCATTGCTATTACTGCTTCTTCCTTCTTCCTTCTTCCTTCTTCCTTCTGCTATAGCACATTTTCTTACGAACAAAAGACTAATCATGACAGATGCAATGCAATCAAACCGTAAGGGCTTTGCGGCTAAGGAACTTCCCCTAACAATCAAAGATGCACCAGACATAGGGGCGGACAGTGGAAATTTCCTCAATTCTGCTACCCCCTCAACTAGCGCCCCCTCCCTGGAAATCACTGCTTCCCGCCAGTTCACCTCCTGGTTAGCCGAGCAAAACCTGAGTCTTGCTTTCACCACCTATCAGGCGGGGAAAGTTTTTTTTATTGGGTTGCAACCGAATGGACAGTTGTCGGTATTCGAGCGCTCCTTTGAGCGCTGCATGGGGTTGTATGCAGAGGGTTCAACTCTCTACATGAGTTCTCTGTATCAACTGTGGCGGTTTGAAAATGCTCTGTCAGCGGGACAAGTTCACAATGGCTATGACGGCGTATACGTGCCTCAGGTAGGTTACATCACGGGGGATTTGGACGTGCATGACGTGGTGGTAGAAGTACCCCCCCAGCCCCCCTTATCAAGGGGGGAGCAAGAAAAACAGAATTTTGTTCCCCCCCTTACTAAGGGGGGGTTAGGGGGGGTCATCTTCGTCAATACTCTATTTAGCTGTCTCGCCACAGTCAGTGAAAAGTACAGCTTCCTCCCTCTCTGGCAACCCCCCTTCATCTCCAAGCTAGCGGCAGAAGACCGCTGTCACCTGAACGGCTTGGCACTGCGAGACGGGCTACCCCGTTACGTGACAGCAGTCAGCCAGAGTGATGTGGCGGACGGTTGGCGGGATAGAAGGCGGGATGGTGGCTGCGTTATTGATATCAGCAACAATGAGATAATTCTGACGGGACTTTCCATGCCCCACTCCCCCCGCTGGTACAGGAATAAGCTGTGGCTGCTTAACTCCGGCACTGGGGAATTTGGCTATGCAGACATCGAACGGGGTGTCTTTGAGCCAGTAGCTTTCTGCCCTGGCTATATGCGCGGCTGTGCCTTCAGCGGTGACTTCGCGATCGTCGGGCTATCCAAACCCCGGCATAACAAGACGTTTTCCGGCTTGTCCTTAGATGACAACTTGCGTGCCAAAGATGCCGAACCCCGCTGCGGATTAGTGGTGATTGACCTGAGAAATGGGGATATCGTCCACTCGTTGCGGATTGAAGGAGTGGTAGAGGAATTGTACGACGTGCAGGTACTACCTGGAGTGCGTCGCCCGATGGCAATTGGCTTTAAAACCGACGAAATTCGCCGCGTTGTAACGATGGGCTAAGCGGGGAAGTCCCCAGCGTGCTGTAAGTTGTGGCTTGGGTTTGAAAAATTAATACTTTGTTGCCCACATTCGGCTCATTCGCCATTTTCTATCGCGCTAAGAGCTTTGAGCGTGGCTTTTTGTGCTTCGCTTAAAACGGATCTGCCAAAACTTTACTTTGCGATCGCCACTACCGCTCACTATTGTTTGACCATGAAAGGTCAAAAGTTGTTTACCCTTTCCCACTTGCCACAGGTGAGTGTCAACATCCATAACACATTTCAGAATTTCACCTCTACAGACTGGGATGGAACCCGATCGCCCAAGTCAGAAATCTCTCGCCAATCGATCGCCAATTTTCCACAAATTTCCACAAAAGCCGCATAATCAACGGTTTTTCCTGTGAGGAAACTGCTGAGAGTGGATAAAGCAAGTCCTAATTCTTCAGCCAAAGCTCTTTGGCTGGGAAAACCATTGTGCTGGAGGGCTAATTTGGCTTGCTTAATGGAGTCGCTGCGAACTTTGAGCGATCGTGACATACCCTATCCTCCGAAAGTTATGCAGATTTTAGCAAGTTACTCGAAAGTCGGTAATAAGTCAGTACATTCTCGGTCTCGATCTCGGTCAATGGCAAGTTTTGATGAATTTAGTAGAGATGAGAAGTCCGATGCGGGTTCTCGATCCGAGTAAAAACACTTAGCTAACCAGCTAGGAAACAGCGAGTAGCGATCGCGACAGACCCTTGCATTAAGTCTTTCAAAACAAGGAGCAACTGAAATGGCACTTATCATAGGCACCAGCTTCAACGACAACGGCATCGACAAGCCAAAGCTAGTTGGAACTGATGAAGCTGACAAAATCTATGGTCTTGAGGGAGATGACTATCTAGATGGTGGGTCTGGCAACGACCTGCTGGAGGGCGATGGTGGTGGTAGTAATGGTGCAGGCAATGACCAGTTGTTTGGGGGTGAAGGTAATGATGCACTAAGTGGTAACAGGGGTCGAGACATACTATTTGGCGGCTCTGGCAACGACCTTCTCCTGGGTAACGATGATAATGACACACTCAATGGCGGATCTAACGATGACGAACTATTCGGCGACCACGGTAACGACTCCCTAGTAGGTGGTAGTGGCAACGATCTCCTGGATGGGGGGGCTCATAATAACATCCTCCGGGGTGGCAGTGGCAACGACAGCCTACAAGCTAGCACTGGCAATGACAGCCTATTTGGTGATGAAGATAACGACGACCTATTTGGCGGCAATGGCAATGATACTCTGATCGGTGGCAGTGGCAACGATTTCCTGGATGGGGGTTGGGATAATGACATTCTGGGTGGAGTTAATCCCTTTGCGTCTAATCCCGGTCGAGGAGAGATTGATACTCTCATTGGGGGTGGTGGGATTGATAAATTTGTCCTTGGGGATGCCAGCAATATTTACTACGACGATCGCACTCTTCCCATCCCACCTCAGAATGGCTACGCCTTGATTAACGACTTTACCCCAGGCACGGATACTATCCAGCTCAAAGGAGGCGTGAACTATTCATTGAAGAGTGTAAACCTTGGCAATGGCATTTCAGGTGTAGGAATCTACATCGATAATCCTAATCCGATTCTTGTAGACGAACGGATTGGCGTTGTGAAAGGGGTCAGCCCGTTTTCGCTCAATATCAACAACGGTCCCGCCATAACCACCATCACAGGATTGGGTTGGCAGGCTCCTTAGAACACCGATTCAGTAATTGGAAAATTGGGTGAGGTGATGGAGAGAGTTGGAAAAGACGCCTTCACCCTATCCCTCTATCACATCACCTTCCTACCTATCGACACCTGTATAATCTTTTCCTGTTGCCCTGAAAAATATTTAAGACCAATTGAGCAACTGAGGAAACTGTTTCGGCGTTTCGTACCGAGTATCGAAGTAGCGATCGCTCTCTTTCCCCTCTCACACAAGCCAAGCCGACTGTCTCAAAGCCGGTCACTCGAAAGTCGGTCACAAGTCAGTACATTCTCAGTCTCGATCTCGGTCATCTGCGTGTTTTGATGAATTTGTAGATGGGATTAGAGGGAAAACAACCTCTAGTAAGCTGCAAGCCATCGGTTGCGAAAATTAGTAGCTCAAACATTGCAGCAAATAGGCAACGTCTTGAAAACACAGTTGAGGATTTTCACCATGAAGAAAAGTGTATTAACGATCGCCCTCGCTACAGCAGCACTCTCTTTAGCTTTCTCTGGGTCGGCTAACGCAGGGCCAGGAATCGTGATCCAGGGCATCCAGTGGAACGGCTGGAGTCTGAACGGCTTGCAGGTCAACGGCTTGAGATTAAAGGCTGTCGTGCTCCCGGGTACGAGTATGCAACCCACAAAACTGCAAGGCATGGAATTGCAAAGCCTTAAAGTCGAAGGTGGACAGCTTGTAGGCGTAACGCGAGTTGCTGCTGAATAGTTGCTAAAGATAACTGAAAGCCAGATACCCGACTTCTCAAAGAAGCCGGGTATCTCAACCCCGGGCAGAAATTGAAACTATGAAAAAGACATTTATATACAGTTTTGTTGTTGGTTTTCCGATGTTGCTTGTTAGCTGTGGAGTGTTTGCAAAGAATCAAAACAGCACTTATAAAACCGAACTAGACACCAGCGCGACTGCCCCGACGACTGAAATTGTTAAAGGCAAAGACTTAAAAGGCGCACAGTTTAACGCAGTTGACGAGCAGGGAAGAAAGCTGAACTTTCAAATCAAAGATGTTGAACTAGACCCAAAAGACCCCGAAAAAGAAACCTATCTTTACACAGTCTTTTATCTAGATTCTGCCGATTCTCAATGGAAGAATTTGTGTACTCCTGATGCCGAGAATGTCGCCAAGGCAATTCCGCTGACGGGTTCGTGGGATGAGACAGGAAAGCACACAGAATCCAGCGATCTCATGACATTTGGCTGTACAAGTGGAGTTCTAGCTAAGTGCGTTCGCTTCGGCTACAAACCTTGGAAGAATGTCAAAGGAAAGTCACTCCGAGACTATCACCAAGCTTGCACGCGCATGACACGGGCCGATTACTGCGGAAACGGCAAAGGCTACACGCGAGAGGGAACTCCCATTGACATCTATGACGAGCTTGGTATTCAAGAGAAAACCCCCAACAGCGGGATGGTATTTGAAGCAGCTTGGAGTCCAGAGGGTGCGACTTTTATCAATCGAGCGAGATGGTATGATACATTATCTCAAATTCGCCAAGAATGTCCTAACAAACTTAAGGAGCGCATTAATGAGAGCGGTGGTTGGACAACTGCTGAAAAAGTGAAACAGAATCAATCAGATTCGTTGCTGTTTAATGATTCGCTGGTAAGAAAACGCCCTTAGCGTATCGAAGGATAAAAACTGAGAACCGCTATATTTGTCAAAATTTTGTAGGGACACAACATTGTTGTGTTCTTATATTATGTTCGGTTGCTCCAGCCTAACTATACTTTCTGCCGCGCCACTGAGTAGGCTGATTTAAAGCAGAAATTAGAATACGCAAAAACGCCAGCGGATCGGCCAAAGGTGACAGCCAAAACAGCCATTTACCCGATGCCCCAGTTGTATCGTAAGAAGGAGCGATCGCCAAACACAAAGCCGATCGCACTGCAACCAAAAATACATTCAATCCCAACAGCCAAAAGTGCGGAAATACACCAACCGCCGGCAGCGAACCAAACAGCAAATAGCACAACACAATCGGTACCGGCAAACCTTGAACCGCCAGCAACAGCCACAAATCGCCCCAGATTTGACCGCCAGAAGCAGCATCTTTCAAATCGAGCGATCGACCCCATTCATTCCAAGTCTCGATCGCCCCCTCATACATCCGCACCTTTAACACCTTAGCCCCATCCAAAAAGCCCACCTTAAAGCCCTTAGCAGCCGCATAGCGAGCCAAAGTCACATCATCGCAAAACGAACCCCTCGCGACCTCATAGCCCCCCAATGCCACCAAAACCTCGCGCCTGCACAAAAAACACTGACCGTTCGCCATCACCCGTTCCGGCACATCCCCGCCAGTCCCCGTCGGCCCGAACCGATAAACCAAAGTCATTAACAAAGCAGGTTGCAGCCATAACTCCCCCGGATACTTGAGGATAAACTGCGGCGAGAGCGAAATCAAATCGTAATTTCCAGCCGCCGCCGTCTTCAGCAAACTCGCAATCAAACCCGGATGCGGCACAGTATCCGCATCTATCCCCAAAATCCACTCGCACTTCTCGGAACTTGCCAAAAAACCCGCATTCAGCGCCCAGGGACGCCCTACCCAGCCCGCCGGCAGCGGATCGTCGTTAATCAAGCGAAACCGGGGATCTTTTTGTGCTGCCGCTTTGACTAAATCTCCGGTTCCGTCTACCGAATAGCTGTCAACCACGATCGCTTCTCGGAGTTCGTAACTTTGGTGGCTCAATCCTTCCAAACAAGGCGCAATTCGATCGGCTTCGTTCAAAGTCGGTACTACCGCAGTACAAGCACCCAACAAATCCAGCGTCGGCGAATCGGGTTCCAGGGGCGGGATGCGCGATGGGCCTTTAATCAAACGCGACATAAGAATGGCTGCGGCGGGCAATTGCAGCAGCAAGAGTGCAACAGGGATGAGACTTGTCAGCACTTCGGGGAACTGGTGAGGGGCGATCGGGAAAACCATACTCTTGAAGAATTGAAGAATTGGGAATGACTTACTGGATATGGGTTGGGAGCTTATTTACAGTTCTTTTTTTTTGTAACTAATATCAATTTAAAAAATTTAATAAAATTTTGGCCTCAAACATATTACAGGAATTGGGCATGAAAAAATCGCCGCTGAAAAACCCGGTTTCTTGTAGAAACCGGGTTTTTAAACTAGCTCAAAATTTAGTGTAAATTTTTGCTAAATCAGCCGGGGTTGCTCGATCGCGACTTACTTGCGCAAAACGCCCACGGGCTGAGGTGGAATTTCAGCGGTGACTGCAGATGTATCTAAAGACGGCATTGTTTCTGTGACGTAACCTGCTGCGGGTTTAGCGATCCAGCTTAACGCGATCGCCGGAACTACACCCAGAAGCACCGCTAGCGATGTCGGGAACCAGAACCGAGAATCCAAGGAAACTACAGTGATAATTGCTCCGAAAGCAAAGTTTACCAAATAAACAATTAAGGGCAAACCCAATTCCGATCGCTCTAATTGAATCGGCATTTTTCTCCAGAAGAAAGCTGCTACAGACATAAATAGCGCTCCCGTACCCATCCACCCAGCCAAATTGCGGTAAGGCATCCCAAAGAAAGCCCCAATTTCCTCAAACTCCCAAAAAGGCACAGAAGTTTGACTCATCGCCGGATCTAGTACAAAATCCCAAGCTGTTAGCAGCAAAGCACCAAGGGCGATCGCCCCTATTTGGCGCACCCAGTTGAGCTTACCTTTACCGCCAGCTACTCCAGCGCGAGCAATTACATAGGAAACCAGTCCCAGATAAAACCACGAGAGGGGAATTGTAAACGGAACCAGCCCTGCAATTTTGTAACCCAAACCGCTCAAATAGTGGTAGTGGCCGAAGGGAAAACCCGTACTCGTTCCCAACAACTCGCTACTCAAGGACAAAAACACAGAAGGCAGTAAAAAAGCCAGAGTTGCACCCCAACCCAATGTCCGCATGGAATAGAGAGCAACTGCTGCTGCACCAAAGATGATATAAACTACTCCACCCCCAGCCATCCCCCACTGGAATAGAGTTTGCCCAGCGGGCGGTAAACTCATAACCAATTCGGGACGGGGTAAAATCAGCAGCAACCCTGCCAATCCAAAAGCCATTGAAAAGACGTGGGCAATTAGGCAAATGCGCTCAGCAATCAAAAGTTGCTTCATGGGACTCCTAGAAAAAATATTAGATGCAGAAAGCACTCTTAACAGTTTACAAACTTTAACAAAAAACCAACTGCATTTCTGTCAATTGACTGTTGACGGTTGACTGTTGACGGTTCAGTGTTGTCATTAGTGACCCATTACCAATGCTCAATTGCCCATAATTCGGCTACCCCTCGACTCCGCTCGGGGGAACCGCTCAGCACAAGTGCCCGATGCCCAATTCCCCATACTCCGCCTGCGCTCAGCACAAGTGCCCGATGCTCCATCTGATGATTATTGCCAATTCCCCACCAGCACGAAAGGCGCCCAGAAATAAGGATTTTGATACTCTGGGTTTTGCAACAGAGTTAATTGAGCGTTGCGGAGGGCTTCAGCTTTGCTGGTTTTAGTTAAAGCAAGCTGCCGGTAAAATTCAGCCATAAAGATAGCTGTAGATTCGTCGTTGACTTGCCAAAGGGTGGCGGCGGTGCTGCGGGCACCCGATCGAATAGCGGCCCCCGCCAAACCCAAAGCCGCGCGGTTATCGCCCGAAGCAGTTTCGCAAGCACTCAAAACCAAAAGTTCGATCGGCTGTTGTTTCTCACCCGTGCGGGATCGCAGCAGTCGATCGAACTCCTTAACATTCACCCGCTCGTCCCAAGTCACAATAAAAGTATCCGCCGCATTGGAGCTGAATTGGCCGTGAGTTGCCAAATGGACGATCGGGTAAGATACCGCTTTAATTCGATCGTGCAATCGCCCGCTGACAAAATCTTCATTCAGCAGCGAACTCGCCGGCATCTCGGCTGCAATTTGCTGAACTTCCTGCCTCACCCCCGGCAAAGCCGAGAAGCCTTGACGCGCTTCCGAGAGGGCAGCGGTGAGCACTCTTAACTTGACTTTGTTCAGCGGTTTCGGTGCCAGCAATTGCAATCCCGGCGCCAAAGCAATGCTGTATTTTTCTACCAAAAACTTTTCACCGTCGTGCAGCACAGCCATCGGTAGATTTCGCAAATAACCGTCGAGTACAAATACCAGAGTTTTAATCCCGCCGGCGGTCAAATCCGCCTCTGCGGGGCGAATTAACCAGTCATAAACCTGTTCGACGGGTTGCCTCCTGTCGCGGGGGAAAGAAGCAGGTCTGATGACATTTTTGGCTTGTCTGAAGGCAATTTCCAACTCGGATTGCGACTTCTTAGTAGTGTAGCGGCGCAGGGGTTTGCCGGGAATTGATAAAATTACCTCCAAACGATCGCTCAAAATAATCGGATAAATCACCGCCGCTGTAGGATCGATTTCCTCGATCGACTTTGGTTTAGCATCAGCGCAAGCATCCCGAAAAAAGTTGTCCAATTCCGCCAACTGCAAAGATTCCACCGTTTGGCGCGCCATTTTCAATTTAGCTTGACTGGGAGATTCCTCTTGCAAAAGCAGCCCGACTAATTCCCGATAAACCGGTTCGGCACTTTCCCGAAACGAAAATTGCACTTCGGGATTGACTGTCACCAAATCGCCCCGCAGAGATGAGAGTAGATTCACAGCTTGAGTATATTGAGCGATCGCCCCTTCTGTATTCCCCTGAGCTTTCCGAATCCGTCCCAGTTGCCAAAACAATTGGTAAGCAATATCGGGAGATTGAAACGTCGGTGCTAAACTCAAAGCCTGAATTGTGATATTTTCCGCTGTCTGATACTGCTGTTGGATTTCCGATAGTTTGCCTTTAGCTGCCAGAATATAAGCTTGTATTCGTTTGTTGCCCAAACTGTTTGCTGATTCGATAGAGCGATCGAGCATTTTGTCAATATCGCTTAAACTCAAAGTTTTCGCAGGCGACTGAGCTAATTCCATCAAGCTTTGAGCTAGATTAATTTGAGCGTAAAGTCCGGCGCGATTCGACCCAAATTGAGCGGTTTGAGGTTCGATGGAACGCCACAAAGCCTCTGCTTCCGACCAATCTTTGCGATCGACCAACAAACTCAATTGGTTTAACTTTGCTTGAATTTGTAGGAGAGATCGATCCGGGGTAGCCCGGGCCGATCGAGCATAATACTCTAGGGCGAAGCGTTCCCAATCACCCCGCTGTTCGGGTGTCAAACCCGGTTTATTGCTTTTAGCCCGTACCGTATTGCCCAGATTGAGATAAATTGCAGCCTCCTCTGGCCGGGCACCTAATTTTTGGGCTGCTTCGAGTCCAGCCGACAGCACATCCTGCGATCGTTCCAGTTGTCCCAAAACCCGCAGCACCCGCCCTAAAGCATGAATTGCCCGGACTTGTTCGAGGGAAACTGGCTGATTTTTCAAAGTTGCCAAACCCGCTGCCGAAACTTCGCAAGTTTGGTTTTCCAGCTTGAAAGAAGCTAACAGCATTTTGCAAGCTCTGGGGTAAAGTCCGAGAAGTTCCCAAGCCCGAATTTGATTAATTTGAACTTGAAAAAGTTGGGGTTTTCTATCAATTTGATCGAAAATTTTAGCAGCTTGTGTCCAAATATTGATCGCATCTTGAGTCTGTCCCCGTTCAAGTTGCAACTGTCCTTGAATGTTGAGAGTTTCAGCCAAAATCCGCTGCTGTTCGGGAGTTTTGGCTTGTGTTCGCACAGCCGACAAACTCGAATTTACAGCTTGTTCTGCTTCTTCCCAAAGCCCCAACTGCCCATAGGTTGCAGCTAAATTACTCAAAGCTGCGGCGCGATCGAGATTTTCGCCTTTTGCCTCAAACTGGGTCGCCGCTTGCTGCAACAGCGGTACAGCTTCCGAAAAACGTTCCTCTCGGTACAGAGTTCGAGCTTGTCGGACAAGCTGCACCGCTTGCGGTGGATTAATCTGAGCAACTCCCGGGGGAATCGCAACGGATAGCAGACAGGAAATCACAAATAACAGAATTACTTGTCGGAGCGATCGGGTAAACTTCATATTTAAAAAATAAAATTACAGCCGCAGATACACATACTAATTAACCCAAATACATCTTATTCTTTATCTGCGTTAATCCGCGTTAATCCGCCTACATCTGCGGTCAAAAAAAACCTAATTTCAACGCGGCACACAACCAGAATTCGGTCGAGGATTGCGCTCCTGAGCAGCATTACCCGGATTGTATCCAACAAGCGTAATTTCTCCTTTCGCATTCACTACCCAACCTTGCGCCGGAACAACTTCCCGATCCCGGATTTCCCCTTCTTCCAACTTCGCTTTATCCGTTACATCCGTTAAATCCGCTACATTGCCCGTTGCCAAACTTCCTGCCTCTTCCACCCACGGCAACCGTTCTTCTGCGCTGCTGAGAACTTCATTAGGACTCGGTGGCAATCCCCCCCGACCAGTCACAGTAAACTCGTTCTCGGCCCCTTGGATGCAGGGATTTGCAGCAATTAACGCAGCCGGATTGACCACATTTTGCGGCAGTTCCACTAAACCTTGAGCGGGATTCACCCCAAAAGAACTAAATGTTACCGCCCCTTGCAAAGCCGGGCCGCCACTTTGGGAAATGGCGGCGATGTCGCTGCTCTTAAGCAGAGATGTAGGACTTACTTGCAACGCTGCAAATTCGGCGTCACTGAGCCCCAACCTGTTTCTGACTTGTTCGCGACTCGCTGCTGTAAAACCAAAAACATTGGGAACATTGATATTCACGCGGCCGCCGCCTGCTGTGCGGGCGTTGGCTGTGATGTCGCTGTTTTCTTGCGGGAGGGCGACAAGAATATCGCTGTTGATGTTGATATTGCCGCCGTCAGAAGTGCCTGCATCCGTAGTAATTCGGCTGTTGCGGCGCAATTGGATGTCTCGCGCTTGCAGGTTAATATTTGCTCCTGTACCCGATACAGTCGTACCGTCAATCATCGCTTTGTTATCAAGAGCGATCGAATTTGCGACAACATTGATATTACCAGCGCGTCCGGTTCCCGTAGCCTGCACGGTGACTGTAGCTCCATCTCTGACAATTAGTCGATCGGCATTCAGATTCAACGAACCCGCATTTGCCGTCGCCTGGGGATTAGTACCAAATATCTTGCCCGCCGAAGCATCAATTGTACTGATAAACAGACCATTATTTCCGCTGCCGCTGACCTCGATGCGATCGGCATTAACAGTAATATTCCCCACATCTCCCACCCCCAAAGAACTCGTAGAAACTACCCCCCCATCCCGCACGGTTAGGCTTGGCGTATCAATGCGAATATCCCCGCCCGGACTAGAGCTCAAAGTTCCAGAACTCAGCGCACTAGCACTCTGAATTCCGCTGGTCAGAAGTTGAGAAATACCTGAAATTTCTACTGATTCAGTAGCCGTAACTGTTAAATTTCCAGCAGGCCCGCCCTCCTGAGAAAACAAAAACCTGCCAATTAACACACCCGATCCTACTGTAAACGCCGAACCTCCAGAGAGAGTCAACCGCTTGGTATCGACGTTAATATTCCCCGCCCTTCCGTTAGAGCCGATACTCAGGGTGCTAATTCCGGTTGACACAACTGTTGTCGGGCCGCTGTTAGACAATTCTACTGATTCAGCAGCTTTAATGTTGATATTCCCCGACGGGCCGCTGCTGTAGCTCGTCGTACCGAGAATAGAACCATCGCGCATAATTAATCTCGCGACATCAACACTAATGCTTCCTCCCGCACCGCTACTTTCTTTAGCTGTCCCGTTGTTAATTCCAGAACCCACCATCTCAAAAGTATTGGCGCGAATGATTAAATTTCCGCCATTTCCACCACCAAAAGTGATGCCGCTACCTACTACCCCATTGTTGAAGAGCAGGCGGCCGGTGTCGATCGTAATATCGCCCCCCGAACCAGCACCAGCACTAGCATTAAACAGCATCATTAGCGGGTCAAACGGGTCTGTAGTTCCCGATACCAAATATTTAATTGCAAGCTGTTGATAGCCCTCAACTCCCAGCCCGCTCATTTCTACTGAATCAGCAGCACGCAAGTTGATATTACCTCCTGCACCATCTCCTAGAGTCAGGGTAGAAAATTGCGATCCGTTTTCCACTCGCAACTTTTGGGCGCTGATATCGATACCTCTACCATCAATATTTCCCAGTGTCATCGCATAAATTCGCGCACCGCTGAGGGCGACATTTCCACCTTTTAACTCTACTCTGCCGCCACCGGTACCGCTGGTGTCGATCAGTGTTCCATCGGATATTTGAATATTGCCTAAGTTGTGAATATTGTCATAATTAACAGTTAAATTACCCTGCTGTTGCTCAGCAGCAGTCAGTGCAAAATTAACTAAACTGGGACTGGCGACGCTACCGAGTAAAATTTGTCCGCCGCTGGCGGTTAAATTGCCGCCTTGGAGTTGGATGTCGCCGCCAATCAGTGCTAAAGTTTGACCTGGTTCTACTGCTAAACCAACTCGATCGCTAATCGGGATTGGCACAGCAGAGGCTGGCAGGTTTACCTTTCCTACAGCCGTCGATTGATTGACAATTGCACCCGGATTGTCTCTAAATCTTAAACCAACGGGAATATTAACTGTTAACAGGGGGGATGTTTGCGGGTTGGTGCTGCTGAATTCAAAGCCGTTATTAAACGCAATACTGTCAGCAGTTGAACCGATAAAGGAGCCGCGCAAATCTAACCGCGCATTCGGACCGAATATAATTCCTTTCGGATTAATTAAAAATAAGTTGCCGTTGCCTAAAACTCCCAGAGTTCCTAAAATATTTGAGGAGTTTGGGCCAGTAACGCGGGTGAATATGTTGGTAATTCCGCTCGGATTTTCAAAATAAGCTCCCCGCCCTTCACGGATGTTAAATTCGCGCAAGCTGTGAAACAGGTTAACGCCGCGAGTTGCGCCGCCAGTGATTCTATCTGAGGGTAAGTTGTTGATAGTATCGGGAACTGTCCGCGAACTTTCCGGGCCCAGGGTATTATCGGGGATGATTTGGGCAAAGGTTTTCGAGGGAAATAGTAATAAGAAAACAAAAAGTAGACCGGAAGAGAGGCGAGACATAGCTTAAATCCTGTTATATAAATAATATCGTTTCCGGTTCCATCAGAATTATATATTTGGATTATATCAGTGCGATCGCCCCAGTGTTCGAGCGGCTCTCTTTCACCCCTAAAGTGGACTTTTCCCCAATATAATAAAGATAGCTTTTTTCAGTGCGACGGCTGAGGAAATCTGTTTCTGTTTAAATATGTGTGTAGAATATGCGTCCGATCATTCATACTAGATGGTAGACACCTTCAATCTTAGGAGCCGTCTATGTTACTACAAGAAGTCAAGGAGCTGGTTTTCAAACTGCCACCGAGCGATCGCCTTGCGTTAGTGGGCGCCATCATTGAGTCCTTACAAGATCGGCCAGTTGCCAGGGCCGATCGTTCTGGTGCGATTCAGCGGATGCGAGGCTTGCTAAAGACAGACCAACCCGCACCGACAGATGAGGACGTGGCTGCAATGTTGGAAGCGCGACGGGTGGAGAAGTATCTTTAGTGAGAGTTTTAATTGATACCAACATTGTCCTAGATTTTTTGTTGCAGCGAGAGCCATTTTTTCAAGATGCGGATTTGTTGTTTTAAGCGATCGATGCTGGGCAACTAATCGGTTATGTTACAGCGACAACGCTCACGGATATTTTCTACATTTCTCGCAAACATACTCGCAGCGTTGAGCAAGCACGGCAAGCGGTTTTAGAAACGCTGACTGCTATGGTCATTTGTCCTATTGATCGAGCCGTTTTGGAATCAGCTTTCAACTCTGGTTTGGTTGATTTTGAAGATGCTGTTCAAATTTTTGGTGCAGTTGCTCAAGGGTTAGATGCGATTCTGACCCGTGATAATAAAGGTTTCTTGAGTTCGCCTATACCTGTTTTATCCATTCAAGAGTTGTTGCAGCAGTTAGGGACGTAGAATAAGGGTTAAATCGTATTAAAAACAAGATTGACAACCTTGCCAGAGCCGCAGCCCTAGGCTAAGATTTGGCAAAGGTTGAGAACACAATGACGATAATTTCAACTATGAACTACCGAAACCACATCACGATCGAACCAAATAAACGCGGTGGTAAGCCTTGTGTACGCGGCTTGCGAATTACGGTTTATGAAGTGCTTGAGTACCTGGCTTCCGAGATGACCGAAGCAGAAATTCTCGATGATTTTCCGGATCTGACGCGAGAAGATTTAAAAGCCTGCATTGCTTATGCTGCTGACCGTGAGCGTCGGTTTATGACCGCTCCATTATCCGCATGAAATTACTTTTATAAGTTAGTCGTCAATTTTAATCTTTGGACTATTCATGAAAATCTTAACGAAATCTATTATCTTCCTTGTGCTATTTACCAATCCGGTGCTAGCTAACGAGCTAAACAAAGCTGAAAAAGTGTTTGCTAACTATCAATCGCTTGAGCGCGCATTTGATGTAGCCTTAGCTGATATTTACTGCGACACAGCACTGATTCGCAATGTGCGGACTTACCCAGGTGGGAGGCAGCGAACCCTGGAGTTTCCAGCACCGAAATATAAAGACCTAATTCGTGCACTCATGCCCGTTGCAAAGGCCCGTGGTGACTATAGCACCTACTCTAAAATTGTTTATTCACTTGAAGGCAAGAGTGTACGCATTACTGCTACACGCTACTCTGTTCTGAAAAATTACTCAAGCACAATTTCGCTGCTAGTTGGAAAATGTAACAACGGTCAAACCGGAGTGCTTGAAGAAATTAGCCAGTCGCGGCCTTGACGGCTAACAATTCGTTCAAGCCGACCCCGCAGCGCGGTCGCTTAACTCAGGCGTTATCTGGTAAACACTGCCTGACCTTGGAGATGATTCGGAAGCTCTATCGAGTGTCAAATCAAAGCCCCTAACGCTTTCAATGTCGCTTTTTGAGAATTCGTCAATTCCCTTGCGCCTCGAATATTCATGTCTTCATACAGGCGATCGCCGAGGGTGTTAGATCGACTCTCTTTCACCCATCAAGTTGACTTTTAACTATAATAAAGATAGCTTTTTTCAGTGCGACGGCTTAAGTAATTGAGTCGAATCGTGCGGCGAACTAAATCGAGGAAAGGAGATTTTGATGGGGAGCAAGAAGGGGTTGACCTACATCATCGATCGGCGGTACTTTTAGACTATCTACAGTATTGTACCGCAACCGCGATACAATTATAAGTTATCTCGCTTGCGCGCAGCGTTCTGATGAGCCATAATTTCAAGCAGCCTGTTTGAAGGACTAAAATGAAGCGTATCAATACCAAAGATTTCCAAAGTTTCGTGAGGTCACTTGAGGGCCAGACGATTGAAACAAGGGCGCAGAAAAAACAGTTCACGGCTAAAGTCACAGAAGGCGGTTTGGAATATACGCCTCTATCCACCGGCAAGCCGAGGCTACACAACGACAAAACCCTGAACAACATTTTCGATGAGTTTGCCCAATCTCAATCGTTCAAATGCAAAGACTATATTGAGATTACGCGCAATATCTCATACACACTGGCGCTCATTGGTATGTATTTGAAAAGGAAGTAAGGCGAAACCGACCAACAAGCGAGATAACCAGGCGCTGCACCCGACCGCCTACAGCTTCGTTCCCTGCGCTCGTTCCCCGCTTCGGTCTCTGCGCTTCCGGCGGGTGAGCTTGGTCGTTATCTCGTAAACGCTGCCTGACTTTGGAGATGATTGGGTCTCGATCGAGTTTGTCAAATCAAAGCCCCTAACGCTTTCAATGTCGCTTTTTGAGCATTCGTTAATCCCGTTGCGCCTCGAATATTCATGCCTTCATACAAAACATGACTGATATCAAATCCGTTAGCATCGGAATAGTAAAAGTGTTGGGCGAAGCGAAGCGTAGGGTTCGATCGCACTCAACCCAACCTACAATTTAAAACGGAAAATAATTGATTCTAAAGTAGATGCCTTTTTCCTGCAAAGTTCGATCGCCCGATCGAGCATTTATCAAAGGAATGCCGTAGTCTAAACGGACATTCAACCGATCGCCCATCTGCCAAACTAGGCCCAAACCCGCACCCAGCAGTTTATCCGAGTCAGGATTCGGCTTTTCTCCTGAATGGTTCCACCCTACCCCAAAATCGATAAACGGAGCGAGTTGCAACAATCCTTCGACTTGTGGGACACGCCAAACCGGAATTCGCACTTCAGCAGATGCGATCGCACCGCTATCAGTTAACAGCAAATCTTGGCGGTATCCGCGCACGCTTTGAACGCCACCGATCCCAATTTGTTCGAGGGAAAGCAGGGAACGATCGGCTAATTGAATGTCGGAACGCACTATCAGCAAGGTTTCTGGGGCTAACAGCCGCACGTATTGGGCTTGTCCGCGCCACGCCAGAAAGCGGCTGTCAGGCCCGCTATCGTTCGCAGTAGCGCCGAACAGATTAGTGCCGAGGGAGAATTGCGATCGCGCCGCGAACACTTGGTTGGAACTCCGCTGCACGTATTCTTGAAAAAAGCGCACAGCCGAAACCCGGGTTTCGCCGCGCTCACTTGCTCCCGGCGAAAGCGCAAATCCTTCCCCCAAAAGGAATGTGTCGCTTTCTTGCCGCGAAAAGCTCAGTCCCAAAGCCAAAGTGCGATCGGGTTTTTCGACAATCGGCTGGCGGTAAGTTAATTCGTAAGCCCGCGATTTCCCCTCAATTTCAGCAGCATCAAACGGTTCCTCGATGATATTGGTGCTAGCAGCACTCGCAGCGAACCCAATCGTGCCGTTGCGCGCGTTGACGGGGACTGTGTAGCTGCCGTTGAATTCATTGCTGCCGTCGGTGTTAGCATAAGATACCTCTAATCCGTCGCCCAAACCGAGTAAATTAGCTTGATTGATGCGAACACCGCGCCGAAAACTGCCGACGCTGGGCGATCGGTTGTTGTCTGCGAACACTTCACCGCTAAAGCTGTCTGCTTCTTTTACCCGCACTTCTAAGCGACTGTTTTCCGGGCGGCTTCCGGCTTGCAATTCGGCCGAAATATTGCCAATTAACGGGTCGAGTTGCAGCAATTGCAAGGCTTGCAGCAGCCGCTCTCGATTGAGGGGGCGTCTGGTGGCGCGTTCTAGGCGCGATCGCACGTAATTTGAATTTAAGCGTCTGTTTCCAGTAATCACAATTTCATCTAATCCGCCTTCTACAATCCGAATTTTCACCACACCTCCTTCTCTCGGAAAGGTTTGGTTGGCGGGAATTACAGCGCCGGAATTGATGTATCCTGCTGCTACATATTTTTGAATAACGGCTGCTTCGGCTGCGATCAGTTCGGCAAAGGTGATTTCGCGGCCCGCAAACTGTTGCGTAACTTCTGCGAGTTCGCGATCGCTAAAAGCTGTGTTGCCCTCAAATTCAAAGCCAGCGACCTTAATTGTACCCGAAATCCCCGGTCTAATTTCGCTTTCAACGGGTGTTGGCTGGGTGGGTTCGAGGGGAGACGGCGCAGGGGGTTGCGGCGGCTCAGGAGCTGGTAATTCGGGTTCTGGCGGCAGAATTGGGTTGGGCAGTTGGGCCAGATGCGAGCCCCGATCGATACCCAAATCGCTTTGTTTTCGGTCAATATTTGCTTCTAGCTTTTGACCTCGGTTAAAAAGCTCGGTTTCTTGAGTTTTTGTGCTTAATGTGCGATCGGCTGAATTTGCCGCTTCCGGCTGTAAGTCTGGAGTTTCCGCAGGTGCCGATAAGGGTAGAGTTGGCGACAGTGCCGATCGTTCTGATTCAGCGACTAACTGCGTTTCCTCGTCTTTTACGGACAAGTCTTCGCGTTTGTCAAGATTAGTGTCGTTGTGGGCTAAAGCTCGATCGCCTCCGCTGCTAACTGCTGCCAAATCCTCAACATTTGAGGTCAAAATTTCAACTGTGCTAGCGGATGTTTTCGCTGGTTTTGCCAACAAAACTAACCCAAAAGTTCCCGCGAGTAAAAATAGTTTTTGTGCGCGACCAGTCATAGGATATAGTTACTATCTCGAATAATTGGGTGAAAATATTTTCAGAAATTTAACACCCTCAAGTAAAATCAATCTTAACAGCAAAAAAAGCGAACAGCCGTCGCAGCCAACTGTTTCGCAACGGCTAAAAACCAAAAGGTCGATCGAGCGCTGTTCATTTCCCAACACTTACGAATCAACCGGGTTCTTATTGAAAAAACATCGTAAAACCCGGTAGCAAACGGTAAAAAAAACCCGGTATTTTTGGTTGCAAAACCTACGCTTTTATGCTAAGGCAGCGACCAGAATAGTCCTGGACGCCAGGGTAAACCAGAAACCGGGTTGTGTCGCGAAAATACGCGTTAAAACTGAGATATTGCACCATTCTCAATAATCTTTTTAGGAACAGGCTTTCCGGCCTGTTCCACAAGAAAATTCATCTCTTGTGGAACAGGCCGGAAAGCCTGTTCTTGAGAATGGTGCAAGTGCTCAGTTACAGCCTGCAGATCCACTAAAAAACCCGGTTTCTTTGATTTGGGTGTATCATCCCAAATCCGACTTTAATACCCCCTTTATTCTTGAGTCCGCGTCGGCAGACCTCATGTGCCCAGACGCGGTTTCAATCGCCAAGTCTGATAAAGGGGGTTTCTACCTCTGAATTATGCAGAGCGGCCCGCACCAGCAGCAGCACCCATTTGAGCCCCGTCAGTCAATCCCACCAACTTAGCGCTCAACTCCCACATCCGCTCGCCTTTTTCATCATCGCGGGCCTGGGGAGAAACCTTCTGCACAAAAGACTTGCCATCTTTTTTCTGGCGGTTCCCCCAACTCCAATAAGCGCCAGATTGCTTGTAGTCTGGATCTGCAACCACCATCGCCAGCCTTTCCCCCGCCAACTCCTGCGACACGTAACCCCCCGTGATATTCTTCTGAAACAGCGGGAACAGCTTCTGAAATAGAGGATAGTGGTTGCGGAACAACGGCGTATCCGCGACGCATCCCGGATAAAGCGAAGTGAAAGTAATCCCCGTGGATTCGTGAAAGCGGCGGTGCAATTCCCGCATCGTCAACACGTTGCAAACTTTGCTATCTTTGTAAGCCTTGACCGGTTCAAACTTCTTGCCGTCAGCCATCGAAATCGGGTCTTTGAAACCCGCTTCAAAACCCTCAAAATTGCCCAAATCCGGGCGCGGCGGAATCTTCCCGCCCAACTCGTCTGGATTGTGAGTCACAGTTCCCAAAATCACGATTCTCGCATCGGAATAATAGGAAGGCTTCATATTTTCCATCATCAGGTTGCACAGCAGGAAATGACCCAGGTGATTGGTAGTCATCGTCAACTCATAACCCTCCGGGCTCCGCAGCGGTTCCTTAATCAAAGGCAGATAAATGGCGGCGTTGCACACCAAAGCGTCCAGTGGCCTACCGCTGGCCTTAAATGCCCGAGCAAACCGACGCACGCTCTCCAAATCCCCCAAGTCAATCTGCATGATGGAGAAACTGCCTTGAGGTATGCCCAACTCTTGGGCGGCGTCTCCGGCTTTCCGCACGTCCCGACAGGCCATTACTACGTGCCATCCCTTGTCTGCGAGAGCTTTCGCGCCGTACAAACCGACGCCGGAGGAAGCGCCGGTGATGATAACCGTTGACTTGTGATTTTGTGCCATCTTGTTAAAAGCGCTTCCGCTATTGATTATTTTCAGGTACTCAAAAGCTGAGCTAGCAGCTTGGATGTTTTGAAGTACCCTATGGTTATTAGGATATGGGGAAACGTTCTCGATCTCAACCAATGATGAAAATTAAATATGACTCCAACTCCCACTCCGACTTTTGTGAATTAACCATAAATCCTTTAGGGGCGGGTTCACCATTATCTATAGATTCACATATTCGGTATTGATAAACCAACCCCAACCAACCAACTGAACTAAGAAATAGGCGCAGGTTCCTGATAGCTAGGGAAATCGATATAACCTTCAGGCCCAAAAGAATACCAGGCGGCCACTTCAGCAGGCGGATTGAGCGGCCAACCATTAGTAAAACGCTCTACCAAGTCTGGATTGCTGATAAAATCCCGACCAAAAGCAATTAAATCCGCAACTTTGCTGCTCAGGGCCGTTTCAGCCTGTTCTTGAGTATATCCGCAGTTGCCGACGAGCGGCCCTGCAAACACATCGCGAAACTCACCTATCATCATCGGCGTTCCCAATTCGTGAAAGCCAAAAGCTAGACCGTCCATCAAGTGAAGGTAAGCTAAACCATAGGCATTTAACTGCCCCGCGATATACAGAAAATCTTCGCGATAACTGGGAGAACCCATATCATTGTAAACACCGTTGGGAGAAAGTCTAACTCCCACTCGGTTTGCCGGAAATACTGTGATAATCGCCTCGACAATTTCCTTAAGAAAACGGTAGCGATTTTCAACTGAGCCGCCATAGGAATCAGTGCGGTGATTGGTTTTGGTTTGCAGGAATGTGTCAATGAGATAGCCGCTAGCCGCGTGAATTTCTACACCGTCAAAACCTGCCATTTTTGCCCGTTCAGCAGCCTTGCGATAATCTTCTACAACCAGCGAGATTTCATCGGTTTCTAGAGCGCGGGGAGTTTCGTAGGGTGGTTTGTCTAGAGGGATATGAAAGCCTTCTTCGTTTATTTTGATGGCAGACGCTGCAACTGGCAATTGATTGTTTTTCTGAAAACTGCTGTGGGAAGCCCGCCCGCTGTGCCAAAGCTGCATGAAAATCGGCGTTTCGTGGGCATGAACCGCAGTCACAACTTGTTTCCAAGCTTCGCCTTGCTCGTCTGAATAAATACCGGGTGTATTGAGCCAACCATTAGCTTGAGTAGAAACCACCGTAGCTTCTGTAATGATTAAACCAGCAGATACCCGCTGAGTGTAATACTCTGCCATCAAGGCGTTGGGCATCTGCGCTTCACCGGATCTGCATCTCGCCATGGGTGCCATGACTACTCGGTTTTTTAAGGGTAAATCTCCGAGTTTGAAGGGACTCAGTAGGAGTGGAGAAGTTGTTTTGGTATTCATGATTTTGGTATTTTTTTGACTGGAAAATGAGGGAAATTTAGAGTTCGATCGCTTCTTACGATAACTTGAATCGATCGCCCGCAATGTTAACGGCATCACATATTCACGATCGATTATCGCTCGTTGCGCGATCGCCCTGAGCTTAAAATGGCGTCGCCGCCTGTAGGTGCAGCCTTTCTCCCAACTGCGGATGCTCAAATGAAAGTTCCCGCGCGTGCAAGTGTAGCCGGTTTGCAGCAGCCCGTGATAAAAAGTTATTAGGCTTGTTAACTAAATTTGAAAAACCTCACAATGATTAATAGTGAAAATAAATCCCGTTCTACACTTATTCTGTAAAATATGGCATCAGGAAAGTCAACTTTATTTGTCATTAATCAAGCAGCCAACTAAATAAACCTTCTACTGTAAGATTGAATTCTCTGGCAAATTCTGGGACTGGTAACAGTAAATCCGGTTCGTCATAAAATGCTGTTGGTCGATCGGCTAAGTAAACAAAGACACATTGCTCAGATGGGTCAATCAGCCAACCCATCTGCGTTCCGTGCTTCAAGCAATGCAGAATATTTTTTGTTACCTTAGTTTGGCTTTGGTCAGGCGAAAGAATTTCGATCGTCCAATCTGGGGCAATGGAGAAAACATTAGCCACTTCACCATTTTCCTTTCGAGGAATCCTGCTCCATAAAAATACGGAAACATCGGGTATAATCGATCGTTCACCAAAAGTGCAGCGGAGTTCTGAGAAAGCTCGTGCAATCTTTTTTGACCTCAAAACCGAGTTAATTGCGGGCGACAATTCAGTCTGAAGTGCACTATGCTCTCCTTGTGGCATTGGTTTTTGGATGATCCGTCCATTAATGTATTCGCTGGCGGGTTCCGTCTCCGGCAGCTTCAGAAACTCTTCTAGGGTAAGGGTTTTAGTCGGAGTCTGTACCATTTTAAGGTTTCCTGAAGAGAGGCGAGTTGAGATTCCTACACTTGTTATTCTACAGATATCGCTCGTTGCGCGATCGCCCTCTGCTCAAAATGGTGTTTCTGTCTTTAGGTATAACCTTTCTCCCAACTGCGGATGCTCAAATGAAAGTTCCCGCGCGTGCAAGTGTAGCCGGTTCGCAGCAGCCCTACATCCGTAAAGTCGATCGCCCAAAATCGGTATCCCCAACCCTCGAACATCCGCTGCATGAACTCTCAATTGATGAGTGCGTCCCGTGAGCGGCCAAAATTCGATGCGAGTATGATTTCCCTCCCTCGCCATTACCTGAAAGCGAGTAACGCTGGGTTTTCCGCACTCCCAATTGACTTGCTGGTAAGGGCGATTTTCTGGATCGCCCCAAAGTGGGAGATCGATCGTCCCTGTGTCAACATTTACAGTACCGGAAAGCACCGCTTCATAAACTTTGTGAACCTGCTTTTTTTCAAATTGCTGCCTGAGTTGACGGCTGGTTTCTTTGTCCCGCGCCAATAGCAAAATACCCGATGTTTCCCAATCTAAACGATGCACCGCCGTCAAATCAAAACTATCCGGGAACAAGTTACGCAAACGACTTAAAACGCTATCTTGATTTTCCAAATAACGACCCGGAACTGACAGCAACCCCGTGAGTTTATTTACAGCAACTAACCATTTATCTTCATAAATAATCGGTAGCATTCGCGTAATCTGCAAGATCCCCGTTGCACAATAAAAATTATTGCTTGTGGGGGGGGAGTCTAGCCCGCCCGTAACACCCTCATTTATATTAGAAACAATCGGATTTTGAGCCAATCCTGACAGCAAAAAACCCATCAACGGCTGACACCGATCGCCACAAGCGCCATAAAATTCTCCCTGTATCTTATCGCCCGATGGCGGCCCCCACCAAAACTCAGCCATTGCCAGCGGTTTCAGATTGTTTACTGCCGCGCAGTGGAGCAATTTTGGCGCGCAGCAATCGCCGGTGCCAGTGGGGATAGAATTAGTTGGCATCAATGAGGAGAGCGATCGCGATGTCCCCAAAAAATTCACCAGAGTGTAAGCCGCGTGCATTTGCGTCTGAAGTTCGCGGGAAAGTTCTTTTCGCCGCTGTTTCAGCGCCCGCATCCGCTCATCGGCAGCTTCAATTAATTGTTTGAGCGGCTGCAATGTTTCATCCCGCTGCCGTTTCAATTGCCTGCGTTCAATTCCCTCCAAGCGGCTTTCTTGATTCAGTTGTTCGAGGGCAATTTCTAGTGTTTCTGCGGCGAGAGTTTGACATACTAACTGGCGTTTTTCGTCTCGCTGCTGCTTGCAAGTGCGGTGGCGATCGCTCAAAACTTGCAATTGCACTTCAAACTCCCGAAATAAGGCTTCATACTCTTGTCGCTGCGGGAGTTGATTCAGTGCAATAAGTTCCTGTTTCATCGCCTCCAATTGAGTCAAGGTGCGGGCTTCCTCGAAAGCAACTCGATCTCGTCCCGGAATCGGCGGCACCCAGCCTTCAACAATGCTGCAACCGTTCAGCAGCCCGGAAAATGCTTTGAGTATTCCCTGTTCCCCCGAAGGCATCTCCACCAGCAATATGCCATACATTTTGCCCTCGCGAGCGTAGGAATCGTCAGCAGCAAGGTACTGCATCAAACCCCGGGCGAGATCCTCGGACATTCGAGTGCGCGGCAGTCTCAGCAGCTCGCCGCTTTGAGGACAACGGCCTTCGTACCAATAATTGGGGCGCGAGTCGATCGACCCCGAATCACAATCGGTAAAGCAGTCCGTGAAATCTAAAAGCCCGTGCAGATGTAGCATATTAAATTTGGTTTGAAACCTGAATTAGGACATATGGACTTGTGCCCTGACCCCGCCCAAAAACGGATACAAGTTTCCGACACTCGTCGTGGAGAGATCAAAATTTTAGACTGTGGTTCAAGCTCCCAGATTCATCTGTGGAGTCAATCGAAAATCGAAAATCGAAAATCGAAAATCGACTGACCGTATTTTACAGCGGTGTACCGAAAGCGGGAGCGGTGCATAATTTTATACCTACTACAATTCAGTAAACATCATTTGTCGCAGCAAACCTGATATGCTAAATTTGTCTCAAAACAGCAGCGAGTTAAGAAAAGCATAAGTTAATATATAAGACCGCAAGCTTGTTATCCCACTAAATTTTTTATGTGCAAGGCGTATGCCAGAACTCTCGAATTCGGCTACAGAAAACTCCTCAAACCCCCAACCAGCCCTGCTGCCGCCGATTTTAAGAACTTTTGCAGCATTTCCAGATTACGATCGGGGCAATAGATTGTACGCATCGGGAAGGTACGAAGCGGCAATCATTTGCTACGGAAAAGCGGTTCAAATTAACCCGGACGGGGCCCGGGCGTGGCTAAATCTGGGCAAAGCTTACAAGCAACTGCACTCGTACGCAGAAACCGTAGCCTGCTGCGATCGAGCTATTGCAATTAATCCCGAAGATTACTGGGCTTGGATACTGCGCGGGAGTGCACTGTTAAGTTTGCAGAATCACTCAGAAGCGATCGTAGCTTTAGACACAGCAATTCAAATCAATCCAGAAAAGCACGAAGCTTGGTATCAGCGGGGCAGAGTATTAGAGGAATTGCAGCAGTGGGATGCAGCAGCAAGCTGTTACAAAAGAGCGACCCAAATTCATCCGAATTTGCCCGCGATGTGGTGCCGGCAAGGCAACGCGTTGCTGCAAGCGGAGCGCTACCCTGATGCCGTGGCGGCTTACGAGCGCGCGCTGAAACTCGTCTCGACTAATGGGGAAGCTTGGCTGAACCGAGGTTTGGCTTTGATGAAGGCGGAACGCTACGCCGAAGCTGTAACTTCTTACGATCGCGCCATTCAACTGAAACCGCAAAATAGTCTGGCTTGGTTCAATCGGGGTATTGCTTCAGCAAAATTGCACAAATATGCAGAAGCGGTGACAGCTTACGATCGCGTACTGCAAATGCAGCCCAACGACTGCGAAGCTTGGTTCTATAAAGGAATGGCCCTCAAACACCAGTGGCCCGATGCAGCAATTGCTTGTTTCGATCAGGCAATTAAAATTAATCCTTTTTATGCCGAAGCATGGATCGGGCGCGGTCAAACACTGTCAGAATCGAGAGATTTTGAAGGGGCGATCGCTGCTTTTGACCAAGCCAGTCAAATTAATCCGAATTTCCCGGAAGCTTGGCTGGGTAGAGGCATCGCCCTGGCAGGATTGGAACGCTACAAAGAGGCTATTATCGCTTACAGCAATGCCCTACAAATTGAAGGGAATTTTCTAGAAGCTTGGAATTTGCGAGGCGAAGCTCTGGAAAAATTGCAGCAATACGAAGAAGCGATCGCCTGTTTTGATAAAGTAATCTCTCTGAGTTCGGAAGCAGAAATTACATCAAAAGTAGGTTTGCAGCAAGGCGCGGCGCTGGAAAAATTGCAGCGTTACGAAGAAGCCGTCGCAGCTTACAACCGCGTAATTAAAATCGTGCCAGACAATTTTGAAGCGTGGTTGAAACGCGGCAACGCTCTCTCAAATTTGCAGCAGTACGAGCAAGCTCTAGCCTCATACGATCGAGCAATTACTATCTGGCCCGACAGCTATCAAGGCTGGGTGCAGCGAGGTCTAATCCTGGAGAAAATGCAGCGCTATTCCGAAGCGCTCGTCGCTTTTGACCAAGTGATTCAACTCAAGCCCGACAATTGGGAAGCTTGGGCGCAGCGGGGCGACGTTTTGCAAAAATTGCAGCGGACGCAAGATGCCATTACCTCTTACGGAGTCGCCCTGGAAATCAAACCAGATTACTACGAAGCTCTAGTCAATCGAGAAGAATTGAGACTCAAGGGCACGATGTCAGGAAAGTGGTAATGGGAGCATCCGAATGATAGCTTTCTTTCGTAGTGTTCGCTGTGAACTCACGAAGCCAGATATATCTTGCTCCCTAGCAGGAGGCTCGCTGTGAGATATAAGCTGTGCAGTGCTCTGACGGCCAACACTCCTAAAACATTCCCTCTTTTCTCCTCCTCTGCGTGCTCTGCGCCCTCTGCGGTGCATAAAAAAATCTAATTCACAAATTAAATAGTATTGCAATATCCCGATGAAATTCGCTCAACGAAGTCATAATATCCTGCCCAGTAAAATAACCCCTATCAGGTTTGTAGTGAGGTTTTTCGATAGGAAATAATATGAATTATCGGCAAACATTAACTAATCAGAAGATGAATCTGCGATTAAAAACATCGATCTCTGGTGGAACACGCAGGATGCCGGCCTGTTCCTGAAAATGCCTGAGATCAGTTATAACTGATCTCAGGCACTGTTCTCAATAAAACCCAATCAACCGGGTAACATCAACAAAAAATCTCGGCTCTGGGCTCGATCCGGCAGCAAGAAACCAAGCTGATGACGCTAAGAGTATAAGATGTCAATTATCACGAATACTTTCTGTTGCCGATTGCCCGACGGCACCCAAAATTGAAAATTATGACAGCCAATTGCTGATTATGCTGGCTTCATGTTATAGTGGTTTTCCAAGAATTAAATTCGGTTGCGTAGTTTGTTGGTGTTTATTTACAAGCGTCTCTCCGAATCTAAATCTCTGCACCCTAATGATTCTGGAGATTTTATGTCGATTTACGTGGGTAATCTTTCATATGAGGTAACATCAGACGACCTCAGCGAAGTATTTGCCGAGTACGGTACAGTAAGCCGCGTCCAAGTGCCAATGGACCGGGAAACAGGCAAGATGCGGGGTTTTGCTTTTGTGGAAATGGCAAGCGAGGCTGAAGAAGCAGCAGCCATCGCAGCTCTAGACGGTGCTGAATGGATGGGCCGCGACTTGAAAGTCAACAAAGCCAAACCTCGCGAAGACAACAACAAACGCTCCTCGGGCGGCGGCGGTGGCTGGGGCGACAAAGATCGCTCTTCACGACGCTACTAAGCTTTGAGACTGAAAATTTGAGTTCTGGTAGTTGACGGCAGGTGCGAATGCTGCTTTTTTTTCGGGTTGTTCGATCGACCCGCCAAATAAAACTCGCAAACCTCTAACTCAGTTTTGCCCCCTCCTTCGAGGGGGCTTTGTTTTTGTCAAAAAATCCCGCGAGGTACGTCTGCGGTGCAGTTTTTAGTCTAGTTCGTGATTCGGTATCCTCTTAACTTCTTTTTTTAAGAGGCTGTCGGGATTTCTGGGTTCGACTCCTGTAAACTATCAAACTAGAATTAAGCACAAAGAAAAGTTAGAATAACGGCAAAACTGAATATTGCCCAGAAGAACCAAACTATCTTTACCGAAGATTAGTTGAGAAAACCAGCCGAATATCAGCCAGTATCTTGATTTTGCCTGAATAAAGATGTCCAAGGTCTACAGCACGGCGGAACTCATTAAAATCCTCGAAGAAGAGCGCCAAGCCTGCTTGCATGGGCGGCGCCTCAACTTGACTCAAACTCCTGCTACAGGCAACCCCGTGATTGACCGCTTTCTCAAATCTGAGGGCGTGCAGAAGTTCACTGCCTATCAAAATTTTAAGGCTGCCGTGCACGAATACCAGCGGGAACATCAAGTTTCTGGGATTGTCTGGCGGGAAATTGCGGTTAAAGGCAATACTCTACGCTATCCGGCAGTGGATGACGAATTAATAGCTCTACCGGTTGATTTGATCACGCTGAAGGCGGCTAAGATTTCTATGTTGGAATTTTGGCAGCAGGTAACTGCGGGGATGGATTTGTATTTAAGCGTTAACAGCGGGAAGGATTTTCGATCGATCGAGCCTGTTGATGTAGAGGCTATAGCCCAGCGCACAGAATGGGCCAGCCTCTCGAACTGGGAAAAGTTGGATTTTCTGGAAATTTTGTTGCAGTTGGGCTGGGGGAAGCCGGAGGAAGCTTATTACAAGCGGGGATGGCCGACATCGGGCAGCGAGTACATTCACGCCGTAAAACCCGGACAGCGGCCGATTTGTTAATTGGTAATTGGTAAGAGGATATCCTGAATTCAGAACCATCGACAACACAGAAATTGAGGACACGGCAGTGCCGTGTCCCTACCCCAAAACGTCGTAGCGCGGCCGAGGGTCCGACGCCATCCTCCAATCCGATTTAACCATCGCCCGATTTGTAGGGACACGGCACTGCCGTGTCCTGACTGTGGGTAATATCTGAAGAACTCATTTATTAACATCAGAAATTTGACAAAGCATCAAACCAAACCACTGATTTGGATCTGTCCAAACTTGCACCGGCATTAAACCACGCTGCGAAAGTTCTTTCTTTACATTATTGAGATTAAACTTGCGCGATATTTCGCTACGGATAGTTTCTCCCGCTGCAAATTCCACCGTTAAATTTAGAGAGCGCAACTGCACAGTTTGCGCTTTTTTACTTTTTAAGTGCATTTCAATTTGACATTTTTCTTGATTGTAAAAAGCCCAATGCTCGAACTGCGCCAAATCAAAATTTCCCTCATACCTCCGATTTAAATGCCGCAGCATATTCAAGTTAAATGCCGCCGTCACTCCTTGGCTGTCATCGTAGGCAGGCTCTAAAATATCCTTAGATTTGTCTAAGTCAATTCCCAGCAAAAAATACTCTCCCGGCTGCAATGCACCGACAATTTGCGAGAAGAACAAATCGCATTCTTGAGCGTTGAGATTGCCGAGGGTACTGCCTAGAAAGCAAATCATTCGGGTTGGCAACGGCGACGGTGCAATTTTAGCTAAGGCTAATTCGTAAGTGCTGACAAGTCCGTGAATCTGGAGCGACGGATAATCTGCCAACAGTTGACAAGCGCTGCTTTCTAGGATAGTAGGACTGATGTCGATCGGCAAATAGTGCAGGGGATATTCGAGTTGACTGTAAGCATCCAGGAGAATCCGAGTTTTGGTGGAACTGCCGCTGCCAAGTTCCACAATTTCGCAGGGGCCCGTTAAATTTGCGATCGCCCGCGCGCACCCCTGCAAAATCGCTGTCTCAGTGCGTGTCAGGTAGTATTCTGGCAACTGGCAAATCAACTCGAACAGGTTCGAGCCGCGATCGTCGTAGAAATACTTTGGAGGCAGGCATTTGGGGGTTTGAGTCAACCCGCTAACTACATCGCTGCCAGCATTGATTTCTGCGGGTGTGGGCGCCGCAGCGCTCACCAGTCGCTCTAAGTGCAGCCGCTTTTCTTTCGTTGAGGCTGAGTTTGTCGTGTCGGAGAGTCTTGGGGATTTCATAAAGTAATTTTTAGATGCACATATCGGTATAGCACGCAACCGCGTTGCCAAATATCGCGCTCAAGTCAGATTTTTCATGCCAATCTCGGTTCTGTATTGTCTTACCGGATGGCGATCGCATCCACAATTAAAACTTAAAAATTATCAACTAAAATTATAAAAAACTTCACAAAAGTTTTTTTATTTAATATTTTTACCTGATAAAAGCTTTGGCATTTCGCAAACAAATTTGTCCCTAATTCCCCATCAATCCTTTTATATGGTATCCGTAAAATAACCCTTATAAGTTCGTAGTGAGGACTTTAGTCGTCACTACGACAAGGGGCGCACGGAGCCGTGCACCCAATCCTTCTAATGAAATAGCGAACTACTTAGCGCAGCGAAAACCAGAAATAATTTGCCGCACGCCCGGATAGTACCAATTCCGAAAACTCGATCGCAGTGCCTGCGGAAAAGTCGCCCAACTCCCGCCTTTCAAAACCCGGTGTTCTCCATCAAAATAAACTTGAGAATATCCCCTGTAAGGATAACTTTCAAATCCCGGATAGGCGTCAAAAGTTGAAGCAGTCCATTCCCAAACATTGCCCAACATATCGCAGCAGCCGATCGCACTTGCTCCTTTGGGAAAGGCATCAACTGGCGAGGTATTTGCAATATTATTGCCGTGATTGCACAGGCTGCCGTTTGGCGGTTCTTCTCCCCAAGGATAGATGCGATATGTTTGATTTGTGGCATCCCAAGTAGCAGCTTTTTCCCATTCGGCTTCCGATGGCAAACGCTTGCCGGTGAAGTTGCAGTAAGCTTCGGCTTCGTACCAACTCACGCCGCAGACTGGATGGTTGTTGAAAGCGGGATTGTCTGACCAGTAAAGCGGTCGATCGACTTTAGTAGATTGCAGCCATTTCCAGCCGTCCCCTGACCACCAATCAGGGTTTTGATAGCCGCCGGATTCCATGAAATCTCGGTATTGACGGCAAGTGACTGGATAGCGATCGATCGAGTATGCTTCTAAATAAAACAGGTGGCGCGATCGCTCGTTATCCAAAGCCTCAGCAGCATCGCTTCCCATGTAAAATTCCCCGCCCGGAATTTCAATCGCCGGGGAATCGGTAATTGGTAATCGGGACTCGGTAATTAATCTTCCTTCTTCCTTTTTCCCTCTTCCTTCTTCTTCATTCTTTTTTTGCATTTGCAACACGAAAGCAACTGTTTCGCAGTGCTGGCTTTCGTGCTGAATAATAAACCGCCAGAGACGTTCTTGCTCGTCGATCGGCGCTACTTCTAAATAATCTAAGACCTTTTTTCTCACCGCGTCCAGATATAATCCAACTTCAGGTAACGTCGGCAGAAAAACCCGTTGTTTTTTAGGCAAAATATCAGCAGCAAACAGTCGGTGATACTCAGGAAAGACCGGCTCCAACCCAGCACACCGCTGCAACAGCCACAAATCCTCAGTATAAGCAATGTGACCTAAGTGCCAGCCAACCGGACTGAAATCAGGATGAGCTTGGCGGCAAAAAGTATCGTAGTCGATGTCTGTAAATAGCTTGAAAGTGCCGCGGCGACATTGCTGCAAATCGCGATAAATTGCCTCTCTACAAGATTGGATAGATTTCGATATCACGATCTACTCCGGTACTGATAATGCTCTGGACTGGACACTCGTGCCAATTGCCATCAAATAAAGGTTCAGAAGCTATGATGACAGAATTCGGGAAATTTAAATCGTCCCGCAGCCAATAGAGGGAAGGAGGGGCTTTTTGGGAAGCAAAGCGAGAGGCGACGAGCTGGTGTCCGTCGCTGATAATGATATTAGCTGAAAATTCTACTTGGTGAAAGTTTGCTAGCTCTGCCAAAGTTTTCAGCGAGTTTTGCAAAGCAGCTTCTAGAGTCAGATTTCCGGCTGTCAATTCATTGACAAACAAGCCGAAGATATGCTCTGAATCTGTAGTGCCGTTAATTGATTGATAAAGCGTATCGCTGAGCCGATCGCGAATTGGTCTGTAAAGAGTTTGCCGAAAATTCTCCACGAAGCCGTTGTGTACGAACAGCAGGCGATCGTTCTGAAACGGTTGACAGTTGCTCAAATCTAGAGCTTGTCCTGAAGTTGCACTGCGAACATATCCGATCGCGCATCCGGATTCAACGTATCGACTGATACTCGGAAGGTTAATGTCGCTCCAAATTGGCTGTACATTTTTATACGTAAACGGGTCAGTATCTAGGTGCGGGTGATACCAACCAATACCAAAACCGTCAGCATTGAGTACGCCAGAAGTCATTTCGCGGGGCTCGTAACTCTGCACAATTAGGGAATGTTCCGGCTTGTACACAATAGCATCGAGTAAAATCGGCTCCCCAAGGTAGCCAAGCAAACGGCACATAAAATTTTTGCAGCAATGTGATTAGCATTGTAGGCCATTAGCCGGCTTCTTTGCCGATCGCCCATCTTCAGCGCTGGGGACAGGGTTTTTTGTAGGCGGCTGCCAGCATCGCTGTACAAACGGTAAAGTTAAAGTACAACCCCTGCAGCACAAGGAGACTCTTGAATGTTCATCGACGAACTCATCCCCGTGGTCAAAGAATTGATCCAACAGCCGATCGCTTTCACTGGCGGATTTTTTTCTGGCCTGCTTCGACTCAACCTTCACGAAGAGCCCGTTAAAAGCTGGATCGACGATCAAGCCGGTTCAACTTCCTACACGACTCCCCCAGCCGAAGCCACCAACGGTAAAAGCACGGGGCCTCAGTCAATCTCGATCGACTAAGGAAAAGCAGTAACCTCCTCCCAACGCCAAACTGACTACAGTTATGGCGTGGGCTTCCAAACTTCACAGTGTGGCTTTTCGGGTTTTTCCCTTACGGGATTTCCACACTTGGCTAGACTGAATTTGTCCAGTCCCCGCTAGAACGTGTACACAGACACTTTCGATTTCCGTATAGCCTTTCTCAGATAGATGAGGTACAATAACAGAACTGTGTAAACCAGTTCCAAAGAGCTTGCTTAGAAACTTGACCGGATGCAAACTCTATCTCCTTTTCTAATTCTTGATAATTTGTTTGGTTGAGAGAACGCAGAATATTTTTAAGTTTTGACCATAAATTATCAATTGGTTACAAATCCGGTGAATAGGGCGATAAGTATATTAATTTTGCCCTTTCCTTGATGGCTTTATCTACTTTTTTATCCATATTTATACTAAGATTTTCCTCACTACCCAAGCACCTTTCCATAATTTCCTTACTGTTTTTGGATAATAAAAGCCTCAAATGTAATTGCATTAGTTCCCTATTAAATTAATTGATATTAGGAGTTACTTAACCGATACAGCTCCAATTATTTAAACATTTTTTCCGGGTGTTTTCGTGTGTTTTCCTCCTTCTTGAGCCTTTTTTCATACCGAGCATATAACCTAATTCTTGCCAAGTTTACTCTTGATCTATCAATAAATATTAACTTTTTTAAAGTAATTTGTCTGATTTTATGCACCAACCCATATCGCAGGTTGAGAAACCTATCACTATCTTTGTCTAAAGGAAAGAAGGTTTTTTATTGGAAAGTCATATTCAATAGTTTTGTCATTCTTCCCATTGTTGTCAAAGCTGATGGTAACACCAGTTTTTTGATATAGTAAATAATGGAACTCTGCGATAGTTGCATCATTATTTGCTTCAATCAATTGGGCTAAGAGGAGCAGTTGTTCTGCCTTGAGCTTGCATTTTATTCTCCATCGATTAGATCGACGAGGAATATTTTTGGTGTCACTATACTGCTTAAGTAATTTTTGGACGAAACCGAGAGCCACAAAAAAAGGTTAGCTATTGCTTTTTATGAGATGAGTTGCGGAATGATAAACATCGATAATTTTTTTTCTAATATCAATAGAACAAGCTTTCATTGTTAGTAATGTATGATGTTTTCGCGCCGTGGCAAACAAGCGTGCTGTGAGTCGAGGGGTCGCCACCTCGTCAAGCGCTCTGCCAGCCGGCGATCCCTCCACTTATGGTGATGCTGTGACTCTCGATCGAATTAGAGTTCATTTATCTTCTGGTTGATCTTTTACTGTTATAAATTAGTCAGCGATATGATACCTCATTTGTGTAAAAACGACTCGATCTTTGAAGTCAGAACTTAATTATAATCATACCACTTTTTCTAGTTGGCGCGGGCAGGCTTTGTTTGTGTAGTTACAGGTTTTAACATAGACAATAAAGAGGTTTATAAAATGGATTCAGCCTGATGACAACCAAAGAGCTACCGTAACCGAGTTATCACCCAAAATCTATAGCGATTTTCAGGAGCGGGAGGTACTCACCAATTAATTACCAATTCTAAAATGTAAAATGTAAACATATATTTCATCTACCTGAAAAAGGCTATACTATACAATATGTGTTCATGACTCCAGCGAGGATCACTGTAGTAGAAGAGTAGAAGGAAGGAAAAATATTATGTTTAGAAACCTGAATTTACAAACCAGACTGATCGGCGCATTTCTGATTATGGGACTTTTAGTATTTTTAGTTGCCTGGGTAGGATGGAGTTCAACATCTAATCTCAGTCAGCACCTAGATACTATAGGTAAAAATAACTTACCGAGTATTGAAGGATTATTGAAAATTAACGAGGGACAAACCCAAATTGAGTCATCAGAGAGAGCACTAATTAATCCGGCGCTCACTAAAGCAGAAAGGCAAGATGCCTTAAACAGAATGGACAAGGCTTGGCAGCAGATTAAAGAGGGGTTTAAAGCATACGAAGCCACTCCACGTACCTCAGATGAAGACGCACTATATAAACAAATGCTTAAGTATTGGGAGGAGTGGAAGCAGGCAGATCGAGAACTCCTGCGAATTAATCAAGAATTTGAAAAACTGGGAATTTTGAATCCTTTGGGTTTGCAGCTAAAACTAATTAAGGAGGGTAAAAGTAATTCGCCCGAAATGGCTAGAGCAAACACAGCTAGTAACCTATTGAATAAGCTCAGTCAGCAAGCTAAGGTAATCCGCCTTAAATTTGTTCAAGCGGAAAAATCTACTTTAGCAGTTGCTGCTTCTAACAGAAAACAAGCTGACGACGCTTATAAAAGCGCAGAAGATGCTATTAGTAAAACTCAAGTATCTGTATTACTGGGGATGACAGTGGGACCGCTAACAGCGATTATTTTAGGAATAGCTTTAAGTATAGCCATCGCCAAACCTTTAGATAAGGCTCTGAAAGGTATTATTAATATGATTGTCAGTTCTTCCACCGAGATCGCTGCTAATGTTGAGCAACAGGAACGTATTGCTGTACAACAAGCTGCTTCTGTTAATCAAACAACTAGCACAATGGATGAATTGGGCGCATCATCAAGGCAATCAGCTATGCAAGCCGAGTCAGCCCTTGAGAATGCCAGTCATGTCTTAAACATGGCAGCAGAAGGCAGTAAAGTAGTGCAGAAAACCCAGCAGGGAATGTTGACTTTGACGGAAAAAGTCGGAGCTATCGCCGAGCAAGTTTTACATTTGAGCCAGCAAACCAATCAGATTGCTAATATTACCAATTTAGTCAGCGATTTGGCTAATCAAACTAATATGCTGGCGATTAACGCCACAGTGGAAGCAGTACGAGCCGGAGAACAAGGAAAGGGGTTTGGGGTGGTGGCGAGGGAAATTCGCAGACTGGCAGATCAAAGCAAGAAATCGGCGGATCAGATTAATGATTTGATAAACGATATTCAGAATGCCATTCATAAGACAGTGATTGTAACAGATGAGGGCAATAAAAATTTAGATAATACCCTGAAATTGACTGAAGGTACGGCGGAGACTTTTAACAATGTTGCTAATGCAATTAACAATGTGGTGGTGAGCAGTCAGCAAATTTATCTCAATACCAAACAGCAGGCGATCGCTATTGAGCAAGTGGTAGATGCGATGAATGCTCTGAATAAAGGAGCAGCGGAAACAGCCAGCGGTATCACCCAAAGTCGAGTTGGCACCCAAACACTTAACAAAGCGGCTTTAAATCTCAAATCGGTAGTTTAATTGAGAAAAGTAATATCCTAAAGTGGGGCTTAAAAATATCGGGATAAAATTTTCCCAATTCCCCATTTCCCATTCCCAATTTTGTCAAAGGATTAAAGGTGGCATTTCCCGTCTATGAAAGGGCTGGGAGGTGTCAAGTAGGTTTCCTCAAAAGGCTGTCAAGATGTGTATAGAAATCCTAAATCATTTGTGTAATTCTTGTAGGGGCAAACCCCCCGTGGTTGCCCCCATGAGGCCGGGGTAGGCACGGGGGCACTACCCCTACATCTTTTTACGACTCATTTAGGATTGCTATAGAAATCCTCAAGTGAGTGAAGTACAGATTTAGATTTTAGATTAAAGAATTGAAGAACCGGGGAATGGGTAATTAAGTGGCAAGTACCTCACGAAAGTTGAGAATCGCTAGCTCGACGATCGTGGCGGGGAGCAAGCCAATATATTATACCTTGTTACTCCTCGCTTTGTTTCCGAAGATGCTTGGCGATTCGTCGTCCACCCATCACTCATCTGATTAAAATCAAATATTGTTCAGGGGTGGGATTTTTTACCGCCCCAAAATTAATCTCATTACTCACCCTTCGAGTGATGAGATTAATTTTGATCGAGCTAACTATTGCAGCCAGTACAAAGGGTTTGTCAGTGCGGCAAACCCTTTTAGTCAGATTCGATCGCCCAGTCGTATGCTAGATAGCACTTGAAAGTTAAATTAACAGGTTATTATGTATAGCACAACAAGTTCAGTTCGATCGACATGACTATCTATATTGGAAATCTGTCTTACCGCGCCACCGAAGAAGACCTGAAAGCAGTATTTGCAGAGTACGGTACTGTCAAGCGAGTTGTCTTACCTACCGACAGGGAAACCGGTCGGATGCGCGGTTTTGCATTTGTTGAGATGATTGAGGATGCCCAAGAAGACGCTGCAATTGCCGCATTAGACGGTGCAGAGTGGATGGGGCGCCCCTTGCGAGTAAATAAAGCTAAACCCAAAGAAGAGGGAAATCGAGGCGCAGATATCAAGAGAAACGACGGATATTAGTCCGCAATGCGGCGGTTGACATCCTCTCGGAACCCACCTGATGCACAAGTGCGCCAGTAGCGCCTAATTGCTAGCAGCAGTTGATTTTGGGGATGCAATGTCAAATCCGCTGCACAAAAACATCGATTCTTTATGGCTGCACTTGATTCATACTTTTTGAGAAAGACAAAATTTACGCACGGAAGTGTAGAAACCCGCTTTCTTCCCGGATACCTCGCTGCTAAAACCAAGATTTATTAGGAGAAACCGGGTTGATGAGGGTCAGTCTTAGAAAGAGTAAACTCGCCCTTTTTCATCAATATAAACTGACCGATCTTGCCTAGTGCGGCTGTCCGATCTGGTGATGCGAATCGTCACAATGTTTGTCTGCGGGTCAACGTTATAGTCATATTTCAAAGTTGTGCTTCCTGCTCTGGCATTAATCGGAATATTGGCAATGTCGCCGGTGCGATTGCTGATGCGAACAATGATGTTTCTGCTGGCTCCGACTGGCAAGGATGACAAGCTGGCACTTGATTCACCGTATTCTAGGTTTAATCCCGTTTCATTTAACAGTCTCAGGGTAATGTTGCGAGTAGTGTCAACCTGCGCTTGAGGTTGCCAAAATCCGGGTTTTGGGCCACCGTCAGCTGCAGGTTGAGATAATGCTGGATGGGGATGCAGAAAACCTAGGGTGGCAAGTATTGCTGCCGTTGCAATAATTTTTGATTTCACTGTTTGTACCTTCGGGTCAAGTGTTGGTGATATTTCTATCCTAGCTTTAAAATCGGATATTTTGATAGCGGAAGTCCGAGGGAAGGCGCAATCTTCCGCTCATGTTTCAGCAATTAATAACGTCTTCACCGTCGGGCGCGGTTGCTATATCTACTCAGAAACCGGGTGTCTTTAGTTGTTAATAGTCCTGGACGCACGGGTTGTCTAGAAACCCGATTTCTGAGCGGGTGGGTGGTTGCCAAAGGTATGATTTAGAGTAGTAACCGGATTTCTGAGGTAAAGTGCGTCGGGGACTCGTTAATTGTTAATGATCGATCGAGCGACTTCTAGGAGTAGACGCTGTTCGGCGCGGACGATCGCCCTGCTAGTTTGTTCTACAGCATCGGCATTGACCGAAATAGACGAAATCCCCCACCGCACGAAGGATTCAACTGTCTCGGGATACAAAGCTGGAGCGTCGCCACAGATCGAGCAAGGAATGCCGGCAGCCCGAGCCTGAAGGATTAATTGTTCGATCGCCCTCATCACTGCTCGATCGCGCCCGTTGAAAGCACCTGCTACCTGTTCGGAGTTGCGGTGAATACCTAACAGAAATTGAGTTAAATCGTTGGTGCCTATAGAAATTCCTTGAACTCCTGCTTTTACATAATCTGGCAATAAAAATAACACCGAAGGAACTTCCGCCATAATCCACATTTGAAATTCGGGCGCTCGGTTTTTCCAAACTGTTTCTAAGCGTTCGCGGCAGTAGATAAACTCCTCAACCGAGCGCACGAAAGGCAAAATTAAATTAACATTTGTATGACCTGACTCGCAGACTTTTTGAAGTACGCACAGTTCCCAATCAAATAACTCCGGTTCAAAGGTATAACTGAAACTGCCGTGGGCGCCAGAGTCGCGCAAATCGAGAGAACGATAAAATATCGCCCGCGGCGAAACGGCAGCAGCAAATAAACTCAGACAATCCGCCATGCGATCGACAAATTCCGATTTGCGGCCGTTTTGCAACCAAAGTTTGGGGTTTTCACAGTCCAAAGCTTCCAATGCCATTAATTCCGATCGCAGCAATCCGATGCCGTCTATTGGCAGATTTTTGAGGCGGTCGATCGAACTTGTTTGGCTGACATTAACTAGCAGTTGAGTCGCCGTTGGTGCGCCCCAAACATATTCGGCAGACGCAGATTGTCGAGATTGAGACTTGGAATTGGACGATCGATCTGAGGTTGAAGATTGGTGCTTGGCTATTGACATTTTGGCTGCTGTACTGTACGGGGCTGCATTTTTTTCTGTGTCCCGAAGCCGGCCGCTGTCTCCTGTCTCGATCGCATCCTGTTGGGCGAGGGCAAAAACTTCTCCGCTATCGCCGTCTACCAACACGGAATCGCCCGAGGCGATCGCCCGAGTGGCCCCGACCACTCCCACAACGGCGGGAATTCCCAATTCTCTCGCTAAAATGGCGCCGTGGCAGGTCATGCCTCCTTGTTCCGCAACCACGCCAGCAGCCATTTTCAGCCAAGGCAGCCAATTCGGATCGATTGTCGGGGCTACCAAAATGCCTCCGGCTAAAAATTCCGCGTTTTCTGGGTGGGAATTAGTCATAACTTGGGCAATTGCTTCGGCTTTTCCTGATGCTGCTGCCAAACCTCTGAGTATCGCAGGAGTTCGGGCTGGCGCGATCGAGTTTGGGTGCTCTCGGGCGATCGGATTTTCTTCTACCGGCGCGACTTTTTCCCCTTTCACAAGACGAACTTGAGTGAAATAAAACTGCGGTTCGTCGCTGTTTGCTGTCTGGTTTAGCGTCCACTCCAAAATTAAATCCGAGTCAAATTCTGCGATCGCTTTTTTGCTCAATTCAATGATTTTTTCCAGTTGCGATTCCTCTAAAACGTATTCAGTTTGTGCTTCTTCTCCCAGCGCTAAAACTTCTACGAAACTGTCAGCAAAATCACGAATTAGAAATGCTGGCTCGGAGATTGAGGAAGCAGCCAAATTGTTGTCCGTAGGCAGTTTTTTTCTCGGTTCTCCCTCGTCGGCTTTGAGATTGTACGCTAATGTTTTGTAACCGAGCCGCTGGGATTTAACCGCGCCTGTTTCCGGCTGCACTTGATAGTAATCGGGGATGGTTTCTCCCCTAGCGAGGGACATTCCCAAACCCCAGGTGGCTTGGATTTCCCACGCTGCACCCGCGTTAGTTTTCACCTCGCCCGCGGCCCTCGCTTCTTGAAGTGGCTGCACCAAAACTGCGGGATTGATTTGCTGTACCAGCAGGCCACACCGCTGCCAGTAAAATAGACTTCGGGCTCTGAACAGTTCTGCCCAAGCTTGTTTGAGTCCGGCCCCAATGGCTTCTGGCTCTGCCCGTACTGCCTGAGCTTCCAGGATTCCGGTTGTTTTGGGGTTCCAGGAAGCCAGGGCAGGGCGAAAAATTAAGGCTTTGGAGTTTGAGTTGAGTTGAAAAACAGCAGACTCTAGGGTGGAGAGCAGTGAATCTGGCAGTTTGCCGGCGAGGATTTGGTGGCGGATGCTGCGGGCGATCGATTGCAGTTGTCTGGGTTCATCGACATTCAAGTGCAGGGAAGAGTGTGGCCAGTCAGCAAACAGCGGTTCTAGGCAGTCGATCGACTCTAAAAACTGCCAGAATGTTGTAGCTGGCACGACAAAACCCGGTACAACGGGATGATTTTTCTGGAGCAAACAGCTCAAGTAAAATGCTTTTTCTCCCACTGTATCTCGGTCTGAAGGTTGAATTTTGTCTAACCAGTAGAGGTTTTTCACGCTGCGAGCCTGTCCGTCGAAACAGATTGAATTTGATAGTTTTTCCCATTAATCACTTACCACAATTTTAGGATGAACAAGCGAAAATGGACGGGATTAGTCAAATCTTTTCTCAATCTATTTCTTAAGTCTAACTGTCCTCTTTGTCAGCGACCGGCCGCCGGAGAGTTTTGTCTGTACTGTCACAAGCAACTTCAGCGATGTCAGTTAACCGATCCCGGTCGATTTTGGCATTCAGAGCAACGTGTTTTTGTGTGGGGTGAGTACGGCGGGGCTCTCAAACGGGCGATCGCAGCTTTGAAATATGACGGCAATCCGCAATTAGCGAAACCTCTAGGCGGCTGGCTGGCGGAAGCTTGGCTGAGTTTTCCCGAATTAGCTATAGACAATTTAACAGTTGTACCGATTCCCCTGCATCAAGAAAAGCTCAAGGAGCGCGGTTTTAACCAGGCGGAACTTTTGGCGGAAAGTTTTTGCGAGCTGACTGGTTTGCCTTTGCAGCGGCACGGTTTGGAGCGGGTGAAAAATACTCAGGCTTTATTCGCTCTGACGCCACAGCAGCGGCAAGCGGAAATGAAAAATGCTTTAAGTTTGGGGAAAGATTTTCGTCGCCGGCGCCCGCGCGATCGAGTGCTGTTAGTTGATGATATTTACACTAGCGGTACTACGGTTAAGTCGGCAATTAAAATATTGGAAGAGTCGGGAATTTCGGTTTACGGAACTGTGGCACTTGCAACTCCGAATAAGAGCGATCGCTAAGCTGTGACCCTCTTTAATTTTAAATAGGTTTGTAGTGAGGAGTAAATTTCTCACTACAAACCTGTAAGAGTTGTTTTACCGGCTCTGATATTAATCACGGTTTGCTAACAAGATTTTTTGGGGAAAACGAACCGCGAAGACGCGAAGGACGCGAAGAAAGAGAAGAAAGAGAAGAAAGAGAAGGGAGAGTGTTTAGGATGGATTTATGATTGTTGGAGGCTCGGCTGCAAGCGGGAATTTCTTGCTGATGTTCCACCGGCTGCCGTCGTGAAGCAGTAAAGTTAACGCCGAAGCGGTAAACTCAAAGTGGAGCGATCGCCCTGCAAATTCCAACCAAGCAGTTTGAAAATTCTCCTTAGTTAAATCGCGAAAGGCTACTGTCATGTGCGGTACAAATGGGCGACTTTGAGAAACTCGATCGACAATTCCCAAATTTGTCTCCAAATAACTCATCAAATCTTTGTGAATTTCCAGCAATTCGGGCGATTTGACAACATCAACGTAAATGACGCGGGGCGCGAAAGCAGCAAAACCGGATAGAGTAACGGGAATGGGCAGCCGATTTGCAGAAAACTGGTTCAAACTTTCCTCTAATTTGGGAACATCCTCCGCTAACGAGTGAAAAGGAGGTTGCAGCGTGATGTGCGGTGGCGAATTCAAAGCACCTCGGCTGTTGTAGTGTTCCGCAAAATACCGTTGAATCTCAGTAATCTGGTGTTCAATATCGGGAGGCGGCACTAGGGCAATAAAAAATCGCTGTTTTGACTGGTTCATGGGATAACATCGCAGTTAAGAAAGGATGGTGGAAGATGGAATATAGAGCATTTTCCCTAGACCCCATTGCTCATCACCCATTCCCAATCTAAAATATAAAATCTAAAATCCAAAATAAAAATGCCTTGGTTTGTCAAAATTGAGCAAGGAATTGTCGAAAAGCCTGTCTTTGACCAATTCGTGCCAGCTCACAGAGCTTATGTCCGAGAGTTGATTTCTAAAGGACACCGAGCGAAAACTGGCTACTGGGCGCGGCGCGGCGGCGGTATGTTGCTGTTTGAGGCGGGTTCGATGGATGAGGCGAAGGCGATCGTCGCTGAAGACCCGCTGGTGAAGAACGGTTGCGTTATTTATGAAATTTATCACTGGTGTGTGGTTGAAGAATAAATAACTGTGTTATACTCATAAATGAACTGGACCCACGCGATTCCAACGCCCAAATCTTGTCAGGACCGGAAGGTAGCAGCAACACGGGATGCTTGTAATAGGCGTGGTCTCCGGTTCACCCAGTTTTATGAGGTGTAGTTCCTATGCCTGGTTTCGGAGATATTTTACAGAAAGCAGTTTACCTTGGTGTCGGGCTAGCTTCCTACGCTGGTGAAAAAGCTGGCAGCAAGTTAACTGAATTACGCACTGAAGCCCAAAAGCTGGCAGACGAATTAGTGAAGCGGGGCGAGATGTCAACGGAAGAAGCCCGTCGCTTTGTTGACGATATGGTACAACAGGCTCAGCAGCAGCCCCCCGTAGAATCGGCTGGCGACAAAAAACCGGCTGAACCTCGGCGGATTGAAATTGTTTCGGAGGAAGAAGAGGTTTCGCCAAAAGATGCTAAAGAAACTGGCGGCGTAGACAAGCTCCGCGAACAGGTGCAGAATTTACAAGACGAATTGCGGCGGCTGAAGCGGGATTAAGCTGGAAATAGCTGGCGCAGCAAAGCATGAAGGGAACTCAGGATAATACTCTTGAGTTCCCTTTTTAAATATCTGCCCTGTCAGATGTGGACGGATATCCGGCAATAGGTAATAGAATTGAAAGTAGGTGCGATCGCTTCGCATGAGGCTGGCTGCACGTGTCTGTAAAATATTTTGTAATAGCAAGCTGTCAAATTCATGGAAGATTGGTCTAAAGATTTTTTTGGAGTAATGGAAAATGCTGTTTCTGAAGTAGAGCATTTTTTCAGCGAAATGGGCGAAGAGTTTGTCGAAATGCTGGACGTTTTGGCAAAAATTTCGGAAGACTTTACAGAACAAGTACAAAATAATCTGATTAACGACATTGACGGTTATTTCAATGAATTTGACGGTTTATTTAATGAATTTATCGAACCGATAATTGAAATTTACCGCGACTTCGACCCGGAGTTTGATGAGATAGATTTGTCGATGGTGACTTATGTAGACCCTTCGGCGACGCAGCAGCCGGCTTGTCGCGGTTGTCGCAACTATCACGGTCAAGTTTACGGCGGCAATTTGTTGGTTTGTGCGATGCACCCTACCGGTGTGGAATCGGAGAGTTGTGCTGATTGGGAAACAGACGGCGATGCAGATTTTTAATGGCGGAGTTGAGTTGTTGAGGGGTTAATGGCTTATGGTAACGTCAATTGAGTCTCCGTCAAAGATTTCTCTCGAAGAGTTTCTGCTATTGCCAGAGACTAAGCCTGCTAGCGAGTATGTTGAGGGTCAAATTTCTCAAAAAGCTATGCCGCAAGGAAAACACAGTACGTTACAATTCGAGTTTCCATCTGTTATTAATCGAGTTGGCAAACCGCAGAAGTTAGCTTATGCGTTTCCAGAATTGCGCTGCACTTTTGGGGGACGTTCTCTAGTTCCAGATATAGCAGTGTTCGAGTGGCCGCGGATTCCTCTGAATTCTCTGGGAAAAATTGAAAATAGGTTTGAAATTGCTCCGGATTGGACAATTGAGATTTTATCGCCAGAGCAAAGTTCAAGTCGCGTAATTAATAAGATTCTGTTTTGCCTCAAAAATCACACTAAATTGGGTTGGATGATTGACCCGGAAGAAGAATTGGTAATTGTTTTTAAACCGCAGCAAGAACCTGAGATTAAGGAGAATGAAGATATTTTACCAGTTCTGGATGTGCTGTCGGATTTGCAAATGTCGGCGGATGATTTGTTTGGGCTGTTAAGTTTCGATCGCCCGTGAGTTACAGTTGAGTATAGGGAATTTTGCATCTAACGGCATTTAAAGGTGAATCGCTCAACGGCTAATAATTCGCAATTTGGGTTTCCCAAAATGCCGCCTTCGCTGCAATTGCGGCAGTATCAGCGGGCGGCGGTTGCTAATTGGTTTGCGAATCAGGGACGCGGTACGCTGAAGATGGCGACGGGTAGCGGCAAGACGATTACTGCGCTGGCGATCGCCACTGAATTATACAATAAAATTAACTTGCAAGTCCTCCTCGTAATTTGCCCTTACTGCCACTTGGTGAATCAGTGGGCGCGCGAATCGGAGAAATTTTGTTTAAAACCTATTTTGGCTTTTGATAGCGCCCGCAGTTGGCAAAACAAGCTGGATGCGGGTTTGTATGAAGTGCGATCGGGCGATCGGCTATTTCTCACAATCATCACTACTAACGCTACCTTAATGGGAGATAGTTTGCGATCGCAACTGCGCTATTTTCCAGAAAAAACCCTGATTATTGGAGACGAAGTTCACAACTTAGGCGCGCCCCGTTTAGGAGAAAGTTTGCCGCGCAATATTGGACTGCGACTCGCTCTTTCCGCCACCCCAGAAAGGCATTTCGACGAACAAGGAACCGAAGCTATTTTAGATTATTTCGGCCCAGTTTTGCAGCCGGAACTCACCTTAGCCGACGCCATCCGCCAAAAAGCATTAGTACATTATTTATACTATCCAATTTTAGTAGAATTGACAGAAGCCGAAACCCGCAAGTATTCCCGCTTAACTCAAAAGATTGGCTGGGCGCTTTGGGGCGATGAAAAAGTAGAAGAAAACGATGCTTTAACGACTTTATTAATGCAGCGAGCCCGGTTGATTGGAGCTGCGGCTAATAAATTAGTAGCTTTGCGAGAATTAATGATTCACCGTCTCGATACAGCCCACACTTTATTTTACTGCGGCGACGGTGCGATCGAAGGAGGTGCGCGCCGAAATAACAACCGCCAACTAACAGAAACCGCGAAGTTATTGGGTTCAGAATTAGGCTATCGAGTTAACACTTATACTGCGGCAACTCCTTTAGCAGAAAGAGAACGATTGCGCCGACAATTTGAGAGTGGAGAATTGCAAGGTTTAGTCGCGATTCGCTGTTTGGATGAAGGCGTTGATATTCCAGCAATTCGCAATGCTGTAATTTTAGCAAGCAGCAGCAATCCGCGCCAGTTCATTCAGCGCCGGGGACGCATTTTGCGGCCGCATCCGGGGAAGGAAAGGGCAACTTTATTTGACATGATAGTTTTGCCTCCTGATTTGGGCCGGGAAACCTTAGAAGTCGAGCGCAATTTGCTGCGAAAAGAGTTGAAGCGGTTCTTGGAATTTGCCGATTTAGCTGACAATGCTGGGGAAGCTAGAGTGAAATTGTTGCAACTTCAGAGACGTTACGGGCTATTAGACATTTGACATTTATTAAGGTTCGGTTTATGTTTGAGAATATAGAATTATTTGATAGCAGTTTTAGTTGCTAGTTTAGTGCGCGATCGCACCCAGACTTCAGAAACCAGGTTTCTTTGTAGATTTCTCGTGACTGTTCGCAAAACTCGTAGAAACCGGGTTTCTCGCCCATGAGCCTAGACCCTGTATATTTTAATATTTGCCAAAAAAATATGACTGAAAATCTGAATGAAAATCTGATTCTGGCATTTAGATATGAAGATAGTGCGATCGCAGCCGTACCGACAAGCATTTTAGCAGAAAAGCGTTCTTCTTATCAAACTCATCAGGAATTCAGCGACGTACAGCAACCTATTACTAGCGCGCCGCCCGAAGTCCGACAAATTATTGAGCGGGTATTGGAAATTGAAAAAGATAAGTTGTACATGAGAGCTCCCCGCCACATTAACGATGACATTTTAAAAATTATTAAGGAAGCAATTGTATGAAGTTAATCTCAATTACTCTCTGCAACTTTCGTCAATTTTACGGCAAAAGTCCCGAGATTAAACTAGCTTGGGGCGGGCAAAATATTACAGTAATTCACGGGAATAATGGCGCTGGAAAAACGGCATTAATGAATGCCTTTACGTGGGTACTTTACGGAAAATTTAGCGCAGCTTTTGCGGCGGAAGAACAATTAGTAAACAAGCGCGCTCTGGCTGAGGCGGAAATGGGAAAAGCCGTAGGTTGTTGGGCTGAAATTGTGTTTGAACACGACAGCACGCGCTACCAAGCAAAACGCATCTGTCGTGCCTATAAAAGTGAAAATACTGTAGAACATGGCAAGGCTGAATTGTTTCTGAATGTAGCAAAAGATAACGGTCTCTGGCTGAAGCCCGATCAGCATCCCGATGATATTATCGGGCGGATTTTGCCGGAAAGTTTACATAAATATTTCTTTTTTGACGGGGAGCGAATCGAGCAAATTGTCCGCTATGACAAGAAGGCAGAAATTGCGGAAGCTACTAAGGAGTTGCTGGGGGTGGAAGTCTTGAATCGATCGATCCGGCATTTAGTAGAAGCAAAAAAATCTCTAGAGACAGATTTAAATATAATTGGGAATGCTGAAACGAAGAAACTTTTAAAAGACAAGCAGAAAATTGAACAAGAAGCTGAGCAACTTTCGAGCAGACAAGTAGAAATCGAGCGGGAATTGGCGAACCAAGGGGAGTTAAAGAAAGCAGTTAATGGTAACTTGTTGGAACTTAGTGGTGCTGCGGATTTACAAAAGTTGCGAGACGAATTGGAAATGCAGAAAAATTTATTTAAGCAACAAATTGTACAGGCTACAGATGCTTTAAAACGAGCAATTTCTGTGCGCGGTTACGCGGTCTTTTTGTCGGATGCGGCGGCTGAATTTGAGGTGATTGTCGGGGGTTTGCGGGAAAAAGGCGAGCTGCTTTCGGGGATTCAGCGACCGTTTTTGGAAGAGTTATTAGCGCAGCAGCGGTGTATCTGCGGTGCGGAATTGGTGGAGGGTTCTGAATCTCGCCAACAGGTTAGCGGTTGGATGGAAAAGGCGGGTGTTGGCGATGTGGAAGAAACAACTATTCGGATTAGCGATCGGGTAAATGAAATTGATAGGCAAGTGGCTGATTTTTGGGAAGAAATTGACCGACACCAAGGCAATATCAGCCGCGACAGAACCGAACTTTCTCGGGTGGAAACGCAGTTAGACGATATTCACAACAAGTTGCGAAATTTTCCTGACGGCGATGTCAGCCGCTTGCAAAAGCGCTTGGATGAAATTGAGGCAAAAATTGGCGAGTTGCACAGGGAAACAGGCTCTAACCAGCAGCAGATTGAGAGTTTGAATGCGCAGGTTGCGGCTTTGGACAAGCAAATCGATAAGCAGCAACTGAATGAGCAAAGGCAAATATTAGCCCAGCGCCGGATTGCTGCGGCTCAGGATGCGATCGATCGCCTAACTGAAGTGCGATCGCGCTTAGAGAAACAGTTTTGTTCTCAGTTGGAAAAGCGGGTGCAAGATATTTTCAGTCAAATTTCTTTTACTCCTTACATCCCCAAGTTGAGCGATAAATACGAACTGACGCTAGTAGAAAATACGTCGGGTAAAGAATCTTTGGTTGCCGCTTCTACAGGAGAAAATCAAATTCTCAGTTTATCGTTTATCGGCGGAATTATTGAGGGTGTGCGGGAGTGGAGTCAAAAGAATACTTTGATGGGCCCGGATAGCAGTACGTTTCCAATTGTGATGGATTCTCCCTTTGGGAGTTTGGACGAGATTTATCGCAAGCAAATCGCGAATAAGCTGCCGAAGTTGGCGAATCAATTGGTAGTTTTGGTAACTAAAACTCAGTGGCGCGGAGAAGTTGCTCAAGAGATGGAAAGCTGCACCGGCAGGGAATACGTGCTGGTGTACAATTCTCCGAAAGCTGATTGCGAAGAAGATGCGATCGAACTCGGCGGGACGCGCTATCCTTTAGTTAGGCGCAGTCCGAATGAATTTGAATATACAGAAATTGTAGAGGTGGATTATGACTTCTAATTCGGCAATTACGCAGGTTTTGGAAACGGATATTTGGGTGAAGGCGACGTGGGAAGAGTTTCTAAATTTTGCTGAGGATTCAGCTTGGGAAAAGGGCAAGTTTTATTATTATCAAAAACACATGAGGGTAGAAATGTCACCAGTAGGGCCATTGCACGGGCGTCAAAATTCAATTATGGCCTGTGTAGTTATTCTGTTTGCAACATTGAGAAATATCCGAGTAGTTCAGTTTACTAACACCAGTTTTCGCAAAGCAGGTATCGGCGAGTTTCAACCTGATTTAGCTTACTACATTGGTTCAGATTTAAGAGTGCCTCCTGATGATAGCAATTCTGCTGTTGATTTAAATCAATACGATCCGCCTAATTTGATAGTGGAAATTGGGGCGTCTTCTTTTAATGATGATTTAGGCGGCAAGCGGTTGCTTTACGAAGACGCAGGAATTAGTGAATATTGGGTTGAACGTGCAAACACGCGGGAGGTTTTTGCGTTTGCGATTAATGGCGGAGGTAGCGGGAGAATTCAAGAGTCGCGGGTTTTACCGGGGCTAGAAATTGCGTTAGTTGAGGAAGCTTTGAATCGGAGTCAAACGCAAGATGATGGGGAAATTAATCGCTGGTTGATTCAAACTTTTAGTCAAGGTTGAAGGGAGTTTGACGTGAAAAAAGAGTATCATAAGTTGGTGCGCGATCGCATTCCTGAAATTATTCGCCAAAGCGGGAATGAATGCGAGTTTGTGATTTTGTCGGAGGCAGAATACCGTCAAGCTTTGCGGCAGAAATTGATTGAAGAAGCGGGGGAAGCGGCAGAGGCCCACGAGCAAGATTTGGTGACGGAATTGGCGGATTTGTATGAGGTAATAGATGCGGTGATGGCGAGTTTTGGCATTTCGGGCGATCGACTTTTGGCGGAACAAATGAAGCGGCGGGAAGCAAGAGGAGGTTTTGCAAAAAAAATTATGTTGTTGCGGACATTGTGAAGTGCGCCCGGTTGAAACCGGGCGCTACACAAAGGAAGTCCGCCTGCGCGGACTGTTGGATATTTGCGAGATGTATTATAGTTAGAAACTAGATATTATGGCAATGGCTGCTAACAAAATTAGAATTGCTAAAGATAAAGCGGAGTTAGTCAAATCATTAACTTTATCGGATAACAACACAGGCCCTTTCCAGACTTACGCCGATGTCATCGCTTTCGCCGCATCCTTGGGAAAGCAGCGGAAAAAACGATCGCCTTTGGGGGAAATTTCTAAACGAGAACCGGGTGCGATCGATGTTGATATTTTTGTATCCAGGGGTTACGATATGGCGATTAAATTAATTGCGATCGCCGAAACCAAAAATCCTCAAATTCTCTCCCATCTCGACGAACAATTGGAAGCAGAACGCTTGCAAATTTTTGAAGAATATGCTAATGGTGGACTGGAAATTTTGCGCGAAGAGTTGCGGGGTGCGGCCGATTATACCGATCGCCTGTTGTTGGTTTTGATTTCTGAAAGAGACAATCAACATCGGTCAAATGAAGAATTCGATTTAAGCAAGTTCTTATTTTAATAGGTTCCCGATGAAGCACATACCAAAAGATATAATCCAGAGAGGCTTAAAGCAAGCTGCAAAATTTCTCGCTTACAGTTACTCAGCATTCATTATCTGCTATTTCATTCTCAAATTATTTTTTTGGGATCGACTGTGGATTATTGCCTTAATTAGCACTTTTATACCATTAATTTTTTTCCCAACTTTCCTGCTTCCTATCATCGGCTTGTCAATTATCAAAAAAAAATGGTTCACTATTATTTCGGCGATCGCCTGCATTCTTCTAATAAGTTGGCTGCACGTCAAATACTTTTCTCCCACCCCCATCAAAATCACAGATTCGCAGCCCAGAATCAAAATTTTATCCCATAACCTCAGTTGGCATAAAACTCAGTCACCTACTTTATTTAAGCTGATTGACCAGCAAAAACCCGATATTATCTTTTTACAAGAAATCGTTAGGAAACATACCGAAAGAGCTTTCACCTGGTTAAAAGCAGACTACCCCTATCAAATTGGCACTCCCCCTGTAGGAATTCTCAGTAAATATCCGATTGTATCGAGCGAAATACTGCACTTAGCCGGCCATCCAGAAACGCAGCAACGGGCAATTATTAAATTTAACGAACAAGAAGTAGTGATTTATAATATGCAAGCTACCGGGCCGTGGTTGAAAATATCTAAAAAATGGCGTTTTCTCAAAATTCCAGTTTACAAATATGACAAACGATCGCCGGAAATTCAAGACTTAGTGCAGCGAGTTGAGCGAGAAACTCGGCCAGTAATTGTCGCGGGCGATTTTAATATGACAGACGAAACTCAAGACTATGACAGGGTGCAGAAAGTCATGCAAGATTCTTTCCGAAAATCTGGATTTGGGTTTGGTTTTACCTGGCCTCGCGGTTGGGAACTTAAATTCTTGGTAAAAAGGTCGAATTGGAGATTAAATTATCCGGTTTTCCGGATTGATTATATTTGGTATTCAAAGCATTGGGGTGCTAAATCTAGTTCGGTTTTGGAGGCAACAGAGTCCGATCATTTGCCTGTAGCAGCCGAACTTATTTTGTTAAAGGAAGCCAGATTGTGAGAAGTTTTTTAGTCAATACCAGTCTGCGATTGCGAGTTCCGAAACTCTAGAAAATTCGTTGACATTGTGGGTGACGAGAGTCGCTTGGAGGGCTACGGCTGTCCCTGCAATCAAAACATCGATCGGGCCGATGGGAGTACCTTGTTCCTCCAACTGGGCGCGAATTGTAGCAGCCGCAAGAGCAGCATCGCGATCGAAAGGAATAACGTTAACTCTGCTCAAAAATTGCTGAAGTTGTTGGGTGCGCTTTGCCGGCGAATTGGATTTAGCAATGCCAACTTGCAACTCAAAAAGGACGATCGTAGAAACGACTATTTCCTGGGGAGAAACATTAGCAAGGTTTTGAGCAACTTGTCCTTGACCTTTGAAATAGTAGATCAAAGTGTTGGTATCCAAAACGTACATTTACAGACTCTCCCGCAGGATGTCTTGTCCGGATTCAGCACGAATATCTTCCAGGGATGGAAAATCTTTTGCCCAAGTTCCAGCAAGGGAAAAAACAAGTTCAGTCCAAGGAATCGCAGAGTCTACGGTGTCTGTTGGTTGGTTTGCGCTCAGGTGCTTGGCACAAACGAATTCAGCGAAAGTGAGAATTTCGCTGGCTTGGTCTTGGGGAAGGGTTTTGACGATTGCGTAAATCTGTTCAGCGATGGTCATAATCTGGTTCTAGGTAAGGTGCAGATTCAATTATACAAAACCCATTTGCTTCCTGCTTTATCAGTCTTCGTCGCTGTGGACTTTGCCCAATAAAAACTTAGCTAAGCACTGGCGGCAATCCTACCTCCTGCGGCTGCACAAATCGGCCGTTAAAACTAATAGCTTTATCCTCAAAAGTCCTCGCTTCCGCTACCGCTTGCCGCAAATGAGCTCGATCCATATCGTCCTGAATTCCCCCCACCAAATATACAATTAACTTCGTTGCTAAATCCTTTCCAGAAACTAGCACTCGCTTTTTGTTCGGATCGTACAAAATCCCGTACCACGCAGACTCAGGATTGTCCATGTGGCTAAATCCTTCATCCACATCGTACCTGCGGAGTTTGTCGAAAATAGATTTCAGGGAAAGTTTCTTCCTAAATACTAGAATTCCCAAAGCATTAGCTAAAGCAATTTGACCGACTGGACGGAACAAAATATTTCCCTCGCCCCCTGGCTTTTCAAAACTAAATCGGCGCAATTCAGCCGTTTCTTCGCCGCTTTCAATTCTTTGATAGCTGGGTAAAGTTGCTAAATGATCGAACAATTTTTTAAACTCTTCAATTCCCTCTTTTAGTTCTTCATCTTCGGGACGCATGGGAATTAAACCTTTTCGTTCCGGCTTCCAATGAGGGAATTTGTATTCTAAATACCGTTCGGACATATCTTGCAGCGCTTGCAATGTGGTTAAGACAGTTGATTTTGCTGCGACTGTGGCGCTGTCCCAATTGACGCGGGGGTTTCTGTCTTCTTGCTCTTTTAATAAGGGATGGGTGACGGCAATTTTTCGGGCCGCGATCGCAAATCCGTTGTCCTCGTTCAATAATGCTAGCTGGCCCTGACTCAGCGTTACGGCCATTAGGTTAACGTGCACAAAGATCGATCGCACGCGCCGTTGTGCTTGCTGTCGCGTTTCCCCCGCAACCGCCGCCGGGATAAACTCAATCCCGATTTTTTCGTGAGCTAATTTATACACTGTTTCGGGGTCGATTTGATACTCTTCTGCTAAATCTTCCAGAGTAATTGCAGCGCCGACAGGTTTTTTATTTTTGTTGTATCTTTGCAGGATTCCGGTTTTAATTAAACTCATTAAACCTTGAACTCCCATCAGCCGATGCTGGCCGTCTAAGGCAAAAATGGAGACTTTTTGAGAGACATCCAAAAGCCCTAAGTTTTCGTTTTTATCAAAGGATGTAAATTCAGCAGCCGATTTAGTTGCTACCCCATTTTTATCCCATTCCTCGGCTAGAGGATTGTCTACCCACGGGGGACTGACGACTACTAAAACTGCGGGGAATTTGTGCGATTTTCGGGCTGCTAAATATTGAGTGAGGGCTGCTTGGCGCGACCAATCTAAGGGACGCTGGATAATTTCGTCAATGGTTTCGTCATCGCGGACAATGTTGTTGGTTTGGAGGTCGAATTTTTGGCGGAAAAGCGGCATTTGCGAGGCGAAACGGACGCGAGAGTCTAACCATTCTAGGGTGACTGAACCGATGTATGCTTCGCTGTTTCCCATCTGGGTTTTTTGTACGAAAATACGATCGTCCTTTCCTAAATAATTATCTAATAAAAGTGCGATTTCCTGTCTGTCGCTATTTTCTTTTTCTAAAATTTTGCTAGCGAGGTCATCCGCTGGGTTGGTGTTCATCGGCGGTTTTTAGATAATTAGGCTATTTTTTCAAAAATATCATGGGTTAAATTCTGTGTCAACTCTTGTTTTTTAAAAATTTTTGTGAAATACTTAAAATACTAAGTAAGTTCAACCTTACATATCATTTAATGTTTTATTTGTCAATAGCTGAGGGGCGATCGGGCTTGATGCAGATGCGTCTGGGTCTCACGCGCCACCGTCTGAGTCCGCCAGGGGTTGAAAACCCCTGTCTCATAGCGAAAGTCCTCTTAAGAGGACTAAATATAGGTAAATTTCAAGATTTTCAGTCGGTTTTAACCGACTTTTGCTATGAGACGGGGGTTTAAACCCCCGGCGGACTTTCGGATCGACGATGGGTTTAAACCCCCGGCGGACTTTCGGATCGACGATGGGTTTAAACCCCCGGCGGACTTTCGGATCGGCGATGGGTTTAAACCCCCGCCAGACTTTCGGGTTAGCGAGTTAATTGCCTCGCGCCCTTGCTTCAGATTTATCTGCGGTTTCACAAAAAAATATGTCTACTCCTTCCTTTGAATACATTTTGCCGGTAATTCGGGGCATTCAAGCGGGCCGCGAATATTACGTGTCGATGTGTCCGGTGCGTTTTTTGCCCAAATTGTTTCCCTTTGAATCTGAAGATTTGCCGCCGTCTATGCGGGCGAAACGCGCGCTTAACAAAGCTAGGATTCCCGAAATTGCTGAGTATTTTGTTAAGAATCCTACAAATTATACTTGTGGGGCTATTGCTGCTTCGATTGATGCGGATATTACTTTTGAAGCAGTGGGAAATGAGGCCGAAGAACGGAAAATCGGTCGCTTGCGAGTGCCGATGGATGCTAAGTTTACTATTAATGACGGACAGCATCGCCGGGCGGCTTTTGAGATGGCTTTGAGGGAAAATCCGCAGTTGGGATATGAGACGGTGGCGCTGATTTTGTTTCTCGATATTGGGTTGGAAAAATCGCAGCAGATGTTTGCTGATTTGAACGGTTTTCAAGTTCCTTTGGAGGCGTCGCTAAGTCTACTTTACAACCACCGGGACGATCGCGCTTTTGTGGTGAAGGCTGTTGTTAAGCAGGTTGAGGTTTTCCGGTGTTTGACTGAGATGGAGAAGGGGAGTTTGAACGGGCGATCGCACAAATTGTTTACGCTGAGTGCGATCGATCGTGCTATCATGGCTTTGCTGTCTAATATTCACGGCAGCGAACAGGCAAAACCCTCTGGTTCTCGCACCAAAAAAGAACAGAAAGAGGAAGAACTTGCTCAAAAAATACAACTGGCGGTTAGTTATTGGAATGCGGTTAGCAGTTTTATTCCAGATTGGCAATTAGTTCTGCACAAGCAAGTTGCGGCGGGGGAAATGCGCCGGGATTGCGTACACTGTCACAGTGTTGTGCTTGAGAGTTTGGGGGAAGTTGGGGCCGCTTTGCTGTCGGTTTTTCCTGAGAGTTGGGAGGAACATTTGAGCCTTTTGCAGCAGGTTGATTGGTCGATTTCTAATCCTGATTGGGAGGGTGGGATTTTGTTGAAAGGGGGGATTTCTAAGTCGAGGGCGAGTGTTAGTTGGATGACTGATTATTTGAAAAATCGGTTGGGTTTGGAAACCGCAGATGCACGCAGACAGTGATATAATTATCACCTGTTTAGGCTATAAAATTACTTTTTAGTCTGCTGACACTGCTTAAATTGTCTAGTTTCTGCGTTATGGTTGTGCCTTGCGGTGCTTAACTTTTTGTTGAAAAGAGTGTAAAATTTTAGATTGGATTCTATTTAATCATAGCGGGAGGAGGAAATGACTACAGGAGAAGAGTCCGAAAATAAGAATTTAGCATACTATCGACAACGTTTTGCCGCTCTTAAGGTAAATAAGACCAAGAAACGTGGTAGATCTAAGCATCAGCCAATATTACTATTATCAATCATCGACCTAATTGCTCAAGGAGTAATTAGGGAGAATCAAATTAATGTTTCAGATGATTTGGAGAAAACATTTGAGAAGTATTGGGATGTCTTAGGTCCTGACTCTCAAGAGTGTGGTTTGCACTATCCCTTCTGGCATTTGGAAAGCCGGGGATTCTGGCATAACACACTTAAGTCGGGATTTAATGGAGCAAAACCTAAATCAACTAAGACGTTAAGAAAAGCTGTAGAATACGCAAGTCTAGATGGTGAATTATTTAACATACTGCAAGAACCGAATTCTAGAGCCGAATTAATAGATACACTGGTAGCAGCATGGTTTTCATCAAATAGGGACGATGTGGGAGATATTTTGCAAGTTAATCAAGATTTGATCAAACTCGCTGAAAAAGAAGTAGAAATATCAGCCAATAGACCTAATTTTGATATAGAACCTACGTTTTATTTAAGAAAATCTCCTGTCAGAAATGCTATTTTTAGAAAAGCAGTAGTAAAGGCTTATGATTACAGATGTGCATTATGTCGATTAAAAGTAATGAGAAGCCTCACTCAAAAGATTGTAGATGGCTCGCATATTAAGCCGTTTTCACAGTTTAATGATGACCAAGTTGATAATGGGATATCATTGTGTAAAAATCATCATTGGGCTTTTGACCAGGGTTGGTTTGCTATAGATGATAATTACAGGATTATCGTCGCTAATGACTTAAAAGAGGAATCTCCCAATGCCAGATGTATGAAAGATTTTCATAGTGAAACTATTCTCTTGCCAACTGCTAAACAATATCGACCAAGACTTGAATCGCTAGAATGGCATCGGCTGAATGTATTTAAAGCTTAATTACGTAACTGAGGTTAAAGACATGACAGAAACAATGAAAATACCACTCTTTCCACCCCGTAGTGTTAGTGAGTTAGTGGCAGAAATCGAAAAACTAAGTAAAGAAATTAAAGAGTTATATTGTTTAGATGATATACCTTGGGTTTTAGGATATTCCGGCGGAAAAGACAGCACTACGGTAGTGCAGCTTATCTGGTATGCGATAGCAGAATTGCCACCTGAAAAAAGAACAAAAAAAATCTATGTAATCACAACAGATACACTTGTAGAAAACCCGATAGTTTCTACTTGGGTACGTCAGTCATTAAAACAGATGAAGTCTGCTGCTATAGAGCAACAGCTACCAATAGAACCTTATATGCTTTATCCAGATGTCAAAGATACTTTCTGGGTAAACTTGATGGGAAAAGGCTACCCAGCACCGAGACATGGATTTCGCTGGTGTACTGAACGCCTGAAAATCCTTCCTTCTAATCGGTTTGTTCGTGATATGGTGAGAATCAATGGAGAAGTAATTCTTATATTGGGGACTCGCAAAGCTGAAAGCACTAAACGCGCGGTTTCAATGGAGAAACATGAAATAGGTCGCATGAGTGACCGTCTAAATAATAATTCTAGTTCCATTAAATCTCTGCTTTATCAGAGTCCTAGTCTGCCTAATTCCCTAATTTATAGTCCGATAGAAGATTGGCGAACTGATGAAGTCTGGATTTATCTAAATCAGTGGGCTAATCCTTGGGAAAATAGCAACAAAGATTTATTTACCATGTATCGAGGTGCAACAGCCGACAATGAATGTCCTTTAGTTGTCGATACTTCTACCCCTAGCTGCGGTAGTTCTCGCTTTGGCTGCTGGGTTTGCACAATGGTAAGCCAAGATAAATCTATGGAGGCAATGATTCAAAACGATGAAGAAAAAGAATGGATGCAGCCTCTTCTCGATATTCGCAACGAGTTAGACATTAAAAACGATCGCGATAAAAGAGACTTCCGCCGCATCTACGGTAGAGTAGAACTGTTTGAACGCAACATGGGCGACGACACAACCTCCGTCGAACCCATCCCAGGGCCCTACACCAAAATCTGGCGAGAACACTGGCTGAGACGAGTCTTGGAAGCACAAACCCACATCCGCAAAACCGCCCCCCTAGAAATGCGCGATATCACCTTAATTACCCCAGAAGAACTTAGCGAAATCCGCCGAATTTGGTTGGAAGAAAAGCATGAATTTGACGACTCTTTGCCCCGGATTTACGAAGAAGTTACGGGCGAACCTTTTGAAGATTCCCGTCCCGCCGCTGAAAGAAAACTCCTCGGTAGCGATGAATGGACTGCGATCGAAGAGATTTGCAGCGAGGACAAAATGCACCTCGAATTGATGGCAAAACTCCTTGATACAGAACGCCAATACTACACCAAGCCCCGGCGTACAGGCATTTACGGCGATTTGGACAAATGCTTTGAAACCAGTTCGCGATCGAAGGAAGAAGCGATTGGCAACGCCCACTATCAACGCAATTTAAAAAAAGCGGTGGAAGATATTAAAGCAAATCCGACGGAAAAAATTCAGCAATTCAAAGATGCGATCGCCCAAACCAACAGTTCCGCCAAAAACGATACCGTTGATATTGCCAAACTTAAAGAAGAACTCGAAAGCAACAGCAATCAAAGCAGACAGCTATCTTGGGCGGATATTAAATTTTCACCGCCAAATTCAGGAGAGGAAAAACCTAGCGATTAGCACGCGCTAGCCTGCGGTTAAACCCAAACTTGTTGACAGCCACCCCGCCGAGCGATCGGATACAATAGGCTGTCAACTAACCTCATTATTACCCAACCCTCATCGTTGAAATTACAAAATTTTTACGACCATGATTAATCCTAATATTCCCCATCAGGAACTTACATACAGCATCATCGGCTGTGCAATGAGAGTACACCGCAGGACGCAAAAAGGTTTAAGAGAAAAACATTACCAAAGAGCCTTTGATGCAGAAATGATAGAATCCGGTTTAACAACAGAAATGGAGTATCCCAGACAAATTTACGACCGTGAAGTTTGGATGGGAATCCTCTATCTAGACCATTGGGTGAATGAAGGTATTGTAGTAGAGGATAAAGCCGTAAATTATCCAATGACCGATAAAGATAAAGCTCAAATAATAGCTTACGTAGCAGCTACAGGAGCCCAAGTAGGTTTATTTATAAACTTTGGACGCAGCAAATTAGAATATCACCGCATCCTCCCACCAAAATCTGTACAAGGTTGGCAGAAACACATTCAACCATACTTGTGGACGCCCAAAACAAGTGGCAGGGGTTGGACAAGAGGAAGTTCAGGAACCTATGAAGAAACCGATGCGGAACTCCCCTTACCTTCCAGCATTCAGCCCCGGAACCAAGAGGAAGATTCAACCGATGTGATTGATTGGTAGCAAGGGGGGGACGGTTAGCAAAGGATTTTGTAACGGATGTAACGGATGATTAGTGGCTGATTACCAAATCCGCTGCTAATCGCCCCCCACCAACCACCCATCCGTTAAATCCGCTGCTAATCGCCCCCCACCAACCACCCATCCGTTAAATCCGCTGCTAACCGCCATCCACCAACCACCCATCCGTTAAATCCGCTGCTAACCGCCCCCCACCAACCACCCATCCGTTAAATCCGCTACAAAATCCGTTGCTAACCGCCCCCCCCACCAACCAACAACATCTACATCTACAATGCAATTCCTCGAACTCGTCCTCAAAAACTTCGGCCCTTATGCAGGCACCCAAACCATCAATCTCCGCCCCGAAAAAGACGGAAATCCCTGCCCAGTCATTTTATTTGGCGGCATGAATGGCGGCGGCAAAACCACCCTCATGGACGCCATTCGCCTCGCCCTCTACGGCAGCCGCGCCCAATGTTCCACCAGAGGCAATTTAAGCTACAGCGACTTTCTCAATCAATGCGTCAACCGCCACACTCCCCCATTAGAAGATACCCGCGTCGAACTAATATTTGAACAAGTCCAAGATGACAAATTAGCTCAATTCAAAATAGTTAGATACTGGAAAAAGTTAGACATCAAAGACACCTTAAGCATTCTCATATACAGCGAGATTGTCAGCGATTGGTGGTCGGACAAAGCAATTACTAACACCTGGGACGAATACATCGAAACCCTTTTGCCCGTCGGAATATCCAACCTATTTTTGTTTGACGGCGAACAAGTAAAAGAACTCGCAGAACTCGAAACACCGCCAGAGTTTGTCGTCGGGGCGATTAAATCTCTTTTAGGTTTAGAATTAGCAGAACGCCTCGCCGTCGATTTAGAAATATTAGCCGGCCGCAAGCGGAAAGAAATTGCTGGCAAAAAAGACTTGGCTGCTTTAGAGAAAATTGAAGAAACTTTTAAGAAAATTACTGATGAAATAGACATAGCTAAGCAAGAACAAGCCAGCTTTAAAAACGAGTTAGAAAAAGCTCAAAAAAATCAGCAACAAGCATCAGAAAAGTTTATTTATGAAGGCGGGAAAATTGCCGCCGATCGCAGTCAGCTAGACAGCAAGCTAAACGACTACAGAAATAAGGCCGACAAAAGCCGTCAAGCCATGATGGAATTGGCATCAAATACGCTACCACTAGCCTTAATTTCGCCTTTGCTAAGTGAAGCCAAAATTCAAGCAGAAACAGAAGCCAGCCAGCAGCAAGCAAAGATTGCCCAAAATGTTATCAAACAAAGAAGCGATCGCCTTCTCAACTATATCGCGGAAATCTCCTTAAATCCCCAACAGCTAGATAAAATTCAAGACTTCATCCGCCAAGAAAACCAAGAACTCGAACAGCAAGCCGGAACAGACGCCCCGCCCTGGATGAACGCCGACAACAACAGCATCCAGCAACTAGAAAACATCCTTAGCTACCAAATCAAAGCCCAGCAAATTCTAGCCCGCGACCAAATAGAAAAAATCAAAAGCATCGAAGCAGAAATCGACTTTACAGACAGACAACTCGCAGCCGCCGCTTCCCCCGAAGCCTACGAAAAACTAGAAGAAGAGGTCAGGAAAGCCCAAAAAGCAGTCGCTATCGCAGCCGCAGCCTTGGAATCAGCCAACCGCCGCGTCGATGAATTAGAGAGAGAATTAGCCAAAAACCAAAAAGAACTAGAAAACTACAGCAGCGAATACATCACCATCAGAAACAGCCAACACGTCATCGCTTCTATCGCCAAAGCCCAAGCCACCCTGAAACTCTTTAAAGAAAAACTAACTCTCAAAAAACTCAACAAACTCGAAATAGAAATTACCGACTGTTTCCGCTACCTGTTGCACAAAACCGACCTCGTGCACAGAGTTGCGATCGACACTCAAACATTTAGCCTCTCCATTTACGATCCAGAAGGCAAACCGGTACCCAAACACCGACTTTCAGCCGGGGAAAAACAATTGCTGGCGATCGCCTTTTTGTGGGGATTAGCTAGAGTATCCGGGAGACAATTGCCAGTGGCGATCGACACTCCCTTGGGCCGCCTCGACTCCTCCCACAGAAACAACCTAGTCGAACGCTATTTCCCCTCGGCCAGCCACCAAGTCATCCTGCTTTCTACCGACACGGAAATTAGAAAAGTAGAATACGAAAAACTCCAAGAATTAGAGGCGATCGCCCACAGCTACCTCCTCAAATACGACTCCGCCAAACACCAAACCACCGTCGAAAAAGGTTACTTCTGGGAATAAAAATTCGCCCCAAAAAACAGCCGCAACCCCTTGACTTTGCCCTGGGGTTGCGGTAGTATATATAGGATAATGGGATGGTGGCAAAAATAAAATTTTCGCAACCATCCCATTATTAAGGATAAATCCTACTACAATCACAATACCAAAAAAACGCCTTTTTATCAAGTCGCGCCGTGTAAAAAAATGTTAATTATTTCTCGTTATCTAGAGGCTTTGCTTCCCCAATATTAACACTTTTTACAATATACCAAACAATCTTAAACTCATGGAACCACCAGTCGATCGCATCCGCCTCTCCCAAACAGGCAAAGACCAACTATCAAAACTGAAAAGATCGACCAAAATTGACCAGTGGAACATCCTGTGTCGGTGGGGATTTTGCCGATCGCTCGCCGAACCCAGCATCCCATCCCCAGTACCAATTCCCAGCGACAGCAACGTCGAATTAAGCTGGGATGTCTTCGGTGGCGACATGGCCGATATCTTGATAATAGCCCTCAAACAGCGGTGTCACCAAGACAATTTAGGCACAGAAAAAGAAACTCTAGCCAAACAATTTCGCCTGCACTTGCACCGAGGGATTGGTTATTTGGCCGGCGATCCCAATATTAAGAAAATCGAAGACTTGGTGGCGATCGCTTTATCGCCTGAAAAATTAAGAAATTAAACGAACCGCGAAGACGCAAAGGACGCGAAGGAAGAAGGGAAAAGAAGGGATGAGTTCACAATTTACTTCAGTAAAAGCGGGAAAAAATGACCTACTGGCCCTTGGCCTTCCCCAATATCCAAAGCATATTTGAGAGCAGTAGTAACATAATTCTTAGCTAATGTCACCGCTGTAAACAAATCTTTCCCCAAAGCCAAATTAGCCGCGATCGCAGCACTCAAAGTACAACCAGTCCCGTGAGTATTCCCAGTATCAACATTCTCAGTCTTCAACACATCCAACCGCGTACCATCAAACCAAACATCAATTCCCCGCAAATCTCCCGCCATCCCGCCGCCCTTCACCAAAACAGCTTTCGCACCCAAACGATAAATCTGCTGCGCCGCCGATCGCATATCGTCTAGAGAAACAATCTCCAAACCGCTCAAAATCTGAGCCTCAAACCGATTGGGAGTCACGACAGCAGCCAAAGGAATCAAAACATCCCGCAAAAATCCGATCGCCCCGTCATCAATCAATCGATCGCCCGATCGTGAAACCATCACCGGATCGACAACCAAATTCCCTATTCCCAAAGCTTCCACCTGTAAAGCCACCGCCGCCATAATTTCCCGATTCAGCAGCATCCCAGTTTTCACAGCGTGCACCCCAATATCCCCAACCACCGCCTCAATTTGAGCGGCCACAGCCTCCGGAGACAAAGCATCCACCCGCGTCACCCCCAAAGTATTTTGAGCCGTCACGCAAGTCAAAGCACTTGTACCGTGCACGCAGTGAAACGCAAAAGTCCGCAAATCCGCCTGAATTCCGGCCCCGCCGCCACTATCCGAACCAGCCACAGTCAAAGCCACAGGAATCTTCGATTTCATCATCTTTTTTCAACCGCAGATAAACACAGACACATCCCAATAATATCTGGGTTCATCGTGGCACGGGCGTCCCGCCTGTGCTTCCGAAGGAGTTAAAATTCCCAAACAAAATTAGCTATGATTAAACCAAATGTAAAGAATTATTGCAAACAACTGTGAAAGTCACCCGAATCGACCTCAACTCTTGGATCTTCCACATCGCAGGCCAAACCATCCTCGTCGATCCCTGGCTGGTCGATCCGCTCGTATTTTACGGTCAACCCTGGCTGTTCACCGCCTACCACAACACCCCCGTCGCCTTCACTCCCAGCACCTTACCGCCGATCGACCTCATCCTAATTTCCCAAGGATTAGACGACCACTGTCACAGGCCCACACTCGAACTGCTCGATCGCACAATTCCCGCGATCGCCTCACCCACCGCCGCCAAAGTCCTCAGCAGTTTAGGCTACACCAATATCACATCTTTAGCAAATTGGCAAGACTTAAATTTTAAAGAAAAGTTACAAATTACTGCCGTACCCGGAGCCGAAATCGGGCCCGGACAAGAAGAAAACGGCTATTTGCTCAAAGATTTAAGCAGTGGCGAGACACTTTATTACGAACCGCACCTGCCACCATTAGAAAAAGTCAAACAGAAAATAGACACAGTAGACGTAGCGATCGCCCCAGTCATCGGTCAAATCTTCCCCTTCCTCGGACAAGTGATCATCGGCCCTTCGGAAGCCCTCAGCCTCGCCCAAACTCTCAAACCTCGGTTTTTCCTGCCTACAGCGGCGGGAGACATCCGAGCCACAGGCATTTTACCAATGTTAGTGCGATCGATCGGCAGCATCCCCGAATTTCGCGATTTACTAGCAAAATCGGGACTCTCCACCCAACTCCTCGAACCCGAACCAGGCCAAACCCTAGAAATTTGAGATTTTAGATTTGAGATTTTAGATTTAATCCGCCATCCAAAATCCCAAATCCACATTTATCTAGGTGGGCGACGGTTACGCAAAAACTCAGGAATATCCAATCCCAAATCCTGCGGCGGTTTCGCTTTCGGATCGGGCGTCTGTTGAGCCGGAGTCGTCGGCACAGTTGCAGCCCGCCAAGGAGCATTAACATTTTGCGTCCGCCCCTGAGCAGGAGGCGACGGAACTTCTCCCGAAAAACCAGTAGCGATCACAGTAATCTTAATTTCCCCCTGAAGCCGCTCGTCAATCACCGCTCCAAAAATAATATTGGCATTCGGATCGACAACCTCGTAAATCGTCTCAGCCGCCGCATTCACCTCGTGCAGCGTCATGTCAGTACCGCCAGTGATGTTAAACACCACACCTCTAGCGCCCTCAATAGACGAAGCTTCCAGCAGAGGCGAAGAAATAGCCTGCATCGCAGCCTCCCTAGCCCGCGACTTGCCAGAACCCACGCCGATCCCCATCAAAGCCGAGCCGGCATCCGCCATTACTGCCCGCACGTCAGCAAAGTCAACATTCACCAAACCGGGAATAGTAATAATGTCAGAAATACCCTGAACCCCTTGGCGCAGGATATCGTCAGCAACTCGAAAAGCCTCTTGCACCGGCATTTGTTCCGAAATCACAGACAGCAGCTTGTCGTTAGGAATCACGATCAGCGTATCCACCCGGGTTTGCAAAGCCGCAATCCCTTCCTCAGCTTGGCTGGTGCGCCGCCGTCCCTCAAACGTAAAAGGCCGCGTCACTATGCCCACAGTCAAGGCGCCCATTTCCTTAGCCACCTCAGCCACGATCGGAGCCGCGCCCGTGCCGGTACCGCCGCCCATGCCGGCCGTGATAAATACCAAATCCGCGTGATTCAAAGCATTAGCAACCTCGTCGCGAGATTCCTCCGCAGCCTTTTGACCGATCGCCGGATTCCCCCCTGCGCCCAAACCGCGCGTCAACTTCTGTCCGACTTGCAAGCGTTTCGGAGCATTTGAGAGAACCAGAGCTTGGGAATCTGTATTCACGCACCAAAACTCGACACCAGAAACCTCGCTAGCAATCATCCGGTTAACGGCGTTGCCCCCACCGCCGCCGACGCCAATTACTTTGATTTTGGCGGCACTGCTGGGCATTATGTCTTTGGGATTGACCATAGGATCGATATCAATACTATCTACATTTACATAACCAGACTTGCGTCTAAAGGGATTGGCGGAATCTGCTGCCACCGGAAAATTTTTTACTTCTTCCGAAGGGGGACTGTCTGGGTCAGACCCCTGTCTATTATTAAGCTTCATGAGAGTCGGGGATTGTAGATTACAGCTTGTTAACTAAACGCCAATTCACAATCAACTATAGGCTAAGTTGCGCGAAAAACTAACAGTGGTCGAGGCTCAATGTTAGCAATCTCGGATTTTCCCGGTCTCGCTAGCCCAGACCTCGCTTGACACGGCCCAAAAACGGATATAAGCCCCCGACTTCTGTCGTGGAGAGATCCAAATTTTAGACTCTTGTTCAAGCTCCCAGATCCATCTATGGAGTAAATCTAAAATCTCAAATGGTTCGACTGAGCGATCGCCGAACATCTCGCCGAACGTTTCACGCCGAAGTCTAAAATCTAAATATCGACTGACCCCATCAAGGCGCTTGTGCAGGAGGCACTTGTACGCAAGGCATAAGGAAAAAAAATGGATACCAGCCTCAGACGTGGAGCTGTATAAAAAAAGTCTCCTTATTTCAATTCCTGCGTATTAATCCTGATGGGTGAAAATTCTGCCAGCCGATCGATACCTTCTAGCTTCTGTTAACCGAGGATCAATTCTGCTGGGCGCGAGTTGGTGCGGGAGTTGAACTGTCCAAACTGCCGGGGAGTTCTGGCAAGTGGACGATCGGGGTCGCTGGATTTTTCAAGTCAATGTAGGCTATTTTGTTTGAATCTAGCTGTTTTGGCAATTGTCGCATTCGGTCTAAAACCTTAAGTTGCTCCCCAGTCTTGGAACTGTACGGCCCTAAGTGTACGGTACCGATCTCTGTTTTCAAGATCAAGTTGTTCGGGTCTTGCCAATCTATCTGAAACACTTTCACCGTCAAGCCGCTGAGTCCTTGGTAAAACTTCGGCCAAGAGGCGCGATACAGTTCCAAAGGCCCGATGACTTTTAAAGTTGGCAGAGAACGCTGAAGTTGCGTTCCCTGAATGCTGCCGGGCCCGATCGAACTATTCTGCGACGATCGCACAGCAGTATAGCTGTCCGACGGCATCCAACCTCCGCGAGCGTCCAGCCACCCCACTTTTTCCTTGTCGCTGTTCGATCTCAACATCGCCGTCGGCTGCGCCACCGCCACCGGCAGCCGTTCTGCCACTTCTATAGTCAAACTCGGCGGAAACAAGTTACGAGTGACCTTAGCTTTGGCGATCGGCCCCGTTGACTCCAGCTTTTGGGCCAGGGCCTGCGGTTGAATCCCCCACAGTGACTGCGGGTAAGACAGCGGCACCAAAGACCGCACTGCCTTGTCCGACAGCCACTGATTGCCCTCCACGTTCACTTGTTCCGATCGGGCAATCCACCAAGCCGGCTGCGCAATCCACCACAGCAAACCCCCTGCCATTGCGCTCGCTGCCAACATTTGCCACACCAGAGCCGCCAATCGAGCGCGCCTCTGCTGCCGCAACTTTTGGCGCCTGCGCCCTAACTCTGTTTGAGAAACCGCTCCAAAACTAGCCATCTACCTCTTGACAATTTAATAATTAAGGATTAGCACAAATTCTAAACTGTTTAATCTCTCTTCAGCAGCCCCGTTCTCCCCTACCATTTAACCAGATCCCGGTAAATTTACCCTGACTCCTGCCAATATCAGTAATATCACTGAGTCCGCTAGGAAAAATTAAAAAATTAATTAAAAATTAACAATTTCAGGGCCGGGAAAGACCCTTAGCAAATAAAGGTTCTTTGGGTATTTAGGGCATTACCCCACACGGCAAAAGGTTACAAATCAAACTAAACTCAAGCAAAGAAAGTTTAGACTTTCGATTAACTTTTTTAACTTTTAGTCGGCCTCAATTGTGATCGCACTCGAATTAGACAGATTCTATAAAGCCTGCAACCCGAGCAAGACCCTTGTGGCGGGAGACCCAGCAGATTATCAATACTACATAGATTTTGGTTCCGTGCGCGGCGGCAAAATCATTGAATCTTTACAGCGAACAATTACCCGCATCTCCCCCAATGAGCCAACCTGTCAGTTATTTACAGGACATATCGGGTGTGGCAAATCTACGGAATTGTTTCGGCTGAAAGCTGAGTTAGAGCAAGAGGGTTTTTGCGTCGTCTACTTCGAGTCTTCCCAAGATTTAGACATGGGTGATGTAGACATCAGCGATATTTTGCTGAGCATTGCGCGCCAAGTCAGCGAAACTATGGAATCCTCTAAAATCAAACTCAGACCGAGCTATTTTACAAATCTGTTTGCAGAAGTGGCAGAATTTTTGCAGACTCCCATAGATTTGTCAGCGGAAGCCGAGTTATCTGTAGGCATTGCTAGAGTTACGGCTAAAACTAAAGACTCTCCCAAACTGCGATCGCAACTCAGGCAATATCTCGAACCCCGCACCAACAGCATCTTGCAGTCGATCAACGAAGAACTCCTCAACAGGGCTAACGCCGAACTCAAGCAGCAAGGGAAAAAAGGCCTCGCAGTCATCGTTGACAACCTCGACCGCCTCGACGCCTCGCTCAAACCCAGCGGACGCACGCAGCCAGAATACCTGTTTTTAGACCGCGGCGAACAGTTGAAAAAACTCAATTGCCATGTCGTCTACACGATTCCCCTGACTTTGATTTTTTCCAACGACTTCGGCCGCCTCGCCAGTCGATTTGGAGTCAAGCCCAAGGTGATGCCGATGGTACCGGTGCAAATGCGATCGGGCGACGACCACCAAGAAGGAATGGCACTGCTGCGGCAGCTAGTATTAGCTAGAGCTTTCCCCACAGTTGCTGCCCCTCAACGCATCGATTTGATTTGCCAAGTCTTTGACTCTCCCGAAACTTTAGACCGGCTTTGTCGGATTAGTGGCGGTCACGTTCGCAATCTACTGATGCTTTTGTATAGCTGTTTGCAGCACGAAGACCCTCCCTTTTCTCGCGAATGCCTCGAAAGCGTCATTCAAGAATATCGCGATGACCTTTTGGGAGCCATCAATGACATGGAATGGGAATTGCTGTTTCAAGTCGTCAACCGACAAAGTGTAACCGGCGAAGAAGAGTCTCAAATCTTGTTGCGAAGTATGTTTGTCTTTGAATACCGCGATCAAGAAGGTCGCTGGTTTGGCATCAATCCAGCCCTAGCAGAAACCAGAAAATATAAGGAGTGGCAGGAGCGCGTTGAGCCAAAATAGTTGGGATTTTTGAGATTGCTTCGCGACTCTCGCGAGCCCTTAGCCACGAGTGACTTAGGAACTCTTTAACTTAAAATTCACCGCTCAAAAATCCGAACTCCTACAATCCAATACAGCACGCAGTCAGCGGTTTTTGCCGCTGGCTGATTTCTGTTGAATGCTGGCTATATGCCGCGAATGTTATTGTCGCGTAAAACTTTGCCACCACCAAGGACTTTCCCTACTATTAACTCTCATATCTGCAATGCCAGACCCCCTATGTCTGTTTCTACCTGTTGCTCTTAATTTCAACTAATCCCATCCCGGACGACAATTTTTTGGCGGTTCTGCTAAATGCCTGCTACAGATATATCGGAGTTGTTTACTAATAGCTAGTCGTCGGTATTATCATAAATTTAGCGGTTGGCTATTTATGACCTGTAGTAATTTATCTGTAGCTGACTAAAAAGTTTATGCGAGCTTAAGTTTTTATTGGGAAGTCTCGCATTCTCTGAGATTGAGAGGTATGATATCTTTACATTGGCTCTAATAAGTATGTAAGTATTGATAGGAGAAGTACGGGAAACTACGTATTTCTACAGAGATAGAGCGTGCGACAGAGACGCGTATCTCTGTAGAAATACGCTTTCTGTCAGGATTGGCGAGCGTTAGGTAATTGATTTATGCAAAAGAGGTGCACGCATGACCGATCTAATTAAGGTACAAGAAACTGCCAACTACAACGAGCGATCGCTCAAAACTCTGGTCAGATCCATTACAATGTCTCAACAGCAATTCTCGTTGATTTTGGTGCGCTGCAACTACGAGCAGTTGCGGCAGCAAATAGCGCAGCGGCTGCGAGAATTGTCCCCAGTTCCCATTCAAGATATCGTCCTGCCAGCTTCAGTCAAAACCCTTTACACTACCCTGCTGGGAAGCACTTTCCAGGAGGGGTATTCGCCTGTCGGTTCCGCCTCGGCTTTGATGGTATTCGGTTTAGAAACAGTAGTAGCGATCGACGAACTGATGGCCTCTACCAATCAAGTGCGAGACGAATTCCGCAAAAATTTTTCCTGCCCGGTGATTTTGTGGGTAACAGATGATATCGTGACCAAAATGATTCGTCTCGCCCCGGATTTCAAAAGTTGGGCCGCCGCCACAATTAAATTTGAAATGGCCGTTGACGAATTAATTAATTTTCTCGCTGGGCGGGCCGATTCTATATTTAAAGTAGGCGAACTCAATCAAGAACTCGGCAGCAGCACCGTCGGTGCCCTCGCTAGTTTTGGAACCAGCCAAACCCAGTGCGAAAAACGCGCCTTGGATCGCGAAATCAGCGCCGGAGAACGCTTTCTCACCTTTCACTCTCAACCCCAAAACGCACGACAATCAGCTCTCCACTCGTATTCGCCCTTGAGTCCGGGCAATACCCTCGATTTGGCGATCGGCTCTTTGCCACGCCGAGAACTAGAATTAGCTTTAAGAGATTTACAAAATCGCGGTGAAGAACTAGAACCCGCCCTCAAAGCCAGCCTGCAATTCGTTCTCGGTCGAGATTACTATGTCAGCGACCAAACCGAAACTGCCTTAATTCACTACCAAGAAAGTTTAGCTTTTTGGCAGCAGCAAACCGGCAACTGGGAACTCGCAAACTCGGAATATTCCGAAAACCCACAAACCTTCTCCTCCTTGCCGAATCCTGTCCCCAATATTTTATTTTTAGAGAGAGAAGGCATAGTGCTGTTTCACATAGCCCTGTGTCACCGCTTGCAAGCAGCTAGAAATCCGGTAGCCAACCGCCAGCACTGGGAACAAGCTTGGATTAGCCTCGAACAATCGAGAAACGCTTTCTCTCTGGCCTCACGCCCCGAATTGGTAGCTGAGGTGACAGCACACCTCGGAGAAGTGCTGCAGCGCCTGAAAGCTTGGGGAGAGTTGCAAGCATTAGCTGAAAATTCTTTGCAGTTGCACTTCACTTACGGTACTCCCAGCCAACTAGCTCAAGATTACGGCTTTTTGGCTGAAGTTGCCCTGCAACAGTCGAGGTGGAGTCAAGCCCGCCAGCTAGCCGAATTGGCTTTGGCGATTTTGGATCAAACGCCTAATGATTTGAGATTGCTAATTGAAGATTTGAGATTGGGGTTTGAGGGAAATTATCCAGAATTTGTCGGCAGTAACGAGTCAAGTAACGAACCCAAATCTAAAATCCAACATCCCAAATCCGACAGGAGTTCCTATCTTTTACTTTTAGCCCGAAGTTTGCGGCAGCTAGGCCAGTGGGAAGCGGCGGTTCATTCTTTGGAGTTGGCTCAATCTCAAAGCGAGCCGAAGTACGACCCCCGACTTTACATCGATATTTTGACGGAACTGCAAGCGGTTTATTTCGAGCAGGGAGAGTATCTTAAAGCGTTTCGGATTAAAAAAACCCAGCGGTCGATCGAATATCAATACGGGTTTAGAGCTTTTATCGGAGCCAGCCAATTGCAGCAGCAGCGACAAGCCGTCAATCCTTCAGGCCCCTCAGCTCAAAATCAAGCCGCGATCGCAGCGGAAATGACAGCTTACTCGCGCCAAACAGATATCAATAGCTTGCTAGAAAGAATTAGCAGGGACGACCATAAATTAACTATTATTCATGGGCCCAGCGGAGTTGGGAAAAGTTCTCTAGTCAATGCCGGCTTAGTACCAGCTTTGAAAAATATTACTCCGGGCGCGCGCGATACATTGCCCGTATTAGTCAAAGTTTACACCGACTGGCTGGTGGAGTTAGAAAATGCTTTGAACAGCGCACTGTACGACAAACAAGCCGAAGAGGAAAGTAAATTAATCTCTAAAGGAGTACAGGAAATCCACAAAAGAAGTTGCTCGGTTATTCCTGCTCGCAGCTCGGAAGTCTCTTCTTTTATTGTAGATCAGTTGCGCGAAAATGCCACAAATAATTTGTTAACTGTGCTGATTTTCGATCAATTTGAAGAGTTTTTCTTTGTTTCGACCTCAGTGGAACAAAGACAACTTTTTTATAATTTTTTGCGCTTGTTTTTGAATTTGCCTTATGTCAAAGTAATTCTGTGCTTGCGAGAAGATTATTTACACTACTTACTAGATTGCGATCGCTTCCCCAATCTTGACGCTATTAACAATAATATTCTCGACAAAAGCATCCGCTACCAACTGCGCAGTTTTTCTATCAAAGATGCGCGGGCTGTCATCAGACACTTAACGGAACGGGCGGAATTTTATTTAGAGCCGGCATTAATCGAGGCCTTCGTCGAAGATTTAGCAGACGAACTGCAAGAAGTGCGACCGATCGAATTGCAGGTAGTGGGAGCGCAACTGCAAGAAGAAGGTATTACCAGTCTAGCGCAATACCAGCAATTGGGGGACAATCCCAAAGCGGAATTAGTGAAGCGATCGCTCGAAAGAGTCATCTCTGACTGCGGCCTGGTTAACGAAGACGCAGCTTGGAAAATCTTGTTTTCCCTGACAGATGAAAGAGGCGTTCGGCTGATAAAAACCAAACACGAACTCTCGTTAGTTACAGGCCAGCAGCCAGCAGATGCCCGCGAAACCGAATTATCGGCGATCGGCAGCATCGGCAGAATTTCCCTACAGCGACAGTTCGCAAAAGACCCAGAAAGCCGACAAAAGAAAACTGACAACCTCGACTTAATTTTAGACATTTTAGTCGGTCACGGTTTGCTATTTCTGCTGCGGGAAGCGCCAGAAGACCGCTATCAATTGGTACACGACTATTTAGTGCGACCGATCCGCCAAAGATTCGGCTTAGAAGCCAGACTGCACAAAGCAGAAGCCGACAAAAACATGAGTCAAGCACAGCTCTACCGAGCCAATACTTTTCTCAAACAACTGCTGGGATTAGCAGTGATCGGCGTTATGCTGCTAACCAGTTCCACCCTCGCCGCCGTAAACTTTTGGTGGCGGGCCGTGGGTCAAAAACAGCTCGCTGTCGCTCAAACTCAGCGAGCCGAAATTAGTACCCTTACAGCAGCTTCTGAAGCACTTTATTTCTCGAATAACAAATTTGACGCCATGATGGAAAGTTTGAGAGCTGGTAAAAAGTGGAGACAGCTCGAACACTCCCAACAAATGTATACTCTCAAAGACACCGAAATTCTGATTTCTGCCGCCCTCCAGCAGGCAGTTTATGGAGTCAAAGAACGCAACCGCTTGGAGGGACACGGCGATGTAGTTTGGGGTCTCAGTTTCAGTCCAGACGGCGAAACAATAGCTTCTTCCAGTGTAGATAAAACTGTCAAACTTTGGCGGCGCGACGGCAGTTTGCTGACAACTTTCAAAGGTCACACTAACAGCGTCTCCTGTGTCGCGTTCAGTCCCGACAACAAAACCATAGCTTCGGCAAGTTTAGATAAAACTGTCAAAATTTGGCAAACTGACGGCAGTTTGCTGGCAACTTTCAAAGGGCATACTAATAGCGTTACCAGCGTTGCTTTTAGCCCTGACGGTCAAACGATCGCCAGTGCATCTACAGACAAAACTATCAAACTTTGGAAAACCGACGGCACGCTGCTGCGGACGATCGAACAATTTGCTCCCGTAAATTGGCTCAGCTTCAGCCGCGACGGCAAAATAATCGCTGTGGCGAGCGATGACGGTAGCGTGAAACTGTGGAGTTCTGACGGCAAGTTAATCGGTAATTTGTGGCACAGCGAAAACAGACAACCCTCGAAAATTTACGCCGTCAGTTTCTCCCCCGACGGTGAAACGCTCGCCAGTGCCGGTGAAGACAGAACGGTGAAAATTTGGAGCATCGCTGCACTAAAACACCCAGAAACACAAAATTCAACACGGGCAAATAACGGCGAACTGCTAACAACTTTGCGGGGACACAACAAGTGGGTATTTGGTGTCAGTTTCTCTCCCGACGGTCAAACACTTGCTTCAGGAGGTGCAGACGGGAATGTCAAACTCTGGAGTCTGGCTGGTGTTGGCGACAAACGCCCAACCGATGCTAGCAACATTAAACCGGAGACTCGCTTGCTGAGAACTTTTGAGGGACACGCCGATCGAGTTACTCAGGTGAGTTTTAGCCCGGAAGGTAAAACCCTAGCTTCGGCAAGTTTTGACAAAACTGTCAGGCTGTGGCGGCTCGATGACGTGCCGCTCAAAACCCTCGACGGACACCAAAACCGGGTGCAAAGCGTTACTTTCAGCCCCGACGGCCAAAGGCTGGCTTCTGCTTCTACGGACAAAACTATCAAACTCTGGAGCCGCACGGGAGTTTTGCTGGAAACCTTGGAAGGACACACTCAGAGAGTCGCCAGCGTCAGTTTCAGCCCCGATGGCGAGCTAATTGCTTCTGGGAGTTACGACAAAACGGTGAAAGTCTGGAGTTTGAAAGAAGATGGCATGAATAATATTCTGCCTTGCCCTTCGGCTCCCCTGTTCCCGTGTTCGCCTTCTGTGCTGTTGACTCTCGACGGCCACGCCGACAGCGTGATGAGCGTGAGTTTTAGCCCCGACAGCGAGATTCTCGCTTCGGCGAGTAAGGACAAGACTGTGAAACTGTGGACGAGAAACGGCAGGTTGATTAAGACTTTGACGGGACACCAAGGCTGGGTGACTGGGGTGACTTTCAGTCCCGACGGCTCGATGCTGGCTTCTGCAAGCGATGACGGTAGTGTCAAACTCTGGAATCGGGACGGTCGTTTGCTGAGAACTTTTGAAGGGGCTCACAACAGTTTTGTGTTGGGGGTTGCTTTTAGCCCTGACGGCAAAATGCTGGCTTCGGCGGGTTACGACAATTCGGTGAAATTGTGGAAGGTGGACGGGACTTTGGTGGCGACGCTGCTTAAGGGTTCTAGCGACAGCGTGACTAGCGTTGGTTTTAGCCCGGATGGTTTGTTAGTTGCTTCGGGTAGTTACGATCATAAGGTGAAACTGTGGAGTCGCAGCGGGACTTTGCTAAAAACTTTGACGGGTCACAAGGATAGCGTGATGAGCGTGAGTTTTAGCCCGGATGGGAAGGTTCTGGCTTCTGCTGGCCGGGATAATCGGGTGATTTTGTGGAATTTGGATCTTGACGATTTGCTGGTGAGGGGCTGCGACTGGGTGGGGGATTATCTGAGAACTAATCCTAATGTGAGCGATCGCGATCGCCGTCTCTGTGAGGGGGTTGGGGCAAAACCTCAATTTTAGTCATTTGACTGTTGACGGTTGACTGTTGACGGTTGACTGTTCAAAACTTTCCTTGCCCGAACTCTTCCGCTTGCTCTCCGCTTCCTGTAAAGTAAATAATTGTAAAGAAATATGAGTTTTCTCTTATCCTCTGGTTAAGACCGCCAGCTAGCATTCACAATTAAGCCCCGGATTATAAGTTCCTATGTCACAGCTTTTCCCGCGAAAATTTCTAGCCTTTGCTGCCGCATTTTTTCTGGCTTTGTCGGTGTGGACGATCGCACCAGCAGCTCACGCTTTCAACAATCCCGATTTGTTGCCGTCTACTCAGACGCCGATCATTGATTTAGCTAAAGCCCTCACTGATATTGAAGAAGAGAGTTTGGCAAAAAATTTAAACGCCTTTGAAGCCGAAACCGGCTGGAAACTGCGAGTGCTGACTCAGTACGATCGCACGCCCGGTTTAGCTGTCAAAAGTTATTGGGGGCTAGATAACAAGAGTGTGTTGCTAGTTGCTGACCCCCGAGGGGGCAATTTGCTCAATTTTAATGTGGGCGACTCGCTGTATCCGCTGCTGCCGCGAACTTTTTGGGTGGAACTGCAAACCCGCTACGGTAATCAATTTTTTGTGCGGGACAATGGCGAAGATCGAGCGATTATTGAATCTTTGGAGTCGATAGAAGGCTGTTTGCGTCAGGGCGGGTGCCGCGTGGTTCCGGGTTTGCCGAGGGAACAGTGGGTTCTGACTTTAATTACGTCGGTGGTTGGCGGCGTCATCTGCGGGTTTGCGGCTCAGCCTCGGAAGCCGGGACAGATTGTGGCTTGGCAGTGGGCGCTGATTTTTTCGCCGCTGTGGGGCATTCTGTTTTTCGCTTTCGGACTTGGGCCGGTGGTGACTCGGACTTCTGACTGGTTGCCTGTGGTTCGGAATGTGGCCGGTTTTGCGATCGGAGCTTTGGTGGCATTCCTGACTCCGGTGCTGGGCAAATCTTCTCCGTCGTCGGAAACTTAGCAGTGCGATTGTCCCCAAGAGCGATCGACCCTGACGCGGGGCGTTGGGTGCCGAGAGAGCAGTGCGATCGTCTCGTTTTCAGGTTCAGTCTTGGACGCGCTGCGACTCTTAGAAACCGGGTTCTTCACCTGTTTTGCTGGCTGTAACGAAGTATTGCTATGAAAAAAACAAGGTGATGGGCCCCGCGCGCAAGTCTTAAGAAACGGGGTTTTTCACCTTTTCGGCTGGCTGTAACGAAGTATTGCTATGAAAAAACCAAGGTGATGGGCCCCGCGCGCAAGTCTTAAGAAACGGGGTTTTTCACCTTTTCGGCTGGCTGTAACGAAGTATTCCTATGAAAAAACCAAGGTGATGGGCCCTGCGGGCAAGTCTTGAGATTATTTGTTGGCGGCCCAAATGGCTCAAAAACCTGCTCCTAACAAATAACTAATAACTAATGACTAATGACTAATCACTAAAAGCTGGTAAGCTGATACCTGACAACTCACAGGCGACAGCTATCCAACAAATGGAATGGCACGTAAGCGATGCCCAGAGTCTGGGATTAATCGATAACGAAATTGGCGACCACGGTTTTTCAGCGGCGGAGTACGAAATAGTCCGCCGTGTGATTTATGCGACTGCTGATTTTGAGTACAAGTCTTTAATTAGTTTTTCCGATCAGGCTTTGCAAGCCGGGGCGGCTGCTTTGGCTGCTCGCACTACGATCGTGGTAGATGTGCCGATGGTGCAGGTGGGCATTACGCCCCTGATCCAAAGTACCTTTGCGAATCCGGTTTACTGTTCGATGGAGGCTTTGACACGCCCCCAAAGGGAAAGGACGCGGGCGGCTTGGGGGATTGAAACTTTGGCAAGACGCTATCCTGAAGGGATTTTTGTGGTCGGCCAGGCTCAAACTGCTTTGTCGGCGATCGTAGATTTGATTGAATCTGAGGAAATTCGACCGGCTTTGGTGATTGGGACTCCTTCTGGGTTTGTGGGGGTTGACGTGGCTAAGTCGCGGCTGCACGATTCGATGGTTCCTCACATTCGGATTGAGGGCCGCAAGGGCTCTGCGGTGGTGGCTGTGGCTATTGTTAACGGGCTTGTCGATTTGGCTTGGCAGGCTTACGGCCAAGAGGGAAACAGTTGATCGAGAAGTCAGTCGATTTTAGATTTTAGATTGACTCCACAGATGAATCTGAGAGCTTGAACTAATACTAAATTCGGGTTAGACATCCCCTTTGTAAGACTCGGCGGTTGAAACCGATCCTAGACTTGCCTTGCCTCCATCTCTAAGAGACTAAAAAATAAAGGGGGTATTAAAGCCGGATTTGGGATAATTCATCTTCTTTGAAGCCGCGATTTTTTGGTAGAAATACAGGATTAAGCCAATTTTTGGCAAGTTGTCGATCTCGCTTAACAGGAATGTGGGCGGGTGCGCCTTGCTCCGAACTAAAAAAGATGAAACTGTAGGAACTAACCTGAAAAACCGTAGACGTTAGCCGCTATCTTGTGAATTTTGTCCTAATTTTAACCGGCGATAGCTCTTAAAATTTGTCGCTATTATCAATATTAATAATCAGCGGGCGATCGCCTTTTTACCTCTCTCCTTTGATTAGCACCATCACGCCCTTTTTTCTGTCTACCTTTTTTGATCTGCTGGCTCACCTCGACAAACAAATCTCTGCGTAAATAAGGATAGTCGCTCACCCACACGTCGCGGCTGGGAATATAAATATCTGAAACTTTGGTAATCGTGCTCAAATCTTCTTGATTTGACATGATTAACATTAAAGCAGCTTGGCCGGGGACAATTCCTTGGTGTTCTTTCCGCAAGGGAGCTCGAAGTGTAGTGGTAAATCCGGTTTTGTCGCCAACTTCTAAGTTGATGCGCGGTTCTAGGTTGTCAACTATTACGAGTTGTCCTTTTTTATTGACTGTTTCTTCTTGGCTTGTGACTTCATCTGTGATATAAATATCCAAAACTCGTCCTTGCCAAAAACCGCAGTATTGATATTTGCGGCATTCTGCATTCCGCAAACTAGCCCACAAAATCGGCCCCCACAGCCAGTACAAACCAGCTATCAATCCGGTGATTAAAACTAGCGGCCCGACATCGGAACCTGCAAAGTTGTAGACTACCAATAGGAAAACTACGATGACGGCAGAGATTAACATTCGCCTCAAAAAATCTGGCGGTTTTCCCCAGATATATTTGTATTGCGCTCCCGTGGCGACGGCGGGAATTAGTTCTTGAAAGGTTTCGCGGGTTAAGGGAATTAGCATAGGAAGTTCGGCAACAGATTTTGTAACGGATGCAACGGATGTCTGTTCGGCAACGAATTATATAAGACTTTTAACGGATTTAACGGATTGATTTTGAAGCCAGGAATCATAAGTTAGAAGTCAGATTAATTCCATATTACCCATAACTGCTGACTAATGACTAATGACTAATGACTAATGACTACAAGATCTTTTCCAGGCCGTAAACGAGCGAGCTTAATTCGATCACTTTGCGTATAGACAGCAACACTCCGGGCATATAACAAGCTCGATCGCTCGTATCGTGTCGTAAAGTATAAACTTGACCGGCGCCGCCAAAAATTACCTCTTGGTGGGCAATTAAACCGGGTAAACGGATGCTGTGAATCCGAATCCCTTCATCAGCCAGTGAGCCCCGAGCTCCGGCTAATTTTTCGCTTTCCTCAACTTCTGGCAGATTGAAAGTTTTTCCCATTTCTGCTAACATTTGGGCAGTTTGAATCGCTGTGCCGCTGGGAGCGTCGGCTTTTTGATTGTGGTGGAGCTCGATAATTTCTACGTGTTCAAAATACTGAGATGCCGTGACGGCGGCTTGTTGGAGCAAAACCATGCCGATCGAGAAATTGGGTATAATCAAACAGCCGGTGCTCGCTTTATCAGCGAATTCAGCTAAGTTTTCAATTTGCTTGCTGCTCAATCCGGTAGTGCCCACTACTGGGCGAATCCCGTAAGCTATTGCCGATCGCACGTTTTCATAAACCGACTTCGGGTGCGTAAAATCTACCATCACCCCTAACTGCTTTTCTTGAGCTGCTAATACCAGCATTCCTTGCAAGTCGTCAGTGATGGGAACTTCTAACGGGCCGCATCCGGCTAATTCCCCGGCATCGCCGTTGAGGCACTCAGGAGAGCGGTCTACAGCCCCAAATAAGGTCATGTCACTAGCATGGGCGATCGCCTTAATTACTTCGCGGCCCATTTTGCCTGCAGCACCGTTAACAATCACCGGAATCGGAAGTTGATTCGCCATAATCTCAAAAATATCCTGAAAGTTCGATCGACTAAATTTTAACGCTTGTGGGAATTTGGGTAAACAAGGAATAAAAGACAGGATTTGTCGGCAAATCTTCAGAAACCCGGTTCCCATCCGAGAAATACTTTGCCAAATCGAGTAATTAGCTTAAAGAAACTCGGTTGCGGCACAAGTTCTGAAAAAATTACATTCAATCTCATATTAAGCTCAATTCTGTAAGAACAGACTTGTGCAAAGCGAATTTGCACCGACATATTTTTTCTGTGACTGCCAAATTCTCTAGAAATCTTCGATATGTAATGTCTGTCGCAACTGGCTTCGACCTCAGTTCTCAAAACCGACGGGTCAAGATTTTGCCTGCAATGCTTGTTGGCGCGACTGTAACGCTGCTGAATATGGGAGTTCGGCAGTTGGGAGGCCTGCAAAGCTGGGAGTTGGGGAGTTTTGACTCGTTAGTGCGCTTGCAGCCAGATTCCGGCCCCGATCCGCGGCTGCTGGTAGTGGCAATTTCTGAGGCCGATATTCAAGCTTTGGGGAGATTTCCGATTTCCGACAAGACGATCGCTCAAACCTTGACAAAACTGCAAAAGTATCAGCCAAAAGTCATCGGTTTGGACTTGTACCGGGATTTGCCTCAAGCACCGGGACACCAAGAATTGCTGACCGCGCTGAAAGCACCGAATGTGGTGGCGATCAACAAATTGAGCGATTCAGATAGTCCGGGAGTGCCTGCGCCTCCGGGGATACCGCCCCATCGGGTGGGTTTTAACGACTTCATGCTGGATGCTGACGGCGTTGTGCGCCGCCATTTGCTTTCAGTCTCCCAAGCAGAGAAGAATACTGCTTTCTCGTTTTCTTTGCAAGTGGCTTTGCTGTATCTCAAAGACAGAGTGCAGCAGGAAAATAGCCCTGTTCATCCCCACCAAATCAACTGGGGAAAGGCAGAATTTGTGCCTTTAACTTCTGACAGCGGCGGCTATGCAAATATTGACGCCAGAGGCTACCAAATTCTCCTGAAATACCGGTCTGCGAACCAGGTGGCGCGACAAGTCAGTATCCGACAGGTATTGAAGGGGGAAATTGACCCAAGCTGGGTTAAGGGCAAGATTGTGTTGATCGGGACGACTGCACCGAGTACCAGAGATTTGTTTTTGACGCCCTACAGCCCGGTTAAAAAGCAAAGTCCGAAAATGCCGGGGGTGCTGGTGCACGCGCAAATGCTGAGCCAAATATTGAGTGCGGTTTTGGATGGGCGATTGCTGTTTTGGGTGTGGCCGGAATGGGCGGAAATTTTGTGGAACGGTGCTTGGGCGATGGTTGGCGGGGTTGTGGCTTGGCGGATTCAGCACCCTGCGAGGGCGGGATTGGTTGGGGGTGTAGCGTTGATGGGTCTGCTGGGGATTAGTTTTGGGATTTTTACTGGGGGTGGGTGGGTGCCGCTGGTGTCGCCGGCTTTGGGTTTGGTGGTGACTGGTGTGGGCGTCAGCGCTTACAGGAAGCTTTACGATGCTTTTCACGATTCTCTGACGGGTTTGCCCAACCGGGATTTGTTCGTGGATTGCCTGGGGCGGGCGATCGCCAATACTAGGGGCCGCCGCAGCTATCTATTTGCGGTGCTGTTTCTGGATTTAGACAGGTTTAAGGTGATTAATGATTCTTTGGGTCATTTGGCGGGGGACGAACTGCTGATGTCGGTGGTGCAGCGGTTGAGGGAGATTATTGGCTCCGGGGATACTGTGGCGCGGGTGGGGGGTGACGATTTTGCGATTTTGGTGAGGAATGTTGATGTTGGCAGTGCGGTGGATTTGGCCGCTCGCATTCACCAAGCTTTAATTGTGCCTTTTGAGTTGAAGGGGCAGGAGGTGTTTGTGACGGCGAGCATCGGGATTGCGCTGGGGGGCGAACCCGGTGCTACTGTCAGGGAACAGCCGGAACACTTGCTGCGGGACGCCCACACGGCGATGTACCGGGCGAAGGCTTTGGGAACGGGAAGGTATCAGGTGTTTAATGCTTCGATGCACGCTTTGGCTGTGGAGAGGTTGCAGTTGGAGACGGATTTGCGGATGGCCCTCAAGCGTCAAGAGTTTTTGCTGCACTACCAACCGTTTGTATCTTTGGCAAGCGGGAGGATTATTGGGTTTGAGGCTTTGGTGCGTTGGCAACACCCGCTGCGGGGTTTGATTCCGCCCGTGAAGTTTATTCCGGTGGCTGAGGAAACGGGGGCAATTGTGCCGCTGGGTGAGTGGGTGTTGGAGGAGGCTTGCCGGCAGTTGGGGCTTTGGGAGGGAATGTTTGATTTCGATCAACCTTTGATTATGAGTGTAAATTTGTCGGGAAAGCAGTTTGCCCAGCCGGATTTGGTCGATCGCATTCAGGTGATTTTGGAAACAACTGGTTTGAGTCCGGAGAGTTTGAAGTTGGAGATTACTGAGAGTGTGGTGATGGATGATGTGGAGTCGGCGATCGCGGTTTTGAAGCAGATGAAAGCGTTAAATGTCAAATTGGGAATTGATGATTTTGGCACGGGTTATTCGTCGTTGAGTTATTTGAGTCGTTTTCCTACGGATACTTTGAAGGTTGATAAGTCGTTTGTGGGGCGGATGGAGATCGAAAGTGAGGGGGAGAATGTGGCGATCGTGCGGACGATTGTGGCGCTGGCTCACGCTTTGGGTATGGATGTGATTGCTGAGGGTGTGGAGACGGCGGCACAATTAGCTAGGTTGAGGGCGATCGGCTGCGAATACGGTCAGGGTTATTTTTTTGCTAAGCCCTTACCGAGCGAGGCTGCGACTGCTTTGATGGCTTCTGAGCCGCAGTGGTAGTTATGAGTTATTAGTTATTAGTTATTCTACGTTAGAGCTAAAATTGAAAGTCGATCGGGTTCCCAAAGCAGCTCTCTAATATATTAGGTGCTAAAATTACTGCTAGGTCAACAAACATGAAGCTGAAAGAGCTTGTCAGCCATCTCGTTATCGCTCCGGGAAAATTAACGGAGTATGCTCTTAATTTTGATAACCCAGTCTGTAGCGATAAAGCTGTAATATTTCAGCGTCCTTTAGGATTTCCTCAATAAAACTATGACTTACTGTTAGCACAGATTTCAGCTAAAACTCTTGATGCTGAAGCAGTTTTAGGACTAAACGACAAACACGGACAGCGCTATACTGTAGACTTGGAAATTGTGCACAGGGACAGCAGGGGATTGTCCGTACAGGTTGGATCGTAGAACCGGGTAGTAATGGGGCGAGACTGGTAACACTATTCGTTCGGAGGTAAGCACGATCGTGCCAGAATTATTTGATGCAGTCGAATTGTTAGTAACATTGCCTGAATCTAATTTACACCGAGGTGTTAGAGGGGGAATTGTACATTGTTATGATGATGGAAATTACGAGGTAGAATTTAGCGATCGCTCTGGCGAAACAATAGCTTTGTGTACTCTGTCTACCGAGCAGTTTTTAGTTGTTTGGAAGTCGAAATAAAGGCGTTGGTTGTCTGTATCGGAGCTATTAGCTGCGATGGTTGGACGTTTGTCTGATGAACGTCAGCAACAAATTTTAGAGTTTGCGCGTTCTGTGTCTCAGAAATAGTCTGTTTTTGGCGGGGTTTTGAGAGGAATCAGACAAACTCTGTACTTGGATTTCAAGGCTGCAGATCGACTGTTGTCCGCTTGTATGTCACAATAAACAAGCAATTATTATATTTTGAGTTATCCTGTGAGTCCTACTGCCGAAGTCAGCAATACCCTAAATGCGGGCGCTCTACCAACCGTTACCGCTACCGCAGCCCGCCGCGCTGTTTTTCCCTTCACTGCGATTGTTGGCCAGGAGGAGATGAAACTGGCGCTGCTGTTAAATGTCATCGATCCCAAAATTGGCGGGGTGATGATTATGGGTGATCGAGGTACTGGCAAATCTACCACAATCCGCGCCCTCACTGATTTGCTGCCGGAAATTGAGGTGGTGGCTGACGATCCTTTTAACAGTCATCCCACCGATCCGGATTTGATGAGCGATGAGGTGCGCGATCGCACTTTATCTCAAACTGACATTAAAATCGCCCGCAAAAAAGTTCAAATGGTAGACTTGCCTCTGGGCGCTACCGAAGACCGAGTTTGCGGTACGATCGACATCGAGAAAGCTTTGTCGGAAGGTGTTAAAGCTTTTGAACCCGGCCTTTTAGCTAAAGCTAACCGCGGCATTCTTTACGTTGATGAAGTCAATTTGCTCGACGATCATTTAGTCGATGTTTTGCTCGACTCGGCCGCCAGCGGTTGGAATACTGTTGAAAGAGAAGGCATTTCGATCCGTCACCCGGCTAAGTTTATTCTAATCGGTTCCGGGAATCCAGAAGAAGGAGAATTGCGGCCGCAGTTGCTCGACAGATTCGGGATGCACGCAGAAATTCGGACTGTAAAAGACCCGAATTTAAGAGTGGAAATTGTCGAACAGCGATCGAGTTTTGACCAAAATCCGGCGGAGTTTCTCGCGAAATACCAGCACGAACAAGATGATATGCAGCAGAAGTTGGTGGAAGCCCAGGAAAGATTGAAATCGGTAACTATCGATCGAGAGTTGCGGGTAAAAATCTCCCAAGTTTGCGCGGAATTGGACGTAGACGGGCTGCGGGGCGATTTGGTGACGAATCGGGCTGCGAAAGCTTTCACGGCTTTGGAATGCCGCACGGAGGTCACGGTGGACGATATTCGCCGGGTGATGACTCTGTGTTTGCGGCACCGATTGCGGAAAGACCCGCTAGAATCAATAGATTCGGGGTATAAAGTGACTAAAGTGTTCGATCGGGTATTCGGCTTAGAAACAACTGAGGGGTAATTGGTAATTGGTAATTGGTAATGGGTAATTGGTGGTGATGAAGCATTCCCCAAATTTTCATACCTAATTCCCATTTCCAATTACTAATTCTGGCAATGGAAAAACGAATTTTAGGATTAGATCCGGGCTTAGCAAATCTTGGCTACGGGGCAATTAGTTGTCAAATAGTCCCCGGCAAACAAGATAAAAACAGCGTTTCCCTGATTGATTGCGGCGTCATACAAACAACGCCAAAACAGGAAATGGGACAGCGGTTGAAAACAATTTACGACGATTTGCACGAGGTAATTGAACAGATTAAACCCGATCTAGCAATTGCCGAAAAACTGTTCTTTTACAAGATGGGAAATACCATACTGGTAGCGCAAGCGCGGGGCGTTTTGACGCTAGTTTTGGCGCAGTGTGGAGTGCCGCTGTTCGAGTTTACGCCGGCTCAAATTAAGCAAGCTTTGACCGGTCGCGGTAATGCGGATAAATCCGAAGTGCAAGAGGCCGTGGCCCGGGAGTTAGAGTTGGGTTATATTCCGAAACCCGACGATGCGGCGGATGCTTTGGCGGTGGCTTTGACTGGTTGGTACGATGATGATATTTGCCCCAAGAAAATACAGTTGGAAACAGGAAAAATTTGAGGCAATATCAAATCATGGGCAAATTAAGCACAAATCCGGGCAAGACATCTTCTCCCGATAAACTTACAGGAAATTGTACAATCTCTACTTGGCGAGAAGGGCGATAAATTTCTACTTGTTCGTCTTGAGGATTAATTAGCCAACCCAAGCGCAAGCCGCTGTTTAGATACTCCTGCATTTTCTCCTGAAGCTGCCGCAACGGGTCTGGGGGCGATTCCCTACGGGATAGCTTCGCTTCACGCAATTCTATGACAAAATCAGGACAAATTGGCGGAAATTTCTCTTGTTCTTCTGCTGTTAAAGCAGACCATCTTTCTAAGCTAACCCAAGCCGCGTCTGGAGATCTATCGCCATTATTAGGCAAGCGAAAAATTGTGGAAGAACTAAACACTCTCCCTAGCTGCGTTTTACGGTTCCATAAGCCCAAATCTGTAATTAAATAGGCTTCTCGATTGCCGCTGACTCCGCCTACGCGTGACATAATGATAATTTCTCCTTTAGCAGTCCGTTCAAATTGCCAATCTCGATCCATCTGGCATAAACAGTAAAACTGTTCGTCTGTTAGTTCGACAGTATCTAAGTTTAAAATAATGGTTGTCATTTTATGATCTATCCTCTCTTCAGTCCGGGCCGGCGGACTTTGTTGTATGTGTAGAAGCGATTTCAATCGCCGATTGAAATCGCTTTTTGCTAAGTCTCGATCCCCCTAAATCCCCCTTAACAAGGGGGACTTTGAACAACTCTTGTCCCCCCCTTATTAAGGGGGGTTAGGGGGGATCGAGTTTCCCAAATTCTGAATGCGTAACTCCTGCAACTATTTTAGCGCCATTTTTTGCCAATTATTATCAAGAATATCGCACCCAACGCAGGTAAAATTCCCAAACCCATACTCAACCCAAAAACCACATTCAAATCCATCGAATTTTTGTCGCTGGCCGGACTTTTAATTTGACTAGCATAAACGCTGGCGGCTACCCCGCTGGTGCCAATTCCCGCACCTACGACTCCGATTGTAACATTCAAAGTTCGATCGCTCTTAGCCCTCTCAATCTCAATAATCCCCTCAATCGTCTGAATTGCATTTTCCAACAACCTCAAACCCGCAGTCAAACTCCGATTATCAGATTCCACTTGCCAAACATACTTATCCTTAACAAAAATGCTAAATTTCCCCATAAATTTGAAATCTTTTGCATCAGTTCCCATTTTTTGGCTTATTGTTTTCAGGCGTATCTGGTAATTTCTGAGGTTAGTTTTGATTGTATTTTCTTGCTGTTCCAGTCCGCTGATATTACTAGCATAAGCCGAGGAAATTGTCAAAAAGTCAACTAAATTTTTCTGTAATTCTTTGAGGTCAACATTAGGGGAATTCACCTGTGCTAGGAGTCGATTAACAAATTGTTGAATTTTCCCAGAACTGTCTTTGAGGCGAACTTTAAGTTCGCGGCTTTGAGTGTAAGCCCAAATCACTTTATTGCGATATGCAAATAATAGGATTAAATGCGTATCAAATTCATCAAAGGTCTTACTAAGAACGAGAATTGATTGACCGCTCTTGTAAGGAAACAAGCAAATTAAAACGTGATGATTTTGGCTGATATTGCCCTTGTCTCCAGGCGGCTGCCACAATTCGTAAAAATTTGCACCTAAAAATTGCCCTTCGGTTTGCAAGTCTCTGTCCCATACAGCATTAGGGAATAGATTCAGTTTAGTGTAGCAATTTTTAGCAGTTGTTAAAGCGTCTTGATCGTCAGCCGTCAATTGTCCCGAAATAAACCAACTTTGACCGATGGTAGCGGGTGAATTGATGCGGGAAATCACTTCTTGTTTCAGCCCTTCTAAACAGTCGATTTCTTTTGGTGTCTTGTCTGCGTCGGGTTCTATTTTGCCAGATAAGTCAAATTGTGCCGCATAAGTATCGCCGAGTTTAACGGGATAGGAATAGCCATTTAAGGGAGGCTCAAATTCTGCTATGTTTGGGTTTTTTAGTAATTCGATATAATCATCAGTTTCAGTTTCAGCTTGTTTGAATTGTTCTCGCTGTAGCGCAGAGATGTTGTCGCCATAAATTTTTTGCAAAAACAGGTCGCAGTTTTGGCTAATCTTGTCCTCATTTTGCCCGATACCGTCTGCTAAATCGTAGACAAATAAATCCACAGTTGGGTAGATTAGCCTATTCTCGTTACTCATGATCTAAACCTTTTGCCATTAACGATAATATCTTATCTTTAATTGCTTGTACTGAGTTCACAGCTTGCAAAATTTCTGTTTTATCAATTTGAGCTATAATTTTCGACACATCTGGTAAATCGTCGTTGCTACCAGCGCTATTCTCACTTTCAGAATTAATATTGTTATTTTTTTCTGCTTTAGGATTCGGCTTACGCTCTAATCCTTTGCTGCGTTGGCTGCTATGACTTTTTAAGAATGAATAGTTTTCTTTGTAAGCAGCTAGAAGAGGAGGATGTAGATCCTTAAGTCTTAAAATATCGGAAATTTTGAAATTTTTATTGGTTTTATTAAACTCTAATTGAACATTAGCTAGCAACGGTTCGGTTTGTTGATATAGCGCCAGAAAAAAAGCTTCGAGAATCTCGTTTTGTGTGTCTTTCATAATAATCCAGTGATAGTAAAGGCAGCCCAGCAGTAGGGATGCTTATAGGGTTGATATTCCTTTTTATCCAGTTCTCGCTGATCGGTTTTCAAAGACTCGATTAGCATAGTTTCATCTTCAGACTGTTCGTTGCTGTTTCCGGTAATCTTGTCAATTTCTGCTTGATACCAGGCGGCTAAATCCTCGCGGGTGGATTCTCGCAGCCATTTTTGAGCATTTCCTAAAGCCACGGGCAGAGAATCGCCGGCTTCTCGCCACTGTTGGTAAAAATAAATCATTAATAACGTACTCGCACCGGATTCTATGGGCCACAGGGTACTGACGACACAGCCAACTCCCGCGCGCATAAAACCGCTAGTCAATCCTACATATTCGGCGAGAATTGTTTGTTTGTCAGTCAATGCGGTTTCGCAGGCGGGAAGGCAGATTAATTGGTAGTTACTGAGGTCATGTTTGATGATTTCTCTGACAGTTAATCGGTGGTTGCCGCTTAGGTATAAAGTCGATTCTAGGGGATTATCAAAATTATAGCTGCCGTGGCCGGTGAAGTGAAAAACATCGTGCGGCTGTTACAATAATCTTTCGACTTCATCGAGGGTGGCTGCGTCTTCTTTGAGTCGGGGAGATTTGTCGAACATTCGGCAAATCATTTCCGATTCGATTTCGGCGGCGGGGAGAGGGGCGAGTCTTTTTTGTTGGCCGTTTTTCTCGGTAATTACGCTGTGGGGATTTTCGATGCTGAGGATGGTCATAGTCCCAGCATTCAAAGTCCCCCTTCTTAAGGGGGATTTAGGGGGATCTAGACTTGGAGGTAAGTCAGAGATTTCGGCTGGGTTTTCCAGGCTTTGATCCCCCCTAACCCCCCTTCTTAAGGGGGGGACAAGAGTGTTCAATGTATCTTCGGATGGGGGGACTGACTCATTCAAAGTCCCCCTTCTTAAGGGGGATTTAGGGGGATCTAGACTTGGAGATAAACGAGAGATTCCGCTAAACCGATTTTTCAAATAAATCCCAACTGCCGCGCTAGGCAAATAACTAACCACAAAATCACGACTAAACAAAGCATGAATTGGGAAGCGGTGCAAGTCCCGGTGAGGAATCAGAATTAAGTCGGTAATCCCCTCTAATTGCTGTTCAATGACATCAATTTTCAGGATTTCCTTCTTGAGTCGTGCAAATTTACTTCGCATTCCCGCACGCCAAGGATGATTTTGTTGACTTGCTTTCTCCTGAGATTGATAATCGGTGTATTGTTTATTCCACTCCTTCACCCATTCTTCAAATTTATCGGGAAAATCGCTAAAACAGTTTTCGGGAGACAACAAGCCATCGGATTTAATGATGAATGTTGTCAGGGATGCGTCGCTGAGATGCCAGTAAATCGCAGCAGTTGTGGGATTGAGAAGTTGCTGAATTTGTGAGTAAGTGACTGTCTCTTCTGTTTGGTAAGGGGGAATTGCATCCAGCAGCCAAGATAAGCAGACATTTTTATCGGTTTCTGCTGTTGTTAAGGCTTCGGCAAATTGCCCCGACTGCATGAATATATTTACGGTTAATTGTTCAAACCTAACTAATTTGTCGGTGAGTTGCTTTTCGGTGAGTTGCGAATAGTTTTTCTCTTTCAGCAGACGCTGCAATAAAGCGGTTGCATCTCGTTGTAATTTATTGGCTCGTTCGGTTTTTTGTAGGCTGACTAAAGTTTTGATTAAATCCTGCAAAACTTCTAGATGCTGTTTCAGGAAAGCGTCTTTTGTTAGAGTTTTGAGTGCTTCTTTGTAGCTGGCGGCTGCTTGATTCCAATAACGGTAGGGATCATTAAGTTTTCCGCGATAGTAGTGAGCATTTCCTAGTGCTTGATGCAGTTTTCCATATCCTTCGGGGTGGGTGTTTTTTTTGCAATACTCTAAGCCTGCTTGTAATGTTAATATTTTGCCTTCATAGCCACGCTGCTTCAGGTTGTGAGTTAAGAGAGTTCTGGTTACTGGTGCAGATTTAGGTAATTTTGCTTGTAATAGTTCATAAACTAGCTGGCTATATTCAGGTGCGTTGCTGACTGCAATACCCCGATTGTACCAGGATTCGTCTTTATCTGGTTTGATTTCTAAGGATTTGTCGTAGGAGGCTATCGCTTCTTCCAATCTTCCTAAATTACGCAGTGCATTGCCCCGATTGTTCCAGGCTTCGTGTTGATACCCACATTCCGCACCCCCAACTGGCACATACACGCAGTGAGGGGGTAAAAGTGAATCGTCAGAGACCAAGCGCGAGTAAAAATACTCAATTATTTCGGTCGCGAATGCGTTAA
>JACJNY010000058.1 GCA_014695295.1 Microcoleus sp. FACHB-61 | reverse complement strand
TTAACGCATTCGCGACCGAAATAATTGAGTATTTTTACTCGCGCTTGGTCTCTGACGATTCACTTTTACCCCCTCACTGCGTGTATGTGCCAGTTGGGGGTGCGGAATGTGGGGTAAAACCAGAAATGGCGTCCCCGGTAATGGCATCATACAAAATATCTAAGATGGCCTTATAGGCTGTTTTGGTGTTGAGTGTTTGCAGCAAGCCGTAGAAAATATTATAAGCTTCGTTACTAGCTTGATATTTTCCAATTTTCTTGATATTAGGAAACAAGGTATCAGCCCAAGTTTCTGGGATTTCACAGCCATCCTTAAGCCAACAAGATACAATTGCTTCCACGATATCAGCTTTGTGTTCTTCAGGAAAGTAATGTTTAATAGTCGGTTTAGCTGCTAATGCTATTCCATAAGCCATATAGACGTATCGCTGATGGGATATTGCATCATTAGGCATTCCAAAGGCTCTCATTACTTCTACAAAAGCTTCTTCTACATTGCACTTTCCACCTCGTTCGTATAAATCGTCATATTTTCTGTCCCAAACCGTCTGAAGTGTTTGCTGTCATTGCTCTGGAATAGTTGAGTTGCTGGGCAATTTAAAATCGGTGTAGTGACCTAGCTCAAACTTTATTATTGACTTCCCCTCCTTATGTATTTTATTTCATCGTAAACCCAGAGCCAGCTAATGTTAAGCTTCAGATATACCGCCACATTTCAAATTAACTGCAAACTCTGCTCGAATCCCTCGGATTCAGCCCATTTTAATCGTTGTTGAATTGACATACCCTGCAATTTTTTACTCATTTCATATAAATCCACTTTCGGATAAGCCCCCTTAAATAGCGGAATTAAAGCCTCAACAACAGCAGCAATTCCCTGCGGCGGCACTGCATTTCCAATCTGCCGCCGCACTTCAGTAGTAGAACCTTCAAAAACAAAATCATCGGGAAATGTTTGCAATCTTGCTCTTTCACGATTTGTCAAAGAACGCGGTTCTAAATAATGATAACCCCAAGTTCCGCCACCTCCACCCGCAATAATTGTCGATGATGGTTTATCTGGATGAATTCGCCGATAAACGTGACTGATCATGCCTTTGACATAGTATGGACTATCCTTGGGAATATCAGCAAAATTGCCTCCCGGTTGAATTCGATTTAAAATTTCAACGGTGCGGGTCTGAATTTTATGATGTTTGTTATTGTCAAGAACTGCTTCCACATTTTTGAGTGCTTCGCCCGCAGTTCGATAAGGCTTTTTGCGATTTTGACCGTATTCTGGCTGAGGATGCACAAAGTTAAATCCTGTATCCATCCGAATGCCAACTAATAACACTCTTTGGCGAAATTGGGGAACTCCGTAATCAGCAAAGTTGTAGAGTTTAGGTTTAACTAAGTAGCCTGGTGCTATACTTTCAAAGTCAGAAATTATTTGTTTTATTGCTTGATAATTATTTGCACTTAATAAGCCTTTGACATTTTCTGCTACAAAAGCTTTGGGCTTTTTTTTATTGACAAAATCGAGAAAATATGTATATAAATTTCCTCTGGTTCCTTCAAGTCCGGGGCGCTTCCAAATTAGAGAGAAATCTTGACAGGGAAACCCTCCTATACATATTTCAGCTTCGGGAACTTGTGCAATGTCTATATTTTCTATGCTGTCGTTGATGATGACATCAGCAATGTTTCTGCTGAATGTTTTGCAGGCGTATTTATTGGAGTCGATCGCCCAAACTACTTTAAACCCCGCTTTGTGGAAGGGCAAGTCCATGCCGCCGCAACCTGAAAACAATGATATCAGTTGCGGTTTTTTTTCCCAATTTATGGGATCTAGACGTTCAATTAACATAGGACTGTAACCTGAGGCAGTAGCGGGAAGGATGCCCGCGACACAAGAGTGTGATTATACCAAATAGTAGTAAGGTGCGCACAGATCACCTTACTAAGACTCTATTTCGTTTCATGTTTCACTCTTCGTCATCTAACTCGATCCCAGCTTGACGCAGTTTTTCTGCCAATCTTTCAGCGCGGAGTCGTTCGCGATCGGCTCTTTCTTCCGACCACAGCAACAACTCGCCTTCTGCATCCCACCACCTCAACCAACAGCCTGTTCTCCCTTCGTGCGTTCCTTCCCAAATACCTAAAAATAAGTCCAATCCGGGTATCCAATAACGTCCGTTTTCATCAGGTTTTTGCAAGTTGTAACGCTCTGATTCTAAAGCGTAAACTTCTAAATGAGCTGTTTTCGCTCGGAATATGACGTATCTGGGGACTTTGATTACTTGCTCGTAAAAAAACCACTTTCCCACCCGCGAGGTAAACTCAACGGAGTATTCTTCTCCATAGGTTTCTGAAAGAAATTCCATCACGATTTGGGGGATGGTTCCTTCTGTGTGTGGCGTGTAACTGCGGCGTACTTGAGAGACATTTTTTGGATTGACGGGTTTCACGTACATCCAATCTGGTGCTTTGCAGATAATACGCTGTTCGTCGCTGCTTGAACCTGGGAAACTTATGCCGGCACACAAGGCAAAGTTGGAAACAATTAAGGCATCCTGCATTAATTCTGGAAATTCTGTTAGCGGCTGGCGCAAAGCGGCGGCTAATAATGGTTGGCTTTCGTCTTCCACGGGGTCGTCTGGTAGTTGAAAATCTTCTGGTAGTAGCGGCCAGGTGATTGTGAGTTGTGTTTCAGGATTTTTAGTTGCTACAGACATAGTTTATCTTAGGTTAAATGTTTTAATGTTTAAATTATATCTCTTGGTTTTTGGGATTCATGTTAATGGCTTAATGACGAGGCAGAGCCTCTGGATATGCGTTACCGGGATCTTCCTGGTAACGAGAGGATGGGAATTCTAAATCCCCCTGATTAAGGGGGATTTAGGGGGATCTAGACTGGGCTAAAACCGAGAGTTCTAAGGGTTGTTAATTTTGTGCTGTAGCTCATTTGTCATTGCTAGTAGTTCCGATTGCGCGATCGCACTTTGTTCACCACTCGCCAACCACTTCAATTGTACCGTCTCGTTTTCAGCTTCCGCATCTCCCAAAACTAAACAGGCAACTGCACCGCTTCTGTCCGCTCTTTTAAACTGTTTCCCGAAAGCACTAGCGCTCAAATCAATCTCTACACTAAACCCCGCACTTCGCAATTTTTGAGCTAACAATACCGATTGCTGTTCTGCTTTTTCGCCCCTAGATACCAAATAAAAATCCAACTTGGGCGCGGGCAAAGGTTGCAACTTTTGCAGCAGGATAATCAACCTTTCGATACCCATTGCCCAACCGACTGCCGCCGTATCGGGGCCGCCCAATTCCTTTACTAAACCGTCGTAGCGGCCGCCTCCGCAAACTGTTGCTTGCGCTCCCAAATCGTCGGAGATAATTTCAAATGCGGTGTAGGTATAGTAATCTAAACCACGCACTAATCTGGGATTTAACTGATAGCTAATTCCTAAATTTGTGAGCATAAGCTGCACTTGCTCGAAGTGCGATCGCGATTCATCGCCCAAATATTCTAAAATACTCGGTGCACCCTTGACAATTTCCTGAGTGCGCTCATTTTTGCTGTCCAATATCCGCAGGGGATTGCGAGTCAAGCGGTCTTGAGAATCCGCGTCTAATTCGTCTTTGTGCGGTGTAAAATAATCGATCAAAGCTTGCCGGTAATTTTGTCGGTCTTGCTTATTTCCGACAGAATTAATATCGAGGCGCAAATTTTTTAAACCGAGGGTTTGCAGGATGTCGGTGGCGATCGCAATTACCTCGACATCCGCACGGGGATTCGCACTCCCCAAGACTTCCACGCCAATTTGATTGAACTGCCGCTGTCTTCCTTCTTGCGCGCGTTCGTAACGAAACATCGGCCCAGCATACCACAGACGCTGCACGTCTCCCGCCGCGTACAAACTGTTTTGAATAAAAGCTCGGACTACTCCGGCGGTGCCTTCTGGACGCAAAGTAGTCGATCGATCGCCCTTATCCTTAAAAGTGTACATTTCCTTACCCACAACATCGGTAGCTTCGCCGATGCCGCGTTCAAATAAAGATGTCTGTTCAAAAATTGGCGTCCGAATTTCTCGATAAGCCGCTTTTTTCAAAATTGTTCTAGCGACTTCTTCTATATTTTGCCAGTATTGAATTTCAGCGGGCAAAATATCCCGCGTTCCCGGTAAAGTTTTAATTGCACTCATTTTGTTAGTCATTGGTCATTAGTCATTGGTCATTAATCATTGGTCATTGGTCATTAATCATTAATCATTGGTCATTGGTAAAGTAACTGGTATGAAAGTTGTTAGCAAATAGCCTTTTAACTAAGCCGCTCATAACTTCTGTATTCGTTAGTTCTGTGTCCTTAACTCTGAGCTAATGACTAATAACTGCTGACTAATGACTAATGACTTAATAATTCCCAAGCTCCGTAACGATCGCCATAATAAGCCAAAATGCGATCGACTCGCTCCCGACCTGCCAAATCGAACCCTTCAGGATACTGTATCCACAAACCCCCAATTTGGCTGTCGCTGTAATCAAACCGCTGCGACTGCTGCGGAATTAAACCGGTTTGCACCCCTTCAACTTGACGCAAATGGGTCGCCACTTCGCGATACACCGCCAGCGGCAATCCGGGGGATTGAATGTGATAGCGGAGTTGTTTTTCTTGTGCCGTTTGCATCATTTCTTTGCCTGTCCCCAACCAGAATCCCTACTTAAGATACTTCTTTATCGATCGGCCGCGGTAGAGGGCAGCAGTTAATATTGTCCAAACATACCTTCCCCCACTGCAACGCCCAACGTACCAGCGTAACTCGATTGTCGGCGCGAGTCTTGTTCAAGATATTGCTAATGTGGTTGTCAACTGTACGCTTGCTAATCTCTAACTTTTCGGCGATTTTCTCATTAGTCAATCCCGCCGCTACTAACTCTACCACTTGCAATTCTCTGTCCGACAGGGTGACAGGGGTCCCAGAGACGCTCCCGCTCATAAATTTTTCCTATGTCTGCATATTTACCTATCTACAATTCTAGAGGATGAGGGATGAAGTATGAAGACAAAATTAAATTTGTTGTGCTACTCTTTGGATCCCCAAGCACCAACTCGCTTGCATAATCGCAAAAAGCGCAAACCCAGCGCCGCCACCCGAGGCGCCAGCAGCCACTTCCACTGCTGGCGCCTCGGGTGGCGGATGCTCCCTTTACCTGGGCGCATCTGACATCCGGGCCCAAAAAAGCGCAGATGTTTGCACGTAAAACTAATGATAGGCCCCCACTACACTTGTGCCTTAAGGGAGTAACTGCCTGTATCAGTAGGTCTGATATTATAGGAGCAGCCATTAAAAAATAGCTTGCTATTTTTCTGGGATGGGTTAAAAATAATTATTGACCTGTCTACTGCTGCTCTAAAATCTCAAATCTCCAATCTAAAATTAATATGACTTATCCCCTCGTTCTGTGTCTGGGTGAAATTTTATTTGATTGTTTAGCAGACAAACCAGGAGTATCTCTCGAAGAGGTAGAATCTTGGACTGCATATCCCGGCGGTGCTCCTGCTAATGTTGCTTGTGCTTTGGTTAAATTGGGGACGGCGGCGGGATTTATCGGTGCTGTAGGTGGGGATGAATTGGGGAATTCCCTAGTGGAGGTATTGCAAGAAGTAGGGGTTGACACCGCTGGAGTGCAGCGCCATCCGAGTGCGCCGACGCGGCAAGTTTATGTCTTGCGGAATAAAGCGGGCGATCGATCTTTTGCCGGTTTTGGCGAATTCGATACTGCGGATTTTGCCGACACTCGCCTCCTCGCTGCACAAATACCGGAGACGCTGTTTGAAAATGCCGAATTTTTAGTGCTAGGCACTTTAGAATTAGCTTATCCTGAAAGTCGAGAGGCGATCGCCCGAGCGCTCCAACTAGCAGAACAGTACGACGTTAAAATTATACTTGACATCAATTGGCGTCCGGTGTTTTGGTCAAATCCAGACGAAGCAAAAGCGCGCATTAGAACAATCTTAAAAAAAGTTGATTTTGTCAAGTTATCTGAGGAAGAAGCCGAATGGTTGTTTGACACTACCGACGCTGGAGCTATTACCTACCGCCTCGATTCCGTAGAAGGCGTTTTGGTGACTGCGGGCGAGAAAGGTTGCGCTTATTGTCTATCGGAAAATGAAGGAAAAATCCCCGCATTTAAAGTAGATGTTGAGGATACAACAGGTGCCGGCGACGGTTTTCTGGCTGGTTTTGTCAGCCAATTGTGCAAGGTGGGAATTAAGAGTTTAGCCGATCCAGAAATAACAAAAAAAGTTGTAACTTATGCGAATGCGGTAGGTTCGATGACAGCGATGAAAGCCGGGGCAATTAAAGCTCAACCAACCGCCGCTGAAGTAGAAGCTTTCTTGTATTTGTACAAAAATTAGCAGGCAAAACCTCTCCCCCGGAAACGGAGAGAGAGCTACATTTGATTCAGAAACCCTATAGCTAGGAAAAAAATAACTGTTATACTAAATCCGCGTTAAAAACCCTCGATAAGACTCGGCGATTAAAATCGCTACTATACAAACTCTCGTCCTAGCTGAGAGAAACTAAGAAATAAAGAGGTATTGAAGCCAGATTTTGCATTAGAGGTTTTATTGTGGGCAATTAACCGCACATCAGATGATTTCTAATTTGGCGCACGATTACCTCTAGCGGCTGCGAAGCATCTATGATAATTGCATCTTCTGGTTCTTCGAGAGTGTCTAACTGACTTAACAGCAAGTCTGCTTTCATGTAGTGATTTTCGCGACTTTTTAACCTTGTTGCTAATAGATGAAAAGAACATTTGAGATAAACTATTTTCATCCGCTGCTGGTCTCGGCAGAGCATTTCCCGGTAAGATGTTTTTAAAGCAGAACAAGCCAAAACCACATTTTTATTTTCCAACAGCCACCTGTCTATTGCAGCTTGCAATTGTAATAGCCAAGGAAGGCGATCCGCATCTTCTAAAGGAATGCCCAGACTCATTTTCTCGATATTAGCTGATGGGTGAAAATCGTCGGCATCGCTGAAATCCCAAGTGAGAGATTGCGCCAGCAACTTGCCAACAGTAGTTTTGCCAGAACCGGAGACTCCCATCACGATTGTAATCATTACGTTTATTTACCGAATACTTGCAATTTGATCGAGTTGTGCGATCGAGAAACCGGGTTTCTTAAGTTGCCAGATGAATCATACAATTATCAACAATTCAACAAACCCAGTCTATTTCTAATTCTAGAGCAATTTTATTCGCGAGTGGGTCTAATAAATTCACAATAATTAATTGGGGTTCTTCCCTAACTTTGTGATGATAATTTTACTTATTGTTGCTGATTATCCGATCGCACTTGCAGCTAAAACATCACTGCTAATCGGCTGGTAAATCCGACCTTGGAAGGGGCGAAAGTCTCGCCACTCGGCGGTCATCTTGCACAGCAAGCGGAACTGTAGCGGCGTAGGGGGTTGGTTGAGACGATCGACTTCTACGCGAACCAATTCTGGATGCTGCGAGATAATTTCAAAAATATCCTCCACAAGATAGCGCTGACAATAGCCGACAATCCAGTGATCTTTAGTACACAGAAGCAGACGGGAAGCGCGCGGATTTTGAAATTCGTGGGCTAAATACAAAAGTTCGCCCACTTGAAGCCGATTAATCCGTTCAATTGCCGACTTTGAAAGGTATCGCAGTCCATCTGCAAAAAAATGGATACAGTAACGTCCATTTTCATCTGGTTCGGGACAGGGGAACACCTCAAATTTATCAGTTGCCCGTTTGCCTCCGCTGCGCGCCAATAAAGCAATTGGGTCATGTTCGTGTTCAGGGATATTCAACCACTGTACAAATTCAGGGTACTCAGGGCGCGATCGCGCCATCACTCGATTAGAAAACAACGAAAACAGTTTCTGTGAAGTGTAAACATTATAGAAATTCGGGAAAGATGGCAAAGGCAGAAACCCGCACTTAAGTTTCGCTTCTAGAACACCATTTGTATAATTGAACTGGTATTCTTTACCGTTAAATGTCAATCGACCAATCGGAAACCAAGAACCACTGCCCGGGCTTTGCCAAGCCAAAAATAGTGTTTTCAAAGCAAATCTCCTGTCAATTAAAGTAGCCTTTGTCTGTTAAATTTAAGTAGTTTTTGAGGAAAATCAATGGTAATTTGTGAAAAGCGATCGCGCGGTATCCGGTTAAAAATAGCTAGCGGACATTAGCTGAAATCCTGCTAAGGCAATTGAGTCAAACTTGGGCTGCTTGGGGATAATAGTATAGCGCTGCTTCCCGGAATGCCTCAAAAGTCTTGAGAGGCTTTGGTCTATTATCGCTAGCATATAAGTGAGAAGAGCATCTTTTCGCATAAGCTTGGACAGAATAGCCAGTATCTTTTGTAATCAATCTTTTTTGCCGTTCTTCATCAGATATCCGCACTGCCAAACTAGAGGCATGGTCGTGAGTGGGTGCTAGATATCTGGCGATATTTAAAGTAGGATAACTTTCGGGTTTATCCAATACACCCCAATTCTCTGAGTGACGGTCTGTATTGCCAATCCAGGCATCTAATAGCAAATATCCGATAAAAGTTTCTACTGCTGTTTCTATCCCGACTGGCGGAACCCAATCGAGGGGCAAATAAACAGAATTGTCTGCGATCGCATTCAACACAATATTAACTCTCTGCGGTGCGATCGCAGACAAAACTTGATTCCCAGGAATGAAACTGCCACCATCGGGCAAAAATGATGGTGAGACAGTTCCGCGTTGACTTCTCCAAGTTGCCATTTCATATTGAGCATGGGGCAGTCCGAGCAGTTTGCACAACTCGGCTGCAATTTTTTCCGCCCAATCTTCACCTGTATTTGGTCGAGACTGTTTGTACAAGCAACGCCCTAAATTTGGATGGTCAAACCAGAACTTGTACTTAGTTCCCATAGTCTCGGTTTCAGATAGCTCATAGGCTGCTTCTGGAACTACAATAATAGGGAACTCTTCAGCCATTGTGTCAACCTTACAGAATGCTAAAAGCAACTATCTAACACAGGAACTCGCGCGGATCGGTGACATACCCAGTCAGCGCAGACGCCGCCGCCGTGTAAGGCGAAGCTAGATAAACTTGCGCTTCTTTATTGCCCATCCTGCCGGGGAAATTGCGGTTAGTTGTAGACACGCAAATTTCGGGTTCGTTCATCCGCCCGAAAGTATCTTTCGGCCCGCCCAAACAAGCGGCGCAAGAAGGCGCTGCGGGTTCGATGCAGCCGGCAGCTAAGAAGATTTCCGAAAGCGTTTGACCTTCGTATTTTGTGACAAACAAATCTTCGTAAACTTTCTGAGTTGCTGGTACTAAATAAGTCGGAACTTTGACTTGATTTCCTTTGAGAATGCGGGCGGCATTCAGAAAGTCGGAGGTTTTGCCACCGGTGCAGGAACCGATGTAAACTCGATCGATCTTGACATCGCGACAGTTGCGGGCTAAGTCGCGGTTGTCGGGAGAGTGCGGTTTGGCGACGACTGGTTCTAATTTGGTGACATCGTAGGTGCGATCGCTATAAAATTTAGCATCCCCATCGCTGTAAAATGAATCGAAGGGTTTGTCAGTCCGCGAAGTAACGTAATCAAACGTAGTTTTGTCGGGCGCAACCGTGCCGTTTTTACCGCCTGCTTCAATCACCATATTGCACAGCGTCATCCGTTCTTCCATCGTCAAACGCTCAACTGTATCGCCAGCAAATTCCATTGTCCGGTAGTTAGCACCGGCAACGCTAATATCACCAATAATCTGCAAAATTAGGTCTTTTGCTAACAAATAATCCGGCAGTTCGCCGTTGAGTACAAAGCGCATGGTTGCCGGAACTTTGATTAACAGTTTGCCGGTTCCCATGATAAAAGCCGCGTCTGTATTGCCGATACCCGTGGCAAATTGTCCGAAAGCGCCGGCATTGCAGGTGTGGGAATCTGTGCCGAAGAGCACTTCGCCCGGCCGGGTGTGGCCTTCTTGTGCTAGCGCGATGTGGCAAACTCCTTTGTAGTCGGGATTTGCTTTGAAGTCCGATCGATCCGTGATGTCGTAAAAGTATTTTATCCCTTGTTCTTTGGCAAAATCGCGGAGAATATCGACGTTGCGGTTAGCGCGTTCGTCGTTGGTGAAAATGTAGTGGTCGGGAATTAGGACGATTTTGTCTGGGTTCCAGACTTTAGCATTCTCACCGAATTCGCGTTTGAAGACGCCGATGGTGCCGGGCCCGCAGACATCGTGGGTCATCAGCACGTCTGTTTCTACCCAAATATTTTCTCCGGGCTCAACTTTAGTGCGGCCTGATGCTTTAGCTAAGATTTTTTCGGTCAGGGTCATTCCCATAGTTCGATCGCTCTTTTTTATTAGATGCTACAAGTGTATTGTACGAAACATCGCCTGATGTTGACAGGTAATTTATCAAGTAAACATTTTCTTCAATCTAAAATCTAAAATCTAAAATCGATTGACTGTCACCTTATTTTTAGGCGATCGCTAATATCTACAATAGCATCTACAACCATTAACACAAAAATAAATTTTATGCAAGTCACTCGATTATGCGATTGGTAACTAACACCTAGTGAGTGTTATGAGTTACTGATTACTTAAGAAAAGCAATTTAAATCAGGGACTGTCAAAAAATCTCAGAGTGCATTTCTACAGTTGTAGACCTCAACCAGAGTGAAATGAGCGAACTCCCCACACCGCAAGGGTATCTGGTTTCGCAATTCTCACGCTGTATGCCAATGGAGATACTTCCCATGAATTCACAGACACAAAAGCGTCAGCGCCCAGCTATTTTGACATCTGAAGGTATTGATAAATTCCCAGCAGCAAAAGCTGAGGCAAAAAGTTACGAAAATTGCTACCCACATTATACTCTCGAACCCTCATTTAACCGATGGGAATGATGATTGAGGGGTTAGTAAATTTAGTTTTGCTAAGCCCAAATAGCGAACACCTTCCGGAGTCACGTCAAACCGACAAGGCAAAACTTCGACACCTTCACTCATAGCCTGTCTGAACAATTCTCCGTAAAGGCGATCGGCACTATCCCCAGGAGCAAAATCAGTACAATCCCCGCGATTGATAAAATACAGCATTACAGCCCTCGCACCCAGCCGCATCACTTCCATCAATTCTCTCAAATGTTTCTGTCCCCTCTCCGTCACTGTATCGGGAAATAAAGCCAACTGCTGTTTTACCCAAGTTGTATTTTTAACTTCCAGAAAAATCGGTTTTTCCTCACCCGTCAGCCAAAAGTCAACTCTACTTTTTTTATCCGTGCCGTAAACAACCTCGGGTTGAATTAAACTGTAATTGCCCAACTCAGGAAACAATCGTAATTCCAAAGCTAATTTAATAACTCGATTTGGCAGCGCAGTATTAACTCCCACCCAAGTGGGTTCTGTGTCGCACAGCTTAATTAATTCCCAAGTATAAGCTAACTTGCGTTTAGGATTGTCGCTGGGAGATACTAGCACTGGATTGCCGGGAATGTAAACACCAGTCATCGGGCCAGTATTCGGACAGTGCGCGGTGATTATTTCTCCCGAATCTAGTTCGATTTCGGCGAAAAATCGCTTGTACCGCTTGATTAAAATGCCGGGTAAAAGAGGGGGATATTTGTAAATTAAGTCAGTCATTCGATTTTAGATTTTAGATTTTAGATTGAGGCATCATAGCATGAAACGACGGTTTGTATTTTATGTAGGCTTACTTATTCATTCCTTCATTCTTTGTTTCATATCCTTCGCCGCTAAAGCATAACCTCCATCAGCGCCATCTACAAAATGCACTTGTCGGCCGCCGCGTTCAAACACCAAACAAGTCATCAACGCCCTGTCAGAAACGTGCAAACCGTAAACCAGCTTGCCTTCTCGGTAATTCCTTTCCAAGTACCCCGTCAATTTTTTTCGCCGCCACTCATTGCCAGAAATTACCATTCTCAACATATCATCAAATTTGCGGTAATCCGTAGCTGCGATCGCAATATCTTTATAAACTCCCCAATCTAACTCTTCTGTCTTAACCTTCAAATTCATTAGCAGCGAACCAAGCGCCGTCTCTAACTGTATTTTTGATAAATATAGCTGGCGGTCTAACCAAGTAGCACTGCTCGCCCTAACTAGAGTTTCTTGAATCAGTTTTGTGCTATTAAGTGTCAATTTAAGATTTTTACTATCGATAGGATTTAAAGAATTTTCCTTGCCGTAAATGTAGTTAATTTTTTTAAAAATTTTTCTATAAAATTGATGGCTCTGCTGGCCCAAATCCGATCGCACCATTACCAGCAGCGTTACTATCTCCCCGTACTTGCTGGGAATATCCTGCCATCGGCACTCCAATCCAGAAAAATCGGCTGTTGGAGAAACGCCATTATTTTTAATGCTGTAAATATTACCAGCAGCCGGGTCTTTAATAAGTTCAGTAGCACGGGTTAAGCCGCCGCCGATAAAAACAGCTTGGTTGTAATTTTCCGAAACTTTAAACTTAGCTATTTTAACCGGATAATTAGCTGCTACCACAACTTTAACCGGCACGAGCCCAACTCGCAAATCCATGTCAAATTCAGTTTTAGCTAGTTGTTGAGTGGCCAGCAAAGCTTTCTGGGCAGCGGGTAAAAGCGATGGCCCCATTAAAAGAGAAGCGCCGTCGCCACCAAACACAAACGGAATCTCAGTTTTGCCTGCTACATTCAAAACAGCAACGATCGAACAAGCCCCCAATAAGTTAACTTCTTTGTATTTTCCAGCTTCAATCGCTTTTGTAGAACCGCGAATATCTGTGACAATAATGTACCAATCATCAGGTACGTCAAAAAAATTACCGACATCGGTAATCTTGAGAAAATTGTCCAGTAAAGGTAATTGGGAATAGAAATTTTCTGAATTCATGTTATGATTTTCCCGATTTGCTATTAAACTTAGTGAAGCCTTTTAGCACTAGCGTTTGTAACTATTTGTGTCTGAACCGCAGAAGCCCTCTCGTTCCCTAGCGGGGATTGCCGGCATTGTCGCAGTCGCCACTCTAATTAGCAAAGTCTTTGGATTGGTGCGCCAAATTGCGATCGCCGCAGCCTTTGGAGTAGGTGTCGCCGTCGATGCCTACAACTACGCCTACGTCATCCCTGGTTTCTTATTTATTTTGCTCGGAGGAATTAACGGGCCATTTCACAGCGCCATAGTCAGCGTTTTAGCCCGTCGCGACAAAAAAGAAGCAGCACCCTTAGTCGAGACTATAACAACCTTAGTCGGCGGCTTGTTGCTGTTGGTAACAGTAGCTTTAATTATTTTTGCCGATCCCCTGATCGATTTGGTAGCGCCGGGATTAAATAGAACAGCAGAAGGTTTACAAATCAAAGCAATTGCCGTCCAGCAATTTCGGATTATGGCACCGATGGCATTACTTTCAGGCTTAATCGGCATTGGTTTCGGCACTCTCAACGCCGCCGATATGTACTGGTTGCCCTCGATTAGTCCTTTATTTTCCAGCGTTGCACTTGTCGGCGGTTTGGGGATTCTCGCACTGCAACTCGGAGACAAAATTATTCAGCCAGAATACGCACTAATGGGCGGCTTAGTGTTAGCTTGGGGAACTTTAGCGGGCGCAGTTTTGCAGTGGTTGGTGCAACTGGTGGCGCAGTCGCGCGCCGGCTTGGGAACATTGCGCTTACGGTTTAATTTTAAACGCCCCGGAGTGCAAGAAGTAATTAAGGTGATGGTTCCTGCTACTTTATCATCAGGAATGCTGCAAATTAATGTTTATACTGACCTATTTTTCGCATCCTACATCCCTCAAGCTGCCTCTGCGTTGGGTTACAGCGGCTTGTTAGTTATGACGCCTTTAGGCATCATTTCTAATGTAATTTTAGTGCCATTTCTACCCATATTTTCTCGCCTCACCGATCCGAGAGATTGGCCGGAATTAAAAGATCGAATTCGTCAATCTTTAGTTTTGACGGCCCTTACGATGCTGCCGCTGAGCGCTTTAATGGTAACGCTGGCTGGGCCGATCGTCCGCGTTGTTTACGAACGCTATGCTTTTGATCGATCGGCCTCGCAGTTTGTTACGCCGATATTGATGGCTTACAGTATTGGAATGTTTGTGTATTTGGGACGCGACGTTTTGGTACGGGTATTTTACGCTTTGGGAGACGGGGAAACCCCTTTTCGCATCAGTATTATCAATATCTTTTTAAACGGTCTTTTGGATTATTTGTTGGTAGGAGCTTTTGGCGCGCCCGGATTAGTTTTGGCGACGGTGGGAGTGAATCTTCTTTCGATGATTATGCTTTTGTACACATTAGATAAAAAGCTGGGGGGCCTGCCTTGGCGGGAGTGGAGTTTGCCTTTTCTGGGGTTAACTTCTGGCAGTTCTCTAACTGCTTTTGTCACCTTGGCTACTCTGCAAGGCTGTCAAAGAGTTTTGGGTACTGAAGGTTTGATAATTCAATTAGTGCAGTTGAGTGTGGCAAGTTTTGTAGGGTTAGGGGTTTTTGCCCTGTTTGTCAGTCAGATGAAGTTGCCGGAAGTTGATATGTTTGTCGATCGCATTCGGGGGCGTTTTCGCAAATAAATATCGGAAATTTGCGGCAGATTTAAGGAATCAACAAAAGTGCGATCGCCCCTTCGATCAAAAAAGACCAAAAAAGGATATCGCACTTAAATCCAAATTAACAATTGATATCACATCTTCCGCTGAAATTCTTCCAGCACATCCATCAACTGAACTTGACACTGCATCGGAATCAAATCTGCCAGCGGCACTTCCCGCTTGCCGCCGCCCAACTTGACTGGAATTCCTTGCAAAACTTGTCCAACTTTGTCAGCATCTAACTTCCCATCTTCCAGCATCGGGTAAAGTTGTTCAGCAACAACGGTATGCAGGTGGGCATCATTGAGATACAAATGCCACTTGGCAATATCAATGTAGACATTTTCGCCGATTTCAGCGGCTAAAGATTCGATCGCCTGTGTAGTATTAGCCATATCAAAAAAGCCGAAAGTTATTGGTTATCAATCAAAAGACTTAACAAATCGCCGACAACTGCCTTCACCCAGAATCTTTGGTGAGGGGCGAATAATCGGCGATCGCAAAATGGTAAATCGCGTGGACCAAAACTACTAAAGCCCATCCAGCCGTTACCGAAATTGCCCAAGGCCAATCAGCCTTTTGCAAATTGTGAACAAACCACAAACCAGAATTGGTAGCAGAAAAAAGACCGACGTGGATAGCAAAATTCATCCGGTCATCTAAACGGCGATACTCTGGATCATTGCGATCGGGTTTGCGGGGCCAACGAGGAGGCATAGTTTTTCACTTGATATTAGTAGTTGTCTGCCTATTTTAATCTTAAGTGCAGCTTTTTGAATTCTGCATCCCTCTCAAGGCAGGAAACTTATGCCTCTAAGTTTTCATAGTCCCCTGATTTGCCGCCACTTTTGCTCACCAAGCGAATCGACTCAATGGCGATCGACTTTTCCAATCCTTTCGCCATATCGTACAAAGTCAGCGCCGCCACCGAAACCGCCGTCAGCGCCTCCATTTCCACCCCAGTTTCCGCCTTAATTTTCACCGTCGCCCGAATTTGATACCCCGGTAACTCAGCATCCGCTATCACCTGCACCTGCACGCTACTCAGCGGCAGAGGGTGACACAGAGGAATCAAATTCGCCGTCTGCTTAGCCGCCATAATTCCAGCCAGCCTTGCAGTGCCCAACACATCACCTTTCGGCGCATTCCCCGCTTCAATCGCCGCAAAAGTCTCTGGCAGCATCCGCACCCTCGCAGCAGCCACAGCTTGTCGCGCTGTTACCACCTTCGCCGAAACGTCCACCATTTGGGCTTCACCGCTGTTGTTGAGGTGAGTTAGCTGTGCCGCATCGGGCAATTTAGAAAAAGTTGGCGAAAGGTCTTGCATTATTTTGGTAATGGTGTTACTGTTAGATTCTGTGAGAAAAGAACTTAATCAATTTTAGATTAAATCTGAACTCAACAGGGGCTTGTAGCTTAGTTGGATAGAGTGCATGGCTACGAACCATGAGGTCGGGGGTTCGAATCCCTCCAAGCCCATTATCAAAAGTTATGAGTTTTGAGTTCTGAGTTTTGAATTAAGAAATTAATTCAACTCACAACTTAAAACTCATGACTTTTTTAATTTGGTACGTTTACTGATTCAAAGCATAAATATCTTTGCCTCGACCGATCGCAAATTTCATCGAATTAGACAAGCCCTTGCTAGACTGAGTAATAAAAATCAGCAAAGCCAAGCCAGCGAGTCCCGCCGCAAAACCAAACATATTTCTGTAGCCAACTTGTTCAGCAACAAAGCCTAAAGTCGGCCCAGCAATCGCCATCCCCAAATCAAATCCGCCAATACAAAGCGAAAACAAGCGGCCCCTTTCATGAGGTTCGCACCTGTCCGACATCAGCGTTACCATCATCGGCAAAACAGTACCGCCGGCGCAGCCTTCAACCAAAGCTGCGATTAAAAAAGCACCGCTGTTGTTAGCAAAATACAGCAATAACATCGATACGGCATAACAGATTAAGCCGCCAGAAATAAACAAGCCGCGACCGTATTTGTCCGAAGCCCGTCCCGTGAGCAACCGTATACCGAAACTGGCGATAGCGGCCGTAGAATAAAATAATCCAGGATTCAAATTAGCCTTGGTTTCTTGGATAAACAAAGGCATAAAAGTGCTCAAAGTTCCGAATACCAAACCAACCAGCAATAACACTAAAGCCGGAATCCGCACTCTAGGATTCCAGAGCATTTCCCAGTATTTTTGGCTATTTTTGTCCTCAGATAGCGAGTCAGATTTTGTTAAATCCGCAAAATTCGGTTCCGCAATTTTGCAGGTGAAAAATACAGCCGTTGCAGCTAAAGCCGCCGACATCGCAAACAAAGGAGTATAACCAACCCAAGCTTGCACAAATCCGCCAATAGCCGGGCCCAATGCTAGACCAATAGGATTCACCAAACTCATGTAACCGATTAATTCGCCCCGCTTTCTTGGTGGCGACAAATCTGTTACCAAAGCGCTGTAAGCTGTGGTAAAAGCGGCGATGCTAAGGCCGTGAAAAACGCGAATAAGTAACAGTAAGGGGATAGATTGAGCTAACAGGTAGACCAGAGGGGCGATCGCAGCAACTGACGCACCTAGAAGCAAAACTTGTTTTCGCCCCCTGCTGTCGGCTATTTTGCCCAACTGCGGCCTCGATAGCAAAAGCCCGATCGCAAATGCACCCATCACAAAGCCAATTTGCTGTTTTGTGCCGCCCACAGATTGAACGTACAGCGGCAAAGTTGGCAGCAGTGAAGCCAAACTAGACCAGAATAGCAGACCTGCGGTGAATAAAGTAAGTAAGCTGCGTCTGGGTTGGGGCTCGATGTCCCTAAAAATATTCAAGATGCAAATTCCCTTCAAATTGTCTGAATGCACTCAAAGTAAGGTAGATTTCGGCAGTTTTATTTCCTGACTTTTGATTGCCGAATCCGGTTTAAATACCCCTTTATATCTTAGTCTTTTAGAGAGGGACTTCGTTGGTCTAGTAGCGGTTGAAATCGCCGAGTCTTATCTTCAACCTGTCAGTTTCACCAATCAACCTCAGCCCTTTCCTCCACAACTCGGTGATAAACCCACTCGGTTTCCATCGCCAACTTCGGCCAACTAAACCGGCGTTCCAAATCCTCATAAGCATTGTCAACCAACCACCGCGCGTAACCCGGATTTTTCAGCACCTCCAAAATTCCCCAGGCCAAAGAATCCCGATTGTTTGCCTCAGTAACAACGCCTGTTTTAGAGTGCAGCACCACCTCTGGAAGTCCGCCCGCATTCGACACAACCACCGGCACCCTTGCAGCAAAGCTTTCTAATGCTACAATCCCAAAAGGTTCGTAAAGACTGGGGAAAACCGCGCAGTCAGCCACCGTCTGGAATTTGTCGAGATGTTCCTCAAACATGAAGCCTGTAAAATAACACTTATTCCAAATTCCTAAATGCCAAGCCAATTGTTTTAGATGGTCTGTATTGCCGCCGCCAACAATTACAATTTTCGCTTTACCCCCCATTTCCCAAATTACTTTAGGTGCAGCATTCAGAAATACAGCAATGCCTTTTTCGTAGCTAATTCTTCCTACATAATAAACTATTTTTTCGTCGTCTGCTGCAAACTGGCGGCGGAAGTTCATCGCGTCAAATTCGTGCCAGCGCGGCTTTTTATCCGGTCTAATTCCATTGTAAATTACCTCTATTTTGTTCCACGGAGTCGATAGTACCCGTTCGGCTTCCCGCCGCATATAATCGCTGCAAACAATTACCCGCCAAGCGTTGTAAGCGAGATCGTTTTCCTTGCCGTTAATGTAGCGCTGCCCCTCATTGTGGATGCCGTTGAAGCGCCCGTATTCGGTGGCGTGGATGGTGGCAATTAGCGGTACTTTAAAGGTATGCTTGAGGGCGATCGCCGCATCTCCCACCAACCAATCGTGAGCGTGGATGAGATCAAAGGGGCCTTCCTCCAGCATCAGTTTGCCGCCTTGTTTGCCCATGCTTTGATTGAGGTTCGCCACCCAGTGAAAAAAGTCCCTGGCGTGCCCCACCCCCACCCGATGCACCCGTATTCCTTCCACCACTTCGTACATCGGCGCGTGGCCGAACTCTACTGTAATTAAGTGGATCGAGTGGCCCAGCTTCACTAATTCTGGATAGAGTTCCGCTACGTGGCGGGCGATACCGCCTACGATTCTGGGAGGAAACTCCCATGCCAATACCAAAATTTTCATCTTTCTCCCCTCCAAAGATTTTATATATCTTAATGTTTAGGATTAACAGGTTTATTGTATAATAATCAGCCTTAAAAGTTGGTCGATCGCAAATTTATGTCCAATGCCTGACTTTTGGCAGCAACAAAGACGGAAAATCATGCAGAAACCGGGTTTTTGCAGGAAATTGCTCGATCGCCATTGCCTGAAAAAACAGGTTTCCTCAAGATTAGTGCCACAGAAGGAAGCAATGGCGATCGCGTCTACCCGCTTACCCTTTCTTCAAAATCGGCTCCAATTCGCGGCGAAAACTGGTCCAAGCAGCAAGCGATGCAGAGTTAGAAACAGCACCCTGACGCATCAAAATCGCGCCGTCTTCAAAGCCAACAATTCCGTACTCTCCAGATTTTGACATTCGATCGATCGCTGGTACGATCTCCCGCAACTGTCCCCGTTCCCCACGAAACGCAGCCTGATACTGCTGCAACTGCCAGAGATCGGCAATTACATATTCCATCTTCACTGCCTTCCCGGCATCATTGCGCAGTTCCAACATCGGAAACCTGAGAATTTCCCGGCGGCTTGACAAAATCGGCACAATAGTATTCGTCGCTGCCACGCTAGCATCAGCAGGAATTTGAGCCAACAGTGGCCGCACTTGAGATACGTGCTGCCACTGTCTGACGAGAGGAACCTGCACCCAAGGATCGATCGCATCGGGCAAAATCCAAGAAAAAGTCCGATTTGGGTTAGATGTGAAGGTAAAAAATAGCGACAAGCAGATGCAAAATGCCCAAAAGCGGCGAAACTTTGAAGACGAAGGCAGAGGAAATAAAGCAGAAGGAAAACGCAAAAACATTCTTTCCTCTCTCACCATTCTATCTTCTTCCTTTTGACGCTGGGCCCACCACAGAATCGCCCCATAAAAAAGCCCTGGAACCACAGTCATCGCATAGCGAATATTAATCGCCAGCACCGACTCTCCTTTCGCTAAAAATAGCTTCAGCAGCGGAAATCCAGCTATCATCCAAGATGCAGGCGCGAAAGCTGGAACCAGAGCTAATGGCAACCACTGGCCAAGCAGGTATCTAATCTTACCAAAAAACGGCGTAAATAATTGAGCCACCAACCGCCCGGGATTGCTCACCATTCCCCAAATAATTTCTAGAGTCGAAGCTTCATCTCCATCGGCATATTGGCCGAAGCGCTCCATCATAAACCGCTGGGATATATCAGCAGAAAACAAAGGCATAATCAGATTAGTCAGGACGATCATATAACCAAAACTGAGTATGCAGACGGCTAAACCAGTCCGAGGGTAGCGCCGGCTTAAAATCAGGTAAACTCCGACGCCAAATAAAACAACTCCCCCATCTTCTCGCACGGCCAAAATTAAAGTTGCCAGAATCCCAAACAGCCACCACCAGCGCTTCTCCATCGCCAGCAGCAAGCCAAAGACATACAGCGGCATTTGACAAATATCGTGAAAATTGCCCATAGTCGGGCCGATGACCGCGTTAGCGCAGTAATAGCTCACAACAATTGTCGCCGACAGCCTCGGTTCGAGATAGTGTCTGGCGAGAGCCCAGAGCACTCCTCCAGCCGCGGTAATTAAAGTCACCTGCAACACCGTCAAAGTGACGGGCGAGGGAAACAGCGAGTAAATTGGCAGCCACAGCATCAGCGCCGGGGTGAAATGCTGCCCCAACCGGTAGTAAGATACTTCCGGGAGCTGGTTTTGGTGAACCACATTAGTGGACAAAGCCGAAGAGAGGGAACTCTCAAACAAGTGACCCCGAGTGCCGTTCCAAAAAAGTTGATTGAAAATGCCTTGGTCGTAAGTAGCGTAAAAGCTGTAGTAGCGGTGCAGCGTCAGCAACAGGCACAGCACAAAAAAGGCGGCCGCCACTTGAACCACCACCCGCAGCGACTCATTTTTCTTCCATCTCAAAAATATCATCTGCCCGCCTGTAATGAAATTATCGGACAATAGCATAAATCTAAAGTAAGTATTAAATTAAAGTAGAAGTGAAATAACTCGGCTCGGCAATGCTCAATTATTTTCACCCGATCGAAAAGCTCAACAGCGTCCATCCAACACCAGGCACCAGCGGCACTGACTGTTCTCCCGAACAGCCGGTCAATTCCGCACCGCTTTTACAGCTTTTGCTGTTTGTAGACAAGCGTCCCTCTTCCCGGGAACAGACCAGACACATCCGCAAGTCCCTGAAGGATTTGGAGGCAGAGTGCGACTTTGAGCTTCAAGTCATCGACGTAGGAGAACAGCCCGATTTAGCCGAACACTTTAAACTGGTAGCCACTCCCTCGCTGCTCAAAATTCATCCCGAGCCGCGACAAACTCTCGCCGGCAGCAATTTGATCGCCCAACTCGAACACTGGTGGCCCCGCTGGAAGCGTTCTGTAGAAGAATACGCAGATCAGCAGCAGTCGGACCCAGCTATTGGTGAAACTCTAACAGACCCAAAACCCATCTATTCCGTTGCTTGCGCCGCCGAACTCGTGCAGCTTTCCGATGAAGTTTTTCGCCTCAAACAGGAAAAAGAACACCTCCAAGAGCAGTTGCAGTTGAAAGACCGGATTATTGCGATGCTAGCTCACGACTTGCGCAATCCCTTGACGGCCGCATCTTTGGCTTTGGAGACTTTGGAGTCAAGTCAGAAGGTGAAAGAGGGGGAAAAGTCGCGTTTGACACCGAGTCTGGCAGCTCATTTGATGAAACAAGCCCGCCGCCAAATCCGGATTGTCGATCGTATGATTACAGATATCCTGCAAGCAGCCCGGGGTACAAACGCTCAACTCCACATTGAACCAAAAAGAATCGAACTGGGGGACATTTGTCAAGATGTAATCTTGCAGTTTCAAGACAAATTTCAGGCGAAAAGTCTGAACTTAGAAACAGACATTCCCGCAGATTTGCCCTTGGTTTATGCCGATCCCGATCGCATCAAACAAGTCATAGTCAACTTGCTTGACAACGCCAGCAAGTACACGCCAGACCGAGGAACTGTTAATCTTTCAATTCTCCACCGCACCGCTTACAAAGTTCAAGTCAGCATTTGCAACAGCGGCCCGGGAATTCCTGAAGAAGATTGCGCGAGCATTTTTGAAGACAGCTTTCGCTTGCAGCGAGATAAATCAACAGACGGTTACGGCATTGGACTGTCTCTGTGCCAAGGCATCATCCGCGCCCACTACGGTCAAATTTGGGTAGACTCCGTACCCGATCGAGGCAGTTGTTTTCACTTTACCCTGCCCGTTCAAAAATAAAAGTTAGCTGTCAGTGGTCAGTTAACAGTTGTCTGTTGTCAGTAGCAACCGCATTTGATATTACAGTTCAACTTTTCCGCAGTGCAGCGATAATCTGTGCGTTGGCCTGGGGGAAAGTAAATTGGTCAATTTCATCGAGTGTGACCCAGCGAATTTCATCGCATTCGATCGTTTGCGGTTCCCCACTGACGTGGCGGCAGTGGTGCACGTAGAGCCTAACTGTAAATTTAGTGTAGTCGTGGTCAATCGTAACCAGGCGATCGCCAACTTCTACGACAATCCCCAACTCCTCCATAATTTCCCGTTTTATGCAAGCTTCGATCGTTTCCCCAGGCTCTATTTTACCGCCAGGAAACTCCCATAAACCCCCGTGCAGTCCGTGTTGTCGGCGCTTGTCAATCAAAATTTGTTGTCGCTCGTTCCAGATTGCAGCAACGCCGATAACTTTGTGGCCAACAGGAGAAACAGACATATTAATTAGGAATTGGGAATGGGGAATGAGGAATTGGGAATTGGGAATTTAAGAATAATATCAATAATTATTCAATGATTTTTTAATCTAAAATCTAAAATCTAAAATCTAAAATCTAAAATCTAAAATCTAAAATCTAAAATCTAAAATATTAAGCCCCCATCTTGTGAGGGGGGGCTTGACACTTGGACCACTTAAATGTTAAGAATCTACTAATCGTCCGAGCCGTGTCTCTCACTGGCTTGTATGGACTTTTCAAAAGTCATTCGCTGTTCGGCATTTTTCAGAAAATAACCGCTAATCATAGCCGAGGCCAGCAATCTACCCAAATGTTCGCGACTGGTAGTCACTGTCACCCCGAAGTGTTCCGAAGGCAAATTCCCCAAAAGTCCAACAATATTTCGCTCCATTACTTGAAACACTTCGTGAGAAGTCGGCTTAGACAACTGAGAAACTGTGTCCGGAGCCATTGACTGCACGTATTGCCATAATAAGTTGGTATTTTCTCCGTCTTCTTCAAAGAATTCTGGGGATTTATTAGATGAGTTGCTCACGAGTACCTCCGTTGCAGATACAGCTTGTTATGTTAGACGCGGGCGGTTAAATTAAATAACCCTTATCCGATCGCTGCTGATCTTTATTACTAAGTAATTACTAATGTAGCAGGACAGTTGTAGGAACCAAGTGGGCACAACCGAATTAAAAGCGGCGGTTTTTACGATTTTAGATTGGGGATTGCGATCGGGCATTTGGGCCGATCGCCAATCCCCAATCTAGCTAGCTGGCTAGATAATCGTTGATATCTTGCTTGCGCTTGCGGAGTTTGGTCAAAGCTTCCCGTTCTATTTGCCGCACTCGTTCCCGACTGATGTTGAGACGATCACCTATTTTTGCCAAAGTTAGGGTTTGCCCGTCTTCTAAACCGAACCGCAAGGCGAGCACTTCTCGCTGTTGCTGAGTCAGTTCCGCCATTAGCTGGTCTAAGTCAGTCCGCAGGGAAGATTGCAGGGCAAAATCTTCTGGCGTAGTACCCGTATCTTCCAACAAATCGCCCAACTCTGTATCTTGATTGTCTCCCACGCGCAAGTCCAGGGAAAGTGGCAGGCGCGCGCGATCGAGATATTCGCGAATCTGTTTGGGAGTCAATTCTAGCTCTGATGCCAATTCAGCAGCCGTGGCCGCGCGACCGAGCTGTTGAGCAAGTTGGCGCTGAGCCTTTTTAATTTTGTTGAGCTTTTCGGTGATGTGGATCGGCAAGCGGATGGTGCGGCCTTTTTCGGCGATCGCCCGAGTAATTGCCTGACGAATCCACCAATAAGCATAAGTAGAAAATCTGTAGCCCTTAGTCGGGTCAAATTTTTCTACTCCCCGCTGCATCCCGATCGTGCCTTCCTGAATTAGATCCAGTAAATCTACGTTGCGCTTGATATATTTTTTGGCAACAGACACTACCAGGCGGAGATTCGCTTCCACCATTTGGCGCTTTGCCCTTTCCCCGTTCTCGATCGTCCGCTGCAACTGTGCCTCAGACAGCCCAACTGCCTGTGCCCATTCAGCCGCCGTCGGGTCGCGGCCTAACTCTTCGGCTAAAATATCTTTCTCCTGATGCAGTGCGGTTGAGCGCTGTACCTGTTTCCCGTAGAGTATTTCTTGCTCATGGGTCAACAAGGGAACGCGGCCGATTTCCCGCAAGTAAGCGCGAACAGAATCTGTATCTGAGGACTTAAGAGTTTTCATGAGCTTTTCCCGCTGAGGATCTGTGCCTCTAAAGGTTTGCGGTAGTCGCAAACCCCTAGCTTTAGCTGGGAACGAAAGCGGGCGGGGACTTGCGCTTTCCTTCCATTTAAAGAGGCTTAATTTTATGGTAGCTAGCTACTACTCCCAGTCAGAACCGTCTCAGGTTAGGTTTTGGTTGGGGTGTGCACAATACTACCTTATGTTAAGAATCTTAACATTTGTGAGAGCAGTTGCCTACACTTCTTCATATTTATTTCATGTAAGCCTGGACTGTTGGTAAGAGAGTACCCGCTTTCCTAGCTTCACAGTTGCATCAATATAAACAAAATCGGCCAAATCTCAGAGGGGGAGAGGGGTAGAGGGGGAGAGGGGGATATGGGGAGGGAACACTGTTGGCACAGCGCAAGTGAAAAATACCAAGTGAAAAATACAATTTAAATGCGCGGCAGCTTCTGTTGGCGATCGCACTCCGACCCAAGAAACCGGGCTTTTTACGGAATCTGCGGGCTGTAACGAGGTATTTTGGTTAAAAAAAACCGATTTCAGGCTACCTGTGCCTCGAAGACTATAAATGTGAAGTTACAGATATTGATGAACCCGCCCTACAGATAAGGATTAATTAACAATTAAATAAGAGATTTGAATAGCAGGCATTCGCTCTCCTATCTGGAAATGAATCTGCGTTGCATCTGCATTTATCTGCGGTTTCCCTATCAATCAAAAATTTATGCAATAAGTCTAATCAGTTCTTTGCCGTTGAGCTTCGTACAACATGAGGGCTGCGGCGATCGACACATTTAAAGATTCTACGCCACGACTCAGGGGAATTTGGATTTGTCGATCGGCCAAACTCCTCAATTCTTCCGACAAACCAGAGCCTTCGTTCCCCAAAACTATCAGAGTCGGCACTCGCAAATCTACTTCCCAATAACTTAAACTGGCCCCGGCGACAGTTGCTAAAATTTGCATTCCACGATTTTTATACGCGGAGACTTCGGCGGTTAAATCTGGACTGACTGCCATTGGCAGCTTAAACCAAGCTCCTGCCGAGGCGCGCAGCACTTTGGGATGGTCTAAATCGGCGCTGTCTGCGCTCAGCAGCAAACCGTCGGCATTAGCAGCCGCAGCCGTGCGGACGATCGCCCCCAAGTTGCCGGGATCTTGGATTGTTTCTAGGGCGATTCCTAAAGTTGACAATTTTGCGGGTTCTGTTGCAGTGCGGGGTGCGGTGGCGACAATGCCGTCGGGTTGGACTGTAGTGGCGATCGACTCTAACACTTTTGCACTTACTAATTCTGTGCGATCGGCTAAATTACCAACTTGCTCCCAAAGTTCCCCGTGCTGATCCAGCCATTCGGGAGTGCAGCAAACCGTTGCTAGCGGGTATTTGGCCGCGCAAGCTTCTTCTAGCAAGTGCGTCCCTTCGAGTAAAAATAATTGTTGTTCCCGGCGTCCCTTCGAGCTGTGCAGCTTGCGAATTTCTTTAACTAGGGGGTTTTGAATACTTGTCAACATTGTTTAATTCAGCAGAGCGAATGGGGTTATTGCCTGTATCGGGTTAACCCCAAACTTCCTTCTGCCTTTGGAATGCGGAACCCGGGACTTGAACCCGGAAGGCTTGCACCACATGAACCTGAATCATGCGCGTCTACCAATTCCGCCAGTTCCGCATCGGTCACGAATTAATACTTTGCCATAAGTTCGCCGATATGTCAAGTGTTTTGGGGAATTTATTTTTTTCTGGGCTGCGAGTAATATTTTGCACAAATTACTGTTCGGGTTGAGAAATGCTTTAGTTTCGAGGATTTACTGTTAGCAAAACATCGCTAAACGCTGTGTAGTTGAGTAGGGTGCGTCAACTCGCGTCCGGTTATTAATAATCCAGAAGCTTTGATCTGACGCACCCTACGGGATTTGCTGAAAAAAGGGGAATCTAATCGGCCAAATCGGGGAAAACCTCGCGCACGGCCGGATGCACCAATCGGTGATTCTGCACGTTCAATCCCTTCGCCAAACTCGGATTCATTTCCAAAGCTTTAATCCCGCTATTTGCCAACTGCAAAACATAAGGCAAAGTGCTGTTATTCAAAGCTTGAGTGGCAGTCCAAGGCACGGCACCGGGCATATTCGGTACGCCGTAATGCACAACTCCTTCTTCAACATAAGTAGGATTTGTGTGTGAAGTTACCCGCAAAGTTTCCACGCAGCCGCCTTGGTCAACGGCTACGTCAACAATCACAGAACCGGGGTGCATCTTCGCAACAAATTCGCGAGAAACCAGCACCGGAGCTTTTTTACCTAAGACCAAAACCGCACCGATTAATAAATCAGCATCGGGGATAACTGCTTCAATTTGCAAAGGACTGCTGTAGAGGTATTCTACTCTGGAACCGAACAGAGTTTCTAAGTAGGCTAAGCGATCGACATTTACGTCTAATATCTGCACTCTCGCGCCCATTCCTACAGCTATTCTGGCTGCTTCTGTGCCGACAATTCCGCCGCCCAAAATCACAACTTTACCCGGTCTCACTCCCGGTACACCACCCAAAAGTACGCCCCGGCCGCCTTGCTGTCGTTCCAGAAACCGAGCTCCGAACTGCACGGCCAAACGCCCTGCAATAATACTCATCGGCGTCAGCAGTGGCAATTTTCTGTCCGGGAGTTCGACGGTTTCGTAGGCGATGGCCTGGACTCCGCTGCTGATTAAATGCTCGGTTAATGTGCGATCGGCCGCCAAGTGCAAATATGTAAACAGCAACTGCTCTTTTTGCATCAGCGGATACTCAGCAGGCAGCGGTTCTTTAACTTTAACAATTAGTTCGCGATTCCAGACATCTGAAGCCTTTAAAACAATCTTAGCCCCTGCTTCAACGTAGTCCTCGTCCGCAAAACCGGCCCCAGCACCAGCATTCGTTTCTACAAAAACTGTGTGACCTTTGTCCGAACAAGCCCGGACACTTGTGGGACTGAGCCCGACTCGAAACTCTAAATCCTTGATTTCCTTGGGGACGCCTATTTCCATCTATAACCTCTAATCTCAGGCATACATAGATCGAATCTAACCTAAAAACCATCCCCAGCGGGACAATACTCTTGTAGATTTTAGATTTGGCAATCCGGCTGGGCTAGGAGAATTTTTGTTGAATTTTCCGCCAGTGCGATCGCAATTTCCCAAATTGATCGTTTTCCATCAAGTCGATCGTCTTTTTAGCTTGTGCCTACTTTATTTGATATGCGTGGTCGCCATTGATATACATTACGTCAAAGTACTCGTAAGGAAAGCTACTTAAAATGGTTATTCTAGATTTACCTTTTATACCCCATTTTTTTATTTTTTTTGAACTTAGTTTTTCTTTAAATGACTCGAAATTATAATCAATGAGTTGCAGTTTTAGGGGCTTGGTAAGAGAAATGATTTTTTCGACCAAGTACCCGTATTGAGTTACCATATCAGCAACCATAATATCTTGAAATATTCCCACATCTTCGCCCGACGTTCAACTAAGTAGGTAGCTGCAAATAAACTTTTGAGATTTTGGCAAAGTTATCTGCTAAAAAAAATGGTAAGAATCTCAAAAAACAGCCCGAAACGGTATAAAGTAGATGGTGGTTCTAGAGATTTGCTTAAAAAAGAACTAACTTCTAGAGAGTTTGGTGTCAATATATTTGATCGGTCACTTATAATTTAACAGGCATAACTCGCCCCCCTATCTAAACAAATGCCACGCATACCTACCTTAACATTCGATCGCGGAACGCTCCTGCTACACCCGCCACCCAAAGGCAGAGACTGGGTGGACTTTGCGACTTGGGACGATCGCGTGGAAAAATACCGCATTCGAGCCATTCACTACCGCCCGTTGGTAGAATGCCTCCAAGCCGAGTGCATTCACTTCACGGACGAAGCTAGGGGATACGAACTACTCGAACTCGTACCCAGCGTGGAAATGCAGCCTTACCCACATCAAGAACAGGCCCTCGCAGCTTGGCAAGAAGCAGGAAGCCAAGGAGTAGTCGTCCTCCCCACCGCTTCCGGCAAAACTTATCTGGCACAATTAGCCATGCAAGTCACTGGTCGCAGTACATTAATTGTAGTACCAACTCTCGATTTAATGCACCAGTGGTATGCTAATTTAAAAGCAGCTTTTCCCGACATCGAAATCGGATTGTTGGGCGGAGGTTCGCGGGACAAAACGCCAATTTTAGTGGCAACTTACGACAGTGCAAGTATTCATGCAGAGACCTTGGGCAATAAATACGGTTTGCTGGTTTTTGACGAATGCCACCATTTGCCAACAGACTTTTACCGAGTAATTTCCGAATATGCGATCGCGCCTTTTAGACTGGGACTGACAGCTACACCCGATCGCACAGATGGCCGCCACAGCGATTTGCATTTCCTGATCGGCCCAACAGTATTTAGCAAAAGACCCGAAGATTTGGCAGGCGATGCTTTAGCAGACCATAAAATAGTTCAAATTATGGTAAAACTGTCAACAGAAGAAACCGACCGCTACGCCGAATTAATCAACATTCGCAACGACTTCTTAAAACAGTCTAACATCAGAATATCCAGCCTCGAAGGTTGGAAACAGTTTATCATGGCAAGCGCGCGATCGCCCCTGGGACGGCGCGCCATGCTAGCCCACCGCCAAGCCAAAGAAATTGCCCTTTGTACCGAAGGAAAACTGCGAATCTTAGCCAAAATACTAGCAGAACACTCTCCCCAGCGCACCTTAATTTTCACCGGAGACAACGCCACAGTTTACCGAATTTCCCAAGAATTTCTCATCCCTACAATAACCCACCAAACCCCAGTCAAAGAACGCCACGAAATCCTCGATCGCTTTCGCAGCGGCGAATACAAAACCCTCGTCGCCTCCCACGTCCTTAACGAAGGAGTGGACGTTCCCGACGCCAGAATTGCTATCATATTGTCAGGTACGGGCAGCGAACGCGAATACATTCAGCGATTGGGTCGAGTTCTCCGCAAAAGCAGCGATGTAAATAAGTTAGCAATTCTCTACGAAGTCGTCACCGAAGACACCAGCGAAGAAAGAACTTCTCAGCGCCGCCGAGGAGGAATGCAGCCTCACAAACCCCAACCACAAACACAAATAGAACAGCCGCAGCCAGAATATCAGAAATTAGAAACTGTCAAACCGACACCGATTTACGGAGTCAACCGGGAGACAACCAAAAAAGCAGCAGAATCACCCGCAAAATGGGGAGAAGATAATGATGAAATTCCCTGGTAGCAAGCCTAAACTATTTCTAAACACTCTCTTTCTTTCCTTCGCGTTCTTCGCGTCTTCGCGGTTCGTTAAAAATAAAAAACTCTTAACAAATGTTACCCACTGATTTATTAAGTCACCGCCAAAACGGGGAATCAATCATCCCTCTCCGCCTCAAGATAGATGATAAAAACTTAGAAGCAGCTAAGGAAATGATCGACTGCTTTCAAGAGTCGATCGGCAAAACCCAAGGGGAGCTCGACGGACGCTTGCTAGAATTAGAAGGCGACAGCCCCGATTATCGGCTGAAACGGGGATTAGCGCACCTGCTGAAAGGCGGTTTCTGCACCTTGGAAGTCATCAGTCCCCTAGAACCCTCAGAGTTGAGACAGCGGGTTTTTGCCTTGTCTGCCCTATCGACTCCCAGCCCTCAATCCACCCAATTAACCCTGGAAAAAGTAGCAAGTGAACTCAGCCAAGAGTTAAACAGAGAAGTTTTTCCTCAGGAAATCACTACAGGTTTATACGCCGATTTAAACGAAAACAAAATCCTCACAGAGTTTAATGCACCAACTCCCGAAAACTTGCTTCACAAATACAATCTTTCTCAAGTTCAAGGCATATTTTACCGAGCGAGTCAAGTCCAATTAACCGCCCACCGCAACGATCCAGGAGAATACAAACTCTTATTTCGCTATCTGAAACTATTTCAATTAATGACTTACATCGAAGGCGATGCAGACCACGGTTTTACACTCACAATAGACGGCCCTACAAGCTTATTCAAACCCAGCACCCGCTACGGCTTAGCCCTCGCGAAAATGCTGCCGGCACTGCTGCACGTCACCAAATGGAGTATGCACTCGACACTGCACACAAAAGATCCTTTTAGCGGCGTTTTGAAAACAGGTAAATTTACCCTCAATTCCGACTGCGGTTTAGTCAGCCACTATCCCCCTGGCAAGCCTTATGATAGTATGTTAGAAGCCGCATTTGCTGAAAGATGGAATTCCACAAAAACCGAGTGGCAACTAGAGCGAGAAGTTGATTTAATTCCGATTCCAGGTAGTGTGATGATTCCCGACTTTCGGTTAGTGCATCCCGACGGGCGAGTATTTTTATTAGAAATAGTTGGCTATTGGCGGCCCGAGTATTTGCAAAAGAAATTTGCCCAAGTACAGAAGTCTGAATGCGATCGCTTGATTTTAGCTATTTCCGAACGGCTGAATTTAGAAAAAGCCGGGGTGAATGTAAATGACGTGCCAGCAAAAGTAGTCTGGTTTAAAGATAAATTATTGCCCAAATCAGTCCTGGAAGTCCTCGAAGAGTAACCACTCCGCGCATCAGTTGGGAACTTCTTTCTCTCTCTCTGCGCCCTCTGCGCCCTCTGCGGTTCAAAAAAATCCTCCTCAAAAAACATCGCAAATTCCCAGCTATAATAAAATGAGAATATCCCCGCATCCTTGCCACCGCGTAGTCTCACCCTAAAACCGATTGAAAAATGGCAGACACAAGTATTGTCGAAAGAATCAAAAAGCTTTTAGCCCTCGCCACCTCATCCAATGAAAACGAATCGACTGCTGCGGCCGAAAAAGCTTCCCTTTTACTGGCACAGTACAATCTCAGCCTCGCGGATTTAGGGCCAAATCACCAAGAAGAGATTGACGAGGACTCAGTTGAAACAACATCCAAATTTGTCACTTGGAAAATGATCCTGCTTTCGGGAATTGCTGACGCTAACGGTTGCAATGCCATGCGAAACATTTATACTGGCAGTATGTTTTTGGTAGGAACTTCTACAAACCTGATTGTTTGCAAACATCTGTACGAGTATTTGAGTTCTGCGATTGAAAAAAGGGCTAAATACCGCAAAGGAAACGGCAGGGGGTTGGCGTATCTGAATGCTTTTCGGGTTGGATGCGCGACAAGGTTGAGACAAAGATTGTTGGAACAAAAACAGGAGATGGAAGAGTCGGGGATTCCGGGTTCGGGGGATGCGGCGGCGACTCCAGGGATTGTAGTACGATCGATGTTTGAGAAAAATCAACAGGCGATCGCGGATTATCTAGAGGGCCGAGGGGTTAAAATTAGAACGAGAACAGATTCTCAAGTCAGCAGCGCGGCGGGTTTTAATTCGGGGTATGAAGTGGGCGACAAAATTAGTTTGCACAAGCAAGTACAGGCGCAAGGGGATATGAAACAACTTAATGAATGTCTTTGAGTTGGGCGTGCGATCGTGAAAATCAGCTTCCTAGGTTATACCACTTCTCCCAAAGTATGCTACAATAGCCTCACAATTTAAGGATAGTTAGATAAAAGTAAACTACCAAGAAAAAATTGAAGCAAGTGCTACTGAGTTAAAAATAATTACCGCTCGGCAACGAACTGTAACTAACAGACAAAAAGTTCAGGCACTTTATTTGTAAAAATCTGGGTTAAGCCCGAGCATTACAGTCCCCCTAGTAAACGAACCTCTATTTAAGGTTGTAAAAAATCTGGGCTAACTTGCTGAAGATTTAAGATGATTGAAATAAAGCGACCGCTTGTAGGACATATTGGGCGATCGCTCTTTTACATTCGAGATTAATGGTGAGAAGAAATCAAGAAACTCAACCTCAGACAAATTTGAAATCAACTCTTCCCGTTCGGGCAGTTAAGCTCAAGTCTGTTACCCCCTGAACAATACCAATCCTATCTCCGTTTTTCAAGTAAATTACGGTATCAGAACCCTGAGGGAGTAACTGATAGTCGTTAGCGCTTCCTTTGAGTTGGATGTAGTCATCTTGACTTGAATAATCGGTAATAATTGCGTTACCATGACCTTGATATAAAACTCCTTGTCGTGCATTACCAAGTACAAAAATATCTGCACCAGCTCCACCCGTTAAAGTGTCAAATTCGGGACTAACGTAACTGGCATAGCCGTCAAGGTAATCATTTCCATTGCCGCCAAGGAGGGAATCATTGCCAGCTTCGCCATACAGGGTATCATTGCCACCCAAACCGATTAAAGTATCGTTGCCGGAGCCTCCACTAATGCGATCGTTCCCTTCTGTACCCCTCTTAGTATTTACAGGATCACCGCCACCATTGTTACCACCATTTTTCCACTCCGAGTAGGCTTGAAGTGGACTCATTGTATTGGTTAGAACAAAATTCCGATTTCCTTTTGTTTGATAGGGAATTCCACCAATAATACTGGAATCAAAAGGTGGAGTTTGAACCTCTATGTGGAGATGAGTATTCCCAAATTGGTTTTTCACTGTACCGATCGCATCCCCCATCTTCACATAATCTCCAGCTCTCTTGCTGGTTTGGATGTGCCCATATACCCAGCGCTTTCCATCATTACCTTCTACGGTCACAAATTGCCCTGTTGCACCATAAGATACAACATTAATGATTTTTCCGGGAACCACCGCTGAGACATTTACGTTTGCACCAACTGCATAGTCAATTCCAGCGTGGGAGACATTATTACCATTGTAGGGGTTGCCATTAGCACCGCTGTACTCATAGGCATAACCAGCAGTCATTGCGACGGAGAATCCAACCAGTTTTTGAGACAATTCCCTAGAGATTTGTTTTACTTCTGGTGAGGCTTCTTTAATACCGGTAAGCTTACCCCCCCTAGTGTAGTTATCATCAAATTGCCAGCCATCTCCACTTTGTAAATCCCACTGTTGCTCGGTTGTCGGTAAAGGCACAATTATTACTCCTGTTCTTATCGATTTCCTTGACATTTACCATGTTGTTTCATAACCAATAATTTTTCAGTCTGGTAAAGTGGGTTGTTTCACAGCTCAATTTTGTCGATAAAAGTCGGTTTTGGCTGAGTTCCCCGACAAGAGTTGGAAAAAGTAGGGTGAGCGGAAAATAGGTTATACTAAAGAATAATTTTTGCATAACTCCCAAAGATGAACGTTGAAACTGCGTTAGAGATTGCAGAGGCATCTTTTCGTGCTCAGACTGGGAAATCCCCAACCGATCTGCAAAAAGATATATTTCGTAAGGCATTGGAAGGTAAGACTTACGAGCAAATTGCCGAGGATTGTAACTGCAATCTGAGTTATGTTAAGGAGTTAGGTTCCGAATTGTGGCGGCTGCTGTCATCGGCACTTGGGAAAACGGTCAGAAAAAAAAGCTTTAAGAATGTACTAGAGGAATACGATCATTCCTCACCAACTCTCCCGCTGCCCGAAAAATTCCCAGAATCAGCGATCGCCCCTTCTCGACAAGATTGGGGGGAAGCCCCTGATGTCTCTGTTTTCTACGGACGTACAGAAGAATTGACCGCACTGAAGCAGTGGATTGTAACAGACCGCTGCCGGCTGGTGGCACTGTTGGGCATGGGGGGAATTGGCAAAACTTCTCTGTCTGTCAAACTGGCACAAAAAATTCAAAATGATTTTGATTTCATTATCTGGCGAAGTCTCGATCGCACTCCACCCATACATACCGTCCTCAAAGACATCATCCGATTTATCTGTAGCCAAGAGGAAACAAATTTACCAGAAACACCCTCTGATGCCATCTCGCGAGCGATCGAGTGTTTAAACGCGCACCGATGTTTGGTAATAATTGATGGAGTCGAGACAATTATGGAAACAGGTTTGTTGGCTGGCAAATATCGAGACGGATATCAGGATTACGGTAGATTTTTCAAAAAAGTAGGTGAATTGAACCATAAAAGCTGCTTGGTATTGACAACTTCAGAAAAATCTATCGACATTTCATTATTAGAAAATCGAACTCGCCTTGTTCGCTCTCATAAAGTGAGTGGCTTGAAAAATGAACCCGCACAGCAAATTCTTCTCGAACGAGGGTTAGTAAAAGAAAAAGAATGGAATGATTTTATTGAAAGGTACGAAGGAAATCCTTTAGCACTATGGATGATTTCAGCAACAATTATCACTTTATTTGCTGGTAAAACTTCTGATTTTCTCAGAACAGGTACGATTTTTATAGGAGGTCAAATAGAGGCAGTTTTATCCCAGATGTTTGAACGTGTAACTGATTTAGAAATAAAAGTAATGTGTCAATTAGCTATACTTAACAAATCTGTTGACTTTAATCAATTGCGAGCGGAAATTTCGTCAGATATATCTAGCTCAACATTAATAAATGCTTTGGAGTCATTAAGTTGGCGATCGCTGATCGAAACCGAAATCGGTCAAGACTCGTTTAGGCTACAGCCTGTAATTAGGAAATATGTTATTAATCATTATTGTATGTAACAAATAACAATAGACCAGACAGTTTTTAGGTCGTAGTCTGAAATCCTTGATTTTCCCGAAAGCCTATAGTGTGCTTTGTTAGCGTTTGCCTCGTTCTCGATCGCCCTAAAACCCCGCTCCTACGCTTTTGGCGATCGAAAACTGTCCTAAGTGTTGAAATAAAGCATATTTTATCTGCCATGCTTCACCCTGGATTGATACTTCAAAATCGCTATCGTATTGTGCAAGAGTTAGATTTGGATACTCGCGGAGGATTTGGCAAAATCTTTGATATTGTTGAGGAGAAAGGGACGCCAAAAATTCTCAAAGTTCTGCATTTTGAGAATTGCTCAAACTTGCAGGAAAAACAAATAGCAGTATCCCTGTTTGAACGAGAGGCTAATGTCTTAATACGACTAGATCATCCAGGAATTCCTAAAGTAGAACCCCACGGATATTTTCTAGATCGAGAAGGAGAAAACACGCTTTACTGTCTAGTGATGGAGAAAATTTACGGTCAGAATTTGCAGCAGTGGCTAAAGCAGAGAGATTATCAACCCATCAGCCAACAACAAGCAATTAACTGGTTAAAGCAACTGGTAAATATTCTAGCTTACTTGCATCAGCAGCATTATTTTCACCGAGATATTAAGCCAGCAAATATCATATTGAAACCTGACGGTCAACTGGTGTTAATCGACTTTGGAGCAGTGCGGATAATCACAAACACTTACCTTGCAAAAATTGCGGACGAGAATGAGGGGGAAATTACAAAGATATATACACCAGGCTACGCCCCGTTCGAGCAAAAAAACGGCAAAGCGCTGCCTCAATCCGATTTCTACGCCTTGGGACGCACTTTTGTCTTTCTTATAACAGGAAAAAATCCAGCGAACCTTGAAGACGAGGTATATGAAGAGGTGATTTGGCGAGATAAAGCACCACAAATTTCGGGATTGCTGGCCGATTTAATTGATGAGCTGATGGCTTTCTATCCCAAGAATAGACCGAAAAATCCCGAAGCAATTTTACACGCTATAGCTAAGATTGAATGCCCTGGTGCAGAAGGGTTGTCGGCAGTTCCTCCCACTGAGTTACAGGGAATTAGCCCGCTGAATACTGAAAGAAAGTGGCTGAAGTCATTAGCTACAACCCAGAAAGCATTAGTCGGAATTGGAATAACAGCATTTGCCAGCGTCACTGTATTAATTTTACCTAAATTTGTTCCTTTACAAGGTCAATCTCCTGCACCTTTAAAAAATCTTTCTCTAATCAACACCTTGAAAGGAGGTTCGGAAGTATTTGATGCAGTCACCTCAGTTGCTTTTAGCCCTGACGGACAGACCCTTATCAGAGGTAGTTACGAGGAACCGATCGAACTTTACAATTGGCGTACAGGGAAAGTCATTAAAAAACTATCTAGAGCTTCATCAAAGCTTTGGTCAGTTGCGATCGGTCCGGATGGAAAATTGCTGGCTACCGGACCGCAACTAGAGGAGGACGCGAAAAATGAGAAGGACACAACAATTAAGTTATGGAATCTAGATACTGGGATGCTTTTGGGCACCCTCAAAGGTCATTCTAGCGATGTTAGATCGATTGCTTTTAGCCCTGATGGTCTGACCGTTGCTAGTGGCAGCCATGACAAAACAATCAAACTGTGGCGTGTTAATACAGGAGAGCTGCTTTATACTTTTTACGGACATACTAACCACGTTACTTCGGTCGCTTTTAATCCTGATGGTAAAACCCTTGCTAGCGGTAGTGACGATCTGACTATTAAGTTGTGGAGTCTGAATAGTAGGAAATTAATCCGCACTCTTAAAGGACATTCAGCGCAAGTTTTGTCTGTCGCTTTTAGTCCTGACGGTCAAACCCTTGTTAGCAGTAGTGGCAGGAACGAAGTTAGCGGTACTGCTGAAAATAGTATTAAACTGTGGAATCCGAAAACAGGGGAATTGCAGCGCACTCTTACTGGACATCTGAGCTCGGTTTGGTGTCTTGCTATCAGCCCGGATGGGCAAACTCTGGCAAGTGGCAGTTATGACAACTCCATTAGACTTTGGAATCTGCGTACTGGCGAATTATTGCAAACTCTGACCGGACATTCAAATTGGGTTTATTCTGTTGCTTTTAGCCCCGATGGGCAGACTCTTGCCAGTGGCAGTCCAGATAGTTCTGTTAGGATTTGGAGTATTCCTCGTTAATAAAGCTTAGTAGCAGCAAGCAAGTTTGTTGGTGAATCGATCTACCAATTAAGTTATACAAACAGAGGATTGGACTGAAAAAAGACTATTCTTTTATACCCAATCCTCAACTATCTAAAAACAGCAGTCACTCGATAGCTGCTAATTATCCTATCTACGACGGCGACTAGGACGGCTACTACAACTGCAGCTTGAGGGAGTGCAGCTACAGGCAATTAGCTGCTGCGATCGCTCTTGTGCCTGCGACTGTGACAACTCTCTGTTTGTTTGGGCGCTTGCTGCTGCTAGAGAAGGTGCGACATCTACGGCAATTATCGCTCCTGAGAGAACCAGTAAACCAAAACTCAAAAATCCAAAACGCATTGATTAACTCCGTTTTTTTACTTGATTAACTTAACCTATTTACATGATGTCACGGAAGCCAAAATTTGTCAGTCTAGAAAAGTCGGCACTTTTGTCGCCCCGTTGAGTTGGAAAAAGTCGGGTTTAGCAGGGTGGGGGTTGGAAAGAAGTCTGTTGAAGAAGACTGGACAGAAGAAGGAATCGCTTACTAACTGTTAATATCAGGGGTTTGCCAAAGTGAAATTCTGCTTGCTTTTCATGATTCATAAGACGGTACTTTGATAAATTTTGCGGTTATCTTGTAACGCGATCGCCAAAATCAAGCAGAATGCGAAGCCGAAAAGGTTTGGCTGGCTGACAAACGTCGGGAACTTGAACAAGTACAAAATCAAATTGAAACAATCTTAAATCAAAGTGCCCGCTAATTCAATGAATAACGGGTAAGCGCCAAAAAACCATAGTACATACAGCTTATTCCAGGCTTATGAATTACAGCCCAGAAACCGGGTTTCTTTAGAGTTCTCGCATCATTACTGATTCTGTTCAATAAACCCGGTTTCTCGCGCTCTAATATGCTGTATCTTGCACAGAGTACGATCGCCCTCAATCAATCAATTCCGCTTCTTCAAAAATCTGTCTAGTTGTCAACTCCAAACCAGGCAGCAACTCATCCAAAATTAGTGTATTATCCGTATAAACTTGACTAGAACCATCAGTCAAAAAACTTTTAATTAAAATAGCCTCTGGATCGATCGCCCAAACTCGCGGAACGCCCGCCGCCAAATAATCTTTCGCCTTCTCTTCAAATTCCTTCATACTTTGATCCGGCGATATAATCTCAATCACCAGTTCAGGAATTGCGGGACAAGCTTCATTTCGCCGCCAACTTTTCGGCAGACGTTCATAAGAAATGTACGTTAAATCGGGAACAGGTGCCCAATCTTTATCCTGACGTTTTAACAAAATTGCCCATTCTGGAAGCACTCGCCCGCGTCCTTTACACCATACACGAATCAGGCGACACAAAGTAAACTGTAAAGTCGAATGAAAATATTTTGGAGACACTTTGGGGACTGCTTCACCATCTACAAACTCACAATATACATCTCCGTCGGGCAAAGCTAGAAATTCTGCTAAAGTGAGTTTGGTTCCGATGCCTACCATGACTCCCAGCCCTCTCGCTAATTAATTCAAATATCAATTATACAAAATTTCCCAACTTTCCTAGAAGTACGATCGCCCCTGGGCCTCTATTCCAAAAACCGAATAACAAAATCCCCGACTTCTTTAAGAAGTCGGGGATTTAACCGCGATCGCATTTTACGTTAGGCGTTTCGCCTGTTTCTATGCCAAAACTGGCACGGGCTGCGGCCAACGTCCCATGACTTTACCAATCACCGCCAATTCTTCCATCAACTTGTCGAACTGATCCGGCGTTAAAGATTGCGGCCCGTCAGACAAAGCTTTTTTCGGATTCGGGTGCACTTCAATCATCAGCGAATCAGTACCAGAGGCGATCGAAGCAAAGGCCATCGAGGGTACAAACTGCGCCCAACCGGTGCCGTGACTCGGGTCAACCATAATCGGTAAGTGAGTCAGAGTCCGCAATACTGGTACTGCCGACAAATCTAGCGTATTGCGTGTATATTGCCTGTCATACCCGCGAATTCCGCGCTCGCACAAAATCACGTTCGGATTGCCAGAAGCCATGATATACTCCGCAGCCATCAACCATTCTTCAATGGTTGCGGAAATGCCGCGCTTCAGCAAAATTGGTTTGTCTTGAGCTCCGACTTTCTTCAACAGTGAGAAATTCTGCATATTTCTCGCCCCGACTTGGATTACATCGGCTACTTCTACGATCGCACTTAAGTCCGCCGCATCCATAACTTCAGTGATAATTCCCAAACCGCTAGCTTCCCGGGCCGCAGCTAGCAATCCCAAAGCACTCTCGCCGTGACCTTGGAAAGCGTAGGGGGAAGTTCTCGGTTTGTACGCGCCACCACGGAGAAAATGAGCTCCAGCAGCTTTGACGCGCATTGCCGTTTCGACAATCATTTCTTCGTTTTCGACCGAGCAAGGGCCTGCTACGATCGCGATCGGGTGGTGCAAGCCGATCATCACAGTTCCTAAAGGAGTAGCAACTTCTACTGTGCTGGCTTCTCCTTGGCGGTACTCGATAGAAGCGCGTTTGTAGGGTTTTTCCACGCGCAGCACTTCTTCAATCCAGGTGCTCATTTCGCGCAGTTGCAGAGGTTCGAGCTCGGCGGTGTCGCCTACCAAACCCATAACAACTTTGTAACGGCCGACGATTTTTTCTGGTATCAAACCCCAGTTAGTGCGGAGGTCTTCGTCTAGTCGATCGATCTCGGCTTCTGGAGTGCCGGCTTTCATTACAATAATCATATTTTTTTTGCCTGTTTAGTTGGGCTAGAAACGGATTATGACACTGATGCACTGAGAAAAATAGATGCAATGGCGATCGAGAATCTATTTATATCAGTATTTTTAGCATTGTTGCGGGGCGGGTTCTTGTTCCCTCCCCAAAGACAAACTCTAGATCGTTAACACCTTAGTTGTTAGCTAATGACTAATGACTAATAACTAATAACTAATGACTAATTTTTTGGTTTGGCCGCGCGCCACGCTTCTCGCATCCGTCCAAAATTGGTATTAAATTCTTCCCACCCCAGAGTGCTTCCTGAAATTTCTTCATCCCAGGAAGCCGAGAGGACTCCGTAGCTTAATCCCAGAACGCCCAGACCAAAACAGCCCATGCTTACCAGCAATACTGCTGTGTTGGGCAGATCGAACAAGCCTTTGCTGACTATAAAATAGCTGACAAAAAATGTGCACATTCCCAGGAGTGTCGGTATGCCGCAGAATACCGCTATGCGGGATATCATGCGTTGGCTGACTACTTCTGGGATGGATTGCGCCTGTTTTCCGGTTTTGTTAGCTTTCGGTTGCTTGTCGGCAGAATCCGACTCTAAGGCTACGCTTGCTTGAGGTTCTGGGGGCTTTTTAGGCGTTTTTTTACGATTTGTTGCCGGTTCAAAGGGCAAGCGCTTGCGGGGTGGTTCGGAGGACATATTTTATCTCTAACCTGAAATCTCGAACATTTTTCAATAAGTCTTGGTGTTTGTCCAAGATTAAAGAATATTGTCGCAAATTTTGGCTTTGGTGTTTAGCCGCGAATGCCTAGACGGGCAATCAATGCTTTGTAGCGATCGACATTTTCCTTTTGGATGTATGCTAGCAGGCGCTTGCGGCGGCTGATCATCATCATCAAACCGCGCCGGGAGGCGAAGTCTTTTTGGTTGATTTTCAGGTGGGCGCTGAGTTTTGTGATGCGATCGGTCAGCATGGCGACTTGGACATCTGCTGAGCCGGTATCGGTTTCATGGGTTTGGAAGTCGCCCATGATTTCTTGTTTGCGCTGTTGTGTAAGAGCCATGAATTGATTTTAGTTTTTTTTGTACGATGTCACAATCTGCAATTGTACCACAGGGAATGGACAAGGGTGCAGTGTGCGAGATGAATTTTTTGGTGCAAGAGTTCCTAGAGCGAGATACAAACGGAGGACACGGCAGTGCCTTAGTCCCTACAATCGATCGGGGTAGGGAAACGGCACTGCCGTCTCCTCCATATCATGTCGGCGCAGCCGGAATTGATATGAATCCCCTTGCTGGGAAAAGTAAATTGCAACTGGAGCTGTTGAAGATTGGACAACCGACAACTTCCAGTTTCAATCCCCTTGCGGGGACAAATAAATTGCGACTCTAAGTGCGCTAAATCCTCTAACTCAGGCAGATGTGAGTTTCAATCCCCTTGCGGGGAAAAGTGAATTGGGACACATTGGCAACAATTCTGTACCGAGATTACAGCTTGCCAGTTTCAATCCCCTTGCGAGGAAAAGTGAATTGCGACTCATCGGTCATTTTGCCACATCCGGAGTGATAATTGAGTTTCAATCCCCTTGCGGGGAAAAGTGAATTGCGACAAGACCAACATCTTGGTTGAAGGAAACAACGGTATAGTTCAATCCCCTTGCGGGGAAAAGTGAATTGCGACAAAAAGATATGCCAGCACCAAAGGGCAGCAGCAACGGGTTTCAATCCCCTCGCGGGGAAAAGTGAATTGCGAGGTTATGTGGAGAAGCAGATATTATTAAGTTTGCTCAAGGGTTTCAATCCCCTTGCGGGGAAAAGTGAATTGCGACTACAGAAGGCTTCCGTGTACACAGGGTTATCACGTGTTTCAATCCCCTTGCGGGGAAAAGTGAATGGCGACAGGTAATGGAGAACTACAATACCCAATTCTATCACGTGTTTCAATCCCCTTGCGGGGAAAAGTGAATTGCGACTTTGTATAGAGAGGTTTATGACTTAGTAACAGACTGTGTTTCAATCCCCTTGCGGGGAAAAGTGAATTGCGACTGTACTGGGGCCTTCCACAGATGGTAGACTTTGGGTGGGTGTTTCAATCCCCTGGCGGGGAAAAGTGAATTGCGATCCCTCGTTTTGAAAACCTTACCCAGTAAAGGCTTCAGAAGGCATTTCCGACCGCCTCTGATGCTCAGCTCACTTAGAGCCGAAAATCAGCTCTCAAAAATCGCTGAAACCCTTACGGGACAAGTAAACGGCCGCCTATACGAGATAATCGGTGTTTCAGCCATTTAGCGAGGCGATCGCACAGCTAAATGATTGAAGCGCTGAAACACTGCTCTAATCTATTTAATTTTCTAGGTACTGGTGCTGTTGATTTAGATAGTAATTAACACGACAAGTTTGTATTGGCTTGTGTGGATTTACAACTAGAATCTAGCAATGGCGTAATAGTAACCTAGATTTCCCTAGCGGTCAAGTGTCAAAAAAAATACTTTAGACAATTACCGAAGTTGGCGGTTGAGTCACCGGCGGGCCAGAACCCCAAGTTTCTACCTGCCCGATCGCCCGCGATGACAAAACATAAAAACGGATTCCCTACAATTAATATGATTATTTGGGAGTAAGGAAACGACATCGCCATGTCCAGAGTTGCTATCGGCTCAAATAGGCGATCGCCTCACGTATCCAATCATCCGCATCACCTTTGGCGGACAAAGTGCTGTCTTGACTCAGGGTTTGCAGCGCTTGCAAGACTTCAGCCGCAGTGTATCCCATCGCCAGCAGGATCATCTCGACTTCTTCTTGAATAGCTGGGGGGACTCCGGCGGCGACTGAAGTTGTCAAACCTGCTTGCTGTCGCCATTCCGAGAGTTTGCTTTTGAGTTCCAGGGCGAGACGTTCTGCGGTTTTTGTACCCACGCCCGGGGTTTTGGCGAGGATGCGGGTGTTACCGCCGACGATCGCCTGGACTAAATCTTGCAATCCTAAAGTATCGAGAAGTGCGATCGCCAGTTGAGCTCCAACACCGCTAACACTCGTCAACTGCCGAAACAAATCGCGTTCTGCCGCGCTGCCAAAACCGTACAATACGATTTGGTCTTCCTTAACTTGCTGGTGGGTAAAAATTTGGGCGACTTCGCCGGATGCCGGCAATTGACCGGTCACGCGGGGCAAAATTTGGATTTCATAGCCGATTTGATTGACTTCCAGAGTCAGGATGACGCGGTTGCTGCCTTTGGCGATATCGGCGACTGTGCCTTTGAGATAGCTAATCATAAAATTAATAATACACCGCTATTGGCTTTCATCAAACTCGGCGATGATGCTGCGGATTTCGTTGAGGCTGATATCTGCGCGATTCCCTACCCTTCGGGAACCCCTGCGGGAAGATAGCTTCGCTTCACGGATTTTGAGTAAATGGTTAACCAAAGTACGATCGACGGCGATTCAACTTGATAAATCATGCGATATGCTGCACTTTCCCCTTTTTGGATGTGCTGTTTTGCACCCTGACTTTTAAGATGATCTAATCTTCTGCCATTCCGGAAATGCGATCGCCAATCAAAGTTGCTAGCCTGTATTTGAGCAATTACTGCCTGGACATCATGGCGGATATTGCGATATCTTTTCGACTGGGCCTACAAATTTTCTTCAAAGTCATCCGCAAATCCGATCGTGATTGCTTGGGCTTCATTCGGCCTCGATTCTCTCCAACAGTTCCGAGATTAATCTGGTTTGTCCGGCTTTGGCTTGCTGCAATTCTCTTGTGAGACTGGCTTTTACTTCTACGGCTGGAGTATCGTCGGGGTCGTCTTCAGCTTCATCTGTTGGTTCCGGAAGAAGCAAAATTATCCGCACGGGGCCCGGAGTGTCTACTGTTAAAGGTCGATCGAGAATTAATTGACCTTGTTCGTCGATCGTTCCTGTGACTTCAAATGCTTTCATTTGTTTCTAGTGGATTTTTTTACCTTAATACTATTATATAACCCGATCCCAGCGATTTCGTTATTTTTCAATTCAAAATAAGATGCTGCTTAACTAAAGACAAATCCGCCTGACCAAAATTTACTACAAAAGCCACATTTAAATTTTCCAAGGATTTTACAAACCACATAATCTCCTTAGAAGCTTTACCTTCATAGTGATTGAACAAAATAGAAACTCGCTTTTCCAGCTCGGGTTTAACTTTGGCAGAAAGCAGAACGAGTTTGAGCAGTAAACCCATTGTCCGGCTGGGGCCGAGGTTGTACACCAAGTCGTAAAAAACGTAGTGGCTGGGATGTTGGGAATCTTCCACTACTAAGAAGTTGAACAATTGGTTGCAAGTCCGAACTAACAATATATTATTGAATTTAACCGAGTCATTTTCTGGCAATGTATTTTTGATTTGCTTGTACAAACGGTCATTAAATTGACGCCCGCCGTATTCTGGTTCGACCGACGATATTAAATATTCATATAAATTCACTTTAAATGAGGCGTAAGATGGAGTTTGTCTGGCCTCTCTCAGGAAAAATTGAGCGGATTCTTTGTAGCTGCGATCGTCTGCTACTTTTCCCGCAAATTCCCTGACAGCTAAGTGCAGTTCCGCATCGTTCAAAAGTGTGGGATTAACTGCCCGCTGCACAATTCCTATCTCTGTCTGTCTCGGCTCAACCAAATAATTTAAATATTGAGACAAATCTCTTTCAAATTGTCGCTGTCTTTGAAATTCCAGTTTTTTGATAGTTTGCTGGTCTTCCTCAATGCTGTCCTTGCTCAGCAGAGTATGCCCGTACAAATAAGGATACCGACAAATCAATTCGCCCAAAGCCGAATTAGTATCTTGTTCATGCAGTTCCGGCTCTCGCTCTACGGCTTTTACTAAGCGCTCTAGGGTCTGGAATTCTTCACTTTTAGTAAAGAATGCTATTTCTTCTTGCAAGCGCTTGACTATGTAAAATTCCCTCCCGAATCGGGGAGAATTCTGCTTAATAAATAAATCTACTAATTTTACGATCGCCAATTGGTTTTGTGAGTGCAATTGCCAGCGGTTGATCGGGATGTAGCAGCAGCGGTGGAGGATATATTTAAAGTGCTGATCCGATCGCTTGACCGAGACTATACTGTACAAAGTTGCTTCAATTTCTCGATCGGGATAGCCCATGCCGTCGATAAATAGCTTTCGGAACCGCTCGATCACCTGTGCGGGGGATTCTGTTTCCACGCAGGATACGATGTGATCGTACAATCTCTGTTCGTTGCTGCCAGTTGGAACAGTCTCTGAGGGCGGGGTGAGAATGCTGCTGTCAGCACCGATGTCTGCGCTACTGTCTGCAACTTGTGTCGCAACGACTGTCGGTTTTTCCCGAAAAGTTCGATCGGGATTCAAGAACCAATAGTGTTCTTGGCTTAATTGTTTGTTCGCCGCCCAATCCAAAGCTGACTGCAAACTTTCCCCTGTCAATAACTGCGATTCATCTTCGCGGTCGGAAGCCAGCCATGCTGCTAGGGCGGAGCAGTACGGAGCCAATTTTCCCAGTTCTTTTTCCACCCAAAACCGATTAAAAACTGACTGATAAATTCGGTTGCCAACTATTAATTTACCCTGATATTTAACAACCAGTCCTGACATTTGCAATTCGATTTTTTCGGGAGAGTAATCGGCAGGTACTCCCTGCGCTTCCCTCGGTTTTGTCGGGTCTGGCGGTTGCAAAACTTGCTGGTACAGCGTTAACAGCCGCGTGAGGTCGCAGCGGCTATGGAAAATGCGATCGTGAATTGCTGTCAAATGCTGGGGATCGTCTCGTTCTTCCCAATCTTTAATAATTCTGTGTTTGAGCAGTTTTTCAACCTGCTGGGCTTCGGAATTTCTGCCAATGAAAGGCCCGTATTCAAGTACCAAGTGGCAAAGCTTTTGAGTCAGAAACGGTTGACCTCCCGTCCAAGCTAATATTTCTTGGAGCACTTTTTGGGGGCGAAAAGCTTTGAGTGCCAATCCTTTTGCTAGCGGCAAACTTTCGTGCAGTTGGAATAGACTTAAATTAATCTGCTGTCCAATATTAAAAGGGTTGCAGCTTGGATCTCGGATCAATTCTGACGGCGCTGCTACTCCCAGAACCGCAAAAGTCAGGCGATCGTATTCCGGTTGCTCTGCCCGCTTGGAGTAGCAAGCCCGGATCAAAGCAAAAAAATCGCTGGTACTGAAATTTAGGCTGCTGGTGCTGTCAATGTCATCTATGAAAATTACCAGGTTTTGCCGAATTGACTTGAGCAAAACTTTTTCGATAAATATCTCCAATCGCTGCACCGGCGGCAGCAGTTCGCGATCGTTCCACCACTTGATGGCATCAAACCTGTTTGTGAGGTGCAAACTGCTTGCCATGCGGTACATGATTGCGGCATACCACTTTTGGGGGGAGATATCTGGACTGCAGATGCTTCTCAAGTTGATGGCGGCAAAAACTGTACCTTCTGCTTGCAACCTTTTGGCCGTTTGCACTAGCAGGCTGGACTTTCCCATTTGCGGCGAACTCAACACGTAGCAGAAGTCTCCGGCTTTGAGTCCTTCGTAGAGTTCGCTGTCGGCCGATCGCCTGACATAGGTGGGCGCACCGGCAGGCAAATATCCTCCGACTTGATATTGGTAGGTTGAGTTGACTTCTACTGTCATCTGGGAATTCATCAAGATGCTGCGCCCCTATGCTTTGCGATCAAAAGGTTACAAATTTCAATTATTGCCAGCTTACTATGGGAGAAAATTTTTGTTCCTCTTTCTCTATTGTCTACTAGCTCACCTTTCTCCTTGTCAATCTTTACCGTATCTTTGCAAGCGTTCGCCCCAAATCCTGCAAGCTGCTGGATCGTACCCCGGCACTTGATTGTTTACACTCGTTCACATAATTAGATAAATTTTCACTCGATCGGATTGAGAACGCTAAAACGCCCTTTTTTTCACATTTTTTTACAATAATACTTTAAAATTCACCCGGTGGTATGATGTTACCAGGGAAACTCATAACCACAGCGCCGTCAACCTTCTGCCTTGAGATCCGTCTGCCGAATGCCGGAGGAAAAGGCTGAGCAATGGCTGCCAATAAAAAACCTCAGCGTTTGGCTGAGGACTGCTTGAGTGGGAGATATCGTTAATCTGCGTTTTTTTTAGTTGACTTAGATTGCATGGCATTCCATGCTGCTGGCTTTCCCCGGGCTTTCGCGTTCGGGGATACCTAAGAACAAACTTTTCGGATGAATCCACAAAAAGTTTAATTCTTAAAGGCGTTGTCAGAACCCGGCTAACCACTTGCTCAACTATAAAAGTTAAGTCTGTGGCTAATTGTAGAAGATGCGCCCTGATGGCTTAACTACCCGATGGATTAGCACCCTGATGGCATAACTCCCTGATGGATCGACGCCCTGATGGCTTTCGCTCCACTACCCAAAAGATTCGGGTTGGTGGATGATCGTGGACGTTAGTAACACGTCACTTCCGGCGTTTCCGATCGCAAGCGGGTGTGCCTGTCTGAATTGATTATGGCAGGCAGATTTATCAGAAGACAAGTGGGTTATTGCATCAACCCATTTCTGACAGATCGGGTTAGCCAAAAAGTGCCAATCTACGTAAATCAGGGTCATCGAACATGAAAAACAGCATCTTAGTATTAGGGGTAATTGCCTCGGCTGGCTTCGGCTTTTTCCATGCAGGCAGCGCCAGCGTTTCTGCGATCGCCCCACAACCTTCATCAGCCAGCAGTTTGACGGCTTGGGAGAGTCGTCCCGACTTTAACTACACTGGAACGAATGAGGATGGGGAGCAAGAAGAGGTAAAAACCGGTAAAGGCATGAAATAATAATTGGCGCTCTTGTTTGGTTCGCTCTTGTGCGGTTGTGGTTGTGGTTGTGGTTGTGGTTGTGGTGGCGTTTGTTGTCCCAACCGCCTCGGATCGAGGCGGTTAAAACTCGATCCCAATATCAGTCTACCTAATCCCGGGGGTGGGGGTCAGTTTCAGAGAACGGTGGATGGGAAAATAAACAGGTAAGGCGAGTCTGTCGGTGGAGTTTCCCTGCCTATTAACTTCCTTACCTTCTGATATTCGGGATTCGGATCTGGCACAATCGTATTTCATCTCGTAAAAACCCAATGGAAAATAGTCTCGAAACTACCCGCAGACAGCGCGTATTGACAAGAACCCAGGAACGGCGTCAGGCGACACCCAAAGAAAAACAGTTGATTCACCTGCTAGCCAATATGGCTTGCAGTTTGATTAAATACGACTACAAACACGCAGCGGGGAAGGGAACCCTCCCGCCTTCGGAAAGCAAGCGTTTAGCGGAATGGCACTACCTGCGAGTTCAGCAAATTCGCCGGATCGAACGCTCATTGGAGCCGGTAGCGACCCTCAAGCGCGTGTACTACAAGAGCATCCTCAGTCCGAGGGATCTGAAGTCTTTGAAACTTCTGTGGCTTGAGGAGGACAAAAACCGCGTCAAACGGGTCGATCCTGACTTGGACGACATCCTCAGCGAAGCTTTGGATCGGGGAGATACTTTAAAACAGCTATTTCACTCGATCGAAGTCAAAGAACGCACCTTTGCTGCAACTCCTCGCCCCGGCGCCGTGCCGCTTTGGGTCAAAGAGTGGGAAGACTCGGAATATGATATAAACTTTTTCCCGCCTTCGTTCTCTGCATGGGTTTCGATCGTGGACGACTAGGTTCAAGAAAAACTCTTTGACATGGCATCGATCGTAAAATTCAGATGGTAGGCTTATTTGCTATTGCTGCCATTGGTCAAGAGTGTGCGGGCGATCAGCTAAACTAGGCGGTGTTGCGCGCAGGCATCGGAGTACACAGAAGTGAATCGGAGTCAGTACCATTGTACAATGGGGGAAAACCAGGGCTTCAGCTAATCGCTGATAGCTGATAGCTGATAGCTGATAGTTTCTCATGACTGACTCGATTTCTACTTCTCCTCTAGACTCGGCGGCCGATACAGCCGAACTCCGCTCTCAGTTGAGGTCTGGTTCGGAAAAAACTCAACTGCAACTGCTGCAACAACAAATAGCAGATTCCGGTTGGGATGTATTGATGGAATTTTTATTAGAGCGCAAGTCAGAGGCACCGACTGCGGTAATGGGTAAGGCTTACCAAATTCTTTACAGTGCTAATTCTCCGAGAGCGGCGGAGTTTTTGCAAGCGAACTTTCCGACTGGGCTTGTGCCGCTGCGATCGGACTCTAACATTGATTACACTCCGCTGCAACAATTATTGGCGTTACAGGAATTTCAAGAAGCCGATCGCTTGACTTTAGACAAGCTTTGTGAATTGGCGGGTGATACAGCTTTGCAGAGAAAGTGGCTGTATTTTACGCAAGTTGAGAGTTTGCCCGTAGCGGATTTGCAAACAATTAATACGCTGTGGAAAGTTCATTCCGAAGGCAAATTTGGCTTTTCGGTGCAGCGGGAAATCTGGCTCGGTTCGGGGAAAAATTGGGATAAGTTGTGGCCGCTAATTGGCTGGAAGAAGGGGAATAATTGGACGCGGTATCCGCAAGAGTTTATTTGGGATTTGAGCGCGCCTAGGGGCCATTTGCCGCTGTCGAATCAGTTGCGGGGTGTGCAGCCGTTTGCGGCTTTGATGGCTCATCCCGCTTGGGTGAAGTGAAGGGTTTGAGGGCTTTTGGAGAATGTGGGGCGGGCTGGATGTTCTGCCCCACATTTGTTGGTAAGGGAGTGTTGGATTGAACCGCAGGGATTCACAGGCGGGACGCCTGTTCCACAGAGGAGGAGAGGGGAGAGGAGGGAACTTTAGGAAAGTTGGGAAAGTTTGTATAATTGATATTTGAATTAATTAGCGAGAGGGCTGGGACTCATTGTAGGGATCGGAACCAAACTCACTTTAGAAAAATTTCTAGCTTTGCCAGACGGAGATATACAGCACTTCCGGATGTTATGAGGTACAGTAGCAGCAATTAGTAAACCAGTTTTTGAGATGTTTCGGATTAATTAAGTCAAGAGCCACAGCAATTATGGTGTCAACCATTTTAGTGGTGGTTGGTGAAAACTGTCGCAATAAAGATTTGAGTTGCGACCACCCTAATTCAATTGAATTAAAATCAGGAGAGTATGGGGACAAACACAAGATAGAAGCACCCACCGCTTCAATCATAGGCTTAGGAATGAAAAATAAATAAGTTGATGAATTATTGGTTATACTGAAAAAAAGTGCGCTTATTGCAATTTTCACCAAAACAGAGATTAACTCACAACGGATTTTTCTCCTCAACTACTCTAATTTGCGTTTAAACCCATGTTTTATTTTAATTCAATTGAGTCAGAAATGAAAAAATTTTATAAATCCTTATCAGAAAAGGATAAAAGAAGGTATGCAGCTATAGAATCTCAAAAATTGGGATGGGGTGGAATTAGCTATATAATGCAACTTTTGGGATGCAGTCGAAATACCATCATCAAGGGATTGGAAGATTTAGAAAAAATGGACTCAGAGACACTAAATAGTTCCAGGATCAGAAAGAAAGGAGGGGGAAGAAAAAGTATTCTGTCTACTCAAATTGGCATTGATGCAGCATTTTTAGAAGTTTTAAAAAATTACACAGCCGGAGACCCAATGAATGAGTTAATTAAATGGACTAATTTGACGCATAAAGAAATAGCTTCTGGACTACGAACGGCAGGTTTCACCATTAGTCTACCCTTAGTTGGAAAGCTATTAAAAAAGCATGGATATGTGAAACGAAAAGCCCAAAAAAAGCAAACAATAGGAATCAACAAAAATCGGGCCGCTCAATTTAAAAATATTGCGAGACTTGATACAGAGTAGAAAGAAGCAAACAATCCTATTATTAGCTTTGACACCAAAAAGAAAGAAGTTTTAGGAAATCTGTATCGTCCTGGAACTCTGTATACAACGGAACCTGTCACTACGTTAGAT
>JACJNY010000057.1 GCA_014695295.1 Microcoleus sp. FACHB-61 | reverse complement strand
TTCTGGGGTCATATCTACTCGGTTTATCGTATTGTCTCTGATTTCTATTCTCTCATCAATTTGCTGGTAATTTTCCTCAGCATTTATACTTACTGCAAAACTGGGATGCTCCCTATCGCACTCTGGAGTTTTCCTATCCCGAACAAGTGGAAATGTTTATCGATAAATGGTTTCGATCCCCCCCTAACCCCCCCTTAATAAGGGGGGGGACAAGAGAAGACGGGGACGGGAAACAAGAAGGGGAAACTCTTACTCCCCCCTTATTAAGGGGGGCTGGGGGGGATCTTTCTCAACAGCTACGGGAAGCATTAGCAGCATCAGGAAAAGAGCGAATTCGAGATTTAGTAAAAAATCCCCTGAGATGTTCGTTATTGTGCGGCACTTGGCAGTCGTTGGATGAGGATTTGCCGGATACTAAGGCGAAGCTTTATCGGCGGTTTGTGACTACTTTGTATCAGTGGAAAAAACCGCGCCTGAATTTGATTCAGAAGCAGGAATTGAATGCAGCTTTGGGGAAATTGGCACTTTCAGGGATGTTAAATGAAACGTCGCGGTTTCAGTGGCCCGAAAGTGTGGGATATCGGGTGATGGGTGAATTCCATTTTGAGTTAGCTTGCGATTTGGGTTGGCTGAATTTAGTGGCGAGGGATGCGGAGACGGCGGAGGGGATTTATGCTTTTTACCATCCGACGTTTCTGGAATATTTTGCGGCGTTGGCGGTTGAGGATTGGCACTTTTTCTTGAATCATATTCCTAAGAATCCGCAACATCCTGATGCTAGCTATCGCATTTTTGAGAAGCAGTGGAAAGAGGTGATTTTGCTGTGGTTGGGGCGTGAGGATGTAGGGAAGGAGGAGAAGGAAGCGTTTATTAAAGCGTTGGTTAAGTTTAAGGTTGGGTGGGATAAATTTTATGGATATCGGGCATATTTTCTAGCGGCTGCGGGGATTGCTGAGTTTAAGGAGTGTCGCCTGGGCGATGAAATTGTGCGACAAGTTGTTACGTGGGGGTTTGGTTATTTTAATAAGCAAAAACAGGATTGGCGGACATTTCTTTATCCCATTGCCGAGAGGGCAAGGGAAGTTCTGAAAGAAACAGATCGCCAAAGGGCTATCTCCGCTTTAGTCGAGTTAATCCGCAATTCAGGTGATGAATATGCCCGGAGGGAAGCGACAAGAAGTTTGGGGGAAATCGGCAAAAATTGCCCAGACACGATCGCCGCTTTAGTCGAATTAATCAATAATTCTCAGGATGAAGTTACTCGGTGGCAAGCGGCAGATATCTTGGGTAAAATTGATAAAGATAGCGCAGTAGCGATCTCCGCTTTAGCAGAGTTAATTCACACTTCAGTTGAGAAAAACACCTGGAAGCGAGCGGCATATAGCTTGGGGACAATAGGCAAAGATAGCCCAGAAGCGATCGCCGCTTTAGTAGAACTAATCCCCAATTCAGTTGAGAACGGTATACACCGATTTTTCGAGTGGTATAACGTACCTACCTATATAATAGTGGCATATAGCTTAGTGAAAATAGGCAAAAATAATCCAGTTGCGATCGCCGCTTTAGTCGAGTTAATCCGCACTTCAGATAATAAAGTTACTCAATGCTTCGCGGCAGAAATTTTAGGTAAGATAGACAACGATAACCCGGTAGCGATCGAAACTTTATTGGATTCAATCCGCAACTACCGTCCTAAAGATAATCGTTATCAAGCGGCAGAAAGATTAGCCACAATTGGCAAAAATAACCCTGTTGCGATCGCTGCTTTAGTCGAGTTACTCAACACTTCCCGCAATCAAGTTACCCGGTGGCGAGCTGCCGAATGTTTGGGGAAAATAGACAAAGGTAACACAGTAGCGATTTCATCTTTAGGCAATTTAATCCGCAATTCAAACAATAAAAGAACCCAGTCATCAGCCGCAGAAAGCTTAAAAAAAATAGGCAAATATAGCCCAGAAGCAATTTCAATTTTAGTCGATTTAATCCGCAATTCAGGTGATGAATATACTCGGCTTTTAGCGGCAGGAAGCTTGGGGGAAATCGGTAAAGATAGCCCAGAAGCAATCTCCGCTTTAGTCGATTTAATCGCTAATTCTCAGAATGAAGAGACTCGCCGTTTAGCGGCAGAAAGCTTGGGGAAAATCGGCAAAGATAGCCCGGAAGCAATCTCCGCTTTAGTCGATTTAATCCGCAATTCAGGTGATGAACATAGCCCGTGGGAAGCAGCATCTAGCTTAGGGACAATAGGAAAAGATGGTCCTGAAGCGATCGCCGCTTTAGTCGATTTAATCCGCAATTCACGTCATGCAGATACCCGGTGTGTAGCGGCATATAGCTTAGGGAAGCTAGACAAACATAACTCAGTGGCTATCATCGCCTTAGTAGAGTTAATCCGCAAGTCACGTCATGAAGATACCGTGTATGACCCAGCAGATTGCTTAGGGGAAATTATGACAGGTAAACATTTCGCTACCGCAGTTTCAGGTTTAAAAAAATGCCTAACTTCCGAAATCTACAAAAATTATTTTGGTCGCAATGAGAAGTGCTACCGAGTCATCTGGAATTGTGCCGAAAATATGACTTACCCAGAATTTTATCAAGCATGGCACGCTTAACCCACCGCTGGAATTGCCGTTAACAGGTTTTGGGCCAAATCAAGAGGACTTGCGGAATGCGGTACAGAATTGGATTGGGGCGAGGGGATAAGTCGCAGATCCAGGGGCAGGACTTAGGCTGGGCCGTTTCCCTACAGGTATTACAAAAACGCGCGATCGACCATCACATATCATCGGATGAAATACGGTAGGGACACGGCGAGGGCCTTCGTCCCTACACATATTGCGTACCAGACCCTCGCGGATGACAGACAAAAACGTGCGTTCGACCAAAAGCAGATGCGAACAAATCCTTTAACCTGCGATACTAATTCACAGATGCGATCGACAGAGCCTCCCAAAGACTCCCTCAAACCATGCCCAAGCCAAAAAAGACCCCCCCCAAAACCTACACTGAAATCAACCTCAGCGACCCCCAATACTACTTCAACCGAGAACAAAGCTGGCTAGAATTCAACAACCGCGTGCTCCACGAAGCCCTCGACCCCCGCACGCCCCTCCTAGAAAGGCTCAAATTTCTCGCTATTTTTAGCTCCAACCTAGACGAATATTTTATGGTGCGCGTGGGGGCCCTCAAACAACAAGTACACGCAAAAGTCAGCAAATTAACCTCCGACGGCCGCACGCCCCAACAACAGCTAGATGCCCTGAACAAGCGGCTTTTGCCGATGGTTACTCAGCAGCACTCGTATTTTGAGCAAACCCTGCGGCCGAAACTAGCAGCAAGCGAAATCTACATTCTCGACTACATTGACCTCAATCAAGAACAGCGCAATTACTTGCACCGCTACTTCAAAGAACAAGTATTTCCCGTACTCACTCCCCTAGCAGTTGACCCCAGCCACCCATTCCCCTACCTTTCCAATCTCAGCCTCAATTTAGCAGTAGTAGTCAGAGACCCCGACACGCGCGAAGAATTGTTTGCCCGCGTCAAAGTCCCGCAGGTTTTGCCGAGGTTTTTGCCGCTACCGGGGGATTTGCAGTGGCAGCAGAGGGGCAAGTCTCCTGTTTGGACTGGCGTGCCCCTAGAACAGGTGATTGCCCACAATTTAGAAGCTTTGTTTCCGGGGATGGACGTTGAGGAATATCACCCGTTCCGCATTACTCGCAATTCCGATTTGACCGTGGAGGAAGATGAGGCAGAGGATTTGCTGCTGGCAATAGAACAGGAACTCCGCAAGCGCCGGTTTGGAGGTTCTGCGGTGCGGATGGAAATTCAAGCGATTATGCCGCCTGCGCTGCGAGATATGCTGATGGAGGAGTTGGCCCTCGGTGAGCAAGATGTTTACGTCGTAGAGGGGCTGCTAGGCCTCAAGGATTTGATGTCTTTTGTGGGGCTGCCAGTACCGGAACTGAAAGACCCGCCTTGGACTCCGGTTGTGCCGCCGCGCTTGCGGAACTTGGAACCGGCAAGGATTTTAGACAAATCGAGGTTGGATGCTGAAGAGGGTGAGGATATTTTCACCGTTATCCGGCAGGGGGATTTGATGCTGCACCATCCCTATCACTCGTTTGCGGCGACGGTGCAGCGGTTTATTACTGAGGCGGCGCACGATCGCTCCGTGTTAGCGATTAAGATGACTTTATACCGCACTTCTGGAGATTCGCCGATCGTCAGCGCCTTAATTCAAGCTGCAGAAAACGGCAAGCAAGTAGCCGTTTTAATAGAGCTCAAAGCTAGGTTTGACGAAGAAAATAATATTCTTTGGGCCCGCAAGTTAGAACAAGCTGGAGTCCACGTAGTTTACGGTTTGGTGGGGCTCAAAACCCACACCAAAATTGTGATGGTAGTGCGTCGCGAGGACAGCTACATCCGCCGCTATGTCCACATCGGCACCGGCAATTACAATCCCAAAACAGCCGGACTGTATACCGATGTGGGTTTGTTGAGTTGTCGCGAGGATTTGGGAGCGGATTTAGCGGATTTGTTTAATTATTTGACAGGTTATTCGCGGCAGGTATCTTATCGAAAATTATTGGTAGCGCCGGTCAATATGCGCGAGCGATTTTTAGCTTTAATCCGCCGCGAAGCCGAATTCTGCCGCTTGCAAGGCGAAGGCAGTACCGGTAGCTGCGGCCGCATTGTCGCTAAAATGAACGCTTTAGTTGACCCTCAAATTATTGTTGCTTTGTACGAAGCTTCGCAAGCGGGAGTTAAAATTGATTTGATTATCAGGGGGATTTGCTGTTTGCGTCCCGGCGTTGAAGGTGTTAGCGAAAATATCAGAGTTATCAGTATTATCGGCCGCTTTTTAGAGCATTCTCGGATGTTTTATTTTTTCAACGGTGGCGACGAAGAGGTGTATATTGGTTCTGCTGACTGGATGCAGCGCAATCTCACAAGACGGGTTGAGGCGATAGTTCAGGTGGAAGACCCGACAATTGCCAAGGAATTGCAAGAAATTTTGGGGGTAATGCTGGCTGACAACCGCCAAGCTTGGGATTTGCACCCGGGAGGACACTACTCTCAGCGGCGGCCGCCTGCTAATTGCCCGGAAGTGAGCTCTCAGCAAATTTTGATGGATATGGCGATGAATTAATCATTAGTCATTAGTCATTAGTCATTAGTCAGTAGTTGTCAGTAGTTGTCAGTGGTCAGTTGTCAGTTGTCAAATTTGCAGTTAGCAGTGGTCGGTTCTTGTTAGCTATTAAGCTGTACTGCATTTAATTTTGACTTGTAGGGCGGGCAAGATGCCCACCCTACAAGATTTTTACTAACATAACTATCCAACTTAAATGCGCGACAACTAATGACCACTGACAACTACTGACTACTGACTAATGACTAATGACTACTGACTACTTAACTGTTAAAAGTGCGTTTGAATTCTTCTAAAAGATCGTCAATTTCTTCGATCGCCTGAGCCACATCTATTCTCAGGGCTCCCAAGTCCGATCGATCTAACAGCCGCACGAGGGATTCCCGCTTGACTTCGATCTCTGCTACGCGCTCTTTGAGTGTCTGTGCATCCATTGTTTTTTGCCTTTGCTACTATTAACAAAAATATTTGACATTCCCCTCTGCCAACAGACGGGGATTCTTAATTCACCGACATACCTTTCTGGGCAAATCCTTCACTGTTTTTATATTGAAGGTGATGAACCTGCTCATGGTTTTTTGGTCTGTGTTATAGTTTGATTGTACATCAAAACTTCAGCAAAACTTCAGCCAAATTTTAGCGCAAAAAAGGCGGACGTTTGGTATCTGCGGGTTTATTTTTCATCATCCCAGCTAAAAATCGCTTCAGGGCCTTCTCCCGGTTTTTCATAAAAGCAGCCCAAAATCCCGGTTGATATTCATCCATTGTCTTGGCTAGGGCCCAGACATCGATCGCTAAGATATTATAAAGCCTTTCATCTTCGCGTTTGAGCGAATTAATCTGCTCCAGAACCGACTTGTTTGCTCCAGCAGTTTGTTTGTCTTCGTCTTTAATCATGTCCGAAAAATGGTTGAAAGGGCAAGAGCGTCGATCGCGATCGCCACTCTGTATACTTTGATGATACTGCCGATCTCGATTGCCTTCTGGAACCAACGCCGTGCAATTAACACGTATATTTACCGATGGCGCGCCCGGGCGAGTCCGGCGGGATAAGCTTCTGAAGCTAGAGACAAGACTGTGGATGCACACCGCTCCCGCGCTCATAGATGCTAGCAGTTTTTGCAGGTCTTTTGGCAAAAAAACTAAATTTATTCAAGACTTTTTGACAGATAATAATTAAAGTATATTGTTGATTCCAGCTAACTACCTCACTAATATGTTACGTAAAATTTCTTTAGCAAACCTAGCCTTAGTTGTGGGCGGTATTATAGCAGCAGTCGGGTTCGGAGCCTACTTCACAGACAGACCTACCCTAAACCTAGCGGGTTTTTTTTATGGAATTCCGCTGTTGCTGGGAGGTTTGGCCCTGAAAGCGGCCGAACTCGAACCTGTGGAGTTCACTGAACCTACCTCTGCTGAAGTTCTCCTCCTCCGAGCAAGTCAGGCCACAGATACTCAAAACCAAGTCCGCAAAGATATCACCCGATTTCGCTACGGCCAACCCGCCCACTTAGATGATGCTTTGGAGCGCTTGGGCCTGGCCCCTACAGATGAGGAACGGCCTCTCCTGCAGGGCTTGCGGGAAGTTAATGTTGACGGTGCTTATGGGTTAATTTTAGAGTTTTATTCGCCGCTAATCCCGATCGACTTATGGGAAGAAAAGCAAGACAAAATAGCTACTTTTTTTGGGCCTGGTTTGCGCGCACAAGTGACTCAAAAGGCTGGTGACAAAATAGAATTGGCTTTAATTAAAAATACTCAAGCTTAAAGTAGTCTTAAGTTTTGAGTGCGTAAAATTTGAAGTCGCCAATTAATAATTAATCCTGCATCAGCCCAGATACTGATAATAGCTGCCGGCTTCAAGCTGTCGCTATTATCAGCAAAATCTCAATCCGCAATTGAGCGATCGCCCCAATTGGATTTTCCTTAATTACAATAGTGTTTGAGAACCGCTCGGCAATCTTAAATTAGGAGAAGCACTAATGGTTTCGTCCCAGAGTAGGATAGGTATTATCGGCGCCGGATCGTCAGGAGTTTATCTGGCAATTTTGCTCATTCAACAAGGATTTCAAGTTACCTTGTTTGAAAAAGCACCCCATCCGCGCACCGATGGCTGTGGTATCCTGATCGTGCAAGCAGGTATGCAAGCACTTCATCAAGGCAACCCTCAAGTCACCGAAAAAATTATCAACTCAGGCGATCGAGTCAAAGTATTCGAGTTTCGCAACCTGCGCGGCGGAGTCATAAATTCCGAACCCGTCACCTACGAAGAAAATGAACTCCCAGGAATGCTGGTACACCGCAAAGCTATTCTAGAAGCACTCCTCGAAGAGTTACCGCCTGAGTGTATTCATTTTAATGCGGAATTAGCATCGATCGCCCAAACCGAGCACAGTGCGATCGCCCACTTTAAAGATGGCCGTAAATGGGAAGGCGATCTTTTAATTGGTGCCGATGGAATCGTCTCAAAAGTTCGTCAATATATAGTTCCCGGCGTTGAACTATTCTATTTAGGCGATATCGTCTGGCGAGGAATTGTCGAAGATCACAGCTTCTGTCCCGAAGGAAACTTTTTTGTTTATGTACGCGGTAGGGGAATTTATGCCAACTTCTTTCACATTGGTGGAGGTCGCACTCATTGGGGTTTCTTTATTGAAAAAGAGCGCACAGAGTCGGAAGTAGGAAAACTACAACCTAATAATATTACCATTCCTCCCCAAGAACTAGCAAAACTCCCAGAGGATGCGCGAAAAGTGATTGAATCAACCCCTGTGGAAAATATTGTATGTCGTTTTTCCTATGACATTGACCCCCTACCAAAAATCTATGATGGTCGTGTTATCTTAATTGGAGATGCGGCCCACGCGAAAAGTTCCACACGCGCTAGAGGTATGACTTCCGGCTGGGAAGACGGCCTGTCTTTAGCGCAAAATCTCGTATCTAGTGCTAGCATTGCAGAAGCATTAGAAAATTTTCAAACTGAAAGATTGCCGATTGTCCACGAATATCAGCGCACTAGCCGCGAAATGAGTTTGAAAATAGGTCGCCGCTAGCTCAATGAAAAATCATCAATATACCCAGATACCCGACTTCTTGAAGAAATCGGGTATTTCAGAAAAAAGCATTTTACTCGATCGCGTTTTGTAAAGAAACTGGATGCCAATCAATGAGTAACGATTTTGTGATTCATCAAGATACTCTCACCCCTCTAAACCCTCCTGATTTAGAGAAAGTTCCTGAAATTTTCACCCGTCATCTTGGCACTTGGCAAGGTGAGTATATTAAGACCGATACTCGCGGACAATTTTCTCGCAGCTTCTTCGGTAATTTTACCATCTCGATTGAGGGAAGTCACTACCGACAAGTTAACAATTATGAATATTCAGATGGTTCTCGCCTGCAGCTCAATTTTCAAGGGGAGTTTGAAAATCGGATTCTGAAATTGTTTTCTAGCAGTTATTCGGATTTTTCGGCGATTGCGTGGGATGCGGGCCAGGAAGTTATATGCTTTCGGGCAACGAAAACTCAGGATAATGCACTGATTACTTTTATGGAAACCATGACTTTACTAGCCGAAAATCATCGAGTTCGTAGCACTCAAGCTTTTAAAGATGGCGTTTTTGATGGCATCTCATTTATTGAGGAAATGCGTGTATAACTAAGCCCGCATAAAAAAATACCCAGATTCCCGACTTCTTTAAAAAGTCGGGAATCTAACATATCTCGCGTTTTCAATAACTAATTAATCAGCATTGACAAACAAGCGAGAACGAGTAATAAAACGCTCTCCATCCGGCCCTTCCAGGGAAAAATCGCTGCCTCCTGGCCCCGATGCCACGTCTATAATTAACTGCGTGTGCTGCCAATATTTGTATTGCTGCGCTGCAATATAAAAGGGGCAACCGCCTATTTCGCCCAGCAATACGTCACCATCACTGATTATCAATTCGCCATCTGGAAAGCACATCGGGGAACTACCGTCGCAGCAGCCGCCGGATTGGTGAAACATCAATTCTCCGTGCTGAGTTTTGAGATAGTTAATTAATTTTAAAGCGGCTTCTGTTGCGGTGACTTTTGCGATCGTTTCCATTTTAGAAGAAGGAAGAAGGAAGATGGAAGAAGGAAGATGGAAGAAGAAAAGTTTTTTATTCTTTCATCTTATCTCTTCCTAATAACTGACAACTAATGATACCACATCCGAGCTTCATCGGAATTATTCATATCTCTCTTCTCGACCTCTGCGTGAATCAGCGTCAATCCATTGTCATCTGCGGTTAAGGAGTTCTCTTTTTTTAACCGCAGATGAGGGCAGATAAACACAGATAAACGCAGATGAATTATATCAATTCCAGTTGTACGGCATTTGATATGACTTAGAAGAAACCTAATGCTTTCGGGCTGTAGCTGACCAACAAATTTTTAGTTTGCTGGTAGTGATCTAACATCATTTTGTGATTTTCGCGGCCGATACCAGATGATTTGTAGCCGCCGAATGCTGCGTGGGCCGGATATAGGTGATAGCAGTTTGTCCACACGCGGCCTGCTTGAACGGCGCGACCCATGCGGTAGGCGGTGTTGATGTCGCGAGTCCAAACTCCTGCACCTAAACCGTAGAGAGTATCGTTGGCAATTTCTAATGCTTCGGCTTCGTCTTTGAAGGTGGTGACTGCTAATACTGGGCCGAAGATTTCTTCTTGGAAAATTCGCATTTTGTTGTTTCCTTTGAAGACTGTCGGCTGGAAATAATAGCCGTCTTGCAAGTCGCCGGATAAGATGTTTCTTTCGCCACCAATCAGGCATTCTGCGCCTTCGGCGTGACCGATTTTGACGTATTCGGCGATTTTTTCCATCTGGTTGATGGAGACTTGGGCGCCGAGGGCGGTTGTCGGATCTAAGGGGTTGTCTTGTTTGATTTGGCGGATGCGATCGATCGCCCTTTCCATGAATCGATCGTAGATTGACTCCTGAATTAAGGCGCGGGAGGGACAGGTGCAAACTTCGCCTTGATTGAACGCAAACATCACAAATCCTTCGACTGCTTTGTCGAGGAATTCGTCGTCTTGGGCGCAGACATCTTCAAAGAAAATGTTGGGGGATTTGCCGCCTAGTTCTAGGGTGACGGGGATGACATTTTGGGAGGCGTATTGCATGATTAGCCTGCCGGTGGTGGTTTCGCCGGTGAAGGCGACTTTGGCAATCCGGGGGCTGGTGGCGAGCGTTTTGCCGATTTCGGCGCCGGGCCCGTTAATGACGTTGATTACGCCGTCTGGTACTAAGTCGGCGATGATTTCCATCAGTACCAAGATTGAGGCGGGCGTGGGGCCTGCTGGTTTGAGGACGACGCAGTTTCCGGCGGCGAGGGCTGGGGCGAGTTTCCAGGCGGCCATTAATATCGGGAAGTTCCAGGGGATGATTTGTCCGATGACGCCTAGGGGCTCGTGGAAGTGGTAGGCGACGGTGGTTTCGTCGAGTTCGCCGATCGAACCTTCTTGAGCTCGGATGCAGCTTGCGAAGTAGCGGAAATGGTCGATCGCCAGCGGTATGTCAGCGAGGCGGGTTTCGCGAATTGGTTTACCGTTGTCCCAGGTTTCGGCGATGGCGAGGCGATCGAGGTTTTCTTCGATTCGATCGGCAATTTTGTGCATAACCCGCGCCCTATCGGCTGGGGAAGTCTTTCCCCACTTGTCTTTTGCAGCGTGGGCGGCATCCAGTGCCAATTCTACATCCTCGGCGCTCGATCGGGGGATTTGACAAATTGATTTTCCTGTAATTGGAGAAAGGTTTTCCGAGTATTTCCCTTTCACCGGTGGCACCCACTTGCCGCCGATAAAGTTGTCGTAGCGAGTTTGAAAAATCGACTGACTGCCGGATTGAACAGGTGCTGCTACTACCATTTTATTACCTGATTAAAATTTGTTTTCGCGGACGCTTGAAATCTCTTGAACATCAACTATCGTCTATCTTTAGGAACTTCTGCCCTTTCATATACAAAATTTTATCTTATTCAAATATTTGACATCAAAGTGGTTTCTAGGTTTCCGGATCGGGCGGGTAGTTGATAAGATTTTTTTTTATAAACCGCAGAGTACGCAGAGTACGCAGAGGAAGAGAAGAACGAGAACAGAAAAAGAGAGTTTTACAAATTATTTAAATCTGCTAATATATAGATATAAACTTGGCAATTCATCAAAACTACCAATCAAATGCCTGCCTTAAATACCGTTGTTTTTTCTTCCGATATTGAGCCTGGGTCAAAGCATTTAGACGCTGCTAAAATCCGGTGGTTTCAACGCCGGCTGAAAGCTTGGGCCCGGCAGAATTTCCGTGATTTTCCTTGGCGGCGTACCTGCGACCCCTACGCGATTTTGGTGGCGGAGTTGTTGCTGCAAAAGACTACTGCCGCTACAGTGGCTCCGATTTATCAAGAATTTGTCGATCGATATCCGAATCTCTCCGATCTAGCGGCCGCGCCTGCGGAGGAAGTTGCTAGTTTGTTGCAGCCTTTGGGTCTTTTTTTTCGGGCGCAAAAGCTGCGGGAATCGGTACTGGTTATCTTAGAAAATTATCAGGGAAATGTTCCCCGCACGGAAGCTCAGTTGCTGGAACTTCCCGGAGTTGGCAAGTACATTGCGAGATCGGTTTGCGCTAATGCTTTCGGACAGCCAAAAGCGGTGCTCGATACGAATGTTGCTCGGATTTTGCAGCGTTTTTTTGGGATTGACGGCGGTAAAGTAAAATCGCGATCGCCCGAACTTTGGGAAGCTGCAGAACGAGTCGCTCCCAAACACCAAGTCGGCCGCTGGAATTTAGGACTGCTGGACTTTGGGGCAGCAGTTTGCACTGCAAAAAAACCCCGCTGCGGCGAGTGTCCGCTGCAACAGCAGTGCGAGTACAAAATTAGTAGCGAAATCAATTCTCGGCTCATTGCCGAACTCAGTTGACAAATATTGTGCAGTCATTGTCGGGGCGGGTTCACAACAATTTTTGACTCAAAGCAACAATCTCAAAAACCCGCCCCACCCAACGGTAAATACTATTAATTAACTGTGACGCAGCGGAAGTTCTATCAGAAATCTAGTACCTTTACCCGGTTCCGAAAAACACTTGAACTCTCCTTTGTGCTGCTCTACAATTATCCGATAGCTGACAGCAAGTCCCGAGGGGATGGTTGGTTCCGCAGGTTTTGCTACCAAAAATGGGTCAGAAATTTGCGCTGTGATATCTTTGCTGATTGCCATGTCGTTATCAGCAATTTCAATAGAAATCCGCTGAGCATCGATTACCTGAGTGGTAATCAAAATCACAGGCTTAAATTTGATTGATTCCAACTCCTCCAACTCTTGAGCCGACTCTTCCAAAGTATCGATCGCGTGATTGATAATATTCAGAAAAGCTTGATTGAGCAGACCTGCATAACACTCAATCTGTGGCAAATTGCCGAATTCTTTCATCACCTTGATGTCTCGCCTTCCCTCCCGAGCCGGCAAGCGGTGCTGCAACAACAACAGAGTATTTTCTAAACCGTCGGAAACATCGAATAACTGCCAGCCCGACCGATCGCTGCGGGAAAAATCCTGTAGGGACAAGATTATTTGGCGGATGCGATCGCTCCCGGTACGCATGGAACTCACAATTTTTAATAAATCGTCGAGAACGAATTCCACATCCATATCTTGCTGTTTTTGCAGAATTTCCGCTCCGGGATTGACTAGCTCTTTTTGATACAAGCGCAGCAATTCTATTAAATCGCTAGCGTAGCTTTGGACGTGAGTTAGATTGCTGTAAATAAAAGTAATGGGGTTGTTAATTTCGTGGGCGATACCAGATACCAATTCGCCTAAAAGAGACATTTTTTCACTTTGCAGCATTGGATCGCGCGACAGTTGCAATTGTTGCTGGGTGAGCGCCAACTGCGCCCTCAACTCGCGCGATCGCTTAGACGCGCGCACCCGCCCCAACAACTCCTGCTTAACTATCGGTTTAAACAGAAAATCGTCAAAGGGCGCGTCCACTTCTTGGGCTTCTTCAAAGCGATCGGCTGTTGTCAGCAGAATAAAATAGGCTGTAGCCAATTCTCGATCGGCTTTCACCAGCCGGCACACCTCCAAAAAGTTGATTTGAGGCGAAGTCCCGTCGCAAATTATCACATCCGGCGAAAATTCCCTCGCCAAGTCTAAACCCTCATTACCGTCGGGAGCGATTCTCACCTCATGTTCCTCCCTCCCCAGCAACTCTTGCACGACTTCAACAGTCACAGCATCCGCGATCATCGCCAGAATCTTTGCCATACTTCTACCAGCTCCACAATTACTTTTTAGGATACAACCGCGACAATTGCGCCGACATATTTAAAATTCCCAAATTGTTCAATCCCACAAAAAACAGCCCATGCCAGTTCCCTCAAACGCAAAAATAGCTCGATAGAAGGTATAATTTTAGACGTGCAACGCAAAAAAGCAAAATCTCGCCTTAGTAATGGGGCTTTTAAATAACAGCTTTCTGCCTTCTGACTGCTGAGAACTCTCCTAAATCTTCCTCAAGTTGCGCCCGGAAACAATAAAAAAACTTTAAAATTAATCAATCAATACTTCGGACAATTTCATGGCCCGCGTCCATAGGCGAGAAACCCGGTTTCTACGAGTTTGGCGACAAGTCACGAGAAATTTACCAAGAAACCCGGTTTAGCAAGGTTCCGAACCCGCACAGTTGAACTTAGGTTTTGAGTTTGTAGTCAGCGTTGTCCTGTGCAGGCATATTGCGCTCGAACCCTTATTCTACTGTGGGTTATCAAAAATTATCCGAAGAATTGATTAATAGTATCGTCTAATTAACCTTCTAGGTCAGCGCCTGGGAATGCCAATTACCAACACCACCTCAACTTTGATTCAATCCGAAACACTAGAACTATTAGAATGGCCGCGCCTGTGTCAGCACTTGGCTACCTTCGCTGCGACCAAACTCGGCGTCGCCGCCGCCCTAGACCTCCAAATTCCGGCAAATCAAGCTCAAACAGCAGAACTCCTAGCCCAAACTCAGGAAGCTTATCAGTTAGAGAGCCGCGCTGGCGGTGCTTTGAGTTTTGAAGGAATCCAAGACATCGGCACTTCCCTGCAGCGAGCCGAACTCCAAGGTTTGCTCAGCGGCGAAGAATTGCTGGGGATTGCTACTACCCTCGCCGGAGCAAGGCAATTGCGCCGGGTAATTGATGTTCAGCCAGATGTGCCGACGCTCAAAGAACTGGCAGCCCAATTGCGGACTTATCCCGAACTAGAGCAAGAAATCCATCGCTGTATAGACGATCGCGCTCAAGTAGCAGACAGAGCCACTCCTAAATTAGCAGGAATTAGAGTTCAAATGCGACAGTTGCGCGATCGCATTTATCAAATATTGCAGGGGATTTTGCAGCGCCAATCCAACGCCGTACAAGAACAGCTAATTACCCAAAGAAGCGGACGCTTTGTCATTCCCGTCAAAGCTCCCCAAAAAGATGCCATACCGGGCATCGTTCACGACTCCTCGGCCAGCGGCGCGACACTGTACGTAGAGCCCCACAGCACAGTCAATCTTAACAACCAAATGCGGCAGTTGCTCAGGCAAGAACAAGCTGAAGAAGAAGCAGTCCGCCGCGCCCTCACCGAGCAAGTCGCAGCAGTAAAACCCGATTTAGACAGATTGGTGGTTGTAGTTACAACTTTAGATTTAGCCGCCGCTAAAGCGCGTTACAGTTATTGGCTGCAAGCAAACCCTCCGAAATTTATCGAATTGGGAGAGCCAGAATTAGCATTAAAAAATCCTGAAAAAGAAGATGAGGAAAAAGAAGAAAAAGAAGATGAGGAAAACTCAGAAAACAGTCAATTATTAATTCGCAACCTGCGATCGCAAATTACCCTGCGCCAGTTGCGCCATCCTTTATTAGTTTGGCAGCAACAGCACGAGCAAGGCTTTCCAGTCGTGCCGGTCGATCTAACGATCGGGCCGCACATCCGCGTCGTCGCCATCACCGGCCCCAACACTGGCGGCAAAACTGTCACCCTCAAAACCTTGGGATTGGCAGCTTTAATGGCGAAAGCAGGAATGTTTGTTGCCGCCCGCGAACCCGTAGAATTGCCTTGGTTCGACAATATTTTGGCCGATATTGGTGACGAACAATCTTTGCAGCAAAGTTTGTCTACTTTCTCCGGCCATATCCGCCGCATCAGCCGCATTTTAGAAGTTTTACACAATAAATCGCAGGCGGAAGGGGAAGAAAATTCAAACCTTTCAATTACTAATTCCCAACAGCAAGACCAAGAAGTCACAGATACACAGAACACTGTTTCTGCTCTCCCAATTCTCAAACCTAAATTACAAGTTCCCCAACCCCAAATCCCAATTACCAATTCCCAATTACCAATTCCCAAATCTTTAGTTTTGTTAGACGAAGTAGGAGCGGGTACAGACCCCTCAGAAGGCAGTGCATTGGCGATCGCCCTGTTGCAATACCTCGCCCAACATTCCCTATTAACAGTTGCAACTACCCACTTTGGCGAACTCAAAGCCCTCAAATATCAAGACTCCCGCTTTGAAAATGCCTCAGTAGAATTTGACGACAATTCCATGCAGCCAACCTATCGCTTGCTGTGGGGAATTCCCGGACGTTCCAACGCCCTCACCATTGCCAAAAGACTCGGTTTGCTACCATCCATAGTCGAAGAAGCTCAAACCTATGTGGGGGGAGCGTCTCAAGATGTCAATCAAGTGATTGCTGGACTCGAAGCACAGCGCCGGAAACAGGAAACCAAGGCCAGAGAAGCAACTCAACTGCTACACCAAACCGAAAAACTGCACAGAGAAGTTTCTCAAAAAGCAGCCGCTTTGCAAGAGCGGGAGCGAGAACTAAAAATAGCTCAGGAAGTGGCAGTAAATGAGGCGATAGGGTCGGCAAAATCAGAAATTGCTCAAATCATTCGTCGCTTGCAGTCGGGCAACCAGACGGCTCAAAATGCCCAACAAGCGACAGATACCTTAAATCAAATTTCTGAAAAACACCTGCCTTCTCGGCAACAACCGGCTAAACCCAAACCGAGTTTTATGCCGAAAGTGGGCGATCGCATCCGCATTCCCAGCTTGGGCCAAACCGCCGAAGTGCTCAGCGGCCCCGACGCGAACGAAGAGTTGAGCGTTCGGTTTGGGATTATGAAAATGACTGTCAAACTGGGAGAAATTGAATCCCTCGACGGTCAAAAACCGGAAACTAAAGCTCAATTAGCCAAGGCGGCAGCCCAAGCACAAGCAGTCGCTACGGCTAAAGCCAAGCAAGCAGCGTCAGAACCTCCAAAACCCAATCCCGAAATTGCCATTCGCACTGCTAATAATACGATCGACCTACGGGGTGCGAGAGTCTCAGACGCGGAAATCGAAATAGACAGAGCTCTTTCCAAGGCCGTGGAATACGGAGTGCTGTGGATAATTCACGGCAAAGGTACGGGACAGTTGCGGCGCGGCGTTCACGAGTTCCTCGCGAATCACCCGCAGGTTTCCCGCTTTGAGCTCGCCAGTCAAAAAGAAGGAGGTGCAGGTGTGACGATCGCTTATTTACATTGATTTGTGGCAGCCGGTGGCGTAGCATGGTTAGAAGTAAAAATTTCTGGGTTTTGCGGATTGCGATCGATCGAACTTGAAGCCGCAACTTTTAACCCGCAACTCCGTCCAGCAGTTAGGATTGCCGGAATCAAAGCAACGAGCTATGGAGACAAATTAACAGATGTGCTGTTGCCCACAGGCCGCAAAGCTTTCATCACTGCATACTGTTTGATATCCTGCCTCAACCTGTCTTAATTTCCCGTGCTGAAGCCATGCGCTCGACCGTAAAGCCCTCCGCTCCCACAAACGAAAGGGGCCAATCTCCCAACTGGGAAGAATTGACCCAAAAAGCACCAGAACCTACCCAGTTGGACAACATTAAAGCCCAACTGGATTTAGTGCTGTTAGCCCTAGAAGCACTGGCAGAAATTGGCTCAGAGGCGATGCTCAAGGTAGCAGCCGAACTGAATTTAGAGCCAATGGTAGCCGATCGGGTAGCTTTGTGGCGGCTGCGCCAATCTAACCCGCTGCGGAAAGGCCACGGAGGGCGCAAAAAACTCGATGTGGAGGAAGCTCGATCGCTCGTTTTGATAAGCTGTCATTTGGCAAAACAGCACCAACCTTTAATCCGCCGCGCTGTTGCTTTGCTCGAACAAATGGCAGAGCAAAACCGCGAACCTCACACAATCGCTTTGCTGGGAGATTATATTGACAGGTTCAGCAACACTTATGGCTCGCGCATGGAAGATGCAGAAAATTTATCTGCCCGAGAACTGAGTGATTTGGCCCTCAAACTCCTGATCGATTTGCTGTTTTACAGCAGTCCCGGCGGCCACCGCCGCCTCTGGCTGGCTCTTCTAGACCGCGCTAAAAATTAAGCTAAGCATAATGGGAACGAGAATGACAAAGATCCGGAACAGGCAAGATGCCTGTTCCACCAAAAAATTTATTTGTTGTGGAACAGGCATCTTGCCTGTTGCTAAAAAAGCTTGTTAAGAATGCTGCAAAATATCAGATAAAAGATAGTTATTCCCTCTTCCTTCTTCCTTCTTCCCTCTTCCTTCTTCCTTCTTCGCTATGGTTCTCAAACGGTACACGCCCCCCACTTGCACGCTGGAAATTACAGCCAAAAGTTCGCCTCTATCTCGCTGGGCGGGCCAACCCGTGTTTAAATCTTTAAGTTTCGAGCTGCGACTCGACGACCCCAGGCTGCCAGATACCCAACACGTTACTCTCAGGGGCGATCGAATTCAACTCGAAACCCTCCACGAAGCTGTCAGCACCTACGTCCAAAACTTGCTCGGCCAATCCCGCGATTGGGAAAGCAACCTCAACTCTCAAACCGGCCGTACCGCTGCAGGGCCAGACTCGCCAGAAGCCGCGCGTAACGCCGTCCTATTCGATCGAGCCGTCCACACTTCCGAACTAGCAACCTCCGCCCCGAACACTGCCTACCTTCCGGTTCCCCCCCGCTTAGAGCCCCGCGGCTTGCTCGCCCACAACTTGTTTTTAGGCTCTTTGAGCGCCGCAGAATCCGGGCCAGTAGTTCCCTTGAGCACCCTGCAACTGTTTGACTTGGCCACAGCACTAGATGACTGCGCCGCCGAAGTGATCGCGCTTCCCAACCTCAACCGCGAACCCCGACGGCCGCTGTCCTCACCTTGGCTCAAGGTGGCAGCATTGCTGGTCGCCAGCGCCGGCCTGACGACAGGAATTATCAAAATGCTCGATCGGGCCGCCACCTCCCCGCAAACCGCCACAGCCCCCGCTCCCGCCCCCGATCCAGGAAACCCCCAGCTAGCTGCAGGCGTCTCCCCCAGTCCAGTTCCCGCCCTACCGACACCTCCAGCACCAACACCGGCAGCCACACCCGGTTTACCACCGCTGCCGCCCCCCCCCCTCAACACCGCCGCCTCCCCCAGCCCCAGCTTACCTCCCATCGCCCTCGCCCCAACTCCCCCCACCAACAGACCCAGCCCCATCCAGCAGCCACCCCTGCTATTTCCCCCCAACGGCAGCGCAGCCAGCGCCCCACAGAGCGCCCCAGCATTCCCTCAAGGGTCAACAATCACTATTCCCGCCCCCGAAGAACCGCCCATTTCCGCCCCCCAAGCACCCGCACCAGTACCCTACGTGCTGCCCCCCCTACCGCCGAGACTAGCTCCCGCCGTACCGCCCCCCCTGCCGCCCTCCCTGTCTGCTTCCCGATTTCCAGTTCCCCCGCCGCAACCCTTCCCCAGCCCCATCGAGCCGATTGTCCCCCCCGCCAGTACCGAACTCCCAGCTCTTGAGGACGCTCCACCGCCAGCGGAGTCTGAGGATAACAACGAGGTGGCGGCGAGCAAAAAAAACCGCACTTTATTTGATACAGTTCCTCAAGTTTCAGAAGCTAGAACTTACTTTGAGGAACGCTGGAAGCCTCCAGAAGGAATGGAACAAACTTTGGAATACAGCGTGCTGATCGATGAAACTGGGTCAGTTCAAAGTATTGTGCCGATGGGAAAAGCAGCAGCAGATTATATCGAGCAAATTAATATGCCATTAGCCGGCGAGCCGTTTGTTTCTGCCGTTTCTAATGGAAAAAACCCGAAAATTCGAGTGGTTTTGCGACCGAACGGTCGAGTACAAACCTTTTTGGAAGAGAGTGATTGAACGCTCTCCAACACATTGTCGAGATGGGAAATCCCGGTTAATTGCTAATCTTAAACAAGTTAAAAAAAAATCAAATCTAACTGCGGCAGCAGCAGCCAGCGTATTGACAGTTGCTCCAGTTTATGCTGCACATATCTCTTTACCCGTGCGGGCAGAGTCACCATCGACAAAAGTTGCTGACACTCGTCAACCGATGCTCATTGCACACCCTACAAACTTCATTCTTCCTTCTTCCTGACATCCGTTACATCCGTTACAGAATCCGTTGCCGAACTTCCTTCTTCCTGACATCCGTTACATCCGTTACATCCGTTACATCCGTTACAGAATCCGTTGCCGAACTTCCTTCTATATCATCAATTCCCTTTTTTTCTATCCCAAACTTCTCCAATCCAATAAAAAACTGCAATCCCGCAAAAACTAAATAAAAAATCTTCAAGACTAGCACTACGATTTGGTAAAATCGCTTGCAGCATTTCTTCCGCAGCAGTGAAAATAGTAAAAATTGCGGGGCCGAAAGGAATTGAATAATTAAACAAATTCATGTTTTTTTTGCCCGTTGCTCTATGGCACAGAAAAGATGCTATTCCGTACAAAATAAAGTGGCCGAGTTTGTCATAAGGCGGATGAGCGAGAGGAAAGTTGACTAAGTTCCCCGTATCTGCTAAAAGCATGATACTGAGAAGAATTAAAACGTACACAAAACAAGCAATAATCCAGAATTTTTTTGATAAGTTCATCTTTTTTTTGCCGATAGCAACTAGGGACAAATCAATTCCGCGCAGCGCAAAAATAAAAACAAATCTGGTTAATTACGCATTGTCTTTGTAGGCGTCTGTCTACTCGTAGTGGCTGATCAAATTTAATTTGTTTTCACTGTCAAAACTTGCGGAGGCGACGCATCGGGCGGATAAATAAAATCCACTTCTACAAGTCGCTTTTCTCCTGATTTCATCTCTAATTTTACCAAAGGTTCCCCCTGCTGTCCGCGCCGCTGCACTAAATGCACGTACCGAGTTTGAGGCACTTTATTGTCATCAGTATAGCGCACTCTGACCGTTCCCCTAAAAAAAGTTTGAGGTGCCGGAGGTTCTAAAAAACTAAGTCCTCCTGAAGTTAATTTGTCTGTCTTAATTGGAGTTTGAATTGCGACAGTTACAGTTTGATTTTTGCTGGTAAAATTGTACAGTGGCAAGCTGAGACTGTATTGAATTCCGTAATTGCCGTGGGCGCGGTATGCTGTATCTGGGTAGCGGACTAGCATCCTCGCACTTTGCACTTGATTTGTGCCCAGCATTCCGCGCGGGAGGCTGCTTAATGGGTAGGAAAATGCTGTTCCGGGTTGGGGAATTGCTAGGTTTGATGTGGCTTGGTTGTCTGAGAGAAGTGCTCGCCATTCGGAACCTAATGCTACACCGGCAACTCGGCCGTAAATTAGTTGACCTTCGGTGATTTCTGGCGGTGTGGGAGTTCGATCGCGCGGCCCGGCTATATTACCATTGTCTAATAAGTTTTGCCATTCTGCTAAATTGGGCGATCGCTCGTTTCCCTGTCCGTTTCCCTCTGGGTCAACTCGGGCAAACATCGCCAGACTGGCAACATAGACTATACCATCGCTCCGCAACCGCATCAAGGTCGATCGACCGTTTAGCGGCGGTACCAATCCCCGCACCGGTATCGGATGATTCATCAACAATTGGCTTTTTCCCGGTGGAATAATTAACCCCGGCCCAAAGTCAGACTGTCTCCTTCCTCTGAGAATATCATTCACAGCGCGGCTTCCCGGCCCCGCGTAAATATTACTGTTTGAATTATCGACTTGCGGCGGCAATTCAATAAAAGGTGCATCGGGTTGACTGAGATAACTCGCAGCTTGCAATATATCTAATGTTACAGGTTTACTGCCCGGATTGTAAACAATTACTCCTTGATACAACGTTCGCAAATCTTCGGGGTTATTGGCTTTGGCAATGTGGTGGGCAAATATGTCGAAACGTCCGTGAAACGGAAAGTTTAAATGTGCCGCCGGAAATTTTTTACCATCCGGGGGAAATGTCGAAAGCAAAATTCCTTCTTGCAGCACTACTTCTGGACTGTTGCTGTTAAATACTGGTATGTTGTCTAACTCTCCGGGGAGAGGTCGCACTTCTTGGATTTGGAGGATTTCTTGAGGTGCGGGAGGGGTTTGGGCTAAGGGGATAATTGATAGAATTGGCAGCATTTTTTGATGTCTTGCATTTGTTCGATGAGATTTTTTTTGATTAACCGCAGAGGGCGCAGAGAAAGGGAGGGAAGAGAAGAGCACGTAAATATTAGCGGGCGGGTTTTCTACAGAGATTTCGCCCACCGTCCTTTGCAAATATTGTGATTTTTACCGCGCCCACTGTTGTAATATGTAATTGTAAAATTTGGCGGTATCTACTTGATCCATTGCTTGAATTTTTCGCCCTCCCGTTTTAACTTTTGTGCGTCCTTGGCTGATGCCTTCGGTAATAATTTCTGTTTCCCATTCTCGCAGTTGGTAAAATTCTGGATGCGCTAAATAAGCGGTTGCCAATATGTCCCAAAAATAGTAATCTTGAGATATTGCGAGGGCATAACACTGTCCTGCTAAGTCGGAAATAGGATATTTCCGCTGTCTTGCTAAGAGATTGGAAAATTCTACAGTCAGCGGTACATTATTCGTGATGTCTAAAGGACACATGATAACCGGAATTTGGGTTTGCCAAATTCTCTCGATTGCTATCGGGTCCCAGTAAGCATTCCATTCCGCCGACATATCTTGTCCGGGTTCCATATCTTTGCTAACATTGCCGATAACATTGAGGGCGCCTCCCATCCAGACAATTTCTTGAATTTTGCTTTCAATTTCTGGCGCGATATCTAAAGCTTGCGCTACTGTTGTTAACGGCCCTGTTACCATTAATGTGACAGGTTCGGCTGCATCTTGCAAAACTCGTACCATAAAGTTTTGTCCGGGTTCTGATATTAACGGCGTGTCAATGGTTCCTTTTTCATTTAGAATGGGAAGTCGATCGACTGCAAAGGAATCTCGCCGAAATAACACCGGAAATGGGTTGAGTCCCCGCACGGTACTCGCCGCCACCGGAACTTCTGAACGCCCCATAAAATCGAGGATTTTGCGCGTTGCACTCACCGCCGGTTGAATGTAGCAATCCGCAGGAGTTACAATTACTCCCAGAGTTTCGACTTCCTCCATTGTCATCAGCAACACGACTGAGAGATAGTCGTCAACTGCACCGTCGTGATCCATTAGTACGAGTTTTTTGGACATTTTGCTTCCCCGGTGACTGAATTAGTGTAAAGTACAAATATTAATTTTTTTGTGCGAGAAACACAACTGCCTCAACTATATGAATACAGTATCACCTTACGGCTCTTGGAAATCACCTATTTCTTCCGATTTAATTGTTTCTGGAACTGTCGGACTCGGACAAATTGCTATTGACGGCGATGATATTTACTGGGTTGAGGGAAGGCCTTCGGAAGCGGGAAGAAGCGTCCTCGTGCGGCGCACTCCTGACGGTACAATTAGCGACGTGACACCGCATCCTTATAATGTTCGCACTCGCGTTCACGAATACGGCGGCGCTTCCTTTGCAGTTGCTGGCGGTGTTGTCTATTTTTCTCATTTTGCAGACCAACGTATTTATTCTCAAGCATTAGATTCTCAACCCGAACCTCTGACTCCTGCTGCTAATTCTCGCTATGCAGATGTGATAGTTGACAAGCAGAGAAATCGCCTGATTTGCGTGCGCGAACACTATGCAGGTGAGGGCGAACCTGTCAATACTATTGTTAGCATTAATTTAGATAACGGCGAAGATATTCAAATCTTAACTCAGGGCAATGATTTTTATGCTTCCCCTCGTTTGAGTCCAGACGGTTCTCTACTTTCCTGGATTTCTTGGAACCACCCAAATATGCCGTGGGATGGCACAGAATTGTGGGTGGCAGAAATTAATGCTGACGGTTCTTTAGGTGAAAAATACTTAGTTGCTGGCGGGGTTGAAGAGTCAATTTTTCAACCGGAATGGTCGCCCGATGGAGTTTTGTATTTTGTTTCTGACAAGTCGAACTGGTGGAATTTCTATAGAAGCGTCAATCCCCGCTTGCCGAGGGAACAGCAAGAGGTCGAACCTCTGTGCGAAATGGCGGCTGAATTCGGACTTCCCCAGTGGGTTTTTGGAATGTCTACTTATGCCGTTGTCTCGGAAAGCAAAATTATTTGCACCTACACTCAGCAAGGCAAGTGGCATTTAGCGAGTCTTGATTTAACGACAAAGCATTTAACAACAATTGAGACGCCTTACACTGATATTTCCTCGCTGAAAGCGCAGGGAGAAATAGTTGTTTTTCTGGCAAGTTCGCCGACTGAATCGACTGCTATTGTACAACTCAATTTAGCAACAAATCAACTAGAAATATTGCGGAAATCCAGCGATTTAAGCATCAAGTCGGGTTATCTTTCAGTACCGGAACCTATCGAGTTTCCCACGGAAAACAATTTGACTGCTTTCGGTTTCTTCTATCCCCCGAAAAATCAAGATTTCGCAGCACCTGCGGGTGAAAAACCGCCGCTTGTCGTCAAAAGTCACGGCGGCCCAACTGCTGCTACTTCTAGCAGCATGAATTTGAAAATTCAATATTGGACGAGTCGCGGTTTTGCCGTACTCGATGTTAATTACGGCGGCAGCACCGGTTACGGCCGAGAATACAGAAAAAGACTGCAAGATAGTTGGGGAATTGTCGATGTTGACGACTGCGCTAACGGTGCTAAATATTTAGCTCAAAAGGGTTTAGTTGATGGCGAAAGAATGGCGATCGCCGGAGGCAGTGCAGGGGGGTACACCACTCTGTGCGCTCTTACTTTCCGCGATGTGTTTAAGGCCGGTGCGAGCTATTATGGAGTTAGCGATTTGGAAGCTTTGGCAACGGATACTCACAAATTTGAAGCGCGCTATCTGGATGGATTAATCGGGCCTTATCCTGAAAGAAAAGATTTGTATGTAGCTCGTTCGCCGATTCATTCCGCCGAACGTTTATCTTGTCCCGTTATCTTCTTTCAAGGATTAGAAGATAAAGTGGTTCCGCCCAATCAAGCGGAAATGATGGTAGAGATATTGAAAGCTAAAAATTTGCCGGTTGCTTATGTTGCTTATGAAGGGGAACAGCACGGTTTTCGCCGCGCTGAAAATATCAAAAGAACTCTTGACGGCGAATTCTATTTCTATTCCCGGGTGTTTAAGTTTGAGTTAGCTGAACCTGTGGAGGAAGTGCAGATTTACAATCTTTAGAAAAGATTAAGTTTGCAGTTGCTCTGTTTGTGCTAAAACGCAAATGCAAGCTTTACCATAACTCGTACATATTCAAGGTGATGTCGTTCACAAATTGAGCGGTTTACTATCACACTTTTTTGCTGTTTTTTGTCACAGGTTTTAAGACAATACACTGACAAGATTTGAGAGCGCGATCGCCTTTTGTTACCGCAAAAACGCCCGATCGCGCGATCGTCGAGTTAGAGAATCAATTACTATGCAAACTCCTGTCCACCTGATTCCATCTGCTTTGGGCGAGCTGTTTGCCGAAGTGAATCAAAATGGCTATATTACTCTAGCCGATAGGTACGGTTTGATGGCGGCTATTTTTGACGAAAATTTGACGGAGGAAGACAAACGATCGATCGATCGCCTCCTGCGCTCTGTGTGCCGGGGAAAGATAAAATTAGTTAACGAATTGTCTACCATCAGGTAAGTGCCGATAATTTCCCTTTAGAGTAAATTTAAACATCTCAATAATCAAAAAAAAGTCCCAATTGTCTCGCAATTGGGACTTCGAGCGAGGAAACTATTTTTAATTTTTCATCGACTTACGACTAAGGCAAAAAAAGTTTGGCGCGCGAATTATAGCGGTAGGGTGCGCAGTGCGCACCTTACATATAGGAGTTTTGCGTAACTGCTGAACAAGTTTAATGTGCAGACATAGCTGTAGCAAACTGCAACTTGCTCAAACTTTCTTCAGGCTGAACATCCATCTGATAGCTGAGCGCCGAAGGAATCCCGAGCACGCTGCACGGAAAATTATTGCCTAGTTCCCTAACCAGCGAGTGGTTGCTCGAATCGCAACCCAAGAACAGTAAATTTGCTGACTCTAATTCAACCACATTTCTCAGTTCTGCAGCAACCCGCCCGATGCGCAAATGAGCTTTGAACAAACCGCGCCATTCCTCCGCCAAACAGCGCGCTTGCCACAGCACCTTATCTGCTACCTCGTACTCATTATTTTGACCAAAAACTGCTTGGAAATAATGCGGATCGATCCAAGTGTTTCGTTGGGATACTGATGAGATTTCGGTTGTAGGTAAAGCGATCGCAGGCGCGGCACAATTAAGGGCAAATGCTTCCTCTAAATCCAACACGTTCGGCTTGGTGGCCAAAGCATTTCCCACAGCAACTTTGCAAGTATCTTCGCCGTAACTTTTGGGCGCTTCGTCGATCACGTACACAACTTGAACCGTAACTTCTTTAGTTGTTACTAAGCGAGTTTGATGCGCAATGCAAAGGGTAAGATCCAGAGCTATTTGACTTTGGGGAGAACTGTTGTAACCGACAATAAAATTGATAGTTTTTGCCTGTTTTGTAGCTTTTAACTTCTTAGAACTCTGCACTTGTGGTTCCGGCAGCAACACCATTTCTTCTGCTAAATTTTGGTATCCCAAGGCACTTTCAAAACGCGCTAAAATTGTTTTAAGATTCACAGGCTTAACCTCTTTTAAGTGAATTGTTTTGTCTGTCCGTCGGGCGTTATTCGTCTTGGGTAAAGTAGCGATCGAGAAAATTCAAAGCATAGTTGCGCAGTTCGTAATAATCCTGAGATTCCCGCAACTCCTGGCGATCGCGCGGGCGCGCAAACGGCACTGACAAAATTTCACCTATCGTCGCAGCCGGGCCGTTTGTCATCAGCACAATGCGATCGGACATATAGATAGCTTCATCCACATCGTGAGTAATCATCATTGCAGCTTGTCTGTGATTTTCCCAGATATCCAGCACCTGTTTCTGCAACTTGCCGCGAGTCAGAGCATCCAGCGCTCCAAACGGTTCGTCCATTAATAACATTTTCGGTCGAATTGCCAAAGCTCGCGCAATCCCAACCCGCTGTTTCATGCCTCCTGAAATTTCGTCTGGATATTTATCGGCTGCTGCATTTAAGTTTACCATTGCTAGGTGTTCGTTGACAAGACTAATCTTCTCTGAACGGCTAAGAGTTTGCAAAACTTCATCAACTGCCAGCCGAATATTTTCCCGCACCGTCAGCCAAGGAAGCAATCCGTAGTGCTGAAATACCATCATGCGATCGGCTCCAGGTTTGCGAATTTCTTTTCCTTCCAGTGTCACCATTCCCCTGCTCTGTTTTTCCAAACCAGCCACTATTTTTAGCAGCGTTGATTTGCCGCAACCAGAGTGACCGATTACCGAAATATATTCGTTTTCTCCAATACTTAAATTGATATTGTCCAAAACGCTAAATTCGCTACCGTCAGCATTTTTATACGACTTGAACAAGTTGTTAATTTCCAGAAATTCAGGGTGCTTCTTGACTTGGCTGCTGGCTTCGATAGAAGTAGAAAAGTATTGAGTCACGGTATTCTCCTAAAAAGTAGTAAAGTGTTAATTTGATTTCCGAACGGTTGCGCAAGCGGTAAGGTGCCCGCCCTCGCAGAAGTTCTGCGTTCAGGACTGTAGAAATTAAGACTGAAAAAAAGACTGAGGGCGGTTGGCTCGAATTTCAAAACTATTCAAATAACCCACGAGATCGCTAGGATCGAATGCCTTTTTATCAATGAAAAGTTCCGCAGGTTCCACTTGGTAATCCTCCTGGGGACAATCGATCGCCATTTCGCCAACAATCTTGCGGTAAAGGTCGGTTCTCCAAGCTTTTTTAGCTAATTCCTCAGCATTTTTTGGCAGTTCTTTAATCTGTCCCCAGCGAGCGGCTTGAGTCATCAACCACAGACTCTGAGACTGCCACATAAATGTTGAATGATTTCCCGGTATTTGAGGCAAATTCTTAGGAATGTCATAGAAAATAGTTGCATCTTCCGATTGTATGGTGCGGTCTTTTCCGTCAAACCCTCCATAGTTGTAGTCGCCAACTATTGCCGGCCGCGTAAATCTGTCGATCGCCCCTTGTTTCGGTTTCGCCCCCGTAAACGATCGCTCAGTCAGCAGCGCCGATATTTCACTGCGATTTTCCGGGTTGCTGCAATACTGACAAGCTTCCACCATTGCCTTAACCAGCGAGTAATAAGTTTTCGGATTTTCCTCAATGAATGATTCCATTACTCCCAAAAGGCGATCTGGATGTCCCAGCCAAACTTCCTTGCCTTGCACGAAGGTAAAACCCACTCCCAAATTGCCTTGAATTGCCCGCGTATTCCAAGGTTCGGCCACCATGTAAGCCTGCATGGCGCCAATCCTGATGTTCGTTACCATCTGCGGCGGCGGCACAATAATTACCCGAAATTCTTTGAACGGATCGACACCTGCCGCAGCCGATAGGTAGCGGACAAAGTATTCGTAAATCGCAGAACTCAGAACCACTGCCCAAACCCTTTTTTCCGGCGGCTGACTGTCAAAAAAGGCTCGAAATTGTTTGCCAAATTCTTCCAAATTGCCGTTGTATTCGTGCCACGGGCGCAAACCGAAATCCCACATAGCTTTGTTCATCGTCATGGCGTTGCCGTGGCGGTGAATTGTCATTGCCGCGCACAGGGGTGCGTGCCGCGCTCCTTCGGCGCCAATCCGGGCGTTTGTGACGGCGCCGGATACGACTGGGGAGGCGTCGAGGCGGCCGAAGATTACGCCGTCGCGGGAGGTTGCCCAGCTTGCTTCGCGGTTGAGTTGGACGTTTAAACCGTATTTGCGGAAAAAGCCTTTTTTCCAGGCGATCGCAAATGGTGCACAATCGTTAACCGGCACGTATCCTACGGTTAAATTTGGTTTTTCTAAGGTTCGGGAATCGACGATCGGCTTTACCGCTTCGGCTTCTTCTGTGAGTCCTTTTGCCGATCGATCCGCGCTAATTGCACAACCAGATAAAGCCATTCCCGCCGCCGCCGCTCCCATTCCTTGCAAAAACTCTCGGCGGTTCCATTCATTGGAAAACTTGTCACTCATATTTAATTTGACTAATGACTGTTAACTGTTAACTGTTGACTGTTGACTGTTAACTGTTGACTGTTAACTGTTGACAACTGACAACTGCTTTCCTAACAACTGCCAACTGACTAATGACTAATGATTAATGATCGGTCGATGCGTTACCCATTCCTGAACTTTGTCCACAGCAGCGTCGAGCAACAATCCAGTTATGCCAATTACAAACACCGCTAAAAAGACCGAACTCAGATTCAAACGGCTCCACTCATCCCACACAAAAAAGCCAATTCCCACACCGCCTGTCAGCATTTCCACGGCCACAATCACCAGCCAAGCAATCCCCAAACTAATCCGCAAACCTGTAAAAATGTATGGCAAACTCGCAGGCCAAATTATTTTCGTAATCCGCCTCCAGCGCGGCATTTCCAACACTTGCGCCACATCCAGATAATCCTTGGAAACGCTAGAAACTCCCAAAGCTGTGTTGATAATTGTCGGCCACAAAGACGTAATGAATATGACAAAAATTGCCGACGGATCTGCTAAATTAAAAATTGATAGAGCTATGGGCAGCCAAGCTAGCGGCGACACCGGTTTGAAGATTTGAATCAGGGGATTGAGCGCCATCATTGCTGGTTTCGACATCCCGATCAGAAATCCCACGGGAATCGCCACAGCAGCACCGAGAAAAAATCCCACCAACACCCTGCGCAAACTCGCTAGCAGCAGCCAGCCAATGCCTAAATCTCCAGGCCCGCGCCGGTAAAATGGATGCAATATGTAATCTAAATTAGCGATTAACGCCTGATACGGAGTGGGAATCAAATCGCTTTTGAAGCTGGCAACAATCCACCACAAGCCAAGAATTCCCAAAAAACCCGCAGCAGGTAACAAAACAGCATCTCGGATGACAACGGGTTTTACCCGCTTCCACGCTGCAACTCCTGCAAGTGCGATCGCAGATAAATTAAGCTGTATGAACATTTCAATCTCCTTCAGAGTCAGGGCAGGTACAAGAATCTTGAACAATACCAACCTGAGACACTGACGAAGCCAAACAATCATTTTCAGAACATTTGGCTTTTCAGTCTCTTCTCAATGCCTGCGAAGTTAGCTGACGGGCTAGGACTGAGAGATGTCCTTCTCTAGAGATTTCAAAATCAAAAATTACACTCAAATTTTTTGGCAATTTTTAACTTTGTTTTTTAATTCTCTAGAGATTCGCCCCGAAAATTGGTTCCTCCGCTCCAGCCACACGCTTGGTTCGATCGCGCAGCGCTGGATTAGGCTTGACGTTTTAAGCCAATTTAACTTAAGCTAGCACGAGCTTATTATATTGTCAATAGGTCTTTAGTAGTAGTTATTTGCGGTCGGCAGATCTGAAAAGTTGAGAGAAAATTCAAAAAGTTAATTATTAAACTAACCTAGAGATATAAAATGCGATCGGTGATTTGATTTATATATTAAGAGCCATGATAGATTTTAGCAAAGCGCTACAAGATAAAATTGACATAATTAGCCAAAACTGGGTCGAAGCTGTTCGCGCCGACGAGCAAATAGAAAGCGCCAAGCAACTCACCTACGATTCCGTGCGCGACAGCCTTCCCATCGTACTGCAAGCGATCGTCACTATGCTGTCCCAATCAGAAGACAGCGACCTTCGGACAGTCATACAAGAAAGTTTAGACCACGGGGGTGTCAGGGCACAACAAGGCTTCGATGCCCAAGAAATTGCCCGGGAATACCGCTTGCTGCGGCGGGTAATTTTCGAGGCTTTAGAGCCAGAATTGCTAAAAGGCTCAGCCGCTGAAGTGAACCGAGCTTACCGCTTAATTGACACTGCCCTCGACGAAGCAATTGCTGACTGTTTCAAAACCTATACCCAGGCCAGATTCCAAGAACTACAGGAGTTGCAAAACCACTTGCAACTTACAAATCAAGAGCTGACTCGCTTAGTTCGCGCCAGTCAAGAGAATCTATCTCACTTAGCTCACGAATTGAAAACTCCCCTCACCTCTATTATTGGTTACTCAGAATTGTTTTTGCGCCAAGGAAAGAATTCTCAACTTAAAGATTCGGCTCCCAATTTGGCACATATTGATAAAGTCCTCAGCAACGGCAGACGCTTACTTAGATTAATTAACGATACTCTCGAAATCTCGCGGTACGACGCGGGACGCATAAATTTGCAGCTAACTGCGACAAATGTGCGATCGGCGATCGGCACTGTTGTCGAAATACTTGAGCCTTTGGCTAAAGCAAAAAATTTAGAGATCGCAGTTGACTGCGATCCGGTTCTCGATCAAGTTATGACAGATTACTTGCGCTTGCAGCAAATTATCACCAACTTGGCGAGCAACGCCATTCGCTACACCCAAGCTGGTACTATTACCATAAAAACCAAATTATTGCCAGACAAACATTGGAGTATCTGCATCACCGATACAGGAATTGGCATTGCTTCAGAAGACTGCGATCGGATTTTTCTGCCATATTTCCGGGCCGACAACTCCCTGGCACCTTACATTCCTGACAGTACCGGCTTAGGGCTAGCAATTGTCGCTCGATTAGTCAACCTCTTGCAAGGTAAAATCGAATTAGTTTCTGAAGTAGGAGTTGGCTCCTCCTTCACTGTAATTTTCCCCTTAGAATTGGAGGGATTTTAGATGCTTTAGTATTACGAACCAATTTTTCTTCCCTCTTCCCTCTTCCTTCTTCCTTCTTCCCTCTTCCTAAAATCCGTTACATCCGTTACATCCGTTACATCCGTTACAGAATCCGTTGCCGAACTTCCCTCTGACTTCTTCCTTCAAATCAGAAACCGAATAGTTACATAAACAGCCGCACTTATTAATTGCACCGCCATCACAGGAAGCCCGTAACGCAGAAAAGTTTGAAAAGAAATCCGGCGCCCGTGCAGTTCAGAAATTCCCGCCGCCACTATATTAGAAGAAGCTCCTACCAAAGTGCCATTTCCGCCTAAAGTGGCTCCATACATCATCGCATAAAACAGCGGCAGCACAGCAGGTGGAAACTGCCCTGCAAAATCCGGAGCCAGCACCTCTGTCGGTGCGAGCCCGATATTGACAACATACTGTTTTAGCAGTGGCACCATTGCCACTACCAGCGGAATATTTGGCACCACGCTCGACATCAAACCCACAAAAAATAACAAAACTAAAGAACCCAGAAAAATATTCTTACCTAAAATCACTGCTAATATTCCAGATATATTGCCGATAACTCCGGTTTTTTCCAAACCGCCAATCAGCACAAAGATAGACATAAAAAATAGCAGCGTGCTCCAATCTAAATCCCGCAAAATATTATTAACAGAATCAAGTTGGGAATGGTGAGCTAAAAGCATTGCCAAAGCAGCCCCCAACAAAGCAACGGCTGCAGGTGAAATAGGCACGGGCAGAGACTCTCCTATTACAAAAAATGTCAGCACAAAAGCTATAATTAAGCCGCCCACTGCTAAGACTCGCGGGTGATTAATTGTTGGGTGCGGCAAATGTTCCAAATCGTCTAAGTTTTTGTGCCAAATTTCGCGGAACAGCCAAGGCAACATAACTACTATCACTCCTACTGCAATTGCCCCGCCCAAACTTAACTTTACCAGGTAATCTGCAAAGCTCATGTTAATAGCATCGCCAACAATGAATGTCGCCGGATCGCCCACGATTGTCAGCAGTCCCGAACTGTTAGCTACAAATACCATTAAAATCAGTAACGGCACAAAATCTACACCGACTTCTTCTGCCATTGGCGGAATTAATGGTGCTAGCAGCATGACTGTCGTGGCATTGGGCAAAACTGCACAAATTGGCGTAGTAATGGCGACAATACCCAGCAAGAGATTTTTGCCTTTGCCTTTAGCCAAAAGAACCATTTGAGTTGCCAAGTATTCAAATACTTTGGTAGGCTCAAAGGCTCTAACCATTACCATGACTCCGAAGAATAAGCCCAGCGTGGCGTGACTCCGACCGATATATTCGATCGCGTTGTTTAACGTCATCACGTGGGTAAAAACCAGAATCACTGCTCCCAGAAATGCCGCAACTGTGAGGTGTATCCATTCTGTAATTATTAAGAAAACTACACATATAAATGTTGTTGCAGCGATCGCAGCTTGCACGTTTTCCATTTAGTCCCCTGAAAATAATAAAACTTAAAAATTAAAAAGTCTCGGTTCGAGTGAATATACTACTTTCTGGCTCTTCTGTCAATAAATTTAAGTGCTGATTTTGGCAGCAACAAGCTGGGAACGACTCATCAAGAGCTCTCCGGCACAGGGAAAAAATCACCTCAAAACTACTTCTTTCGGCAGGGTCGCGATCGCCCGAAGTTTGATATGGCGATCGGGCGCTCGCTCAACTACAATGAAGCATGGGCAATATCTGCCAAACTCAACCCCCACGCAGAAATCATGGACTACAGCCAAGTGATCGCCGAAAAAACCGATACTATCCTCGAAAACTGGATTGAAGCAGTACGCTTGGATCGGAAAATTGAAACCGCTGAGGCCTTAACGCAATCAGCGATAGAAAATCACATACCTTACCTGCTGGAGGCGATGGCCACAGTGCTTTCCCAATATCAAAACAGCGAAATAAAACTAATAGTTGAAGCCAGTTTAGATCACGGATTTCTCAGAGCCGAACAAGGCTACGACGCCGCAGAAGTAGCCCGGGAATACAACTTATTGCGTCAAGTAATATTCTCCCAGTTAGAAGCAGAATTGCTAGCCGGCACCACCGCCGAGGTATTCAGAGCTTTTAGGCTGATAGATGCCGTAGTAGACGAAGCAATTGCCCACTGTTTCAACAGCTACGTCGCTCAGAGGATGCGGGAACTTCAACAAATCCAAACTCAGTTAAAGCTCACCAATCAAGAACTCGCTCGCCTCGTCAGCGTCAATCAAGAAAACGTCTACCATTTAGCTCACGAACTCAAAACTCCTCTCAACTCCATTATCGGTTATTCCGAACTGTTTTTGCGCCAAGAAAAATGGCAACCTGAAATCAAAGATACCCTCCCCGGCATCGAACACATCGAGCGAGTATTGCGTAACGGCAGACACTTGCTTCGCATGATTAATGACACACTAGAACTTTCTCGCGCCGATGCCGGAAAAATTAAACTTAACCTGCAGCGAACTAATGTACAATCTGTAATTAACACCGTAGTAGAAATGATGCAGCCAATTGCTGATGCTAAAGGATTAAAGCTCGCTGTTACCAGCGACTGCGCCCCAATACAAGTAATCGCCGACGCACAGCGGCTGCTACAAATTCTGATCAACCTGCTGAGCAATGCCATTCGCTATACAGAATCTGGTAGCATCGAATTAAGTTGCCACTCTGCTGGAGACGGAAAGTGGGCGATCGCAATTACAGATACCGGCATTGGCATCGCCCCGGAAGATACAAAGCGCATCTTTGACCCCTTCTTTCAAGCAGGAGAAGCCGGCAAACAGCTCTTTCCCACCGAAAGCACCGGGCTGGGATTAGCAATAGTATCGCGGCTCGTCACGCTGCTGCAAGGCAAAATCGAGTTAGTATCACAAATAGGAGTCGGCTCAACTTTTACCGTGATTCTGCCCCAAGAAGTTAAAATACTCCAAGAAGTAAGCTAAACATTAAGTTCAAATTTTTACATCCGAAAATCCTATGCCTGCAGCCAACCTTAGCCCTTCCACCACAGCCTTTCCCCTCACCGCCGTAGTCGGGCAAGAAGCAATCAAATTAGCCCTGCTGTTAGCAGCAGTCGATCCCGGATTGGGAGGAGTGGCGATCGCAGGCCGCCGCGGTACAGCAAAGTCAGTAATGGCCCGCGCCTTGCACTCCTTACTGCCACCCATTGAAATTGTTAAAGATTCTTTTTGCAACGCCGAACCTAATGAAATTCTTGCAGAACAGGCATCAGGCTTGTTACCAGAAAATGGCGGGCAAGATGCCCACACCACCGATACTAATTCCTTAACTACTGAAATAATTCCCACACCATTCATTCAAATTCCTTTGGGTGTCACCGAAGACAGACTCTTAGGTTCAGTCGATGTCGAACAATCAGTGAAATTCGGTCAAACCGTATTTCAACCCGGACTCTTAGCCCAAGCAAATCGAGGTGTACTTTATGTTGACGAAATCAACCTCCTCGATGACAACATTTCCAACCAATTGCTAACAGTATTAACCGAAGGGCGCAACCAAATAGAGCGCGAAGGCATTAGCTTCCAACACCCCTGCAAACCTCTATTTATCGCCACCTACAACCCCGAAGAAGGGCCGCTGAGAGAACATTTGCTCGATCGCATCGCGATCGTACTTTCAGCGGACGCAGCACTCGAAATAGAAGAAAGAGTCTATGCAGTAGAACAAGCTTTATCCTACTCCAGCTCCCCCCAAGAATTTCTCAATCAATACAGCGAAGACACTGACAACCTCAAAACCCAAATCATTCTAGCCAGAGAATGGCTCAAAGATGTCAGCATTAAACGCGAACAAATTGCCTACCTAGTAGAAGAAGCGATCCGGGGTGGCGTTCAAGGACACCGCGCCGAAATATTCGCAGTCCGCGTAGCCAAAGCCGCCGCCGCCATCGAAGGACGCACAGAAGTTAACGCCGAAGACCTGCGCCGCGCCGTAGAATTAGTCATCGTACCCCGCGCCACCATCATCCAAACTCCCCCAGACGAAAACTCTCCTCCTCCTCCCCCTCCACCGCCTCCCCAAAAGCAGTCAGAACAAGAACAAGACGAACCAGAAAACGAGCAAGAAGACGAAGAAGACCAAGAGGATGAAGACAACCCGGAACCTGAAGAAGAACCAGAAAAAGATACCATCCCCGAAGAATTTCTCTTCGACCCCGAAGGCGTAATTCTCGACCCCAGCGTGCTTTTCTTCGCCCAAGCCGCCAACCGCCAAGGCAAATCGGGCAGCAGAAGCACCATTTTCTCGGAAGATAGAGGCCGTTACGTCAAGCCGGTATTGCCCAAAGGCCCCGTCCGCCGCATCGCCGTTGACGCTACTCTCAGAGCCGCCGCACCCTACCAAAAAGCCCGCCGCGACAGGAATTCTAACCCCCCCCAACCCCCCAGCAAGGGGGGGCAACAGGCGAGCCAACCCCCCAGCAAGGGGGGGCAAGGGGGGGTTGAGCGCCGTGTATTTGTCGAACAGGGAGACATTCGGGCGAAGCGCTTGGCCAGAAAAGCTGGAGCTTTAGTCGTATTTGTCGTCGATGCTTCGGGTTCGATGGCCCTCAACCGGATGCAGTCGGCCAAAGGTGCAGTCATGCAGCTACTCACAGAAGCTTATCAAAGCCGCGACCAAGTTGCTCTGATTCCTTTTCGCGGGGAACAAGCAGAAGTGCTGCTACCGCCGACTCGCTCGATAGCCTTGGCCCGCAAGCGTTTGGAACGGTTGCCCTGCGGTGGCGGTTCCCCTCTGGCCCACGGTTTGACTCAAGCCGTGCGGGTGGGAGTCAACGCGCGGCAATCTGGAGATATCGGTCAAGTTGCGATTGTCGCCATTACCGACGGACGCGGTAATATTCCTTTGGCTCGTTCTTTGGGCGAACCGATTTTAGATGGAGAAAAGCCTGATATTAAGAAGGAATTGTTAGAAATTGCTGCGAAAATTCGTGGGTTGGGAATGCAGTTGCTGGTGATTGATACCGAGAGCAAGTTTATTTCGACTGGCTTTGCGAAGGAATTGGCCAAGACTTCTGGAGGGAAATACTATCACTTGCCGAAAGCTACCGAACAGTCGATCGCAGCTATGACTAAAAATGCTCTGCGCGACGCGATCGGCTAAAATTTTTAAATCGAGATTGCACCCGCATTTATGGACACGGGCCTCACGCCTGTGTTACCTCTGCGGTTAACAATCAAGCACTCGGATTTTTATTGCCAAAAGTCTAATTTTTAACTCTCATTCTCCGGCGAGTCACCGCCAGCGAACCCGCAACTAAACCCAACCCTATCACCGTCGAAGGCTCAGGAATTCTTACCGGCAGAGGCACCCGCCTTACCGGACTCGGGCTCGGGCTTGGAGAAGTTGTACCTTGGCGGATTGGACCGATTTGAGCCAGCAGCAAATTTTCTGATCCCTGCGATGAAGCAGCGGTAGAAACGGCTTGGACATTAGCTGCAACGGCAGCTTGACCGCCGGAAATAACGGCTGCAGCAAATAAAATTCCGGCTGCAGGTGGCAATAATTTGCGCTCGAAAAAGGTGTGCATTAGACATTACCTGTTTGGAATTTTGGCGGTAGAACTCGATATATTCATTAATTTTCTGGACATCCTCTGTCTGAGCTACCTTAGCAATTAACTGAACCGATTTCAGATTTTAGATTATTGGGGTTTGCGATCCCTAGTTTGAACTACGCCGCAAATCCAGAACCTAAAATCAACTGCGACCCCTGCCTCTAGCATAGATTCTTCAATCCCAAATCGTAAATCCCCAATCTAAAATTGATTGACCTGAGCTATCTGCGATTCGTTCCACTTTAAGCTTGCCCCTGCCGCAGATAGCGCCTGCGCTTTAACCTCAATTATAGCTCTGCAGCGACGCGCAACGGTGCGAGACAGCGACACGGCACAGACTTGTACGCAGTCGATTATAAACAATCGATCCCTGCTTTGGAGTGATTTCACCCCCTTTCTTTATCAAATCTTTAAACTCTTTCATGTTTTGCAAACAAAGTGTAAAGCTGTCAAAATAGAGATAGAAATTCTCAGTCAAAATTAGGTAAATCCTCGTGAGTAACACTAGCAATTTCCGCGAAGCCGTGCGCGAGGCCAAAAACCACGCCCTGGTAGGCCCCAACGTCATCTCCAACGCTCTCCCCTTCGTGGGCGGCGGACTTGTCTTAACTGCTGTCGGCACCTACGGCGGCCTCGGAGTGATTCGCAACTATCCCGGGATCTTCTTTCCCACTTTCATCGCCGCGATCGTCGTAGAATTAATTCTATTCTTCGTCGCTCGCGCCGCCGCCGAACAAGGCAACAAAAATACCGCTTTGCCCCTGCTGGCAACCTACAGTTTGCTTTCCGGCTACACCCTCAGCGGGTTGGTGTCTGTAGCCCTCAGAAGCCAAGGCGTCGGCATCTCCGGCATCGCTTTTGCCGCTCTCGGATGCGGCATTACCTTTATCGCCGCCCGTCAAATTGGCTCCAACCTTTCTGAAGAAGACGGCATGGCCCTCACCAAAACTATCAGTTTAGGTGTCATTGCTTTGTTAGTCGTCGTTGGCGGTCAGTTTCTGCTCTCACTATTTGGCGTCTACACCCCAACCTGGTTGGAAATTGGCATTTCTGGCATCGGCGTGTTTATATTTGCCGGCGCTGCGATCGTCGATTTTTACATATTACCCCGCAGCTACCGCGACGACCAGTATTTGCCCGCCGCTCTGTCGATGTACTTGACCTACATCAACTTGTTCATTTTCATTCTGCGCCTGCTGATTGCTATCAACAGCCGCGATTAATGGAAACTTTAGCTTAAAAAAAAACCGCGGCTCGATCGACATCGGGCTGCGGTTTTTGATTAAGATTTACCACCAAGATAGTCCTCATCGCGTCCTCTGTCCCTCATTAAAAAAACTTATATCATGTTCGCTGCCTGCATGAGGTATAATTTTACTTTTTAATCACTCAATCAAAACTCTTGTTATCTAATTGTGTCGATCGCGATTTCAATATTAATCACAAATTAATTGGGGAAAACTCATGTACTTAAAATATGAAGATATCAGGAGAGTCAGCGTAGAAATTACCTCTAGGTGCAATGCAGCTTGCCCCCAGTGTCCCCGCACCGGCAACCCGATTTTGCCGGGGGCGGAATTAAAGATGGAGGATATTGAGAGAATTTTCCCACAAGAGTTTTGCTCTCAGTTGGAGTTGGTGTATATGTGCGGCAACTACGGCGATGCTATGACTAGCAATACCACAATTCCGGCGATCGAGTATCTGCACCGCATGGGAGTTCCTAATATCAGCCTCTACACCAATGGTAGCGGACGCAACCCCGACTGGTGGCACAGGCTGGCACAGGCAATGACAGGAGAATACGATCGCGTAATTTTTAGTATCGACGGGTTGGCCGATACTAACAGCATCTACCGCCAAAATACCAACTGGGACAGGATAATGCAGTCAGTTAATGCCTTTATCCAAGCAGGCGGAAAAGCTGTATGGCACTACTTGATATTTGAACACAACCAGCACCAAGTAGAAGCAGCGCGGGATTTAGCCCAACAATTAGGATTTGTCGAGTTTGTACCGAAAGCTACCTCTCGTTTTGTGGCGAAAGAGATTTATGACAAAGAGTCGGCAAATCAACAGCCCCAGAAGGCAGAAAACTCTCAGGTAGATGCTAAGAGCGATCGCCAAAACCAACCAGCAACAGCTAATGTGTCAGCCCCTCAGCATCAAGAACAGGCCGCGCTTCACTTCCACCGACAAGCTGAGGAATGTTTGAAACAAGGGCAACTATCAGAGGCGATCGCAGCCAGCCAACAAGCCCTGAAAATTCAACCTAATTTGGCAGCAGCCTGGAAAACTTTAGGCAATGCTGTTCAAGGTTTGGGGAAGATGCAAGCAGCAGCAGATTGTTACGCCAAGGCACTTAAAATTCAGCCTAACTTTCCAGAAGTTTATGCTAATGTCGGCAGTCTTTATGCTCAACAGCAACAGTGGCAGCCCGCTAGTGCTTATTACCAAAAGGCGATCGAGCTTAAACCCAATTTTGCCGGAGCTTATCGCAATTTAGCTCAAGTGTTGAGGCAGTTGGGGCAACCAGAAAAAGCCAATTATGCTTGGTATCAAGCTATAGCTATCGAAACCTCTCAAGCACCAGAACCAAATCAGTCTGCCCCATCAAAGCCAGCCAGCGAAGAACTCCAACCCCCATCGTTGGAACAATATAAAAATCCACAGGGAGACCAATTTATCCAAGCTGTAGAAAAATTTGGTAGCCTAAACAATTACTACCGAAATGTAGAAATTAGCTGTCAAACTCAAGCCACCCAAGAAGTTTTCATCAGTTTTGAAGCGGAACTCTGGCCTTGCTGTTGGGTAAGCCATACAAAATACGCTGTTTATAACCACACTTACAGACCGCAAATGCTGGCTTTAATTGAAAAGTACGGAAATGGCTTTAATTCTCTCAGAACTCAATCGGTGAAAGATGCGATCGCCAGAGATTGGTTTCGCGAAGACCTCACAAAAAGTTTTTCCTGTTCTAAAAGGTTGGACGTATGCGCTCACGAATGCGGTAAAACTTTCAATTCAACAGGTTCGCAGTATATATAAGAAGGAAGAACACGGATTTGCACACGGATACACGGATTAATTGCTGAAATGTCGAAATTTCTGCTAAACTCAAAAATACAGCCCACAACGCCGGAGAACTAGCCGTGGAAGTTCTAGACCTCAAACACAATATCGAAACTTTGTCCGATCGCCTAACGGGTCTACAAGACTATCTTTAGCTCAGCCTTAACCGCCGAGACCCAAAAGTTACAACAGCTAGCAGCACAGCCGGAGCCTGACCACAGCATAAACACAGTTGAACGGATACTCCAAGAACTAGAATCACTCGAATCCTACCAGGCAAAACTCAACCAGTGCCAAACTTATTTAGCAGATGCTACATCAGCAGTTGACTTGCTCGAATTTCAAGCAGACGACGAACTAGAGCAAGAACTTCAAACTAATTTAGCTCAACTAAACCCCATTCTAGAAGAATATGAATATGAACTAGAGCAATTATTGAGCGGGCCTTATGACAAAAATGGAGCCTACCTCATAATTAATGCAGCAGAAGCTCCGGACTGGGCACAAAGTTTGCTGACAATGTATGCTAGTTGGGGAGAAAACCGAGGCTATAGAGTTCTGTCAATTGAACATGGGCATGGGCGAGGTAAAGGTTGTTGTAGAGGAATTAATTCTGCAACTTTGGCAATAGACGGACGTGGCGCTTACGGCTATCTAAAGTCAGAAACGGGAGTGCATCTAGTGAAAGATACATCGCCTTTTGATATTACCAAAAATCTGCCGACTCCAGTGATTGTGGAAGTTCTGCCAATGGATGTACAACTGGAGATTCCACAGCAGGATTTAGAAATAATCTGGCATCCTCACGATCAGATTGGTTGGGGCGTCTCACCTTGGGTGGAGATTGTTCATGTTCCGACTGGTATTTCGGCAATATCTAATCAACCGAAAAAGAGAGAAAAAGCTTTGGGGGTTCTCACCAGCAAACTGTTTGCTATTATGCAAAGGCAAGGAGTTCCACAGCTTGCAGACATTCAGTGCGATCGCCTAAAAACAGTCCTTAACCAACCAATTCGGGAATATCAATTTGCCAGCTACAGCCCGAACCAGGGCAAAGTTTTGGATCTCCGTACAGGAATCCAAACAACAGCCGTCGCCGAGGTGCTCAACGGCAAACTTGACTCATTTATCAAAGCTGGTGTGCTACTGAAAAATTGATTTGCACATTTAGAGCAAAATTTCAGCTAAACTCAAAAATACACCTCACAACGCCGGAGAACTAACAGTGGAAGTTCTAGACATCAAACACAATATCGAAACATTGTCCGATCGACTGGGTACAACCCAGGACTATCTTTGACATCCCCGCACTTACCGCCAAAATTCAAGACTTAGAGCAAATCTGCGCCCAACCAGCATTTTGGGACGACCAAGATCGAGCTCAAGAAACCCTCCAAGAACTTAATGACTTAAAATCTCATTTAGACCAATATCGCGGCTGGCAAACGAGCTTGGAAGATGCTAAAGCTATTTTAGAACTGCTGGAGTTAGAAGCCGACGAGTCCCTGTTCCAAGAAGCCTCATCGAGTCTTTCTCAGTTAACCCGCGAACTCGACCAGTGGGAACTGCAACAATTACTATCGGGGCCCTACGATGAAGGCGGCGCCGTTTTGACAATTAACGCCGGGGCCGGCGGCACAGATGCTCAAGATTGGGCGGAAATGCTGCTGCGGATGTACACCCGCTGGGGGGAAAGTCAAGGTTACAAAGTACATTTAATGGAAATTTCCGAGGGAGAGGAAGCAGGTGTTAAATCGGCTTCTTTGGAAATTGTCGGCCGTTACGCTTACGGTTATATGCGATCGGAAAAAGGCACTCACCGCTTGGTCAGAATTTCGCCTTTTAATGCTAACGACAAGCGTCAAACCAGTTTTGCTGGCGTTGAAGTGATGCCAATTCTCGATCGATCCGTCAAGTTGGACATTCCAGAAAAAGATTTGGAAATCACGACTTCCCGCGCTGGCGGCAAGGGCGGGCAAAACGTTAACAAGGTAGAAACCGCAGTCCGCATCGTTCACATTCCTACTGGTTTGGCCGTCCGTTGCACCGAAGAACGCAGTCAGTTGCAAAACAAGGAAAAAGCTCTGGCATTACTCAAGGCTAGACTGTTGGTGATTGCTAAGGAACAGCGGGCTTCGGAAATTGCCGAGATTCGCGGCGACATGGTAGAGGCAGCTTGGGGCAACCAAATTCGCAATTATGTTTTTCACCCATACCAAATGGTCAAGGATTTGCGCACTGGGGTGGAAACAACCGCCATCGAAGATGTGATGAACGGCGAATTAGAGCCGTTTATTCAAGCTTACCTGCGGCAGGAAAATCAGTTGATAGCCCAAACCGACGGAGCCGGGGGAATATAATTCGCGCGTCCACATACAAAGTCCGCCTGCGCGGACTAAATAATCAAGAGCGGTAATGACCGCGGATTTGCTATAATTTTGGGGTTTTTGGCGATCGCCCGACCTTCAACAGGTTGCGCGGCCAAAAACCTTGATATGATAAAAATTGATCTAACGAACAAAAGGAGAAATAATGACCCAAGTTGTAATAGGCGAAAATGAAGGGATTGAGTCAGCCCTGCGACGGTTTAAGCGACAAGTTTCTAAAGCGGGTATTTTCCCCGACATGAGAAAGCACCGCCACTTTGAAACCCCGTTGGAAAAGCAGAAGCGCAAAGCTATTGCCAGAAGGACTAAGAGACGCTTTCACCGCAACAACAAACCCTAGAATTATTAGCACTAAATTGATTCGGCAGATATAATGCCTTGCGATTCTAGTACCGCAGCGACTCGGAGAATCACCGCTTCGCTGTAGGGAGCACCAATAATTTGTACCCCCAAGGGCAAAGCCCCGGGCCGCTGTACGGGCACGCAAAGAACGGGCAAGCCAATAAATGATAGGGGTTGGGTGAACAGTCCGAGATTGGGACGCACTAAGATTTCTTGTCCGGCTATTACCATTTTCTCGACGCCAATTTCAGGGGCAGCTATCGGGGTTGCGGGTGCGAGGATGATGTCTGTGTGTTGAAATATTTCGCGAATTCGATCGCGGTACCACTGTCTGAATCTCTGCGCTTGCAAGTACCAAGTCGCAGGGATCAGGGTTCCCGCTAAAAAGCGATCGCGCGTCGCCGGATCGAAGTCTTGAGGGCGCGATCGCAAATTGTCTAAATGCAAGTTTCCGCCCTCGCAGGCGGTAATGATAAATGCAGCCGCCCTGGCGCGATCGGATTCCGGTATGGTGACAGTTGCAAGCCCCCCTATTTTTGGGGGGTTTGTTGTTTTTTCTGTGCAATTACCACAATCCCAGACATTTGTCAAGGCTTTAGCAACTATTTCTACAGCATCCATTGCTTCCGGTTCGGCCCCTGTGGCGAAATACCCGTCAGCAACAGCAATTCGCAATCCTTCGATGCCTTGATTTAACTGCGGCGAACAAAGTTCTGGCGGGCGTTGAGTGCAAACTGGGTCACTAGAATCAGGGCCTTGCAGGATATCGTACAGCAGCGCCATATCTCTGATCGATCGCCCAAACGGCCCCACACAATCCAAACTACCCGAAAATAAATAAGCGCCAGCCCTGGACAAACGGCCGTAAGTAGGCTTAAACCCAAAGACACCACACAAAGCAGCCGGTACACGGATGGAACCGTTAGTATCAGAACCGAGGGTGATGGGTACAAAACCGGCGGCGACTGCTGCTGCGGAACCGCCGCTGGAACCGCCGGCGATGCGCGTAGTATCGCGGGGATTGCGAGTCGGGCCGTAGTGGCTGTTTTCCGTGACGAAACCGTAGGCGTACTCATCCATGTTGAGCGTACCTACGAGGATTGCACCGGCTTGTCTGAGTCGGGCGACCACGGCCGCGTCCTGGGTAGCCGGAGGATTGTCAGCGTTGATTTTTGACCCGGCTAGGGTAGTAATTCCGCCGATGTCGAACAGGTTTTTGGCTGCGAAGGGAACGCCTGCTAAAGGGCCTGGGTTTTGGTTATTTGCGATCGAATTATCTATATTTTCTGCTGCTGCGAGTGCGCTTGATGCAGTGATGGCAGTAAAGCAATTAAAAGCTTTATCCTTAACAGCAATCCGTTCCAAAGCAGCACTTACCGCCTCTGTAGCCGTAAGCTTACCACTTTTAACCGCCGCTGCCGTAGCAACCGCATCAGCCTTATCTAAAAAACATCTGCGTTCATCTGCGTTCATCTGCCCTCATCTGCGGTTAAAAATCTAAGGTTCAAACACTGGCGCAGCTTCGATTGCTTGAGGTAAAGGGAATTCAGTAACGAGTTGGGCGATCGCAGCTATCCTCTCGAAGTTTACCACAACGCCTGGACGATGTTCCGGGTCTAACGGTAAGTTTATCAGTTCGGCCGTGCGATCGACATATTCTTCTATATTTGTCATTAGTCCATCCCAAAAAAACATCAGCGTTCATCCGCGTACATCTGCCCTCATCTGCGGTTGAAAATCTAAGGTTCAGATATAGGTGCGATCGATTATTGTATTGTAATCGCGATCGGGCTGTTAGTTATTTTCGAGCAGTTTTTTGTATTCCTCGGATTGCCTGATATCATCTAGAGGTGATTTTGGCTCTGGTGGTTCATCAGCACAAAACTTGATAGATGTCTGCGTTTCCGTAGAATCTATATTTTTATTAACTTCGATTTGAACCTTGCCTTTTTGCCAACCCTTGGAACCAACTTTTAGCACTTGACAATCGATTCCTTCTTGAGTAGATTTCCAGTTTATATTCCCTCCAATAATTTTTGTTTCTTCGTTAATACACAGTTCTCTCATCCAATCAATTATCGCCTTCAGATGTTGGTTTTTTTCTGCTACATAAGTCTGAACCATTATCTTATTAAACTTACTGGAGGCTATCTCTTTAAATCGGCGCACCGTAAAAGTAGATTCACCGAATAACAAAACATCATCATCGCCGTCTAGGGCCTCATACTTTTGATTCGTTTCAATTTTTTCGTCCATTTTTATTCACAAAATTCTGATGCTTCATATTTGATACCATTTCAAGCTATCTTAGTCAAGCTGGTTAACCAAATAAATTGACTCTCGCACTTTGCCAACTCAAACACTGACAGTTTCCCGCAACTTCTCTACCGCAACATCGAACGGAGGCAAAGTAAAATCCTCAGCATCCATCAATTCCTTAACCTTCTCAAAAATCTCAACCTCTGCCTCTTCTTGGTCTGTCAGCTTATCATAAAAATAAGGGTCAGTAAACCACTGTTCAAACGCTATCATTAACAATCCATTGGGCGAAAGTTCAAACCGCCAATACTTAGAAATTCTGCTGTCAACCACTTCAAACATCGGCGCCGGATTATGGATGGGATAATAGCTGTAATTATCATTGCAGATGTAGTACCAAATAGTCCCTTTCCATTCTCGGATAGCATAAACAACATATTCCTTGCCTCTAGTTAGCGGTAACTCAACCTTTCTAGTGTAACCGCGTGGCGGATCTATATATTCTTCAGGGAGAGATTCACCCGTGTTAGCAATACAACGAATTTTCATAACTTGATTACCTACAGATTTTTAGGGGCTGTTTTGGGATACTGTCGCTTGAACTTAAACTCCACATCTTGAAGAGTCTGACTGTTCCGAAACCAATGGACTTGTACGGAAGCTCCATTAATTTCAAAAGCCTCAATACTTGTCATTTTATCCCAATCTTCAGAATTCCCGCCATAAACCTCAATAAGTCTCGGTGCATCTCCCAACAATCTATCTGTACCGCAATGAATTACTATGCAATTACCAGCCTTAGCATCTTGCAGTAGCAGTTGCTCCTGCAAATTTCTCGGACTCTCATCGGGAATAGCACCTTGATTCACAATTTAACAGCTTCAAATATTGTTTGTCAAATACCATAAAAACTAATTTTAGCAGGTTCAGTTTCCGCCAATAACTTTCCCCGCGAAATCACATAGCAAACCGCAGCGCGCCTCCTAATTGCATCATAACAATCCTCAGCATCCAACACAATCAAATTTGCAGGTTTCCCCGCATCTATCCCATAATTCTCATCTCCCAGATTGAGAGCTTTAGCACCGTTGACAGTCACCATATTAAAACAAGCTGCAATCTCAGCCATTCCCGTCATCTGACAAACATGAACCGCCATATGAGCGACATCCAACATATTTCCCGTACCTAAACTATACCAAGGATCTTGCACACAGTCGTGACCAAAACTCACATTCAATCCCTGCTGCCACAACTCCTTAACTCGCGTCACCCCACGGCGTTTGGGATAAGTATCAGCGCGGCCTTGCAGGGTGATATTAATTAAAGGATTGGCAATAAAATTAATTCCCGATTTTGCCAAACTTCCCATCAGCTTAAAAGCATAAGCATTGTTATAAGAACCGAAAGCCGTCGTGTGGCTAGCCGTCACCCGCGAACCAGCCCCGCTTCTAATCGCACAAGCTGCTACAACTTCCAAAAATCTCGACTGTTCATCATCGATTTCATCGCAGTGAACATCTATTAATCTATTGTATTTTTCCGCAAGTTCAAAAATTCGCTCAACAGACTTCACCCCATCTTCCCGCGTCAACTCATAATGCGGAATCCCGCCCACAGCATCCGCACCCATATCCAGAGATTTCTCTAAAAGTTTGTCATTTTCTGGACTTCCGTAAATCCCGTCTTGGGGAAAAGCCACAACTTGCAGAGTCATCCAATCTTTGACTTCTTCTCGAACTTCCAAAAGTCCTTGCAAAGCAGTCAGCGTCGGTTCGCTAACATCAGCGTGACTCCTGACAAACAAAATCCCTTGAGACGCTTGCAGCCTTAAAGTCTCAACAGCCCGTTTTTTGACATCATCCAGAGTTAAACATTGCTTTCGTTCCCCCCAGATTTGAATTCCCTCGAACAAAGTGCCACTTTGATTCCATCGCGGTTCCCCCGCAGTCAAAGCCGAATCGAGATGAATGTGCGACTCCACAAAAGGAGGACTAACTAATTTGCCTTGAATGTCGATTTCGCGTTCCCCAAGTTCTGAGATGTGCGGAGAAACGGCGACTATTTGCTCATTCTCAATAGCAATATCTACCGTTGGGCGATCGCCCGCACCTAACAAACGACATTCGCGCAGAACAATGCTATACTTTTGCTCAGGCATGACAATTGCACCTATTTTAATACTTGTAAACTTTATCCTCCCTAGTTGCGAGCCAGCCTAGTGAGGCCAAAAGAATTCCCCAATCACTTGCGAACCCCCTCCTTCTCCTCCTCTGCGTCCTCTGCGCCCTCTGCGGTTAAAAAATCTTACTCAAAAAACCCACCTATAACAATAATCACCCAAAAGAAAGCGCAACTACAAATCGCTAACATCAGACAATCTCAAACTCCAGATTGTGATTTTTCACAAAATCAAAGCTAAAATGGTCAACCACATTAGTATCGCTTAATTCCAGATTGTAAAAATCAACAAAATCCGCATCAAAATACGGCCCAGCGTGCCAAGTTCCCACATCTAACTTAATAAAACAATTGCCCGGAATCCGAAAAGCAGCCATATCCTCTAAACTCGGTTTATAGCTATCCCCAGGAGGCGCAACCGCCATCAACCAATCCTTCCCCTCCAAAGAACCCAAACACTGAGTACATTGAACGTGCCGCGTAATTTTGCCAAACTTGCGACCTTTCTTCTGGAGACGCATAATGTAAAATCTAGGAACACCATTTTGCAAGTTTAACTGAGCGTCCTCAGCATCGAAAGACTTGCCATCAACAGCCGCAAAGATAACTTGACCGTAACTCCGAAAATTCTCCCGTGTCACCCATTGCGCGGACAACTGCTTAGTCAAAAGTGATTCGCTCATAAATCCCAACACCCCTAGCTTTCTCGGCCATAAATATTCTAATATAAATAGTAAGACGACTTAATTTCTACTCGGGACGCAGCCAGCAATAGGCTTTCCGAATTGTTCCACAAAAAACTGAATAGATTTACCTCCAAATCGCTACAGACATTACCTATATTCTGCTTCCTCTTCTTTCTCTTCCTTCGTGTCCTTCGCGTCTTCGCGGTTCGTTAAAAAGATATTACTTGAGATCGATCGCCCAAAACACCCTTACAATCAAAATCAGCACACTGCTGCAAAAAACGAGCCGGAATATCAGGCCGAGCACCCCAATGCAAATGCAAATAAGAAGCGTGCACCTGACAAACTCCCCAACCTTCAGCAACCGCCTCAACTTCGCCCCGCTTTCCATACCTCCAACTGTGATAAACTGGATTACTCGGTTCAACAGTTAAATGCGATCGATGAAACTCATGTCCCCAAACCTCATCAAGAGCAGTTAACACCGAACTATCCCTCACCGCCACAGCTTCTCGGTATCCCAGCGTCAAACGCTTTCCCATCGCAGCAGCAGTTTTCAACACACCCACCCCTGGCCAAGAATTGCCATCGAAGTCTACAATAGAATCGCACAAATACATCAAACCGCCGCACTCCGCATAAGTCGGCATTCCCGAAAAAATCGCACTTCTTACCGCATCCCGAATTAAAACATTACCGCTCAATTTTTGAGCAAACACTTCGGGAAAACCACCACCAAAATATAACCCTTGCACATTGTCAGGAAAAACAGCATCATCAAGGGGACTCCAAAACACCAACTCCGCACCCAACTCTTCCAACAAATCAAGATTGTCCTGATAGTAAAAATTAAAAGCCCGATCGCGCGCAACTGCAATCCTCACTCCAAATTGTTTTCCCAAAGAGTTGACAACATCATCTTTTTTAGTTAAAATAACCGAAGGGAGACTGTGCCTAGCCGAAAGTTGCTCAGACCCCTCACCCCCCTCATTTCGAGTTGCAGCCAACAAAGGCAAAAGTTGCTCCCAGTCAAAACTAACAGCAGCCAAATCAGCCAGTTTATCGATCGCAGCATGAAGATTCGGCAACTCCTCAGCAGGAATCAAACCCAAATGTCGATCGGGAATAGTAACAGCCTCATCCCTACGCAAAACGCCCAAAATAGGTAAATTGAGCGGTTTTAGAGCATCTTGAAGCAACTCCAAATGTCGATCGCTCGCCACCCGATTCAGCACCAAACCAGCGAATTTAAGGTCAGGGTTAAAAGAACGAAAACCGTGCGCGATCGCAGCCACAGAACCAGAGAGCCTGCTGCAATCTATCACAAACAATACCGGCAAATTCAGCAAAGAAGCAACATGAGCCGTAGAAGCAAAGGAAAAATCATAATTGCCTTCTTCTTTTCGAGAATTAATCCGTGTATCCGCGTCAAAATCCGTGTCGTGGCTTCGTGATTCCTGATTTTTTCGACTCACTCCATCAAATAGTCCCATCACCCCTTCAACTAAGGCATAATTCGCATCTTGAATATGACGATAAAAACACTTCTGCACGTAACCTTCAGAGGTTAATATCGCGTCTAAATTCCGACAGGGCCGACCAGTGACAAAAGCATGAAACATCGGATCGATGTAATCCGGGCCTACCTTAAAAGATTGAACATTCAAGCCGCGACGGATTAAATAAGCTAAAAGGGCGATCGTTACAGTAGTCTTTCCCGCCCCGCTGCGTTCGCCAGCAATTACTAAAGCCATAGTTCTAGATTAGTTACAAAAAATACATATTTAACCAACCGCGAAGACGCGAAGGGCGCGAAGGAAGAATGAGAAGAAGAGAGGTAATTTAGTGGCTTTTGGGAAGTAATTTAGAGTTTTGAGTTAAATAACAGGATTAATTCAAAACTCCTAACTTAAAATTCATAACTCCTAAAAAAGTAGGGCAGACATTGCCTGCCCCACTGAATATTAACTCAATCCTTCTTCCTTCTTCCTTCTTCCTTCTTCCCTCTTTTTACCGCTTAGCTAACTTCAGCATTTGAGCAGTCACTGCCAAACTTTCTTCGTAAAGCACATCTCGGCCCCAACTCAGCAAGTGTTGGCCCAGCAATTGTTCCGTCACCTGATCGAACAGAGGACTCACCTGGTTAAACCGATCGGTTTGAGCGCCACCCTTCGTTTCCATCCGCATACAGCCGCCCACTTCCGAACACAGAACCGTACCGCAGTCAGCCTTCTCGTTCGTAGAACTCAAACGCAGAGCAATCAAATCGCCCGGGACATCGCCCGTATCAGCAGTAGGAATAGCAGCCAACTCCGCTTCTACAACCCGTTCGTCCGGCCCCGCGAATTTAATTCGCTTGATGTGGTAATCGCCCTCCTCTTGTTTGAAAGCAACAGGACGCCACTGAAGCCGGCTCGCCAGCCAGCCCAAATACATCAGTGCTTGAGTAGAATTGCCGTGTTCGTAATCGATCGTCACCCGATCGATTTCCCGAATCGCAGCGCGGCGTTCCGGGGCGTCAAAAGCCTCAGCCGCCAACTCTTGCCACGCGGCCAGCCGGCGCCAATTGAGATCCGCGATCGGAATTCCCTCCTCGATCAGACTGTGCATCAACAGCAATTCAGATTCAGACTCGGCAAAGCTGCTAGAGTCAACAATCACAGAACTGCTAATTGCCGCCAGCCGCTGGAACAAACCTCGATCGGCATCAGGATTCGCTTTCCACCACAGCAGCGTCGGCAAATCAGCGATAGTCAACGCCGTCACGATGCCGCTCACCCGTTCCAAAGCAGCTTCCGTACCCCGGAGCGTAATGTACTCGCAGCAGATCAGATTGCCAGTGGTGCGCTTGTGAACCGGACAATAAGCAGCCACTTGAGCCTGCACGCCCGTATCTTCCCCCGCCGTCGGGCACAGAGCAATGATCCGGCAGGGATTGGCAGCCACGATCGCGTCAGCCACGCCCGAACCCCCCGAACCCAAACCACTCGATCCCATCTCCTCGCCATTTGAATTTTTGCGAGCCACTTCTTCCCGCAAAATCGCCAGCAATTCAGCATTAGGTTTGCCAGTTCTCGGCAAGCCGTAAGCTTTTTGAGCAGCCCTGATGCTAGATGCCGTCATCGGCCCGGTAATACCGTCCACCGGCCCGTCGTAAAACCCCAGATCCGCTAATAAACGCTGAGTTTCTTCCGGTTCGTAGACTACAAAAGTAAAAGTTGTTGCCCTACTAGCGATCGGAGAATCGCCCTTTGACCCCGATTCTCTGTAACTTTCCCAAATTTGACTCAATTCGGCCTCTATTTGGTCGAGCGACACATCTTTAGGATTTTGCAGCGAAACCAGAGGCGGAGCTTTCATCGGTGTCATCGTCATAAATCTTTTCTCCCTTCTTATTTGTTATTAGTCATTCGTCATTGGTTCTTAGTCATTAGTCATTCGTCATTGGTTCTTAGTAATTGGTTCTTAGCTAATCAATAATGACTAATCCTGACCAATAAACTAATGACTGCTGACTAATGACTGCTGACCCATGACTCTTAAAGTCTGCGCCACTTGCGACCGTCTCTGTTAATTAGGAGTTCTGCTTCCGCAGGTTCCCAAGTACCCGCTTCGTATTTAGGAACCAAATCTTGGTCGTTGGACGATTCCCACTCCATCAGCGCCGGCGTTACCACCCGCCAAGCTTCTTCCACTTCATCAGAACGGGTAAACAAAGTTTGGTCGCCCAGCATACAGTCAATTAACAGTCGATCGTAAGCATCCGAAGATGTCACCCCAAAGGAAGAACCGTAACTGAAATCCATATCCACCGTCCGCGTCCGCAAATCCGGCCCCGGCATTTTCGCCTCAAACCTCAGCGAAATCCCCTCGTTCGGATGCACGCGCATAGTCAAAACGTTAGGAGTAGTTTGTTGGGCCGCGGACTGAAAAATTAACAGCGGAACTTCGCGGAACTGAATCGCAATTTCGCTAACTTTTTTCGGCAACCGCTTGCCGGTTCGCAGGTAAAAAGGCACTCCCTGCCAGCGCCAGTTGTCAATCATAAACTTCATCGCCACAAAAGTCGGCGTTGTCGAGTTGGGAGCCACCCCCGGTTCTTCGTGATATCCCGGCACCTGTTTGCCCTTCATCCAACCTGCGGAATATTGACCCCGAATCGCTGAGAAGTCCAAGTTATGCAAATCTGCCAAGCGAGTTGCTTGCAGAACTTTCATCTTTTCGGTGCGGATGCTGTCAGCGTCGAGCGAGTTCGGCGGTTCCATCGCCGTCAGACAGAAAATCTGCATCAAGTGGTTTTGCAGCATATCCCGCAACGCCCCAGAGGATTCGTAGTAACCCGCCCGGTCTTCTACGCCTACTGTTTCTGCAACTGTAATTTGTACGTGATCGACAAATTGCCGATTCCACAGCGGTTCAAAAATCGCGTTAGCAAACCGGAACACCATTAAGTTCTGAACAGTTTCTTTACCCAAATAGTGGTCGATCCGGTAAACTTGCTGTTCTTGGCAAACCTGCTGCACGACTCGGTTGAGAGCTTTTGCCGAACTCAAGTCGCGGCCGAAGGGTTTTTCAATTACCAAGCGGTGTTTTGCTGGATCTGTCAACATTTGAGCCGCGCCCAGTTGCCTAATTGCTTCTGGGAAAAAGTTCGGGGAAACCGAGAGATAAAATATGTGATTGCCGCGAGTTCTCCTTTCTTCGTCGAGATCCGCTAAGAAAGCTTTGAGTTTTTGATAGCTTTCGGGGTTGTCAATGTCGCCGGGACAGTAGTACAAACCTTGAGCGAAATCTTGCCAAAATTCTTCATTGCCAATGCCGCCGCCAAATTCTTCAATGCCTTCGCGCATTTGCTCTCGGAAGTAATCGTGACTCCAAGGGCGGCGGGCTACTCCCACGACGGTAGTTTCCGGTGGCAAGCGTCGATCGCGCTTCATCTGATAAATTGCAGGTACGAGTTTGCGCTGGGTGAGATCCCCAGAAGCTCCGAAGATTACCAGAATTTGTGGTTCCGGCACCCGTTCTTTTCGCAAACCGACCCGCAGTGGATTTTCAAGTAGCGTTACCATTATTTATTTTCCTTGTTCTAGTGTTGTTAACCGTGCCAAGACACCATGATAGTTGGCGGTCATTTCTGCTAGTTGCTGGGTGAGAGAGTTAATCGGTTCTTCATACTGCTAGAGGAGGCAGATGATTTTCCTCTCTAGGAACTCTGAGAGCCATTAATCTCAAAACTCCTAGAGAGGATTTAAAACTCAGCATTTAAGAACCCAAATAATTATCTATTCTGATTCCTAAATGCTTCTGCCTTTCAGGATACACATATCTGCCTAAGCGACGGGTGACAACTTCTGCACTTTCTCTTGCAAGGAATCCATCAGGGATTGGAACGGGGTGACAAATTTCTCAATCCCGTCGAGGAGCAAGTCTTCCATCACTTTGTCCAAGTTGATGTCGATGTCGGGATCTTTGAGACTTTCGATCAGGGTGTAAGCTTCTGCAACGTTGTTCTCAATCCGGGGTGCGACATCGCAGTGATCGAAACAAGCTTCAACGGTGTTCGGCGGCAAAGTGTTAACGGTGTCCGGGCCGATTAGTTCATCGACGTACATGACATCGCTGTAGTTGGGGTTTTTGGTGCTGGTGGAAGCCCACAGCAAGCGCTGCACTTTCGCTCCTTTGGCTGCTAAAGCTTGCCAGCGATCGCTCGCTACGATCTCTTTATACTTCTGGTAAGCGATCTTCGCATTGGCGATCGCCACTTTCCCCTTCACCGCTTCCAGTTTAGCTTTTGTGGAAATATCTGTGACATTTTTGAGTTTCTCGTCAATCTTGCCATCGACATTGATGTCGATCCGGCTCAAGAAGAAACTGGCAACAGAAGCAATATTGCTCACATCCAAACCTTTAGCCGCCCGCGCTTCCAAACCGCGAATGTAAGCCCAGAAGGTTTCGACGTAGCTGTCAACGGAGAACAGTAAAGTCACGTTAACGTTAATGCCTTCGCTGATGACTCGCTCGACTGCGGGCAAACCTTGAGCGGTTCCCGGAATCTTAATCATCACGTTTTCTTTGCCGAGGGCTTGGTAATAGCGCATGGCTTCGCTAATCGTGCTTTCTGTGTCGTTAGCGATCGTCGGTGGCACTTCAATGCTAATGTAGCCGTCCAAACCCTTAGACTCTGCGTAAACTGGGGCGAAGATGTCGCAAGCGTTGCGGATATCTTCAAATACCAGAGATTCGTAAATCTCCATTACAGATTTGCCCGCCCGGATGCCCGCTTCGATATCCGCGTCGTAAATCACATTACCCGCGATCGCTTTCTCAAAAATAGCCGGATTAGATGTAATCCCGCGCAGTCCCCGACTTTCAATCATCTGTTTGAGTTCGCCAGACTTGATGAGATCGCGAGTCAAATTGTCCATCCAGATGCTTTGGCCAATTTCTTTGATTTCTAACAGGTGATTCGTTGGCGTTGCCGTCATTACTTTAACTCCTACAATTTGATAGCTGTTAATTGGGACTTGGAAATTGGAAATTGAAAATTGAAAATTGGTAATTGAAAATTGGCAATGGGGAATTGGTAATTGGGAGTCGAAAGTTATAAGTTAAAACCCTCTTCCTTCTTCCCTCTTCCTTCTTCCTGACATCCGTTACATCCGTTACATCCGTTACACAATCCGTTGCCGAACTTCCTTCACCCTTGGACTGTTCTAGGATTGCGCGCTCGATCTTGAATAAAAGACTCGACCATCGCTACATTTTCTTTACTGCCGACAATCAAGGGCGATCGCTCGTGCAGTTTGGTCGGCACTACATCCAAGATGTCTTGAACTCCCGTACTGGCGCGCCCGCCGGCTTGCTCCATCAAAAACGCCAAAGGAGCCGATTCGTAGAGCAAGCGCAATTTGCCCTCGGGGTTTTTCACCGTTCCCGGGTACAAAAACACGCCTCCCTGGAATAAAATGCGGTGGAAATCTCCCACCAAAGCCCCGCCGTACCGGGCGCTGTAGCCTTCGCTGCGGTGTACGTAGCGAATGTAGTCCCTCAAAGATTCCTCCCACTGCCAGAAGTTGCCTTCATTAACGCTGTAAATCGGGCCGCGATCGGGAACCTTAATGTTTTCGTTAGCTAGAATAAACTCGCCCAAACTGGGATCGAGGGTAAAGGAATGAACGCCCTGACCGATCGAATAAACCAGCATGGTACTCGGGCCGTAGAGTACGTAGCCGGCCGCTATTTGTTTGTGTCCGTGTTGCAGCAAGTCGGAAGCAGAACCGTCTTCATCGTCCCCCTCTTGCTTGCGGATGCTGAATATTGAGCCGACATTGAGATTGATGTCAAGATTGGAAGAACCGTCTATGGGGTCGTAGAGCAGACTGTAGCGTCCGATCGGACAGTTTTCGGGAATGTAGTAGGGTTTTTCCATTTCCTCCGAAGCCAAGCGGCAGACAAGTCCGCTTTGCTGGAATACCGAGATAAACACTTCATTGGCATAGATATCCATCTTTTTGACGGATTCTCCCTGCACGTTCGTAGCCCCTGTAAACCCCAAGGCATCTGCCATTAATCCGGCTCTGCTGAGTCGCCTGGCGATCAGCTTGGCAGCTAGTCCGATGCGATTCATCAGGGCGCTGAGATCCTGAGCATCTGTTGAAAAGCTGTGAAGTTGCTGGAGTACGTGACGAGATAGGGTTGTGCAATCGCGGTCTAAGGCTTGCACCTGATCGGTCGGGCCCAGGCGGGTTTCCCCTGTCGGCGCGTTTACCATGATTTTGATGTCCTCCCTGTCTTGCGGCTCTAGATTTGGGTTCGATGGAGTCCTTGACACTTGCTCCTGAATCGGCTACGAGACCGATCGTCCCCCAACTTCTATCTTAGGAAGGGTTTTGCCAAAGGGCGTCGAACTTTAGGTGAATTTTAGATCCGCATCGAAAATTGAGGAGTTCGATCGGCTGTTGAGTCGGGAATTGTATTCAAAATCACTAATTTTTTTGATTAACCGCAGAGGACGCAGAGGGCGCTGAGAGAGAAAGTGGCGATAGAGAAGCCTACGAACGTTGGCTAGCATCTCAAAAAGACCGACAACTTCCTTTGCGCGAAGAAGATGTAGAACCTATTGTTAATTTGCCGGAATTGCTTGCAGGCATTTACGATCGCGTCGGCTATGATTATCGGCTCGATTACGATCGAGATCCCGTACGTAAATTTTCGCCAAAGGTGATATGACACTCCAAAATTCTGGGTAAGTTATCCATAGAAATACGGTAAGTGAAATTTAAGCAAATATACAGAGTCCGTCATTGACTTTTCTATTGACTTGTTTGAAATATACTCAAACACTCAATTTATATTGCCTAAATTTTTCAAAATTTGCGTTTTAAAAACCCAAATATAAAATGTTTGTTGGTACTCATCAACCCAGGATAATGCTATGGATATTATTTCACAAATTCCCCATAACTTAGTCAACCACTATCAGATTAAAAATCTGCTTGGAGAAGGCGGTAGTAGCACAACTTACGAAGCCATTGACCTCAAAACAAACCAGCGAGTCGCACTCAAAGCTTTGTCTTTACAGAAGATGAATGACTGGAAAGTCCTGGAACTATTTGAACGAGAAGCCAATGTTTTATCAAAATTGAATCATCCGGGAATTCCGCGTTATTTGGATTATTTTTATGTCGATACTCCCGATAACCGTTGTTTTTATATAGTACAAGAACTGGCAGAAGGGCAATCTCTAGCAAGTTTAGTCGAAAGTGGCTGGCACGCTAGTGAGTCCGAAATTCAACGCATTGCCACACAAATTTTGAATATTTTGGTTTATCTCCATTCACAGACACCACCTGTTATCCACCGGGATATTAAACCAGAGAATATTGTTTTCAAATCGCCCATAAATTCCCACAAACAAAAAGACTGGGCAGTCTGCTTAGTAGATTTTGGAGCAGTGCAAAACACTTATTACAATACCTTAATGCGAGGAAGTACCGTAGTTGGAACCTATGGTTATATGGCTCCAGAACAATTTCTTGGACAAGCCGTACCTGCAACAGATTTATATGGTTTAGGAGCGACATTGTTGTATTTACTAACCCACCGTTCCCCCGCCGAATTACCAACAAATATACTAGAGGGAGATTTTCGCTCTCAAATTCAGATTTCTTCAGCATTTGCCGATTGGTTAAAAAAAATGATAGCGTCAGATTTAGAAAACCGCTTTAACTCGGCAAGAGAAGCGCTTGAATTGCTGCGCCATCCTCGAATAGTTAGCGTTAAATCCGATCGATCATCGACGCAATGGAAAAAACGCCTCAAAATAGGAATTGCTGCTATTGTTAGTGTTGCTGTTTTCAATCACTTTAAATATCCCATCCTCAACCGGATTGGATTTACACCCAATGCAGTTGTCGAGGCTGTCGAACAGGGAGATACTCAAACTGTTAGGCATTATCTGGATCTTGGCATTAATGCTAATAGCAGGGTAAATAATCAGAATTTACTACACTTTGCTGGCTCAAAAGAGGTGGCAGAATTGTTAATTGCCAAAGGTGCAGATGTCAACGCTAAGGGTGCATATGGCTGGACCCCATTACACATCGCTGCGATGTCCGATCGCATAAAAGTAGCACAGACGCTAATTGCTAAAGGTGCAGATATTAACGCCTGGGGAGAAACTCAAGAGCCGTGTTATAGTATATGTACAACTCCTCTGTTCTGGGCCCGATCGCCTGAAATGGCTAAGTTGCTGATTGCTAAAGGTGCGGATGTCAATGCCAAAAACAAACATGGCACGACTCCTCTGCATATGGCGCGATCGAAGGCGATCGCAAAGATACTACTCGCTGCGGGCGCAAAAATTAACATCAAAGAAGACAATGCCCGAAATGGCAAGAGTAGAACTTTATTACATAACGCAGCCAAAATAGGTTTTAAGGAGTTGGTACAACAGCTAATTAAAGACGGTGCAAATGTTGCGATTCGGGATCGTATAAAAAGAACTCCACTGCACTATGCAACCACAAAAGAAGTTGCTGCTTTGCTAATGCTGGATATCAACGCTATAGACCAATATGGAGATACTCCGTTACACCTAGCTGTCGATCGAGGATCTCAAGATATCGCTGAACTGCTAATTGCTAATGGCGCAAGGGTTAACGTTAGAAATGCGAACGGTCAAACTCCATTGTATCAAGCGATCGCGATCGGACACAATGAGATTGCTGCACTGCTAATTAACAACGGTACAGATGTCAATAATATAGATGGATCTGGCACAACTCCACTGCACAAAGCCGCACATTATGGCACTGTAAAAATCTTAAAATGGCTGATTGCTAAAGGTGCAGAAATTAATATCCAGGATAATCAAAGAAAAACTCCACTGGATATCGCCGTAGACCTGAAACTTCAGGATACAGTGGCGCGGCTAATTAGTAAAAACCCAGATGTTAATAGTGAAGACAAAGAAGGCAGAACTTTACTGCATATCGCTGTCGATTTCAAACTTGAGGATGTAGCCAAAAAACTCATTGCCAAAGGTGCATTCGTTAATGCCAAAAATAACTTGCTTCAAACTCCCCTGCATCTTGCTGTTGCTCAAGGATCTCAAGATATCGCTGAACTGCTAATTGCTAATGGCGCAAGGGTTAACGGTAGAAATGCGAACGGTCAAACTCCATTGTATCAAGCGATCGCGATCGGACACAATGATATTGCTGCACTGCTAATTAAAAACGGTGCAGATGTTAATAATAGAGATATGTGTAACACAACTCCACTCCACAAAGCAGCACATTATGGCACTGTAGAAATCTTAAAACTACTGATTGCTAAAGGTGCAAAAATTGACGCTACCAACTGCGATGGCGACACGCCCCTAAAGATAGCAGAAACCAACTGGAACCCCGACCGAGAAGTAGCAGCCAAAATACTCAAATCTCGCGGCGCAACCTACTAATTATCCCAAATAGCCCCACGCATAAAAATATGGAAACACTAGAACAATCGGAAAAAATCATTGCTGAAAGATATCGCATAATCGGCAAATTAGGACAGGGTGGAGTTGGAATCACCTATGCTGCTGTAGATTTAAACAGCAATCAAAAAGTTGCACTCAAAGCTTTATCCCTGCGCCTGACAACTGAATGGAAGAAAATCGAGTTATTTGAACGAGAAGCAAAAACTTTATCGGGATTGAATCATCCGGGAATTCCTCGCTACATTGACTACTTTCAAGTGGATACTTCCCAAGATCGTTGTTTTTATATCGCCCAACAACTCGCACCGGGAAAATCTCTCGCACAGTGGATAGAAAATGGCTGGAAACCAAATGAAGCTCAAGTTCGTCATATCGCCTATCAATTGCTAGAAATTCTAGCTTATCTGCAATCGCTGTTACCTCCTGCAATCCACCGAGATATTAAACCCCAAAATATTATTCTGCAAAAAAATGGGCGAGTCTTCCTAGTTGATTTTGGCGCAGTTCAAAATACTTACCATCATACCGTTACTGGAGGCAGTACCGTTGTCGGGACCTACGGTTACATGGCACCAGAACAATTCCGAGGAAAAGCTGTATTATCAACAGATTTGTATGGATTAGGAACAACGCTGCTTTTCCTGTTAACCCAGAAATTTCCATCGGATTTACCCAGACAAAAGCTGAAGATAAAATTCCGCGATCGCGTCTCTATTTCTCCAGAGTTTGCCAACTGGTTAGAGAAGATAATTGAACCCGCAATTGAAGATAGATTTGACTCAGCAAAAGATGCTTTATCAGCGTTGCGAGGGGAACAGCCAAGCGGGATTAATCGCGAAAAAATGTTTAAGCGATCGCCCCAGTCCCGAATTACTTTAATTGACGCTAAACGGTGGTTATTCATCAATATATACCCCGATCGTTTCCCTAGTAAACTCACAGGGTTTTTCCAGTTCATTCATCAGAGTTATAAAATTTTACTTTCCTTCTCTTTGATTCTGTTATTTTTTGATTTAATCCTATGGTTAATTCCCGGACTGATATACGGGACAGTTAGCTTGTTTAAATACACTTTAGCCGACTCGGTAGGTAAATCATTTCATCTGTTTGTATTTATATCAAGCAAACCTGTAATAATATTTACCGTATTTTATGCTTTGATGTTCTTGTGTAGGTGCTTGTGTAGGATTGCTTCTTGTCTATTTACTAGACCAATTCAAATCAGTCCTCAAGATATCCAGCGGGTAAAGTTGAGCAAAATTCATCTGCCATTGCTCAAAAAATCGATGACTTTTTGCCGGATTCGCGCCAAGTCGCGTAACTATTGTTTTGGCTTATTTTTGCCGCAAGCTGAGAAAGAATGGTTGGTAGGAGAATTGAGTGATTGTTTAAGTAAACTAAAATAAATCATTGTTGTTATCCACAGAGTTGATAAAACAACCGTTTTTTTTCTGAGTGCGTGGATTAAATAAATGCGGAAGTATAGAAGATTTTATGTACTAATTTAGGCAATAATAATCATCAAAAAATCCTGGATCTGGCATGAGAATAAAACTATAAAGAATCTCGATATTTATGAAATAGGACTGCAAAAGGGGAAGGCGATCGCACTTCTGGAATAGGTTGCTCAAATGATTACTGGAGAGTAGCGATCGCCTTTTCGATTGGTTATGCTTGACTCAGGGCGATCGTTTCTGCCAGTTTACTGACCAACAAAAATAAAGATGTTTGTGCTTAAATACCGTAAAGGCAAGAAATATCTCGCCCTGACTGGGGTAGTGTCGTTAAGCTCCTGTATCTCCTAAGCGTGAAGGTTCCATTGATGAGTAGTTCCCCAAGAAAGAAAAAAACGATCCTGTTTTTGGCAGCAAACCCCAAAAATACCACCCATGTGGACTTACAGAAAGAGGCGAAGGAAATTGCAGAGGGGTTGCAACGCTCTCAAAAGGGCGACCATTTTCAACTGGAGCAACAGTGGGCGGTGAGGCCAAGAGAAATGCAGCGAGCCCTATTAGATTATGTAGATGTTGTGCGTCCAGGAGTGGAATAATTAACTGGAGACTTGTGCTCCTTGGGTGTCGAGGCCGATCGCCCTTACATCAGCCTTTACCCCAAATTCCATCCAAGCAGCCGCCATTTCCCTCTCAACCGCCTCAGCGTTAGCCACATCCGTTAAAGCTAAAAGTGTTGGCCCGGCACCGCTAATTACCATTCCATAGGCCCCTGCATTCACGGCGGCTTGCTGCTGCGCTTCATATCCCTTAATCAGAGATTGCCGATAAGGTTGGTGAATTTTGTCTTGGAGGGCGCAGCGCAGCCAGTTTTCATTGCCAGTTTCCAAAGCCCGCACCAGCAAACCGAGGTGTGCGGCATTAAAAATCGCGTCAGCCCGAGTGTAATCTGCTGGCAAAACTTTGCGCGCTTCGGCTGTAGAAAGTTCAAAATCGGGAATGGCTACCACCGGCACAATATTCGGATGCCAGGGAATATCGCAAATTTCCCAAGAACCCCCCCCTTTAACAAGGGGGGGTGATGGTAGGATTTCCGCATCTAAGGGTGATTGTTCTCTTAGCCCCACTTCGGTAAGGGGGAATTCTTCTCTTAGCCCCCCCTTACTAAGGGGGGGTTGGGGGGGTGCATTGCTAGCAGCGAGGCGACATCCTCCGAGTAAAGCGGGGACAACGTTGTCGGGATGTCCTTCAAGTTCGATCGCCAATTGCATCACTTCCACCTGACTCAAAGGCTTTCCGGCTAATTCATTTGCACCCACTAACCCACCGACAATAGCCGTGGCGGAACTTCCTAAACCTCTAGCCAGCGGCACTTGCATATCTATATGTATGGCTACGGGCGGTGGCGATTGCTTGAGGCGATCGTATAACTTTATAAATGCTTGATAAGCGAGATTGCTTTCGTCTGTCTTGACTTTGGGGGCTTCTTGGCCAGTAACGGTAATTTTTAGTTTCTCGGTTGCTGAGGGTTCGAGTCGGGAGAATTGGAAGCGGTTGTAGAGGCTTAAAGCGGCACCGATGCAGTCGAAGCCGGGGCCTAAATTGGCGGTTGTAGCGGGTACAGTAACGGTGACGGTGGAAGTTTCGGGCATTTTTTGAATGGTGGATTTGGAATGTTTAACCGCCGATCAATGCGGATGAACGCAGATCGAAGGATATTATACTATGTTTTCAAAAGCACTCTATTTTTGCAGACTTTTAAGATGCTGTATGGCATCTTGATAATCGTTGGTATTGCCGTCTTTTTGATAAAGTTCCGCTGCTTTTTGATAATCGGCGATCGCCCCGTCTTTGTCTTCTAAGAACTCGCGGACTCTGGCGCGGTTGTAGTAAGCGTCGCCGTAGTTGGGGTTGATTTCAATTGCGCGATCGAAATCTGCTTTTGCTGCTGGATAATCTTTGAGGTTGCGGCCGTGGATGATGCCGCGTTTGTTGTGGGCTTTGGCGTAGTTAGGGTTGAGGCGGATGGCTTCGGTGTAATCGGCGATCGCGCCTTCAATGTCGCCTGCTTCTGACTTTGCTAAACCGCTGTTAAATAAGTCTTCAGCAGCATTTTGAACTATCAATAGTTGTGCAGATTGAGCTGGAAAAATTGAAGTAACTCCACTCAACCAAGTAATGATTGCTATAATGAGAATAGTTGAATTTTTCATAAAAGGGCGATCGCTCTGTAAAAGTGTTTCATAAACTAAGCAAAAATCCGAGCTACCAAGCAACTAAAACCGGGCAACAAAGGCGAACTTAGTTCATCATTGTTCAACAGCGTAGCAATGATCCTTAAACTTGCTTGTTCCCTGCGATAAACTTCAATTTGCTGCAATTGCCAATTCACAACCCAGTATTCCTGCACTCCTCGCACCGAATAGAGTCTAAGTTTCAAATCTCTATCGCGTCTATGATTGTCTGCACCGGGGGACAATACTTCAACAATTAACTCGGGTGCGGCGGTTAAATGACCGGCTTCATCTAGCAAGATAGCCAAGCGTTCATTGCTCGCCCAAACTAGATCCGGAATGACGTTATCAGCATCCGTGAAAATAAGACCAGGATTTATTCCTGCTTCTCCTAAATTAGTCTGTCGCGACCAAGTATTAAGTTCTTGGTAGAGGTTGCCTATAGCCTTTTGATGCCCCCAATGCGGTGCTCTAGTCATAAATAGCTCCCCATCAATAATTTCATAGCGATCGCCGTTATCGGGCAATAGCTCTAAATCGGCGGTAGTCCAGCGTACTTTATCAGATATTGTCTGGTTCATACAAGCACTCTTGATAGGTGATACAAACATTCTAAACGATCCAGCTTCTACACGCTCCACAGCTTGAAACAATCGGGCTACACTGACTTTCGCTTTCTGCTGGCGCAACTCAAAATATTGAAACCCGCCTGGGCGCGGGTTTCGTTTTTGTAGAGGCGATTTCGCATTGCCAAATTGTCCGATCGCCAAATTTAAAATTATTTAAAATTTTAAATCGCCGGATTACTTCAAAATAGTTTTAGAAGCAATGCGAGTTTTCTTGCGATCGGCTTCACTCAATTGTTCACCAGACTGCAAGCGAGTAGCAGAAGTTTGCAGCACAGTTGCGGCACTTTTATCGCCCATTTGCAGAGCAGTTTTAGCAGCAGTTTGCAGCATGGTGGCGGCACCGGCCCGATCGCCCTGTTGCAATCTAGTTTCTGCGAGTTGAGTTTGTCGGTACTTAGCCAAAGCTAAAATGTGCTGCTGCACCATCGGGTTAAGCGCCGGCTGATAAACTTTCAGGACATTAGCAGAAAGTGCAACGGGATCGGAAAGCAAACCTTGACCGACACTCGGATCGTCGTAGCGAATTTGCAATTGCCCGATCGCCTGTGTACCTTCCGGCAACTGTCCAATATAAATATTAGCCAAAACTACTCGCTCTACATCCTTCATTAAATCTCCCAGACGCACCATAAAGCGATCGCCCTGCTGCTGTACCGGTAATTCGATCGTATCTGGGGCCACTTGGGCGATCGGTTTGAGTTCGGCTAACCGCACTTTTGGCATCAGGGAAAATAGCAAATAAGCATTAGTCAAACCTACACCTTGGACGCGAGTAAACAACTTGCCAAACTCGTCAACCGCATCTTCTGGGCGCTGAATGTGAGCCAGAGCACCGCCGCCGGCATCAGCAATCTTTTCCAAAATATCCTGGTTCCAGTTATCGCCAAATCCCAGAGAATTTAAAGTCATGTTATACTCTGCCGCCAGTTTCGCCAACTTCAAACAGCGGCTGTCGTCGCCGTGTTCGTTTTCGCCGTCTGTCAGCAGAAACGCCTGAGATATAGCTTCTTTTTTGCCTTTGCCCAACTCTTCAATACCTAACTTAATGCCCTCATCAATTGCTGTGCCGCCGGCCGAGCGCAATTGCTCAATTTGCCGTTTAATGCTACCGGGATCTCCCACAATTTGATTGGGAACGAGGACTTTGGCTTTATGGTCGAAAGCCACCGCGCAAAAGCGATCCCCGGGCTTCAACCTGTCGAGCAACCGTCCGGCAGCTTGTTTGACGGTTTCCAGGGGGCGTCCGCCCATTGAGCCGCTGTGGTCGAGAATCAGGCACAGGTTTAAGGGTACGCTGGAGTCGATCGAGCTTGCGATCGCAGACACTGAAATCGCTAGCTGGCGCTGGGTCGAGGGCGCGGCAGCGTCCAGGTTAGGGTCGTTTAAAACGGGGAGCAAACTAACTTTCATGCGGGATACCTAAAGATTGCGTTAGTATTTCTTTAAGAATAGCTCCATCAGTTCAGGCAACATTTCGGTTATATGAACACACCAATTAAAGCTGTGCAATCGCCATACTACGGGGAAGGGAACTCTCGGACGCCACCTCCCGATTTGCCATCCCTGTTGCTGAAGGAGCGGATCGTTTATCTGGGGATGCCTCTGGTGCCTGCGGTAACAGAACTGATTATCGCTGAACTGTTGTTCTTGCAGTACGAAGACCCGGATAAGCCGATCAAAATCTACATCAACTCGACCGGCACTTCTGGTTACAGCGGCGAACCCGTCGGCTTTGAAACAGAAGCCTTCGCTATCTGCGATACGATCAGGTACATTAAGCCGCCTGTGCACACTATTTGCCTCGGTTCGGCAATGGGGATGTCTGCGATGCTTTTAGCGGCTGGTACAAAAGGCTTTCGGGCGAGTTTGCCCCACGCTTCGATTGTGTTGCACCAACCCAAGGCTTACACGCGGGGTCAAGCAAGCGACATTCAAATTCGGGCTAAGGAAGTGCTGGCAAATAAAGCGACGATGCTGGAGATTTTTGCAAGCTGTACTGGCCAACCGATCGAAAAGATTACTAAAGATATGGATCGGTTGCTGTACCTGACGCCCCATGAAGCTAAAGAATACGGTTTGATCGATCGCGTTCTTGAAAGTTCGGAAGAATTGCCGAAACCGCTGCCTGCAGGAGTCATCTAATTCGGTTATTAGTTATTAGTTATTAGTTATTAGTTATTGGTTATTGTTTATTGGTCATTATAACCAACAACTACAAAACCGGAAATAACAAGTAACAAATAACTAATAAACCATAACCAATTGCCCGATCACCAATTACCAACTAAACGGAGTTCCGAATTATGCCTATAGGTGTGCCAAAAGTTCCCTACAAAATGCCGGGTGGTTATGATACTCAGTGGATTAATATCTACGATCGCCTCTACCGGGAACGAATTATTTTCTTGGGCAGGGACGTTGACGATGAAATTGCCAATCAAATCATCGCTGTGATGCTCTATCTTGATTCGGAAGATTCAGGTAAGGATATTATTTTGTACATCAATTCCCCAGGCGGAATGGTGTCGGCAGGCATGGCTATTTTTGATACCATGCAGCACATTAAATCGGACGTGGTGACGATTTGTGTGGGCTTGGCTGCTTCGATGGGTTCTTTCCTGTTAGCTGCCGGTGCGAAAGGAAAACGCTTAGCTTTGCCTCACTCGCGAATCATGATTCACCAGCCTTCTGGGGGCACGCGGGGACAAGCAACGGATATTCAGATTGAGGCGAAAGAGATTCTGCGGCTGCGCCACGAACTCAATAATATCTATGCTAAGAATACTGGCAAGCCGATCGAGAAAATCGAGAAGGACATGGATCGCGACTATTTCATGTCCGCTGAGGAAGCCAAGGAATACGGCTTGATTGACAGAGTGATCGAAGAGCGTCCGTAAGTTGTTTTTTCGCTTCAGTAGTGCGGGCAACCCTCGCACTACAACCTAGTTCGCAGTAAATTTTGGCAGAATCTTTACATTTAAGGATTCTGCCATATTTAATGGTATTATCAACGCTCATTCATGCTAAATGGATATTGCAGAATATTACCGACAGTTAGGACTGAGGTCTGGTGCGAGTTTATCGCAAGTTAAGGCCTCTTATAGGCAGTTAGCCAGACAGTATCACCCCGATGTGAATCCGGGAAACGAACAGGCTAAGAATAAGTTTATTGCTATTACTGAGGCTTATAAGTTCCTGGTGAATATTGCCCCCACCCATGTTGCCGAGTCGAAAGTTGGCAGTTCAACTGTGCCGCCTACTTCGACACCGCCGGATCGGAGGGTGAAATCTCAACCGCAGGCAGTTAATGTGGCTCGAAAAGAACCGCCGGTTCCATCTCATGCGGATCTGTCGGCGGCGGAACAAAAGTTAAAGCAAGATGCTTATGTTGAGCTGCAGCAGTTGCTGAAATATCAGAGGTTCCCACGGGCGATCGCCTTGATTGAGGGTTTGGCCCAGCGGATTCCCGAAGATTTGGAGGTGCGTCAGTGGCAGGCGATCGCCTATCAGCGCTGGGGACGGCATTTGATCGGAGAAAGGCAGGTTGATAAGGCAAGAATTTATTTGAAAAAGGCTGTGAAAACTGACCCTCACAATCGGGCTTTGTGGGCGGAGGTTGAGCGGGATTTTCGCAGGTTGGAACAGATTTATTGAAGCGATGTTGCGTCCCCCTTTTTCAGGGGGTCTCAATCGTGAATTTTTAATTTTTCTAAAATAACTTGGGTATTTTCAGGTCGGTTTTCTGGTAGCGGTTCTATCAATTCGTCGATCGAGTCTAGGAGGTTAGGGTCAATATCTACAGCCTGGTTCCTCCAATTAATTTTACCAGTTTTTTCATTAACGGGAAAGTAGCTCGGCTGTATGCCTGTTAATAAATGTACAAAAGTACGTCCCAGGGCAAAAAAGTCCGATCGCACTTCAGCTTTACCTGCTATTTGTTCCGGCGCGCAGTATCCCGCAGAACCTATGGGTGCGGTATCTCTCTCTGCTTCTGTTGCGGCGCCGAAGTCAATTAATCTCAATCTCCCATCGCCTGCAAGCATCAGGTTGGATGGCTTAATATCCCGATGCACTAAATGATATTTGTGAATTTCCTGCAAAATATGAAGCATTTGTTGCAGCCAATCAAGAGCTAGTTGTTGAGAAACGTACTGGTTTTTTGTTAAGAATTCGGCCAAGTTTTCGCCGCTAATTTTTTCCATCACCAAACAAGACAATTTCGGGGAATTATTGGGGAGTTTAATGTGGAAATAACCGTCAGGTTCGACTTTGGGAACTGGGCAATTTCCCGCCAGCCAAATCAAAACTCGCGCTTCTTGCTTGAACAAGCGAACTAAATCGGGATTGTGGGTGTGTTTCAAGACTTTTAAAACTTTAACAGTTCCCCATTCGTTTTCCCCGGTTCCTAAATCTTCGACTTCAAAGATGTCTGTGGGGCGTGCGGGATTGGGCGATCGCACTGATTTAAGGATACGATAGCGATCGCCAATTAATAAATCCGTGCCACAAGCCTGACAATTTTGAGCAGCAGCAGGATTTTCGGGTTGTTCGCATTGAGGATTGATGCAGTAAATCATCTGTCTTGATACGTCCAGGACTGACGGATTTAACGAATTGAATCAATTATTAGCATAAAACCCAGCAGTTCTGACCTTACTACTGGGTTTATATTTACCGCCCATTTGGGCACACTATCACATTTAAGTCAAGGATTTAAGATTAATAGCATCGCGCTCTACCGATTGAGCTACCCCCCTGCGTTTGGTAGAGGGGGCTGGATATGAGCCAGCAACCTCGATGATGTTATTTTTTAGGGCTTTGAGGACTTCAGTCCTCAGTACAAACCTCACGATCGTTCTTTAACCAGACTTGCTCAATTTGTAGTATATCATACTTCAATAGAAATTACAAGCTTTCTTTTCTAGGGGCGGTGCCAAGAGAGCCCGTCGCTACCGTGCCCAGCAATTGATCCCTCAAAAACTCGGCAAAATCTCTAGCGTCGCTGCGGATCAAGTGAACGCCGTCATTGGTACGCCACTCTCGCTCTTTCGGGGGCGGCAGCCACTCAAAACGATCGGACGGAAACAGCTTTTTAGCCAATTCTTGGACTTGTTTTCTCCTGATTGCAGCGTTAACTCGCGACTCTTGCGGTATGTCAAATAAAACTACTTTTGCCCCGCTATTCTTGTTAATTTCTGCGATTTGAGTTTTAATAAACTCAGCTTCTTTTTTTATATTTTCTGCATCTTGTTTAGACAAAGGTTGGCTTTGAATATCAACTATAGTTTGGATAGATTTTTGGGATAATTCAGGAGTAAGATATCGACCTTCTAATCTGTCTAGAGCCTCTCGCGTCATTTTTTGATTCGGCTTCGAGCGACTTTTAAAAAAATCAACAAAAATGCTAATTGGACGGTATTCCTCTCTCATCATTGGTAGATACTGGCGTAACCAATAAAAAATAGGATGATACAAAGAATCCATTAATTCTGTATCTATTTTGCGAACAATAGTATCGTTAATTTCTACCAAAACAATAGGAGGCTTGCTTTTACTTCTTTTAACTATTTCTAAACCTGTCTGGCTCGCTCCTCCCCCCAAAGCTATGCTCTTTACGCCCTCTCCAATGTCTTTAATATTAAGGTTTGCAGCTAGAGAACTACCTACCATTACCATTTTTAGATCGGAATTATCCTGATATACATACCTTTGAGTTTTAACAATATTATTTTGAAGCAGGCTAACTCCGTCGGAAGCAGGCAAAACTCCGCCGCTGACGAGCACTTGATAAAAACTCATTATAAACAGAAAAATTAGTACCGGGCGCAAAATCGGTCGCAACGGGAATTTGACAAACATAGAACACCTTCTAGAATTGGAAATAAATAAATTGTTTTGAGCTGCCACTGTTGAGGAATATCATTGCTAGCATAATTCCTAAAGCTAAATCTTGATAAAGGCTCCAGACTTTTTGACCGTTTTTATTTGAATCCTGTTTCATCCGATTTTGCCAAGTGGGAAAATGGGGAATGTGATAAATCACTACTGGTAGCGAAAAAATTAGCGTCGGAATAATGTGACTCCAACCGGGCTTGACTTTATAGTTGCGAACTAAAGTAACTGCGAAGTCAACCGCTTCTTCAAATCGAGGCAGTTTGAAAAGCAGCCATCCCACGGAAACAAAAGAGAAAATTCCTAAAACGCTAAGGCTGTCCAATAATAATTGCTGCCAAATTGGTTTGGTTTTTGGTTGATTTGGTTCTGGCAATTTGTTTTTGGATTTGTCGAACCCAAAAAAGCGTTCTACTGCTAAACCTAATCCGTGATAAATTCCCCAAACTGCATAACTCCAAGCAGCCCCATGCCATAATCCTCCTAAAGTCATTACTATCATTAAGTTAACATAAGTTCTGATTTTTCCTTTGCGGTTTCCGCCGAGGGGAAAATATAGATAATCTCTGAGCCAAGTTGAGAGGGAAATGTGCCACCTTCTCCAGAATTCGGATAGGGAACGCGAGATGTAGGGAAAGTCGAAATTGTCGGGAATTTTGTAGCCCAAAGCGGCTGCAAAACCGATCGCAATTAAGGAGTAACCGGCAAAATCGGCGAAGATTTGTATTGAGTAGCCGAACAGCAGCGTCAGGTTGGTAATAGTTCCAAATCCTTGGTAGTAGGGAAAGCTGATCCAGAAGGTATAGTCTTTTAAGTTGTCGGCGATGACCATTTTTAGGAAGTAGCCGACAACGAGCGATCTAAAAATGAAATTCCAAGGAATCTCTTTAAAGTATTTAGGAACAATCTGGGGATAAAAAGCCTTAGATTTTAAAATCGGGCCTGACAGTAAATTGGGGAAAAAGCTAATAAAAAATGAAGTATTTAGCAGGTGTTGGCTAAAGTTTGGCGAGACGTAAGCGTTTGCTGCGGTTTCGCTTTTGTTTTTTTGAGTCAGTACGTCTACGATTAAACTTATGCCTTCAAATGTGTAGAAAGAAATGCCGATAGGCAGAGGCAATTTTAAGAATAAATAAGCAATGCTGCCTTCGGAGCGAGCAATATTAAAAACATCGGCAACAAAGTTAGTTAGCAAACCAGCGTATTTAAACAAGCTCAAAATTAATACATTGAGAACGACTCCCGATAAAGCCCAAAAAAATCGCTGTTTCTTGTCAGAAATCCGGGCCACTTGAAAGCTGACTGTAGCGTTGATAATAATGGAAAGTAGCAGGATCAGCAACAGTGCGGGGGCGCTCCAACTGTAAAAAATAAAGCTGGCAATTATCAGGATGGGAACCTGCACTTTTTGCAACGGAGGGAAATAATATATGACGAAAACAATCGCAAAAAATACTAAAAATTCAATACTGTTAAATAACATAATTTGTGATTTCGCTCTTTTACGTAGCCTGTGACCCACTATATCAAGCGCCTGGGACTCATGGCAAGAGTGGCCCAGAACCCGATCGCGATCGCGCATCCTACCAAAGTGTAGCAAATATCACTCTTTGTTAGGGCGGCGACTACCTCTTGAGATAGATGCGGAAATCCCTCCCAGGGCGAGTGGTCATATCGAGAAACATTTCTTAACATATAGATAACAAAGGGAATCCGAGGAGACACCAAAAATCCTTAAGCCCTTGGCGTGCCCCGGCTAATCAGATCCTTCGCAAACAAGGGCTAAATCAATGAACAAGCAGCAAAACTCCGAACTTTCAGCATTTTTGCCAATGCTCCAAAAAGGCATTTGGGTGTTTGGGATTCTCTCTTGGATATTCGGGCTGACAGATAGAAGTATTGCACTATTATCTGACGGATATTTGTCGGCGATCGATATTGTCCAGCTATTTACAGCTTCATTCTTCTTCCTTAGTTGGCTGTTTTTAAGCCCGTTTCTGGATCTTAACTCCCAGAGGCAGCCGAAGGGAGAAGGCATTCAGTAGAAGGTAGAGGCATCTGCCTAGTTTTTAATTTGTAATGTTAGTTTCTTGAGCGATACTTCTCTCTTCTGGGGCAAAGCGGGCCGGCCAAATGCGATCGCAAAAAAACAAAGTTCCCGCCGTCACGCACAGCGGAATCGCCAACAGATTCAACAGCGGAATGCTCACCAAACCCAAACAAACCACACCAAAACTCCCACTGGCCGGCAAACTCGCCCAAATTATCTCCAATTTCTCCTGAAAAGGTCGCCTGCGCCTCTCCAAAGGTGCATCTAAAAAGTCCAAACAGACAATAGTCGCGCCCAAAGCTACGCCACCCAAACTGCTAAGAATAGAGCCGACACCAGGGATAAAATTTAGCAGCAGCAGCGGTATACCGACGCTCAACAAAATTTGTAGTTTTCGCAGTTCAAAGGCGATCGCCCTTTGAATATCCCCAAAACTACTCGCCAGATTCATTGGTGCTTCTGCGGGCAATTGACCGTTCCGCAGCAGTTCCAATTGTTCGGAAAGTTTGCCGTACCAGGGCGAACCTAAAATCACGCCAAACTGCACTAACAAAAATCCAATTATCAGCAAAAGTCCTGACACTAGGAGTACGCGCAGCAGCCAGCCGAAAGCGACTGTTAACACGCCAAGAAAGCTGAGCCAAGCTGGAAAACTCGCAATTAGAGCATTAAATCGGACGGACAAATCGGCAACTAAAACGTCTATCCCTGCCAAACTGGGAAATAGCAAGCTTAAATAAAGACCAATACCAATTATAAAATTTAGCACCACAGGAACTAATACATAAGTCCACAGCTTGGGAGTTTGCAAAATCAGCGTGAAAGCTCGCAAAGGATAGGTGAAACCTGCCAGGAGTCCAATTGGTGCGGTAATGGCGGCGTGGGCGGGGTTTGAATTTAGCTGTTTTGACATATTTTCTGCTTTTGAGGACTCGACTCTATTTTCTATTATCCACTTTCCATTATTATTGCTGATGAGGATTTATCGCAGGTAGCCCAAAAGTGAAGCTTTTTATTTACCATACCCCGGAACTTACGCCAGCCGACAAAATGCCGGCTTGCGCGATCGCAGTTGATGTGCTGCGGGCGACTACGACTATGGCAACGGCCCTGAATAATGGGGCGGAAGCTGTCCAAGTTTTCAGCGACTTAGATAAGCTGATGGCCGAGAGCGAAAAATGGCCGGCAGATAAGAGGATTCGCGCCGGAGAGCGCGGCGGCGGCAAAGTGGACGGATTTGACATGGGGAATTCCCCCTTCGACTGCACGCCAGAAAAGGTGACTGGGAAGCGAATTTTTATCAGCACAACTAACGGTACTCGGGCTCTGGAGCGAGTGCAAGCTGCTGCAACTGTGTTAACGGCGGCTTTGATTAACCGCAAATCTGTGGTGCAGTTTTTGTTAAATAAACAGCCGGAAACTATTTGGATTGTGGGTTCTGGTTGGGAAGGGAGTTATTCGTTGGAAGATACGGTTTGTGCTGGTGCGATCGCCCAAAGTCTCCTGGCAGAAAGCGGTATTCCTGCGAGCGATTTTGCTGGTAACGATGAAGTATTTGCGGCTATTGCTCTTTACCTGCACTGGCAAGATCGGTTGCACGAATTGTTGGAAAGGGCCAGTCACGGCCAGCGCCTCCTCGGCTTAGGTGTTATTGAAGATTTAAAATATTGCGCGCAAACGGATACTTTAGATGTGCTGCCCGTGCAGCGAGAACCGGGAGTTTTGGTTAAGTCGGATTTTAAAATTCCTCAAGCTAATTTCTGGAATCAATCTTCGGAAAAAACGGCGAATTAAATTTGTCTGCGAGTGGTGTATTAGTAAGCTGCGCGGCCCGGCGCACCCTACTGGAACAACCACAATAAAATAGGTTTGCAGCATCGGAATGCAAGTTATCATATAAATCAGAGGACTTGCATTCCGATGCTGCATACAACGGAAGTTAGTAGTTAGCGAACGAGATTTTGTTTAAAAAGTAAAATTAAAGATATTCGGTAGAGACATAAATAATGTTGTGTCCCTAGTGTATTGGAGGCAATTGAGAATTGCTGGATTCACCGCCCAAGCGCTGAATTAAACACTCGGCAATTCTGGCTGCTGCACCGGGTTCTCCCATGCGGCGCAAGCCATTTTCAGCGATTAGCTGCAACCTGTCGGGGTCGCGGAACAAAGACTGCACGGCGCCGGCAACTTCGGCGGGATGTTTGACTAAAATTAATGACGGGCCTAACAGGCGACTTTGAGCTTCTGCAAAAGCGAAAGTAAATTGCGGGCCTTTTCCGGGAATGGCGATCGCCGGTTTTCCTAAACCTACAAATTGTTCTGTAGCAGTTCCGGCCATTGCTATTGCTAAATCGGCTTCGTACAAACAATCGTTAAAACTTTGCTGAGTCAAAATCATCGTGGCGTTTCTCTGCACAAATGTCAAGGGCAATAGCAAATTAGGAGATTCTTTCCGAATTTCTTGAGCACTAGAAACAGGAGGTCGCAAAATACTTCCTTCTCGCCGCTGCGTTCTAATTTCCCCCTCTTGTCGCCAGCCGAAAAAATCTAAACTAGGTCGCAAAGCTTCTAAGTTTAACTCGGGAGAAATCGCTCCGAAAAATAACAATTTGCGATCGGCAAACAGCGACAAAATTCCGGCTACAGCCTCTACTATTAGCAGCCAATTAGCATAGGCTTCCGGCGCTCTAGAACCGGGGAGTAAAGTGATGATGAGCGATCGCTCCATTTCCCGAAACTCTGCGTCAGGGCCGTAAAAACCGGCTGGGTTTTCCGGTTCGAGTCCGTCCATCATCGGATTTCCGAGATTGTAAGCGGGAATTCCCAGCTTTTGTAAAGTCTCGGCGGTCAGCCCGTCCCTAGCAAAAACTGCTCGACAGCGCGATCGAGTCATCAACCAGCGCTCCCAAGGCAAATAAACCGATCGTGGTAAACCCCACCCAGCAAAGAGGCGGGATTTGCCAGTCAGAGGCCCGCCCTCGTCGCGCAAATAATACTCGGACTTTGCCGTACCGACAAAGGCATAGGGCGCGCCGCTGAGCCAAGCAAACAGCAGCGGTACAATATCCCCGCAGGCTAAAATAACAGCGTCTTGATTTCCAGACTGTTGTTGCGTCCGCACCCATGCGCGGATGGCTTTAAACTGAGCTAGGGTCAACTGAATCAGGCCGCCTTTGACATCGCGCAAAAATTCCCTTCCGTCCATGTAAATAAAGCCGCCCGAAGGCATCCGCTGCACCGGGCCGATGATGCGGACGTTTTCTAGTTGAGCGAAAGCTTGCCCTTCGCCCACTAGCGGAAACACGGCTAATTCTGGGGGATGTGGGTGCTGTTGCAGTTCCCGCAAGATGCGAAGGGCGATCGCGTCTTCTCCGTGGCCGTTACTGAGGCAAAGTAATTTCAATCCCAACACTCTCAAAAACTCTATTGTCAAAAAATAGCCTGCAAACCCTGGGACTTCAGTCTAGGGATGGAAAGCAACTTTCCACTTTAGTTTACCAGAAAATTGTTGTTTGAAATAGTACAAAACACGCTAATATAGAACCCGCTCCGCTGCTGCTCAAAATCTCTGCTGTACCCAAAGATATCTGGCATTTAACAGCAGTTGATCGGACTCGCTAGAGGGCCACTTCTAAAGCAGCAAAACAATTTGTTTAATGTGGGGACTTACGACCGCCTGCACTGACAATTGCCCGATCGACAATTGCCCCATATCCGGCTAAATAACGCAGCGGTAGGCTGCTGCGCATCTAGATTATCTGTTGCCTGCAAGCTCTAAACCATGATATTTCTACTATTTTCCCTCGATATATTTCTTTAAAATATTCCGAATTTGTTTGAGCTGAAATCCCTTAGCAAGTTGGCGCAGCTTCGAGACAAACGGCACTAATTTTGGCTCTAAAATTTCCAGCTTAGCAATCCCGTCAAAAATTTCTTCAATGTCGCCCATAGCTGCGAGTTTCAAAATTTTTGCTATCGACTCAGAAGCCGCAGGTAACAGAGAAGAATAAGCAGGAAAATCAGATGCTGGTGACAAACTGGGAGTTTTGCGTTTTTGGCTTTCCGAAGATTCCTCGTAAATCCATTCTAGTCCCAAGTGCAGGCGTAACTGTTCCAAAAAGTGATTTGCTTCGATCGGCTTGGGAAGAAAAGCATCGCACCCTGCGAGGATGCTCTCTTGCTGCGTAGCCTCGAAAACGCTAGCTGACATCGCGATTAACACGACATCTTTTAATTCCGGCAACTGCCGCAGTCTCCTTGCTGTTTCTAAGCCATCCATTGCAGGCATCCGCAAGTCTATTAAAATCACATCCGGCTGAAATTCTATTGTTTTGCAGAGGCATTCTTGACCGTTTTTCATCTCTACAACTTCAAATCCCAAACGCCGCAGCAGCCGGCACAACAAATCGCGATTTAGTTGATTGTCGTCCACAATTAGAACTTTCCGCTTGTTGCCGACAAAACCGACTACCCAGCGTTTTTCCCGCAAAGGAGACACCTCCAAATACCGTTTTGCTGCGGGCAATTCTAAATCTACCCAAAAAGTGCTGCCCTTTCCCAAAGTGCTGTGGACACGAATTTCGGTACCCATCAGTTTCGCTAATTTCTGGCTGATCGAGAGTCCTAAACCTGTACCTTCAATAAAGGTATTGCTTCCTACTTGGTGGAAGGGCAAAAATATTTCTTCTAACTGGCTTCTGTCTATTCCAGTGCCGGTATCCTCGACTTGAAAGCGGATTTTTAAAGCGTGTTTGGCTGCGATCGCATTGTGGGCGAAGCGCATATAATTTTCTTTCAGTTCCTCACTCAAAATTGAGAATTCATAATTTTCTCCTTGACCTCGACTCCACGCCCCCGTGCCGACATAGCCGACTTTGAGAGTCACTCCGCCGCTGTCCGTAAATTTAACGGCATTGCTGAGTAAATTTATGAGAATTTGGCGCAATCTTTTTTGATCGACACGGACGCAGCTAGGCAGGGGAGATACTTGTTCGTAATTGAAGGAAATTGCTTTTTGATTGGCCCGCATCTGAAAGAGGTCGGCAATGTTTTTCGTGAAATTTAGAAAATTTAACTCTTCCGGGTAGAGTTCCATTTTTCTAGCTTCGATTTTGGAGAGGTCTAAAACATCGTCGATTAACATCAGCAGGTGTTGACCGCACTGTTGAATATTGCTGAGACTTTCTTGGTGATCTGAGCTTAAGTCTTTGTCGGTTTTGAGAATTTGAGCGTAACCTAAAACGCCGTTTAAAGGCGTGCGCAGTTCGTGGCTCATGTTGGCGAGAAATTCGGTTTTGGCGCGGTTGGCGCTTTCTGCGGCTTCTTTGGCTTGTTGGAGGGCAGATTCTGCAAGTTTGCGATCGGCAATTTCGGTTTGTGCTTGTTGAAATAGCGTCGATTGCTGGATCGCGATCGCCAATTGCACGCACAATTGCCGGAGGGATTCTATTTCTGAGGCCTCCCAGGAACGGGGGCCGCTGCAATCGTGGGCGATCAGCAGTCCCCAGAGCTGATTTCCTGCGGTCGGTTCGGCTTGGGAAATGCTTTCTCGTGCTTTTAAAATCGGCACTATTAAGTTAGCTTTTACTTCAAATTGTTCGAGAAATTTCAAGTGGCATTCGCTCAGATTTTCACTGTGAATATCTTCCATAGAGCGAATATAGCCTTGCTGGTAAACATCAACAAATCTATCTCTAAAACACCAATCAAAGTTGTGAAAATCGTGCATAGAAATTCTATTTTTTGCCACGGATTCCACAACCACAAAGCCGCTCCAGTCGGGATTAAAGCGGTAAATAACTGTGCGGTCTGTTTGCAAAAATTGCCGCACTTGTTCGACAGCAGTGGTGAGGACTTCTTCTAAATTGAGGGAGGAGCGAATGCGATCGAGCATGGCAACTACCAGCCGTTCTCGCCTTAATTGCAGCAGCAGCGCCATCTCGGCTTGTTTGCGTTCGGTGATGTCGGTAATTACTCCCACTAGCCCAATTAAATTGCCAGTTTCATCTTTAATGCAGTCGGCACGAAATAAAGTCGTTAGCAGTTCGTTGGTTTTAGTTTTGATTTTTAGTTCGCCTTGCCAAGATTTGCCTTTACGGATCGTTTTAAACATTTCTACCAGCACTTTAGTTTGGGGATAAAGTGCCGTTGCTCCGCCTGCTGTGTTCAGTTCTTCTGGTGTGTAGCCGTACCGCTGAACAAAGGCTTGATTGTGGTAGATCGATCGCCCTCTCAAGTCAGCAATGCCGATCGCGTCGCTGGTGCTTTCTACGGCTTGAGTAACTCGCAGCAAATCAAATTCTGCTTGTTTGCGATCGCTAATATCAGTAATAGTGCCGATATAGCCTTTAATTTCCCGCTTGTCTCCGATTTCTGCAATTGCCTGACCGATCACCCAACTTACACGACCGTCTGGACGCTGAAAGCGGTATTCTGATTTAAAAGGAATTTTCTCAATAATTGCTCGATGCCATTCATTTTTCACCCGCTCCGCATCATCGGGATGTATGGCATTCATCCAGCCAATTTCTGCTGCTATTTCTGCTTTTAATCCCGTGATTTCGCTCCACCGCTGATTCACATAAAGGCAATTTCCCGAGGTGTCGGTGTGGAATATACAAACTGGCGATGCTTCTGCTAAAGTTTGGTAGCGGCGCTGGCTCGATCGCAGTGCTGATTCTACCTGTTTTCTATTAGTGATATCGCGGACGATCGAAATTATCTCGCCGCCTGCAAGCATTGTCAGCGACAATTCTTGAGGGAACTTAGTACCGTCGCGGCGCTGACCAGTTGCTTCTATATTGCAGTAGCCTTTTTGCAGGAGCATCGGCATTATTTGGAGTTCCAAAAAAATATTTTCTGCTTTGCTGTATAGCATTTCCCATTTCTTCCCATACAGTTGGCTAGTGCTAGCCAATCCGTACATTTTGAGATAAGCATCGTTTGAATAAATACATTCTTTATTCTCATTAAAAATGGCGATACCGTCATAAGCAGCGGACATTGCTACTGCTTGTCGCTGGAGTTGCGACTCTGCTTGTTTACGAGATGTAATGTCGTGACCGACTGAGTAGATTAAACCTTCTTCGCTAAATGGCGATGCCGTCCACAGCAGGCATTTGTAAGAACCATCTTTGCAGATATAGCGGTTTTCAAAGGAGATACTGGACGTACCGGCTATTAGTTTTGCCCCTTCGGCTACGGTGGCTTCTCGATCGTCTGGATGAACAAATTCGATCATCGGCTTGGCAACAAGCTCAGCACTACTGTAGCCTAGAACCGTTGACCAAGCAGGGTTTAATCGTTTAAAATTGCCCTCGAAATCTACAATACAAAGCAAGTCTAAGGAGATGGTAAAAAAGCGATCGCGCTCTGTTTGTGCCTGCTTTAATTCAGTGATATCCATCACTAAACCGTCCCAGAGAATATCGCCTTCGCTCCCAGGTTTTGTCTTATTATTGAGCCTTTCCGGTCTCGCAGCTCCTTGCAGCCACTTAACTTTTCCAGATGGCAAAGTCTGTCGCCACTGCTGCTGCCAAGGTTCCAACGTAGCGGCAGAAATTTCGATCGATGCTTCTAAATTTAAGAGATCGTCTGCGTGAATTCCGCTGAACATCAGTTCCGCATTTTGTTCTATTGCTTCTGCTTCTAATTCGTACAGTTGGCGGCTGCCTGAAGAGACGTAGGGAAAAGATATTTCTCCAGTTGCTGACCTTCGTAATTGATAAATTGCTCCCGGCAGGTTAGCTACCAGTTTTTGAAATCGAGCTTCGCTTTGTTCTAGGGCTTTTTGCTGCCGTCTGTATTCGGTAAAATCTCTAATGGTGCCTACTATTACTTTACTGCCATCTGCTCTTTTAAATACGCTTTTTTTGGTAGAGATGATGTGTTCTTTCCCGGCAGTGTCTGTGAATTTGTCTTCGGTTTCCAAGCAGACACCTGTTGTCAATACTTCTTCATCTTTTGTCCAAAAAACAGCAGCCTCTGATTTGGGAAAAAATTCATAATCTGATTGGCCGACCAGTTCTTGCCGCGATTTGCCGACCAACTGACAAAAAGCATCATTTAATATCATCCAGCGGTGTTGCTCGTCTTTGACAAAAATTGGGTCTGGCGTAGCATTTATAGTGTGGTTTAAAAATTCTTCGGACGCTTTCAGTTTGGCTTCGTAGCGGTAGCGATCGCTCACGTCCAGCACTACTTCGATTATCCGGTCGATCGACCCGTCCTGGCGGCGGATGCAGCGCAGGGAAACTCGCGTGTGAACTATTTCGCCGTCTTTTCTGAGGCACCTTTTGTCTAAGATGTAACCGTCGATGCTACCTGCTAACATCTGAGAAAATTTTTCAAAATTGGCATCCAAATCCTCTGGATGAGTCAACTCCAGCCAATTCTTTTGCACGAGTTCGTAGCGCTCATAGCCCAGCAAATTGCACAGCGCATCGTTTACTTCAATCCAATTGCAATTTTGAGGAATTTCGCGGTCAATAATTGGAGCGATGATGGCAATTCCGATCAAGGAATTTTCCACCACTGAGCGATATTTTTCTTCGCTGTTTCGCAAAGCATCTTGATTGTTCTGGCGTTCTATGGCGTAACGGAGCGATCGAATTAACAGTTCGCTGTCGATTTTTCTTTTGACTAAATAATCCTGTACGCCGACAGAAATCAACCGCAGGGCAAGCTCTTCGTCGTTTTGGGCGGTCAGAACTACGATCGGCACATTTACTCCGTACTCTTGTATCCGAGCAACCGTCTCGATTCCCAGACTGTCTGGCAGTGAAAGGTCTAATAAAATTATGTCAAAAGTTTCTTCATTCAATCGCTGCTGCGCTTCGCTGAGGCGCTCTACTTTCGTCAGCAGTATACGCTGCAGACCGCCAATTTCTGACAGCAAATCTTCAATAAGCTCAGCTTCCTGAGGGTTGTCTTCTACTAACAGAACTTTAAAGCAGATAGGAGGCACAGCTAAGTTCAAAACTGATTTCATAATAGTTATTTATCAAAAAAATGTTAACCTAACTTAGATTTTACATTGTATGGTCTGGGCCGTTATTCAATTGCACCTACACATACATCTGCGGTCATATTGCGGTGTGAGCGAGCGCTACAAAAATTGTGTTTAATACTTATAATTATATCACGCACTAACTAGACTGTCAACGCGAAACATTTTTTATTATAACTGGCAATTTATACCATTTTTAAAAAAATAATGCAACTGTAGGCAAGCTTTCAATTCAGATAGTCACAGTCATTCCAAATTATTCAATTTTTTAATTTAAAATCTAAAAGGGTATTAACTTCTACCTTGTACTTTATAGCTTTTTTATTAAAATATAAGATTTAATTCAGCTTCCGCTGCCTTCTAGCTTCTACCGCCGAAAGGATGTCTCAATTAAGCCAGAGTAAAGTAAAAAATTGAACCTTGATCCGGTTTGGACTCCACCCAAATATATCCGCCGTGACGTTCCACAATTTTTTGGCAAATTGCTAAACCAATACCTGTCCCAGAATATTCTTTTTGAGTGTGCAAACGCTGAAAAATTTGAAAGATGCGTTCTTGATGCTGCGTCGCAATTCCAATTCCATTATCCGAGACAGAAATTAACCAGTCTTTCTCCTGTTTGCAAGCAGTAATATGAACCACCGGCGGTGCATCGTGGCGATATTTAATCGCATTGCCGACTAAATTTTGAAAGAGCTGTACGAGCTGAGAAATATCCCCCATTACCGCTGGCAATTCGCTGTAAGTCACAACTGCTTGAGTCTGGCGTATCGCCCCTTGCAGGTTCGCGAGTGCTTGCTCGACTGCGTGATTGCAATCTGTCATTTGAAAAGGTTTCTGACTCCGGCCAACTCGCGAATATTCGAGCAAATCGTCAATTAAAGTTTGCATTCTCGTGCAGCCCTGAACGATATTGCCGATAAACTTACTAGCTTGGCTGTCGAGTTGGTCTTTGTAGCGTTTTTCTAAAAGTTGAGCGTAACTGGCAATGGTTGCTAAAGGCGCTTGCAAGTCGTGAGAAGCCACATAAGCAAATTGTTCTAATTCCGCATTGGAACGTGCCAATTCTTGGTTAGATTTTAAGAGAGCCGATTCGGCGCGCTGGCGGTTCGATATCTCTTGTTGGAGGAGCAAATTTTGCTCTTGCAGGGTTTGTTCAACGGCGCGACGGGTGCTGATTTCTTGTTGCAAGATTTGGTTTTTTTCGTGAATAGTTTTTTCAACGGCTAAGCGGCTCATAATTTCTTCTTGAAGCAGCACATTTTGTTCTTTTAGCTGCTTTTGTAAATTCCGCAGGCTGAGGTGACTTTCGATCCGGGCGAGCACTTCTTCAAACTGAAATGGCTTGCTGATATAGTCAACTGCTCCCACAGCAAATGCGTTTACTTTGTCAAATACTTCATCTTTAGCACTGATGAAAATTATCGGAATATCGCGAGTTTTCGCTTCTAATTTCAAGTGCTGACAGACTTCGTAACCGTTCATTTCCGGCATCATTATGTCGAGCAAAATCAAATCTGGTGGATTAGAATTGCAGGCTCTCAGAGCCATTTTTCCGTTAATCACGCAGCGGGGCGTGTACCCCCGATGAGTCAACATCGTAGACAACAAACGCAGGTTTTCTGCTGTATCGTCTACTACTAAAATGTTTCCTAACGGCGCCCCTGGTTGGTGATTGTTCATTGATTATTTCCCTGTTCCTGTTTTATTCACAAAAAATGTTTGCAGCTATTTTATTTAGGACTTACATAAAACACCCGGTTTATAGTAGGAGTAGGGGCGAAATAAAGCGAGGAATCAGCTCATAAACCGGGTGTTTAGCCGTTTGTGAACAAGCAAATTCTGTTATTGTTTGTTTACCAATCCTCAAATCCCCAGCAGCAGAGTCAGAGCATTATTGTTCCAAGTCCATCCTTTATCTAAAACCTTAAATCCCGCGACTTTACACATAGCTTCTAAAGCAGAAGCTGTAGGCAGCCACCACCACGGCTCAAAGTCGTTGATGTCAAAAACTGCTTTCTGAATTACTCCTAAAATGGGTGCACCGTCGGTGTGCTGCTGCCAGTAAGCTGTTAAGATAGCTCGTTCTGCTTCGCCTAAAGCGGGAATGAAGATTACCCCAGAAGCTGGAATTTCGTAGCGTCCCCGCTCGTTTTCTATAACTTCTTGAGTAATAGCTGAAGTTAAGATTAAATACTCCCCAGTGATTTGACGCAAACTCGTTAAAATTTGCAAAGGGTGAGGGTGATGGTACAAAACTCCTGCACAGTGAACTACATCGTAAGGCTCGCCAATTTCTGCAACCTGAATCTGAGTTATATCTCGATTGATACAATTATAATTAGCAATATTTAAACTTGTCATCCGATCGCGAAAATCTTGCCACCAGTGGATGGATGCCGGCATGGCATCAATCATTGTCAGAGAAACTGCACCGTATTTGCTAGCTACAGATACTTTTTCGTTGACAGTTCCCCACAAGCCGCCGACTTCTGCAAAAGTCTTGCCTTTGACGACTCGGGCAATGTAGCGATCAGGAATATCGTGACTCTCCAACTCTAATAATATCCTGCGCTCCCCCGACGAGTCCTTTTTCTCCAAAACTTTCGCCAATTCCCCGGATATTGCTGGATCTTCTGGCCAAATTTCTAAGGCCATCAAGTACAAAACTGTCGCTGCGTCAAGCCGATCGATCTCGGAAAATTTTTGGGCTATTTTACAGTAAAATTCAGGAGGGTGCAGGGGCGGCAACTCGTGGTGATAGTAGCTGGTTGCTGTGTCTAAATCCGCCGGACTTCTTTTGATGAGAGCATCGCCTAACTTGGCGTAAATTTTCGGGAACTCCGGCTCGATTTGTAGCGCACAAAGGTAAGCGGAGACAGCCTCGTTCCACTCGTGCATTTCAGTCAAAGCCTCGCCTAAATTGTAATAAGACCAAGAAAGATGGGGATTTAGTTCAATAGCGCGCTTGTAGGCGACAGATGCTGCTTTCCACTGCTGGGTTTTCAACAGCGCTTCTCCTAAATTGTGATAACTCCAAGAAAAGTTGGGATTGAGTTCGATCGCCCGCTGGTAGGCGCTGATTGCTGCTACCCAATCCTGGAGTTTAACTTTAGTTAAAGCTAAATTATAATGAGACCAAAAGAATTCTGAATCGAGTGCGATCGCTCTTTGGTATGCAGCCTCAGCTTCCGACCATTTTTGGATCTGAAAAAAAGCATCTCCCAAGTTATGAAAAGAGCCGGAATAATTAGGATCTAAGTCAATAGCTCGCTGGTAAGCAGCGGCGGCTTCCGACCATTTTTCTAATTTGCCGCAAGCTTCCCCCATGCTGTAGTAACACCAAGAAAAATCTGGGTTAATTTCAACAGCCGTGCGGTAGGCAACAACGGCTTCTGGCCATTGTTCTAACTTGAGCAGCACACTACCTAAATTATAGTAAGACCAAAAAGAGTTGGGATTTAATTCAATACTTTCCCGGTAAGCGGCGACTGCTTCAGGTAATTGTCCGCTGTTTTGAAAAACCTTGCCTAATTTGTAATAAAGCTCAGAAATATCTGGCTGAAGTTGAATAGCTTTGCGGTAGTGGACAATAGCTTCATCCCACTTTTTTAGTTCGCTAGCAGCTTCTGCTAATTTGCAGTAAGCTTCGCAAAAACTCGGGTTTAAATAAATCGTGCGGTGGTAACAAGTCAGCGCTTTTTCTGGCTTGTTTTGCGCCAACAAAGTATTACCTAAATCGAGATATTCTTCCGCTATCTCTATCGGTTCGACCATGAGTGCTTGATACGAACACTCTGCTGCTTCTTCAGCTTGACCGACTTGGGTAAATATCCGGCTCAAATTACGGTAAAATCCTGCAAAGTTTGGTTGCAGAGAGATGGCTTTTTGGTAACAGGCGATCGCCTCTTGCCACTGTTGCAAAGTAGCGCAGAGAGTGCCGAGGTTAGCAAAAGCTTCCGCAAAATCTGGTTGCAGGGCGATCGCAACTTTATACCAATACCTTGCGTCTTCTAGTTTACCCTGAGCTTGCAGCGCCTTCCCCAAGGTCTTGCAAGTCTCGGGGGAGTTGGGGTGCGATGCCAAAACTTGCTGGCAAAGTGCGATCGCCTCATCCAACTTCCCTAAAGCCAAATAGACTTCTGCCTGTTGTTGAAAATCAACCGCTGCTGTTTCTGAATTCACTTTTGGCGTTCCTGTTTAGTAATAATTGCCTATATAATTGTAGGATAAAACTTGTCTAGTTTTCAACTCATGCCCAGACATCTCCCTACCTGTAAATACCGGATCGCCTGCCTAGCATTTGTGCGCTCGAACTTTAAGTTAATTTGCACAATAGTTGAGGAAAAACTAATTTGGATTAAACTAAGATGCCACAGATTAACAGCGAGGTAAAGAATGTCAGCAGCGACTCAGACACCGCAAGTCAGCGTAATTATACCAGCATACAACGGCGATCGCTACATTGCACAAGCGGTAGAAAGCGCCCTAAGCCAAACTTTTACTGATTTGGAAATTATCGTCATAGACGACGCTTCGACAGATCGAACACATCAGGTATTACAGCCTTATTTTGACAAAATTCGCTATGTATATCAAGAAAATCGAGGAGTAGCAGCCGCCCGCAACCGAGGAATTCAGGAAGCCAAAGGCGAAGTCATTGCTTTTTTAGATCAAGATGACTTCTTTCTGCCAGATAAATTAGCAGCACAAGTAGCGCTGTTTCGCCAGCAACCCTCATTAGGAATTGTTAACAGTGGCTGGCGTTTAGTTAACGAGCAAGGCGACGCTATTTCTGACATCAAACCTTGGCTGTATTTCCCCAAATTAGACTTAGAAACTTGGATAGTACACATGCCCGTACTTCCCAGCGCCATGATGTTTGCGCGCCAGTGGCTGGAACTAGCCGGCGGGTTTAATTCTGAGTTTGATTCAGTGGACGATTCAGATTTAGTAATACGTTTAGCAGTGTTGGGTTGCCAAGCAGCTTGGCTGCCTCAAGTGACAGTATGCTACCGCCAGCACGACCAAAATGTATCAATAAAAAAAGCCCAGAAACAAGCAAATCTTTTTATTAGCTTAAAACAAAAATTTTTCGCTCTGTCTGATTTGCCGCAGCACATCCGCGATTTAGAAAATCCGGCTTTCTACGAAGCATTGACTTGGATGGCATGGCAATTGTACTATAGTAGGTATCCAGTAGAGGCAGTTGAATTTTTCCAAAAATCTCTCCCCTACAGTCCTTATTCTCCCGCAATAACTGTAATAGATTGGATCAAACGTCTACATAATATTTCTCAAGCTTACGGACTTACAATCAATTTTCAATCATTAAGAAACTTATCAGAATGGAAAAAGTTAATGGCTAGCATATTTTCGGCAAAAACACCGCGAGTCAGCGTAATTATCCCAGTATACAACTGTGAGCGCTACATTACTATAGCCATAGAAAGCGTTATCGCTCAAACTTACCAAGACTGGGAAGTTATTGTCATAGATGACGGTTCTACAGACAGCACAAGCCTAGTCTTAAATGCTTACCGCGATATAATTCAGTACGTCTATCAGGAAAATCAAGGAGCAGCAATAGCTCGGAATCGCGGCTGCGAACTGGCAAAAGGCGAATTTTTAGCTTTTCTAGATGCCGACGACTTCTTCCTGCCAGAAAAACTTGCAAAACAAATTGCTTGTTTTGACGCAGACCCTTCTTTAGATATGGTTCAAACCGGCTGGTTGATCGTCGATGAAAAAGGCAAAGATATTTCCCCAGCCCTGCCTTGGGAATACGCACCACAATTAAATTTAGAAACATTTGTTATGTATAAATACGTGCGCCCCAGCGCGATGATGTTGCGGCGCGAGTGGTGGGAACGATTGGGGGGATTTGACCCTCGCTTTCCGCCAACTGAAGATTTAGATTTTGTCTTGCGTTTAGCTTTAAAAGGCTGCCAATGTGTTTGGTTAAAAGAAATACTAACCTGCTACCGCCAGCACGATAGCAATCTCATGTCCGGCGGCTCCAAAGTAATGAAAAATATGGAAGTTGTGATGGAGCAATTCTTTGCGCGATCGGACTTGCCCAAGTACATCCGCGACTTGAGACCCCAAGAACGTTACAGGTCTTTAGTGTGGATGGGATGGCGAATGTATCGTGACGGCTATTTTGCCGAGATGGCTGAGTGTCTCGAAAAATCTCTCTACTACACTCCTTTTTCTGGGACACAAACTATTTTTAAGTGGGTGGAAGATTTTAAGGCATTTTCGGCATCATACGGCTACAAATTTGATATTTGTGACTTTACTAATTTAAAGGAATGGCAAAGTATAGCATTCACGGCTGTCAACAATATCTCTCAATTTCAATCCGTCGCACCGAGTTTGATTGCTTCCCAGAAAGCAACGAACGTACTCATGTACACAGAAGACCACGGAGTAGGAGGTTTAGCTCAATTCAACCATTCACTTTTATGCAAATTAGTAGCCGACGGCTACCGAGTTAGTAGTGTTCAAACTCAAGCTTCTAACCCTTTAATTGCCGAACAGCAGCAGCTAGGTATAGAGCATATTTGGCTGGAGTTCGATACGATGAAAGAGTTTGCGCGAATTGCTTATCATTTAGGCGATGCTGAAAAAATTTACGCGCAAGCTCAACCGGATTTAATTATATTTAGCGACGGCTGGGCTATGGCAAACTTTGCCGCCAAACAAGTTGCTCTTAAGCAGAATATACCGTACATAATTGCTCTTGGTTATGTCGATAGCTATTCTAAAACATTCGATCGTGGCGATGGAATTTCTTATTTGGATGCAGTGTCGTACCAGTACAGTTTATCTCGCTCGGTAATAGCAGTTTCTCACAATAATTTGAACTTATTTAAGAGGATATTCAAAAATCCTTTGGAGCAAGGAAAAGTTATTTATTACGGCAGGCCGAACAGTTATTTTGAACCGCCAAATCTTTCAAACCGCCAACGCCTGCGCCAAGAACAAGGAATCCCCGAAGAAGCTGTGGTTTGTTTCACGGCGGCGAGACTGACTCCCATTAAAGGATATCAGTATCAATTGCAGGCGATCGCCCAACTGAAAAATCGTCCGATTTGGTCGCAGCTATACTTTGTTTGGGCCGGGCCCGGTTCTACCACTCACGACAATATGGAGCCTGAATTGAGAGCAAGTGTCAGCCAATTAGGAGTCACCGAACAGGTTAAATTCATAGGTCAGCGATGGGATATTGCCGATTGGTTAGACGCCAGCGACATCTTTATTTTATCTTCCGAAGCTGAGGGAATGCCGCTAGCAGTCATGGAAGCAATGGCGAAAGGATTGCCCGTAATTGCCACAGCAGTTAGCGGTATTCCCGAAGAGTTGGGAGAGACTGGAAAGTTGATACCCGATCCTAAAATTGACCCGCAAAAGACAGCACAAGAGTTAGCCGAAACCGTAGAACTATGGGCCCAAAATCCCGAATTGCGGAGGCTTGCAGGACAAGCTTGCAAACTCCGGGCCCAAGAACTATTCAAGGAAGAACGGATGCTTTTGGAATACGCAGAGGTCATCGAACAAGCCTTATCCGCTAGCAGCAATCAAGAACAATCATCGATCGCCCCCAAAGTCCAAAAGCAGATCCAGCAAGTTGACAGTATGCTCAATTACTACTATCTAGTATGGAAAGCATGGGAAGCTTGCGGGCGCGGGGATGTGTCCGGGATGGTTGAGAATTTGCAGTCATCTTGGAAATGCACGCCACTGTTGCCAACAGAAACTATCTTGAGCTGGCTCCAAAATTTTGTGGTGTTCTCTTCAGAAAAGGGCGTTAAACTCGATACTTACTCGCTAATTCATTCCGAAGCTTGGCAAGAATTGATAGAATCAATACAGGGTTTTGAAGCTGCCTTGTCTGTTCGTTAGGACTTTGGATAGCAGAATGTCATTTCGCATCGGAATGGCAATCTTAAAACCAAAAGCCTAACACCGATAGATCCGATTTATGCAGGGCGGTGCCGTTCGCCGAAGTCTCGCGTCGAGGCCCCCGTGCCCGCCCTTCTGGGTTTCTGAATACCCTAACAGTTTTAGTGAAGAACTCACTCCATACAATATGCAATTCTCCTTCAAGTTCAAACCTATTAATAAGCTGCTGCCAATTTGCTTAGCTGCGCTAACTGTCCTGTTAATAACATATTTGGGGCAGCAACCAACTGTTGCCCAACTTCGATCGAACGTTACAGTAGATTTTGGAAAGCCAGCCACCGGTACAATTTCCATGAGCGGTATGCTGCACGGAATAGACCCCAGCCAGCCGCCGGATCACTCAATCAAACCCTTGCAGCTCAAACTTTGGCGCGTTGGGAGACTCGATATTTACGATCGAGTAATCGCCAGCGGAGCCGAATTTCAACTATTAGTTAGCGACATCTGGGGCTACGGCACCAACCCCAAAGGCTGGCCCTATCAAGATTACCCCGCGTGGGAAGCATTCATCCGACAGTTAGCCCAGCAAAATAAAGACAAGAAAATTATTTGGGATATTTGGAACGAACCCGATTTAAAAAATCCGTTTTGGAAGGGAAGCAGAGAACAATTCTTTGAAACTTACAAAAGGGCTTACAAAATTTTGCGGGAAGAATTGGGTCCGTCAGCCATGATTGGCGGGCCGAGTATCAGCACTTACAACAAAGAATATCTCGCTGCCTTTTTGAATTACTGCAAAGCGAACAAACTGGAAGTAAATTTCCTAGCTTGGCACGAACTAAACGATACCATAATTTTATTTGTGGACGATCATGTGATTGATGCTAAACGCAATTTTCAGCAAAGTCCCTCTTACAAAGAACTGAAAATGCAAAAAATTTACGTCAACGAAATTGTCGGGGAATTAGCGCAGTACCAGCCGGGGGAAATTTTAGGTTATTTGTATAATTTGGAGTATGCAAAAGCCGACGGTGCTTGCAGAGCTTGTTGGGATACTAAAGGGCCAAATAAAGTTAGCAATTGCTTCAACAATACGCTGACTGGGATGGTCACGCCTAATAATTTTGAACCGAGAGCCGCTTGGTGGACATACAAAGCTTATGCTGACGGAGTTAATTCGCGGGTGCGGAGTTGGTCAAATAACAATCGCCTTGTCGCTTTAGCCAGCAAGTCAAATCCTGAAGGTAAAGCACAGATACTTTTAGGCTATTTCGACCCCAATTATTCCTCAGCGACAACCGTTACCTTGAATCTTGCGAATTTGCAGCAGCTAGGTATTCAAAGTGGTCAGAAAATCAGTATCAAATTAGAAAAAATTCCCAACAATCAAGAAGGATCTGTGCAAAAGCTTGTCACCGTTAAAGAAGAAAATGTTTCGGTGGGTAGCGGCAGCTTAGCTTATGTTATCCCTAATTTCAACGTCCACGAAGGCTACTTATTGACTGTTAGCAAGTGAGCTAGCTATCCTATTGAATTGTGGACAACTTGTAGGGACACGATAGTGCCGTGTCCTTACAAATATATAGCCGTGTTCTTACATATATATAGATTTTAGCTAGGATTTGTCAAAGATTTTTGCACGGATTCCAACCACTCTCTGACTGTTTGATTTTCGGCTTGTGGGTCGTAGTAACACCCTAATTCATCGAGGATGAATGCTTCTAAATCGGCTGGGGCGATCGGCATTTCGAGCAGTTTGCTGAGTTCTTGCGATGCAGCTTCAACACTTGCGGGCGGTTCGCTGCTGCGGTAGCTGTTCACTACATCGCTGGGAGTGTCAGCTTCTAGCGGCCAGTCTTGGTGAAAGTAGGAACTGAAAAATTGGGTTAAATGAGGAAATTGATTTATCATGCGGGATAGGCTGTGAGAATAAAGTATCCGGGAGGTAATTTGGCGCTGCGCTGGAGGACGATTCTCAGGCCAGATGCTGAAGTTGCTTTGGATGCGCGGCGCCGCAGAGTAATCCCAATTATTCTGTTGGCATTGTAGTCGATCGTATAACGATTGCCTGGACTTTTCACCCAGGAGTCGATCGCACTTTGATTTCTGTTCATTGCTTCCCCAATGGCCGCTTCGGCGACGGAACGGTCAGTAAAAGAAGATGCGGCAGAAATTCTCGTTTCGCTGGCGAGTCGCTGTGCTAGTTGTGCTTCTGTTTTGCCAACGTGTCTCTCTAAAGTGTGTCCTCCTGCTGCTTCGTGAAAGTCTAATCCGCCGCCCGGTATCTTGGGCACCAAAGCTACGGTGCTTTGTCCGGGTATAGTTGAAATTTCCTGTGCAACAACCGTGGCGTAAACACCAGTTATTGCCGATTGGAATAATATAATTATTGAGGCGATCGCACACAGGATACCTAAAAACTTTTTTCGGCGATCGAGTTGATTTTTCATTGCTGTTGAATCTCTTCCTTATATTTAGTATAGGTGTTTGCTGTTGTTTTGTCTATTTCCTAATCTACCATTCGTAACTTAGAAATAACGCGCAGCATTCAAATATACCGGGCGCAGTGCGCGCCCTACTGTTAGTTAGAAATTGCGCGCAGTCTTTAAATACATGGTGCTTTGTCCACACCCTACAATTCTTCATAAATACACGGTGTTCCGCGCGCACCCTACGATTATTTATAATAGTTCGTGATTTCTGTGGTTTACAAAGCTTCACTCACTATGAGAAAATGTTAATAATTCTTTGAAAAACGCACGGCTGATTGATGATAAATTAATTTATCATCTTTAAAAATTTGAAAAAATGCAAGTAGTTATCCTAGCCGGCGGTCTCGGTACTCGTCTCCGAGAAGAAACAGAATTTCGTCCCAAACCCTTAGTTGAGGTGGGGGGGCATCCGATTATTTGGCACATCATGAAAATCTATGCACACTACGGTTTCCAAAACTTTATTGTGTGCTTGGGCTATCGCGGCAACATGATTAAAGAATATTTCCTTAATTATGAAGCCATGAACAATGACTTTACTATCTGCTTAGGCCGCCAAAATACCATCACTTATCACGAGGAACATCTGGAACAAGATTTTAATGTTACCCTGGCTGAAACTGGGGCGGCAAGCATGACGGGAGGGCGGGTAAAACGGATCGAAAAATATATCGATCGCGAGAATTTCATGGTGACATACGGCGATGGAGTAGCTGATGTCGATATTGACGCCTTGATGGATTTTCACAAGTCTCACGGGAAGCTGGCAACTGTCACTACATTTCGCCCGATTTCTCGCTTTGGGATTTTGGAGGTAGACAGCGATAGCCGCGTAGTTCAATTTACTGAAAAACCTCAAATCGACGGCTGGATCAGTGTTGGATATATGATATTTAACCGCCGGGTATTTGAGTATTTGGGGGGAGATGATTGTATTTTAGAACAAGAGCCGATGCAGCGTTTGGCGGCAGACGGACAGTTGATGGCTTACCGCCATGATGGCTTCTTCTTTGCGATGGATACTTTTCGAGAATACAAGTATTTAAACGAGCTTTGGGATGAAGGGAAGGCTCCTTGGAAAGTGTGGAAATGAGTTAGTTTTGGGGCGGGATTTTCTCCCCGCCCCACAGAATTTTGAATAAAAATAACTATAAAATGACCTCAAAAACCAGGTTTCTTTGTAGATTTATCGTGACTCGTCGCAAAACTCGTAGAAACCTGGCTTTTAGCTACCTATGCGCGGGCTATAAAACTTTCCGAAGTAAGGGTAAAAGTTTCTAGAAAATAATTATAAAAGATGGATTTCCAAGATATTCTCAACAGCACAGAAACTTACCTACAAAAGTGCGTTGCACCTCACGCTGAAATTATCGACAGCGACTCGGAAGCGCTGAAAACAGCAATTGCTGGATTGGAAGATCGATCGCTCTTAGCGTTGCGAGTTCCCCAAAAATGGGGCGGTGCCGAAATTGCACCGGAGATTTTTTACCAATATCAGGAATTGACGGCTCGATATTCCGGCGCTTTGTCTTTCCTGCAAACTCAGCACCACAGCGCAACTGCTATGCTTGCCAACAGCGACAATGAAATGCTAAAAAGCAGATACTTGCCCGCGATCGCCCAAAAAGAGTTGCGCTTGGGTATTGGGTTTTCGCATTTGAGGCGATCGGGCAATCCTGCTGTCACCGCCACTCCCGCAAAAGATGGCTACATATTGTCAGGAAAAGTTCCTTGGGTAACAGGTTTTGGCTTGTTTCAAAAGTTTATTGTAGCGGCGGTACTTCCTGACAATCGCGCAGTTTTCGGTTTAGTGCCTTTTGCCAATATTGAACGCGAATCGGGTAAAATAGCTTTTAGCGAAATCATGCAGTTAATCGCCATGAACTCGACTAATACTGTGACAGCCACTCTCGATAATTGGTTGCTGCATGAATCGGAAATAATTTCAGTTAAACCTGTTGGGTGGATTGCGGAAAACGACAACAAAAATATACTTAATTTTGCTCCGGGTACTTTTGGCTGTATTCGAGCGGGATTGGATGTAATTGCAGCAGCGGCGGCTGCTAAGAATTCACCTTTTATAGCGGCGGCTTGCCAAAAACTAGAGCAAAAGCTCGATCGGCTAAAACAGAATTTCCCACAATCTCAACATAGCTCGAAAGCAGAACAATTAGCGCTGCGAGCTCAAGCCATTGATTTAGCGGTGCGTTGCGGACACGCTGCGGTTGCAGTTTCTAGCGGTGCTGCTAACGGTGTGCTACACCCAGCCGGGAGAGTTTATCGAGAAGCTTTGGTGTATACTGTTTCCGGGCAAACAAAGGATGTGATGGAAGCAACGCTCGATCGACTAATCGAATTTTAGATTTTAGATTTTATATTTTATATTGAGCTCGCCGAAGGTCAAAAACTCAACTGTGTTTAATAAATAATAGATATATTTAACCTGATGACAAACAACTTCAACTCAAATAACTTAAAAACGATCGCCTACAGCCAAATTATAGACTTAACTCATGCAATTCATCCAAATATTCCCCTTTGGTCAGGAGATCCAGCCACAGAAATTGCCACAGTATCTCAAATAGAAACAGACGGGTATTTCCTGCGAAAATTCTCAATGGGAGAACACAGCGGCACTCACATCAACGCACCCAACAGCTTTTATGCAGGAGGCGCCAGCATTGATAGTTATTCCCCGCAGTCGCTAGTTTCCCCCGCAATTGCGATCGACATCCGAGAGCAAAGTCTTGCCAATTCCGACTACACTTTAACAATTGATGATATATTGACTTGGGAACGGCAGCACAAACTTATAGAACCGGGAAATCTAGTTTTATTGTATACTGGCTGGCAAGAAAAATGGGATAATCAGGGAGCATTTTTTAACCGAGACGATCGCGGAATTTGCCACTTTCCCGGATTTGGCAAAGCAGCAACTCAATTTTTGCTAGAAGAACGCTCGGTAGCGGGAATTGGAACCGACACCCACGGAGTCGATATCGGGCGAGATGAAAGTTTTGCGGTTAACAAATTGGTATTGGAAAAGCAGCGAATAGTGCTGGAAAATCTGGCCAATCTCGACTTGTTACCTGCGGCTAACATCACTTTAGTTATCGGAATATTGCGTCTTTTGGGAGGTTCCGGCTCGCCCGTATCGGTGTTAGCTTTTGTCGCTTAGTGCGGTAAAACTTACATCTTGTATCATTCTCAAGAACAGGCAAGATGCCTGTTCCACAAAGAGTGAATTTTCTTGTGGAACAGGCATCTTGCCTGTGCCTAAATAGGTAATTGAGAATGGTGCAATATTTCAGGTAAAATTAGATAGAGAGAAGTCGAGTAAAAACAATAAGATTAATGACAGAACTGCCCAAGGATCTCAACGAGGCGATCGCCCAATCCCGCATTGCCACCGCCGCTGCCCTCTCGGACGGCAAAACTCTACTGCAAGTCGAATTAGTATTTCCAGAAATCGCCCTGCAAGCACAGTCTATCACCGAACAATTCCTCCCAGAATTTGAAGAAATCTACCCCGGAGTAAAAGTCTTTTTTCCCGACGCCGGTGCGGCAGCCCTCGCGCGCCGCGACTGGGGAGAAACACCGTTTAAAGTCAGTGATTTGGGTAGCAGTCGCAGCCCTGTTGAAGATAAAATAGCACCGGAAGATCAACTTTTCCTTTTGATCAATCCAGCAGCCGTAGAAGTAGCCCAAGTCGAACAACTTTACATAGCTGCGGCCGGTCGCCCAGTAATTCTACTCAACCCGCGCCTGGAAGATGTTGCCACTATAGGTATAGGCTATGCGGGCCGCCAATTGCGCGATCGATTCCTCAGCAAAATCGAATCCTGCTACTACATCAGACCGCTAGACACCGCAGCTTTATTCCGCTGCTACCCCCAATCCTGGCAAGTCTGGCTGGAAACAAACGACCAATACGAAATAATTTCTGAAACCGCCCAAAAACCTGTCGGAGACGATTTAGAGCGGATTTTAGGCAAAGCTCTCGGAACTGCCGATCCTGAGTCCACCACACCTGCAAAACCTCTAAAAAAGAAAGGTTTTTTGGCAGAACTCCAGACATTCCTCAAAGCTTTGACTCAGTGACAGCAGTTAACGCTCGATCGTATTGTAGGGTGAGTCAGCTAGGATTATTTTCGACTTAATCCATCGGCTAATCGCTGAGGCACCCTACAGCGTGAAATAATAACTCAATGCTTTAGCTCAGTAACAGCAGTTGCAGAAGCACAATTAACAGCTAGCCTGTGTTTCTATGACTAGCTACGCAAACAGATATTGGCGAGCTTTACAGGATATTTATACAAAGCAGTATAATGGGTGACACCCCTCCACCGTAAAAGAGGGGAGACAAATAGCAGCAAACTCAGAGGCTATAAGCTAGAGATTTGGCTTTAGAGTCAGGGAAGCGGATAAACACAATGGAGCACCGGCGCATTGTTATCGGGGACGTACACGGGCATTACGACGGCTTAATGACCCTGCTAGCGGCACTTGCCCCCAGCTCGAACGATCGCGTCTATTTTTTGGGAGACTTAATCGATCGTGGCCCCAAAAGCGCTCAGGTATTAGATTTTGTCCAGCAAAGCCCCTACCAAACTCTGCTGGGCAACCACGAACAACTGATGCTGGAGGCTTTGTCTGGGACGCCGATGGATATGCGAGCGTGGCAATCTTGGCTGTACAGCGGCGGCGATGCGACAGTAGCGAGTTACAGAGATACAGGGATGATGCCGCACAAACACTTAGAGTGGCTGCGATCGCTCCCCACCCACCTGGACTTAGGGGACATCTGGCTGGTTCACGCAGGCGTGCATCCCCATATGCCAATTGACAAGCAGTCGATCGAACAACTCTGTTGGATTCGCAAGGAATTTCACACCATATCGAAACCCTATTTTCCCAATAAATTAATTATCACCGGTCACACGATCACCTTTACCTTTCATGGGGTCCGGCCCGGCGAATTAGTCAGGGGCGAAGGGTGGTTGGATATTGACACGGGTGCTTATCATCCGAAAAGCGGCTGGCTGACAGGACTTGACCTCAGCTACCGCAGAGTTTATCAAGTAAATGTATTTAACAATCAAGTCCGAATTTTGCCGTTTGACGAAGTTGTCAGACAATTGAAGCAGCAGCAGATTGCACCCCCGGAACCTGCGATCGACCCTGTTGTTAAACAGCAGTGTTAAATCAAGTTGTAGTTGTAGGGTGCGTCAGTTTAAGTTTGAGCGATTAAATCGAAATTGACCCGCTCGCTGACGCACCCTAGGAACTAGATTGATTTTTTAACTAACCGCGAAGACGCGAAGATCGCGAAGTAAGAAAAGAGAAGATAAGGCAAGAGAGCGCCTGACTGATTTAAAATTGCTACGAACCCAAAAGCCTGCGGATTTCTAGCCTGTAATCCTCATTATCCAAACCTTCACCGCTAGCGAGATCCGGGTCAATCGCCTGCGAGATAGCAGCAATGCGATCGCCAGTAGCCGGGTGAGTGCTCAAAATGCTCGGAGGAGAAGGCTTGTTGAGCAACTTTTTCATAAAATCAACCATTCCAGATTGAGCGTAGCCCGCTCGCCCCATAGTTTGCAATCCCAACCGATCCGCCTCATACTCAGCTTGACGGCTGTGGGGGCGCCGCAAAGCCAATTCCACCCCAATCTGAACCGCCCGAGATCGATCGAGCCCAGTGGCAGAAGCTACACCAGAAGCGATCGCCATTTGACGCATTTGTTGAATCGCGTGGCGAGCATTAATGTGAGCGATTTCGTGGGCCATCACACTTGCCAATTCGGCCTCATTGTCCGCCGCCGTCATCAAACCTTTATTCACATAAACAAAACCGCCCATTGTCGCAAAAGCATTAATATTGTCGTCGTCAATCACTTGAAAAGTATAAGGAATATCGGGGCGAGTGCTTTCTTGAGCGAGCCGCTGACCGATGCGGTTGATATATTCTGTAGTGTCCCGATCGCGGTCAATCTTAAACTCGCTGCTGGTCAACTGCTGATTAATTTGTCGGCCAATAGTCACCTCTTGCCGATCGGACATATTCGACAATTGAATAACTTGAATGCCCCGAAAAATTAGTTCAGGCAAAGAAAATGCTTGAGTCGGTTCCGGGGAAACCACCCAGATACCCGCAGCCACAATCAGCGACAGAAACAGATAAATCCCCCGGCCGCAGGTACGCCGGCAAGTCAACCAAAAACTTTTTAACATGATTGATACGTGGCAGAAGTTAGGTAAAATTTTAGGAAAAACTCGAAAAGTCACTAAATAGGCAGACGTAATTTGAGGCTGCTTAGTTGCTATTCTAGCTTTTTGTCAATTTTTAACGGCGCCACCAGCTTCTGGGCGATCGAGCCAAGGCCAACCAACCGCCGTCAACTGCCTTCTGGGTTAAGTGCCCCAGTCATGCGGATTTTGGGCGATCGTTGTGGTAATATCTTTTAGCTTCAGGACTTAGGCATCAATAAAGTAGGTCATTGCCAGCGGTAGCCAAGCAATAGCAGCATCTGTTTTTCATCGATGTCTGGGTAAGTCCTGAGCTTGTAAACATACTCCTGTCGGTATCAGTATAATAGGCGATTTATGAAAATTTTGGATTCTCAAGGCCGACTGTTTGGCAAACTCAGCATTCTAGACGTAGGTGCCGCTCTGATCGTACTGTTAGTTGCAGTCGGAATCTTCTTCTTTCCCGGCACTTCTGGCGGTTCGGTCGCCCAAGTCGGCACCAGTATCAAACCTGTAGAGATTGATGCAATTGCCATCGGTCTCAAAGGAACAAACGTTCAAGAGTTGTTCAAAGCAGGTGATAAAATCAATGTGGTGATCCGCAATCAACCCTCCGGTCAGATTACCATCAAATCTGCCAAAACTCTCACCAGAACCCTAGCAGTTCCTCAGCCCAACGGCACTCTGAAAGCTCTCCCCGATCCCAGACAAGAAGAAGCCTTCAGCCAAAATATGATGTTTACCTTAGAGGGAAAAGGTCAACTTACTGAAAATGGCCCGGTTTTAGGGAATACAAAAGTCAAAATTGGCACTACGCTAGAGCTTGAAGGCAAAAAGTACATTTTCAACGCCAGCGTCATCGACGTGCGAGTGAAAGAATAGTCAGTCGATTTTAGATTTTAGATTTTAGATTTTAGATTTACTTCACAGATGAATCTGGGATCTCAAACTTTGGTCTAAAATTTTGGGATAAACTCTCAATAGCGTCGGGGGCTTGTGCCTGTTGTTGGGCGGGGGAATTGGGAATTAGGGATTGGGGATTGGGAATTGGGAATTAATCTTCCTTCTTCCCTCTGACTTCTTCCTTCTTGCCTCGAACCTTGAACCTGCATCCGTTACATCCGTTAAATCCCGTACATTGCTCGTTACCGAACCTGCATCATTTAAATCCGTTAAAAAATCCGTTGCCGAAATTCTTCACCCTTCCGAAAGCAATTTTAGATATTGGCGAATTAAGCCAATAGTCACAGCGGGAATTTCTAACTGCGGAGTCAAACCTACGTTTTCCAGAGGTTGAAAAACTTTGATTGCTTCGGGGTTGAGGTTCGCCAACCGCTGGCCGATATCGGGGCCGGTAAACTGCGATTTTTCTCCCCAAATAATCGCTGTCGGTGTTGTTAGCTGAGTGATGTACAGCGACAAATCAAAGCACAAATCTCCCCGCACAAAAGACAGGGCGGCATATTCTGCATTTGGTTCCAAAGCAGATTCGAGGTAAGCGTCTACAATTTCTTGGTAAACGCGACGGGAATCGGCAAATTGGCGCTGTTCTAGGAAGCTGCGGATGCCGCCGTCTGTGGCGATTCCGGTACTGTAGAGCAATTTGTCTAAAATCGGCGTGTTGACTAGCTTAGCGAAGAAACTGCTGCCATAATCTTGTCCGAAGTCCGACAAACCGCTGGGTATCGTCAAAATTAGGGATTTGAAGAGATCCGGCCGCGCGATCGCAGCTCGAATCGCGATCGCCCCCGTCAGCGAAGAAGCAATCACATCTGTCGCACTGCCGCAAGTTTTTTCTAGAAATTCAATCAAAGTTGTGATATAATCTTCAACTTGATAATTTCTCTGCGGATGTTCCGATCGCCCCCAACCGATTAAATCAGGTGCTAAAATTCGATATTCCGCCGCAAAAGCCGGATAAACTTTCGACCATTCGTAGGCACTCGACCCGCCCCCAAAACCGTGAAAAAATACTAAATTCGGTTTATTTTCCGAAGTTGAGGTCGGCAAGCCGATCCAAGGCATTTTTTCAGCAGTGTAGTAAACCATTCTGCCGAGAGAAGTAACAATCGATCGCTGACCGAAGCCGAGGGGTACAAGCATAAATAAACCTCAATCACTGTTATATTTTAGATTTTTGTCCGCCGCCGCGTCTCTCTTTAAAAAACTTGCAAAGCTGGTGGCGTTTTTGTAAAGATTGAGTAATGATTTAAATTTATTTTAGTACAGGTGAAGCGTGAAATGACAGACAGCAAGTAAGTTTTGCGATTTGGGCAATTCGGCAGTGTAGTTATCCTCACCCTTGCCAACTACCGCCGATCGGAGATAATAGCACAATGATGGGTAAGACCCCTCAACACAATAGAGTCTGTTCGCCAACCCGGAAAGCAGGCGCTCGGAAAGCAAGAGTATTAGAACTCGCTTTCAGGCAGGCGGCAGGTTGGCCGGCGCTCGCCAATCACGAATAATTAATCACGACATTTTGCGGAGCAGTGGCTTTTGAGGTCGAAAGTCTTTGTTGGAGGGCGGGCGATCGGGTTTCGATTCCTAATTGCAGGTTTGGCAATCACGGGCCTCGCCGTTATCACTTCCAAAACACAAGAAACAACTAATCTCAGGGAGGTCTACTAAAAATGCAACTGCTCAGGAAACGGGATCGCGAGGGTTTTATGGTTGATGCGAAAAGTCTTCAATCAGACGGGTTTGCAGAATTTGATACAGTCTGTCGAAGCATGGATTTAAACGGGAAAAAGTCTTTAGTCGCCACTCCAGAACGCTCAGGCGCAGGGTCTGAGGTGCGATCGCGCGCCACCGTACCGGCGATCGTCCGCCTAGCTTTAGAAGATTTGAAATGCTTTGAAGTAGTAGAACACCAGTTTGCACATTGGGGGGTTACTTTTAGCAATGCCGTCGCCATCCAACCTTCAAACCCAGCATTTTTCACAGGTTCTGGGGCAACAGTGTTAATGGGAGCCCCAAAAAGCGGACTGATAGAAGTAACTTTTAAGCATCCAGTTCGCTGGGTGTCAGGACTTGTCACCAGTTCCCGGCGAACGGTTTTATCCGCTTGCGACATCGACGGCAACCCAATTGTTCAGGATGAAATGCCGGCACCCAATCTGGCCGGGTCTAATTCTCCGATCGCTCCTAGCGCTCCCCTGCGCGTAAAAGCTCCGAATATTCATCGAATTACTTTTTACGCTTTTGACGGTCAGCTAGTAGTCGATGACTTGATTTTTGGATTTTAAAGCCATGCCATAAGTAGCGTCCCAAGTCTGCAAACCTTCGAGAAGGGCATTGCGGACTAAAGCTTCTGGTTCCCGACTCAGCATCAGGCGAAAGCACTCGGCAGCGCGGGAACGGGCGATCGAACTTTTGACGGAGCTCACAGGGCCAAACCCACCCTTATTCACCAAATCGGTCATTTGCCGCACTGCAATCAAACGTTTCACGGGGTCAGGATCAGTCAAATCCGCTAGGATGCGATCGAGCGCCACTTCATCTTTTGAGGTTCCCAGACTCAACGCTTGGCGCAGCAACAGCCCTGCAATCGCGATCGTGCCCAAATTCTGCAAAATCAGGCTCAAAGCCATCCAGTGGCTCTCGGAGTCCGCCCATATCGCCAAACTCATGTAAGCGCCCAACGTAGCAATGCCGCCGGTGCCCACGGCTAAAACAAACCGGCGGTTCGGCCCCTCCCAAAATTGCTCGCCTTTGGCTCGCAGCAACTGCCAGTCCCACGACTGCCCTCGGTAAACCAGCATCATCGCTGCTATCCCCAGGCCTGTGGAAAACAGTAACTGACTGTTCCACCACCCCCAAACAGCAGCCAGGGTGACAACTGCCACCCAACCTTTTGATTGAGTCAAACGCTCTAGCAGCCACTTGAGAAGGGCAGTAGAAACCACAGGCGATCGGGCCCGCTCGCTCTTGCCATCTACCCTCCGGCGCTTTGTTGCGGCAGTCTGGCCTGTAGCTGCTGGGGTTCCCGGCGGGCGATCGTCCGAACTAAATTCCCTCAAAGCTGGGGCATCAGTCATTTCTAAGGACAGCTCGCTCGACGGGAGCCGATCAAGTTCCAAAGTGCGATCGGACACTTTCGCAGGCGATCGATTCAGCTTGGTTGTAGTTTTTTTTACTTGATTCATACTGATTTTTTTGAAAAATAACTTAAAGTTATCCAGGCGTTTTTAGCACTGATTTAGATTCTCGCCAAACAAGAGTCTAAGACTCTATGATACCGGAAATTTAAACCCGTGGCGAGTACCGCAACGGCGCCGAATTCCGAGAAATCATTACCAAAAATAGAGCTATTGAAGATAGTTGAGAAAATCACCACAGATTAACAGCGAATATTTTTACATCACTCTTGAGACATAAGGTTGATCGGAGTTCGCATGATGGCAAAAAACCGAAATTTTTTAATTTCCGAAAATAGGGGAATTTTGAGTGATTCAATTCGTCCGCCAAGAAATGCGCGACGAAAATTTAGCCTTTTGCCCGCAGGCCCGGACTCTCGCTGCTACCCCGGTGTCAGATGAGGCTGGGTTCAGCTTGACCGCTAGCTGGACGAACCGCAGCCTCGATGCCGGGCGAGAATCCAGACAGTATGGTTTGATAATTAATAGCAGGAGAATTCCTAAACTGCTAAGATTTTTGAATTAATGGGAATTGAGTTAATTAAATCGACTTCTCGTTAAAAGGAGTCTCTGATGCTCAGGGGTAGGGGTTCGGTGGTGGGAGAATCTGTCCCTACTTTGGTTGGAGAAATCCTGCCTCAGCAAACTCGCTCGTAGATCAAAGAATCCCCGCGCGTTTACGCGCGGGGATTGTCAAAGATGTCTAGAAATGGAGTTCATCAGAGGAATATTATGCCCTTAAGCTGGTTGAGCAATCGTTTGGATGATTTCCTACTGTAGAAATGCTAATACAAAGCACTTACGCTGACTTTTCTAAGATTGCTCAACCAAACACCTCTAAAATACAAAGTTGTTCAGAGCGCTCAGATCGGCAGCCAGAACGTTTTCGACAGTGATGTAATTTCTGAATCGGTTGTCATTACCGAAGCCATCTTGATTGATCTGGAGGACAACTTTGCCATCTCTTGGAACCAACTGCACATAACCATCCGCGATCGCGTTTGTGCCGTTATAGCCGCCAGGAACCAAGCTATCGAGCAACTGGGTGAGAACGATTTTATCAGTGCCAGTGATAAAGTCCTCAATCCGATCTCCCGAATCTTCAATGTTGGTGTAGACAAAGCGATCGCTACCACCGCCACCCGTAAGCCTATCCCCACCTTCACCACCAGTAATGACTTCATTCAAAGCGGTGCCAGTAAAGGAATCATTTTTTTGTGTTCCGACATACTGAGGAAGGGTGAAACGAGTCACACTGGGGTCGTGGTCACTATCCTGGTCCGCAAACTCAGAGTTGATATGAACAACATCAAACTCATCTAAATTATTAAACAGCGTATTGCTCGCCAAGATGTGATCCAAAACCTGCGCGTTGCCTTGGAAGTTGTAGGTATACTGTTCGTTTGCCGGTAGGGTCTCAATCAGGTTGTTTAGGATGGGTGTACCGACACCACCGGGCGTCCCTTTGAGGATGTTCAAGGGTTCAGAGAACGGAAAGTCATTCAAGTCACCCAAAACAATCACATTTGCCGTAGAGTCTGCGGCGAGGATGCTATCTACAAAGTTGTTAACAATCTGCGCTTGCTGACGGCGTTGGACTTCACTCGTGAGGACGGGGGGCTGGGTCGGTCCAAAGAGGGGCCCATCGCCACCCTTGGAATTGAAGTGATTTCCAATCACGAAAAGCTTGTGACCGTTGAACAGAAATTCCCCGACCAAAGGCTTACGGCTATTTGCAAACGCGTCACCATCTGAGAGATCAGTGTCAACGATCCGACCCGGACTAAAGGAAAGCTGCGGGTCGCCACCAACATTATTTACAGTGGTTTGCGTTGTGGCTGTCCCACCCGGACGATCTACATACGTGACCCGCTCTGGCTTAAATAGAAAACCGACGCGGATATTTCCCCCCGGTTGGCCACCATCCTGGTCATCAGTTGGATTAATCTGACGGAACTCATAAGTCGGGCCGCCTGCCGCCTGAATCGCTGCGATTAAAGTGTTGTAAGTGGTGGCAGCATCAACGATGCTGTCGTTAGTCGGGCCGTTATTGTCTTGAATCTCCTCTAGGGTAATAATGTCCGGTGATTGAAGGTTAGTAACGATGCGTTGAGCCAAGGCATTAAACTGGGTAGCCCCATCACCTGGGTCTAAGTTCTCCACATTAAAGGTAGCGACCGTCAGCTTGTCATTAACTGGGTTTAGGGTGGTGACTTCCTTCTCTAATGGACTAGGAGTATTAACAGTGATGGGCGAAGTTGCCAGCACTTCGTAGTTGTTGAAGTTGTAGCCGATCACCCCTGTTACTGTGTCGAGTTGCGCTCCGACATCTACCAAGGGTGACGAAGAGCCAGGACGAATCAGATCATCCTCAATCTGAATGCGTTCTGGGTTAAAGTCATTGGGGCTGATGAGGCTACCCCCACGAGCTGTCCGCCCTGTGGCATCTGCGCCATTGTCATCAAGTACCCAAATTTCCCCAAACCTGTTTGTCGGACTAACAGCTACAGGATTGTTAACCTGTACTAGCATTCCTTCCAGGCTTTCATAGTAATCAATGCCTTCAGTAGCAGGATCAAAATCACCGCCTGTTTCCACGTTGCCAGGGCTTCCAGAGGAGAAGTCATTGTTAATGACCGTTGTGGGAGGATTGACAATTGTGGGGGTAATCGTAGTTGTGGGTGCTGTTGTCCAGGGGGTAACGCTCAAAGCCTGTGTCGAGGTGTTACTAATCTGGGTAGTGGTGAGGTTATTCGCATTCCCGTCAGGACGGAACTCGCTCACAGTACCTGTGACGAGAACAGCACCACCGATGCTGACACTGTTGAGAATGGCTGAACCGGCAGAACTCGTGCCTGTGAAGACAAAAATTCCCTCCGATGTTGCAGCATCGGCATCGGGCGTGGGGTCTTGGAGGTAGAATCCGTTAGAAGCTTTGGCAGTAACAATTCCGCCAACATTGAAGACGGCAGCTCCATCGGTTGCAGAGGTAAGAAGGGGAGAGATGTGATCGGTTCCCTGAATGTCACGGATGCGGGTCAGTGGCACATCGTTATCTGCAATGGTCACTGTCGCCGCGCTCGAACCACCGATGTCATAGTCGCTGGTATCCACTAGGTTGAGCGTGATGGTTTCATTGCCTTCCACTGCACTATCGTCTACTGGTGCGATCGCCAAATCGACAAAGGATTGTCCCGCGCCAATGGTGGCAGTGCCCGTCAAGTTGGGCGTATAGTCCGTGCCATTAGTCGCCTGACCCGAACCCGTGGCGACGGTGTAGTTCACACTCAGGGCTGCACTCGTATCACCTGTGCGCGTAATTCTAAACGTCCCTGGATCTTGCCCTGCCTCTGCTGCATTTGCGTCTGTTGCCTGGAGTGTGACCGTTGTTGTCGGTTCGCCCCCACCGGGAGTGCCTGTGATGCTAATATCATCAACCCCAATCCACTCATCATTCCCAACAGCGTTAGTTGTGATCACCCGGAGCTGAAGTTGAGATTGATTCTGTGCTGCTGCTGGTAAGGTGACATTAACTGGTGTAACTTGGGTCGCTAAACTTGGACCAGTGCTGGCATCTGCAACGTAGCCAGCAGGAATGTCAATAAAATTGCCGGATGTCCCGATGCGGTATTGCAAAGCAACTGGTTGAACAGCGTTATCGACAGATCCATCCACATCGCGGAGATTGAAGGAGACGTTGATGTTCGTAACGCCGATCGTGTTCAGGTAAATCAGCAAAAAAGGGGCATCTGCTGTACCGGAACCAGTAAGGGCAACAACGGGGTTTGCGATCTCAAATTCAGTAACCCCACCTGTGTTAAAAGTGTTGGGATTTGTCTGATTTGCATTGACATCAATGGGCGATGTGCCGGCCACAACAATGGTTTGTGGATCTGTTCCCGTTGCGCCTGTTAGTTCATCTCCGCGAAAACCATCAATACTTGGGATACCAGACCAGTCATCATTAACCGCGATGAGACTTGTGTTTGACCAATCCTGCGTTAGCGAACCGATAAGAAGGTCGTGATATGTGGGTGCCATTGGTTGGTAGAACCTGTTTTGATTAGTGTGGAAATTTGTTGAGTTGGAAAGCTGTTAGGTTTGAAACCAGGAGACTAATTTGCACTAAGAATGTGCGAGTCACAACGAATCGGACTTAACTAAACAGTCAGGCCAAAGGCGAGGCAGCACGAACGACTTCCTTAGCTTAGATAAAGATTTTTGGCTAAGGTGATAGCCAGTAACAAATATCTTTAGCGTCTGATTTAGAAACATCTTGTTACTCGCGCTACAGATTTGAGTCATGAAGCCAGCTAGAGTGTTTCTAAGTAGCCAGAAATACTGAACCCTTGGATACTCTACACAATGTTTGTAAAGGAAAGGTTAATTTAAATTTAAGCCTAATAGTTTTTACTGGATCTTCACGTTTGAAAGCAAATCTCTACTAACTCTTCATGTCTAATGAGGGTAAATATATCAAGACTTACGCAGGCACAGTACATATAGTGTACCTACATACATCCTGATTCACTTTTACTCTCTAAAGCCCGGCTTTCTAAATCGCACCACTCCCTTTTTCCCAACAAGAATCGTTATAGAACCCATTTGGGATCTCTGATGGCGAGCTAAAATTAGAAATAAATGCCATACTCCAGTAACTTAACTGACTCATAGTGGAACCGTATCGAGCCACTACTGCCACAAAGAAAGAAAACCAGACCGCCTCGGTGGACAAAAAGACAAATATAGAATGGTATCTTTTATTAAGTAAAAAATGGCTGTAACTGGTGTACTCTCCCCAAAGACTTGCCCGCTACTAGACCGTATTCTGGCATTACAAGCAGTAGCGGGCTCATGGAGTTAGTGAGCAGATAATTACAACCCGACTGCGGATCGATATTATACCAAGCTGTCAGGAACGATCGGCTCAAGGAAGCAAAGTGTGCGAGTGTTTAACCAGTAAATAATCAGTCTTTAATCTTAGCGTGAGACTATACTCCAAAAGCCGAAAATATTTGACTTCAGCAGTATAGAGGGGTTACTTAACGTGGCAGCAATTAACGGTACATCAGGGAATGACACATTAAGCGGGACGATCGCAGCGGACTTGATTTATGGGTTGGGGGGCGATGACGCCATCTCCGGTCAGCAAGGAAATAATCGCCTTTTTGGTAGTTCAGGTAATGACTTTTTATTGGGCGGTGCGGGAAATGACGCACTCTACGGCGGTCGAAACCAGGATACCCTTCAAGGTGGCGAAGGAGACGATTTTCTCTACGGCGACCTCGACCGCGACATTTTAACTGGCGGTGGCGGTAAAAATATTTTCGCGATCGGGCGGATAGGAACGCGCACTACTGGCGGTTCCCAACTCGAAAATGCTGACCTGATCACCGATTTTGTTAAAGGTCAAGACTTAATTAGTTTAAGTGGAATCTCCCCGGCTAATATCGAAATTTCTCAAGGTACGGGTAATTTCAGCAACAGCATTGTTCTGCGAGATACAGCAACTAACGAATTTCTCGCGATTTTGGAGGGAGTCAACTCCTTCGATGCAGGAGATTTCACTGTAGCCCAAAACCCTGTTCCGGGAGTTCGCTTTTCTAGCTTCAACGCTTCTTTGAACCGCAGTAATGCAGGTCGGTTAATTACAGATTTATCTACTCCCAACAACCAGCAAGCAAAGAATGTCGCTGAAACAATTCAGCGGGTAAATCCAGATGTTTTGTTAATTAACGAGTTTGACTACGACAGCAGCAGCACAGCGCTAAATTTGTTTCAGCAAAACTATCTGTCAGTCAGTCAAAATGGCGCAAGTCCTGTTAATTATCCCTTTCGCTATACTGCCCCTTCTAACACGGGCATTGCTTCGGGTTTAGATTTAGACAACAACGGTTCTGTTGTCACACAAATTGGCACAAACGGATATGGCAACGACGCTTTCGGGTTTGGGGATTTTCCTGGACAATACGGAATGGCTGTGTACTCAAAATATCCCATTGATACTGCCAATATTCGCACGTTCCAAAACTTCCTTTGGAAAGATATGCCAGGGGCATTATTGCCGGATGACCCGTCTACCCCCGCAGCAAATGACTATTACTCGCCTGCTGAATTAAACGTATTTCGCCTTTCTTCCAAAAGTCACTGGGACGTGCCAATTAATATCAACGGCGAGATAGTTCACGCTTTAGTCAGTCATCCGACCCCGCCTGTATTTGACGGCCCTGAAGACAGAAACGGCAAGCGAAATCATGATGAAATTCGCTTTTGGGCAGATTACGTTACTCCCGGTAGAGGTAGTTATATTTACGACGATCGCCGCACAGTTGGCGGACTTGCGCCCAATGCTAGTTTCGTAATTATGGGCGACCAAAATGCCGATCCTTTTGATGGGGATAGTTTTGACAAGGCGATTTTGCAGTTGCTAAATAACTCGCGAGTAAATACAGGAGTCACTAGCGTAATTCCTGCAAGTTTAGGTGGCATTCAACAAGTAGCAGACGGCGGTAATAATGTCAACCAAAAAGGCAATGCTGCTTTTGATACGGCGGATTTTGGAGATGCAGGAAATAACCCGGGAAATCTGCGAGTTGATTATGTTTTGCCGTCGGCTGACTTGCCGATTAATGATGCTGGGGTATTTTGGCCTTTGACGACAGATCCGCTGTACAGATTGGTGGGCGATCGCCAAACTGCGGACAATACTCCTACTTCTGACCACAGTTTAGTTTGGGCAGATATTGCTGTGGGCGATCGCTCTCCCCGCACCAGTGTCAGAAATATCAACTTCATCGGACAAGCTACTTATCCAACAGGTTCCGTCACTGTAGAAGGAACTCAAGTCGGCGGACTTTCTGGCATTGATTACGACCAAATTAACAACCGCTATTACAGTATTTCTGACGATCGTTCGGACAGAAATCCGGCCCGATTCTATACTCTCAATATCGATTTAAGTTCTGGTTCGCTGTCTAGTTCCGGGATTAATTTCTCTGACGTGACAACTCTGCTCAACCAAAACAATCAACCTTTTGCTACTAATACCATCGACCCGGAAGGCATCGGTTTAACGAGTAACGGCACCGTGTTTATTTCCTCAGAAGGCGAAGTCAGTACCTTGGCTGGTAGACTTCAGAGTCCATTTGTCAACGAGTTTGCTTTAGGGACAGGTCGCCAGTTGCGAGAATTACCCGTGCCCTCAAAGTTTGTACCAGTTATAGGTCCAGCAGATGCACCAACAGCGGGAATTCGCAACAATTTAGCTTTTGAAAACCTGACAATTACTCCCGATGGGAAATTCTTGTTTACAGCAAACGAGAATGCTTTAGTGCAAGACGGGCCGATCGCAACAACTAATACTGGTTCGCGATCGCGCATCCTCAAATACAATTTAACCACAGGACAGCCGGAACAAGAATTTCTTTATCTAACTGACCCGGTGGCAGTTCCAGCAGTTCCAGAGACAGGCTTTAATACAAACGGTTTAGTGGAACTGTTGGCTTTAGACAATCGCGGCACTTTCTTAGCACTGGAACGCTCTTTTTCAGCAGGCGCACCTGGCACGGGAAATACCATCAAACTCTACGAAGTCCGGCTAAACGGAGCCAGCGACATTAGTGGCATTAATTCGCTGAATGCTATTAACATTAATACTGTCAGACCTGTTGAGAAACGCTTGGTACTCAATTTTGACACCCTGGGTTTGCCGACTGGGTTGGATAATGTTGAAGGTATGACTTTGGGGCCAGTGTTGCCGAACGGACAGCAATCTTTAGTGCTAGTGAGCGACAATAATTTTAGCGCTACCCAGTTTACTCAAATATTAGCTTTTGGGCTGGCTTTGGAGAATGAAACTCCCAGGCGATCGCAGTCACTAGATATTCTGACTGATGGTGGTTTGAGCTCGGCGGCGGTGTCGGGAGACGACAACATCGACAGTGCTTTGATCACAGACTTCAGAACAGTTTCTGGCTTGATGGGGTTCGATACCGAGCATAATTCTGCGATCGGTTCCACAGCAATAAATCTCCCTGGAGTCGGCGCACTTAGGCAACCTGGCAGCCAAATAGCTGCTGAGCAAAATGTTTCTTCATCTCTGCCTTCTGCCTTGGGAATGGGGCTTTTTTAGTCTCCGTCGAACTCAGGTCTTGTTTAAACCTGCAACTCCTGTTTCTGTAGGGGCAATTAATCGGACATCGCCGAATTTATGTAGAGACGCCATCTCCTTGTCTCCACCAAGGGTTTTAAATGACGCATAATTCTTTTCTGGAGAGGTCTAATAGACTAATTTAGGTTTAGGCGCTAAAGTTAACTATATAACCTTTGGCGATCGGGCGATAGCCGACTTATCTGGGGATAGTCGGCTATCCAATAGTGTTGTAAGTCAACTTCAATTGGCTTTAGGTAACTAAAGTTAAGTTTGAGTAGGCTTTATAAACCAGCATATCAAGTCCGGTAAATTAACCGTCATTATTGTAGGGGCCGTCCCGTCACGCCCGATCGGCAAGATCGGCCAGATATTGCCGTAAGCCCGCCCAGACGCCTGGATATTATGGTCGATCGACCGGACTAGATAGCAGGAATGCCATCATCCGGGTTCAAACCCGTAAAGCAGCAGCGCCAACAATCAACCGCGCGATCCTGTTCGGCAAGTGCGGAGGCTGGAAAAACAGCGGCTTTTGACCAGACTCAGGCAGAATTGCTGTCCCAAACTGTGTCAGGGGAGGTTAGGCTAGTAAAGAGAACAAAAGAATACTTACGATCGAGACTTGATTAGTCTACCTTGTAATTTCTTGCTCAGTTGTCAAGCCCAACAGTTTTGCATTCTCTGGCAAGCGAGACTCTTGGCACTTCCAACAAGTGCGTTTCTCGACTCGACCGTCAAAGAGCTTGGGTTTGATGGTAAAGCCCTTACCACTATGTAAACACCTTACCGATGGCTCGCCGGAACAATCTTGCAGGAAAACCCATATCTAGTATGCAAAACCAATTCACGGTTCACTTCTGGGGCGTTAGAGGTAGCATAGCGTCTCCCGGGGCTGAAACAGTACGTTACGGGGGTAACACGCCCTGTATAGAAATGCGAGTGGGTGACAGTCGCCTAATTTTCGATGGCGGTACTGGATTGCGGGTTTTGGGACAAACTCTCCTGTCCCAGATGCCCGTAGAAGCTCATATGTTTTTTACTCACTCTCACTGGGACCACATTCAAGGATTCCCATTTTTTGTCCCAGCTTTTATTAAGGGCAATTGTTTTCATATCTATGGGGCAGTTGCTCCTTCTCCTACTAATGCTACTATCCAGCAGCGGCTCAACGACCAGATGCTCCACCCGAACTTTCCGGTGCCCCTGCAAATTATGGGGGCCGACCTGAAATTTAACGATATAGAAGTGGGCCAACCGGTGGAAATCGGAGATATTAAGGTGGAAACTGCTTTGTTGAACCATCCCGGGGAAGCTGTAGGCTATCGCGTGAACTGGCGGGGGTATTCGGCTGCTTACGTGACTGATACCGAACATTTGCCCGACCGTTTGGACGACAATGTGCTGTATCTGGCCCGGGATGCTGAGGTGCTGATCTACGACGCTACTTATACCGATGAGGAGTATTATTCGGAGAAGAGCAGCAAGGTCGGCTGGGGACATTCGACTTGGCAGGAAGCGGTAAAGGTGGCAAAGGCTGCTAATGTCAAAAAGTTGGTAATTTTTCACCACGACCCGCTGCACAATGATGAGTTTTTAGACAGGGTGGGAGAACAAGTGGCTCAAAGGTTCCCGAACAGTTTGATGGCGCGGGAAGGTTTGTCGTTACAGTTGCTGCCTCCTGATAAAGATTTGTCTGAAGCGTCGTCGGTGCAAGCGCCTCAAGTGTCTGTCTGATGGATTTGAGGCCAGATGGTTCTGAAATCTTGAGGTCGGAAATCTCCAATTTTAAGTTAGGGCTGACCTCAAAGACGGATACAAGCCCCCGACTCCTGTCGTGGAAAACCAAAAAGTTTAGATCCTACTTCAATCTCCTAGATTGCATCTCTGGAATCAATCTAAAATCTAAAATCTAAAATCTAACATCGACTGGCGATCGCAATCTGGCTAAGTGTGTCAAAATCTTAAGCGTGTGGGTAACTTCTTCTTGTAGCGCTGCTCTGACTCCAACTTCTGTTGCCTTGGGAAACTTTGATGGTTTGCACCTAGGGCACCAACAAGTCGTGCAGCCAATTTTAAATACATCGCCTGGGCCAAATTCTGCGACGGTTTCGGAAACCGGGCAAAACTGGCGCTCAAAGACTGGCAGAGATAAAAATTTGGACAGCGAACATCCGGCGACCTGCGAGAATGACTCAGCAGCACCGCCCGATCGAGCCGACAGCCGCCATAATTTCGATGGTTTGATAGGGCAGACAAGGGCAGAGGGCAACAGCCTCTCTGGTCGCGATTCTGATGGGGTCGATCGGCTTTACGGCACTGTGGTGACATTCGATCCCCACCCGCAAGAATTCTTTACGGGTCAACAGAAAAAACTGCTGACGCCTCTGGCAGAAAAGGTAGAATTGCTCGAAGCAATGGGCGTCGAGCAACTTGTGCTGCTGCCGTTCGATCGAGAATTGGCGGCTTTGACTGCTTGTGAGTTTGTCGAGGAAATTCTGGTGCGGCAACTAAAAGCGAGTCGAATTAGTGTGGGGGTTGATTTTCGGTTTGGACGGGGACGCGCTGGGACGGCTGTGGATTTGCAGTCTATCGCGTCTGGTTACGGTATTGATGTTGCTCTTGTACCGCTGCATAATTGCGGTGAGGGCGAACGGATCAGCAGTTCTGCAATCCGCGAAGGTCTGGCATCCGGCGACCTCACAAGAGCGAATCAGTTGCTGGGGCGACCTTACAGTTTAGTCGGGCCTGTGGTTGGCGGACAGCGCCTGGGCAGGACGATCGGATTTCCTACTGCTAATATCGAACTGCCGCCGGAAAAATTTTTGCCACGTTTTGGCGTGTACGCGGTGCGAGTCTCGGTGAAGCAGGGAGGGGAAAAGATGAAAGATGAAAGTTCTTCCTATCAGGGGGAAAATCCCAAATCTATAATTCCCGGCAGATCATCAAATTTAGTTTTTGTCAATGGGGTGATGAATGTTGGTTGCCGCCCGACAGTAGACGGTCTGCAACCCACTGTGGAAGTTCACCTGTTAGATTGGTCTGGGGATTTGTACGGTCAAACCTTGAGCGCGAGTTTGGTAGAGTTTTTGCGACCCGAACAAAAATTCGCTTCTCTGGAAGCTCTCAAAACTCAAATTCAGGCAGATTGTGATATGGCTAGAAGCGTATTAGCTGCTAAAGTCTAATAATTATGTGATCTAGAACAGGCGATCGGTTTTAAAAATGGTGCAAGATGAGTCAGACTAAATTCTAGTTGTACAAATACGAAGTCCGCAAGGCAAAGACTCAAGAATTTGGCAATCTTGATATCTTTTCAAAAATTAGCAATTAGCAATTAGAAATCAGGGATATGAGACAACCTATTGAGCGACTAAAACAAAATCTAGGCAAAACTATGGTCGGCAAAGCGGATGCTATTCGCTTGGTGCTGGTAGCCGTGCTTTCGGGCGGGCACGCGCTGCTGGAAGACGTGCCGGGTGTGGGAAAAACGCTGCTGGCGAAGTCTTTGGCGCGATCGATCGATGGGAAATTTCAGCGGATTCAGTGCACTCCCGATTTGTTACCGACGGATATCACCGGTACTAATATTTGGAATCCGCGCAGCGGAGAGTTTGAGTTTTTGCCCGGGCCAGTTTTTGCTAATGTTTTGCTTGCCGATGAAATCAATCGGGCGACGCCGCGAACTCAGTCAGCTTTGCTGGAAGTGATGGAAGAAAAGCAGGTGACAGTTGATGGAGTTTCTCGAAATGTTCCGGCGCCGTTTTTTGTGATTGCGACTCAGAACCCGATCGAATATCAAGGCACTTTTCCGCTGCCGGAAGCGCAGATGGATCGGTTTACTTTGTCTTTGACTTTGGGCTATCCCGCTGCGTTGGAAGAGTTGCAAATGTTGGAACGGCTTTCTGATAGTTTTGCTGTTGAAGATTTGCAGCCTTGTATTTCTTTGGAAGAAGTGCAGGAATTGCGCCGTTTGTGCGCTGGTGTGAAGGTGGAAGGCTCTTTGAAACAGTATATTGTAGATTTGGTGCGATCGACGCGGGAGGATGAGGAGATTACTCTGGGGGTGAGTCCCCGGGGTGCGGTGGCTTTGCACCGGGCGTTGCAGGCTTTGGCGTTTATGGAGGGGCGGGATTATGGGACTCCTGATGATGTGAAATATTTGGCGCCGCACGTACTTTCTCACCGATTAATTCCGGCGGGGGGAAAGAGGGCTAAGGCGATTGTTGACAAGTTGTTGCGGTCTGTTCCTATTCCTTAAAAAGTTTGTAAGTAGGTTGCTTTAATTAAAGGAACAGGCCGTCCAGCCTGTTCCACCAACAATTAATTTTCCTGTGCGGTGGGCAGGAGAACTCGCCCTTGAAAGACTTATTAATAATTGTGCAAGATGTCATATCAAATCCGGTAGCATCGGAATTGTAAAATCCAGTCAACAGTCAACACTCAACTATCACGGACGGTGCAACCGGAATTGATAGAATTCATTTGCGTTAATCTGTGTTTATTTGCCTCTATCTGCGGTTAAAAAAAGAGAATTTATTAACCGCAGATGACAATGGATTGACGCTGATTCACGCAGATGCAGAGAAGAGATATATGAATAATTCCGATGCTAACAGATTTGATGTCAGTTAATCAATAGGTTTTGCACCATTCTCAAGCACTCTCAAACAGCGCGACTAATTTTTTTGCCTCTAAATCAACATTGTGTTGTTGAGCAACCCGTTCTGCTCCTGTTTTCCCCATTTGTTCTAGTTTTTCTAGAGGTGCTTCCAGTACCGCGCGCATCGCTACCGCTAATGCTTCTGCGGAACCGGGAGGAACTAACCAACCGCAAACACCGGGTTCTACGAGCTCCGGGATGCCAGCAACATAAGTGCTAATTACGGGCCGGTTGAGAGCGAGGGCTTCCATAATTACGACGGGCAAACCTTCAGCAAAACTAGGCAATACCATTGCCCGCGAAGCTAAAATCTCTTGCTGAACTCGATCGCCACTGGCCCAACCGGTAATTTCTATATGGTTTTGCAGGCCGAGTTGCAAAATCTGCTGTTCAATATCTGATCGCAGCGGCCCGTCTCCTACCAGTACCAACTTAAACTCTAAGCCTTGAACTGCTAGCAAGTTAGCAGCTTCTAGCAATAACAAATGACCTTTTTGTTCGCTGAGCCGGCCAATGCAAGCTAAGCGGGGTGCTGCGGGTATGGGGACGTAGGGTGCAGCTAAAAATGCAGCATCTACGCCGCAGTGTATGACGTGAATTTTTGACCAAAAAGTGCGATCGCACCACCGAAAAAGCTGACTTTTACCGAAGGAACTAACCGCCGCTACAAAGGTCGATCGCTTAATTTTTTCGTCTAAGGAAAGAAGTGTGGCTTTATCGAATTCTTCAGGGCCGTGAACCGTGAAACTGTAAGTCGGCCCGCCAAGCACGCGGCACAGCATTGCGACTGTTGTCGAATTTGTCCCGAAGTGAGCGTGAACGTGTGCTGTACCCGATTCTGCAAACCAATTTAAAAGAATGCAAGCTTCTGCTAAATAAGCTAGATGCAGCAAAATCCCCCGTTCCGAGTGCCAGCCAACTTTGAACATTAACCGCACAGCTTCGATGAATCGAATGGGTCTAGTTGCGGCAACGCGGAGCAAAGCCCACGCTAACCCCTGTACACCAACTCCTAAGATTACTTTAGTCAATTCTTGCTCTAGTTTGTCGGCCCCATCAACGAGTTCTGACTCGCAGGATCGGATCGAAAAACGTGCGACTTTCATACCGCAATTTTCTACCGCTAGGACTTCTCTGCGGACAAAGCTGTGGCTGACTTTGGGATATTGGTTGACTAAATAAGCGATGTTCATGAACGGGGAGAAAATTTTATGGTAAAGCTTAGATTAGTTTAGCCTTTGGCTGCATTCCCTGGGCAAGAAATTTAGCTGATTTGTTGAGCTTATTTGAGCATGGGTCGAGGGCGAGCGCTTTTGGGGGAACGGGGGAAGTGACAGCGGGGCGATGGCTATTCGGGCGAGAGGAAATCAATCCACACATTTTACATTTTTAATACGATAGCCAGGACAGTTTTTAGGTAGTAGTCACAAACCCTTGATTCTAACGCAGGCAGCTCGATCGCCCAATCGCAATCAAAGCCTTATTTTAGGGTTGGCAATCAAAAACTGTCCGAAGTGTTTTCATATGCAAAGCACTCCAAATCAGGTTGAACAACTCCCAGATTGCCTCAATAATTGGTAATTATTCAACGTGCAATTCCATCTAATTTCCTATAGTCACCTAAATTTTCCAGAAAATCACCACCCGGAAAAATAATTGCCCAAATCCCCAAACAACCCGCAACTCCCCCAACTCTGGCCACCAAAGATTTTTCTGAGGCGACTTGCTCTGCATCTACCCAAGATGACAGCAAATAAGGTAAAGTAAACGGCACAAGAGTCTAGAACTCTCGAACTGCCGCAACTCGGCAAACCCGCCCCTGACCAGCAAAACTGGTCGATACAGGCGGCATAAACCGCTAACCGTCAACCCCTAACAACCGAGAAAAATGCAAACCTACTACTACGTTTTAGCCAGCCAACGCTTTTTGCTAGAAGAAGAAGCCCTAGATGAAGTGTTTAAAGAAAGAACTCGCAATTACAAAGAACAAGAAAAAGAAATAGACTTCTGGTTGGTCAAACAGCCGGCTTTCCTAGAAGCACCGGCAATGGCAGAAGTTAAAGCAAAATGCCCTCAGCCATCTGCCGCCATTATTTCCATCGATCCTGTCTTCATCACTTGGTTGAAACTGCGATTAGAATATGTACTGACAGGTGAATTTCAAGCACCATCACCAACTATTCCCGATGCCCTCGCCTCCCTACAGACAGCATGAATAAACTTGCCCAAAATCCGATCAAACAACTAACGGGAATTAGGAGTCAATTGTACAAATTTATTTTGTCTCTACCCCTATTTTCTGCTACTTCGATCGCCCTTTTTGCCTTGACATTTTTATCGGGTTCTGTTAAAGCTCAGTCGAGTTGCCAACCGCCCCAGTCCGATGAATATCTACTGTTAATTGTCACCAGAACACCCGAACAGCAAGAAAGAGCAAAACGCTCTTTCCCCGGAAATACTGACAACACAGTTTGTCGGTACATCAACGACACGGTGACGCGAGTTGGCGGCTTTCGCGACTCGCAAATCGCCAGCGATTGGGTTAAATACATCGAAGATGTTGTCGGATTGCAAGCTTACGTAGTACGATCGCCCGCAGCGGCACTACCCCAAAATTTGCCAGTCTACAACCCTCAGCCAGCACCAGGTTCTGAACCAATTACCAATTCTCCAACGGGCAATCTTGCCTTCAATCCCCGACCCCTAGGCCCTGGTTATGCAGTGTTAGTAGATTACTTCAACCAACCGGAATTAGCCGCCCAAGTCAGGCAAGCATTAGGCACGCAAGTAGGCTTAGCTTCCTACGGTCAGCGTCCCTTTTTATTCGTCGCTTATACAACGGATCAAAACGCCGCTACTGATGCCGTAAAAGCATTGAGCGATCGAGGTTTTTGGCCAATGTTAGTAGACAGCCGCCGAGTTACCGTAATTGCTCCCGCTGTTCGGTAAAAGATAACCTACCCTCACGATCATTCTGATCTTGAAATCGCTACTAAGCTGAGGCGCATCTAAATTTTACAGTCAACTTTGATGAAATTATTGTGGGGTGGGCGTCTCGCCCGCCCGAAAAATACAACGCAAGATGCCCAACAGCTTACACAAACAAAGTCCGCCCACGCGGATTAATAACAATTATTGTTGTTGTTCGGACTCTAGCGGGCTGCTTCCTAGCTGACTTTCTGCCCGCTTTTTTGCTTCCATTGCCGCTCCGTAATCCGGTTTGTAGCGAATTGCTTTGTCATAGGAGGCGATCGCATCTTCGTATCTTTTTACCGCCACCAGTGCATTGCCGCGGCTGTACCAGGCTTCCGAGTAGTCAGGCTTGACATAGACGGCTTCATTGTAAGAGACTAGCGCATCTTCGTACCGCTTTAAATTGTACTGAGCATTTCCTCTGTTGTACCACGCTTGATGTTCTTTCGGGTTTAAATCTAAGGCTCTGCTGTAACACTCAATTGCTTGTTCGTACCTGCGCAATTCGTGGTAAGACCAGCCTAAATTATACCACGCTTGATAATAATCCGGTTTTAATTTAACAGCTTTTTCGTAAGCTTCTACCGCTTCTTCATGCCTCCGCATTTTCAGCAAAGCGATGCCTTTACTGTACCACCCTTGATAAAAATTTGGTTGAAACCGCACGGCTTTTTCGTAGGCTTCAAAAGCTTCTTGATTTTTGTTAACTTCTAGGAATACATTGCCTAAATTGTACCAAGCTTCATAATTATCGAATTTGATTTCAACTGCTTTTTGATAAGATTCTACGGCTCGATCGTACTGTTTTAATTTTTGGTAAGCTAGTCCCCGATTGTACCAGGCACGGTACAAATTAGGCTGAAATTGTACCGCTTTTTCGTAGGAGGCGATCGCCTCTTCGTACCGCTGCGAATCTAACAGAGTATCGCCTCTGCCTTCCCACGCTGCGGCATACTCGGGCTGGATTTTCAAAGCGTTATCAAAAGATGCGATCGCCTCTTGAGACTGTTGCAACTTCTCCAAAGCATAACCGCGTCCCGTCCAAGCTTCCAAGTATTCCGGCTTTAATTCTATTGCTTTATCATAAGCTGACTGCGATTCTTGGTATTTTTTCAATTCGTACAAAGTTTTAGCTTTCTCCTGCCAAACTTCCGCGTAGTCCGGCCTGAGAGTTATTGCTCGCTCGTAAGCGGCCAGAGCTTCTTCAAATCGGCTTAAATTGTAAAGAGTATTGCCTCGGTTGTAGAGGTCAGTTGCATTGGCCGAATTAAAACTATTTACGCCATAAATTGATGCTATAATACTGATGCCAATTAAACTGGCGATCGACAATATTTTTAAATACAGTTTTTTTCGGGACTTGAGCGGCCCCTTCGCAGCAGCAAGCGGAGGCAATACAGGAACTGTACCGCTGAAAGAATTTTTCAATTCTTTAATAGCTTGCAGCGTTTCGCCGGCACTAGAATAACGTTGCCGAAAATCGTACTTTACCATCTTATCTAAAATCTTCGCAAATTCAGGACTGGCTGATGTTTTGTCCTGCCAAATAATTTCCTCTGTATCCGGGTTTTTTGGCATTTGGTGAGGATTTATGCCAGTGAGGAACTGAATTGCGATCGCACCGACGGCATAGATATCGCTGCTGAGTTTGGGGTTGCCGTGAGCTTGTTCGCTGGGCATATAACCAGGAGTACCGATGCTGACACTCAAGCTATTCTTGGGCTGAGGATTGGTAATTTTAGTAGTAATTTCTTTGACTGCGCCGAAGTCAATTAAAACTAATTTTCCGTCTATATCTCTGCGGAGAATATTGCGGGGATTGACATCGCGGTGAATCACATTTTGCTGGTGTACAAAGTCTAAAATTTCGAGAAGTTCCTGCAATATACAAATGACTGCATCTTCCTGCATGACTCCCGCAGTTCCCCCTTGGTAAGGGGAACCCGCCCCAGCCCCCCCTTGGTAAGGGGGGGTTTGGGGGGGTATAATTTCTTGACTTAAATCGTGGCCTTCTATAAATTCTTGGACTAAATAAAACTCTTGATTCTCTTCAAAAAAAGCAAAAAGTCGGGGAATGCGATCGTGATTTCCCAACTTGTACAAAACTTGTGCTTCGGTATCGAATAAACGTCTTGCTACCTGTAGAGTTTCGGGATCTGTTGCTTGAGGTTTAAGCTGCTTGACGACGCAGAGGTGATTGCCTGGTAGCTGCTTATCTTCAGCTAAATAAGTTTGAGCAAATCCGCCGCCTCCCAAGTGACGGATAATGCTGTAGCGATTGCCGAGTGTTATTCCAAGCATGAAATTCACCTAATATTTCCTAGTCTTTTGGAGAATTAGCTTCCAACCAACCTGTCAAATCTTCCGCCTTTGAAAACTCTAACATGGCTTATATAAATTTTTTAATTGGTCGAGCGACAACTGGAGAGTCCGCATTTCAATAAAATAAATTACAGGTTGGAATCCCTTGTGCAATTCTTCAATCATTAATTTAGTTCCATCAGTTGTTGTATTGTACAAAGCTAACTTGTCCAATGTCTGTCGGTTGAGAACTTTGATTTCAATAATTACAGACGTGCCGTTATTGAGTTTTGCTATCACCTCTAAGTAGCTATTTTTGGCTCCGATGTAACGTACCCAGTGCGAACTTTACTGTGACAGTCTGTTTGCTTTCTTTCTTGTTCCCTCCCCTTACTAAGGGGAGGGTTAGGGTGGGGTTCTAGATTTTTGCTGGCGTTGGGATGCTCCCACTCTAACTTAACTTTGAACCGATTTCAAAATTTCATCATCGACTGAAAAATCTATCTCAGCTTTGTCCCGGCCCGAAACTACATAATCATTCTGAAAAGAATCTTTCAATCCAGAAACTAAGTCAAATTCCGGCTGCCAGTTAAGCTCGGTGATAGCTTTATTAACTGAAGCGAAAAAGTGCTGCAATCTCATCGGAAAAGCTTTCTTTTTGCCGAAGTCAAATTGTTTCGGATCGTAGTGGACAATCTTAATAGCATCAGGGGATTTGCCTGCTGCTTGAATGCAGGCGCGGGCTAAACCGTCAAAGGTAACAAATCGATCGCCCGAAACGTTGTAAATTTGCCCGATCGCCCTTTCGTTGCCCAAAACCGCCGCCATTGCTTTAGCCAAATCGTGACAGTGCCCTAACTGCGTGAAGTGCATTCCGTTACCGGGAATCGGAATTGGTCGATCGCGCGCAATGCGATCGAAAAACCAAGCCTCCACATCGTTATAATTTTGGGGGCCGTAAATGTAAGTCGGGCGAATCGAAGTCCAAGGCAAACCCGATGTAGCCAAGTAAGTTTCGGTTTCGCATTTACCTAAATGCCGACTTTTAGGATCAGTAGCGTCCCCTTCAATATGAGGCATTTGATCCGACTTCAAATAAACCCCCGCAGAGCTCATGTAAACAAAGTGCTGCACCCGCCCTTTAAATATTTCAGCTAAAGGCTGTGTATCGCTGAGTTCGCGACCGTTGTTGTCAAAAACAGCGTCAAACTCGACCGTCGATAACTTTTCTTTTAGTTGTTCGACATTTGTGCGATCGCCCTGAATCTGTTTCACGCCCGGAACCGGTACAGGCTTGTTGCCCCGGTTAAACAACACAACTTCATGCCCTTGTGCTGCTAAAATCTTAGTAAGATAAACCCCGATAAACCGAGTACCGCCCATCATTAAAATTCGCATTATTTTCGATGCTCCTTAGAGTTAGTGTAAATATCTTACAATAAAGTTATGCCTTACGGAAAAACCGGGTTTTTTACGAAAAAACACGGTAACAGCCATCAGCCCTGGTATAAAAACCCGGAAAGCTTGAGTTTTTGTGCGCAAGTCCTCAAAGTCAGTCAGGAGGCTTTACTAAAGTGCGATCGCTCAAAATAAACATATAGCAATCGCTAAGAAGATTAACACTTTCTCAATTGCTAAAACCCTTGCTTTTTTTCCTTCTTCCTTCTGTTTACCCGAGCGCCAAACTGAAAGGCATTCTTCCTTCTTCCTTCTTCCTTCTGTTTACCAGATCGCCAAGCTGAAGGGCATTCTTCCTTCTTCCTTCTTCCTTCTTCCTTCTTCCTTCTTCCTTCTTCCTTCCGCTATACTTTCAATTTGCCTAAAATAGCCCTATGCAAGTTCCCCGGCTGCATCCAGAAACAATCGAAGAAGTCAAACAAAGAGCCGACATAGTAGACGTTATTTCCGGTCGCGTCGTGTTGCGAAAACGCGGCAAAGAATTCGTAGGTTTGTGTCCCTTTCACGACGAAAAATCTCCCAGCTTTACAGTCAGCCCAGCCAAACAAATGTACTATTGTTTCGGCTGCGGTGCAGGCGGCAATGCTTTTAAGTTTCTCATGGAATTGGAGAAACGCCCTTTCAGCGAAGTAGTATTAGAATTAGCTAAAAATTATCAAGTCCCCGTCAAAACTGTCGAACCGGAACACCGACAAGAATTGCAGCGCCAAATTTCTCTGCGGGAACAACTGTATGAAATCTCAGCACTAACAGCCAAGTTTTACGAACACGCTTTGCGGCAAACCCAAGGAGAAGAACCCCTAGCATATCTCAAATCGGAGCGCAAGCTCAGCGAAGAAACTATCCAACAATTTCAATTAGGTTATGCACCCCAAGGTTGGGAAGCACTTTACACTTATTTGGTAGAACAGAAAAACTATCCGGCGCAATTAGTAGAACAAGCTGGATTAATTGTACCACGCAAATCAGGAGGCAGCGGCTATTACGATCGCTTCCGCAATCGCATTATGATTCCCATTCGCGATACCCAAGGCAGAGTCATCGGTTTCGGCGGCAGAGCTCTCGGCGACGAACAGCCGAAATACCTCAATTCTCCCGAAACAGAACTGTTCGATAAAGGCAAGACTTTATTCGCCTTAGATACAGCGAAAACAGCGATTAGCAAAGCCGATCGCGCAGTGGTTGTAGAGGGGTACTTTGATGCGATCGCACTTCACGCCGCCGGCATCTCCAACGCCGTCGCTTCCCTCGGCACAGCCTTAAGTTTAAACCAAGTGCGGCAGTTATTGCGCTACACTGACTCCAAACAAATTATCCTCAACTTCGACGCCGACAAAGCAGGAACTCAAGCAGCAGAACGCGCTATTGGAGAAATAGAAAAACTCGCTTATCAAGGAGAAGTGCAACTGCGGGTGCTCAATATTCCCGACGGCAAAGATGCCGACGAATACCTCAAAACATACTCCCCAGAACAATATCGAGAATTGCTCGAAAATGCTCCGTTGTGGCTCGACTGGCAACTGCAACAAATGCTCGTCAATCAAGATTTGAAGCAAGCCGATAGTTCCCAGCAAGTGACAAAAAAAATAATTAATTTATTAACGAACATCACTGACGACAATCAGTTAGCACATTACCTGCAAAAGTGCGCAGAAATTCTCAGTAAAGGAGATTTTCGGCTCACAAAGATGCTCGCTGAAAACTTGCTCAATCAAGTAGTAAGCGATTGGGCTAAGCGGCAGAGTCAAGACGAATCTTTGACAATGCCGCTGTTAATTAGAAACAAGCTGAAGCCGAACAAACAATATAAAAAGCAGCGTGCAAGTGGCGAAAACAAAAGCTCAAAATCAAGCTTATCTGCTGTAGCCCGCAGTCTTTTAGAAGAAGCAGAAGCGCAATTATTGCAGATTTATTTGCACTGTCCCGAATACCGCCAAGATGTCATAGAAGCAATAGAAGCTAGAGACGTACAGTTTAGCCTTTCTCACCACAGATTTTTGTGGCACCAGATTGTGAATTCAGAAATATTGCACAAAATGTCTTTACAAGTAGCACCTTCAGAGTTAATATTAAAATTGCAAGATAGCTTCATTGAATATCCCAATCAACTAAATCAAATCTCGCATTTATTTCACTTAAATGAGTTCTCAGAAAGAAACGTTTATCGCGCACCTCTCGTCATTAGATCAGCCCTCGCCTGTATCGAGCAAATTATCAGCATGAAGCGCCGCCGGATTGCACTCAATATGTGGGAAAAAGCCAAGGCCGCTAGCAGTGGCGAAGAGGCTATAGAATATCATCAACTATTCTGTGCCGAACAAGAATGGCTCAAGGAATTAGAGCGCCTGCGTCAAGTTAATTTTTACGATTTAACGTCTGTACCTTGGAGTGGGAATTTTTAGGAGTTAAGGACTAAAGCCGTGAGTCTAATATTAAAGTCGTATATTTAGGTTTTTTATCCCTAAGTCTTTAATTAGTTTGTCAGTCTGTTATTGGCGATGTGGGCTGAACAAGATCACGATTGTTCCCACTAGAGAGAATGTAACGCCAAGCAAGTCCCACTTATCCGGCTTAACACCTTCAACTAGCCACAACAAGAACAGGGATAAGAAAATGTAGAACCCGCCGTAGGCAGCGTATGCCCTACCAGCATTTGAGGTATCTACCTTGGCGAGAGCAAAAGCGTAGCTCATCAGGGCTAAGATACCTGGGATAATCCAAAATATGCTTTTGCCAAGTCTCAACCACGCCCAGAAGGCATAGCAGCCAGAGATTTCTCCCAGGGCAGCAAGTAAGAAGAAGATAAACGTCTGCATATTCAGCTTGACCTTTAAACACAAGAGCTTAATTACTATACAGGGCTTACGTAACGGGCATATGCGATCGCCAAAAACTACGCCACAGATTAAAAGAGTTCACCAACTTTCAGAACTGGTTAAAGTCATTGTAATACTTAAACATTTGAGTTGTTCAATTAAATAGTTTGAGAGCAACCTATGCTTAAGCTGATCAGGTGAGAGTGTTCGCGATCAACGATGTGCCTGTTGCGTAAGTTTTTTCGAGCATTAGCCTTTTAATAATCGCAAAAAAGAGTTTCGCGAGTATCTCTACCCGTCACCGGATTAGTACCTGTTGCCACTTTACAAAGTTTTTCTATCATATCGTCTCGCAGCAGTGTCTCGGTAAAATCTGCACCGTCAATAATAGCTCCTTCCAGCCTGGTATTGTAAGCGAAAGCACCCTCAAGGATAGCATTAGTTAAATTTACTTTCCTCATGCGAGCCAAATCTAAAGTAGCACCCGTTAAATTAGCGCCTTCTAAATTTGCCTCTTCCAGATTGGCACCAAAAAAGCTGACGCCCCGCAAATCTGCATTGGTAAAATTGCTGTTGCGAAGATTAGCTTTATTAAAACTGTCGTCAGTCAGAACTTTTCCTGTAAAATCAGCGCCGACTAGGATTTCTTTGTCGTGATCCAAAGCGAAAGCAGGTGCGGGATTAATGCCGATCGCCCCAGCCGCAATTACTGCTAAAATAAGAAAACTCAGCAAGAAAGTATAAATATTTTTGCGATGTTGGCGAATTCGAGAATTCATAAGTTAAAGCTAATGGGCAGCCGTGACAGTTCAGAATTGAATTCTACCAGAAAGCGCGATCGGGCGATCGCCCAGCCCTCAAAGACGATCGCGACGGCTGACTGCAATTCCCCCCAATCTCCAAACTCTCGGGATATCGGCACATTGGGAGAAAACTTAGTCGCCGAGTGGTTGCAGCAGCAAGGCTGGGAAATCTTGCACCGACAGTGGCACTGTCGCTGGGGAGAGATTGACATCATCGCACTCGGAAGAGATGAAGAAAGCGAAAAAAACCGAGTTTTTCCCAATCACCAATCCCCAACATTAGCATTTGTAGAGGTAAAAACTCGCCGCCGGGGAAATTGGGATGCTGGTGGAATGCTGGCTGTTACTACCACAAAACAAGCCAAACTTTGGCAAACAGCCGAAATATTTTTAAGCACTCGTCCAGATTTAGCACATAATTCTTGTCGCTTTGATGTCGCCCTAGTCAGGTGCGAACCTTCACGGTCAAACACTAAGCAAATATTACCGTTAACTGCAGCGAACTCTCAATTCGCCCTTGCAGAAAACTACCGCCTTACCCTGCAAGAATACATTCGAGCGGCTTTCAGCAATTAAAAATATCTAATTAAAAATTAGAGGGTAAAATCACAAAGCAATGCCACTAGGTAGTTTTTAATTGTTAATTTCCCTAGGCTGTCGCGCATTTCTTTCTCGATCTTTAACGGACGTGAAAAGAGCATTCAATCTTCTCCCCCTGTCCCCTTCTCTCCCTCTCCCCCTCTGTCATAAGAGTTAATTTATCTGCGTAGCAGCCTAGGCGAGAGTTTCCGGGCAATATCCCAGACCCTTGACAAATTGCTGGCGAAACGCTTCAATTTCCTTACGGTCAGGGCTGCCGTGACAAACCACGGCCACCTGGTAGCGGCGCATCACGCTCAGCGGCGACTGTCCCGTTTCCAAACTCCAAAGTGCCATTTGCAAGCGAATTTCAGGATCGTAAGGAATCCCGAGTTCGTTCATAAAAGCCCGAAAATCCCCGTGCATTTCTGGAGTTAAATATTGGCTCATTTTTACCTTCACCACCCAGCCGTCTATTTGGTGAATAACAGTGATAAATTGCAAAGGAAGATGATGAGCCGTGCGCAGGTAATCCACGACTCTGAGAGTAAGGCTAGTATTGGCGATGTAGTAGAGGTATTCCATAACGATCCTTCGAGCAAAGCTGATGCTATACCTCTATCATGGCGGGCTATACCCGCCGCCACAAGGGGAAAAGCACCCGACTTTGGATGGGGGTTTTTACCCAATTTGTTACCCAGTTGACAGATCGATCGCACAGGAATTCACTTGATGACAGAGCTTGACTGGTCTTTGGACGGCTACGACTACGAACTTCCCCCCTCGCGCATTGCCCAAAATCCCGTAGTGCCGAGGGACAGTTCTCGCTTGCTGGCTGTAGATTCTCCTAGCAGCCAGCAACACCGGATTTTCCGGGATTTGCCAGATTTGCTGGAGCCCGGAGACTTGCTGGTACTCAACAACACCCGCGTGCTGCCCGCGAGGCTCTACGGGCACAAACCCAACGGCCCGGCTGTGGAGATATTGTTGATGGAAGAACGGCAGCACAACTGCTGGCTGGCTTTGGTGAAACCGGGGAAACGCTTAAAGTTGGGGTCACAAATTGAGTTTGACCCGATCGCCCCAGCCTGTGAGGACTCCGCAGCAGCTCCTTGCTGTAGGCTTCCCGAAGCCGGCGGGCTCGATCGTCGTCGATTGACTGCGACAGTTATAGAGAGGGACGACGCCACAGGGGGACGGCTGTTGGAGTTTGACATCCCCACAGATGCGACTCTGGCGAAGTTTTTGGACGAATACGGCCACGTACCCCTGCCGCCCTATATCGAAAATTCCCAAGCAGCGCCGGAACAGTACCAGACTGTTTATGCCGAGCGGCTCGGGGCGGTGGCTGCCCCCACTGCCGGCTTGCACTTCACCGAAGAATTGTTCAGCCGTTTGCAGGAGCGGGGAATCGAAAAAACTTTTGTCACCCTACACGTCGGAGTAGGGACGTTTCGCCCGGTGGAGGTGGCAGACGTGACGGCTCACAAAATGCACGGCGAATGGGTGGAAGTACCCCCCGCCACCGTCGATAAAATCCGCGAAACTCAAGCTAGAGGCGGGCGAATCTTTGCCGTGGGTACGACAGCAGTGCGAGCTTTAGAGGGAGCCGCCGCGGCGAGCGGCGATTTTTCCTTGCAGCCTTTTTGCGGCCCGACAAATTTGTTTATCTACCCGGGCTACAAGTGGCGGGTTGTAGACGGGATGATTACAAATTTTCACTTGCCCCGCTCTACTTTGATGATGATGGTAAGTGCGATGATTGGAAGGCCTCGGCTGTTGGATTTGTACCGAGAGGCGATCGACCATCAGTACCGCTTTTATTCCTTTGGCGATGCCATGCTGATTTTACCAACAGCAAAAATTGATTGATCGATCGGGCATTGGGCGAACCCGATGCCCACTATTTCGTTTTTATTCTTCCTCTTCTTCTTCATTGCCGGGATACACGAAGCTGTTGGAACGCCCAGTCAGAACTGATTTGCCCAGGGACAGAGCTTTCTGAGCTGCTACTACAGCTTTGCGCTTCCAGGTGGCCTTGCGCATATTCTTCTTGGATTTGGAGGTTTTCTTCTTAGGGACTGCCATGACGCTAAATACTTTCTGCTTATATAGACAAACAAACATTCTAGCCGATTTTGCCAGCAATGCTTGCTCCAAAAACGGCATTCGTCAGAAGGCATTCGCCAGAAGGCATTCGTCAGTCGATTTTAGATTTTAGATTTTAGATTTTAGATTTTAGATTTTAGATTTTAGACTTCGGCGATCGCTCAGACGTTGGGCCAGTAGTAGGTTGCGTCAGCGATTAGCTTCTCGAACAATACATAAAATCCCCGAGCTGACGCACCTGGTGCAGCTAAATCCCGGTAGGGTGCCTCAGCGATTAGCTTCTCGAACAACGCCCGAAAATCGCCGATTCTGACGCACCCGCACCAGCTAAAGTTCGTGAAAGTGGTACATCACGACGCCAGTTACTGAATCGTTCTCGATACTCACATAACCGGTTTTGAGCATTGCCGTAAAAGCCTCTTCCACTTCGGCAAAAGTAGCGCCGGTTGCCATCACCCCTTGGGTGACAGATAATCTTCCCTTCTTGGTATAAGCTGCCTTCAGGAGTTTAACCCCTAACTGGTCGGGAGTTTGCTTGGGGTATGTCGCGGCGATCGCCCCGCTGACTGGATATAGCGGTATACCTTCGCGAGATACGCCGAGTTTGCCTCTGAGACTGGCATTGTGTTCGTCTACCATGTTCGGGAGCAGCAGCAAGTCAAACAATTGGCCGAACCCAAACAAACCAAAGGTAAACAGCCACAGTAAACCCGTACCAATCTTGCCGTTGTAGAGGCGGTGGAGTCCGAATGGGCCGAAAAAACAAGCTGCCCATAAAAGGTAACTAACACCTAAATTGCTCATTTTCTGACCGTCCTGCTTGGTTATTCTAACTATTGGACTCCCTCTCTATATTTTGTACTTTGTATGTAGTGTTTGAACAGTTTGACACCAGGAGAGATTTGTGCATCATCTGAAGGAAGAGAGAACACAAAAATTGAAATTATCCCAGTCTCCCCCACTCCCAGTCTCCCTCCCTCCCAGTCTCTCACACTCCCATGAGTAATTCTGCGTAGCAATTCTTAACGCCAGCAATATATTTCCAGGGTCGAGAGCTTGGTAAAGTATAACGAGGCCGATCGGGCGACCTGCCGAAGACGAACAGACAGGGGCGAGCGATCGCCCGCAGTAACCGACAACTGAAGCTCAGAGTAGTTATAAGCAGAAATCCAATAAACATATGGTAGATTCCCTCAAAAAACCCACTTTTGAAGAAATGCGGCCGGGAGTGAAAGCCCCAGCCAAAGAAACTATTCTCACGCCGAGATTTTACACAACAGACTTTGACGAGATGGCCAAAATGGACATCACGGTAAATGAAGCTGAACTGCAAGCAATTATTAAAGAATTTCGCGTTGACTACAACCGCAACCACTTCGTGCGGGATGCCGAGTTCGAGCAATCTTGGGAACACATCGACGGCGAAAAGCGCCAGTTGTTCATTGAATTCCTGGAACGTTCCTGCACCGCTGAGTTTTCTGGCTTCTTGCTCTACAAAGAGTTGGCACGCAAGCTCAAGGACAAAAATCCAGTGCTGGCCGAAGGTTTCTTGCTGATGTCCCGCGACGAAGCGCGGCACGCCGGATTCCTCAACAAAGCTCTCTCGGACTTTAATTTGTCCCTAGATTTGGGTTTCTTGACAAAGAGCCGCAGTTACACATTCTTTAAGCCGAAGTTTATTTTCTACGCGACTTACTTGTCGGAAAAGATCGGTTATTGGCGCTACATCACGATTTACCAGCACTTAAAAGCGCATCCTGAAGACCAGATTTATCCGATTTTCCGATTCTTTGAAAATTGGTGCCAGGATGAAAACCGCCACGGAGATTTCTTCGATGCGGTGATGAGAGCTCAGCCTCAGATGTTGAATGATTGGCGCGCTAAGCTTTGGTGCCGTTTCTTCTTGCTGTCAGTGTTCGCGACAATGTATCTCAATGATATCCAGCGCGCAGGTTTTTATCGATCGCTCGGACTCGATGCTCGCGAATACGACATTGAAGTGATTAAAAAGACCAACGAAACAGCAGGCCGCGTATTCCCCGTCATGCTGGACGTGAACAACCCCGAGTTTTACGAGCGGCTGGATGTTTGCCTCAAGAACAATCAGCAGTTGACTGCAATTGTTGCTTCTAATACTCCGAAATTCTTGCAGTTCTTCCAAAAATTGCCTTTGTATCTGTCGAACGGCTGGCAATTAGTGAAGCTGTACTTCATGAAAACAATTGAATCACCTTCAGTACAGGGCGCTGTGCGTTAAGTTTTGATTTTTCATCCTCTGTGACGGCGGTTCTGCGACAAGCGGAGCCGCTTTTTTTTGGTATCCTGATTCACCGCAAAAAGTTCTCGCCAGACTTACACTCGCCCGGAATTGGAATTAATGCTGGTTTTTTTCATAAAATTTATCGCCATTCCCCCTGCAGCGTAAAAGCCGCCCAATAATAAGGAGAACGCCACTCTTCCTGCTTCAACATTTCCTGTTGCGCCGCCCTCAATGCCGCCGCTGGCGTTAACCCTTTTTGCAGCATTCCCTGATAGAAACTTGACATTAACGTAGCTGTTGCTTCATCATCCACATTCCACAAACTCACCACAACTCGCTGAGCCCCCGCATACATAAATCCCCGCGTTAATCCTACCATGCCCTCGCCTTGAATGTTCTGCCCTAATCCGGTTTGACAGGCACTTAACACTACTAAATCTGCTGCTAATTTGAGATTAAAAATATCAGTAAGTCGCAGGAATCCGTTTAAAGGGTTGCCCTTTTCATCTACCAGCGACATGACGATTCCCGACAGTTCCGGGTGAGCGCTATTGGCGAAACCGTGAGTGGCAAAATGAATGATTTTATATTGGCTTAAATTTGGGCTAGTTGCTGTGGCACGACTGGCTGCAAAACCCAAAGATTCAGTGCGAGAATTAGCCGGGAATAACGCTTGAATAATTTGAGATTCTTGGCGAGTAAAATTTAAACGGTCAAACTGTCCGGTCTTGTCGCCTCTGGAGCGACTTAAACCGGGATTTGCTGATTCTACCGCTTGCTGAGTGGTGGCTGAAGAAGAATTTTTAACTCGTTCATCGTTAGCGCTAAAAACTGGGTCGGCGAGTATGGCTAAACTCCGATTAGGAGGTTGTCTGTCATTGTAGTTTTGTCTTAATATTCCCAAGGTGGAAGCTGAAGGCAGCAGCACGATTTCATGGTCTACTATTAAAGGGGGATTCCCATTTTCACCTGATTTTCCGGGGAGGGAAAGGGCAGCAAAAGGGAGGTAATTCAAAACGCCATCGCCAACTATGAGCAGGCGCTTTTGACCGAGTTGGGCAGCAACGGGCTGTAAGATAATTTGACTGATAGCATCGTTGGCTTGGGCGACTTGATTGGGGTTGTTTCGGGAACTTGGAGCTGTGACAGCATCGCGAAAGTTTTTGGCAGTTGTCTCGATTTCGGCAGCTTTTGGTAATTCATAACTGGTGATGCTGGTTTTCGTGACAGCCCAGAGATAGCTGCGATCTTTCCCTAGAAAATACTGGAGTAAAATTGTATTCTCATCGAGGATTTGTTGTTGAATTTGTGCAAGCGTTAGAGGTTGCGGTTGGGTGAGGGCTGCGTAACGGGGGCTAGTAGCGCGGATTTGTGTTTGAATGTCCTGATATTGTGCGATTAAAGTTTGCCGTTGTTGTTCTAATTCTGCTTCTTGAGTGGGAGTGTAGTTGGGGCGATTGAGAACTTCGACGCGCCGTTTTTCAAGGGCATCGAGTTGCTGTTGCAAACTGCGTTCTCGCTGCAATAATTCGGGGGCGACACTTTGGCGAATATCGGCATTTGCTTCTTGCAGAAGTTCGAGGAGACTGCGGGCGCGGGAACGTTCGCTGGCTTCAAAGGCTTTGGTATCATAACCAGATTTGGGTTGCGTTTTGTGCAGTTGCATTAACAGGTCAATGTAGAACTGGTAATAGTTTTGTACGGTGGCAAAGTATGAGGTGCGGAGTTCTGGGCTGGCAATTTTGGTGCGGAGGCTTTCAATAATTTTGAGGGAGGCTTCAATCTCAGTGAGAGCTTCGTTAAGATTGCCAGAGTCACGTTTGATAGTAGCAATACTATAGAGGGTAAGAGCTTCTAAGGAGCGATCGAGGGTGGCTTGACTCAGAGGAAGGGATTGATTGAAATACTCTAATGCTTTCTCTTTGTTTCCTAATTCTGCGTAGCTCCTGCCGATACCTATAAGGCTGTAGGCTTCTCTTTGGCGATCGCGTGCTTCCCGGCTCAAAGAAAGAGACTGATTGTAATAGTTTAGGGCTTTTTGTTGGTCTTCTAATTCGGCGTATATGTTACCAATGCCAGTGAGGGTGCGAGCTTCTCCAGAGCGATCGCCTACTATTCGCTTGAGGATAAGGGATTGGTTAAAATATTCTAAGGCTTTCTCTTTGTCTCCTAATTCTGAGTAGGCAATGCCAATGCTGGTGAGAGTGGTTGCTGCTGAGGAGCGATCGCCTAGAGTCTGGAAAATTGCAAGGGACTGGCTGTAATACTCTAAAGCTTTCTGTTGGTCTCCCAATTCTGAGTAGACATGGCCAATGCTGATTAGAGTACCAGCTTGCCCCGAGCGATCGCCCACAGCTTGGCTGATGGGAAGAGACTGGCCGTAATGCTCTAGGGCTTTCTGTTTTTCTCCCAACTCTGAATAGACAATACCTATGTAGTTAAGGGTACGAGCTTCTTGTTCGCGTTCACCTATAGCCCGGAACAATTTAAGGGACTGGTTGTAAGAGTCTAAGGCTGTTTGTTTCTCTCCCAATTCTGAGTAGACTCTACCAGCACAAATCAGGGCGAAGGCTTCAACAGAGCGATCGCCTGTTTCTCGACTGAGGGGAAGAGATTGGTTGTAATAATCTAGGGCTTTCTGTTTCTCTCCCAAACCTGAATAGACATTGCCAACGACGATCAAGGTGAAAGCTTGCCAACGGCGATCGCCTATTTCCTGGCTCAAAGAAAAGGACTGATTGTAATACTCTAGCGCTTTCTGGTGTTCTCCAAATTCTGCGTAGATCATGCCAATACCTAGAAGGTTGTAGGCTTCTTTTTGGCGATCGCCTATTACCCGGCTCAAAGAAAGGGACTGATTGTAATAGTCTAGGGCTTTCTGTTTTTCTCCTAAAACTGAGTAGACTCTGCCGATGTGGGTGAGGGTGACAGCTTCCCCTGAACGATCGCCTATTGCCCGACTCAGGGGAAGGGACTGGCTGTAATACTCTAGCGCTTTCTGTTTTTCTCCCAAATCTGAGTATACTTTGCCGATGCTGTGGAGGGTGGTAGCCTCCCCAGCGCGATCGCCCGCTTGCCGATACAGCTTTAATAATTCTTCAAACTTGGCGATCGCTTTTCTTAAAGATTCCGCTGTCCCCTGCTGGTACAGTTGATCCCCTTCTGTAAAAGCTCTTTGAGCATCCGCCGCCGGGTTTTCCCCGGACTGCTGCGATACCCCTTGACTAATTTTAATCGCACTGGGTGCAGCTACCGCCGGGACTCCTAGCAAAATCAGAGCACTTACAGCGAGTCCGTAGCGCCCCCAAACCCAAAGTGTGATATTCATAAATACCTGCTCAAACAAGACCTTGTTAACCGGTATCATAGTCGATCGCAGCTTGTCAGGTGCGCTTTCCCTTCCTTCGTGCCGGTTACATCGGGAGCATATTGTGCAATTCCGCCGCTGCACGTAGTGCCGCACCCTCCAAGCGCGATCGCCCGCATCTGATTTGCCTGGGCGAAGGTTAAAAGTCATAATTGTAATTTTTACGCTATTCTCAACTCAGTATTTTTAAATTAGCGATCGCTCCCAAACCTCGCATCCACTATTTTTTGATGTTTTATGAACCCCAACAAAAAACAATCCAACAAATCAATTTTTGTTTTTGCCCTGGGAATGCTCGGTGTGTTCCTCCTATCCTTAACTCTCCGCTTTTGGGAACTGGAGCGATTTAACACTTTAGTATTTGACGAGGTTTATTACGCTAAATTTGCCAACGATTATCTCACCAAAACTCCGTTTTTCAACGCTCACCCGCCTCTGAGCCAGTACATAATTGCGATCGGCATTTGGATCGGCACTCACCTTCCCTTCGGAAAAACAGCCGTCAACAGTCTGGCTGGCTCCCTGCTTTCCCCTTGGGATTACCGCTGGCTGAATGCTCTCACAGGTTCCTTTATTCCCCTAGTTGTGGGGGCGCTAGCTTATCAGCTAGTTCGGCGCCGCACCTTTGCTTTTCTTGCTGCTTTCTTTATCGCCTGCGACGGTTTGTTTTTAGTTGAGTCTCGCTACGCGCTGAACAACATTTATCTGGTTTTATTTGGAATTTTAGGTCAGTTATTTATTTTAAAATCCGTAGAAGTCGAAGGCAAAAAGCGCTGGCTTTGGCTGGTACTAGCCGGGATAGGTTTCGGCGCATCTGCGGCTATCAAATGGAACGGATTGTGGTTTCTTTTCGGTACTTATCTAATTTTAATCTGTGCTTGGGCAGTTCGTTTTATCCAGGGTAACAAAGGAGATGAAGAACAAAGCCGCCAGGTAAATTCGGCTTTAATGCCTCCCGAAAGTCCCGTACAAAAACTGACTAAACTCAATTTTATAGAAGTAGGTTTGACTCTAGCTGTCATTCCTATTTTAGTTTACAGCCTATCCTGGATTCCTCACCTGCATCTCAATCCCACTCCCGATTTTTGGAAGATGCAAACGGAAATTTTGACTTATCACCAGCGGATTAAAAGCGGGCCCGACGTGCATCCTTACTGTTCCACTTGGTACAGTTGGCCTTTGATGCTTCGCCCGATAGTTTACTTCTACAAAACTGCTAGCAGCAATGCACAACCAGATCCGGTTTTGCCGCCTTTACCTGAAGGTGCAACTCAGGCAATTTTTGACGTTCACGCGATGGGCAATCCCTTCCTTTGGTGGCTGTCAACTTTAGCTTTACTGCTAGTAATAGGAGTTTTAGTTCACCGGATTTTGGTGTGGCTGCAAACGCGCAACGAGGCTTCTGTTGACACGATAGAAAAGCAGCGCCCGATTTTGTTTCCGCCGACTGCTGAAATGTGGCTGGCGTTATATTTAATAGTTAATTGGGCCGCTAATTTGCTGCCTTGGGTGAAGGTGAGTCGCTGCATATTTTTATACCATTATATGGGCTGTTCTGTGTTTTCAGGCTTAGCACTTGCTTGGTGGGTTGACAGGTGGCTGCACAGCCCTCAAACTCGACTCCGAGGGATGGGGGTAACAATTATTTTTCTGGTTTTGGGTGCTTTTATTTTCTGGATGCCTATGTATTTGGGACTGCCTTTATCGCAAATGGAATGGAAAATTAGGATGTGGCTGCCATCTTGGGTTTAAGTTAGAAATAATTCTTTTATTAACAGGCAAGATGCCCGTTCCACAAGAAAATTAAGTTTTGTGGAACAGGCATCTTGCCTGTTCCTAACAAAGGTGCAAGATGTAAGTTATAACCTTTATTACAAAGGTGAGTTTGCAAAAGCAAGCATTATTTTTGATACAGTGCTCGATAAACTGGTTCGCCCCGTTTCAGAGTAGCAATTTCTCTTTCAGTAGGAACAGGCAGGGGATTTTCTGCTAACCATTCGCCCCCATTTTGACGTTTAAAACTCGGGTGAGATGAAAAGCGATCGCACATTTCCCTTTCTACTTCCTCAATATCTGACTGAATAAACACTTCGCCGCCAATTGCCAGATAAGTTGCCAATTCGTTGACTAATTCCTGCTGCACCACCCGCCGTTTGTGGTGCTTTTTCTTGAACCACGGATCGGGAAACTGAATGCTAACCCGCTGCAAAATACCTGCGGGTAAAGTTTCTAAAATTGGTTTCAGGGAACTATTCGCATTGCAAAACAAATAGTGCAAATTTGTCAAGCCTTTTTCGTCCCGCCAAAGATTCGCCTCTTCTACCAGCGGTTCCCGAATTTCTAATCCTAGAAAATTCCAGTCAGTTTGTACTTGCGCCATGTGCCACAAAAACCGTCCTCTGCCGCAGCCGATATCTAAATGCAGCGGTAAATTTAAGTCGGCATAGATTTTAGTCCAATCCGGGGGACTTGCAGATGCTTGATATCTAATTGATAGGGGATTGACGTGTTCCCGCACTCTTACTCTTGCCAATTTTGCTGTCTCCTGAATGTAAGTTTTAACCGCTGATGAAGGCAGATTAACGTAAATTAACGCAGATAAATATTGATTTTTGCGATGTTGTTCAATACTTTTTAATTAATGAGCACTATTAAATTGCAGAGGGACAATTTTAAATTGCTCATTATTGCATTAGGCCTCTGGTTCCATGCCTGCTGCTCTTAATTGTGCAGCTAGTCGATCGGCTCGCTGCCGTTCCCTTTCTACCATTTCTGCTCCCCACAATAACATCTCTCCGCTTTCATCCCACCACCGCAACCAATATCCGGTTCTTTCAGCTTTTGTTCCCTGCCAAACACCCAGAAATAACCCAATTCCTTCAATCCAATAACGATTGTTTGAATCCGGCTGCTGTACTTGATATCTTCCTGATGAATTCAACTGATAGACTTCGAGAACTCCGGCGGCAGGTTCAAAAAGTGCATAGATTGGCACTCGCAATACTTGCTCGTAAAAAAACCATTTTCCCGGCGGATACGTTGGTTTTATTGAATATTCATCGTTGGGACTAGCTGACAGAAATTCCATCACAATCGCCGGGACTTCTCCTTCTAAGTTGGGAGTGTAACTGCGGCGAATTTCTTGACTAGAAAGCGGCTGTACGTTGCGGGCATAAAACCAATCTGGAGCTTTGATTACTAGCTTGCTGTCTACTGTCGCACAAATTCCCATGTTTGGGGCAACTAATATTCCTGTTACAATTAGCCCTGCGATTTCTAAGATTTCCCGCAAGGCGGCAGCCAGCAAGGGTTGGTCGATATTTTCCACAGGTTTCTCGTCTAAAATGAAGTCGTCTGGCAATTTTTCCCAGGTAATTTTTAAGTCGGTTGTACTGACTGTCATTGTATTTCACCTCTCAATGAGATTACTGGAGCGCGGCTCGCAATACTTCGCGATGAAAGAGCGATCGCTCTACTATAAATTTTATCCTGTCTGGCGATAAGGCGTCGCCGTTAGCATAGTGTTCGATCCAGGTTTTGCTGATTAAATAAGGATCGTCTGGCAATTCTGATAATAAGTATCCCGGCATTTCTAGCTCTTCCATTAACTGGCTGACTTTGGGATCGTAGCTGAGGGCAAAACAGCGGCATTCTTCGGATGCTGCCATAATTAAACTGTGGTAGCGCATCCCGATCGCCATTTCAACACCCCGGAATACTCCTTTCAATTTTCTGGGGTCGTCTAAACTGAGGATGCGGCTCGTTTTGGGCATGGCTTCGTGCAAATGCTGGGCAATTTCTAAGTCGTGAGACGCTTGAAAAGGCAGCAGCAAAATTAAGGTGCGAGTTGCTTTTTGAAAGTCAACTAAAGCTTGAGTTAAGATTGACAAACGAGCGGGAGTTAGTGTAGGATGAGAACGCAAACAAACAGCAACTCTGGGCGCCGGTAAATCCCACAAACCCGACACGGGGGAATTCTCCAAAGCCCACACGGGATCGGGCGCTAAAGTAAAAGGGATTTGCCAATCTGCAAGTAAAGTAGCTGAACCTTTATCCCGCACGCTGACGCCGGTGCATGCAGCAAAACAGCGCTGAGATAACTTGCGAGTCATTTCGCGCTTCAAAGGGCCAATTCCCTGAGCCCAGGCAACAGTTTTTAAGCCCATCCGCTGCGCTAATCCCATCAAACCGCCATAATAGAAAGGGCTCGCAATGCTAGTAGCGTCTTGGATTAAGCTACCGCCGCCCCAGATTAGGGCGTCGGAGGTGCGGAGTGCTTCGAGAACTTGAAAGGCATTCATGCGATCGCGCGCAGCTACCCCGTACCGCTGATTTGTCTCGACAGGATTGCCAGACAGGACGATCGGCGTCACGCCATCTGGTAACATTTGCAGTAGCGATGCCAACAGCGCCTCGTCGCCGCCGTTGCCTTTACCGTAATAGCCGCACAAAATTGCTCGCATTTCTACTCTTTTCTTTGTTTGTGATGGGAATCTAACTATTTTAGATTTTAGATTTTTTTGAGATTTGAGATTGGAAATTTGATACTACTACCAAAAAAATGCTACTGTCAGCAAGCTTCAAGGCTTTACGTCATTAGTCAGCTCAAATCGCAAATCTAATAAAATTTCAAATCCCTAATCTAAAATTGTATGACGCATCATACTTTATATGACAGTTGCGTAAGTCCCGATAGATAAATCTTTCATCTTCGTTATCGATAAATCTTTCATCTTCGTTCACAATACAAAAAATGCACGCTTTGTCAATTCCCACCTGGATTATTCACATCTCTAGCGTCGTCGAGTGGATTGCCGCCATCTGGTTAATTTGGACTTACGGCGAAGTCACTCAAAACCGAGCTTGGTGGGCCCTTTCCGCCGGAATGCTGCCCGCTCTCGTCAGCGCTATGTGTGCCTGTACATGGCACTATTTTGACAACTCTCCCGCCCTAGAATGGATCGTTACCCTGCAAGCGGGGATGACTCTCATCGGCAATTTTACTCTATGGGCGGCGGCTTGGTGGATTTGGCGATCGTTTCAGCCAGCCGAGAAAATTAAAGATTAAAAAAGGGAGAAACTAAGTGAAAAATAGCACTATTTGGGTAAAATTTGCGGCGAGTTTGCTTTTGTTGACAGCCGGATTTTTGCTTCCCAGCAAAGCCAGCAACATTCCCGTACAAGTCGCCCAACAGCCTAACTGCAAAAATCCTCAAACCACGCTAGACATGAATGTCTGTTCCAGTCAAGAGTTTCAAGCAGCAGACAGAAAGCTCAATCAAGTATATCAGCAACTGCAAGCAAAAATCAGCAGTACACAAAAGCAGAGATTGACTGCGGCACAACGTACTTGGATCGCATTTCGAGATCAAAATTGTGAGTATGCAAAAGGGCAGTTTGAAGGCGGTAGTTTGGCTGCTTCTACCTATGGTTATTGCAGGGCCAGAGTGACGCAAGAACGGATTAAAGATTTGGAAGGTTATTTGAAACAAGCAAATTTGTAAAAGTTCGATCGCAAGCGAGAATAATTTACCCATTCAATCCTCAATACCGCGACAACCTCATCTTTTGCACTTCTAGAAGCCCCAGCACAAACCAGCTCAAGACTGATATAAAGCTTTGTTTTTTATTTTACCCTTTGGCACGCCGATGGTGTAAAATCTAAATTCTCAAATCTTATATTTTAAATCCCTATGTCCTTCGTTGGTTTGCACATTCACAGCGATTATAGCTTGCTAGATGGGGCTTCTCAGCTACAACAGCTCGCAGAACGGGCGGTGGAATTGGGGATGCCCGCGATCGCCCTTACAGACCACGGGGTGATGTACGGGGCGATCGAGCTAATCAAAGTTTGTCGAAATAAAAATATCAAGCCGATTATTGGCAATGAAATGTATGTCGTCAACGGCGACATAGAAGTAAAAGTTCGAGGTAGAAGAAAATACCATCAAGTTGTTTTAGCTAAAAATACCCAAGGTTATAAAAACCTCGTCAAACTAACCACAATTTCCCACTTAAAGGGAATGCCAGAAAGAGGTATTTTTGCCCGCCCCTGCATCAACAAAGAACTGCTAAAACAATACTCCGAAGGTTTAATTGTTACCAGTGCTTGTTTGGGCGGCGAAGTTCCCCAAATGATTCTGCAAAACAAGCTAGATGCTGCCCGTGAAGTAGCAAAATGGTATAAAGAAGTATTTGGGGAAGATTACTATATAGAAATTCAAGACCACGGTTCCCAGGAAGACCGGATTGTTAATGTTGAAATTGTCAAAATAGCCCGCGAACTCAACATTAAAATAATTGCCACCAATGATTCTCACTATATTTCCTGCAACGACGTAGAAGCACACGATGCTTTGCTTTGCATTAACACCAACAAACAGATTGAAGAAGAAAAGCGGATGCGCTACAGCGGTACTGAATATCTTAAGTCTGCTATGGAGATGGCGCAACTGTTTCGAGACCATTTGGATGATGAAACAATCAAAGAGGCGATCGACACCACTTTAGAAGTCGCAAATAAAGTAAAATCTTACGAAATCATGGGGGAATCCCGCATTCCCAACTATCCAATTCCCCCAGAACACACAGCCGACACTTTTGTCGAAGAAATATCATGGAAAGGACTATTAGAACGCCTCAAAGCTAGAAACCGCAATGAAATTCCCGTCGTCTACAAAGAACGGCTGGAATACGAACTAAAAATGATTCAGCAGATGGGTTTTTCCACCTATTTTTTAGTAGTTTGGGACTACATGAAATATGCCAGGGACAACCACATTCCCGTAGGACCAGGACGCGGTTCCGCCGCAGGTTCTCTAGTTGCTTACGTCTTGAAAATTACTAATATTGACCCCGTGCATCACGGACTGCTATTCGAGCGATTTCTCAATCCAGAACGCAAATCCATGCCAGATATCGATAGCGATTTCTGCATAGAAAGACGGGACGACATGATTAAATACGTTACTGAAAAGTATGGCGAAGAGCGCGTAGCGCAAATTATTACTTTCAACAGAATGACATCAAAAGCTGTCTTGAAAGATGTTGCCAGAGTGTTAGGCATTCCCTACAAAAAAGCAGACGAAATGGCAAAATTAATTCCCGTGTCGCGGGGAAAACCGGAAAAACTAAAAGTGATGATTTCCGGTGAAACACCTGCACAGGAATTTAAAGACAACTACGAAAATACAATTTGCATAAATGAAGAAACCGGGACCGAAGTCCCTGTTCGTCAGTGGATTGACATGGCAATTCGGATTGAAGGGACAAACAAAACCTTTGGTGTTCATGCGGCAGGAGTAGTGATTTCTTCAGACCCGCTCGATGAAATTGTACCGCTACAAAAGAATAACGAAGGTGCTGTGATTACGCAGTATTATATGGAAGATTTGGAAGCACTAGGTCTTCTGAAAATGGATTTTCTGGGATTGAAAAATTTGACAACGCTCCAAAAAACTGTTGATTATATTAAGGAAACCCAAAATCTAATTGTCGATCCAGAAACCCTACCTTCTGATATAGAACGCAGAGCTCAAGAGACTTTTACCAGAATTAAAAAGTTACCCGATGATGTAGATAAAACTTATAGACTTTTAGAAAGAGGAGATTTAGAAGGTATTTTTCAGTTAGAATCCTCTGGGATGCTGGATGTAGTTAGGAAACTAAAACCTTCCTGTCTGGATGATATTTCTTCTATTTTGGCACTTTACCGACCAGGCCCGCTGGATGCAGGTTTGATTCCTCAGTTTATTGACTGCAAGCACGGTAAAACAGTTGAGTACGATCATCCGCTATTAGAGCCAATTTTAAAAGAGACTTACGGAACGCTTTGTTTTCAGGAGCAAATTATGCGGATGGCTCAAGATTTGGCGGGCTATTCTTTGGGTCAAGCTGACTTGCTGCGGCGCGCAATGGGCAAGAAGAAAGCGGATGAAATGCAGAAGCAAAAGGAAACGTTTATCGACGGGGCAACTAAGAATGGAGTTAGTCAAATAATTGCTGATAAACTGTTCGCGCAGATGCTGCAATTTGCGGAATACTGTTTTAATAAATCCCATTCAATGGCCTATGCCTATATCACTTATCAAACTGCCTATTTAAAGGCGAATTATCCTCTAGAATACATGGCTGCACTCCTGACTGCTAACAGGGGCGATCAGGATAAAGTACAGAAATATATTGCCAATTGTCTCAAGCTGGGTATTGAGGTTGAGCCGCCAGATGTTAACAGCTCTGAACTTACTTTTACACCGCTTCCGAAACAGATGACTGGCTCTGCAAAAGATAAAATTTTGTTTGGGATTTCGGCGGTAAAAAATGTGGGAGAAGCGGCAATTGAAAATATTTTGGTGGCGCGGCAGGAAGGGGGTAAGTTTAAATCGCTGCCGGATTTGTGCGATCGCGTAAATCTCCATTCTGTGAACCGCCGCGCTCTAGAAGCTTTAATTCAATGCGGTGCTTTTGATAAAATTGACATAAACCGCAAGCAATTAGTACAGGACCTCGAAGGGGTGATGAAATGGGCGCAAGAGCGCAAAAGAGATCGAGAAAGCGGGCAAGGTAATCTCTTTGATTTGTTAGGTACGAATAGCTTTGGTCAGTCGGTCAATACCTATGAGTCGGCGCCAAAAGCTAAATTGGTAAAAGATTATGACAAACAGGAGAAGTTGCGTTTAGAAAAAGAATTGCTGGGCTTTTATGTATCAGAACATCCCCTAAAGTTTCTCATGCAAGTAAACCAAGACGCAGATGTTGTGACTCTCGAACAGTTAGCAGATAAAAAGGGGAAAGTATCAGTTATTGTCATGCTCAGCGCTATCAAACTTGTAGTGACAAAAAAAGGCGAGGCGATGGCAATTTTGCAATTAGAAGATTTGACACATCAAATAAAAGCTGTTGTGTTCCCCAAGGCTTACGAACAAGTGAAACCTTACATTATAGAGAATGCTATCTTACAGATTAGTGGAAAAATCGAGAAAGATGGGGAGGAAATGCAGATACTTGTAGACACTGCAAAGCCGGTTGAAACAGTACAGGTTGCAGAGGAAATCGAGACGCAGGAAATCGAGACGGCCCAACCGGAAATAAAAAACCCTTGGCCGGCCCAACCAGTCAACATTCTACGATCGACAAAACCTGTGGAAGTTTTAGAAATGGTGATTGTCAAGCTTACACTGCAGCAAGTACAAGACAGGAAAAAACTCAATGACCTCAAAGCCCTTTTGGAAGAACTTTCCGATGGGGGAGAAGATGCTAGCGTTTCTGTAGGGGGAATTGTTGTCGGTGAATATTCCTGTCAACCCTTTCGCATTAACCGTCAATTGTGGGTGCAAGATGGCGAGGGAACTGTTAGCCGTCTCAAGTCGGCTGGATTTGAGGCTTGGGTTTTTCCTCTAGACACTCGCGGGGATGCTGCGGTGTTTCGAGAAATGCGATCGCAACTTAATGTACATTCTTGGGCCAGTCGTTTACTTGACACTGACACCGATCGCCTTCACCAGTATCTCAGTTATCTCGCCCAATTAAACAGACGCCCGCCAAATTAACACTTCGCCGTCATCCCCACCGGTGACTAAAGTTTGACCGTCAGGACTAAAAGCCACCGGATTGCACCCAGCAAGACTGCACAAACATTCTCCTGTTTCCAGGTTCCAGAGTTTAACCGTACCGTCTCGACTGCCGCTAGCCATAATTTCGCGATCGGGACTAATCGCCACCGAAATAACCGCATCTGAATGCCCGCTCAAAGTATTAATCAATTCCCCTGTATCCACATTCCACAATTTAACAGTAGCATCGCCACTTCCACTGACAATCATCTTGCCGTCTTGACTAAATGCGATCGCATAAACCCAATCTGAATGACCGGCAAAAGTCCGTACACTCTCCGCAATACCTACACGCCAAATCTTGATAGTTTTGTCAGCACTGCCGCTGGCTAGCATCATACTTTGAGGGCGAAAACTAACAGATAAAACCTTGTCAGAATGTCCCGAAAGTTTTTGAACCAATGCTCCGTTGCGCTGGTTCCACAATTTAATACTCTTGTCGCCGCTGGCACTCGCAATCGCTCCAGAGTCGCAACTAAAAGCCACCGAGTACACGGGGCCGTACCGGTGACTGTACGGCGAACCAAAATCGCTATAAAATTCGCGAATCATCGCCTTTTTATCCAGCTTCCACTCAATGACTTTTCTGTCAAAACTGCCGCTAACTAGCATTCTCCCGTCTGGGCTGATTGCCACAGCATCAACCGTTGCGGAATGGCCGAAAAAAGTATGGATGAATTCACCTGTTTGCAGGTTCCAGAGCTTAATTGTTTTATCATCGCTGGCGGTAGCGAGAATATTGCCTTGAGGATTAATCACAACAGCATTAACCGAGGCTGAATGGCCGTGGAGAATGCGCTCGCACCGCCAGTTATTAGACAATAATGTCGGATTGCTAGGGGATGGCGCAACATGAATCTTGTGGCGCGGCGCGGCTGAGACGGCGGTGGCTGTATTTTGCTGCGAGTTAGTTACTGGCGAATTAATAGCTATTTTGGTTAGAGAATTATAAGCGATTTGAGAGCGGGGATATTGCCCCACCTTTACCAAGTCTTGCAGCACTTCAGCAGCGGATTGATATCGCTCTCTTACCGAATCTTTGAGCAATTTATTCAAAATAGTTGCTAATTTTGGGCTGACTTTTCTGCCTTTTTGCGCTAGGTGCGATCGCCAAATCCATTTGCATTCCAAAGCATCGAACAAATCCTTCAGTACCGCCCCAGTTAGCAGGTGAATGCAGGTAACACCCAAACTGTAAAGATCGCTCGCCGGATACGCTTTGCCGCTGCGAATTTGTTCGATCGGCGCATAGCCAGCAGTTCCCGTTATCGTCCCAGTTTGCGCCTCAGAAATGGCGCTAATGTGCTTAGCAACTCCAAAATCTACTAGCACAAACTGGCCCCCTCTCGCCTTCCCCTGTACAGCAGGAGATGCAGCCACGATTGTCCCTTCTATACCACCAGAAGATTGAGGTAAATTTGCCCCTCCTTTTCCTTTACCAGGAGTCGAGCTGCCATATCCCGCCGCAGCCCCCACTATTTGGGGAGTTCTCCGCACAATATTTTCCGGCTTAATATCCCGATGAATCACCTGCTGCTCGTGCACAAATTGCAAAACAGGCAACAGATTGATTAACAATTCCCAAATCTGTTCCTCGCTAAAAGCTCCCTGCTGCTGCAACTCCTGAAACAAATTATTTCCCTCGATAAACTCTTCCACAAGATACAGACGCTTGGCTTGTTCAAAAGAAGCCAGCAAACTTGGAATCTGCGGGTGTTCTCCGAGTTCGTGCAGCCGGTGAGCTTCTTGTTTGAACAGTGCAGTTGCCTTTTCTAATTCTGCCTTTTCTTGAACTTGGGGAAAAAATTGTTTGATGGCGCAGCGAGTTTCCAACCTATCTTCATCGACAGCTAAAAAAGTTCTGCCAAATGTTCCTTCACCGATAGGTTGAAGGGCGCGATAACGCTCTTTCAGTAGCAATTTTGAGCCGCACGCCAGACAAAACTTGGTTGAGTCAGGATTCTGCGGCTTCTGGCAATAGGGATTGAGGCAATAGCTCATCTTTTTTCCTGCCTGAAGATTCCCACCAAAGCTAAACTTAGCAAAGATGGTAGTCTGTTTCAACCACGCCTAGAACACCATTCTCGATAATACCTGAGAAACCGGGTTTCATAACGCAAAATCTCGGCTCTCAGCTTGAGCCAGTGCCAAGAAACCAAGGTGATGACACTAGAAGTGCTTGATGTGAGTTTCTATATATTCTAATCCTTCCTAAAATGTTGCAGGTGGGCGGAGCACAAACTGGTATGTCAACAGTTAACTGTTAACTGCGGCTATTCGGGAGCATTTCTGCGGAGGGCAAAAAACAAAACTGAGATGCTGCCGGCTATTCTCCCCCGTCTAAAAGACACTCTTGCTCCCCGCCGCCATTCTGTGAGGATGCTTTGGCTTTAATCACCGCTTCCCTAAAGCCTAAAACTAATAAAATATTGGCAAGTGTTAAGAATAGTTCCGCAGAACCGTGCAGCCAATCGACATTTGCTAGCGACTCGTTGTAGGCAACTTTTGCGTAAATTGCGGCGGGAATCGTCACCGCTACAAAAACGAGAGTGCCGTAAAAGCCCATCAGAGCTAAACGGGGTGTTTTTCCCGATCGAGTCAAAAACCAGAGAAATCCCAAGTAGGGAAATAGAGACAGAACAAATAAAGTTTCTTTGGAAATCATTAGTAATTGGTGAGCAACCAGATACTATGATAAATTAAAAAATCCCAAATTAGTGTGAATAATTTTTAACTTTTTATTTGGAGTTTTTAATGTTTAATTCTACAGAGGCACCGGTTGCTCTCGAACAGCTAGAGAGTTACCCAAGCCCATAGCTTTTAAGCAAAGCCGCTGCAGGTCGCCAGTATTCAAAACCCCTCACGCAGGTCGAGACAAAACCCGTCACTCGTCCCCTAACACCGTTTTTAGCATAACACATTTTCAACCGTGCGAGTTTGTTAATTGTCTCTCACTCCAAAGCTACCGAGCAACTATAAACTGAGACACTTCCAAAGTTTTCGGTCTGCTAGGCATTAAGCAAGCATGGTTCAAAACCTCTAAATCGAAGCAGGGTTTTCTATCTGCTGCGATAATTTCCTTCAGCTTAGCATCAAAATCAAAACACGGGCCACAATCCAAAATTTTGAGTTCCAACCATCCGTTAAACACCATAATTTCCAGTTGAACAGGAGTTTCTACTGGAAGATTTTTGTGAGCGTGGCGGACTGCATTAGTGAAACCTTCAGCCAAAGCTAACTGAAGCTTCCACCAAACCTCATTAGGAATCGATAAATCTTTCAATTGCTCAAACCACTCCAAAACTCGACTTAAAGCATTCACATCTGTGTTGACTTGCAGGCTAATGTGTTGAACACAACTTTCATGCAGTTCTTGTTCCTGCTGTGTTTTTTTCTGCCAATCCCAGGTGTTTAAGACATTCATTAACCCATCTAAAATGCTAGCATTTTTTATATTTTGCGATCGATTGCGACCTTCTACTTCGTAACTTTTGCTCAGCCACAAACAATTTCGACCGTCGAGAGTCCGGGTGTAACTTAGCTCGTCTGCAATCTGCCACATGAGCTTGATCCCCCGGCCGCCTTCTGCCAGTTCATCTATGCTGTTCGACATCTATTTTCCTCGCCTGAAAGTATTAGCTGTACCTAATTTTCACACCCGCCGAGACACGTGGTATTTTTTTTATACTTGCTTGCTCGGTATTATTTCGGGGATCACACAAAAATGCTATCTTTTTTACAGAAGGCAGCGCATCAGCAATATGTCTTAAAAGTCTAAGCCAATTGGCTTATTTACCGATCGCCTGTACGGAGAACGATCGCCCTACGCAGCAAAATCCAACTGCATCGAGTACCAATACTTGTCCGCTGTCGGAGCCAGCCACTTGCTGCAGCCGTCGCCAGCTCCAGAATCCCTGGCATTCAGCGCCTCCGGCCTTTCGCCGTTCGCTGCAAGGGAGCCTTGAAGTGCGCGCTCTCATCCCCAAGGCGTAAGTAATATCCGCGATCGTGAGCGCGATCGAACCTTACACCGTCGAGGCGCGTCAATGCACTAGACTAGGACTTGCGCAAACAACCCGGTTTCTGCTAAGAATATGGGGTTTGACAGCGAGGAATTAACGAGGAAACCGGGTTTTTGGTCCCCCGCGCGTAAGTCCAGCAGACAAATCGGTGATGAAAGGCAGTTACAGGACTTACCCAGACTATGACCAAAATCCAACTGAAAATTCTGACTGCAGCGATACTGCTACTCCCATTTTGCGCAGCACTTCCCTTACAAGCTCAAAATCAGTCTCTAGTGAAGCGACTGCTAGAAACAAGAGGATGTCCCGGATGCGACTTATTTGGCGCTTCCTTGAGCCGTGCAGATTTGTTTGGCGCTTCCTTGAGCCGCGCCACTCTCAGCAGGGCCGACTTAGTTGATGCCGACTTGACTGCGGCTGACTTAATGGAAGCTAATTTAAACAACGCCAACATGAGAAACGCCTTTTTGGCTGACGCCGACCTCAGCAAAGCCGACATGAGCCGGGCCGACATCCGGGGAGCAAACTTAGAAAATGCCAACCTCAGCGAGAGTTCTCTTCGAGAAGCATCCCTCCAGTTCGCTAACTTAAAATGCAGTAATTTGAGCGCCACCAAACTAGCTCGAACCGACCTGAGAGTGGCCGATTTAAGTGGTGCAAATCTCCGGGGTGCAGACCTTCAAGAAGCCGATTTAAGCGGTGCAAATCTCAGCGGTGCAGACCTCAGAGCGGCCGACTTGAGCGATGCGAGATTGAACAAAACTAATCTTACAGATGCCAATCTCTGCGGCGCCCGGATGCCGGATCGAAAAATATCTCGGCGAGGCTGCCAAGTTAAGAAAGAACAAGCGATAAGCACCAACAATTTCTGCAATTATTGCTATGCCTTAAATGACTGGTGGCTGAATGTATTAAGGTTGAACTAAGCGGTATCATCGCGGTAACTAATCCGCTTCAGATATGTACTGTTACAAGTGCGAGCAGGCGGTACAGATATCAAACTGAACCTGTTACCGCCAACAGCTTTTATCTACTTTGAAGAACCTAAAAATTGGCTCACTATTTGCAGATATTCTGCGCCCCCGATCTGTGCCAAGTTATTGTGGGCTCCATCAGGAACTATGTAAAGCTGTTTGGGCCCAGGTGCCGCATCAAACAGTTTTTTGCTCATTTCCACTGGAACTACATTGTCAGCAGTCCCGTGAATAAAGAGCACGGGCATTTGCAGGCGATCGACTTTTGAAAGAGAGTCAAACCGCTGTGTCAGCAACAAATCTATCGGAAACAGCCAAAACACCCCTTTTTTGAAATCCACCATTGCCCGCGCCGAAGTAAAAGAGCCTTCTACAATTAACCCCGCCGCCTCCGGGTGGCGCACTGCCAGATCGATCGCGATCGCGCCTCCCAAAGAATGACCGTAGATATAAATTTGATTCGGGTTAACGCCGCGCTGTTTCACCAAATAATCCCAAGCAAGTTGAGCATCCTCATAAACCTGAGATTCACTCGGAAAATGGCCCTGGCTTTTTCCATAACCACGATAATCGATCACAAATACCGACAAACCTAACCCATGAAATCGATTAGCGTGTTCGACATTTGCTCCCACATTTGAACCATTGCCGTGCAGGTACAAAACTACCCCCCCTAGCCCCCCCTTAACAAGGGGGGGAACCGGAGCGACGGCTCGTCTCTCACTTTGGGGCGCAGCCAGAAACGACTCTCCGTTTCTTGCTCCCCCCCTTGCTAAGGGGGGGCTGGGGGGGGTTTCCGAGGCAGGAATCCACCACCCGTGCACGCTTTCCACCGCGCCTGTTTTAGTTGGAATTGGCAGCCAAACATCTTGATATTTCAACTGAAAATCATCTGGCGTAGTTTGGATCGCGCGCGCGGGAAAAAAGATAAACTTACCTTGCGCTACAAAGAGGAATACACAAGCAGCAGAATAAGCTACGGCCAAAACTATCCCAAAAGCTATAACCGACTTATACAGAAGGAATACCAGCAACTTGTTCATAGAGAATAGAGCACGCAGGAAATTAGAGATCGGTCAAAAGCTAATGGCAAATGATTAATTCAGACAATTAGCCAAGATCAATTACTAACTTCCGCCGCAGCATTCCGCCGATTTTAAAAAATCAATGCAATTCGGGGTGGTGCAAGTGCCAATTCGTAGACTGTTCGTAAGCGTGAGCCACTTGAAACAGCCGAGATTCTTGCAAAACATTACCAATCAGTTGTATACCCACCGGCAGTCCTTTATCATCAAATCCGCAGGGCAAACTCAAAGCTGGCAAACCAGCAAGATTCACCGGAATAGTCATCAAATCTGACAAATACATACTCAGGGGGTCATTAAATTTTTCGCCTGCCTTAAATGCGGTAGTAGGAGCAGTGGGACAGACTAAAACATCAACTTGAGAAAAAGCTTTTTCAAAGTCTTCTTTAATCAAAGTCCGAACTTTTTGAGCTTTTAGATAATAGGCATCGTAATATCCAGCCGACAATACGTAAGTGCCGATCGCAATCCGGCGTTTAACTTCCGCACCGAACCCTTGAGAGCGAGTTTTCGCATACATATCCAAAAGATTATCGGAGTCGGGAGACCGGAAACCGTACTTGACTCCATCATATCGCGCCAAATTTGCCGAAGCTTCCGAGGGAGCAATGATGTAGTAAGTGGGCAAACCGTAGCGGAACCGGGGACAAGAAATGACTTGAATTTCTGCGCCCAATTGTTGAAATTGCTCGATCGCCTTAGTAACAGCGTCTTTAACCCCGGAGTCCAACCCTACACCAAAAGTTTCTTTAATTACACCAATTCTAATCTGACCCTTGGGTCGCAAACTGGGTCTTAAAGCTTGGGCGTAGTCAGGAATAGGGACATTCAGACTCGTCGAATCTCTCGGATCGTAACCCGCGATCGCCCCCAACAAAATCGCTGAATCCTCAACAGTCCGGCCAAAGGGCCCGATTTGATCGAGAGAAGAAGCATAGGCCACCAAACCGTAGCGAGAAACCAACCCATAAGTTGGCTTCAGCCCCACCAACCCGCAAAAAGCAGCAGGTTGGCGGATTGAGCCCCCTGTATCCGAACCCAAACTCACGACACATTCTCCGGCGGCTACCGCTGCGGCAGAACCGCCAGAAGACCCTCCGGGTACGCGCTCCAAGTCCCAAGGATTCGCGGTAACTTGATAAGCAGAAGTTTCCGTCGAGCTCCCCATTGCAAACTCGTCCATATTCGCCTTACCCACAATCACCGCACCGGCTGCTTGGAGTTTCGAGACGACGGTTGCATCGTAGGGAGGCACAAAATTCTCCAAAATCCGAGATGCACAGGTTGTGGGAATGCCCTCGGTACACATATTGTCTTTAACGGCGATCGGGATGCCGGCCAACAGCCCAATTTGCTCTCCGGCTGCGATTTGGGCATCCACTTTGTGGGCCTGCGCCAATGCGCCGTCTGCTGTCACGCACAGAAAGCTTTTCAACTTCGGCTCTAGCTGGGTAATTCGGTCTAATGTTTCTTGAGTAATTTCCACAGCAGAGCGTTCTTTATTGACCAGTTGTCGGTGCAACTCGCGGATGGATGCCATGCTCGTACCTTTATCATTTCTACTTTGAGACAATACAGTTAATATAGCTGGCAATTGCACGCACTTACAGCTATTCGGCAAACTCTGCTATTTTTGTGGCTTTGTTCGATCGCGCGATCGGTTACTTTATATACAATAGATTAAATTACCCAAATCGCACCGGACAAAAAATAGCGCTCGACTTTTTTACCTAATCTTTTAAAATACCCAGAATCTAACTTTATTAGGACTTATGATTAGGACTTATGCAAAAAGTGGTTTGACACGCGAATTATATGGGTAACGTTCGCAATGCGCGCTCTACATAATTAGGTTCTGCGTCTAAGATTGTGTATGCAAGATCAAAATCATTAGTAAATCAGCCCTTCCCAATTCTGGAATTTCAAATTGACAAGGGAGTCAGTTATTTCCTATTGCGGAATTCTCAATATACAATCTAAAATTATATCACCCAGTTTCTCTTCGACGGAACCCAGAATTTACGCTAAAAAAACCTCACAAAATAATTTAATTAATGCCCAATTATCGCTTTTATTGAGGGGAAACATAAACCTCTAATATTGAAAATCTCGCTCATAAAAACTTACCTTTTTATATTAATAGAATTAATTGCTCGTTTAAAAGCAGATTCAGAAGCTTATGAAGCGGATTTACACTGGGATTACCCCCCTGATAGCCCAGAAAAAAATGAAGAAGAAATAGAGACTTATGAGCCAATACGCTTGGGTTAACACTGTTTATTGCCCGGAAATCCCCCTCGCATCCCCCGAATCGTTGCGGGGACGCAAGATCGAGTTCTTGTTGCCTCCTTGGTTCGGGCAGGGCTAGGGGGATCGGGCTTAACATAACCGTATTGACTTATGAGCAACAAGGTATTAACTTGTGGCTGCAACTTCAACAAGAATTATCCCCAGATTATGAAGTGCTTTCTTTTAGCCAAAAATTACGAAAAGTTATCAGTCATCCGAGTGAATTAATGGCGGCTGCGTAATTACAGAAAAGATCGATCGAGCTTTTCCCATCCACGCCCATTGTGCCTGGGGTCAAAAAGCCTGTCAGAAATCTGGGGTTCACAAAAAAGCTCGGAAGGCTCACCGCCACGCCGAGGTGTTTTGTTACCCGCACCTGCAAAAAAACAGCAGTCCCTCCTCAACTGCGTCTATCTGCGTGCATCTGCGGTAAAAAAAGCTACCTATTTGCCCCGACGATCCCAGGAAAATAATTTCATCCGGAATTATCCCCAAAACCAAAGATATATGGTAAGAAGTTCCCGATGCCCCGTTGGAGGAATGCCACCTAAAGCTCACTTAGAATCCCACCTGACGGCAGAGGAACTCAAAATTCGCTACCGGCAGGCACAAAACACCACAGAGTCACGCCGCTGGCACTTGCTGCTTTTAGTTTCCCGAAATTGGACTATCAAACAAGCAGCCCAAGTTGTAGGTCTCAACTACGACTACGCCAAAGAAATTGTCCAGCGCTACAACCGAGAAGGGCCTAACTCTGTGAGAAATCGCAGCGGAGACCGCCAGCCCCCTCCTGCGAAATCCTTGCTGAATCCAGAACAGCAAGAAGAGCTGCGACAAGCCCTGCAAGGCTCTGCCCCCGATGGCGGAGACTGGACAGGCCCCAAAGTAGCTCGCTGGATTGCCGAAAAGATCGGTAGCGATCATGTCTGGCCCCAACGCGGCTGGGATTACCTCAAGCGGTTGGGTGCTGACTCGCGACGGCGACGCAGAAAGTAGATAGTTGGCAATATTTAGAGGGGGTTGATTGCCCAACTGCAATCTCTCCCTTTATTTTGGTTATCTTGGCGCAGCGGCGCGATCGAACTATTTTAGATTTTAGATTTTAGATTTTAGATTTGTTCTCCTATCTAAAATCTAAAATGGTTTGACTGATGTAACAATAGCTGCTTATATAGAATTTGGTTGTGTTGAGGATGTTAAATATGCGAGGGATCAGGCGTTTTTTGTCGATCGCCAACAAGACTTTGGCAGTAGTAGCCGGCATCGGACTTGTTCAGATGTTAACCGTCGCAAGTTCATTCTCTCAATCATCTAACCCGCGTTCCTTAGACGAACTATACAAAATTCGCGATCGGCTCGTCACCGAATTAGAACAACCCGACAACCCCTCCCCAGAACCAACCCTGCTCTCCCGCTTAGTTCCCCTCCCCGCCAATCCTCAAGAACAACTGCTACAGCAGTTGCAAGCGGTGGAAGCTCAAATATTAGTAGAACAGAGGGCTAACGACAACTTACAGCAAGCAGTCCGTTTAGCCAACAGAGCCGTAGAAACTAAACGGCAGCAAAATCAGTCGATCGAATCTTCGCAGCAAACTCAATTTTTGTGGAACCAGGCCCTCAACAACTTGCAGGAAGTTCCTCAATATTCATTTTTAGCTGATCTCAGTGGTTCAAAAACTCAAGAATACCGGGAAAATTTAACGGCAGCCACCTCTCAAGTGCAGCAAGCAAAATCAGATTTTTTGGCTGCTGTCGCCCGGGAAAGCGGTTTGTCTGGGCAAGCTTCGATCGGCATTTGCAACCTTTCTAGAGAGTGCGTGCACCTGCGGGGCGATGTACCTCCAGCCAGTCCAGCCAGCTTAATTAAACTGCCGATTGCTGTCGCCCTGATGCAAAAAGTCGAAAAAGAAAAAATTAGTCTGAACCAGGAAGTATTCGTCACTCGCAGTAATTTCACCGAAGACGCATCGGCGAAGATTACGTCCAATCGCAATTACCCGCTACAGCTACTGTTAGAAGAAATGATCTATCGCAGCAGCAATATCGCCACCAATCAACTGATAGATTATTTGGGTTCGGATTACATCAATCAATTTTTAGATAATAGCGGCTACGAAGTCACCCGCGTCAACTTCAAATTAATGGGGGAAAAAATTATGCCCTCCAACCCCGGTTCGGGTCGCAACCGCCTGACTGCTAACGAACTCACCGAAATGATGGTGCAAATTTACAACGGCGAAACACCCGGTGCTAAACTATTAATAGAAACTCTCAACCGCCAGTACGATCGCGCTCTGGGATTTGCCGCCTTGGAAGGAACTAAAGCTCAGTGGTTGGGCGAAAAAACAGGCCAAAATTCCAAGGTACTCGGCACAACTTTAGCGATGAGCATTGACGGCGAAGCCTATGTGATGACTGTGATTGACAGCCGCAGCGGCGAGCTACAAATGCGCCAGTCTATTTCTAAAGTTGCCGATTACATTGTCCGAAACCCCAGCTTTTAACGGGTGGAATATACAATTTCTAGCGGGGGACAACGCACCGCCCAAACAGTTAAAAAATGCCGCATCAAAAACTCAGTGTTTCCGTCAAAGGCAAAGGGTTTCCGATTCTCTGTTTGCACGGCCATCCAGGTTCCGGCGATTGTATGTCCGTCTTTACAGAACACTTATCAAAACGGTTCCAGACGATCGCCCCAGACTTGCGCGGATACGGCAACAGCCGCACCTCAACTTTCTTTGAAATGACCGATCACCTCCTCGATCTAGAAGCACTTTTAGACCGATTGGGAGTCGATCGGTGTTTGGTGATCGGATGGTCTTTGGGAGGGATTTTAGCCCTTGAATTAGCCATGAAATATCCCCAGCGAGTCACCGGTTTGATTCTACTGGCATCCGCAGCCAAACCGCGAGGAAGTCACCCTCCCATCTCTTGGCAAGATAACCTTTACACCGGTTTAGCCGGAATTATCAATTGGGTGATACCCGGTTGGCAGTGGAATATTGATACTTTTGGTAGGCGATCGCTCTTTCGCTACTTGATACAGCAGCATACAGCCACCCCTTACCGCTACTTAGCACAGGCAGGTACCCCCGCCTACCTAAAGACTTCCAACACGGCCACCAAGGCGTTAAATACCGCTCTGAGGGCCGGATACGATCGACTGCTCCACCTGGGGGACATTCAATGTCCGTGCTTGGTGTTGGCCGGAGAGGGCGATCGGCACATCACCTCAGCATCCAGTTTAGAAACCGCCCGCCACCTCCACGATTGTCAGTGGCAGTGCTATCCAAATACAGCCCACTTGTTCCCTTGGGAAATTCCCGATCGGGTAATCGCAGACATCGATAGTTGGATTGAGAAATTCCCCCAAGCAGTTGGTAATTGCGAGTATTAAGTTGTGAGTTTGTCAGAAGCAATTAATCACCCAACACTCAAGAATTTTGAATTTATATCGTTTCCATTTGCATCCGCATCATAATTTTCGCAGTGCAGTGCGAGCTTCCCGATCGCTATCGGGGAGCGCAAGAAGGGTATAATTCCGTAGTTACCGGATTTTAATTTACAACTTACAACTCAAAACTCAAAACTCCAAATTCCCCCTGCTTCTACTGACCGCTCAAAACAGGCAACAGCCCTCCCTCACTCAGCTTTCCCAAATCATCTGCAACCGTCAAAGTAAGAGGTTTGCAGCGCTGAATCGAAACACGAAGACCTTCTGCACCTTCATTTTCTATGTCTTCTACATATCCTGCTTTTGCAGCTTCCGCTTCTTCAGCAGTCAAAAACGGCCCAAAATAGTAAATGCACCGCGGCGCTGAAGTTTTCACTTCAACCCACCAAGCCAATCCGAAAAAATTGAGCAAGCTAATCAAGAATTCTTTCATCTGATTTTCTAATGTATTTGACGGTGTTTTCAGGGTGCTGCGAACACGCCTAGGCTTTTGTTATTTACACGTGGCTGACTGCTACCAAGAACCTATCCCAACCTATTTTAAGCTGATATCTAAATAGATTGGTGTCGAATTCCTGTGTGAAGGTAGGGGGAAGGCCCCTTCTACTTTCGCCTGTCCGTAACGAAAGCCGATCGGCTTTCCTTACTTATTCAGGATGTGCTGCCGCTCAATTCTGGGCGGCATCCACAATAAACTACTCTGTTGTGCTCTTTTTTTCAAGCACCTTTACGATCCGTGTACGTGAAACTTTTTGGGCCCGCGCTGGCGGTAAATTTCGTATAAAGCCATCCCCGTTGCTACCGAGACATTCAGGCTAGGAGTCTTCCCCCTTAAAGGAATTGAAACTAATCCGTCACAGCCGCGCTGTATCAAAAGGCTCAAACCCTCAGCTTCACCGCCCACAACTAAAACAGTGGGCCCAGAGAACTTGATTGTCTCTACCGAGTCACCCACGCCTGCAGCAGTGCCATAAATCCAGAATCCAGCCTCTTTCAATTCTTCCAGCGCCCGGTTAAGATTGACAACCCTCGCCACTGGCAGGCTTTCCAATGCCCCTGCTGCCACTTTTCTCACTGCCGAGGTAATCCCAACAGCCCGCCGCTGCGGAATCACCATGCCCTGAGCTCCCAATGCTTCTGCGGTGCGAATGATCGCCCCTAGATTGTGGGGGTCGTTGAGTCCTTCTGCAACCACAATTACTGGATCTTCACAAGCAGACTTAGCGTTTGCGATCAGTTCGCTCAAATCCAGGTATTCGTAAGCTGATACTTGAGCCGCTACGCCTTGGTGGTTTGCCTTGCGCGTGATGTAGTCGAGGCGCAAATCGTCAACTTCATCAATGATGCTGCCGTTAGCCTTGGCTTCGGTTAGCAAGCTGTGAAAGCGGGGATCGTAGCGCAGGTGCGGGACAACCCAGATCCGGTTCAGGACTTGGTTTGTTTCTAAAGCCGCTTGCACCGCATGGCGGCCGTAAATCATGTCTGTGTCTGTGTCTGGTTGCACGACGGTATTTGAGGCAGTGTCAACAGGGCGAGTATCTCTGTCTTTGTCTCTGTCTCTGAAATGGTTGCCCCGGAATTCCGGCGGGCTGCTGTCTCTATCTTTGTCTCTGTCTTTGTCTTTGTAATAATTGCCCCGGGATTCCTGCGGGCTGCTGTTTCTGTCTTTGTCTTTGTAATAATTGCCCCGGGATTCCTGCGGGCTGCTGTCTCTGTCTCTGAAATTGTTGCGGGCCGGCTGCGGGCTGCTGTCTCTGTCTCTGTCTCTGAAATTGTTGCGGGCCGGCTGCGGGCTGCTGTCTCTGTCTCTGTCTCTGAAATTGTTGCGGGCCGGCTGCGGGCTGCTGTCTCTGTCTCTGTCTTGATAATAATTGCCCCGGGATTCCTGCGGGCTGCTGTCTCTGTCTTTGAAATGATTATTTCTGCGAATTTCCGGTTGGCTGTCGGAATCGACTCTCCGTTTGAAAATTGCTCGCACGGGCATTTCTCGGGATTGGGGGGAGAAGGTCGATCGCTTTTGAGGCGCGTCTACTCCGCGAGTGTCGGGACGGGGCTTGCGTTCAAAGCGGGGAGAGGACGGTTGTGAGTCCTGACGGCGGCCTTCGCTTTTGAATGGCTTGCTGTCGGAATTCGATCGCGAGAAGCTTGGTTTGGTAAATTTTCTCATGGGTTTTTTGTGGCAATCAAAACGATTGAAGAATTGAAGAATTGAAGAATTGACGGATCAATCTTGGGGCTTTGAGATTTTAGATTGGCTGGGGAGGAAGCATCGATTGAAGAATTGAAGAATTGAAGAATTAACCGATGAATCTCGGGGCTTTGAGATTTTAGATTGGCTGGGGAGGGAGCAAGGATTTTGCTGTGCTAAAGTTGCTAATTAATGTCTGATAAATCCTGTTTGCCCGATCGAGATTTTGGCTGTTTTAGGTGGGTCGCCGTGCAAGGGTTTTTAATTAATCCCTCCTAATTCCCAACTCTTAACTGCTAAATCATTTCATTCTCAAGTTCTAAAAGTGCCAGAATCTCGGTCAATCTTTCGGGATCGGTGAGGTACAAATATCCGATCAAAGTTTCTAAGCTGCTGGCTTGTTGGTATATCTCTGGATCTGCTCGCTTAGAACGGCCCGATACGGCATTGCGGCCGCGCTTGACAATTGCTAATTCTGTACTGTTCAAGTAAGGAGAGATCGATTGCAAGTGACGCGCTTGAGTTTCGGCTCGTACTTGCCCCACCACCAATTCATGATAAGCTTGCAATCTTCTGGGTGGCATTAAATACAAACTCCGAATGTAGAGTTCGTATACTGCATCCCCCAAATATGCCCAGGCTGCGGGCGAAATTCTTTCTATTTCTGCTGGTGTAGCCCTCGCAGGATGCACTCGATTTAAACTGATATCCGTCAGACTCAGTTTGAGCCCGTCATCTGCGATCGGCAACATACTTTTTTAAATAAAACTTCCGCACAGCTTGGTTCTTCTAGTCACTGACTTATTTGGTCTTTCGTCACTTCTGCAATTATAGCTTTTACAGGACTGTTCGCTCTCAGAGCACGAAGCGAGATATATAGCCAAAGCTTTGCGCGACCCTCGCACTCCTAAAAAAGGCTTTTTACACTCATCGGGATGCTCTACTTCTTATACCATTTTTCCGCGTTTTTGCAACACATATTTTACTGCCCTGCCACCGGAGTTCAAAGCATCGGGGGAAATAGCGGCAAGACTTGCCGCAGCTTCTGGGAAAATCGGTATTGCTTTACCAGCACAACAATAAAAATTTGCTATCCAGCGTTGAGAACCGGATAGCTAATTTAATCCACTTTGGCGTCAAGCCTCCTTGACGTTTTTTACCGCCTCATCAACCGAAGGCTGCAAAGACAAAAATTTCTCTAAGCGAACCAGTTTAACAGTCTGAGTTACGCGGGGATTTGAGACAATTTGCAATGTCCCCTCCAAGGTTTGGGCTTTTTTGACAAGTTGCACAAGTGCACCCAAACCTGAACTGTCCACAAAGTCTATCTGAGACAAGTCCAAAATTACGTGTTTTGGGCCCTCGTCAATACATTTGCTCAGTACCTTCCGAAAAGTTGCCTCAGAAAAAGCGTCCAGCAAGCCCGTCAGGCGAAATAACTGATAGTTATTCTTGACTTCGCGAGTGCCTCTGAGGCTAACGGTCAGGGTCAATGACTCAGGAATGACACCCTCCTAGCTAGATATGGCTTAAAGTCGAGGCTTCATTATAGGAATTTTTTGGTCTTTTGTCTACAGTTTTTTTTTGTCAGCGGTTTTTAGTTTTTTTTGAGGCAGCAGTCATTAGCGGACGGCTGACTGCTGACTGCTGACTGCTGACTGCTGACTACTTTCTGCTGGCTACTTTCTGATTGTCTCGCATTGACTGCACGAATCGATCGAACAAATAGTCAGCATCATGCGGGCCGGGACTGGCTTCTGGGTGGTACTGGACTGAGAACAGCGGCAGAGTTTTGTGCTTCAATCCGGCTACGGTGCGATCGTTCAAATTGAGATGAGTAATTTCTACTTCGGGGAGTAGGGAATCGGGGTCGATCGCAAAACCATGATTTTGGCTAGTAATTTCTACTTGCTGAGTTAAACCCGCTGGATGATTCAATCCCCGGTGCCCGAACTTAAGTTTAAAAGTTTCTGCACCCAAGGAAAGTCCCAAAATCTGGTGTCCCATGCAGATGCCGAATACGGGTTTGTCCGACTTTAACAAAGCTTTCGCTGTCGCGATCCCTTCCGTTACCGCCGCCGGATCTCCGGGGCCGTTGGACAGAAAAATGCCGTCCGGGTTGTATTTGAGGATTTCCTCTGGCGACGTGTCAGCCGGTACAACGATGACTCGACACCCGTAACTCGCCAGACGCCGCAGGATGTTGCGCTTGATCCCAAAGTCTAGCGCCACCACCGTCCACATTTCGCCGTTAGCAGGTTTGACTGTAGGACTGAACTCCCAAACCGTGTCCGTGGCTTCAGACCACTCGTAAACCTTGCGGGTGGTGACTTCCTGGACCAGATTCAGCCCGTCCATGCTGGGGGCATCTTGCACTTGCTCCAAAAGTTCCGCCTGATCGAGAATCAAGGTGGAAATTCCGCCGTTTATCGCTCCCACCGTGCGAATTTTGCGAGTGAGGGCCCTGGTGTCGATGCCGTAAATTCCGGGGATATCGTACTCTTTGAGGTAGTCTTGCAGTGATTGCGAGCAGCGCCAGTTGCTGGGGCGGCTGCATACGTTCCGGGCGATCGCACCCCGAATTTGCGGGCGCGAGGATTCTTCGTCTTCGAGATTTACCCCGGTATTGCCCAATTCTGGATAAGTAAAAGTTACAATTTGCCCACAATAGCTGGGATCGGTCAATACTTCTTGGTAGCCCGTCATTCCCGTATTAAATACTACCTCGCCAACGACGGTGGCGGCAGCGCCAAAGGACCAGCCGCGGTAAGCAGTACCGTCAGCCAGGACTAGGAGAGCGGGTTGTGCAGTTGAAAGTGACATGGCATCCTTAATTACTTTCGTTTGGTTTAATTCTTACCACTGCCTGGGATTTGATTCTAGCCGGCACTATACAGATATTATTTGAATTTGTGCAAGGGTTCGCCAAGGGAAGGCAGAAGGGACTTATGCCGGAAGCCGGAGGCTGGAGGCACTTATGCAACAGGTAATCAAAAAGCAGCAACAAGTGCCAATTCTCCCACTCCCCACTCTCGGCATCTCCTACTCTCTGCATCTCCCCCCGGGCTAGCAATTTATCTACCAGCAGCTTATGAGGGCGCGCGGAAAGTCTAAATCTATACCAAAAGGCAGTTGTCGCTGTTACGATCGAGCTACTGCGTTTAATCAAACTATGGCTAGCAAATCTCCCTTGCCTTTACTCTCAAACTTATACAAGCATCTACTGAACGCTCAAAACCTGCCCCAACCTTTACGGGTTTTAACAGCGGTTATTTTTGTGAGCAGTTCAATTCTAGCTTACACCGCAGTCAACTCCTCGCGAGCAGTGGCTCAAGAAAGTGAGGGATGCTTCATGCGCAGTTCGTCAGGCCGAACCCTCAACCTCAGCCAATCAGTCTGCGGTTTTCTCCCCGAAGGATTGACTCCCGCCCCGGAGGCGGCGGCCAAGTCTGGAGTATTTCAGGCCAAAATTAAACGCAGACAGGCTAATATCCCGGTCATAGAAGTCACATTTAACGGCAAACAAAAGTTCGATATGATGGTAGATTCGGGAGCTAGTAGCACAGTAATTACACCAGCAATGGCTAAAGCCTTGGGCGTTGTTCTCCAAGGAACAGTCCAAGCACAAACTCCCAACGGAGTGGCTACTTTTCCCGTCGGTCGCCTGACTTCTATTGAAGCAGGTGGTCTGCCGGTTAACAATATAGTTGTGTTCGTCTCGCCGTCGCTAGAGATCGGACTGCTAGGACAGGACTTTTTTGGCAATAAAGACATAACGATTAAGCAAGATGTGATTGAATTTCGATCGCGGTCTTAAAAAAAACGAAGAAGTCCGAGGGAAGAAGTAAAGAAAAATTGAAAATTCAATAATTTTTCTTGTTGGTTAGTTAAAACAAAAAATACCTTTTTCCTTCATCCTTCATCCTTCTTCCTTCTTCCTTCTTCCTTCTTCCTTCTTCTATCCCTTACATCCGTTACAAAATCCGTTGCCGAACTTCTTTCTTTCTTCCTTCATTTCAAAAACTCAATCAACTGCTGCAACTTCAACCAAGATTCGCCGCTCGATAAAATGTCCTTAGCCATAGAAACTCCTGCTGCGTGAGAACCCATAGGAATTGCGCCTCCCACCTGAAAAGCCAAAGACGCATTCAAAGCTACAACATCCATTTGTGCTGGCGTACCTTTGCCTTGCAAAACGTTCCGCAAAATCTCGGCGTTTTCCTCAACATTTCCACCTTTTAACGAGCCGATCGCACTTGGTGTCAATCCTACCTTTTCAGGGTCTAAAGTAGTGAGTTCCACTTTGCCATCCGACAAAACCGCCAAATCAGTCACATCTCCCAAACCCGCCTCGTCCAATTTTTCTCTGCCGTGAACGATTACCGCCAACTCAGTCCCCAACTCGTCCAAAGCTTGCGCCATAGTTGGTACCAGACTGGGATCGAACACCCCGATTACCTGCCCTGTAGGGCGCATAGGATTGACTAGGGGGCCTAAAAGGTTAAAAACAGTCCGCACCTTCAAAGTGCGCCGGAGCGACGCTACAGCCTTAAGTGCTGGATGCCAGCCGGGAGCAAATAAAAAGGTGATGCCTACTTCGTCTACTGCAGATCTCACCTTTGCGCCATCGGCGTTGAGGTTGACTCCGAGTGCTTCCAACACGTCAGCAGATCCCACTTTGCTCGATGCCGATCGATTTCCGTGTTTCGCGACTCGAACTTTGCCCGCGGCGGCCACAAAAGCTACAGCAGTGGAAATGTTAAACGTGGAAGCGCCGTCGCCGCCGGTGCCGCAAGTATCAATTAATTTGAGATTGGAGATTGAGGATTTGGGATTGAAAACGCTCTCCGACTCGCCTGCAAGGGACTGAGAATGCAATACCTGAGCCATTCCTGCCAATTCTTGGGCAGAGATGCCTTTTGCTTGGAGGGCCGCTAAAATTGCTCCTGAGAGGACGGGGGGAATAGCTTCTGCTAGCCATCCCTGCATCAAGTCGGCTGCTTGGGTGCGTGAGAGAGATTGTCTGTCTAACAGTTGTTGCAGGAGGGCTGGCCACACAGGAGAATCCGCCGTCTGGGTTGAAGCAGGAGATAACTCTGGCGTTGCTAGTAGAGGAGAATCTGTCATTTATTAGTTCTAATCAAATTTAGCCCGATCGAGCTTTTAGGCCACACCGAGAATTGATCGGGATTTTACCAGACTTGCCGACCAAATTTTGCGCGCCCGGCCCAGATTTTTGGCCAAATGCCAGCACCGCTAAAGAATTTTTCCGCCCGCAGCAGCCGAATATGAATTTTTTGATACAACAATTACCCTATTGTTGTGCCAACTTTACAGAGAAACCCCAAATAATACAACTGCCAGCAGTCTGCTGTATTATCATCAGCAATAATACTTAACAGTAACTCAGACCACCCAAAGACCGATAAAAGTTTCCGACAGGAGTTGTGGAGACCCAAAAATTTGAGATTTTAGGAGACTCCCAGATCGATCTGTCGAGTCAACTTTAATCTAAAATATAAAATCTCAAATCGACTGACAGCAGGGACAGCGAGCGTTTAGCTCATGCAGGCGGGTTAGTTGTCTCGGGTAAGAGTCGATCGCACTCTCACCCAAAGCCTAAAAATAGACTCTTGCAGTTGTAGAAGTCCCTGCTTTTTATTATTGTAACAACAGCCTTGCCACTAACTTATTTCAGGGTATTCAACTGCTAATATATTTCAGTGACATTTCAAGGAGCGGGTTTTGCTCGATCGCATGGAGCGCAGGCCGCTCGATTTGCCAATGCGATCGTGACAGCCAGTCAAGCCTCAAAGAAAGACAGACCGGATAAACTCAACTTTCATCAGCAACAACTAACAACTAACAGCCCAGTAGGACAGATGAATAAACACACTCGTCTCCGGCTGCGTTCCAACATCTTTCTGCCTAATTAACGGCTCACATTTAACAGGCGGGAGACCAAAAATATTCAACTCAAACGCAAGAGCAGGGTATTCAAAAGTGGGAAATCAAAAATTAGGAAATAAAGCGATAGAATGCCTGAATGTCGCGGAGGCACTGCACGAAATGGAAGCAAAATATTATAGTATGTTTGAAAATGCTGTGTCTGGCATTTTTCAAACAACCCAAGACGGTCGCTACATCAGCGCTAACCCAGCTTTGGCTCGCATCTACGGATATAATTCCGCCGCAGAATTGATGGTCTGTCTGACTGATATCAGCGATCAGCTTTACGTCAACCCCGATCGGCGAGATCAATTTGTTTCTGCTTTGCAAGAACAGGGCATCGTATCGGATTTTGAGTCGCAGATTTATCGCCGAGACGGAACAATAATTTGGATCGCTGAAAATGCGCGGGCTGTCTGCGATGAAGCGGGGAAATTGCTCTACTATGAAGGTTTTGTAGAAGATATCACCCAGCGCAAGCAGGCAGAATCTGGACTTCGAGAAAGCGAAGAACGGCTGCGCTTAATAATTGAAGGCGTTAAGGATTATGCTATATTTATGTTAGATACTGCTGGATATGTAGCTAGCTGGAATTCGGGTGCCGAACGCATTTTTGGATACAGAGCTCATGAAATAGTCGGCAATAATTCGGAGTGTTTTTTCACAAAAGAAGATCTTGAAATCGGCAAGCCCCAAGAAAAATTAATCAGGGCGTTGGCAGAAGGTCGATACGAGAATGAAGGCTGGCGGCTTCGCAAAGACGGCTCGCGATTTTGGGGGAATGTTATTGTTACTCCTTTGCGGGATGAAAGCGGAAAGTTGCAGGGCTTTTCTCAAGTAATGCAGGATATTACCGAGTCAAAGCGGGCAGCAGAGGAAAAGATGCAGTTGATTGCTTCTTTGCAGGCGTCAGAAAAAAAGTTTCGCACTTTGTACGAATCGACTACTGATGCGGTTATGCTGCTAGATGAAGAGGGTTTTTTGGATTGCAATCCGGCAACTTTAGAGTTATTTGGCTGCAGCACTCTATCGGAGTTTTGCGGCAAGCATCTTTCGGATTTCAGCCCGTCGTTGCAACCGGACGGACAAGATTCTATGAGTCTTGCTCAAGAGCGAATTAATACGGCTCTGCGATCGGGAAATTGCCGTTTTGACTGGCTGCAATGCCGTTTGGACGGTTCCGAGTTTCCGGCGGAAGTGCTGCTAACTTCTATGGATATCGGCGGTAAAATGGGGCTGCAAGCCGTGGTGCGCGATATCACTTATCGGGTGCTGGCTGAGGAGGCTCTGAAGCAGGCTAATGAGGTATTGGAATTCCGAGTTAAAGAGCGGACAAGTCAGTTGCAAGAGGCTATTAAAAAGTTGAGTTTATCGGAAGAAAAGTTCTCTAAGGCTTTTCGATCGAGTCCAGATCCGATGATCATTACTACTTTTGCTGAGGGTCGTTTTATTGAAGTTAATGATAGTTTTCTGTCCATGACTGGTTACGCTTTAGAAGAAACGACCTGCAATACAGTACCGGGGTTAAATATTTGGGTAAGGCCTGAAGACCGACTTAATTTTAGGCAAAGTTTGCACGAACAAGGTGTTGTGCGCAATCGGGAATGCGAGTTTCGCATGAAGTCGGGATCGGTGGTGGTGTGTTTGCTGTCAGCGGAATTGATTAATTTGGACGGCGAACTCTGTATGCTGGGGGTGATGACGGATATTACCGATCGCAAACACGCCGAAGAAGCCCTACGGGAAAGCCAGCGGGCTTTGGCGACGCTGATGAGCAATTTGCCGGGGATGGCCTACCGTTTTCGCAATGATGCCGATCGCAGTATGGAGTTTGTCAGCGAAGGTTGCTATCAGTTAGCTGGCTATTCTCCTGAAGAATTTATCGGGACTCGACAAGTTTCTCTCTCGGAATTGACTCACCCCGACGATCGCGATATTTTGTGGAATGCCGTGCAAGTTGCCTTGCAAGAAAATCGACCCTATCAGCTAAATTACCGAATTACTTCTAAAAACGGCGAATTAAAATGGGTTTGGGAGCAAGGTTTGGGAGTGTTTTCCGATTCGGGAGAATTGATAGCTTTGGAAGGGTTAATTACTGATATTTCCGAGCAGAAACGCAGTGAAGAAGCTTTGCTGCGATCGCAAACAGAGTTAACCCAACAAAAACTTCAGCTCGAAAATACTTTGCACGAGTTGCAGCAAACTCAAGCCTTATTAATTCATACTGAGAAAATGTCTACTCTCGGTCAAATGGTAGCTGGTGTTGCTCACGAAATTAACAATCCCGTTAGCAGCGTCTGCGGCAATCTCGTCCACGTCGGCCACTACACGGAAGATTTGCTGAATTTGCTGGATATGTACCAGCAGAACTGCCCGCAGCCGCCGGCAGCAATTCAAGATAAAATTAAGGATATTGACCTAGAGTTTTTGCTAGAAGATTTGCCGAAAGCGATGTCTTCGATGCAGGTTGGGGCAGATCGCATTCGGGAAATAGTGCGATCTCTCAGAAATTTCTCCCGCAAAGATGATTCTCAAATGAGCAAAGTGAATCTGCACGAAGGGATTGAAGGAACGCTGTTGATCCTGCAAAGCCGCCTGAAAGCCAGAGGCAACTATCCCGAAATAGCGGTAATTAAGGACTATGGAAATTTGCCTTTGGTTGAGTGTTATGCCGGCAAAATCAATCAGGTATTTATGAATTTGATTGGAAATGCGATCGACGCGATCGAGGAATACAACGAAGGGCGTTCAGTTGCCGAAGGTCAAGCTAACCGCAGCAAGATAAAAATTAGGACAGAAGTCCAAAACTCCAATGCTGTAATTAGGATTTCTGACAACGGGCCCGGTATGCCCGAAGAAGTTTCCCAGCAGTTATTCGAGGCTTTTTTTACCACCAAACCCGCCGACAAAGGCACCGGTTTAGGCTTGTCCATTTCCTACAAAATTGTTCAAGAACACGGTGGCAAACTGAGCTGCGTGTCTGCACTGGGCCACGGAGCCGAGTTTATCATAGAATTGCCTATCGAACAGCCGTAAAATGCGATATGGGCGATCGCATCTAGATAACGAGTCGCGGTTTGTAGTGAGGACTAAAGTCCAATGTCACTGAAAAAGTCTCGATCGCCTAGCCTGTTTACCTTTTAAGATAGAGCGAGGTTCCTGCATTCGAGGATAGGGCTTCGGTCTGTGTTTCAACACCCTAGGTTCGGAACGATCGGGTCGCATCGTGAGTAAATTAGTTGCCACCTGCTCCAACAGCAATTGATGCCATTGTCGCTGTTGGTGT